>NZ_JBHXIZ010000004.1:0-615514 GCF_042723305.1 Paenibacillus sp. NPDC058367
ACTTGCATGTATTAGGCACGCCGCCAGCGTTCGTCCTGAGCCAGGATCAAACTCTCCAATTAGTATTGAAAAGAGCGATATGCTCATTTTGAAACATCTGACGAGAAAATTAATTCTCTAATTTTGGATTTCACTTTCGTGATTTCCTACTCACTCGTTGTTCAGTTTTCAAAGATCAAGTTCTCGTTGGCGCCGTTTAATGTCTCAGCAGCAACTCTTATACTATATCATGTTCGACCGTTTAATGTCAAGCTCTTTTTTTAACTTCTTTTTCGAGCTCGGCATGTGTGTTTCTCGGCCAGAAATAGAATATATCATGTATAGAGATTCATTGCAACACTTTTTTTAAATATAATCTATAAATAAGAGACTGTGCTATTAATCTCCCTTTATATATTGGTATATACCTTTTAGCACAGTCTCATTTATACAGTCTCTTAATACTTCCTTCTCTAAGCAATGATCTCCTGAATATACAATTCTCGCTCCAACATTAGGTTCACAATCGTACCATCTACCTTAATCATAGGACGTGTTGGATTAGCACGGTCAGTAAATATGATCTCTCCATGACGTCCATCGCTCAGACGTATTCTGGTTCCATTAAACAAATCGGTACTCTTCTGTATAAAGGTCTGTACAACGACTGGGTCGAGCTTACCGAAGCTTTCTGTCATTATCTGCTCTAACACTAAATAAGGAGACTGTGCTTTTCTATAGGCCCTTTCTAGAGTCATTGCATGGAATATATCTGCTACCGCAACTACTTTAGCGTAAAAATGAATCTGGCTACCTTCTAGCTTAAGTGGGTATCCAGACCCGTCAACCTTCTCATGATGCTGCAATGCTGTTAGTCTTACCCCTTCATTAATCGCTGTAACATTACGCAACAATTGATAGCCATATGTAGTATGTCTGCGAACCTCTTCTATTTCAGCACTATTAAGTGACTCCGGCTTATGTAAAAGAGAACTATCTACTTTTGCGTTTCCGATGTCATGTAGCAATCCGGCAAAAGCGATCTGCATCCAATCCTTTTGCGGATACCCGCACCACTGAGCGATCTTATATGATGTTAACGCGGACAGTACGGCATTGTGATAGTTGTAATCCTCGTCTTTTAGCGTACGTGGAGAAAACTTCAACACATGATAATCCTTCAAATGACTAATAAGTAACTCTAATTGACTCCGCAACTCAAAAATAGGAAGTGAGGCTGCCGTTACCGAACGATAGCTGGTCCTAATAAGTGCGATCATTTTTTCATATTCATCATGTAGTGGGGAATTGTTCTTGATCAGCATCGATTCATTTATAATCGCTCCAGCTTTAAGTGCTGTCTGCTTGGCGTTTTTTTTGACAGCATCAGAGTTGGCCTCTCCCTGAACACCTTCGATCTCCACTTGCCCAACCAAAAAAGCTTCTAAAATTTCTAGATCACGGGGGAGTAGTATTTTTCCCTTGGTGAACAAAATCCCCCCCAAAGGTGTAATTACATCTTTGGTTATCTTTGAGCCCGCTTTAACTTCTCCAGCCAATACACTTGGCATATACTCAGCCCCTTAATTTCTATAACAATAAGCTCAGGATTACCGAAATCTAATATGACAGATAATTTCTGAGAAAATAGTACTTTATATACTGATTTATACTCTATCGGCTAATTATAGTACGGATAAAAGGAAGCGACTAGTGAAATGAAAACTATTCTTATAAAAATTCTCATTAAATTTCATTAAATAACTAGCTATTAATTAATCACAGCAAAAAGAGCAAGGGTCTCTGTAATAGAAGCCCTTGCTCTTTATTGAATAAAACCTACTCTAAATTATCTTCTTGATCCTCAGCGATTGTTTCCGGTTGATCAATATCACCAGATTCATCTACTGTTACTTGTTCCTCGAGGCCTTCCATATCTTCAGACAATTCGTCTTCTTCGTTCTTATCTGCTCTGCACAGAGTAGCCACTGCATCATCCTCGCGGATGTTAATTAGCTTAACCCCTTGCGCATAACGACCCATAGTAGAGATTCCATCCATGCTGGTACGAATCAAGGTACCGCTTGTAGTAATGATCATTAAGTCTTCATCGTTCTTAACGACTTTTAGACCAACTACAGGGCCATTCTTCTCAGTGAGATTAATGGTCTTGATTCCTTTACCACCACGAGTCTGGGAACGATAGTCACCGGCTGGTGTCCGTTTACCATAACCCTTGCTAGTAACAATCAGAACCTCAAGCTCCTTATCGACACAATCCATACCGATGACATGGTCATTACTATCAAGCGTAATGCCCTTCACGCCTGTCGCGCTACGACCCATAGAACGAACATCATTCTCTGAGAACGTAATCGACATTCCGCGAGCTGTACCGATAATAAGATTTTGCTGTCCATCTGTCAGCTTAACCTCAATTAGAGAATCCTCTTCACGAAGGTTAATAGCGATAAGTCCGCCTTTGCGGATGTTATTGTAATCCTCAAGCGGCGTCTTCTTCACGATACCTTCGCGGGTAGCAAAGAACAAGTACTTGTCACTATCGGTCTCTTCCACTTGGATTACGGCACTAATCTTCTCACCTTGTTCAATTTGAATCAGGTTGATGATTGGTGTCCCACGTGCAGTACGTCCCAGCTCTGGGATCTCATAAGCTTTAATCCGGTACACCTTACCCTTATCAGTAAAGAACATCAGATAGTTATGAGAGTTACTCACGAAGAGATGCTCCACAAAGTCCTGATCCTTGGTGTCCATCCCCATGACTCCGCGCCCTCCACGCTTCTGACTGCGGTAGGTGCTTACAGGTAGACGTTTGATGTATCCCGTATGTGTAATAGTGATAACAACCTCTTCACGCGGAATAAGGTCTTCATCCAGGATACTTTCTTCACCAACGGTAATCTCTGTCCGGCGTTCATCAGAATATCTATCACGAATATCCTGCAGCTCGTTACTGATGATTTCCAGTACAAGATGCTCATTCGCCAAAATTTCACGGTACTCTGCAATTTTAGCTAGCAATTCGTTATATTCATTCTCGATCTTTTCTCTTTCCAGACCGGTCAGACGCTGCATCCGCATGTCGAGGATCGCTTGAGCCTGCTCTACACTGAGGCTAAAGGTGCTCATTAATCCCTCGCGGGCTATATCCGTTGTCCGAGAAGCTCGAATTAACGCAATCACTTCATCCAGATGATCCAGCGCAATACGCAGACCTTCTAAGATATGAGCGCGTGCTTCAGCTTTTTTAAGATCAAATATAGTACGACGACGAATAACTTCAATCTGGTGCTGCAAATAATGATAGAGCACATCACGCAGATTAAGAATTTTCGGCTCGTTGTTCACGATGGCCAGCATGTTAATACCAAATGTAGATTGCATAGAAGTATGTTTATATAGATTGTTCAACACAACATTTGGATTCACATCACGTCTCATCTCGACAACTACACGCATACCGTTACGGTCAGACTCATCTCGAAGATCCGTTATACCCTCGATCCGTTTCTCACGTACTAATTCTGCGATTTTCTCAACCAGTCTCGCCTTATTCACCTGATACGGCAGCTCATGTACAATGATGCGAGCCTTACCGTTATTCTCTTCAATCGTTGCCTTTGCACGCATGGTCACTGAACCACGCCCCGTACGATAAGCCTGACGAATACCCTCACGACCCAAAATATATCCAGCCGTTGGGAAATCTGGGCCTTGGATATACTCCATCAATTCCATAGGGGTGATGTCAGGATTCTTAATCATCGCCTGCACACCATCGATAACTTCACCTAGGTTATGCGGTGGAATATTAGTAGCCATACCTACAGCTATACCAGATACCCCATTAACGAGCAGGTTCGGATAGCGAGCTGGTAATACAACTGGCTCATTCTCTTCACCATCATAGTTGGGTGCGAAATCAACTGTTTCTTTGTTCAAATCTCGAAGCATTTCGCCTGCAATCTTGGAAAGACGGGCTTCTGTATAACGCATCGCTGCAGCCATATCACCATCAATCGAACCAAAGTTCCCGTGACCGTCCACAAGCATATAGCGCATAGAGAAATCCTGAGCCATCCGTACCATTGTTTCATAGACGGCTGAGTCACCGTGAGGGTGGTACTTACCGATAACCTCACCGACGATTCTTGCCGATTTCTTATGAGGCTTATCCGCAGACATTCCAAGTTCCGACATCGCAAACAAAATGCGTCGGTGAACCGGCTTGAGTCCGTCCCGCACATCTGGCAAAGCCCGGCTAACAATGATGCTCATTGCGTAATCCATAAAGGATTCACGCATTTCCACGCCAATGTCCCGATCTTTGACTTGTGGGTTATTTTGTTCAGCCATGAGTTGCTGGACCTCCTTCAGTTAAAAAACCGCTACCCTTAATTATATTACTTTCACAAAAGTAGCACAATTAAACATGATAGCCTTTTATCTTCTAATATTGATTTCTTTTGCGCTGATTAGGGTATTCGCCCTTTCCGCAAATGTCTTTAGTACATAGACTGTAAAGACAAGAAACACGGTTTTATTATCCTAGTATCGTTCGATAAGGCATAACCCCATATCCTTATATTATACCATTGTTTAGGTAGCTTGTCCTGATTTTCAGCTGCCAAAGATTATGCTTCCACAGCAAGTTTTGTACAAGGGAATTCAAAAGAGCAAATGCTGCACAAAATTGTTAAGGAGGAAGATAATGAAGATTCAACGAGTCCCAAGTAAATGGGCTAAAACAAAAGTTATCCTTCAAAATCAATCTCTATCTCTATATGTGCCTGATACTCGTAAATATGATTTAAATGTTCTTAAAGAAATGCTTGCGTTATATGCCATGGTCTATATAAAACCTGATCGCGGAAGCTTTGGTATTGGTGTAATGAGAGCTGAGCAGCGTACGGTGATTTTAAGTCCTAGCCAGCAGAAGACTGAAATGACTGTCACCGCCAATAACGAGGAGAGAGAACAGCAAGAAGCACAGGTCCTATATATTTTAAGATATGCAAAGACGGCAGAAGTTTTCTTCTCCCCCGAAGAGCTGCATGAGGCCTTACAGAAACGAATTCAGAACCGTACCTACCTCGTCCAAAAAGGAATTGATCTCCTGCGTCATCAAGATCGTCCCTTCGACCTTCGAGTTCTTGCCCAAAAGACTCCATCAGGTGCATGGGAAACAACAGGAATGCTCGGAAGAGTAGCTGCCCCTCAGAAAATCGTCACCAATTATCATAGTGGAGGCAGTATTCTGTCAGTAAATACATTATTAAAAAATCATATGAACCCTTCTGAAACACTCTCCACGATTAATCAATTAAAATCTTTAGGGGTACAAATTGCAGGCCAATTGGAAACCACCTATCCAGGAATTAAAGAAATTGGTCTGGATATTGCCATGGATCAACATATGGATATGTGGCTGCTTGAGGTCAACACGCTTCCATCCATTGTTGTATTCAAGTTATTTCCTGATAAATCTATCTATCGTAGAATACACCGCTATGCTGTAGCATACGGACGTGTAAAAGCTAGAAAATCCCCATATACTACCCGCAATAGGCAATATACTAAAGCCTAAAAATCAGCTCTGAAACCAAAAAAACCTCCAGCATTCTCATTCCGTTAGGAACAGAAGCCGGAGGTTTTTATTCTTGAATGTAATTGTTACACATCAAGGTATCTGACGCTCTTCGCATGCTCATGGATAAAGTCACGTCTTGGTTCAACATTATCGCCCATCAGCGTATCAAAGATACTATCAGCGAGCATCGCATCTTCAATCGTTACTTGTAGCATCATACGAGCCTCAGGATCCATCGTCGTGTCCCACAGCTGGGTAGCATTCATTTCACCCAAACCTTTGTAGCGCTGAACATTGACCTTAACATTCTCACCAAAAGAGGCGATAATCTCATCGCGTTCCTTCTCGCTACCTGCATAACGGATCACTTTGTTGCGTTCTATCTTGAACAATGGCGGTTGTGCGATATAGATATAACCTGCATCTACTAGCTTCCGCATGTAACGGTAGAAGAATGTTAACAACAAAGTTCTAATATGAGCTCCATCGACGTCGGCATCCGTCATAATAACGACTTTATGGTAACGAGCCTTCGATAGGTCAAAATCATCACTGATTCCTGTACCAAGAGCAGTAATAATAGCCCGGATCTCGGCGTTAGATAAAATACGGTCTAAGCGTGCCTTTTCTACGTTTAGAATCTTACCACGCAGCGGTAGAATCGCTTGGAAATGACGATCCCGGCCCTGCTTGGCCGATCCACCCGCAGAGTCACCTTCGACGATATACAGTTCGCTGATAGACGCATCCTTGGATGAACAGTCCGCAAGTTTACCAGGTAGTGCACTGACTTCAAGCGCACTCTTACGGCGGGTTAACTCACGAGCCTTACGAGCGGCTTCTCGTGCACGTGAAGCTGAAAGCGACTTCTCAAGGACACGGCGTGATACTGCCGGATTCTCTTCCAGGAATTCCTGCAATTTCTCTCCGAACAGTGATTCTACTATTCCACGGACTTCACTATTTCCGAGCTTAGTCTTCGTTTGACCTTCGAACTGAGGCTCTGGAATTTTGACAGAAATAATGGCTGTCAATCCTTCACGCACGTCGTCGCCAGTCAGATTTGAATTACCATCCTTCAGCACACCCGCTTTACGGGCGTAATCGTTGATAATACGTGTTAGAGCACTTTTGAAGCCGGATTCATGCGTTCCGCCCTCATGGGTATTAATATTATTCGCAAAAGAGTAGATGTTCTCTGTATACGAATCATTATATTGGAGAGCTACTTCAACCTGAATCATATCCCGTGAGCCTTCCACGTAGATTGGTTCCTCGTGCAGCGCTTCTTTTTTCTCATTCAGATATTTCACATATTCAACGATACCACCCTCATATTTGAACACGTTGGTGACATCGGTCCGCTCATCATGCAGTGAAAGCTCAATTCCTTTGTTAAGAAAAGCTAGCTCCCGAATACGAGTAAGCAGTGTCGCATATTCAAAGACCGTGGTTTCAGTAAAGATTTCAGGGTCCGGATGAAAAGTTGTAGTCGTACCTGTCTCTTCCGTATCTCCAACAACTTTGATCTCATACTGTGGTGCACCACGTCTGTATTCCTGCTGATAAATATGCCCATCACGCTTAACATTAACAACAACCTTCTCAGACAAGGCATTTACTACGGAGATACCCACACCGTGTAAGCCGCCTGATACTTTATATCCGCCGCCGCCGAACTTACCGCCTGCATGCAGTACTGTCATTACAACTTCAAGCGTCGACTTTTTAAGTTTTTCATTTTCACCTACAGGTATGCCACGTCCATTATCGATAACAGTAATCCCGTTATCCTCATGAATAATCACTTGAATCCGGTCACAATAACCTGCTAGGGCTTCATCGATACTATTATCTACGACCTCCCACACCAAGTGATGGAGACCTTTAGAACTAGTGGAACCAATATACATGCCCGGACGTTTCCGGACAGCTTCTAGCCCTTCCAGTACCTGAATCTGGCTCTCATCATATGTCGGTTGATTCATTGACATGCCTTCACCTACTTCTTTCAGATTATCTCTTTGTTACTAAACGCAAGTTATATTTCGAGCAAAATTTTGGCTCTTTTTTTGAGAGTGGAGGAGGAAATGGGGGAGTAATACACGATATTTTTAGTTACGACAATAGATTTTGCTTCCTCTTCACCAATCCGCTCAAGCTTCTTGTCCTGCTCAGAGTGAATGACGAATTGCTTAGACACCTTGGAAGATTTCTCAATCGAAATATCAAATATTGCAATTAACTCCGAAGAGCGAATAATCTTCTCCCCGCCCAAATGAATATACATGATCTTCCTCCGCTCTTTATAACTCCACTTTTCCATCATGAACATGATATAGGCTGGCGCCCTTTAATTTATCGGCATTCAGACCCTCAATCCCGGTAGCGGTAATGAATGTCTGTACCTTGCTTTGAAAGGTTTCAATAAGCTGGGTCTGTCGGTAAGGATCAAGCTCGGATAAAACATCATCAAGAAGCAGCACAGGATATTCTCCGATTTCTTCATGGATCAGCTCGATTTCCGCCAGCTTGAGCGATAAAGCCGTTGTACGCTGCTGTCCCTGAGAACCGTAGACCTGGGCTTCCCTTCCGTTGATAAAAAAGGACAGGTCATCCCGATGGGGACCCGTCAGCGTCATGCCGCGCCTGATTTCTTGTTCTCTTGTTTGTGATAACTTTAACATAAAATTGTCTAATAAGACAGCTTCATCTTCCTCATCCCGATCGCCGAAAGAGGGGACATAGAGCAATTTCAGTTCTTCTCCGCCGTTCGTAATCCCCCGGTGTATGCTTTCAGCCCATATTTGCAGCTTCTTTATGAATTGTTTCCTTTTTTTGACGATTTTAACACCATGCTCCACAAGTTGAGCATCCCAAATTTCCAAAAGGTCTTTTCCCGCTGCCTCTTTCCCCCACAACTGCTTCAGCAAATTGCCTCTTTGTAAGAGAATTTTTTGATACTGCTGGAGGTGAAATAGATAACTGGGCTGGACTTGGCCAATCTCCATATCGAGAAAACGCCGTCTGATGCCAGGTGTGCCTTTGACTATCTCTAAATCTTCCGGTGCAAACATGACCACATTGAGTGATCCCACAAACTCACTAAGACGTCGCTGTTCTAAACCGTTAATCTTAGCTTTTTTACCTTTGGCAGATAGGGTGAGCTCTAGCTTGAGATCGCCGTACTTACGTTCTACCTCGGCAATGATCTGAGCAGCGTCTCCAGGGGCATCGAATGAGATAAGTTCGCGATCCTTCGAGGTGCGGTGGCTTTTGGTCATCGCCAGGACGAACAATGCCTCCATGAGGTTTGTTTTGCCTTGGGCGTTCTGACCCAGAATCAGGTTCACATCGCCCAAGCTCTCCAGACGCAGCAGCCCGTAATTCCGATAATGCTGCAGACCGATATTTTTAACAAACACGAAATGGTTCCTCCCCTAGCCTACTCCTCTTTGACTCCTCCGCCTTCAACCTGAAATGTGCCGTTATCCTGCACTTCAATTTGATCACCCGGATAAAGTTTTCTTCCGCGCCGTTCCTCTACTTCTCCGTTAACAAGTACATGTCCTTCTTGCAGCAAAGCTTTAGCCATTCCACCTGTGGATACACAATCAGAAAGTTTCAGGAATTGATCCAGCTTAATATATCCACTGTGGATAAGTATTTTTTTCATGGTTTTTATCCTTTCAGCCACTTATCCACATGTTCATGAATGTTGGCATTAATTTGTTGTACGGTAAGGCAAAATAATATACAAGCTATTGGTTTGATCGAGCGGCTTCAAAATGATCGGACTCATCATTCCTGTAAATGCTATTACAAGCTGCTCACTCTCAATAACTTTTAAGACATCGAGCATATATTTGGAGTTGAAAGATATTTTGAGCGGTTCACCTTTGAAATCAATGACTTCAAGTTCTTCGCGAACTTTACCAAGCTCAGAAGAGCTAGATGAAATTTCAATACCGCCTTGCTCAAGCGTCTGCATGCGCACAATATTGGTTTTTTCTTCACGGGACAGCAAATAAGCACGATCAATCGATTCGCTTAATTTTTTTGTGTCCAAAGTTAGTTCTGTTTTGTAGGTTGTTGGAATAATTCTAGAAGTATCCGGATAAATTCCATCAAGGATCCGTGAATAGAACAGTACTTTGTCGATTTTAAAGAGAACTTGATTGTCCGCTACTACAATATCAACGAGCATATTTTGATCAGGAATAATCTTGCTTAGCTCATTAAGAGTTTTACCGGCGATTACGATATTTGCAAATTGGACATTCTCCGTACCTTCTAGTCTTGCTGCTCTTGTAGCTAAGCGGTGACGGTCTGTCGCTGTAAACTTAAACTCATTATCAGCCAGATTCCACAGTATACCTGTTAAAATCGGAGTTGTCTCTTGGGTAGAAATAGAAAAAGCGGTTTGTTTAATCATATTTTTCAGCAAATCACCTGGCAGGGAGATAGTATCGTTCTCCTCAATACTCGGTAGCACCGGGAATTCTTCAGGGTCTAAACCTACGATCTGAATCTCAGTGGATCCAGAAGAAATATACGTTTGGAATCCTTCTTTAACTTCCATGTGAATCTCTTTGGAGGGCAGCTTCTTAATAATTTCGACGAAAAATTTAGCGGGAAGAACAACACTTCCTGGCTGATCTATCTTCACGATCGTATGGCTGTCATTCTCTGCTGGAATAAATGATTGAATTGAAATATCGGTGTCGCTTGCAGTTAATGTGACGCCTTGATGGCTAACTTCCAGCTTAATACCGGTCAGAATAGGGATGGTTGTTCTACTGGATATAGCTTTGGATACGTGTTGAATGGATTCGTTGAGTTCATTTTTAAGAATGCTTATTTTCATGATTTCACTCCTAGCTGAAAAATTGGGAATTTCGTTGTATTTGTATCTCTTTATTACGCGTCTTTACATGATGAATTATTATAGTTATTTAATAGTATTAGTAGTAGGGGCGTCTAATATGTGGATAACCCTATCAAATAGCATAAAATTAAGCCTACCCACATGTGTATAGATTGTGTATAGGCTCTTTGTTCCTCTTAGGAAGGATTTTTAATTTTCTCCGCAAGATTATTTACCACTTTGTACAACTCCTGATCGACCTTTAATGACTGTGTAATTTTGTCATGCGCATGAATTACGGTCGTATGGTCACGTCCTCCGAATGCCTCACCAATCTTAGGGAGCGAATAATCGGTTAGTTCACGGGAGAGATACATTGCGATTTGACGTGGAAAAGCTACGGCTTTCGTACGTTTTCGCGCTTTGAAGTCTTCAAGGCGTAAATTGTAGTATTCACCGACTTTTTGCTGAATATCAGCGATGGTAATCATCTTAGGCCGGCTGGAAGGAATAATATCCTTGAGTGCTTCAGCTGCCAAATGAGTGGTTACATCCTGGTTAGTTAGCGAAGAGTAAGCAACAACCCGGATTAATGCACCCTCCAGCTCACGAATATTGGTGTCAATCTGGTTAGCAATATACATCATGGCCTCATTAGGGATATCAAGGTTCTCTGCCTTCGCCTTTTTGCGCAAAATCGCAATTCGGGTTTCTAGATCGGGTGGTTGAATATCCGTAATCAAGCCCCACTCGAACCGGGAACGTAGCCGTTCTTCCAGTGTGGGAATTTCCTTTGGCGGTCGGTCGCTGGAGATGATAATTTGCTTGCGTTCTTCGTGGAGCGCATTGAACGTATGAAAAAACTCCTCCTGCGTGGACTCTTTTCCAGCGAGGAATTGAATATCGTCAATAAGCAAAATGTCAACGTTACGATACTTATTGCGGAAGCTTTCACCGCGGTTATCACGGATTGAATTGATAAATTCATTCGTGAATTTCTCTGATGAGATGTAAATAACCTTGTTATTCGGGTTATGTTCTAGAACATAGTGCCCAATGGCATGCATTAAATGGGTTTTGCCCAGACCTACACCACCATATAAAAACAAGGGATTGTATGCTTTGGCCGGCGCTTCGGCTACTGCCAGTGAGGCTGCATGCGCAAAACGGTTGCCGGAGCCGATTACAAAAGTGTCAAAAGTGTACTTGGGATTGAGTAGATGCGTTTGCGCTTCTTCTCGTGATACTACGGGAGTGGGAGCGGATTGTTGAACCACAAGCTCAGGCGGCTTGCTTTCTTCAATCACGAATTTTACATCCACTTGTTTCCCAGTGACTTCGTAGACCGTTGCTCCTACTAGTTTGGTGTAGCGACTTTCCAGCCATTCTACTGCGAACGTTGTAGGTGCCGAGATAATGAGAACCTGGGAGTTGAAGGTTATCGCTTTAGTAGCCTTAAACCAGGTATCAAAGCTCGGCTTGCTTAATTTGGTTTGAATAATCGATAAAATTTGCTGCCATAATTCGGAAGTATGGCTGTCCACAGACTGTCACTCCTTTAAATCTTCCAAATGTGGCATCAGCCATGAAGTGGAAATGTCGAAGAAAATAGGTTGGTGCTGATATTTATCCCCAGTAGGCAATATGAAGAGACAAAAAAATATGGATAAATTTGATTTGTTCACAACTTTATCCACAGCTTGTTGATAATTAAGAGAACAAACAAATCTATTCACATTCAAAAGTAATACCATCATAGCAAAACGCCCCTTATTTTTCAATGAGCAGGGCTATTTTATCCACAAATTCAAGCACTTGTGTACAATTATTAGGAACACCACTACATATTGTTGATAATTTGTTTACGGTTCGACACTTTACGCCAAAGCTTCGATAATTTTATACACAGGTTGTGCTCATCTGTGAGTAGTCGACTTTATTTTTTGATCACAGGTGGATAACTGTCATATCTTGTGGATTACTTTTTTTCTAATGGGAGTTGTGGATAAGCGGCTTGAATTAGAGAGAGGGTCTGGAGCCAGCAGTAGGTTGACTTTTGCGCATAAAATATGTTTAAATATATAAAGGTGTTTTCTGTAAGGATATGTCTCGATAATTAAATGATGATTCATGTAGATACTGTCCCTACTATAAGGACGGCTTAGACCGTTTCTGCTTATATGACAGTAATTAAGTTCCTGTAAGGGAGGTGCAATTATGAGACCGACATTTAGACCAAATGTGAGCAAACGCAAGAAGGTTCACGGTTTCCGTAAAAGAATGAGCACGAAAAACGGCCGTAAAGTGCTGGCAGCTCGCCGCTTGAAAGGCAGAAAAGTTTTGAGTGCGTAAGTTAGGCCACTAAGGGACCACTCCGGTGGTCTTTTTTTACTGCTTTTTATTATTATTTGCTCTGCAAACGACTAGGATCTCGCTTAATGCGCTAGCTACACTTTGCGGGGCTATTTAACGTATATACAGAATTATTTTGTGAGAAGTTGAGAATATTTTTCTTTCTATAATATAGAAGGGAAATTTCGGCGTTGTAGTCGCGGTCGTTTATGGCGACATCCAAATGACTATACTATTAGAAGAAAAAAATTCGGAAGGATACTTTTAACCGGATTTATGAAGGAGATTCCCGTGCACAAAAAGTTACGATTACGAAACCGTGCCGACTTCAGTCGTGTATATCGCCATGGGAAGTCATTTGCGAATCATCAATTTGTAGTGTATTGGTTTAGCAAAAAAGAGGTAGAGCGATTTAGAGTTGGGGTATCGGTCAGTAAGAAGGTTGGAAACGCGGTTGTCCGTAACCGAATGAGAAGATTGGTGAAGGAAATCGTCCGTCATCATGAACCTGAAATTGCAGGTGGACTCGATATGGTGTTTATCGTAAGAAAAGGAGCGCTTTCCATGGAATACGCAGAGCTCGAAAAAAGCGTGCTGCATGTACTGCGCAAAGCCAAGCTACTCAAGGCTTCCCGCAAATAAAGGACGCATAAGAGGCTTGTTTATTTGTATTCATAATTATGGTATGATTTACGGTGGAATGGAATGTTCAAGAGAGGGGTTTTGAAGTGTCTCTAATGAAGACTAGACGGGGAAAATGGTTTCTCCTCATCACAGTGATGGTGTTGTCGTTAGCTGTTCTGTCGGGATGCGCTCCGTCAGCTGCTGTTACGCACACTACGGAGGATTTAAAGAATGGAGGCTTCTGGCAAAGTAATGTAGTGTATTATTTCGCCATTGCCTTGGACAAGTTTGCTGATTGGTTTAACGGAGAATATGGTTTAGCCGTACTTGTGATGGTTATTATTGTCCGCACGTTGATTCTTCCGCTTACGATTAAACAGGTGAAGAGCTCGCGGGCAATGCAAGCCATTCAACCGGAACTCCAAAAGATCCAGAAAAAATATAAAGACACACCTGAAAAGGTGCAGCAAGAAACGATGCGTTTGTTCCAAGAGAATAAGGTTAATCCAATGGCGGGTTGTTTACCGCTGATCGTACAAATGCCTATCTTTATCGCTCTCTACAACTCGATCTACTATAATCCACATCTACGGGAGCACTCCTTCTTATGGCTGGAGCTAGGTAAGCCGGATCATCTGTTTATCTTACCAGTGCTTGCAGCATTAACAACATTTATACAAACTAGAATGATGACTAAAATGAACCCGATGCAACAACAAGGGCCAATGCAGTTCATGATGATGATCTATCCAGTTCTGATTTTCGTTATGTCCTACAACTTCCCAGCAGCATTGCCGTTATACTGGGTTTACAGTAACATTTACACTATTGTTCAGAACTATTTCTTATATCGCAACAACGATAAACATAAATTGGCAATCGCAAGTGCTGTGAAAAGTACAGATGACTCAACTGCTGTGAAGAGCAAAGGCGGCAGTAAAGCATCGAAGGGAGCCAAAAAGTCAAAATGAGCAAAGTCGTCGCAACAGGGAAAACCATTGAAGAAGCTGTAGAACGGGGACTAACCCAGCTTGGAGTTCAAAAGGACCGGGTAACGGTCAACGTACTTGAGCAGCCATCAAGAGGATTCCTGGGATTGATCGGTGCGAAAGGTGCCAAGGTTGAGTTAACCTTGATAGCCGAAGCCGCACCGGCATCAGCGGCGAGTGCTCCGTCACTGCCTCAGCAGTCAACAAGAGAGAGCAAACAGGAGGCTAACGGCGGTGTGCCACGCCAAGATTCCGGACAACCGGTGGAGGAAGCTTACCAAGAAGCCGTTCATTTCATTGTGGATGTCGCTAAGAGCATGGGGCTCGAAGTGGAAGTCGAAATCGTCCACACTAAGGAATCCACGATTCTGCAGATATCAGGTCCAGATTTGGGACTTTTGATTGGTAGAAGAGGACAAACTCTCGATGCTCTGCAGTATTTGGCTAATATCGTAGCTAATCGTTACTCCGACAGTTTTATACGGCTTGTGCTAGATGCGGAGAACTTCCGTGAGCGGCGTAAAAAAACTCTCGAAGAGCTGGCTGATCGTTTAGCCAGTCGTGTCATTCGGACTCGTAAAGAGGTAGTACTGGAACCGATGTCACCTCAGGAACGGAAAATTATTCACTCCAGATTACAGGATCATCGGCAAGTGAATACCCTTAGTAAGGGCGAAGAGCCAAATCGCCGCGTCGTTATAACTTTGAAGTAAAGACTATATGATGCAATGACTCCTTGACCAATGTAAGGGGTCATTGCTTTTTTAACAATATAAGACCGTTTATGATCAAAAAAATATAGGTTTTGGGGTGAAAAACAGCATGCTTAGTGACACCATTGCTGCCGTATCGACGGCATTAGGCGAGGGAGGAATTGCTATTATTCGGGTAAGTGGCCCTCAGGCTATTTCCCAAGTGGCGCCTTTGTTTCGTAGCCGAGTTCCGTTAACTGAAGCGGAATCGCATACCGTTCATTATGGGCATATCGTTAGTCCGGATAACGGAGAGAAGATGGAAGAAGTACTTGTAACCGTAATGAAGGGCCCACGTTCTTTTACGACCGAGGATGTAGTAGAGATCAGTGCTCATGGGGGTGTAATTTCTGTAAGAAGGGTGATGGACTTACTTCTTCAGCAGGAGATAAGGTTAGCCGAGCCGGGTGAGTTCACCAAGCGTGCTTTCTTGGGTGGACGTATTGATTTATCACAGGCTGAGGCGGTTATTGATCTCATTCGCTCGAAGTCGGATCGTGCGTTTTCTGTGGCTTTAAAGCAGGTTAGTGGATCCTTGTCGGATCGAATTCATGCTTTGCGCCATACACTTATTGAGATGCTGGCTCATATCGAAGTGAATATAGATTATCCAGAGCATGATGTAGAATCCATGACAGCTGAATTTATTAAAGATAAAAGCAGTGAAGTGATGGAAGGAATCACAAAGCTTCTTAAGACTTCTAATGAAGGAAAAATTCTTCGTGAGGGGATAACGACAGCTATAGTTGGTCGTCCCAATGTTGGTAAATCTTCTTTATTAAACGCGTTAGCACGTGATAACAAAGCGATTGTAACAGATATTCCCGGAACAACACGTGATGTCATCGAAGAATATATAACGATAAACAACATTCCGCTTAAGCTGCTTGATACGGCGGGAATTCGTGAAACGATGGACGTAGTGGAGAAGATTGGCGTAGAACGTTCCAAGGCGGCAGTTAGTGATGCGGATCTGATTCTACTTGTGCTAAATGCTAACGAAGAGCTGCATGAGGACGAATTGGCATTGATGGAACAAATCCACGGTAGACAATGCCTAGTGATCATGAATAAAATGGACTTACCGCCCAAACTGGATAAGGATAAGTTGCTCTCGTTCTTTGAGGAGTCCAACATCGTACCGATGTCTGTTCTGGAAGAGGAAGGTCTAGACAAACTTGAAGATGCCATTTCGACACTCTTTTTTGGTGGAAAGCTGGAATCGGGTGACTTGACATATGTAAGTAATGTGAGACATATTGCACTGCTTAAAAAAGCCTATAAATCACTACAGGATGCATACGATGCGGCGGAACAGTATATTCCAATTGATATGATTCAAATTGATGTACGGCTAGCATGGGAACAACTCGGTGAAATTATTGGCGATACGGCAGCGGATTCGTTGTTAGATCAAATATTCTCACAATTTTGTTTAGGAAAATAAGTTTTACATTTTAATATAACATTTAGGGGGAAACAGGACATGAGTTATGATGGAGGCAACTATGACGTAATCGTCATTGGCGCCGGTCATGCCGGTTGCGAAGCAGCTCTAGCGTCAGCACGAATGGGCTGCAGCACGTTGATGATCACAATTAACCTGGATATGGTTGCATTCATGCCCTGCAATCCGTCCATAGGCGGACCTGCCAAAGGACATGTGGTGCGTGAGATTGATGCGCTAGGCGGAGAAATGGGCCGTAATATAGATAAGACTTTTATTCAGCTTCGTATGCTTAACACAGGGAAGGGACCTGCGGTACATGCATTGCGTGCACAAGCTGATAAGTTCTTGTACCAACATACAATGAAGGAAACGATGGAGAAAACGCCTAATTTGACGCTTCGTCAAGGGATGGTTGAGCGTTTAATCGTTGAGGATGGACGCTGTGCAGGTGTAGTTACGAAGACAGGAACAGAATACCATAGTAAGACAGTTATCCTGACTACAGGTACTTACCTGCGTGGTAAAGTGATCATGGGTGAACTGACATATGAGAGTGGACCTAATAATCAGCAGCCATCAGTGAAGCTGTCTGAGAATTTGCGGGAGCTTGGTTTTGAATTGGTGCGTTTTAAGACAGGTACACCTCCACGTGTACATCGCGATACGATCGATTTCTCGAAGACAGAAATTCAACCCGGCGACGATGAGCCTAAATTCTTTTCGTTTGAAACGAAATCATCGAACAATGAACAGCTTCCTTGTTGGTTAACTTATACCTCTGAGGTTACTCATCAGATTATTAATGACAACCTTCATCGTGCGCCGATGTTTACGGGTATTATTGAAGGAACAGGTCCACGTTATTGCCCATCTATTGAAGATAAAGTAGTAAGATTTAGTGATAAATCTAAGCATCAGATCTTTTTAGAGCCAGAAGGAAAAAATACATCGGAATACTATGTACAAGGTCTGTCGACTAGTCTTCCTGAGGATGTACAGCTAGCCATTCTGCGTTCTATCCCTGGTATGGAAAAGGTAGAGATGATGCGTAACGGCTATGCTATTGAATATGATGCAATGGTTCCTACACAGCTATGGCCATCTCTTGAAACTAAACGTCTACCAGGTCTTTTCACTGCTGGACAAATCAATGGTACTTCCGGTTATGAAGAAGCAGCTGGCCAAGGTGTAATGGCTGGAATTAATGCAGCGCGCAAAGTGCAAGACAAAGAACCCGTAATCTTAGATCGTTCACAGGGATACATTGGTGTACTCATTGATGATCTGGTGACTAAGGGCACTAATGAACCTTACCGTCTGCTTACTTCACGTGCAGAATATCGTTTGTTGCTTCGCCATGATAATGCAGATCTAAGACTTACACCTATCGGTTACGACATTGGTTTGATTACACAGGAGCGTTTCGATAACTTCACGGATAAAAAAGAACGGGTGGAGCGTGAAATTGTTCGTCTGCAAGAGACAAAGGTTAAACCTGTTGAGGTAAACCATGTACTAGCGCAATATGAATCGGCACCTATTGTAGACGGCAGTAATTTGCTTGTTTTGATGCGGCGTCCAGAACTTGTATATAGCTTCGTAGATCAAGTCTCGCCATCACCGGAAATGCTGGATGCAGAAATGAAGGAGCAAGTAGAAATCCAAATCAAATATGCCGGATATATTGAAAAACAGCTCCAACATGTGGAGCGCTTGCAAAAGATGGAGAAGAAGAAAATTCCAGATGACATTAATTATAATGAAATCCATGGATTAGCGATGGAAGCGCGGCAGAAGCTGACTAAGATCCGTCCAATCTCTATCGGGCAGGCCTCTCGGATTGCGGGAGTCACACCTGCCGACATTTCCATTCTCCTCGTATATCTCGAGCATTATAACCGGGTAACCGCGGCGAAAGGATAATCTATGGATAATACGGAAGTTCAATTCACACAGCTTTTACAAGAAAGAGGCATTACACTTACAGCAGAACAATTGGAGCAATTCGATCTTTACTATAAGGAACTCGTATCCTGGAATGAAAAAATGAATCTCACTGGAATAACAGAGCGTGAGCAGGTTTACACGAAACATTTTTATGATTCGATCTCCCTAGCCTTTTTCCTTAATATCAATGAGATAAACAATTTGGCAGATATCGGTTCGGGAGCCGGGTTTCCAGGAATTCCGCTTAAAATTTGTTTTCCACATTTGAAACTTACGATCATTGATTCATTAAGTAAAAGAATTTCTTTTTTGCAGCATGTCTGTACTACGTTGAAATTAACTGATGTGCAATTGATTCATGGTCGAGCGGAGGATATTGCCCGGCAATTCAAGCATCGTGACGCTTATGATTTGGTGACTGCGCGTGCGGTGGCAAGATTATCCTTGTTGAATGAGTTTTGTCTTCCTTTCACACGTAAGGATGGAGTTTTCGCTGCCATGAAGGGAAGCGATCCATCAGAAGAATTAAGTGAGGCGAAGTACAGCTTAAAAGAGCTTCGTGCTCAACTTGGTAAAGTAGAGTCGTTCAGCTTGCCTGTGGAAAATTCGGCGCGACATATTGTCATTATTCGTAAGACAGGTGCCACTCCTGCTAAGTACCCACGAAAAGCGGGAATTCCTGCCAAAACACCACTTATCAAATAATGTTTCACGTGAAACATTATAGATTGGCAAATATATTTAAGGTCATCTTCTTTTTAGAGGATGACCTTTTTTGAGTGGAATTGCGATAACGATCTTATATGAACGTTAATTAAAAGATAAACTAAATTGATATGTTTATTAAGCGGCTATCATTATGAAAATGCAGGAAAAATAGGTCTTTACGGAGAATATGATTATGTAGAGAAAAGTGATAGAATAGCATAGTAGACTTTTAATTTTGTATATAACTCCTTCTCTGTACTCTTGTTCGAAAGAAGGAGAGATTATGATGCCTGATAGCTGCAGGCCATTTCATAATATCAGAATGTTTTTTATTGCTGTACGATACGCTTTCCGAGAAGAAGGTCAAGAAGATCGTACTATAACGAAATTAGGTGGTTATGAACGGAATGAAAGAACAATTTACCAAGCTATTTGGATTTACCGAGCGGAGCAGCGGAGAAGAAATTAAACAAATACCAGTTCATGAGGTCATTAGCAGTCCTTACCAACCACGGACGATATTTGATGACGACAAGATCGATGAGTTGTGCCAGACGATTAAAACTCATGGGGTCATTCAACCCATAGTTGTACGCATGCGAGATTCCGTGTACGAGATCATCGCAGGTGAACGACGCTGGCGTGCGGTCAAAAAGCTTGGTTTAGAGACGATTCCAGCCATTGTTCGTGAATTCAATGATTCACAGGCCGCATCTATTGCGCTTATAGAAAACTTACAGCGTGAGGGCTTGACCTCTATTGAAGAAGCTGTTGCTTATCAAAAGTTAATTGATCTTCATCAATTGACACAAGAAAGCTTAGCACAACGACTAGGTAAAAGTCAGTCTACCATAGCTAATAAAATTCGCTTACTTAATTTACCTGAAGAGGTTAAGACGGCGTTAATGGAGCGTCAGATTTCTGAAAGACATGCACGTTCATTATTATCACTCGATAGTGTGGAGATGCAACTGAAAGTGTTGGCAGAAATCATTTCAAAAGGCTTAAATGTTAAACAAACAGAAGCTCGTATTGCTTTCTACAAACAAGTCTCACAAACTAAAAAATCAAAGCGGGTCTCCTATACCAAGGATGTTCGTCTAGCTCTTAATACAATTCGTCAATCTATTGATATGGTGTCAGGCTCAGGGATGGAAATCAAAACGTCAGAAAATGACCGTGGTGACCATTACGAGATTGTAATCCAAATCCCCAAAAGATAAATTGTTTCAAAAGCTAAAGGCGGCCTTGAGGTGATTGGCCGCCTTTGGTGTGGCTAGGACCGGGATGTGTTGGTCAGGCCTGTAATTTAAAGTTCCAGTATATAATAGTTGTCTATATTCTTCATAAAGTGTGACGCTATCTCAGCGTCAGGAACATTTGTACTTGCGATCTACGAGAAGATTCTTCCTAACTATTCGAGGTGAAATAAGTGTCCAAGATTATTGCCATAGCAAATCAAAAAGGCGGTGTCGGTAAAACAACAACCTCCGTGAACCTAGGTGCCGGTATGGCTACATTAGGAAAAAGAGTGCTTCTAGTTGATATCGATCCTCAAGGTAACACTACTAGCGGCGTTGGCGTCAACAAGGCGGACGTGGCGAATTGTATATATGACATTCTTATAAATGAGGTAAATCCTCTAGAAACCATACTGGAAACTCAAAATGAAGGACTGCATATCATTCCGGCGACCATTCAATTAGCGGGTGCGGAAATCGAGTTAGTATCGACGATTTCCAGAGAGCTAAAGCTAAAAAAGGCGCTGAATGCGGTTAAAAACAATTATGATTATATTATCATCGATTGTCCTCCTTCACTTGGCATTTTAACAATCAATTCTCTTACGGCAGCGGATTCGGTAATCATCCCGATCCAGTGTGAATATTATGCGCTTGAGGGTTTGAGTCAGCTCTTAAACACCGTTCGTCTGGTGCAAAAAAATCTCAACCCGCATCTGAAGATAGAGGGAGTATTATTGACTATGCTCGATGCCCGGACCAATCTGGGAATTCAAGTGATAGAAGAGGTTAAGAAGTATTTCCAAGAAAAAGTATATAGAACGATTATTCCACGGAATGTCCGGTTAAGTGAAGCACCGTCACATGGGCAATCCATTATTACTTATGATCCTCGCTCTAAAGGAGCGGAAGTGTATTTAGAGTTGGCAAAGGAAGTGATTTCTTATGAGTAAACGATTAGGAAAAGGTCTGGATGCGCTAATTCCATCTTTATCAATTAATGAAGATGATAAGGTAGTTGAGATCCCTTTAGCTCAACTTCGGGCTAATCCATATCAACCGCGCAAAGACTTTAATGAAGAGGCCATTCAAGAACTAGCAGAATCGATCAGACAACATGGCGTGATTCAGCCGATCATTGTTCGTAGCGTATTGAAGGGGTATGAGATCATTGCCGGCGAACGCAGATTCCGTGCCTCGCAGTATTGTGGCAAAGCTACAATTCCAGCAGTCGTTAGAAATCTTAGTGATCAGCAAGTCATGGAGATTGCATTAATCGAGAACTTGCAACGTGAGAACCTAAATGCAATGGAAATTGCAGTGGCTTACCAAGGCTTAATGGATCAGTTTTCACTCACGCAGGAAGAACTCTCGCTTAAGGTAGGAAAGTCCAGATCTCATATCGCCAACTTCCTGAGATTGCTTTCTTTACCTGAAGAAGTAAAAGAATATGTTTCACGTGGAACAATGTCAATGGGGCATGCGCGGGCAATTGTTGCTTTAAAGGATCCAGAAGTAATTAAACAACTGGCCGAACAATGCGTGGAACAACAGTGGAGTGTAAGAGAGTTAGAAGAAACAGTGAAGAACTTGGACCGAAAACCTACTAATGGAGTTAAAGTCAAAGTTATTAAACGTGATCCCTATATTGATAATGTAGAGGAAGTATTGCGTGAACGTTTTAAAACAACGGTGAAAATAAAACAGGGTAAGGAAAAAGGGAAGATTGAACTGAATTACTACAGTGCTCAGGATTTAGAAAGATTGTTGGAATTATTGGGTAACTAAATGGGTATCTATGCCAAGAACATATCCTGAGATATCCTTAATCGGATAATTAGGGGTATGTTTTTTTGAATAAGTTGATTAAAAAAGGGTAATAGACGAGGAGCGAGGTTATGGAAGACTTCGTATATCTGGATCATGCAGCTACTTCCTGGCCTAAACCACCAGAGGTTGCAGCTGCGATGATGAATGCTCTGCAGTCAGGAGCGAATGCTGGTAGAGGTAATTACTCGCTAGCGATAGGAAGCGGTCGAGTGTTAGTAAGGACACGGAGTGTGCTGGCGGGATTGTTCGGTGTATCTAATGCGCAAGATATAGCTTTTACCCATAATACTACGATGAGTTTGAATATGGCGATCAGAGGGACGCTTAAAGCGGGAGATCACGTGATTTCAACGATGACAGAACACAATTCTGTGAGACGGCCGCTGGAATACTTGCGTAAGACACTTGGGATAAAAGTTGACTATTTAAAAGTGGATCGTGAAGGGCAATTGGATTTAAAAGAACTCAAAAATGCTTTCCAGCCGAATACCAAAATGGTGATCTGCAATCACAGCTCCAATTTACTAGGAAGTATACTCCCTATCGGTGATATTGGTGATATCGTTAAATCGCATGGTGCTGTGTTTCTAGTGGATGCAGCTCAAAGTGCAGGCTCACTTGATATTGATGTTAAAAAAATGAATATAGACTTATTGGCATTCCCGGGGCATAAAGGGCTGCTTGGACCACAAGGAACTGGCGGGCTTTATATATCACCTGAATTGGATCTTGAACCCTTAATGCATGGAGGAACGGGGAGTCAATCTGAAAACAGTGATCAACCCTCTGTTCGTCCAGATCGATATGAAGCGGGAACACAAAATACGGTAGGGATTGCCGGTTTACTAGCAGGTGTTCAAAAGGTACAATCTTTAGGGACGAATGTTATCCATGAGAGTGAATGGACATTAACTCAAAAGCTAATGGAAGGGTTGTCCAACATCCCAGGCATTAGAATATTAGGACCCTCTCTAGGGGCTCCGAGAACTGGCATTGTATCTTTTGTGGTAGATGGAGAAGAATCGGCGAATATTGCTCACCGTCTAGATCGTGATTATAAAATAGCGGTCAGAGCGGGTATGCATTGTACCCCTTTGGCACATAAGGCGGTTGACACGCTAGAGAGTGGTGCTGTTCGGGCGAGTGTAGGTGTAGATACGACAGAGCAAAATATAAGCAGAATGCTGGCTGCTATGGATGAGTTATATGGCAATGCCCGCAGCAGATGAATAAAAAGGATGGTCCATTCATGTCTGAATTAAATCAATTAATTAGTGAGCAGTTGCAGTGGTTTGTGTTTGGTTTTACAGTAATTATGTTGGTGCTGATAATCACTGTGATCGCCCAGGGGGCTAAGCTGCGTGCTATGCGGCGTAAATATGAGGCCATGATGGCTGGAAGCGGTGTGGAGGATCTGGAAGGCCTTCTAATTGATCTGAAGAACCAAAGCGACATGCTGGAAGAAGAACAACGTGAGCAAAAAAACGTATTAGAAGCAACTCAAACTAGAATGCGTGGCATGAAGTCCAATATTGCGCTGAAGCGTTATAATGCCTTTGGTGAACGTGGCAATGATCTGAGTTTCTCAGTCGCTATACTGGATGACAACAGTAGTGGTATTGTATTAACCAGTCTTCATAATCGTGAGAATTCTTACATTTACTCTAAACCTATGCAGAATGGCGAATCACAATATGTCTTATCACCTGAAGAAAAAGAAGTAGTTATTCTCGCGTTGCAGCGGACCTAGCATGAAGATTCCATTGCTTTAAGGCAGAATATAGACTCGTAGCTATAATATCAGATAATCGCATAACTAAACTTAATCGCGTGTTCTGTAATACGAAATACTCCATAAAGCCGCCGACATTAACGATTCCTGTCAAATGGATATCACCTACCGGCGGCAATTGTTTATTTACGCCAGCACCTGGTCTCAAAGGCCCTTCAACGACTTGGATGCATCCCACACTAGTAGAGTGACCTAAACAAGCATCTATACCGATGATAAAGGGGTTACTATATCTTTCGTTGATTAGGGATAGAGTTTCCTCAAGGTTAACGGCATGGACAGGCTCCTCAAGAGTTCCATATAAATGAAACAGCGGACTATGAAAACGCGACAATGCAGTGCCAACAAGAGGGCCAAGAGAGTCTCCTGTGGATCGGTCCGTACCTACACAAATGACGACAATCTGTGTTTCCGGGCGTGTACGTGCAAAGTGAAACAGCAGTCGGTGAGTAATAGCAGAATAGATATCGGGATCGGTATGTGATATTTTTAAACAGGACGTTTCTTGCGCTGATGTAGCTTTGGATGAAAAATTCATACCATCTTCCTTTCTGAAGCTGATTCTATTTGATGGTATCTAGTATATGGATAGAAGAGGGGTTTTATACTACAGCGGCAAGAGATAGGACGATAAACCTATGGGAGGCGTAACGTATATGCAGGAAGAGATGTTGATCGCGTTTGACTCTACCCAGCAGGCGCTTCGTGCTGAAATGCTGCTTGAGTATGCGGAAATTGAAATTGATATATTTCCAACCCCGAAAGAGATCACGGCAGGATGCGCGATATCGATACAGTTTTATCAAAGTGCACTGGAAGAGGTACAAAGGATAGTAACGGAACAGAATATCGAAATACGCGGTATCTACGGAAAACACAACGAGAACTACATACTGATTGAGAGGTAGGGAGGACTATACAATATGAATAGGTGGATATTAGAGGCTACTACTCCCGGTGATGCTGTAAAAGATGCCTTGCGTTTTAAAGATAAGGTGTGGAATTGGTTTACCGATGCTGATATGTGGGCAAATGTTTTATTCTCAGGACTACGAATTCTTATTATTTTTCTCTTAACTAGGGTCATTATTAAGATTGTTTCTAATATTATTGATCGTTCGCTTGAACGTAAAACCGGTGGCAGAATTCTGTCTAACACACGAAGGTTTACTACGGTAGGGGAATTGATGAAAAATGTAGTAACGGTTATCTGTAATTTTGTGATGATCATGCTCGTTCTTTCAGAGTTCCACTTCGATTTAGCACCCTTGTTGGCCGGAGCGGGTGTACTTGGTCTGGCAGTAGGTTTTGGAGCACAAAGTCTGGTGAAGGATGTTATTACAGGGTTCTTTATTATTTTGGAGGACCAATTTGCAGTTGGTGATGTAATTCAGACAGGTACTTATAAAGGGACTGTAGAATTAATCGGATTGCGAACAACAAGACTGTTAAGTGCAACCGGAGAAGTATTTATTATCCCTAATGGACTAATTACGAATGTAACGAACTATTCTCTTTCCAATGCATTGGCTGTAGTTGATGTTCCTGTTAAAATGGAGCGAAGCTTGGAAGCCACGTTAGGATTAATTGGCGAGGCGCTAAAAGGAATAGAAGAACGTAACTCCCATGTGCTTGCTTACCCTAATGTGCTCGGAATACAGTCCATGAGTACCTCGGAATATGTGATTCGTATAGCTGCCAGCTGTGCTCCTAATGCAAGAGATGCAGCGGAAAGACAAATTCAGAACGACATAAAGCAGGCATTAGAGAAACAGAGCATGCTGGAACTAGCTCAAGCTGAAGAAGAAGCACGTAAGAAAGCAGAGGCAGAGGCGAAGGCTGAAATAGATCTTGCGAAAACAGAACATGCACTAGAAGTTAAAGGGTCGACAAACACTGGATCAAGACGGCAAATCGCAGCTACACAAGAAGGAGAAGAGGGGGAAGAATAGTGGAACGTAAAGTTTTTCAGCTTGGGGATATAGTGCAAATGAAGAAGCAGCATCCTTGTGGATCTAATGAGATGGAAATCATTCGCATGGGGATGGATATCCGAATTAAATGTACAGGCTGTCAGCATAGTGTTCTGATTCCCCGTGCTAAATTCGAGAAGAATATGAAGAAGGTACTGCGCTCTGCGGAGGGAAATACAGACAATAATTAAGCTTGCAAATGGCATGTCTGCATGATACAATTATTTTTGCTGCGGAGAGGTACCCAAGAGGCCCAAGGGGGCTGACTCGAAATCAGTTAGGCGTGTCAAAGCGTGCGTGGGTTCGAATCCCACCCTCTCCGCCACTTCAGCATATATAACATTTAATGAATCCTTCGTTCCTGTAACGGAGGTTTTTTTGTGTCTATAATTGCCGATATACAGGATAATATATAACGCAAAAAGAAGGGCCCTTTCGGGTCCTTCTTCAGGAGGCAGTACATCAATGATGTTTGGAATTTCTCTGTTTATAGCGACTAAAGTGATTTAGGCGTTGCTGAGGCTAATGCTTTTTTAAGGCAATAACCCACTACTCTTCCCAGCTTACAATAGATGCTGAATCAGATCTCCTGTGATTGTGTTCGTCTACGACGGCCAACGGAACCACACCTCTCTTTTGTACTGCCTGAGTATAGTATGTGTAATGTCGGGCTTTTTATACACATTTATTTTTAAAATATTTTTGAATTAGTGGACCCGTGCTTTTTCAACCTTTTTCCACTTTCGATTTTTGTTGGTGGTCTCAGGGAAGGTGTCTCCTTTTTCCATTTTAATGTGCTGTGGATTAGAAATCTCAGTATGGAAGCTTCGGGCTTCGCCTACCTCTGTGTACATGCCTGGATTGGGGGCCTTGTCGCCTTCTTCATATTCCGTTTTCTCACCCATCATTATTCCTCCTTTTTTAGTGTAGATGAATTCGTAATTATTGTGCGCAGGTAGTGATTTTTTCATGTAAAAAGAGGGGGAGGAGTTGTCCTGTATTAATATTGCTTGCACTCTGCTGTTCATTTTGGTATATTAATCAGGTGCGAGTCTATGTTTGTGCTCGTTCCTTGCTCCTGACGTGATTAGGGGCCTCAGACCATAAGGAGGTGAAAATTATGCGCAAATATGAAGTGATGTACATTATTCGTCCTGACATTGAACAAGAAGCCGTTCAAGCAGCAGTCGATAAATTCCAAGGCATCATCTCCAATGGCGGGGAAATTACAAAGCACGAAGTGCAAGGTAAACGCCGTCTTGCGTATGAGATCAAGAAATTCCGTGATGGCGTTTATGTTTTGGTTAACTTCAATGCAGAACCTGCAGTAGTTACTGAATTAGAACGTCTTATGAAGATTTCTGACGAAGTTATTCGTTATCTCATTACGAACGACGTTGCTTAAGATCTTGACAAGCTTTGTAATGAATCGCTCTAAAGGAGGGGACCAGAATTGTTGAACCGTATCATTTTGATCGGACGGTTGACCCGTGACCCGGAACTTCGTTATACTCCCGCTGGTGTTGCCGTAACGCAATTTACGCTAGCCGTAGATCGTAACTTTACGGGCCAGAACGGTGAACGTGAGGCAGACTTCATCCCGGTTGTAACCTGGAGACAGCTAGCAGAAACCTGTGCCAATTACTTGCGCAAAGGTCGTCTGACAGCAGTGGAAGGACGCATCCAAGTGCGGAATTATGAGAATAACGAAGGCAAACGTGTATACGTAACTGAAGTTATTGCTGATAATGTTCGTTTCCTGGAATCTTCACAGAGCCGTGAAGGTGGAAATACTTCAAGTGGTGCAAGTAGTATGCCTGAAGAGCCAGCATATGGTGGCGGTGGTAACGCTGGACGCGGAAATAACAACAATAATTTCTCGCGTAACAACAATACTCAAGATCCTTTTTCGGGCGATGGTAAACCGATTGATATATCGGATGATGATTTGCCATTTTAATTAGGAAGGACTGAAAAGAATATGGCTTTTAAACCAAGAGAAGGCGCTGACAACGACAAAAGACCAGCACGTCGTGGTGGACGCAACAAGCGTAAAAAAGTTTGCTTTTTCACTGTGAACAAGATTACTCACATTGATTATAAAGATACCGAACTTCTTAAGAAGTTCATCAGCGAACGTGGAAAGATTTTGCCACGTCGTGTAACAGGTACAAGTGCAAAATACCAACGCGCTCTTACCATTGCTGTAAAACGCTCGCGTCAAATCGCGTTGCTTCCTTACACAACGGAATAGGACGTTTTATAAAAGCAGTCGGGAAACCGGCTGCTTTTTTTGTATGCAGAAAAGGAAGTATTAATAGTAGGGTAAGCATGAAATCGAATTATTTGGGCGTTGAATCGTTTGACGTTGGCACTTTATTATGTTAAATTACAGCTATCCTATAACTAAAGGGGAAATTTTGATGTCGGTGACCGTTCTTAACTAGCAATTTCATAACACTTGATTAGGAAGGCTTTAGCAGGCTCGTCATGAGGCGATTACGTGCTCTATTTGAGTTCGTATTACGCAGCAGTCTGTTGTTCCTTACGGGTGGATGATTTAGTTAAGAACACACGAAGCGTCAAATGGCCTCTTTACGGCTGTTGTTCTCTTTGTAATTAACCGTGCTCTTATTGCACGGTTTTTTTGTTTTTCGGCACCTGTTCTCATTTCGGGGCCTTAGGACGATAGAGGGCATCAGTATAAAAAGAAGGGCAAGGACTGCCATAGTGGCATTCTTTGCCCTTCTTTGCGTTATGGAGAATTAGGTCCAAACCAATAGAGATTTGAAGGAGGATTTGCTGTGAATTTACAAAGTCTAAACATGCTGGAATACGAAATCATTAAAACAGAGCTTGGGCGCCACGCAGTATCTTATGTAGGAAAAAAAGCTGTAGAAGAGCTTATGCCAATGACCTATTTGCCGACGATTCAAAGAGCAATGGAGGAAACTTCTGAAGCTAAAGAACTGCTGGAACGAGGATCGAGTGTACCCATTCCTTCACTAGAAGGCATTGAGTGGATCATGTCATTAATGGGGACTGGATATTTGTACAGTGAGCAAGATTTCACTGCGGTTGCTACATTTCTTAAGAGCTGTAGTCAACTGCGCAAATATATGGCCTCTAAAGAACAGAGCGCTCCGCGGATTGCTGCATATGCATCCTCGTTGATGGAGTTAAATCACGTGAGGGAGGCTATTGATCGCTGTATCCGTTTTGGAGCGATTGATGATGGAGCAAGCAAGGGGTTAGAGCGAGTTCGAAAACGGATTGTAGTGGCTAAAGAACGTCTTCATAAAAAAATCGACGGAATTATGTCACGCCATCAATCGATTTTGCAGGAGAATATTTATAGTCAGCGAGGTGGCCGTTACGTTATCCCCGTAAAACGGGAATATCATAAACAAATAAAAGGATCGGTGCTTGATCAATCCACAAGTGGACAGACGGTGTTTATTGAACCAGACGAGATCGCTGCTCTCCAAATTGAACTTGATTTACTTTTGGGTGAAGAGGCGCGAGAAGAAGCCGTAATCCTCAGCATGCTGACTAGCTTGGTAGAACAGGAACAGGCTGCCCTGCACCTTAATATTGAGGCTACGGGCACGTATGATTTTATTTTTGCTAAAGCTAAATATGCACGAACGCTGGGGGCATCTTCTGTTACGCTGAATGCGAAAGGCTTTCTAAAGATGAATGGAGGCAGGCATCCCATGCTGAAGGGGATGATTCCGATCAATCTGGAGGTTGGTAAGGGGTATAAATCCCTCATCATTACAGGTCCAAATACAGGTGGTAAAACTGTGGTCCTTAAGACACTAGGGCTGCTGACGATCATGGCTCAATCGGGGCTGTTGATTCCGGTCGAGGAGGGTAGCGAATTCACTATTTTTACGGATGTAATCAGTGTAATTGGCGACGGACAAAGTCTGGCACAATCCCTCAGCACATTCTCGGCGCAAATGAAGAGTATTGAGGGAATGCTGAGAGATGCATCTAAGGGGGTGCTGCTGCTCATTGACGAGCTGGCGGCTGGTACGGATCCCGGGGAGGGCATTGCGCTCTCTATCGCGATTCTGGAAGAGCTGAGCCGTAAAGGGGCGAATATTATTGTTACTACACATTTTAATGAGCTAAAAGCCTTTGCAGCCGCAACGACGGGCTTTCAAAATGCGCGAATGGAATTTGATAAAGAAACGCTACAGCCGTTGTATCGATTGACGATTGGAGAAGCGGGGGAAAGTTACGCTCTGCAGATCGCTAAAAAGCTGGGGATAGAGGATAACGTTATTAAGAGATCATGGGAAATCGTAGAGGCGCAGCAACAAAGGCTACAGAAAGGCAGCGGAGAGGCATGGGGAAATCTTTTCAGCAAAGATGGAGAACAGGAATATGATGCACTTCCAGTAGAGGAACATGGCAATGCAGAAGAAGAGGCTACTCCATCTGACCGCAGCAAGGAGAAGCTGATTCAATTTGAAATTGGAGATGCAGTCGTGGTAACGTCACTCGGCCGGACAGGGATCGTATATGAGAAGAGAGATCATTTAGGAATGGTTGGGGTGATGATCCAGAAGCAAAAAATGAAAATTAACCATAAGCGGTTGAAGCCCTATCTTTCAAAAGAAGAGCTATACCCGGAGGAATATGACTTTGATATTATTTTTGAGAGTAAGGATACACGTAAAAAGCGCAAGCTGATGCAGCGTAAACATGTTGAGGGTTTAACGATTACGCACAGAGATGAAGAATAGATTCAATGAAGATCTGTCCACGAGACAGGTCTTTTTTTATAGATATAACGAAATAAGTGAATTTCAAGCAGGAGTAAAGGCCTAGGGCTTAGAAGTTATTGTAACCACCATAAAACTTTGTTACAGTAAAAATATTTATGTTCCATAACTTAAATGTAGATATACGTTCAACTAGAGAAGGGAAGAAACACATGAATAATAAGAAAATATGCAGGTTGTTGTTAACGCTGCTCGTGATGGCAACTCTATTGTCAGCATGTAGTAGAACAACTTCTAGCAGTAATCCATTATCTTCGCGCCATAATATAGTAGACGATAAGCCACAAGCTGGTGGAGTAGTTACCTACGGATTCTCCTCACCATTTACGGGTTTGTTTGAGCCTGCTTTTTATGAAGGTGAAGATGATTTTCATGTGCTGGAATTTATTACTGAGCCGATGTTTCAGGTAAATGATGAACTAGTGACGGTTCCTAATATCGCCTCTTGGCAGGAATCTGATGATCATAAAGTATTTACCTTTAAAATTAAACCGGGAATCCGTTGGCATAACGGTGATGAATTAACGGTAGAGGATTGGAAATTCGCAATTGAAACTATTGCTAGTCCAGATTATACGGGCTCGCATTATTATAGTGTTGAAATGATTCAGGGTGCAGAGGCCTATCATGAGGGAGAAGCGAAGGGCATATCCGGATTGAAGGTTATAGATCCTTATACTTTGAAAATAACTGTAACTGCTGCACGGGTAAACACCATCGATAGTCTGTGGCCCTATCCGATGAATAAAAAATACTATACTGGAATTGCTGTTAAAGATATGCCTGAAAGTGACCAGATGCGAAAATCTCCTATAGGTATTGGCCCTTTTGAGGTTGAACATATTCAGCCTGGCCAGAGGGTAGAAATGAAACGTTTTGATCAATACTACAAGGGCAAAGCGCTATTGGATGGGATAGTGTATAAGGCATTTGACGATAAGGAAGTGGCTGAACGCTTTCAAACAGGAGAGATTGACATAGAGTCAGCCCCTCGGGATGCTTATGATGATCTAAAAAAACTGGATAACATTAACATCCTGCAAACTGCTGAGCTAGGCTATGAATATATAGGTTTTAAATTCGGGCATTGGGATACGGAAACCGAGACCATCGTAATGGATAACCCTAAATTTGAAGACAAAAGATTACGGCAAGCTATGTATTATGCTTTAGATCGTGAAGGGATCATCAAAGCATATTCCCACGGTCTAGCTGAGGCTGTAGAGACTCCAATATCTAGCACTAGCTGGGCGAAGATCCCTGATACTGAGATTAATGCTTATCTATATAATCCTACAAAGGCCAAGGAACTGCTGGATGCTGCTGGGTTCTTGGATCTAGACGGTGATGGATTACGGGAAGACCCAAAGGGCCAGAAGCTGATGATCCATTTTGATTCTATGCTAGGCAGTCAAACAGCAGAGCTACGTACTAATGCCATTTTAAGAAATTGGCGTGATGTTGGACTCGATGTACAGCTGAACGGTGGAGCCTTAAAGGAATTCCATGCTTTCTACGATGCAGTGGAAGCCGATGATCCGTCTATCGAACTATTTTACGGAGTATGGGGGTTAGCGAGTGATCCCGATCCAACAGGTCTATGGAGAGAAAATGATCTATGGAACTATCCCCGTTGGTCTTCCGAGCGGAATGAAGAGCTGATTCGTGAAGGCGTAAGTATGAAGGCATACGATATGGATTATCGTAAAGAAATATACTATGAGTGGCAGAAGCTGGTTAATGAAGAGGTGCCTATGATCTTTTTTGCCGAACGAAAAGCGATAGTTCCAGTAAATAAGCGCCTACAGGGCGTTCGCGTGAATTCAATGAGTACGATTATTGACCCTTATAAATGGTGGATTAAGGAAGAGGACGAAAAATAAAATAATAATTTTTTGTGAAAAGTGAAATCAAATTGTAGTTTCATTCGTCATATATAGTATGGAGGATGACGACGATGAAGAGACGGATAGTAGTGGGGGCAATCGCAGCTGTATTAGTCGTTGTCTTAATTGCGGTATGGAGGCCAACTGGGCTTGGTTTTAAACCGAATATTGACGCGGAATCAGCAGTGCTTCTAGATATGGATACCGGAGATATATGGGTGGATATTAATGGTGATGTACCCATGCCACCGGCCAGTGTATCTAAATTAATGACAGAAATGATTGTGCTGGATCAAATCTCCTCTGGAATGATTAGATGGGAGGATAGAGTCCCAATTAGTGCCTATGCAAGTAAAATGGGCGGCACAAGTCTCTCATTGAAGCGGGGAGAATTCTATACTATAAGAGAATTATTCGAAGGAGTCACTATTTATTCTGCCAACGATGCTACTGTTGCATTGGCTGAGTATATGGCTGGTTCAGAAGCCTCTTTTGTGCTCATGATGAACGACAAGGCACATAGTCTAGGCTTATCTTCTCGTACAATATTTACTAATGCAACGGGCCTATCAGGTAAGGATCTTGGTTTCACTGATCCGAATATGCATATCAGCGGTGAGACTATGATGACAGCTCGTGATACCGCTAAATTGGCTGCCGCACTAATCTATCATCATCCGGATATTCTCAATATTTCCAGCCGTACACAAATGCATTTGAAGAATAAGGGGCTATATGTAAGTAATAGCAATTTCATGTTGCCAGCTATGGGTGGCATTTACGCTTATGAGGGTACAGATGGTTTAAAGACTGGACATAATAACCGGGCAGGATACTGTATTGCAGGCTCGGCTCAGCGGGATGGGCATAGGCTTATTGCAGTCGTTATGGGGGCAAAGACTTATGAGAGCCGATTTGAAGGGGCAGCAAAATTATTTGATTACGGATTTTTCCGTGGTTTACAATCCGGAGATCGGGTTAAACATATGATGAATCCGCTCAGAATTAGGAACTAAAGTCGGAGCGCCATACCAGTATTTATTACTTGGTTTGGTGCTTTTTCCCTATTCATGTCGTTATTTGTGGTTTCTTTTTATCCATTTAGTGATTACAATAGAAATATTGTTTTAGTCCACATTATTTTAGAACAGCAAAAAACTTTTTTTTCTATAATTTTGAATGACCTGAATTTCTTGAAAGGGGGGACAATAAGATAATGGAATAAGGGTCAGTTGATCGCCGTGAGAAATAAAGTCATGACTGCCTGATAAAGATTCAGGAAGCATTATATATATGGCAAGCAATTATTCTACAATAAAGAAGGAATCAAAAATGAAGGAATCAAAGATGAAAAAAATAAAGAAAAGATATATCGCCCTCATTGTTCTTGTTGTTATTATAGCGGGAGGCTTTCTGTTTCGTAATTCCCTGGCTGTATTAGCCTTCGACCTCTTTTTGTCTGATCGGGTTGAAACTAAGCTAAAGGAAGAATCTTACCAGCCGCTTAAGGATGATAATAAGGTTAAGCCAGAACCGGTTGTGTACAAGAGCGATCCGTTCTCAATTATGTTGCTAGGTACCGATCAACGTGATAATGAAACGGCACGTTCAGATACCATGATGTACGCTGTTGTTCGGCCTGAGGACTATAAGATCCTGCTCATTTCTATTCCGCGTGATACGTATACGGAAATTATAGGTCATAAGGATAATAAAAAGGATAAGATTACACATGCCTATGCTTTTGGGGGGCAACAGATGGCCAAGGATTCTCTAGAAGCTCTGCTTGGTCATGATATTCAATATTATGCGACAATAAATTTCCAAGGACTCAAGGATGCTGTAGATGCTATTGGAGGCGTTCCGCTGCCGATTAAGAAAGACATTGTGAACAAGGGTAAGGATCATGAAAAGTTTACAATTGAAGCTGGAAAGTCGCTTTATAACGGACAAGAAGCACTGAACTATACGCGTTATCGTGAGGATAGTGACTTTAACCGTACCAAACGCCAACAGGTTTTTATTGATGTTGTAGCGAATAAAATGTTATCGATTAGTCAAATTGGCAACATTCCGAAGTTGCTGGATATTATGGGAGATAATTTCAAAACCGATATAGAGCCTTCGATGATCATTAGTCTAGCCAAAAAATTCATGGGCGGAAAAGGCATGGATATCTCAAGCTTCACAGTTATGGGTGAAGGTAAACGTATGGATGGTGTTTACTATGATATCGTTGATGAAGAGGATTTGAGTGAAGCTAAGGCGATGATCGACAACTGGATGAGTGCAGCAACACCTGTAGATCAACTAATTGAGCCGGGAAAAGCAAGTAATGCACTGGAGCCTAAATCAACAGCAGTTACGCAATAATTCTAAAGTGGAGTTCAAACTCATATAATTAATTGCAGCAGCCATTCACATTCTTATGGCTGCTGCTTACTGTCTTCATGCTATAATGTATTGGAACGATTATTAAGCTGCCACGTATTAATAATTTTGCATGGTAGTAAAAGGAAGTTAAAGAACCGTAATTCCTTCGGAACTCTTTGAGGAGGATCAAGAGATGAATATTGCATTTTTTTTACTTCCGAAACAGGAAGTCGCTTGCGTAACGATCGATTCAACGCTACGCCAAACGTTGGAGAGGATGGAGTATCACCGTTATACTGCTGTCCCTATTTTGAACCGAAATGGAGAATACGCTGGTACGGTTACAGAGGGTGATCTGCTCTGGTATATGAAGGAATCCGAGGGCAAGGTTACTTTCGAGAACGCTTCAAAATTCTTGCTTAAAGATTTGCCGTTGAGGATGAATAACAGACCTGTCTCGATTGATGCGGATATGGAAGATCTGATTAATTTGGCTAAGGTACAGAACTTTGTTCCTGTAGTCGATGATATGAACCGGTTTATTGGCATCGTTCGCCGGAGTCAAGTCATAGAATATTGTGAGAAATTTGTATCAAAACAATCTCAAGAGTCATTATAGCCCAATTTATTCGCGGTAATAGAAGCAATCGGAACAAGGCCTGTATTTCCGGCGATAACGGAAAGCAGGTCTTTTTTAAAAATGTAAGAAGTACTAGTTCATCCCTTGTTGAAGCATACTTAAGGTGCGCGGGGCGCCCTTGTGTGACACGGAATTTTTTATGCTATAATGGAGAATAAAGCTTTTTGCCGGAGGTAGAGAGACGTGTCCAATGTGCCGAAGGATCTGGATGTCGCTAAACGCGCCAAGGTAATTGAATGGTTAAAAACAGAAGTGATTGACCAAGTTTCACGGTTATTTAAAGCGTTATGGGAAGGCAGTACTACCCGTGTGGGCGACAGCCTGGCTAGTTTGATTATGAGCTCTTATATTTTGGGCCGCAGACTAGGGATTCCCTATCGTCAATTAGATGACTTGCTACTCGAGAAGCTCAGAAAGCATAAGCAGGAAGGGCATCAACTGGAAGAATGGTATCAAGATATATCTGCTTTAGAAGAACATATGCGTAAGAGGTGAATACTGTTGAAATTTCGCTGGTCATCTGTGGCTTGGAGCGTAGTATATTTACTTTTGCTGCTTAGTTTAACGACTCCACTGCTCATCATCACTACCCTATTTATGATTGTTCCGGCAGTAGTGTTATTCACTACGCTGAACACCAAACAATTCGTTATACACGTATTGCCGGTGTTGCTGATTGTTGGTCTGATTACACCTATTTATGTGCTGATCGCGGCGTATTTCTTAATACCTGCTCTGGTAATGGGACGTTGGTATAAAAGACATGCTTCAGCAGTATCTACCGTGATTGCAGGTACGGTTACGATTCTTGGAGAATTCCTGTTACTCTTATTACTCGGTACGGCGTTATTTAACTTTGATTTGTCTAACTATGTGAACGATGTGCTGCAGATGGTTAACTCTCCTCTGTCTGATCTTGGTACTGCTAATCCACTGTTTACTGATCTTGGATTTACGACTGAGGATGTAAACAAGCTAAGTCATATGACGGTTCAAATGATCCCAATGACTCTAATCGTAAGCTCTTTTATGATAGCTGTCATTACGCATTCTATTGTTCGTCCGATTCTGAACAGTATGAATTATGCAGTGCCTAAGATGAAGCCTGCTCGTGAATGGAGACTTTCGAGATCGTTTATTTGGTATTATTTGATTGGTGTGGTTCTTCAGCTCTTCTTCTCAGGATCAGAGAATAATTACATCCTCATGATTTCTGCCAATCTACTGCCGTTGCTACGAATTGGCTTTATGATTCAGGCGATTGGATTTTTCTTCTTCCTGGCGCATGAACGCAAATGGAACAAGATGGTTGCCATTCTGCTAGCAATACCGGTCATTTTGCTGCCGCCGCTACGCATTATCGGTATTATTGATCTTGCTTTCCCACTGCGGGAGTATGTGACGAAATCGAAACGATAGGGTGAGAGTTCATGCCTAAATTTCTGCAAAGGCGCTGGCACGGCTATCATACCGTATGGGCGTTCATGCTGCTGTTGGCCCTTATTATAATTGTTAGTATTTATAACTGGGCTCTTGGGGTCGTTAGCCTGTTTCTGGCAGGTACATTATGCTTCTATATGCTGAAGACGGAAATTTCGTTCCGCCGTAATCTGGTGGAATATATTAACGGATTAACTTTTCGTATTAAGCGAGTGGAGGGAGAAGCAGTGAGTATGCTGCCCCTCGGAATCATTCTGTTTAGCGAAGATCGAACAGTAGAATGGAATAACCGCTATGCTGGTGATATTTTTGCGCGCAAGTCTTTAGTTGGGGAACCGCTACTGGAATTGCTGCCGGATATGCAGTCTTTTTTTACGACGAATGTATCGGGAAAACGGGATGTTCACAAAGATGGCGTATTGCATGACACTCGCATTGAGCTCACTGTGGATGAACGATTTTATCAAGCTGTCATTATTCCAAGTGAACGTATTCTTTACATGTATGATATCACTGAGCTTGTGGTGCTACGTGAGCGTTATGAGGATGAGAAGCTGGCGATTGGCATAGTGATGATGGATAATCTAGATGAATCTGCTCAAGGAATGGATGATCAACAGCGTACTTCTCTGATCGCTAAGGTAGCGAGTGAGATCACCGAATGGAGTAAACAGTTTGATGTTTATCTGCGTCGTCTGTCGTCTGAGCGTTATCTAATGCTACTTAATCATCGTAGTCTGCAAGCACTGGAAGAAAGTCGATTCGTTATTCTCGATGAGATTAGGGAAATGACGGCCGACCTTAAAGTACCCATGACACTGAGTATTGGTATGGCATTTGGAGCGGACTCTGCAAGCGAGCTAGGTGCCTTAGCACAATCCAGTTTGGATATGGCGCTCGGCCGAGGTGGAGATCAGGCTGCTGTAAAAGCAGGCCAGAGGTTGTCTTTCTACGGTGGAAAGAGTAATGCTGCGGAGAAGCGTACACGAGTGCGGGCACGAGTCATTGCGCATGCGCTGCGTGATTTAATGCAGGAGAGCGACCGTGTGCTGATCCTCGGCCACCGGACACCAGATATCGATGCTGTTGGTGCTGCGATTGGCCTTCTGAGAGCCGCACAGATGTATAATGTAGAGGCTAGCATTGTGATGGAGACTCCTAATCCTTCCATAACGAACATGATGGAGCAGATTCGGAAAGATGATGAATTGTTTAAGTCGTTCATCACAACGGAGCAGTCTTTACAAGTGATGACGGAGCATACACTGCTTATTGTTGTAGATACCCATAAGGCATCTATGACAATGGAACCGCGGCTTGTGCAATATGCGAGTAGAATTGTGGTGGTGGATCATCACCGTAGAGGTGAAGAGTTCATCAACGATGCTGTACTTGTCTATTTAGAGCCCTATGCTTCATCAACCTGTGAGCTGGTGACAGAGTTGCTTCAATATATCCATGAGAAGGTAAAGATTAGTCCATTGGATGCTACAATGCTCTTAGCGGGAATTACTGTAGATACGAAGCACTTTGCACTGCATACAGGCTCACGTACATTTGAAGCTGCAGGGTTTCTGCGCCGAAATGGTGCGGATACCGTTCTTATTCAGCGTATGCTGAAAGAGGATTTACAGGAGTATATTTCAAAAGCCGAAATTATCAAACATGCGCGTATGATTTATGATCAAATCGCATTGGTCGTTACGGCACCAGGTATGAAGATTCCACAGCTACTTATCGCTCAGACTGCGGATACATTACTTGGGATGACGAACGTAGTCGCTTCATTTGTCATTAGTGAGCGACCAGACGGCCTGATAAGCATTAGTGCTCGATCACTTGGGCGTATGAATGTACAGGTCGTGATGGAAAAAATGGGTGGCGGTGGGCATCTATCGAACGCCGCGGTACAGCTAGAAGGAACATGTAAAGAAGCAGAAGCCAGACTGCTGCAAGTGCTGGCTGAAATCGAATCGAAAGAGGGTTTATTCGAATGAAGGTCATTTTCATAAAAGATGTTAAGGGTCAAGGTAAAAAAGGTCAGGTTAAAGAGGTATCCGAAGGTTATGCTTCGAACTTCCTATTACCACGTGGATTAGTTCGTCCGGCAACGGAAGGCAATGTGAAGACGCTTGAGAATCAAGCAGCTGCTGAACAACGCCGTAAAGATAACGAAAAAGAAGAAGCTCAGCAACTGGGCAAGAAGATAGATGAGCTTACCCTGACTATGAAAGCAAAAGCAGGTGAAGGCGGCCGTCTATTCGGCGCAATCACGAGCAAACAAATTGCTGAAACGTTAGCTTCCACTCAAAGCATTTCCATCGATAAGCGCAAGATTGAGCTAGGAGAGCCGATTCGTCATTTGGGAGTGTTTCAAGTAAGTATAAAACTACACACTGAAGTAAAGGCTACCCTTAAGGTTCAGGTAACGGAGGAGTAACATGGGTGGAGATCTCTTTTTCGATCGGGTTCCCCCGCAGAATCTTGAGGCGGAGCAAGCGGTAATTGGTGCTGTTCTGTTGCAGGATGAAGCGCTCATTACTGCAATGGAACGGGTGAATACCGAAGACTTCTACGATAAAGCGCATCAAATGATTTTTGAGGCGATGGTGCAGCTCGGAGAAGAGAGCCAGCCGATTGATCTTGTTACGCTTACTTCTAGACTGCAGGACAAGGGAGAGCTCGAAGATATTGGTGGTGTTAGCTACCTAGCTAAGCTGGCGCATGCTGTGCCTACTGCGGCTAACGTAGAATACTACGCGCAGATTATTGAAGAAAAGGCTATGTTACGGCGTTTGATTCGTACAGCGACGCAAATCGTAAGCGAGGGTTACACTGGCGGTGAAGATGTAGCCGATATGCTGAGTGATGCAGAACGGCGAATTCTTGAAATCTCTAACCGGCGCAGCGGCAGTGGATTTATCGCAATCCGTGATGTTTTGATGGAAGTATTTGATAAGGTTGAACTCCTCCATCAGAATAAAGATAAGGGCGGCATGTCAGGTATTCCAACGGGATTTGTGGATTTAGACCATATGACTAATGGATTCCAGCGCAATGATTTGATTATTGTTGCAGCCCGTCCTTCTGTAGGTAAGACAGCATTCGCGCTAAATATTGCTCAGAATGTGGCCGTGCGTGCCAAAGAGACGGTTGCCATATTTAGTCTGGAAATGTCTGCGCCGCAGCTAGTACAGCGGATGATTTGTGCCGAAGCTAATCTGGATGCGAATACTATGCGTACCGGTGACTTCAAGAGTGATGATGATTGGTCGAAGCTGACTATGGGCATTCAGTCCCTATCGGAGGCGGAGATTTATATCGATGATACAGCAGGGATTACTGTAACGGATATTCGTGCGAAATGCCGGAGGCTCAAGAAGGAAAAGGGCCTGGGGATGATCGTCATTGACTACTTGCAGCTCATTCAGGGCCGCGGTAAAGGCGGGGAAAACCGTCAACAGGAAGTATCGGATATATCCCGTACATTGAAGCAGATCGCTCGTGAATTGGACGTGCCGGTTATCGCCCTGTCGCAGCTTAGCCGGGGTGTGGAACAACGTCAGGATAAACGACCGATGATGAGTGACTTGCGTGAATCCGGTTCTATCGAGCAGGATGCCGACATTGTTGCGTTCTTGTATCGTGACGACTATTACAATCAGGACACTGAGAAGAAAAATATTATTGAAATTATTATAGCTAAACAGCGTAATGGTCCCGTTGGGACAGTAGAGCTTGTCTTCCTCAAAAACTTCAACAAGTTCGTTAACTACGAGCGAGCACATGCAGAACCATTTGCTGGGTAACCTGTCATGTATGATATCCGAACGATTGCACATTTCTTTGTGTAATCGTTCGTTTTATTTGACTTTGAAAAAAACGGCTGTTACACTGAGTATTGTCCTTTAGTGGGTAAATCCGCTTGGAGTCCGGAGGGCTACGTACATAAGAATGACGTACAGGGCCCATATTATGAAAAATAATGGTGCTTGCTAGCACCTACGGAGGAATGAACATGTCAACGGTAGTCGTCGTGGGAACACAATGGGGAGACGAAGGTAAAGGGAAAATCACTGACTTTCTAGCGGAAAGTGCAGATGTGGTTGCCCGTTATCAAGGGGGCAATAATGCCGGTCACACGATTCTGATTGACGGTGAGAAGTTTAAGCTCAGCTTAATCCCTTCTGGTGTATTTTATAAAGAAAAGACTTGTGTAATTGGTAACGGGATGGTTATTAATCCAGCTGCCTTGATCCAAGAAATTAATTATATTCATGAGAACGGCTTTGACACTAAAAACTTAGTGATCAGCGACCGGGCTCATGTTATTATGCCTTATCACATGGTACTGGATGCTCTGGAAGAAGACCGAAAGGGTCCGAACAAGATTGGTACAACACGCAAAGGCATCGGTCCATGTTACATGGATAAGGCTGCACGTAACGGTATCCGTATTGCTGACCTGATGGACGCTGAGGAATTCGAATTGAGACTTCGTCACTTGATGGAAGAGAAGAACCAAGTGATTACTCAAGTATATGGCGCTGAAGCTCTTGACGTTGAAGAGATTCTGACTCAGTACCTGGAATATGCGGAAGTGCTACGTAATTATGTGACAGATACGTCGGTCATTCTTAATGAAGCTATTGATGCAGACCGCAAAGTATTGTTTGAGGGTGCACAAGGGGTAATGCTTGATATCGATCAAGGTACGTATCCGTTTGTTACTTCTTCTAACCCTTCTGCAGGTGGCGTATGCATAGGTTCTGGTGTTGGACCTTCTAAGATTAAACAGGTTATCGGGGTTGCTAAAGCCTACACTACTCGTGTTGGAGATGGCCCGTTCCCTACAGAACTGAACGATGCAACTGGTGATTATATCCGTGAAACAGGTCATGAATATGGAACAGTTACAGGACGTGCTCGCCGTGTAGGTTGGTTTGACAGTGTTGTTGTAAGTCACGCTCGTCGTGTAAGTGGAATCACAGGCTTGTCTCTTAACTCGCTGGATGTGCTGAGTGGACTTGAGACTGTGAAGATCTGCACAGGCTACAAATACCGTGGTGAAGTAATCACGCATTACCCAGCTAGCCTTAAGATGCTGGCAGAGTGCGAAGCGGTGTATGAGGAGCTTCCAGGTTGGAGCGAAGATATTACTTCTGCAAAAACATTGGGCGATCTGCCAGCGAATACACGCAGATATGTTGAACGTGTATCTGAGCTTACAGGGATTCCGATCGCCATCTTCTCAGTAGGCCGTAACCGTGAGCAGACGAATCAAGTAATGCCAATTTATATCTAAATAAATTTAGTCATATATAAGGGACCTCGCGAGAGGTCTCTTTTTTATGTTTACTTTTATGCGTATGTTTCCCGAAGCCGGTTCTAGTCAATACTGGGAGTATAGAAAAACATGGAAAAAATATACCAGATAGACTTGAACATAGGTGAGAGGAGAGAAGAAATGAAGATCGTGAAGCGTGCACTGGGAGTATGTCTAATTGTAGTACTCGCAAGTACACTTTCTATTCTAACTACGGGCGTGGTTGTAAATGCTTATATTCAGTCGGTGCTGGCGAGCTTCGATATTAAAGTGGATAGTCCAGGCCCAGGTTTAGGTGGGATGGTCAAGAGCATTATTGGCATGGATAGCCAATCGGACTCCAATAAAGCGAATAAAGAAGCGACGACAACAGGCAGCGCGGTAAACAAGGATAAAGATAACAGTAAGGATACACCTGAAAAAGGGGAGCCGGTGGAGGAAAAAGCACCCGAGGATGCTTTACCGGTTATGGGCCAAGCCTCAAATGAGTCTTCTACTAACGAAAGCCAGAGTGGAATTTCAGAGGACCAGAAATTGGTAATGACACCTGAGGCAATAGGTGACTTAAAAGATAATCTCCCTTCGGCGGAGAAGGTAAATATATTCAATATCTTGATGTCCAAACTACCGCAGGATGAGATGCAGAAAATCTCCACGGCGATGGAGGATGGTCTAACGGAGGATGAGGTTAAGGAGCTGCAACAAGTCATTGCCAAATATGTTGATCGCGATGAATACGAGAGTATAATGAAAATGCTTACACCAACTACAGAAACTCTACAGCAGCCATAGTAATTGTCAATTTCTAGACACAAGAAAAAGGCTAAATTTTCATATTTGCGCAAAAAACCCGCGTATTTCGTGGGTTTTTTTATGTGTACAAAGTTGAAATTTTTCGCTCAGCTATGGTACATTAGACAAGGATGTTCAAAGGGTTAATTTTTTGTAACCAATTGTAACCTTTTTGAGGGTCCATTAGAAGCAGGAATTTAGAACTAGGATAAGCAGAAACATTCATGGTCGTAATCTATATAATCGAGATCGTACAACTAGCTTGGCCGTTCATATCAGATGACAGAGCGGACTGAAAGGGAGAGTTTCATGAAGGGATTTAAGTTCATGCGCCGGATGGGGAAACTGCGGAATAGTGACACAGCAGAATCCGGAGCAGATGTTCAGCAGAGCCACAATTTCGATCACGACTCCACACACTTTCATCAAGAAAAAGGGACTCGTAGATTCCGGCGTTCTTGGATTTTGGGAGCTGTTGGCCTAGTACTTCTAACCACTGTATTGATCGGTGCAGAGAAAAAGTATGTAGCAGCCAATACCGAAACCTACTATCAAGTGTTGGTGAAGGGTAAGGAGATCGGGAAGCTTAACGATCAGGCACAGCTTAATCAGCTGTATGATAAGAAGCAACAGGAATATCAGGACAAGTATCCAGATTCAACGATGGTGCTTCAGACAGAAGGCATTACAATTAAACAGGAGAAAGCGTACAAGCCGGAAGTTGATAGTGAAGCAACGCTTAATAAACTAGATGGAATGCTGAAGGCCTATGCCGTAGGTGTACAATTATTGGTAGATGGCAAGGTGGTTGGCATTGTTAAGGATCAAGAGACCGCAAATGCGGTGCTTGAAGGGGTAAAGAATCATTATGTTCCGCAAACTAAAGTAGCAACGGCTAGTAAGCTCACAAGAACAGCAGCCTCAAGTTCAAGTGCTGCGAAAGCAAAAGCTCCTAACCAAGTGGAGTCAGTCAAAATTAGTGAAGAAGTTGCTATTGTTCCAGTGAAGACAGATCCTAACAAAGTATTGGATGTCGAGGAAGCGGTCAAAACTCTTACCGAGGGTAAAGAAGCACCACTTCTTTATACCGTTCAAGAGGGCGATACGATTTCGGGGATTGCCAAACGGTTTGAAATTACGCAAAAAGAGATCTATAGTAACAACCCGGATGTGAAAGAGCTAACGTTGAAGATTGGAGATACACTGAAGCTGAAGGTACCACAGCCAGATGTTACAGTTGTTACTGTAGAGCAAGTGTCAGAGCAGGTGGTTACTGAGCCTGAAGTGATCGTGCGGAAAAGTGACCAGTTACCAGCAGGCAAAAGTAAGGTCGTTCGTCCAGGACAAACGGGCCTTAAAGAAATGCAGTATCGGTTAACAAAGAAAAACGGAATGGTCGTACAAGAAGAGTGGTTGGGTCAGACCGTTATTAAATCTTCTCTCCCTGAAGTGGTTTATCGGGGTACGAAGGTAGTTGGTGAAGGAACAGGCATGTTCAGTTGGCCAGTAAGCGGAGCAACCCTTACTAGTAGTTTCGGTGAGCGCTGGAGCCGTGCTCATAAGGGTCTAGATATGGTATCTGGCAACCGGAGCATTAAAGCCTCTGATGCCGGAACTGTAATCTTTGCTGGTGTGAAGAGTGGATATGGAAATGTGGTTATTGTGGATCACCGTAACGGATACGAAACCTATTATGGCCACTTAAACAGCATCTCCGTTTCTACGGGACAGCGTTTGGAGCAAGGCGCCAAAATTGGCGTAATGGGCAATACTGGACGCTCGACGGGAACACATCTGCATTTTGAGATTCGGAAGAATGGCACTGCGGTAAATCCAATGAAGTATTTGCGATAATTCATAGTTTAACCTCAACTGCTCGATTAAACTCGAGCGGTTTTATTTTTTTTAATATAGGAATGACGATATAGCTGTTTCTTTTTGCTGGGGAAGCCGATTCCTTATTTCGTAGGATGTGACGGTAAGACAGGTATGTTAAAATAAAGGAATGATCTTTAAGTAGGGATAGGAAGGTGAAGCTGAGACATGCAGATGGGAACGATTCTGGTAGTAGACGATGAACAGCCTATTGCTGATATATTGAAGTTTAATCTAGAAAAAGAAGGCTACGAGGTTATTTGTGCTTTTGATGGTAACAGTGCAGTAGAATTGGCATTGTCCAAAAAGCCTGATCTTATGCTGCTTGATCTTATGCTGCCTGGTAAGGACGGGATGGATGTTTGTCGTGAGGTTCGTTCTGCACATTTGGACATTCCTATCATTATGCTTACTGCCAAAGACGGAGAGATTGATAAGGTGCTTGGTCTAGAGCTTGGTGCGGATGACTATGTGACCAAACCTTTTAGTACACGTGAGCTACTCGCCAGAGTGAAGGCCCAAATGCGGAGACAGCACAAACCGTCACCGTCGGGAATGGCGAATGAACCTGCAGAGACCAGACAGGGTATATACCATTTTGATCTATTTATTGATACAGATATGTATCTGGTTTATAAGGGTGGGGAGCCGCTTGATTTGACCCATCGTGAATATGAGCTGCTCTACTATATGATTAAACATGCGGGTAAGGTGATGACCCGGGAGCATTTACTGCAGGCTGTGTGGGGATTCGAGTATTTCGGCGATGTGCGGACCGTAGACGTGACGATCCGTCGTCTAAGAGAGAAAATTGAGGAGAATCCCAGCAAGCCGGAATATATTTATACTCGGCGCGGACTTGGCTATTTGATGCATAGCCCTAAAAGCGGAGGACTGTGATGAAGTGGTGGTCCTTTTTCCGGACAATTCAGGCCAAGCTTATTATTATTTATGTGCTGCTGATTCTGATAGCTATGCAGTTAATTGGAGTCTATTTTGTCAGCTCGATGAAGAACTCGTTAACGGATAACTTCACGAAGGATCTTAAAGCACGTGCGGAGATGCTGTCCATCCTGACTGCTGATAAATTCGGTAGTGAGGCTGGTACCGTTGACGAGGAAACGGCTGTAGAAAGTCTGCGTGGTATGGTTAATAATCTTTACATTAACGGGGCCGAGATTCAGGTGCTTGATGCCAGCGGCAAAATCATCACCACCTCCGTGCCCTCACAGAATGACTATGTCGGACAGCGCAACACTCAGACCGTAGTCAATCGCGCCTTGCAGGGGATCAGTGATAATGAAGAATATATTATTGCTGATGATAATGTGCGGAAAAAGGTTGTGGCCAAGCCGGTACTTTCCGGTGACAAGGTAGTAGGTGCAATCTATATTGCTGCTGACATGAAAGATTTATATGCGACCATGGGCAGGATCAACAGTGTATTCATCTCTGGTTTGCTGTTAGCCTTGGGACTGACAGTTGTCCTATGTGTTATTCTTGCACACACCATTACGCAGCCGATTAAAGAAATGACTAGGCATGCAACAGCTGTTGCTGAAGGTCGGTTCAATCGAAAAATGCCCGTACTCGGCAACGATGAAATTGGACAACTCAGTCAGGCATTCAATTATATGACCGGCAGATTGCGTGAGGCGCTCTCTCAGAATGAGGAAGAGAAAGAGAAGCTTACCTCTATTCTGACGAATATGAGTGACGGTGTGGTAGCCACGGATGAGAATGGTGTAGTCATTCTTATGAACCTTCGAGCAGCACTTATGCTGGGAACAGAAGGTCCGTTGCCGGAAGGTGCCCCACTGGATAAATTGCTAGGTCTTGATTATGAGCAGAGTGGTTCCTTGGCTAAAGGAAATGCCCAGTCTGCAATGCTTCATCTGACACATATGGGTGGAGAAGATTCTAATATCGTGAGAGTTACGTTTACTCCGATTCATCGCCGTGAAGGTGGGATTGCCGGTACTATTGCCGTGCTGCAAGATGTAACTGAGCAAGAGAACCTGGAGGAATCACGCCGAGAGTTCGTCGCGAACGTTTCGCATGAGCTAAGAACACCACTTACAACGATTAAAAGCTATGTGGAGGCACTTGATGATGGAGCGCTTGAGGACCCGCAGTTAGCGGTTCGTTTTGTTGGGGTTATTCGTAACGAAACCGAGCGTATGATTCGTTTGGTTACGGATCTACTGCATCTGTCGCGTCTGGATTCCAAGGAGGCACTTCTCAGAATTCAGCAGACGGATATTACTGAAATGCTAGAGGATGTAGCAGACCGCTTTTCTTTTCAGATTCGGCAGAAGCGGATCGACATTAGTACAAGGGTCCGTAGGGATGTCAGCACAGCATGGCTCGATCGTGATCAAATCGATCAGGTCTTGGGGAATTTGGTCTCCAATGCATTAAAATATACGCCAGAAGGCGGTACGATTGAATTGGAAGCCTTGAAAAGTGAGGATGGAATGCTCTCCATTTCTGTACGTGATTCCGGGATTGGTATTCCGAAGAAAGACATCGAGCGGATCTTTGAACGTTTTTATCGGGTGGATAAGGCGCGTTCACGGAATATGGGAGGCACCGGACTTGGCCTTTCCATTGCCCGGGAAATTGTGAAAGCCCATGGAGGCTCTATTTCCCTGCAATCCGAGCTTAATGAAGGCTCTAAGGTAACCTTTACACTACCTCTGAATGCGCAAAGGGGGAGTGAGGCATGAAGGAGAGATTGAAGTCATGGATTCTAGCCTTGCTCGTGCTGGGAAGTCTTGTTGAGAGTTACTATTTGATTTATCGCTTGCCTGGTGCAGACTCAGCGGTACTCTCCGAGAATCTATATGTGAAGACAGACAATATGGGACCGGAGGAAAAGGTCGAGAACCTGCTGTACCCTGATAAAATGATCATCCATATGGGCGATAACAAACATACGCTTTTTTATCCAGACTCAACGTTCTATAGTTTGATTATGAATCGGTTAAAAGGGCGTGGATTTGAAAGCTTCCAGCGGCACTCGGTACAGGATTATGATTGGGATAAGATTCGAAATGAGAATCCGGGGATTGAGCTTTCGTTCGGATCCGGCATTCCGGTAACGTTACTTCAGCGGGTTATGCAGCTGTCACCTGATTCCCTATTTGAAGGAGAAAGCATTGATCGCATTTGGATCTATAACATTAAGAATGACTCCAAAGCGCATGCCATTTTCTTCAGTACGAGAGGCGACATTATATATGAAGCGGCAAAAGCGGATTTAACTGTGCAAGACGTGCAGCAGCATGTGGATTTCGGCAAGAACTGGACGCCTTACAAGTCCGTAGATGGTGATTATTATGTGCCAGACAGCAAGATTTCTCTGGTTCAGGTTGAGATGCCTTCAGGCATGTATACCATAGAACAAATGCAGAACAATCTTTTCTTCGATGTTGGAAGCACTAGATATATTCGCGAGAAAAATGGCTCGGAGATTTATACGGATAGCAAACGGAGTCTTCAGGTCGATAAGGAACGGAATTGGATGAGCTATAGCGATCCTGCCGCACTTCCAGCCGGAGACAGTACACCTGCCAAGGATGCGCTTGAAGCTGTAGAATTTGTGAACCAACATGGTGGATGGAATGGAACCTATCGTCTTGAAGCCACCGAGGAGGGGAGACAGGAGAGAAAGGTCTCTTTTCAACAATATTATGGTTCCTATCCATATGGCTCCTATCCGATCATGAGTAACTCGCAGCTGCAGTATGGTGTAATTAATCTGGAATTGCAGCAAGGCACCGTATCCTCTTATGAACGCTCGTTAATCTATATTGATGAGAGTAAGGCAGAAAAGAAAATCGTAGAGCTATCTGGAGGCGTGGAGCTAGAGAATCAATTGTCTGCGGTTAGCAAAACTTCGGCAGTGAAGGATTTAACGCCTGCGTATGTACCTGTAGTGAAAGAAGAGAAGCTGCAACTACTTCCAGTCTGGAAGGTTACGCTTATTGACGGCAGCGTTCTTACATTAAATTAATGTACAAGTTGTTCATATAACATTTAGGAGGTAAGGGTATGGATTGGGGAAGAGCCAAAAATGTACTAATTTGCGCCTTTTTAGGTCTAAATCTGCTGCTATGTTATCAGCTGTGGATTGATTTGCGCGATCAGGTTAGTGCCAATCTCGATTTCACTTCCCTGTCCGAAGAAACCCAGGCGGTCATGGAGCAGAAAGGGATTCGTGTGTTGTGTCCCATTCCGGCTTCTACCCCGCAGCTTCCTAATATAACTTATCGATATTCTGCTGAAGAGCAGAATGAACCACCCATTAAATTAGATGTTCCTATAGACAGCAAGCTGATCTATTCTTCCTTCACTGACCTTAGCAAGGCGCTTGAGAGTCAAATACCGGATATCGCAAATTATCGTTTTGATTCTCAAGAAAGTGAAGTTGGGAAGTTCGTGCTTCACCCGCTAGTTCAGAATCAGTGGTCGCTATTCCGAGTTAGGTTAGAGTTGATTAATAGTGATCAGAAGATTGTAGCTTTCCGCTCACCTAAGATTGAGATAGGGGCAAGCAGTAGCGATAAGGAACAGAAGGTACTGCCGGCATCGCAAGCGCTTAGCAGTTTGATTGAAAAATATTTTCCGGCAGACTCCGTAGTAAAGGAGATTGAGCTTGGTTATTATGGTGAGTTGTTCAACTCCGAAAGTCAGGTAGCGTCGCCAATGTGGCGGTTCATGCTGGAGAACGGCAATGCCTATTATGTGGATGCTATAAGTGCGGACATCATCAGTCCGAAGACAACAGATTAGAAGGAGTAAGGAAAATGGGGATTTCATTTACAGTACTGTCCAGTGGTTCTACCGGAAATGTAACGGTGGTTCGGAACGGGGAGACAACACTTATGATTGACGCGGGACTAAGTGCCAAGCGGATCGATGAGCTGTTGGCCATGCGCGAGCTAACGGGTAATGATATAGACGGGATTCTAGTCACACACGAGCATTCCGATCATATTAAAGGACTCGGGGCAATGGCCCGTAAATACGATCTTCCGATTTATGCGAACACCAATACCTGGGGAGCCATTGAAAAAGGCATTGGAAAAATACCCGACTATAACCGAATCATTATGGAGTCGGGACAGCATAGGGATTTTGGTAGTCTGCGTGTAGAATCGTTTGCAATTTCTCATGATGCGGCGGAGCCGGTGGGTTACAATTTTTATGATGGAAAAGAAAAACTGTGTGTAGCTACAGACCTGGGGTATGTTAGCGACAAGGTAAGAGATGCAATTTCAGAGGCCGACGTATTGGTGCTGGAGGCGAACCATGATATTGAAATGCTGAGGATGGGACGTTATCCGTGGAATACGAAACGACGCATACTTGGCGACATGGGTCACCTTTCTAATGAAGCAGCCGGAGCAGCACTAAGTGAAATTCTCACAGGACGGACTAAACGTACCTATTTAGCGCATTTAAGCCGGGATCATAATATGATGGATTTGGCTAAAATGTCGGTACGTTGCGCAATGGAGGATCGGGGCTGTTTCTTTAAAGATAGTGAGTTTAAGCTTTGCGATACGTATTATGACCAACCTACGCCATGGGATAAGCTGAGCCAGTTGTCATAAGCTGATCAAGCTCAGCAGTCTTTCGTTCTAATTCTTGGCGGGAGATCAGGCCTTTATCGATCATCAATTCGATCATAGCACTGAAGGCAAGGGTCATATGGTAGTGTTCATCCTTCAAATCGCCAAGCTTACCGATAAACTCCACCAGATCCATATTTGTGGAAAAAGAATTCATAATTATACCTCCTTATGTAGTAAAAACAGAACTGGAGTTGTAAAAAATTCGCAGGCTTTTTACCTCAGGAAAATCACGAATTGAGGGTTGCCTGTGATACAATTATAGACGTGATAAGCAAACTCTAAATTTATGGAACCTTTCTATTAGTGTAGTCTTTTAAGTTGCAAAATATTCCTAGTAGAGAAGATATATTGAAAGATTCTAAAATTCTTTCGATTAACTGAAACTATTGTGTGGTTAATGGATAAAGTGAAACTTTTTAGTGATTGTTGGAGTCTAAAGGATGCAGAGGTATATGCTTGGAACGTGATTGCTAGAGGTTCAGGTTTTAGATACTGTGAACGGTTGGCAATAGAAGGGGGAGATTTTCGGTGGGATTGTTTGATGACGATTTCTATTCAACTAAAGTATCACGGTCCAGAGGGGATGAAGCATCAAAGGGATCATTTGCTAACCGCAAGCATTCTGTGCGAAGATCGCGCAAGGGCTTATCCACTTGGCAAATATCCGCCGTCTGCTCCTTAATCAGTGCTGTGGTGGCAGTGTTTTTATTCAGTATGCTTACTGGACAAATGAGTCACGAAACTGCCCCGAAGTCGGTAGTAACAACTGAGGAGGTTGCCCCAAGCAGAGATCCGTTTGATCGTATCATTCAAGCCGCTGCTACGGTTCGTCCTGCAGTAGTAAGTATTATCAATCATAAAGAAGATAATAAAGAATTGAACATTCTGGATGAGTCAGCATTAGGCTCTGGAGTGATTTATAAAAAGGTAGATAATAAAGCATTTATCATTACTAATAACCATGTCATCGAAGACTCTAGCAATCTTGAAGTCGTAACAGTAGATGGCGAGACACGTAAAGCTACACTCGTTGGAACGGATAAAGTGAGTGACATTGCGGTGCTTTCTATTGATGCCAAGGGTATCAATACAATCGCAGAGCTCGGGGATTCCTCGAAGCTTCGTTTAGGTGAAACGGTCATTGCCATCGGAAACCCGTTGGGACTTGGTGACACATTGACTTCAGGTATTGTCAGCTATACTGAACGGAAGGTTCCCGTATCCTTGAATCAGGACGGCGTATATGATTGGGAGCAAGAGGTCATTCAGACCGATGCAGCAATTAATGAAGGCAATAGCGGCGGGGCGCTTGTAGATCTGGATGGTAAAGTCATCGGTATTAACACGATGAAAATCTCCGATGCAGGTGTAGAAGGGCTGGGTTTTGCTATTCCAGCTAACCATGTGATAGATACCGCTAATGAACTGGCTGAGAAAGGGCGAATTGCCCGTTCCTACTTAGGCGTATATTCGGTAGATTTAAACAATCCTTACATTCCTCTCGCAGAGGACCAACGCAAGGAACTGAACCTACCGAACAATGTTAAGGATGGGGTTGTCGTTCTGGATGCTGTTGGACCTGCACAAGAAGCGGGAATACAGTTTAATGATGTAATTACGAAATTTAATGATGAACCTATTACATCCACGCTCTCCCTTCGCAAGTATTTATATAATCAGACGAAGATTGGTGAGGATCTGAAGATTACCTATTATCGAAATGGGAAAGTCAATCAGACTACAGTAAAACTTCTTGAAAAACCAGAGGAATAATATGCTGGAAGTCGGCATATAATGATATAGCAGTAATGACAAGTAGAGCGGACTACCCCTTCGGTTGAGAAGGTAGAGCTTCCTGAAATAGCGATACTCTGTATCGCTATCGGGGATCTATTTCTTCTAAAGTTTTGATAAATATGGCAATTATAAGCTGATTTAATCAATTTTGGGCTGACTGGCAACCCTTACATTGGAAGGTAATACTTATTAGGGTAGAAACGGATATATACGGATGCCAGCTTGCCTTTGCTAATCAGGTGTGGTAATATGATATCAATCATACATTTAGTCCCTAATTTTCGCATTGAAAAGGGCTGTTATATTCGGTAATACAACCTTTTTCAATGTGTGAATTTTTTCTTTGTTTGAAGATAAAAAGAACATATTAATTTAAATTTGTGGAGGTAACACACATGCAAACAGGTACAGTTAAATGGTTCAACGCAGAAAAAGGATTCGGATTTATCGAAGTTGAAGGCGGAAGCGACGTATTCGTTCACTTCAGCGCAATCACTGGCGACGGCTTCAAAACTTTGGACGAAGGCCAACGCGTTGAATTCAACGTTGTTCAAGGCAACCGTGGACCACAAGCCGAAAACGTTGTAAAACTGTAATAATAGAAGAAACCGTCCCAGCTTGTGAAAGTTGGGACGGTCTTTTTATATCTAGTTAGTCACTATTGACTTACAGGATGGGAGGAACGGCAATGAACTACCGGAAGAAACCTTTGGAAGAAATACCGGAAGAAAATACCGCGATTTGGGCGTGTACCAATGATGGATGCAACGGATGGATGAGGGATAATTTCGCATTTGAACATGCGCCTTCTTGCCGTCTATGTGACTCTCCAATGGTTCGCAGCACGAAGATGCTACCACAATTGCTTAATTCGAATGGCGATCTCAAATCGCTGAAGAAGGGTATTTCCATTACCTAACCAATGCCTTTATGAGTCAAGCTTGTTATAGAACAGTGAACAACTTCAAGACGGTCAAACCGTCTTATTTTTTTTGCTTTTTTTAAGGTAAATTGTGATTTTTGTCACAAATCATTTGAATTTCACCGTTAAAAGTATCCCTTTGTGTGACATTTATCACAAAATGACGTCTAAATTTTTGACACAATATAATTAACGAAAAGGGGAGAAGGAAGGGAAAAATATGGATACAGTAATGCTGTCGCGTATACAATTTGCGTCGACGACAATATTCCACTATTTCTTTGTACCGGTATCAATCGGACTAGCGCTCTTGATTGCGATCATGGAGACCATGTACGTTAGAAAAGGCAATGAAGAGTACAAAAGAATGGCACAGTTCTGGGGAAAGCTATTTCTCATCAACTTTGCAGTAGGGGTAGTTACAGGTATTTTGCAGGAATTTCAGTTCGGGATGAACTGGTCTGATTATTCACGTTTTGTGGGTGATGTCTTCGGGGCTCCGCTTGCAGTTGAAGCATTGGCAGCCTTTTTTCTGGAATCTACTTTTATTGGGATTTGGATATTCGGCTGGGACAAAGTGTCCAAAAGAGTGCACTTGTTATCCATCTGGCTGGTAGCATTCGGTACGATGTTATCCGCTTTCTGGATTCTAGCAGCGAACTCCTTTATGCAGCATCCTGTGGGCTTTGCGATAAATAATGGACGGGCAGAAATGAATGATTTCTTCGCGCTCATTACGAACGGACAATTGCTGGTTGAATTCCCGCACACGGTTCTTGCTGCGTATGCAACAGGCGCCTTCCTCGTAACGGGTATTAGTGCGTATAAGATATTGAAGAAACAAGATGTATCTTTCTTTAAGAAATCTTTTCAAATTGCAGCAATCGTAGGTATCATTTCTTCTATTGGTGTAGCCGTGGCAGGCCATGCGCAAGCACAGTATTTGGTTGAGACTCAACCTATGAAGATGGCGGCTTCTGAAGGACTGTGGGGTAAGAGTGGTGACCCAGCACCTTGGACCGTATGGGCTAACATTGATCCTGACAAGCAGGAAAGTACTGGAGAATTTCAAATTCCGTATATGCTAAGCTTCCTTTCATACAGTAAATTTTCCGGTGAAGTTAAAGGTATGCTTGAGCTGCAAGCTGAGTATGAGCAAACCTATGGCCCCGGTGACTATATCCCGCCAGTACGTACGACATTCTGGAGTTTCCGGATCATGGTTCTAGCAGGAACGTTAATGATCGTAATGGGTATGTACGCAATGTATTTAATGTGGCGCAAAAAGATGGACCGTCCAAACACTTGGTTTATGCGGTTTATGTTATGGGGAATACTGCTTCCTCCAATCGCGAATACAGCGGGTTGGGTCATGACCGAATTCGGGCGTCAGCCATGGACGGTATTCGGATTGATGACAACGGAAGACAGTGTGTCGCCTAACATTACAAGTGGTCAGGTTCTATTCTCTGTTATTTCTTTTACAGCGATTTACGCCATTCTCGGATTAGTTCTAATTGGTTTGTTTATGAAAGTGATTAAAAAAGGTCCTTATGCGATGGATAACGATCACGGGGATTCGCATGATCCATATAACGAGGAGGGCGCCCAATGATGTCTCTTAATGAATTGTGGTTTGTGCTCATTGCAGTTCTGTTTATAGGGTTCTTCTTCCTGGAGGGTTTCGATTTCGGCGTAGGGATGGAAACACAAATTCTCGCTAAGAATGACACTGAGCGCCGGATTCTGATTAACTCGATCGGACCCTTCTGGGATGGAAACGAGGTATGGTTAATTACTGCTGCGGGTGCAATGTTTGCGGCTTTCCCTGAGTGGTATGCAACGTTGTTTAGCGGATTTTACATTCCCTTTGTCTTTGCTTTATTAGCTTTGATTGCACGTGGTGTTGCTTTTGAATTTAGAGGTAAACGGGATTCAGTAGCTTGGAAAAAAACTTGGGATGTTTGTATCTTTTTCGGCAGCTTCCTCCCACCTTTCCTCCTTGCTGTGGTGTTCGCCAGCTTCATCAAAGGTTTGCCGATTGATGGGGATATGCAAATGTACGCAGGTTTTACAGATATCGTAAATGTGTATACCGTAGTAGCTGGTGTGACTGTTGTCCTTCTTTGTTTGGTACATGGTCTCATGTTCACAACGTTGCGTACAGTGGGTGATCTACAGGCTCGCGCTCGAAAAATGGCGCAAAGATTGCTTTTGCCACTTGGGGCTCTATTGCTCGCTTTCGTGGTAATGACTTATTATATGACTGATATTTTCGAACAACGTGGTTTAGTTCTTATGATTATAGTAGCGCTGGGAATTATCGCGTTCATATTATCGGGTTATTTCATGACGAAGAAGAAGGATGGCTATGCTTTTGGAATGACAGGAGCGGTAATAGCATTGTCCGTAACTTCTATCTTTGTAGGATTGTTCCCACGTGTCATGATTAGTTCAATCGATCAAGCCTTTAATTTGACAATTACCAATGCGGCTTCGGGACATTACTCTTTAAAGGTAATGACGATTGTGGCACTGACCATCCTTCCATTCGTATTGGGATATCAAATTTGGAGTTACTTTGTCTTTCATAAACGCGTTCACGAGAAGGAGCATCTTGAATACTAATGGATAAAAATTTGCTTGGGTATAAAGGAGTTAAGCCGGTATTTCTGATCGTTGGCCTCCTTACCCTGGTGCAAAGCATGTCCATACTTCTGCTGGCCAAATGGCTGGCAGAAGTCATCTCTGCGCTATTTGCAAGAGAACCTCTGAAGGAACAATGGGCTACTTCGCTATTGTTCCTTCTTGCATTTCTAGTGCGCCATGCTTGCGCCATGCTGATGAGCCGTATCTCTCACCGCTTTGCGGAAGCAACAGGCAGCAACATGCGGAGGGAAATGATGGATAAGCTCTTCCAGCTTGGACCCAGAATGGTGGGCGGGCGTGGAACCGGGGATCTTGTCACACTTGTGCTGGAAGGCGTAACAAAGTTCCGCACATATTTAGAAGCGATTATCCCTAGAATGGTAGGGATGTCAATTACACCGATTTTGGTGCTTATTTATATCTACAAGATGGATACCGCGAGTGGGATAATTCTAACGATCACTATGCCGATTATTATTGTTTTTATGATCTTGATCGGGATGACGGCTCGCAAGCAGATGGACCGTCAGCTGAAATCTTATCGTACCTTATCTAATCATTTCGTAGACTCCCTCCGTGGGCTAGAAACGCTGAAATTTCTGGGCCGCAGTCGTAGTCATAGCACGAGTATTGCCACCGTCAGCGATCGGTATCGCTCGGCGACGATGCGTACACTGCGAGTAGCCTTTTTGTCTTCGTTCGCGCTGGACTTCTTTACGATGTTATCCGTTGCTTCCGTCGCGGTAAGTCTCGGCCTGCGTCTGGTCAACGATCAGATGACACTGGTTACGGGCTTAACCATTCTGATCTTGGCACCGGAATATTTTTTGCCTGTACGATTGGTAGGTTCGGATTTCCATGCTACTCTCGATGGTAAGGAAGCCGCTGAGGCAATGAAAAGCATTATAGATCAGGATGAAGTGAAAGCTGAAGTAGTAGGTTCTAATGGTGACCAAGCATTGAGATCAGCATCGAAAACACCAGAAGAGATATTCACTTGGCATAAAAATAGCGTACTTACATTAAATGATGTCAGTGTGAAATACGAGGAAGCTGGTCTTTCTTCGCTGGAAGCGGTGAACCTGCAATTTAAAGGAGCAAGCAAAATTGGGATTATCGGAGAGAGTGGGGCCGGTAAATCTACACTAGTCGATATCTTGGGTGGTTTCTTACACCCTACTTCAGGAAGTATCACAGTAAACGGTACAACGGTTAGCGCATTAACGGATGAGGCTTGGCGAAAGCAGACCTCGTATATCCCGCAGCGCCCTTATATTTTTAGTGGTACATTGGCTGATAATATTCGCTTCTATTACCCTGAGGCTTCTATGGAAGCTGTGGCTGCAGCTGTGAAAGCTACTGGATTATCAGAGCTGGCGGCAACCCTTCCGAATGGCTTGGATGAGATGATCGGCGGCGGAGGTCGTTCGTTCAGTGGCGGGCAGGAGCAGCGGGTTGCGCTGGCTCGAGCTTTACTCAGCAGTCGTCCGATTATGTTATTGGATGAGCCAACGGCACATCTGGATATTGAGACGGAATATGAGCTGAAGGAGACGATGGTGCCTCTTTTTGAAGGAAAGCTGGTCTTTCTGGCTACACATCGCCTGCACTGGATGCTTGATATGGACATTATTGTAGTAATGAAACAAGGAAAAGTGGCAGAAATCGGTACCCATCAGGAATTGCTTGCCCGCAAGGGTGCGTATTATGAGTTGATTGGGTCGCAATTGGAGGGAATCCATTGAAACGTGAAGGATGGTTTGCTCCGTATGTATCGTCGTATTTTTGGCGTTTTGTGCTTATTATCGTGCTTGGGGCGTTGACGATTTTTACAGCCTCATCATTAATGTATACTTCAGGATTTCTGATCTCAAAAGCGTCTACACCCGTCGAAAATATTCTAATGATTTATGTACCGATTGTAGGTGTGCGTACGTTCGGAACGAGTAGGGCTGTCATTCATTATGTAGAACGTTTAGTTGGGCATGACACGATTTTGCGAATTCTATCTAAGATGCGTGTGCGTCTGTACAATATTTTGGAGCCACAGGCTTTGTTCCTGTCGTCACGCTTCCGCACTGGGGATATTCTCGGGATGCTTGCAGATGACATTGAATATTTGCAAAATGTATATCTACGCACCGTGTTTCCAAGCATTATTGCTTTGCTGATTTATGGAGCAGCTGTGATTGCACTGGGTACTTTTGATATCGCCTTTGCGCTATTGATGGCTCTGTATATATTGGTGTTAGTAGTGGTGTTGCCGTTCTTATCTCTATTGTTCACACAGAAGCGCCAACGTGAAGTGAAAGTAGAGCGTAATCGTCTCTATCAAAAGCTGACTGACGCCGTACTTGGTATGGGTGACTGGGTCATTAGTGGACGACAAAGCCAGTTCGTAGACACTTATGAAGCAGATGAGAGAAAAGTAGCCAAAACCGATGCAGCGCTGCGCAGCTGGGCACGTATTCGTACGTTCATTGGGCAAGCGGTAATTGGGATTGGCGTGCTTTCTATGCTGTATTGGGCCGCTGGAGAGTTTGCAGATGGTGCTATTGCAGGTACTTTGATCGCAGCTTTTGTATTGGTTGTTTTTCCTGTAGCAGATGCTTTTCTGCCAGTGTCCGAAGCGGTGGAGAAAATCCCGCAGTACCGTAACTCCTTGGAGCGATTGTCTGGTGTAAATGGAACTGAGCAGAACATCGTATCTGAAAAAGTATCAGTAGTCGATGCTCTACCTAAGGCCATAAAGAGTGCTCACATCAAGCTCGAAAATGTAGGTTACCACTATGGATCAGCGGATAACTGGTCGGTTCGCGATCTCAGCCTCGATATTCCACAAGGTAAAAAGATTGCGATCATCGGCCGAAGTGGTGCGGGTAAATCGACGTTATTAAAGGCTATTCAAGGTGTTATTGAACCTTCTGAGGGCTCGGTTACGATTAATGGAATCGCTGCAGATGCCTATGGCGAGCATATTCCTTCTATTATAGCGGTGCTTAATCAGAGTCCACATTTATTCGATACTACAGTAGCTAACAATATTCGTATGGGTGATCCGAAGGCTTCCGAACAAGCCATTAAAGAAGCTGGCGCCTTAGCCAAAATGGATACGTTGATCTCCTCGTTGCCAGATGGATATGATACCTTTGTTCGTGAAGCGGGGCAACGTTTCTCCGGTGGAGAGCGTCAGCGGATAGCGTTAGCTCGTATTTTGCTGCAAAATACCCCTGTTGTCATACTCGACGAACCGACTGTAGGGTTGGACCCGCGGACGGAACGTGATCTTTTGAAGACAATGTTTGAAGCCATGAAGGATAAGTCACTAATTTGGGTAACGCATCATTTGGTCGGTGCGGAGCAGATGGATGAAGTGATTTTTATGGAAAATGGCTCGGTAGAAATGCGTGGAACCCATGCAGAGCTGATGAAAAAAGAACCACGTTACCGCAGATTATATGAGCTGGATCGTCCGGTGGAGTTTCTAGGGTAGGATGGAGAGTTTAAAATAATATTTATAGATAATAGAGAGAGAGAAATGATGAGATTCCTTTTGCCCTTCGGGGTGGGAGGAATCTTTTTTTGGTGAAGGGCAAGAATATAGACAATGGATGAACAGATCGCTGGAATGGATAGATAGGAGTTCCATTTTCGTGGGAAGTATGGTAGAACAATAGAAGGAGTATTAGGCCGTAGCGGCACAGAAAGGGATGCTTGGTTGAATGTATGTAGTATGTAAAGAACATGTAGAATTAGCTATTGATTTGTTTGTGGACGAGTATGAAGATGCACCAGATGTAGTAGATTTGAAGGAAACGGAATTCTCTGACTGGGACCCGCCGGCAAAGTGCACCCAATGTGAGAAGAACGCTGAATATTTGGTGGTCTAAAGGACCTTTAAGACTTATAAAAAAACACCTTGCAGTCCCGGAAATGGGCCGCAAGGTGTTTTTGCGTGGAATAATTATAGGTGCATTGGAGGATTAATCTTATGCATCTGCTGCATCTGCCATATTGGTCAGGGAGCTACCTGGGTTGTTCTTGCGGTAGACAATGGCTGAGATGATGGCAAGCATTGCTGCAATAGAGAGTCCCCAGTAGATGTTTGAGTAAGCGGCCCGGAGCGGCAGCCCACGCTGCCATTCCAATGCACTTGCGGCCATAGCTACGCTGAAGGCGCCGCTAAAGAATTGCAGTAGCTGGAACAGTCCCATCCCGGAGCCTATTTGTGAGGAAGGCAGAATCCGTGAGATTTCATTGGATACACTACTGGACAACGTCGTGAAGGCAAGACTCATAATCATATAAATCAGCATAACGGCAATCCAGGACCGCCCAGCGAAGAATGCGAACAGGACGGTAGCAGTCAACACAAGCAGTGGAGCGAAACGCAATATCCCCGCATTGCCATAACGGTCGATGATTCGTCCGACGGAGCGGGAAACGAAAATGGCGAGCAGCGAACCCGGAAAGATCACAAGCCCGGCATGACTTGCACTGAAGCCAAAGCGATGAGTCAAAATCTGTGGCAGCAGGAACAAGGTGGCGAAGCTGCACAGATAGGAGGCGATACCGACCACCGCCAGTACGAGATATGAGCGGTTACGGAAAAGCGCGGGCATTACAAATGGGTCGGGCGTGCTGCGGATGCGGCCAACAAATAAAGCGATGGCGACAAGTCCGGCGACCAAGGCCACCCACAGCCCACTAGTCAGGAACAGCAGCAGACCGGTGGTGCCGACGCCCAAGAGCAGCCCACCAAGCACATCGAAGGAGCCCCGGGTGGGTACCTCTTTAGGCAACAGGATAAGGAACAATGGCACGAGAAGCAAAATAGCTGCCGTTACAGCGAACAACCAGATCCAGCCGAGATATTCGACGATGGCTCCGCCCGCGACCGGACCAAGGCCTAGGCCGAGTGAAACGGCTGACATAATCGTCGCCATCGCTTTGCCGCGACGGGCTTGCGGGACATAGCGGGTAAACAGCACAAGAGATAAGGACATTACTGCGCCCGCGCCCGACGCCTGTAGAATACGCACGATAAGCAGAAAGATAAAGTTGGTGCTGAAGAAGCCGGCCACAGCCGCAAAGCCTAGCGTCAACAAGCCTATCACCAGCAGGCGGCGGATCGGCAGAAAATCAGAGAGCCGGCTGTACGTGATTGAGGCGATCGAAAACATAATGGAATACCCGGTAACAATCCAAGAAGCGGATGCAGCTGTAATGCCGAAGGCTTCGGTTACATCAGGCAGTGCCAGATTGAACATGGCTGTATTCATGATGACGAGAACCACAGCGATGCTGAACAGCAGAGTCAGCAGGCCTTCCCGTGGAAGAGTCGCTTCCGGAGCGGAGGCTTCATGATCCGCATTCACGGATAGGTTATTTACAGAAGTCATGTGCGAAGCACTCCTTTTTTATTGTTTAATAGTTCGATTACTTACGAACAATTGAAATATAGCATGCGTTGATATAAAATGCAATTAGGATCACCAATATTTTTTTCGCATTAAAAGTAGGACAAAGGGGATAATCATCCATGAAAATACTATTTCATCCGGACCGCAAGGACATTCAGCTTGCTTCCGTATTGTATGCGCTCAGCGATCCGATTCGCCTCCATATCGTATCGGATATTCATAGAAATGGAGAACAGGCTTGCAACGGCTTCAACGTTCCGATTGCCAAATCCACCATGTCTCACCATGCCCGTACGCTGCGCGAGTCAGGGGTTGTGTTTACGCGGGTGCAAGGAACCCAGCGTATACTGTCGCTACGGAAAGAGGATCTGAGCGCACGTTTCCCAGGATTGCTGGATTCTATATTGAGTGCTTATGAAGCTGGGGAAAAGCCGGATTTTGTAATGGAGGAGCGGGAGGAAGGGAAGTAACGGATTGAGCCCTATGAGGACAGGGAATACATGAAATACAAGAGATATAAGGATTGGGCGAGAGAAGGTACTCTCTAAAACTATAAGGGACGCCTAGAGCGCGTCCTTTTGCTATTTCTATAGAGGACTATAATAGGAGGCATTTATGCTTATTCAAATTATTGGCGTAGGAAAATTGAAGGAAAAGTATTTGATCAGTGGCATCGCGGAGTATGCTAAACGGCTGACACCGTACCTGAAATTTCAGGTGATTGAGGTGGCAGATGAAAAAGCACCCGACTCTCTAAGCGAAGCAGAGGTCGGTATTGTTAAGGCGCGCGAGGGGGAACGCATCCTCGCGCACATAAAGAGCGAGGCGCATGTCATTGCGCTCGCGATTGACGGCAAGCTGTGGAGCTCGGAAGAGCTTGCCGCAGAAATTGACCGGCTCGGCACCTACGGGACGAGCCATGTCGTGTTCGTCATCGGAGGGAGCCATGGGCTCTCCGACGAGGTCATGCGCCGCGCGCAGCAGCGCATGAGCTTCGGGCGCATGACGCTGCCCCATCAGCTCATGCGCCTGGTGCTGGTGGAGCAGATTTATCGCGCGGTGAAGATAAATCGGGGGGAACCTTATCATAAGTAGGGCGAAATATTATGCTTTTGAGTATGAATCTTCGCACAATCTCCGTTGTCGGCTTCGGTAAATGACTACTAAATTAATTTGTCATGTGACAATACTGATGACAGCGGTCACTATTAAATACAATTAGTTCCATTATAATAGATCTAGCTAGTGGTGCTAAGTGGTATACCCGGATTGTTCGCGACAGATGAAGGTAAGGCATATGAGGCAGTGAGCTTTGCTGGAGGAACGGGACTTGAAGGTGATCCCTATCAGATTGAAACCGCCGAACCATTGAATGCTGTTCGTAATTATTTAGGTGCTGGTATCTACTTCGAATTGACTAAATATGGGGGAAAGCAAAGTGATAAAAATAAAAAGACTGCAATTATCTATTGTACTTGTGCTTGTAATGACGTTGTTTGTGGTTCCTGTTGCTCAGGCGGCTCCGGTCGGCCAAGTGGCCGAGATTACTATTATCGTTAATGATAGCGTAATCCCGAGTGACGTCGAACCCGTTGTCCATAAAGGAACCGCGCTTATGCCTTTGAGGGTCCTTGAAGACTCGCTCGGCGTGTCTCTTAACTGGAACAGTTCTACACAAACAATAGCGGTTTTTAAAGGAGATGCATCGGGTACGCTGATTATAGGCGACCCGACCGCCAGCATTAAAGTCGGTGATGTAGAGGAGAAGGTCACGCTCGATCAACCTGCTAAGATCATTCAGAACCGGGTTATGGTACCGGTACGTTTTATTGCCGAATTATTCGGTGCAAAAGTAGTATGGAATTCCACCATGAAAACCATCACCATCAGTACTCAGCCATCGGGTGACCAAGAATCGCAGAATTCTAAAGGCAGTGGAGTCAAGGGTGATAAAGGCGATACCGGAGCGACTGGGCCAGCGGGAGCACAAGGCCCATCAGGACCGGCGGGATCACAAGGAGATCCGGGGCCAGCGGGAGTACAAGGCCCATCAGGACCGGCGGGACCACAAGGAGATCCAGGGCCAGCGGGAGCACAAGGCCCATCAGGACCGGCGGGATCACAAGGAGATCTGGGGCCAGCGGGAGCACAAGGCCCATCAGGACCGGCGGGAGCACAAGGAGATCCGGGGCCAGCGGGAGCACAAGGCCCATCAGGACCGGCGGGAGCACAAGGAGATCCGGGGCCAGCGGGAGCGCAAGGCCCAGCAGGACCGGCGGGAGCACAAGGAGATCCGGGGCCAGCGGGAGCGCAAGGCCCATCAGGACCGGCGGGAGCACAAGGAGATCCAGGGCCAGCGGGGACTTCTTTTACCTCGGAAGGATTTTCTGTTACGGGTACGACATACTCAATCGCTAGTGGCACGATATTTACGAATTGGAGTGAGGCGTCCCCTTATTACGCAAACCCTGCATTTAATCCTGCTACAGGGATATTTACGGCACCGGCCACTGGCAAGTATGCTATACATGCAACTGTTAACTATAAGACTAACGTTCCAGTTAGTATAAGCTTAGGAAGTGGCATTGATCCATTTTTTACCGTAAAGAAGAATGGCAGCACTGATTTAATAAAAGGTTATATGCCTATCTTGGACGTCAATATGGCGTTAATTTTAACTATAAGGACCGTACTAAGTAGTGCGACGGTGACGCTATCCGGTGATGTAGAGCTGCAAGCAGGTGATGAAGTTGGATTATATTACGAAGCTGACGGTCTAACCCTTGGTTTCAGTACGAATATAGTATGGTCGATTCATCGGCTATCCTAATACAAGGTTGCATGAGGTGAAGTTGAACCTTTGGTAATAGAAACACATCTTAACAGATATAGAGTCGGGCCATTCTCTTTGGGAGAATGTCTGGCTCTATTTTTGAATAGGACTCTTTAACGAGGATAGTTAAGCAAATGTCTACAACAAATTATTGATCTTTAGGGGTGACTGGTTCAGAGTAGAACTGTTGATATCGTTCCAACAATTTCTTACCATTCTTCTTGACATAGTCTCGTTACTTTCTAACATTATATCCTTTATAGGAACCATAGAAAATTCCTGAAGATGAGTGTAGATTTACAGCGTTTGATGCCACGCGGTTTGTAGGTTCTGTATTAATTTCTACACTGTCATAAAAGCGACTTCTTTTTGCATCACAACAGTTGCATTCCAACCTTGCTTGTTTTTAATGTGCTTGGCTGGGGAGCGGGCGTTATCGTGTTGGAACCCGAATCATTCCGAAATTGGATTCGTGAGGAAGCCCAAAGAATTCTAAAACGCTACTGACATAACGTTGTCAGTAGCGTTTTTTTATAATTGGACATGTAAATGTAAAGGAGATAGATAGTAAAAAGTATGTTTTACAACGGCTGTGGGACACAGCCAGACCTATTATTAGGAAGGATGATATCTTGTGAATTTCGCTTCTGTACGTATCATTACTGACGACGTGGATCGTCTCGTCGAGTTCTATGAGAAAGTCATGGGGGTTTCGGCAGAGCGACCTGCGCCCGTATTTGCCGAACTCGTTCTGCCATCATGCACCCTTGCAATCGGCCACTCCCAGACGACGCAGCTATTCGGCGCCGGTTCCGCAGTGGGGGCCAATAATCGCACTGTCATTATTGAGTTCCGCATCGACGATATTGAAGCTGAATATATGCGCTTGAAGCCATTTGTTGATAATTGGGTAAAGGAACCGACCATGATGCCGTGGGGGAACCGTTCTATGCTGTTCCGCGATCCCGATGGCAATCTTCTTAACCTCTTCGAGCCGGTGACCGAGGATGCGATTAAACGGTTTAGAAGTAGACATTGACGGGCAGTAAAGGATGGACTTCAAACTTGCCGTTACAGACAGCGCAGGGAACCGTATCATAAGTAGGGCCAAATTTTAATGCATACTATTTTTGGTTAAATCAACGCTCCAGTGAAATAATGCTGGGGCGTTGATTTCTTGTTTGGCGATTAGTTGGCTTCAGCAGAATTTTGCATATGGACAAACTTTCTGACTTCATTTCTAATAAATTTCTTGATTGCGCTTTTATTGTATTGAATTTCGAATAGTTCTGAAAGAGAATATTGAAGGATGTGAGTTTCATTTATTAATAAAAGCATAATGGGTTGAGAAATTACCTTGTAATTGTGTGAGGTTAAGTAGATGTTACGGTGAACCGTATCATAAGTAGGGGCAAGTTTCTTTCATTTTGGGTTGGTGGGTCTTAGTGATAAAAACTTGGATTATAGTCAGAACGGGGTTCAAGCACGTGGCGGATCGGGAAGGGGAACATATGACAAGGGTGCCTGCGGAGAATCTTCCCTCTGCCCGATAAGAAAGAAAATGCCCCCTCCGCTATTTTGGCGGAAGGGGCCGGTTCCTTACATCAAAAACAGCAATCAGGATGTTGTTGTTCTTTCCGCCAGTGTAGTAATCGACTCAATGTCTTGATCGGTTAATAGATCTAGAAAATGCTTGCGTATTGCCTTTGAGACTATGGGAAGGGCTTCGTCTAAGGCTGACCTTCCGGCGGAAGTAATGATGACTTGAACACCGCGATCTGTGTCTAGAGGTTTCCTCAGAACTAGACCTCGTTTTTCCATCCGCGTTAGATGATGTGATAGTCGGCTCTTATCCCAGTCCATCGAGTCAGCTAATTCCTGTTGGCGAAGCTTACCATTGCCAAATTGGACTAGCCGGTCTAATACTCCAAAATCACCCTCTGAGAGTCCTGTGTGTTCAGACATTTCTTTTACAACGCGACCGAAGATTCGTTTAAAGGAGCCTTTCCACATATTCCATATCCGCATTTCATCTTCGTTAAGTTCGTTTATATCCATACGAATATAATATCATGGTTGACGCATCAACCACAAGGTGTTACTATGTATTCATAGGTTGATATGTCAACTTAAGGGAGTGGTATTGTCTTAAGGTTGATACATCAACTGAAAAAGGTATTTAATGGGTCTGCAGATGATGCAAGGAAGGAGAGGGGAAATGCATAAACCCGTCGCCTTGGTCACTGGGGTCAACAAAGGAAACGGCCTTCGAACATCCCGTGCGCCTTGCGCTCCTCGACGAGGACGGTCCGACGGGCACATTTTTAAACGAGAGACGTCAGCTACCTTGGTAATGTAATCACGAGCGACGTATCACCGAGAGATCCACGAAACCTAAAGGCGTAACGCCTTCCCCTACAAATATATAAGGAGTGTGTTATTAAATGGAATATGTGAAGCTTGGACGCAGCGGGTTAGAGGTTTCGAAGTTAAGCCTTGGAACCATGAGTTTCGGCGTACCTGAACGCGGCAATACTCCATGGTCTCTGGATGAGGAGCAAAGCAGACTGATTATTAAGAGGGCACTCGAATTGGGCATCAACTTTTTCAGTACTGCCAACATGTATTCCGACGGAACAAGCGAAGAAATCCTCGGGCGTGCCTTAAAGGACTTCGCTCATCGTGACGAAGTCGTCATAGCTACAAAGGTATTTGTTCCGATGCGCAAAGGTCCGAATGCTATGGGACTTTCCCGCAGGGCCATCATGACCGAAATTGATAACAGTCTAAGACGACTCGGAACAGACTACGTCGATGTGTACCAGATCCATCGGTGGGATCCAAATACGCCGATTGAAGAGACGATGGAGGCTCTTCACGATTTAGTTAAGGCGGGCAAGGTCAGATACCTCGGAGCATCTTCCATGCTGGCATGGCAGTTTGCGAAAGCTCAGCATGTTGCAGAGCGCAACGGTTGGACACGGTTCGTCTCTATGGAGAATAGATTAAACCTGCTCTACCGGGAAGAAGAAAGAGAAATGCTCCCCCTTTGCAGAGACGAGGGAGTTGGCGTCACTCCTTACCTGCCTTTGGCTGCAGGCCGGTTAACTAGGGATTGGAATGAACAGACCTCACGATCCGAGAATGACCAGATAGCTAAAGCGTTGTTTATTAAAACGGAAGAAGCTGATCGTAAAGTAGCAGAGAGAGTTGCGGAAGTCGCTGCTAACCAAGGAATTCCACGCGCACAAGTTGCTCTTGCATGGTTGCTGCAAAAAGAAGAGATCACCGCCCCAATTATCGGTTCGACCAAGACCAGCCATCTCGAAGATGCCGTTTCGGCGTTGTCGGTTAAATTGACACCTGAAGAAATTACCAGTTTAGAAGAACTTTATGTACCACATCCATTAGTATAAATTGGACACATCTATACAACGAATCCTATGTATTGAACTCTTCATGGAAACGATCCATGAAGAGTTGATGCATGGAAACTCCCATGAAAGAGGAGCCACAAAAGGTGTTTGTAACACTTAAGAATTCTACGGCAGTTTCAAAAACATGCCGTTTCAGCCATCGCGGTGAACCGTATCATAAGTAGGCCGAAATTTTTGTGCTTTACCACTTAACAACATGAAGAGTTAAGACCACTACCAATTGTCGTTCTGTAGTCTATGTCACTGTTGTGTCTAAAGGTAACAGGCGAACCTTGCCACTCTATTTGGCTATCACAAGCTCATGCGACGTAGCCGTCGGGGAGATGAATAACTGGTGAAAGAAGATTAATTCCCATTCTGTGTATTCTTTTTGTTTTTAATCAAAATTGCACTTGCGAATGTACCAATTAATAAGAAGATACCAATCAATAGTGTTACATTTTGCATACCTGAATTAAAAGCATTAAAAACGAGCGTCTTCATTTCATCAAAAGCAGGCATAGCTTTAAATGTTTCAGCTTGCTTGCTATCAAAAATTTGTGAACCTGCAAAAGCTCCAGCTTTATGGAAAACATCCAGCATTTGATTTTTAAACTCGGTAGGAATATTGGTTAAATTCATGATATTAGTGTTCAACGAATCGTTATAACCTTCCGTTAATTTAATTCCTAGCATTACAACACCAAAGGAGATTCCCACTTGTCTAAAGACATTTAAGATACCAGAAGCCATACCTACATACTTTTTATCAACTGAACCCATAGCAGCATTTGTAATAGGTGGATTGACTACAGCATTGCTAATCCCTAAAAGAATAAAGCCAGGCATCAGATAGCTCCATTCAAACGGAACTTTGATCATATAACGCATAACAAATATTCCGATTGCACCGATAAGTAGTGCTCCACTGATTAACCAACGATTACCAATTTCCCCTGAGATAATTCCTGCGATTGGACTAAGAACTATCGTGAAACCACTAATGAGTAGCATTTTTACACCTGTATCAAAAGCTGAATAACCCATGTAATTTTGCATAAGAATGGTTAAGTAAGTAAAACCCCCGTATAGTCCAGCACCTAATACAAAAGCTGCAATATTAGCTCCATTGAATGACCAATTTCTAAAAATAGATAATTCAATCATGGACTGTGCTACTTTTCTTTCAGTAACGATAAAAGCTATAAGCAAAATAAGTGATAATCCAAGTAGACCTAAAATGTGCCAGTCAGTCCATGCATAATCTCCATTCATCGCCTTTTGAATTAAGGCCAAAATCATCGTAAAAATCATGGCTGTGCTGAAAATCAGTCCCCAAATATCAATTCTTCCATTTTTGTTTGTTTCACTTTCTTTAATAACAAACATTCCTAGTAAAATTGCTACAATCCCAACAGGAATGTTAACGCAAGTAAGGTAGAATCTACACCTCTTTTCCCGAATGAATGAAAATCAATGTTCCAATCAAGCTTTTGCTCTATAGATGTTAAGGTGAACCGTATGACAAATTTTAGCCATAAAAAAACCCGAAAAGCAACACTTTTCGAGTGTGTTTTCTTTCGGATCATTTCGTCATATCAAGGACGATTCGACCATTGATTTTGCCTTCTAACATAAGATCGTAGATCTCATTAATATCTTCTAGTTTACGTGTCTCAATAATGGTTTTTATTTTTCCTTCTGCAGCGAATTGTAATGTTTCTTGTAAATCTTTGCGAGTGCCGACAATCGAACCGACTACCTTTGTACCGTTTAATACCGTATCAAAGATCGGGACATCCATGGATTCAGGAGGCAGTCCAACCATGACGCAGGTACCGCCGCGACGAATGGCCCGGTAGGCTTGGTCGAATGCTTTTTTCGCAACTGCTGTACAAACGACACCATGCACTCCTCCGATTTCCTTTTGAATCCAGTCTGCGGCATCTTCTTTTAATGCGTTTACGGTTTTGTCTGCGCCAAGCTGTTTGGCAAGCTCCATCTTTTCATCCGACGTGTCGATGGCCACTACGTTCATTCCCATCACTTTTGCATATTGTACGCCAAGATGACCCAATCCTCCGACGCCGAAAATGGCTACCCACTCACCTGGCTTTACACCCGATACTTTCAAAGCTTTATAGGTCGTAACGCCAGCGCAAAATAAAGGTGCCGCTTCGATGAAGCTTAAATTATCAGGAACCTTCACTACATAATCGGCAGCTGCCACACAATATTCTGCATATCCACCATCTACGGAATATCCAGAATTTTGCTGATCGAGACAAAGAGTCTCTCTTCCTGTAAGACAATACTCACAATGACCGCAGGCTGAGTACAGCCATGGAATTCCTACTCGGTCTCCTACCTTTAAGTGTGTAACTCCTTCACCTATTTCTTCAATAATCCCAACGCCTTCATGTCCGGGAATAAGAGGGAGTTTCGGTTTGACGGGCCAATCGCCATGAGCAGCATGCAAATCAGTATGACACACTCCGCACGCCTGAATATGGACAAGGATTTCTTTGTGTCCGGGTTTTGGTTTAGGTACGTCTTGTAGTTCTAACTTTTCTTTGAATTTCTTTACTACAGCGGCTTTCATCAGCATACTCCTTTAGTTTTTTGCTTTTCAAAAAGTAGTATGTTCATGAGGCTAACTTTAAATTCTTGAGACTTTTATCACTGATTAACACTCACATCACAAGTAATATGTTAGAATATCAGAACAGCTTTACTGCGTTACCGCTTTATCAACTTCATAATTCACGAGCTATGATGGCTAAGGATTACACTTTAGCTGGAGCAGCTTCTGGAGAGACTGCAGAAATTCCGCGGCGCCGAAGGGTTCACAATCTCAGGCAAAAGGACAGAAGAGTACTGAATATGTATTTGTCATGCTGATCGCCATCAGTAGGGCGAATATTATTTGATATTCTTACGATCTGGGAGATTGGATGACATCCAATCTCTCTTTTTTTATTCCAATTTATTGTACTCACAAGGGGGAACTAGGTATGGCACAACCAGAATTAAAGAGAGAGCTGGCTAATCGGCATGTTCAACTTATTGCTATTGGCGGCACCATTGGTACAGGATTATTCTTGGGATCAGGCAAGGCGATAGAGAAGGCAGGCCCATCCATTATGATCACGTATTTAATCGTGGGTATTGCTGTGTTTTTTGTGATGAGAGCACTGGGAGAACTCCTATTATCTAAAGTGGGCTATCAATCGTTTACGGATATTGCTGAAGACTACCTTGGATCACGGGTCGCATTCATTACTGGTTGGACCTATTGGTTTTGCTGGATCATGACGGCTATGGCTGATGTCATTGCTGTTGGCGTATATGTACAGTACTGGTTTGATATCCCGCAGTGGGTTCCTGCCATCGCCTGTCTAGTCGTGTTATTAGGACTTAATCTATTAACTGTAAAGAGCTTCGGGGAACTCGAATTTTGGTTTGCTTTAATTAAGGTAATTACGATTCTCGCCTTAATTGGTCTTGGGGTCATTTTGCTGATCATTGGGTTTAAGACGGATGCAGGATCGGTGACGGTACGAAACCTATGGGAGCATGGGGGATTTTTTCCGAACGGCATATCAGGCTTCTTATTTTCTTTTCAAATGGTTGTATTTGCTTACGTGGGTGTGGAATTGGTCGGGGTGTCGGCAGCGGAAACAGCGGATCCGGAAAAAAATATCCCGTCGGCAATCAACAAAATTCCTTTACGGATTCTATTTTTCTATGTCGGTGCGCTTTTTGTCCTGCTATGCATTAACCCTTGGACGGAGCTCAGCCCGGCAGAGAGTCCTTTTGTAAAAACCTTTACTTTAGTAGGGATTCCAATTGCCGCAGGGATTATTAATTTTGTCGTATTAACTTCAGCCGCTTCCGCTTGTAATAGTGGGATGTTCTCGACCAGCCGAATTCTCTATAATTTGAGTAGAAATAATCAGGCGTCACCTCGTTTGGGCAAACTGAATAAAAACCATGTACCAGGTAACTCGTTATTCATTTCTACAATTGTTATATCTGTGGGTGCACTTTTGAGTAAACTTATTCCGGAGCAGGCTTTTGGAATCGTGACAACGATAAGCGCCATTTGTTTTATATGGGTGTGGGGCATTGTGCTCATCTGCCATATTAAGTATAAGAAAACCCGGCCAGACTTACAGGCGAAATCCAAATTCAAAGCACCGTTCACACCGGCTATTAATTATATTGTCTTAACCTTGTTCGCTGGAATACTGATCATCATGCTGTTCGCTGGAGAAACACGCCCGGCTTTATTGTGTACTCCGTTATGGTTTATTTTATTATTCATCTTGTATTCGATTAGAAGCAAAAAAGGGAAAAGTAATCAAGCTTGAGTGAGGTCAACATCAACTATCGTATGCCTAGTGTTAACTGCAACTTGGGGTTGCGGGGCTGCAACTAAAGCGTTCTTTACTTCTGCATACGATTAATCCAATATAGGCTTATGAATTGCAGAAAGGTAGTTGCTGCTATGATCTTTGGGGAGAAGTTAAAAGCGGAAAGAAATAAAAAAAGTTGGTCACAAGAAGAACTGGCCGAGAAGCTGTTTGTAAGCCGACAGTCGGTTTCGAAATGGGAGAATGGTCTAAACTACCCAAGCATTGAAATCATTATTAAAATAAGCGATCTTTTTGGGGTAACTATCGATGAGTTACTAAGGAGTGACGAGGAGTTGACCAAAAAGGTGATAGAAGAAGGCAAGAAATTGGCTCACCCGAAATTAAAGTTTGTATTTGATGTCTTCGTAATAGCAGGCATTGTGCTATTAGTGATTAAACTCTGTGTTCTCTTTCTGAACAAAGTAATGGCACTAGAGATTACCTTGAATGGCGGGTCATTCTTTTGGAACTTCGGTTCTTTGATTTTAATGGTTATCGGGGGAATTGGCTCCAGCATACTGAAAGAAAAATATAAACAAGAGTAAGCCGGTGAGCCGGGAATAGCTATTAATAATGTAAAAAGGACAGCTGATCGCTGTCCTTTTTACATTCCACTTTATAAGGTTATTCCTTGTTAACTAGGTTTGCTTTCTTTTCAACCATGATCTTGCTCTTCATCGGCATAAATAATGTTATAACAAACGCGGCGACGGATAAAATCATCATAAAGTAATAGGCGTCACTTGCCCCAAGAATGGATGCAAGAGATTTAAGGATCTCAGGAGTAGTCGAGGGATTGCTCTGCATCACTGTGGCCGCATGACTTGTTGCCTGCACAGTATAAATCGTAATTACGACAGCAGTTCCGATGGCTCCGGCAATTTGGCGAACGGTATTGTTCACTGCTGTACCATGGGTGCCGAGTTGTTTGGGCAGTGCATTTAGTCCAGCCGTATTGAGTGGCATAGTAATGAAGCTTAATCCAATTCGTAAACCAATGGTACGAATCATTAGATACATATACGTGGTCGATTCAGATAGATCAGTTACCGCCCACATAGATGGAATAATAAACAGTAAACCAATGATGAACAGTGGCTTGGCACCAAAACGGTCATATAATTTACCGGTGACGGGTGACATGAACGCATTTACGAGTGCCCCCGGCAACAAGAGTAGTCCTGCATCAAATGCTGTAAAACCACGGCCATTCTGCAGATAAATAGGCAATAAAATCATATCTGCGTACATCATCATCGTGATTAATACGTTAATAAGAGAAGTCATCGTAAAAACTTTATTTTTGAAGACAGACAGGTTCAGCAGTGGATCATCAGACTTGATTTGTCGAAGACAGAATACGGCCGTAACAGCGATCCCGATCCCTAAGGTCAGAATTACTATTACATCGTCCCAGCCTTTACTGCCTGCACTACTGAAGCCGTATAAAATTAAGCCAAATCCAACGGTTGATAAAAGAACACTTACTACATCAAGCTTAGACTTAGACGTCTCGGATACATTCACTAAATACTTGAATGCCAACGCTATAACAATGATGACGAGTGGAATGAGGCCGATAAATAACCAGCGCCAAGAGTGATATTCAACAATAAATCCCGCAAGCGTCGGCCCAATAGCAGGAGCAAATATCATCGCCAGTCCAAGCAGTCCCATAGCACTGCCGCGTTTTTCAACAGGGAAAATAGCGAGCACAACGCTCATCATGAGCGGCATTATAATACCGGCACCTGCAGCTTGGATCATCCGTCCGACTAAGAGTAGACTAAAGCTCGGCGCTGCTGCACAAATGATTGATCCAATTAATAAAAATGACATGGCACTTAGAAATAATTGACGTGTTGTAAAACGTTTCATTAAATAGGCTGTAATCGGAATCAATATCCCGTTGACCAGCATAAAACCCGTTGAAATCCATTGTACAGTTGTTGCCGTGACATCAAATACATCCATCAGACTACTTAAGGCGACATTTAAAAGCGTCTGATTGAGTGTAGATAAGAAACAACCAAAAATTAGAATGGTTAGTAGGATTCCTTTATTTATTTTCTTAATATCTTCTTGCATGGTGCAGGCCTCTCTTCATTGCTTTTTCGACATAGTGTCGATAAAATAAATCATATCAGCATTTAAACGGTATTCCTATTTGCAATTTTATTGAAAATGTCGACTAATCGACAGAATGGGTAAATTAGTTGATGAAATACTATATAAACGATAATAGAGGGATGAAATGTCCGAACATAAAAGAGTTGATCCACGAGCCATTCGCTCAAAAAAGATGCTGAAAAATGCTGTTTTTTCATTATTGGCCGAGAATGTGGAGATTTCTCAATTGACTGTCCAAAAAATCGCCAACCGTGCTGAGCTGAATCGTTCAACGTTTTATTTGCATTATGAGGATATTAACGATTTATTGCGCCAGATCGTACATGAAATCTTTGATGACCTGTCCATGAAGGTTGAACCGTTATTACAAGTGAAGAGCAGTATCGAGCAGGAGCAGTTGGTCACATTTTTAAGTTATTTTTATGAATACCGGCAAATCTTTGCTGTATTGGTAGAGCACAAAGGTTTTAAAAACCAATTAACCAACCTATTAAAAAATACTATCGAAAAGCGAAGAAACGTGAGAAACATAGATTCCACTAAGGAGGTTGTCTCCCTTGATATTATTGCAGCATCACTATTAGGGATTATTATGTGGTGGATTAAGGATGGCAGCCAATATAGTGCGGAATACATAGCAGGCCAAATTACCTTGATGTATAAAAGAAGGTATTTATAATCGCTAGACTATGCTACAGGAGGACATGGGTAAAAACCGCTGTATGATGTAGAGAGACAAATTTCAAGATAACGGATATTCTCCGCACCAACCTTAGGTAAAACTATAAAAAGCGGCAGTCTAGGACGTTATTTCTCGTCCAGAGGCTGTCCGCTTTTTTTAAAATCAAATTATTTAAAATCAACTTTAATTTGTGCTATCTCACTGTTCGTACCAATGCGTAATGGCGGTCCCCAGGTACCCACACCTGATGTAACAATAACTTGAGGACTGTCTAAATTCTTCTGATAGTGTCCGTAATCTACTGTGAACATAGCATTGGTGATTAGATTTGCAGGGAATACTTGTCCTTGATGCGTATGTCCACTAAGTATTAAATCGACGTCATCTCCGTATTCAATCATATTCGTTGGTTGATGATCCATTACGATAACGGGCATAGTTGTATTAATGCTACTCATCACTTCAGAAGTAACTGCTCTAGCATGTCCTTGATCACCAATCGGTGATGAATCTCTCCTGCCAACTACAACGAATTGATTATCAATAACGACATGCTCATCATTTAGAAGTTTAATATTACTCTTATCTATAAAGTTCACAATCTCATCGTATGATCGTCCTGCATCATGGTTACCTAAACAAGCATAAACCCCATAGGTGGACTGAATAGTATTTAATAACTCTATTCCTTTGGAAGGATTAGAGAGCGCATAGTAGTTACCATTAAATATATCTCCTGACATCAACACAATATCCGGCTGCATGTTATTAATACGATCAACAACGTCTTCAATAAACTTTACATCATTTACGTAGCCTAAATGTAAGTCGCTGATCAGAACAATATTTAAATGATCTAACGACGTGCTTTTATGTATTTGGATCGGATAAGTAACTTCTTTTATTTGATTCGCATTATAAATCCCATAGGACACCAACCCTATGACTAGAATTAATACTACTGACCTTGTATGAAAAATAACACGTTTTGGCGCAGGGGAGGGGATGATTTTGATCCATTTACTAATAAGTAAGATTACATCGGAAAGGAGTAACAACAAGAACAAATAGAAGTAGATCCCCATCCAATAGTCCCCGAATTGACCAATAAAATTAACAATACTTGAATCGGTCGTCATAGCTGAAGAGGACAATAGTAAATTAATAATGATTGTTACCGCACACAAGCTGTAGATGACTCCGTATATAATCCCATTAATATTTGAAAATACATGTTGTAACCATTTGAAAATTTTTCTTGCGATGTAATAGTTACTTGCCGCGTACATAGCGAATATAAACAGAAATGCGAATACCATATGATGCACCGTCCTATTTTTTTAGATTTCAGAGAGCAATCGTTTATAATCAATAATTATGAGCAAATGGTCAGGTACTCAGTAACAGTAACATATTTTTTCATGTTGGAAGAGGAGATTGTTGATTTTGAATAAGAAGAAAAATGGATCAGATCAAATCGTACTAGCCGCAATCGAAACGATTGAGGAAGTGGATTTTCTACTTATGACGGAGTTAACGGCATGGTTTGTTCTTTCTGGTTATTTGGAAATTATGCGAAATGGTTCGGATATTTTGATTCGGACAGGCGATATTTTCGTTTTTAATAAAGGTGATATTGTCCGTGTAATTGGCAGTGAAGAGAATGCGACGCTCTCGGTAAAGTTTCTAACCAATGAGTATCAAGAGGAGTTTCCGGCATTTAAGCTTAACATTCCACTATCGATGGTGTACAAAAAAGATGGATATGAGCTTGTGAAGAATTGTATGGCGTACTTGTACGTCGAAAGGATATATCCGGGAGCCGGTTCTGATTATATCATCGAAGGGTATTCGAAACGTTTAATCGGATTGCTGTACCGATATCTTGGGCCAGAAGATGAAAAGAAGCAAGTGCATACTGCTTCGGATAAGGTAAAAGAAATTGTATCATATATCAATGTTAATTATGCGGACAAACTCAGCCTGGATGAGATTGCTGAAAAGTCTTATAGTAGCAAATACTACCTGGCACATTCCTTTAAAAATCAGCTAGGGATTTCAATCGGAAATTACATCAAAGAAGTGCGATTGTTTCATAGCTTACGTATGCTGGAAAATACGAACGAGAAGATTGTCACGATTGCTTTAGCTAACGGCTTTCCCAATGTACGCTCATTTAACGAGGCATTTAAAATAAGGTATGAGCTTTCACCTGCTGAATTTCGTGAACAGCGTCAAATAAGAGCGGTGCAGAATCGTGTCGACGCGGAGCTGTCCCAAGATGTATTAGCCTTACTATCGCCGTATGTGCCGTTAGGTGAATTACCGGCTGGCCCATCTATTGCCCCCAATCGCATCGAGGTTCAATTAGATTTGCATAAAACGATCGGCCAGTACTCAAAGGTGAATCATGTTCTTAAAATAAAAGGTAAACTTATGGATAGCCGTTTGCTCGAAGTGCGTCAGCGTCTAGGGGTGAAGTGGGTAGCGGTCAATCGTATTTTTAAAAAAGTGGATATACGGTTGAGCGAAGGGAAGCTGGTCTGTTCATTTAGTGAGTTGGATCGAATATTGCAGCAGATCGTGTCTGTTGGCATGATTCCCTACCTTCAATTTCAATCTATAGATTTGGATGATTGGGAGGAGCGGGGATTTCATAACAATGAATGGTTTCAAACGGTAATGACTGAATTGAATCTCCATCTGCAGCAAAATTATATGACAAGTCAGGATTGGATGTACGAGTTCCGCTGCTTCTATGAAATGAAAAATAGCAGGCAATTGCGTCTGTCGCTAGTGAATGCCATTTCAATTTTTAAAAACTATAAGAACGTGGTCATTCATTTTCCCATCCCGCCAGAAGATGCGGTGTTGCTTGATATAATCTGCCATAATGCCGTTTATTGCATTGATGACTGGACCCGTATGCGCAAGATTCCACTTGAAACTGCGCTTAATTATCTATTTGATGAAGACTACATTCGGGTCATTGGTGAGAATACAAACATGCAAGATCAGAACCGTATTTTGGATCGAATGCTGATTTACGATCAGGATGATTATCTACACGCCTATTCGGATCTAGCGCAAGCAAATGCAAGCATTTGGCAATATATAAACCTAATGAATCAAAACGAAATTGCAGGTCACTATTTCCCTCCATTATCACTCGATTCAGCGAAGCTGTTTGAGTATTTTCCAGATGAGCTGGCAAGTAAGCTTTCATTACTTACACCGGATGGTCGTTACAAGGACAATTGGTATGCGACAGAGTTTGTGAGTCGCTTGTTTGATGAGATTGTGTTCAAAAACAACTCATGTATCGTGACAAAACAGCAAGATAATTACCGCATTTTAACTGTTTATCCAGAAGAAGAGCAACATCTGTTTATCAATGAAAATAAGGAAAAACTAGAATTAGCTTGGCATAAGGCAAAAAGTCCCTATGTTTTTATAAAGATGGAACTTACAAACCTTGAAGGGACATACCGATTGATCAAGCAACGATTAACTACTGAGCAAGTAGATCAGCGATTAGACCTTGCTGATTTAAGGAAATGCAAAAAGTTGTCTTTCGAAGATATTGCGTATTGGAATGCAATTAATCGACCTTCGAGAAGCGTAGAACAACTGAAAATAAAGGGGAATCATACACTTGAGTTCGAAGTTCCGCTATTTGGGATTGTTATGATCGACTTAGAAAAAACCAACGATTAATGCTAAATATTGCTCACTCGATTTCTTGATAAATCGAATGAACGCAATATTTAGCTTTTTTTTCGACAAGATCCTGATAGTTAAAATGTAAGCGCTATATTATGATTGTGAAAAAGAAAGACGATACCGGAGGGGGTCGCCGTGGTGGACAATTTTAATACTAAACGCGTTAAAAAAAGTGAAATCGTGCAAAAGGTGAAGGAAGATAAAGCTAAGCTGCGAGCGCGAAAGCAAGAAATTAAAGCGCTACCGGAAGCAGAACGAACAGCAGCGATTGAACAGGACAAACAATTAAGAAAAGAGCAAAAGCAACAAACAAAAATGGAGTTGAAAGCTCTAAGTCGCAAAGATCGTAGAGCGATGAAAAAAGAAGCTAAACGCTACAAGAAAATTAAAAATAGACCAAGACGTTTCACCGGCTGGTCGATCGTAGCGCTTGTTGTCATATTGTTGTTCGTACAATTCGGTGCAACCGCTTCTAGCATCATCGATGCGCTGACAGGAAAACACATTACAGCCGTAACCGATTCCCCTGAGGCGCTTGCAGCACGTGAACAAGGTGGGAAAATAGCTGAAGAAATTGCGAATGAAGGCATTGTTCTATTGAAGAATGATGATAAACAGCTGCCTTTGAAAGATAAAAAGGTTAACGTCTTCGGATTAGCTGCATTAGAGCTACGTTATGGCGGCGGAGGATCGGGTGCGGGGGATACTTCCCGTGCGGTTAATTTATTTAAAGGTCTAGAAAATGCAGGTATTTCATACAATACCGAGCTTCATGACTTGTATCAAGAGGTTGGTGCAAAAGCAGGAGTGGGCAGCAAGGCGAGTACCGGAGTCATTCAAGTTGTAAAAGGCATGTTAGGCGGAAACTCTAGCGATGAACCTAAAATCGATTATTTATCGGACGAAGCCATAGCACAAGCGAAATCCTATTCGGAAAATGCAATTATTGTCATTGCTAGTGAGAGTACAGAAGCTAGTGATGCGACCGCTGAGCAGTTGAAATTGACAGCTAATAAACGCGCTTTGATTGAAAAGGTTGCACAGTCATTTGAAAATGTCACAATCGTTGTAAATGCGGGGAATGCCTTAGAGCTTGGTTTCGTAAATGAATTTAAATCTATTAAATCTGTCTTGTGGATAGGAACACCTGGGCCTTATGGTGCCAACGCATTAGGAAATATTCTTGCAGGAAATATTAATCCATCAGGCCGTATCACGGATACGTACGTGTATGACAATTCATCGGCTCCAGCAAGTGAGAACTTTGGAGACTATAAATACGATAATTTGAAGTATTCATTCCTCAATTATCAAGAAGGGATCTATGTCGGCTACCGTTTCTATGAAACCTTCTTTTTAAATGATGAAGCAGGCTATCGAGATACCGTGTTATATCCTTACGGACATGGATTAAGCTACACGGATTTCGAGTGGAAGGTTCTGAATCAGTCATTGTCGGTAGACAAGATTGAACTACAAGTCGAAGTGAAAAATGTTGGCGACAGAGCCGGAAAAGATGTTGTTCAAGTATATTATTCAGCTCCGTATATTGCAGGCGGCATTGAAAAATCGGCCATCGAACTGGCCACTTATGCAAAGACGTCTCTGCTGGAAGCAGGTCAATCCGAGGTGCTTACCCTTTCGTTCGCTACGGAAGAGATGGCTTCTTATGATATGAACGTAGAGGAAGCGTATGTATTAGACCCAGGCACATATACGATTAAAGTGGCTCGCAATGTACATGATATCGTGGCAAGCTATGACCTTGAGTTGGCTGACAAGAAGGTTTTCAAACAAGATAAGGATACCGGAACACCTTACGAGAATCGCTTTGAATTAGCAAAAGGTGAAGTTACGTATTTGTCCCGGAATGATTGGGAGAAGACTTACCCTTCAGATGAAAATATTAGTCATAAAGCACCGCAAAATGTGGTCGACGCATTCTCAAAAGAGCCGGAAGCTTCAACGATGGAAATGCCAACGGTTGGCGCTAATAATGGCTTAGTACTGGAGGATTTGAAAGGTTTAGCCTTTGATGATCCGAAATGGAATGAATTCATGGATCAGTTTACATTGGACGAAATGATTGATTATGTAGCAAACGGCGCTTATAGAACGATGGCAGTAGAGCGTTTGGGTGTTCCTAAAACGTTGTTGATGGACGGACCGGCTGGATTTAGTTACTTCTTTAAGCCAATCGAAGCCGCGTCATATCCGTCTGAAATCGTCATTGCAGCAACATGGAACAATGATCTAGCCTATCAAATGGGAGAAGCGGTTGGTAAAGAAGCGCGTGCGTATGGCATTCAAGGCTGGTATGCACCGGGGATGAATATTCACCGTACAGCACAAGGCGGCCGTAACTTTGAATACTTCTCAGAAGATCCTGTGCTTTCAGGAAAAATGGCGGCATCAATGATAAACGGCGCAGAAGACCAAGGCATTATTGCCTTTATGAAGCACTTCGCGCTGAACGATCAAGAAACCAATGCTCGTTCAGGAAATCTGATCTGGGCCAACGAGCAAGCGATTCGCGAAATTTACTTGAAGCCGTTTGAGATTACGGTTAAAGAAAGCAGCCCTCTAGGCGCAATGTCCAGCTTTTCGATCATCGGGACAAAGTGGGCAGGAGCGAATTCCATCTTGTTAAATGATGTTCTGCGTAAGGAATGGGGCTTTGCTGGATTTGTTTCCAGCGATGCAGTCTTTGGGTTTATGAAAGCGCCGGATGCGGTTGTAGCTGGCAATGACCTCATGCTTGATATTATGACACCAAGTAAAAACGAGAAATTATTAAAACAAGCATACAAGAAGGATCCTGCAGGAATCACAAACGGGGTTCGCACAAGTGTTCAGCATGTGTTGTACACGATCCTGCAAACCTACTTATTCGAAAAATAGGCGTAAGCATGCGGGGTGAAGAGATTGAAGTATAGAGCATTAATCGAAAGTATGACCGTAGAAGAAAAGGCATCTTTAATGTCTGGCGCAAACTTTTGGAATACAAAAGCAATCGACCGGGTGAAGATTCCCAGCATTATGCTGACAGATGGACCGCATGGTTTGAGGAAGCAAGGCGGAAAGGCAGACCACTTAGGCTTAAATAAAAGTCTGCCTGCCACTTGTTTTCCGACGGCGGCAACCTTGGCTAATAGCTGGGACAGACAATTGATCTATGAGGTTGGTCAAACGATTGGAAAAGAAGCAGCTAGCGAAAAAGTGAGTGTGTTGCTTGGTCCTGGATTGAACATCAAGCGGAATCCGTTATGCGGACGAAATTTTGAGTATTTTTCCGAGGACCCTTATTTAACGGGAGAATTAGCGAGTGAGATGGTCAAAGGCATTCAGGTGAACGGCATTTCTGCATGTCCTAAACACTTTGCGGTCAATAGCCAAGAACATATGCGAATGACGATTGACGAAGTCGTGGATGAACGCTCGTTAAGAGAATTGTATTTAGAAGGATTTAGACGTGTAGTTGAGAAGGGTCAACCGAAAACCATCATGACCTCTTACAACAAAGTCAACGGTACGTTCGCCAATGAAAATAACGATTTGTTACAGGATATTCTGTACGGTGAATGGGATTTTAATGGCGTAGTCGTTACGGATTGGGGCGGTAATAATGACCGTGTTGCAGGATTGAAAGCAGGCAATCAATTGGAGATGCCTTCAACCAATGGAATTACGGATCAAGAAATCGTGCAAGCCATTAAAAACAATGAGCTAGACGAAGAAGTACTGGATGACGCTGTCGATCGTCTGCTTGAGTTAGTCTTTACTACCCAGCTACATGATCAAGATACATCGCGTATCGATTATGAGGAGCACCATGATAAGGCGATTGAAGCTGCCAAACGTTCGATTGTGTTATTGAAAAATGACGACAAGATATTACCGCTTAAACATGGCAATAAAGTTGCGATTATTGGTGATTTCGCCAGTAATCCTCGCTACCAGGGTGCTGGAAGCTCGCTTATTAATCCTGCCAAGCTATCCAATGCCTGCGATGTGCTCGGTCAATCTGGCTTATCGATTGTGGGATATGCGAAAGGCTTCAAGCGAATGGGTGGAAAAAATGACCGTTTACTAAAGGAAGCTGTTACGTTAGCTCAGAAAGCAGATACCATTTTGCTGTTCTTGGGGCTAGACGAAGGCAGCGAAGCCGAAGGTGTTGACCGCGTAAACCTTAGCTTACGTGATAACCAGCTCGAACTGCTTCGTTCATTAACAGAAGTCAATTCCAATATTGTGGTGATTCTCGCTGGCGGTGGTGCCATTGAAATGCCGTTTATAAAGAATGTCAGAGCTATCGTTCATACCTATTTATCTGGACAAGGAAGTGCTGAAGCGTTAAAGAGTGTTTTACTTGGAGAGTACAACCCAAGTGGTAAGCTCAGCGAGACATTCCCGATCAAGTATAGTGATGTCTCTTCTGCTCCTTATTATCCAGGTAAGGAGGCAACCGCAGAGCATATCGAAGGCATTTTTATCGGTTACCGTTATTTTGATACCGTGAATAAACCTGTGTTATTTCCGTTTGGTTATGGGCTGTCCTATACAACCTTTGCATATACAGATTTAACGGTTGATCAGCATCAGGTTTCATTTACCATCACCAATACAGGGGCAGTCGCAGGGGAAGAGGTTGCGCAGCTCTACATCCAGAAACAAGATTCATCGATATTTAGAGCCAAACGAGAATTAAAAGGTTTTGAAAAGGTGAGCTTAGAGCCTGGCGAAAGCAAACGTGTCACAATGATTCTGGAGGAACGTGATTTTTCGTATTATAATCCGACGATTCACGATTGGGCGGTCGAGCCTGGCGCTTACGACATTCAAATCGGAAGTTCGATCCAGTCTATTCTTTTGCAGGAACGTGTTATGCTTACGGGCGATTCCGTTTCTTGTGAACATACAAAGGAGCAATTCCCACATTATTTTAGCGGACATGTTCATGAAGTAACGGCAGCGGAATATAAGGGGCTCTTGGGTTATGAACCTCCTTCTCCTTATTGGGATCCAAAGCAGGACTTGGGGTTAAACGACACCATTGCTCAAGCCAAATATAAGAACGCACTTGGAAAAACAATCTATCATATTGTCCTTTTCTTTAACAAGTTTTTTGAAGTAGTCAATAAACCTCTGCTAGCGAATAATGTCTACTTTGTTCTGAATATGCCTTTTCGTCAAATCGACCGTTTTACTGGTGGAAAAATTAGTCGAAAGCAAATCTTGAAGGTGTTGAAATGGATAAACCGATAGGAAAATAGTAAGCGAGGAAAAGGGGATACCACGGTATCTCCTTTTTCTAGGCTTCAAAGGAGAAATAGAAGAGTATGAGCGAAGTGAATATCGAGAAAAACACAGGAATGATGGATGTTTGGAATAAATTCAAGGGACAACATCCGAATATTGCACAATTCATAGTATTTTTTATACTGAGTGCTGGAATGACGGTATTACAACTTGTTCTAATGCCTTTATTTAAACTGATATTTGCACAGACATCATTACTATCTACAAGCTTTCAAGTTTTTCAGTTGGGACATAACTTTGATGGAAGTGCTTATTATATATTCGATTATGCGGCTGGTTCGCTTACATCAGGAGGTGGAGGAGGACTTGGCTATTTTCTTGCCGTTCAAATCACGCTCGCCATTGCACAGATCATTAACTTTTTCGCACAGAGAAGCATTACATTTAAATCAAACAGTAACGTTTGGAAGGCTGCTTTCTGGTATGTATTAGCGTATATTTTTATAACCGTTGGTGCTGCCGCGGCGCAAGGATTTTACAAGGCTTCTATCTATAACTTATTAATTAACACATGGGGAATGGGTTCAATGGGGGAGACAACAGCGGATATTATTACAATGATTATCAATAGTACAATTTCGTTCTTGATATTCTACCCTATTTTTAAAATCATTTTTAAACAGGAGCCTGCAAAATAGGCTTAGTAAAGGTACACCTTTCCTGATTTACGGGGGAGGTGTTTTTTTTATTTAAAGCGTTTATTTATCTGAAAGCTTTATAAAAATGTAAACAATAACATTTTACGACAATATTCACCTTACTTTTACATGGGAGGTATGATATATTCTGGTGGAAAATGGATAATAGGAAAAGTGAAAGGAAGAATGCTTATGGAAGCGCTGGTGTGGACATCCAATGATAAGCTAGAGCTCTGCGAATGGGAAGAGCCACAGATTGTAACCCCGGATGAAGTTAAGATTCGGATTGAGATGACAGGCATTTGTGGAACAGATCTAGCGGTCATAACCGGTAAAGAGGAAGGAGTTCCAGGAATCATTCGCGGTCATGAGGCTGTAGGGACCGTAATCGAAATTGGCAGTAATGTTGACCGTGTTAGGGTGGGGGACCGAGTAGTTATCGATCCGAATCAAAGCTGCAACGAATGTTATTTTTGCTTGAAAGAACAGCCGCACTTATGTATAGGCTCCGATGGAAATGGGATGCCTATTGCTGGTTTGAATCGAAATGGGACATTCACTTTTTTTTTCTCAACTGTACAAACGTTTGCACACCCTTTACCTGATCATATGAGCTGGGAGACGGGGGTATTGATCGAGCCGCTTGCCTGTGTGCTGCACAATTTCAAAGAAGCTAATGTCACGGCTGACGATAAGGTGCTCATTCTTGGATCGGGTCCAATGGGGCTGTTAAGTCAAATGGTGAGTAAATCAAAAGCTGCGCTCACGGTAGCGACGGAAATTAATCCCTATCGGTTGGCATTTGCCAGAGAAATCTCGGATTTTGTTCTAACACCATCCCAATTAAATCAAGCTACCGTAGATGAAATCTGCGCGGGACATAAGTTTGATGTGATTATCGATACGGTGGGCACTCAGCTCGAAGTAGCGGAGGAATGGATTGAGCGAGGAGGGCGCATTGTTCCTTTTGGAATTAATGCGAAGTATCGGTACACCTTTTCCCCTACCAGATTCGTACAGCATGCAATCAAAATTATCGCAGCGGGCGAATACCGCTACATGTTCGAGGAGGCTTTGCGGTTTGCCGCTGAGACACCTGAACTGGAGAAACTGGTGACCAGAAAAGTTAAGCTCAATCAGCACGAGACAGCAATAAACGAGTTGATCGGCTATGAATTGAACTCTTTGAAGGTGGTTGGGAGTGACACCGTAAAGACGGTTTTTGTTCCCTAAACGTAGAACTGCAATCAATGAGAGGTGGATCTGTTAATGAGCAAAGAAAGCAAATTTAGACTTGTTCAGGATTACTTGTCTACACACAAAGATAAAGACGTCGCGCCAATTTGGATTCCTGCTGTGTGGAATGAGTGCAGATATGAGTGTGTTCTTTTGGAAAAAGACGGTGAAATTTGTGTACATCCGTATGATTTTTTGACAGAGCATTTGAAGTATGTAGACAAGCTTTCGTGGAGATATTCGCTCAAGGAACGCACGAATTTAGACGACAGCGCGATCTATTCTTCATTAATTCGTTATTCGACGGCTTGGGATTATAACCATGATGGAACAATTGAATCCGGCACTTTTTTAAGATTCCTTATTCTTCTGCCGCTGTTAAAAAAAATGGGCATCAATATTCTGTATATGCTTCCAGTGAACCAGTACAGCAAGTTGAATCTGAAAGGAGATATCGGGTCACCTTACGCTGTGCAATCGTTATTCCACTTGGATCAGAACCTACACGATAGCCTGCTGGATGGTATGGAGGAGTTTACGATCCACGATGAGCTCAGCGCTTTGGTAGAAGCTTGTCATTTGCTTGATATTAAGACTGTTGTTGATTTCATTCCCCGTGTAACGGCGAAAAACAGTGCGTTCATTACCGAACATCCTGAATGGGTGTATTGGATCAAAATGCAGGAATTAGAAGGCTTTGCACCGCCATCGATTCCTGAGCTTGGATTCTTTGAGGAGTGTACGCCTGACAAATTGGAGACGGTCTACCACAGCCAGGAAACCGCAGCATTTCTGCGGAAGTTTTCGCCGCCGCCCAATGAACTTCATCCAATCCTTTGGCAGCAGTTAAAAGAGAGAGCTGCTAAAACTGGAGATGAGCTATTAACTTTGGTGGAGCAAGAGATGGGGATAACGACTGCTCCCGCGCATTCGGATTGGATTAACGATGTGCAGCCGATTTGGACAGACATTACGTTCTTGCGCCTCTACAAGGACTTTTCTCCGCAAGTGAGACATCTTATAAGTTCGGATCAGGCACCATATGTTCTTTTTGATACGATTAAATGCAATGACTACCCGGGTGAGGAGCCGAATCTGGAGCTGTGGGATGTGCTGGAGGAGGCCGTACGGTTTAATCTCGAAAAGTATGGGATTGATGGCTTCCGCATCGATATCGGACATGTACTTCCTATTCCGCTGTTGACTCGTATTTTTGACACGATTAAAGAGTTGAATCCGAATGCGATCTTGATCAGCGAAGATTTGTTCAATCGTAATCACAAGAAGGCGGCGAGCACCGGCTACAACATTATGCTTGGCAGCGGATGGAATGTCATGACGCAAATTAATAAGGACAATCTCGTTTCATTCTTAGAGGAGCTGCCTGAGTTAAACATTCATGTGTTCGCCTGTGCAGAAACAGCAGATACGCCTCGGATCACGAGCCGTGGCGGAGTTGAGGTGGCTCGGATGATCGCGGTATTTAATCAATTTCTTCCGAATGCAATTCCATACGTGACGACTGGCTATGAAATGAATGAGGAGCAGCCCCTCAACTGTGGTCTTGGGGACAACACGAACGGAGAGGAGATTTCCCGCGCTTTTTTTAACGTCATGCAAATTAATTGGACAAATCCTGCACCGATGCTGCCGCTGCTGACAGAGCTAAGTGAATTTAAGAAAGATTGGCCCCAACTAGTGAAGCCAGAAAACTTTTTCGTGGCTCAATCCCCGGAAGGTACAGTTCTGTACGGGTATATGCATGGGGAGCTGACACTGCTGTGCTGCTTTAACTTGAGCGCTGATACCTCCTGCCAAGTTGATTTGAAGGCTGCGATACCTGGGCGTTACCCAATGACCGTGACGCTGGATAGTTCCTTAACGGGCAGCATCGTAGGTCAGACGTTAGACAGCTTACTGCTTGCACCAAATCAGGCTTTAGTGCTCGTAAACAATCATAGACAAGTTAGTTAAGGGGGAGAGGCAGCGATGGAAAAGAAGAGCAAAGAAATCGTGTTATGGCATGAGTTTGACGGTCCGGGAGATACCTCGATTGAGGTGTTAGAGGGAATTTGCAAGCTGTATACAGAGCGCTTCGGCGTACAAATTACGCCACAAGTGATGAACATTACGGAGTTGACTGCGCGCCTGAACCAAATTAAGGACACTCATCAAGGTCCGCATCTGGCGATGGTTCCTGCGGATATGTCCTCCTATGTTGAGAATGGCCTTTACTCTAAAGTACCGGGCTGGCTATTCGATGATGCACTCACTGAAGGGGCACTTTCAACGATGCAACTGGATGGTGTTCAGTATGGTATCCCGGTATTACGGGGCAATCATCTGGTTGTGTATTACAATCCGGAGATTTACGCCAGTGCGCCGACGACATGGGAAGTGTTCGAAGAGGCAGCAGAGAGGTTGTCCGCTCAAGGCATCATACCGATTGGGGCAGATTTACAGCAGGGTTATTGGTTTATTCCGTTTCTTACAGCTTTCGGTGGTTGGCCTGTCCAGGATGGAAAGCCGAATATCGTAACCCCTGAAATGAAGCGAGCACTTGAGTTCATCCATGACAAGATGGATCAAGGCGTGCTCGTTAGTCTCGACGGTTCCACAGGACTGCTAGATCAGTTTATTGACGGTAAGATTGGCGCCATTATTTGTGGAGAGTGGATTTATAACCATCTGGACAAGCAGATGAACAACAGGCTTGCGGTCTGCCAGCTTCCGGTCATAGAAGGCCAGCAATCGCTATCCATGTCTTCTTCTATCGGCCTAATTTACCCGAATCATTCGTTAACATCGGAGGAGCGGGAAGATATCTTGTCGTTCACGCATTTTATGCTGAGTGATGAGTGCCAAACCATGTGGACGCTGGGTGTACAGCGGATTCCAGCTCAGGAAGAGGTGCTGAACCGTCTAGCTGCCTCTGCTACGCTTAACAAAAAGATGATTATATCGCTGTTGGAGCACGCACGGCCGATGCCGACTTACCCCTTCATGATTCATGTATGGGAGGCGCTAAATGCGGGTCTAACCGAGCTGCCCTTAAGCAATTCTGAACAAGCATTGAAAAAAATTGAACAGACCATCCAAGCATTCTGGGGCGCATATAAAAGCTAAAAAGAGACGGGGAGAAGAAACATGAAAACAACGATATTCAGCCAAATTTCGATTGACGGTAAGCTCACTATGGGAGCTGGTAATTCGAGTAAGGAGCTTTTTTCTTTGTTTTCCAGTGAGGATATGGAATTCATTCATCTATTCCGGGGGAATGTGCAGGGCATTATGGTCGGAAAAAATACAATTCTGACGGACAATCCCTTTCTTACTAATCGGTATGAGGAGAACAAAAATCCAATCCGGATCATTCCGACGACCACCTTGGATATTCCGCTGGATAGCAATGTGCTCTCGGATGAGGGGAGGACGATTATTGTCACAACGGAGAAAGGACGGGATGAATATAAAATCAAGCAGATCCGGGAAAGAGGGAAGGAGTGCCTCATCTGCGGTGAGGATAAAGTCGATTTCGTGGAGCTTGAACGTCAGTTGGAAGACAACTTCGGGATTACCAGCTTGATGGTCGAGGGCGGCGGCTTTTTGAACTGGCATATCTTCGATCAGGACATCGTCGATGAAATTATTCTGATGCAGCTTCCGATCATCATAGGGGGTTCCACGAACATTACTTTAGTGGATGGAGACGGGTATCAGCAATTGTGCTTTGCGAAAAAGTTCAAGGTTGTAGAGATTCAGCCAAAAGATAATTATACGCTCATGCGCTACAAAAAAGTGATATAACCTCACACGAAGTCATAAACTGCGAATGGCTATGGACGCGGTAAAATCGAGAATATGGGGGTTGTGAATGATCCATGTCAGAGAAAGAGAACTTCTACAAAAGTGTGTATAAAATCGCTGTACCCGTTACGCTTCAAAGCTTACTGATGTCATTGCTCAATTTGACGGATCAGTTGATGGTCGGGCAGCTTGGAGATGTGGCGATTGCCTCGGTGGGAATGTCCACCAAAATATATGGGATCATCGCGGTTGTCTTGGCTGGTCTATCGACGGGTGTGTCTATTTATGCAGCCCAGTTTTGGGGGAACAAAGATTCTAAAAGCGTCTCCCAGGTGCTGGGCCTTGGACTAATCGTCGGCTTCGCGTTCTCGTTCTTATTTTCTGCGGCTGTCTTCATCGATTCGCCGCTTTTCCTGAGCATGTTCACGACAGATGCGAATGTAATAGATAATGGGTATATTTTTCTGCAGATCATGTCGATCGGCTTTGTACCTGTTATGCTCACGATGATGTATTCCGCGATTTTGCGTAGTACGGGCCATGCCAAATGGCCGATGTATGTAAGCTTAATTGCTGTTGTGTTGAATATTATACTGAATTACGTACTTATTTACGGGAACTTCGGCGCTCCAGCGCTTGGTCTGAAGGGTGCGGCTATTGCTACCCTTATTTCCAGGGTAATAGAATGTTTGTTGATCATTGGTGCCGTGTACCGGTATCGTTTACCGGGCGCTGTTGGGTTAAAGAACTTGTTCATCATTCCTAAACCGCTCATCCGCAAGTTTTTTGGAACGACGTATCCACTGCTGCTGACTGAATTGATCTGGGTATTGGGTGAAACGGCATATGCGATCATCTATAGCCGCATGGGGACGATGGAGATGACGGCGATGACCATTACCTTCCCATTGCAAGGGCTTTGCATCGGCTTATTGTCCGGTCTGGCTAGTGCAGCTGGGGTTTTGGTCGGCAACCGTTTGGGCGCGAACGAAACGGATATCGCACTCGATCATGCGAAAAAGTTCATTCGTCTTGGCATTATCATCTCTCTAATTGTCGGGGTTATCATTGCGGCAGGCTCGAAGCTGTATGTCTCCGCGTTCAATATCTCCGAGGATGCTAAACAGATGAGCATATATATCGTTATCGTATTCGCTGGATTTCTTTGGGCCAAAGTTTCCAATATGATTATAGCAGGCGGCATTCTAAACAGTGGGGGAGACAGTAAGTTCGTGTTCAGTATGGAATCGACCGCGACATGGCTGATAGGTGTCCCCTCCGGGCTATTGCTGTCATACGTCTGGAAGCAGCCTGTCTACCTTGTATATCTCGTCATATCACTTGAGGAGGTTGTCCGTTTTGGCTTCGGTTACGCCCGGATTTACTCCCGGAAGTGGATGAGAAATTTAGTTAACGATTTGGCTGAAAAGGCGATGTAAGGTTCTCAGTCGCTCAAGGCTCCCGTGTATTCCCGCCTAAGGGAAAGTCACGGGAGTCTTTTTATAACTAATGATATGATTGTCGTATGGGGTGGCTTTGAACGGGTGATAATTAATTAAAAATGTCTAGTCAGAAAGGAACTGCTATGCAAGAGACTTCTAGAAACCTTAGGTTCAATTATTTTTTTGAAATGATTCTCTACCTCATTTGCGGAGTATCAATTGTTTATTTTGCCCTGATTGGGAATTATGATAAAACATTTCAAGCGGGTCTTATCATTGTCGTCCTGATACTCTTTAGGGGCTTAATCACATGGACCAAAAGTGAACTGCCTCCTGCACTACGATTCTCGGTGCTGGTCTTTATCGCGATTACGATGATGCTCGCCAATTTGTTCAATATGTATGGTGTTATCCCTTATTTAGACAAGATTGAGCATCTGCTGTCTGGAGTTATTTTATTCTTCGTAGGACGATTCATCTTGATCAAGATGGCTAAGCGTAAAGGGCTGGGCGGTCTGCCTTCCAACATCATCATTTGGTTCGCGTTTCTATTTGCTGTTGCAATGGCTGGAATATGGGAGATTTATGAGTTTACGGTGGATCATCTCTTTGAGCTTCATTCGCAAAATGGCAGTTTGAACGACACGATGCTGGATATGATCTGCGGAACATTGAGCGCTGGCATCGCATCCTTTTATTTGTACGATAAAGTACGCAGAACAAGTAGAGTGGATCCACGTTGATTCTAAGGTTCAATGATCTGTTTTTTCGCTGATAGCCCGTTAAGCTCATAAAGGCATAGTTACCTTCATATGACGTACAGGAGAAATACGATCGAACACCGGAAAACTACTGCTTAATCCCGTCAACTACGAGGGACCCGCTTCTTTTTTTATTTTTTTTGTAGTAAGCTCTATAATTATGCTGTTTATTCCAGTAAAGAAAAAGCTTGAAGAGGCTGAGTCTGATTATGGAACGCTTCAGTTCAGGTTAATAAACTAATCATTAAATAATAGGGAGAGACCCTGCTCTTGTATCTCACTAAAATATGATGGAAGCAGGGAGATCTGATGAATAATAGGCAAAAAGAGATTTTTCGCATTTTGTTAACAGAATCGAACCGATTATTGTTAGTGCAGAATCTAGCTGATGAGATCAACTGCTCAGAGAAAACCATTCGGAGCGATCTGAAAATTATAGAAGAATATATAGAAAGGTACTCAAATACAAGCTTGGTGAAAAGGCCGGGGCGGGGCATTTATCTGGAGATTGACGAAGCCGATCAGGCTGATTTATTCCACCGTCTTTATGCAGGAGAAAGTTCGGCTAGACATGAATCCGACGAGGAAAGAGTTCTGCATCTCGCTTATCGGCTGCTGATGGATGCCAAGCCCGTAGCCATTCAGGACTTAGCGTCGCAGTATTTTGTGAACAAAGCTGTTATTCGTAAAGATGTAGAGAAAATTGAGGTGTGGTTACAACCCTTTAATTTAGCCTTAATCTCCAAGCAGAGAGTTGGCCTTGCAATTGAAGGCTCCGAAAAAAATAAAAGGACGGCTTTGGTGCGCTTGGACCAGTTGATAGACAGCTCGGAGTTGACGGGACAGATGATGATGAAGCAATTTGAGCAACACGAGATTGCTGGCGTATACAATGAATTAAGGGCGCTGCAAAAACGGCATTCGCTTTATTACACAGATGAAGCCTTTGAAAGTCTAATGCTACATATTTTGCTGATGGTCAAACGAACCAAACTTAAACAACCAATCTCTCTCTCCGATCAAGAAATTGCTTTTTTGCAGAAAAAAGCGGAATTTATATGGGCCGAGGAGTTTTTGCTGCGTTTGAAACGGCTGTTTGCCGTGTCTTTCCCCAGTAAAGAAGCAGCTTATTTAACATTGCGCCTACTTGGTGGGAAATTCCGCTATCGTCAGGAGAGTGAGGGTTCTAGTGGGGACGATTTGGCGGACAGACAGCCTCTCTTACAGGGGATTGTCGAGCAGCTGACGCGCCGGATGTCGGTGCTTAACATGATTCAGTTTTCCCAAGATCAAGTATTGATGAATGGTCTGAAAGTTCATTTATATACTACCCTGAACCGTCTTGATTACGGGCTGGCCGTGTCCAATCCGATGCTGGCCGAGATCAAAAAAATGTATCCCTATATGTTCGACCGGGTCATTGTTGCGCTGGAAGAGATGGGTGAATCGCTTCATTTATCTATTCCCGAGGAAGAAGCAGCCTATCTGACGCTGCATTTCCAGGCATCTGTTGAAAGGCTTCATAAAGGCCAGAGTAATCCAAAAAAGGTGATTATCATATGTCACATGGGTATTGGTATGTCCCAACTGCTCCGAACGAAAATTGAACGTAAATTTCCATCTGTGCATGTGGAAGCATCGATGGCCAAAGCGGAAGTGCATGACTATTTAGCTACCCATAAAGTTGATCTTGTCATTTCTACCGTCGCTCTTTCGGGGCTGAAGATCCCTCATATCCATGTCTCCCCCTTGCTGGAGGCTAGAGACGAGCGAAAGCTGGAACATGAAATTAAACAGCTTGATGAGCCAAACAACAGACAAGAATCCATTTTTTTGAAGTACACAACACCATTTCTAGTCTTTCTCCAGCAGGATGTGCAGCAGCCAGACCAGATTATAGCTAAGCTGGGGCAAGTATTGGTGGACAAGGGATATGCGGAGGCAGGTTATTCGGAAAGCACTCTGGGGAGAGAAAAAATGTCGTCTACGACTATAGGGGGAGGGATTGCCATTCCGCATGGTAGCCCTCAATTGATCAAACAATCGGTAATTGCAATCGCCACCTTAAAGCAGCCACTCCTCTGGGGAACTGAAAAAGTGGAGCTCGTGTTTATGCTAGCGTTAAAAAGTGAAGAACGGGAAGAAGCGAGGCAGCTATTTAAGGAATTGTCGCTGATCAGTGAGCGTCCGGCTTTTGTCAGTGCTTTGTCCAAGGAAACTGATGTGATGAAATTTCTGAGCAGACTGAAAGGGTAAATTAAAATTAGGCTATACACACGAAAAAGCATGACCTTTTAATATCGCTTTATTTTTTTGACAAGAATAAATTTAGTTTTTCCGGAAGTTGCGGTAAAATTTCAATCTGAGAAGGAGATGGTTGGCGTTTATACTATGAATGTAAGCGGAAACATTTATAGTGAAGGAGAATGGCTATGAAAATATTGGCAATTACCTCATGTCCTAACGGAATAGCACATACGTATATGGCCGCCGAAAATCTTCAAAAGGCGGCAGCTAAACTAGGCATCAAGATGAAGGTTGAAACTCAGGGTTCTATTGGAGTGGAGAATCAGTTAACCGAGCAGGATATCCGTGAAGCGGATGGCATAATTATCGCGGCAGACAAAACGGTCGTAAAGGATCGGTTTGTCGGCAAGAAGCTGCTTGTAGTTGGCGTACAGGAAGGCATCCGCCATCCGGAAGAGCTGATCAGACGGGTGATGAGCGATGATGTGAAGGTCTACCGAGCACAATTACGGTCTGCTGAAGATATCAAGCAGGAGAAAAAGTCGAAGCAAAATCCGATTTACCGCCATTTGATGAATGGTGTGTCCTATATGGTGCCGTTTATCGTTGTCGGCGGCTTACTGGTCGCAATTGCGCTGACCCTTGGTGGCGTGAAAACTCCGGGAGGACTAGTCATACCGGATGATTCATTCTGGAAGACGATATTGGACATCGGATCGGCCGCATTTACCTTCATGGTGCCCATATTAGCCGGTTTTATTGCGATGAGTATTGCGGATAGACCAGGTCTTGTTCCGGGTATGGTAGGAGGATTCATCGCCGCAAACGGAAGTTTTTACGGAAGTGAGGCGGGAGCTGGATTCATCGGCGGAATTATCGCCGGTTTCCTAGCGGGTTATGTAGCGCTTGGAATCAAGAAAATGAAAGTTCCTAAGGCACTAAAACCTATCATGCCAATCATCATTATTCCAATATTAACCTCCCTGATTGTCGGTTTGATTTTTGTATTCCTGATTGGTTCTCCAATCGCACAGCTGTTTGAATCCCTGACGGGGTGGCTCGCAGGTATGCAGGGTACAAGCTCGATTTTGCTAGCCCTGATTCTGGGTGCGATGATTTCTTTCGATATGGGCGGTCCAGTGAACAAGGTTGCATTCCTATTCGGCTCGGCCATGATCGGAGAAGGTAACTATGAAATTATGGGTCCAATCGCCGCTGCTATTTGTATCCCTCCAATTGGTATGGGACTTGCAACGATGATTAGCAAACGTAAATTTGAACCGGCAGAACGAGAGGCCGGCAAAGCGTCATTTACAATGGGACTGTTTGGTATCACCGAAGGTGCAATTCCGTTTGCCGCACAAGATCCTCTGCGTGTCATTCCGAGTATCATGGTAGGGTCGATGGTCGGTTCGGTGATAGCGATGCTTGGCCATGTTGGGGACAGAGTAGCCCATGGTGGACCGATTGTAGCCGTGCTTGGTGCAGTAGACAATGTGTTGATGTTTTTTGTCGCCGTCATTGTCGGTTCGGCGGTAACAGTTGTCATGATCAGGCTGCTGAAAAAGGATGTTACAGCTGAAACCCAGGCTGTCTTGGGAGAAGCGGATCTTGAATATTCTGTCATAGTAGCTGAGAAAACTACCACAGACGTGTCGGCATTGGAACAGGCAAATGACCGGACCGCGACGGAAGCGCCAGCCATTCACATTGAGAAATTAACCGATATTCTTACACCGGATTTGATTAATCTGGATCTGAATGGAGATACTAAGGACGCTATTATTAACGAAATGATTGGAGCGCTGGAGAGGGCCGGAGCGGTAAGCTCTGCCGGTGAATTCAAAGAGGCTATATTGGCCCGGGAAGAAGAAAGCTCGACAGGCATCGGTCTGAATATAGCCATTCCCCATGGTAAATCGGACGCCGTACTTAAGCCAAGCATTGTATTTGGTATCAAGCAGAACGGAGTAGATTGGAACAGCCTAGACGGAAGCGAAGCTAAACTGATCTTTATGATAGCGGTGCCACGCAGCAGTAAGGGAAACGCCCATCTTAAAGTACTGCAAATCTTATCTCGTAAGCTGATGGATGATGATTTCAGGGGAGATCTCTTGGCGGTTAAATCCAAGGAAGAAGCATACCAGTTGCTTGGTCAGGTGTATTGATCCAATACGCTGAGCTTAAAGTAAATAACAAAAGAGGCTTTCTCGCTGTTGCAGCGGAGAGCCTCTTTTATGATTAATGATTTTGTTTTGAAGAAGAGCTGGTATGGTGCACCGCCCCTTACTCCTGTACAATTTAGAGAATAGTAAAACTGAGGAGGGATAGGAATGGCGGGTGTCTTATTTATTAATGCTGGATCAGAGGGACATATCAATCCAACGATTGGCGTTGTACAGGAGCTTATTTCTCGTGGAGAAGAGGTAGTATACTTCACTATAGAAGCTTTTCGGGAGCGTATGGAGGAAACAGGCGCTGTAGTAAGGACATTGGATGATCAACAATTTATAAAGGCCTTTATTTCAGGTGGGAGGGATTATCTGCTCGAAAGAGTCAATGGGCTTTTACTTACGGCGGATATCGTTATACCATGCGTTCTTGAACAGATCAAAGGGGAGCAATTCGATTACATCATCCATGATTCGATGTTTGGTTGTGGACGTTTAATTGCTCAAATTCTTAAGCTTCCTGCTATCAACTCTTGTACTTCTTTTGCACAGACTAAAGAATCATTTAATCAAATCATGGAACGATTCTACACAGAAGCCCCTGCAGAAATAGTAAAAGCTGTAGACGATAGATTTCAAAGTCTGAGCGTAAAAATAAAGGAACAATATGGTGTGCAGATTCACTCTCCTTACGAAGTGTTCTGTAATCCTGCACCACTTACAATCGTGTATACGACAAGGGAGTTTCAACCTTATGGAGAAGCCTTCGACCCATCGTATAAATTCGTGGGTCCTTCCATCTGTTCACGATTAACGCCAGATCATTTTGATTTTTCTGCAATTGAGGGGAAGGACCTAATTTACATTTCAATGGGTACGGTCTTCAACCAAGCAAGTGATTTCTATAAGCTTTGTTTTGAGGCATTCGGGAATACGGAGCATACGATTGTTATGTCCATTGGGAACAAAGTGCAAATCTATGATTTGGGAGAAATTCCTCCCAACTTTATAGTTAAAAACTATGTTCCACAGACGGATATATTACAGTACACAAAAATATTCATTACACATGGTGGAATGAATAGTGCGCATGAGGGTCTCTACTATGGGGTTCCGCTAATTGTAATCCCACTAAGTGCGGATCAGCCGATCATTGCGGAGCAAGTCGTCAATATTGGAGCGGGCATTAAATTACAAATGCAAGGATTAACTGCAACCCAACTGCGTGAAGCTGTAGAGCTTGTGCTCACCCTTCCGTCATTCCAAAAAGCTGTTGCAACGACTAAAGATTCCTTTCGGTCATCCGGTGGACCTCATCAAGCTGTTGATGAGATTTTCGAATGGAAGTGTCAATATCTTGGTTAGTGTGCATGGCCATCCGTTGAAGGATGGCCATATTTGTTTAACTTTCGAGACAAGCCTATCGCGTACTCTCCACATAATTAAAAATAGCATCTCTCAACTCAAACTCGTACGTTAAACCATTCACAAGTCCCACCACATGATTGCTGTCATACAGATCAAGCATGAAGCCAGCCATTTCCTTTGCGGTATGGAATTTCCGCACAGTGCCGTGATATTCGAAATTCGTGACATCGAAAGCACGTTTCGCGAATTCTGTTTCTGTTGCGGCAGGTGCCAACACTTTAGCCTGCATAGGTGCACCTTGACTCTTCAACTCATGGGATAGTCCTTCAGTAAATGCACTTACATAAAACTTCGTTGCACAGTACGTTATAGCATTGCCTACAATCGTATAACCGCCACCAGATGAAACGTTAATTAATTGCGTGCCATCAATAGTGGAGTAGTCTCGAACGAATAAAGAGGAGAGTATAGTCAACGCTTCTATGTTCAGATGTAGCATTGTAGTTATTTTATTTAAATCTTGCTCGGCCACTGAAGCAAAGTTTCCAAATCCGGCATTGTTGATCCAGGTTTCGATGGCATATCCTCGCAGGCTTTCATACAACGTATAAGCATTCTCGATAACGGATAAGTCAATCTTTTGAATGACAACCTCTACATTAGGATGAATACGAGCGATTTTAGACTGTAATTCCTCTAGCTGTTCCTTTCTGCGGGCCACAAGGATTAAGTTTTTTCCACGAGAAGCAAAAGCTAGGGCAGTTTCATAACCTATCCCTGAACTAGCCCCGGTAATTACAGTATATTTCATGTGATTTCCTCCTATTTTTCTACGAGAATGTAATTCGATCTTACAGCGATTTGATTATATAGGTTAGAGTTTACTCTAAGGCAAATGTTTTTTATAATCAGGGTGACTTTCAAAATAAAATAGATTAGAGGATATGCATGTACACGATTAGCGAGGTATCCAAGTTATTGGAGATAACCACATATACACTGAGATATTATGAAAAAGAAGGGATCGTTGCTCCGATACGCAATGCGAATGGAGAAAGGGTATATGATGATACTCATCTTGCTTGGCTGCGATTTGTACTGAGGTTGAAACAAACCCAAATGCCCATCTCACAAATCCGGCAATATGCCCAGTTATATTTAGAAGGAGAACATACAAGCCAAGCCCGCTTGAATCTTCTGGAAGATCATAGAAGCTCAGTTCAGGATCAAATCAGACATTTAACAGAGACAGAGAAGATGCTGAACGACAAAATTGCTAATTACAAGGTCTTCATTAGTAAAGGGAATACACTGGATTTGTCTATGGATGATTAGTTGTAAAATTACGCTTTATCCATGAAAAAGGGGATTACCTCAGGCCTCACGGCCAACAGGTAATCCCCTTTTCCTCATACATATGGATCTGTTGCAGCGTTTATTATTTCAGAGGAATTTTGATCTCTAGTTGCTTGTTGTAATTTTTAACTACATTACCTTTGGCATCTACTTTATAAGCCCCTGCAGTGCCTTTTTCAAACACCGCTTGATAAGGTCTGATAATGAGATATTCTGCGGCCGGGCGAAGCGCCTCGAACAATAAATCTTCAGAAACAGTATTCTGGGTTGTTGCAACAGATTCCCGTGCAATATATTCTAATTCATTTCCCAGATTATCATAAATGTCATATCCTAAAGCCTGTGCTTGGGTAGCAATCCCTTTAACTACTAAAGCAATGCGCACAGAAGTCTCTCCCACAGCAACACGATTGGTTTTGATTTCAAATTGGTTGTCTTTCTTTAAAGCTGGTAGCTGAATGTTACGCGCTACTCCTGCTTGCTTGAGAGAAAACTTTAGTACATACGGATCTTCGATTCCGTTAAGCTTCACATGGATGCTCAATTCAGAGGAAGCCAGGCTTGCCTTTTGCTGCTCAGTTAGCCATCCGGTCTGCAATACAACAACCGCCTTGTTGGCGTCACCATCACTGATCCAGCGTGGTGATTTAAAATCAATTCCACCTGAATTAGTGAGCTTGGCGTCTACTGCCATAATGGTTCCTTCTGCAAGGTAAGGCTCACCTTTATCGTTCAAGGTTACCCCTGCGAGCATTCCTGAGAACAGGGATCCCTCACGGCTCAGATCGATCTTAATATAATTACCGTCAAACTGTGCACTGCCCTTTAAAGTAAGCTGATCGTGTGAATCGGCGGCTTTTGTTGTATTCAGGGAAGCTTCAGCGGCGGTTTGAACACTGGCTGCTTGGGTTAAAGCCGGCATTCCCAACGCTCCAAGGCATACAGCAGCACTTAAAATTACAGACAATTTCGTTGTCATTTTCTTCATGATATCATTCTCCTTAGTGTTTATTTAACTAGCACGTTTATTTCCAGACCATCGATATAATGCTTCACAGGATTTCCGGAACTGTCTGTTTTGAATGCGCCACTCTTACTTTTTGGATCCTCGAACTCATAAAGATAGCCACGGATTGTGAGCATATTGGGATGTTTCTCGAACGGCTCTACAAGCAGATTCAGATCCTGTGATCTATTGGATGAAAGGAGTGCTTTTTGCGATATATTTTCCAAAACCAGTCCCTGTTCATCCGTCACTTCAAAGCCCAATGTATTAAAATCTGCGTAATCCCCGTCAGTCTCTTGTTCAATGTTGAGTAACAGACGCGTGGTTAATGGGCTATATTCCAGTTTTTGCAGCGTCAGACTCCATCCCTCTGCTTGTGCGCGCATATCAGGTACGACAATACTATTTTCTGTAACCTTACGTGCAGGAATCTCCAGAATGTATGGTGTATCTATACCGTTTAAAAGAAGGGTTACAGTCAGTTCAAATTGATCAGGGAAAGGCTTGGTGATCCCCAAATTCGAAGAATCCACCAGTTGAAAAATAGCTGTACTCTGCTCCTTGCCTTCCATCCAGGTTAGAAAAGGAATAGCTTCCCAATGACCATCTGAGAATTCCTCCATTGAAACCCCATCGATCAAAACTTCTGCGGACATTATTGAACCTTTGCCTAGAAAAGGCTTCCCATCCGCTCCAATCGTCACGCCGGTGAGCTTCCCGTCCAGCCCTTCTCCCTCGCGCTTCACTGAGAATGCCAATCGGTTGCCATCAAATACAGCCTCTTCGGCAGACAAGGTGATTCCATCATGCGTATCACTGCTATTCGGTCGGGTAATCAGACCCAGACGCTGAGCAGCTTGCAATCCTATATCATCTGCCCGTTCAAAAATTCCGCCTATCCATGGAAGCTGCTTGAGCGCATTGGCCAACGTTGGCGGATAGACGGCCGTTAGCATAACACTTAGCACTATCGCTGCAGATACAGCAGCTGCGATTTTTGGATATATCCTTTTTTTCTTTTCCTTTTCCACAGGATCCTGGACAATTGTGGCGAGTGATGCATAAATCGAATCCTGCCGCGACCGCAGTAAAGGTGGAAGCTCCTGTATATTAGCCTTTCCTAGCTCCCTGATCTGCTTTTCTAAATTGTTATTATTCATTAGCAAGACCCTCCTCCCGCACAGGATGTATCTGTTTGGACAACAATCTCCGTGCGCGATGAAGTCGTGCCCTGACCGCTCCTTCGGAGATGTCGAGCACATCTGCAATCTGCTTAATGGATAAATCGTCATAATAAAAAAGCACGATAGCAAGCCGCAGGGATTCGTCCAACTGATTAATGAAGCTTTGCAGGTCTACGTTGCCTGAATCTTCAAAATGCACATAGGAATCGACCGGTTCTTCGGGAATTTCCGCCACAGCTATAGTTCGCTCTCGCATACGAAGTAACTGATTGCATTCATTAATCAGGATGCGTATAACCCAGGTTTTAAAAAACTTAGGCTGCTTAAGGTTGGCCAACCCTTTATACACCTTCAGTGTCGTCTCCTGAAGAGCATCCGCGCAATCTTCATCTTTTAGCAGAATGGTTTTGGCTAATCTGTACAACTGGGATTCCAGTTGCCTGAAAAGACGGGTAAACGCCTCGTGGTCGCCTTTCTGCGCTTTTTTGATATCCAGTTCGTTTTCCAGCAAATGATTGTTCCTCCTTGAGGGCCCTCTGTATGATTAGATGGAGAAGGCATACAAAAAGTTATATTTGGATAAAAAAATCTGAAATCTATTTAATATCATCTATTTCAGAATAATGGAAAACGAAGATTAAAGCCTATAAAGCTTGCTTAAGCATACAAAATGTTATCTTTTCATCCGTTACTAAATATTTTAACTATTGGTATATTGATTTGTAAGTGCTTACATAACTTAGGACGCACACATATGCATCTGAAAATTTAGAATGGAAGGTGATCAGAACGTGAGAGTTAATCAAAAGGGTATCTCTGCATTTTTAGCAGTGTTGTTGCTGCTAAGTTCATTCTCATTCAACATGAGGAGTGCTTTGGCTGCAGATTCGAACAGTTCTTTAATAGTAAATGGCGGTTTCGAGGACAATTTCTGGGAAGATGGATCATGGAGTGTCGATACGTCAGATTGGAATCAAGTAGAAATTAAGCATTTTGCATATGCCGATGATACTTGGCTAAATCCAGATGAAGGAGCTCATGCTTTCAAATATTGGATTAACAAAGTCGCTACTGGAAACCAGACCATCTCGCTTAAGCAGACTATAACGAACCTCCCTGCGGGAAGTTATGAGCTCTCAGTCAAGTCGATGGGCGGTACTGACAATGAGACGGGGAATGTTGAATTGTTTGCGGGTGACGAGAAGGCATCCGCTGTTGCTACCACTGGCTATAATGCTTGGGGAACGCTCACCCTGAAATTTATCTTGAAGCAGGATACCCCGAGTCTTGAGGTTGGTGCGAACATAAGCGGCGCTCCAAGCGCATATGGATTTCTGGACAGCTTTGAGTTGAAACAGTTGAGTACGGATACGACCCAGCCGGTGCCGGCGGATATTTTTGTAAAGAAGGTGGAAGGACTCCAGCCTGATTTTATTAAAGGCGTGGATATCTCCAGTATTATTTCTTTAGAGAATAGCGGAGTCGAGTTTTACAATGAAAACGGAGAAGTGCAGGATATTTTTACAACCGTACATGAAGCCGGGGTTAATTACGTTCGGGTACGGATATGGAATGATCCTTTTGATACAGCTGGAAAAGGTTATGGTGGTGGCAATAATGATCTGGCCACCGCGATTGAAATTGGAAAAAGGGCGACCGCAAACGGCATGAAGCTGCTAGTGGATTTTCATTATTCCGACTTTTGGGCCGATCCGGCCAAGCAGCATACGCCTAAGGCATGGGCCAATCTGAGTTTCGAAGATAAGAAGACCGCACTTTACGAATATACCAAAGTAAGCCTGCAAGCTCTGCTTGATGCAGGTATTGATATTGGCATGGTTCAGGTAGGCAATGAAACGAATGGACAATTCGTTGGTGAATCTAATTGGACGAAGATGAGCCAATTGTTCAATGAGGGAAGCAAAGCTATTCGTGAGATCGATCCTAATATTCTGGTTGCTCTGCATTTTACAAATCCGGAGTCGGCAGGCAGATATGCCACTATAGCGAAGAATTTGCAAGATAACAATGTAGACTATGATGTGTTTGCAAGTTCTTATTATCCATTCTGGCATGGTACATTAAGCAATTTGACATCCGTGTTGAAGCAAGTAGCTGATACTTATGGTAAAAAAGTAATGGTAGCCGAAACCTCTTACGCGTATACCGCAGAAGACGGGGATGGACACGGAAATACAGCGCCGCAAAGTTCAGGTCAAACTTTAAACTACCCTATCAGCGTTCAAGGTCAGGCTAACTCAGTTAGAGACGTGATCGAAGCGGTTGCGAATGTGGGTAAAGCGGGAATTGGCGTGTTTTATTGGGAGCCTGCTTGGCTTCCGGTAGGTCCGAAAGAAAATCTGAAGCAGAATAAGTTGATTTGGGAACAGTATGGTTCCGGTTGGGCATCCAGCTACGCGAAGGAATATGACCCTGATGATGCAGGGGAATGGTATGGCGGAAGTGCCGTTGATAACCAGGCTTTGTTTGATTTTAACGGACATCCGCTTGCCTCGCTGAATGTGTTCAAATATGTGAATACAGGCGCAGTGGCCCCTATTGCTGTAGATGAAATTAAGGATGTTTCGATAACGGCGATTGCTGGGGAGCCAATCCATCTGCCAACAGACGTAAGTGTTACTTACAATGATGGAAGTTCCGGCAAGATGTCAGTGGTTTGGGATCAAGTTGCGCTTGAGCAAGCCATTAGCAAGGGTGCGGGTAGCTATGTGATTGGTGGAACGACGGAAGGCGGTCAGGTGGTAAAGGCTCTTCTAGTTATTAAAAAAGAGAACTTTATCATCAACGCAGGCTTTGAAAATAGCGATAGAAGCATGTGGAAAATCACCTATGCTGACGTTAATGCTCCACATACAGACTACCAAAATAAAGTTACAGATGCCAAAACAGGCAACTATTCACTACATTTCTACTCTGCGAAAGCAGTGGATTTTAGAGTAGAGCAGACTATTTCTGGTCTGAAGCCGGGATATTATAATCTTTCGATGTTTATTCAAGGGGGAGATGCTGCCAACCCCAATATGAATCTGTTTGCTGTAACGGATGGTAAGGAAGTAAAAGTAAACACCGGTGTGAAAGGATGGGCACAGTGGAATAATCCTGAGATCCAGGATATTCTCGTTACCGATGGATCCCTTACCATCGGAGCTAATATCAAAGCAGACGGCGGCGCATGGGGATCGATTGATGATTTCTATCTAAGCTTTGTCAAAGGTATTGAGGAACCTGCTATTGTTGATACGGATGCAGAAGTACAAAATATCACTTCTATGACAGCTACGGTTGGAGGAAATATCACTTCGGACGGTGGTGCTAAGGTTACAGAGCGAGGAATCGTATATTCTACTAGTGCCAATCCGACCATTGAGGATGGTAAAGTTATAGCTGAATCAGGTGGAACAGGAGCCTTTTCAGTAAGTCTTGCAGGACTTCAATCTGGATCTACCTATCATGTACGTGCCTATGCAGTGAATGCAACCGGAGTAAGCTACGGACGAGAGATTACGTTTACAACTTTAAGTTCTAGTGCAAGCTTGAATAGCTTGGATTTGAGCGGCATAACATTGGATCAAACAGTGAGCGGAAGTGTATACGACTATACAGCGAGTGTACCGTATTCCTTATCTAACTTCTCAGTGACGGCAACGGCCAGCGATGCTGTTTATGGTACCTTGACAGTGAGTATGTACAATAGCGTCAATACACTTGTGGCTGGTCCGATAAGTTTGGCAAGTGGGGCAACAAGCATAGAGCTTCCCCTTGAAGTAGGTAGTAACCGATTGGAGTTATTCGTAATTGCCCAAGATGGCACAGGTACGAGATACACAGCAACAATAACGAGAGCTGCGCAAGATAATGGTTCTGATGGTGGTAGTACCTCTAATGTCGTACTTCCGGTTATCTCCTCCAATGGGAAACTGACGCTTCCTGCAGGTCAAGCGGGTGAAGTCAAATTGGATAATGGTCTTGTGATTTCAATTCCAGCTAATGCTTCAGGCAAGCAGTTGGTATTAACGATTGAGAAAGTGCTCGATTCGCAGAATCTTCTCAGCAATCATGAGATTCTCGTAAGCCCGATCTATGAAGTTCTAAAAAACTTCGCGGAGAACTTTAATAAACCAGTCACGCTAACCTTTGTGTTCGATTCAGGACAAGTGAAGAGCGGCCAAACTGTAGCGATCTTTTATTATGATGAAGTGAAGAAGAGCTGGGTGAAAGTTAATGGCGGCAAAATAGATGGAAATCGCATTGCTGCAGATGTGGATCACTTTACGAAGTTTGCTGTACTCGTAGTGGATCAAGCGACTGGATTACCGGTAACCAATGCATCTACTGAACCGACAACAGAGGCTCAATTTAGCGATATCTCGGGACATTGGGCACAGGCTAATATTAAGAAAGCGGTGAGCGAAGGGATCGTCAAGGGTTATACCGACGGAACGTTCAAACCGAATGGTGCGGTGACACGCGCTGAATTTGCGGTGATGCTGATGAATGCGCTGAAGCCAACAGGAAACGGTGTGGAATTGGGCTTCACAGATACAATCCCTGCTTGGGCTGAGAAGTCCATTGCACAAGCTTTAGAGGCGAAGATTATACGCGGCTATGAGGATGTTACCTTCCGTCCGGCAGCGAGCATAACACGTTCGGAGCTAGCAGTTATGATCTCTAGAGCAGCAGGGGGAGATTTAACAACGGCGGCATCAACAGGCTTTGCTGATGATAGCCAAATTCCTGCATGGGCAAAGGATGCGGTTGCAGCCGTGAAGAAATCAGGCATTGTGAGCGGGCGTAACGGCAATGTATTTGCACCAAATGAGACGGCAACAAGAGCAGAGGCAGTAACCATCATTATGAATCTGCTGCAAACTAAATAGTAAACTTACTGTAGTAAGAAAAAAGACCGTCCTAAGGACGGTCTTTTTGTCTATTCTCTATATGTGCCCAAGCTTGGCATTCAAAAAAAAGAAGAACCAGCAGAGTCTGCTGGTTCTTCTTACTTATATAAATAATTTGCATGCAAAGAAAGATCGTGATATTATAAAATAATCACTGTTCATTTCACTAATTTACACATAAGTGTAACATCTTATCTACACTATTATAATACCATGTGGATTAACAGTTTGTCAAATTTTAATTTTTGCTTCTTTATAACAAGAATGAAAAGGAGCGTGTTCGTGAAGATGGTAAATGTAATGGATTGGCAGCAAGAACAAGATCGGCTTGATTTGGTTACGGAAAAGCTGCAATCAAGAATCGCAGAACTAGAGCCAGAAGTGACTGGGCTACGTGATCAAGTGGTGGACATTCGCAAGCGGTTTTGGGAAGAAGTCACGGTCAATACGAGCACAGACGAAGATTTCGAAGAGACCTTCTACAGTATAAAGCAGCAAGAAGCGTTGTTGTCGGAGCGGGAGCGCAGCCACCGGCAGCGGGTGCAGCGTTTTAAGAATATGAAACGGCTACTGCCATCTCCCTATTTTGGGCGAATGGATTTTCAAGAAGATGGTTTGGGCTTGAGTGAGAAAATTTATATCGGAGTGGCTTCTTTCGTTGATGCAGACGGTGTGGACTTTCTGGTGTATGACTGGCGAACGCCTATTGCAAGCATGTATTATGATCATTCCCCAGGGCCATCTACTTACGAAACGCCGGGAGGACAGATTACAGGTGAGATGATGCTGAAGCGGCAATATCAGATCCGTTACGGTCAGCTCCAGAACGTGTTCGATACGAGCTTAACGATCGGGGACGAATTGCTTCAGCAGGTGCTTGGCAAAGGCGCAGATTCACAAATGAAGAGCATTGTGGCGACCATCCAGAAGGAACAGAACGCCATCATCCGTAATGACAAAAGCCGTATGCTTATTGTGCAAGGAGCGGCTGGCAGCGGAAAAACGTCTGCAGCGCTGCAACGGGTAGCGTATTTATTATACAAACACCGCGATAGGCTCAAGGCAGATCAGATCGTTCTTTTTTCGCCAAATCCGATGTTTAACAGTTATGTATCGACGGTGCTCCCTGAGCTCGGCGAAGAGAATATGCAGCAAACGACCTTTCAGGAGTACCTTGCCTATTGGCTCGGATCCACGATGAATTTGGAGGACCCCTTCGAGCAGATTGAATATGTACTGACGTCACAATCCTCGCAGGGGTATGAAGCACGGTTAACGGGGATGCAATATAAGGCTTCTGAGGCTTTCCTGCATGCTCTTCAAAGCTACGCGTTATGGTTAGGCAAAGAAGGTATGCTGTTCCACAGTATCCGTTTCCGGGACCGCGAGTTGATTACTGCGGAGCAAATGAAGTCGCAATTTTACAGCTACGACAGCTCTATACGATTGGCTAATCGCGTTGCTTTACTACGTGAATGGCTGCTGCGTGAGCTGACTAAGCTAGAGCGTCAGGAAATGGAAGCGCCCTGGGTTCAAGATGAAGTCGATTACCTCGACAACGATCAATATGCCGAAGCTTACAGTGAGGTGCTTAAGAAGTACCGGCGAGAGGAAGCTGTCTTCGATTTTACAGAGCAGTATCTTGAAATCTATGGCGATTTTCGTACTCAGAAGGACGGGGAAGAGAATGTCTTTGACTTTAGCTCACAGGAAGATGAGTTACTGCGTCGTATGATCGTGAAGGAGCACTTCAAACCGCTAAGACGGGATGCCAAACGGTTGAAATTCATAGATACGATTGGATTATACGAGCAGTTATTTAGGGATGAAGCCACGTATCAGAAAATGACGGGTGAGACCGAAGTGCCTGACCAATGGTCAGAAATTTGTAAGCAGACGAAGGAAAAGTTGAGCCGTACCGAGCTGTTTTATGAGGATGAGACCCCATTCCTATATTTAAAAGAGCTTATCGAGGGTTCGCGTACGAATACAATGGTGCGGCATTTATTTATTGATGAAGGACAGGATTATTCGCCGTTCCAATTCGCGTTCCTCAAGCAATTGTTTCCCCGCGCCAGCATGACAGTTCTCGGCGATTTCAGTCAAGCGATTTTCCCGCAAGCGACGAATCTGCAAGAGGTAGATTCTCCTTTGATCCGGCTTTATGGTGAAGAGGAAACGAATCTATTTCGTTTAATCCGAAGCTATCGTTCGACTCGCGAGATTGTGGAGTTTACGAAGGCGCTGCTACCTAATGAAGAGATCGTGCCTTTTGATAGGGGCGGCAAGAAGCCGCACCTATTGAAGGCTAGCAATGAGGTGGAGCGGGCGGTACGGATAAAAGAGGAGCTTGCGGCGCTTATGGCCGAAGGTCTCGACTCCATCGCCGTTATTACTAAGACTGCTGCGGAAAGCCGCGAAGCCTATGAAGCACTGCTTGCTCAGGGTGGGGAGAATCTGCGGCTTATTACGAAGGAGACACTCACCTTTGAGAAGGGAACGCTAATTATTCCTGCGTATCTTGCTAAGGGCGTAGAGTTCGACGCCGTGCTAATCTACGATGCTTCTACACAGACTTATCATCGGGAGAGCGAACGTAAACTCTTTTATACAGCTTGTACGCGCGCGATGCATCGGCTTCTGCTATACACGACAGGCGATTGGTCGGGCTTTATTCAAGCCTTGGATACCTCTTTGTATGAGGAAGTGTAATTAGACATATCAAAATCAACCTCTTCAAGAAATTCGATAACTTCCCCATTGGGGCTGTGAACGATCGCGTTCTTGATCAGAAGAGGCGGTTCACCAAGAGAAAGCGAATCTGGTTCTATAAAAGCCTTTGCTCCATGAGCAAGGGCTTTTTGGTACATTTCATCTACATTATCCACATAGAAGGCGAAATGTAAGAGTGCTCCGTGAGCTATACCCTCTTCAGACAAGGCTTTTTTGCCTTGGGCTGCAATGACTGCATCCTTATCAAAAATCTCTATGCAAGTTCTTTGATCAGGTGAAATAAGCATTGAAGCTTCTTTGATTTGAAAGGAGGGCAGACTCCAATGATGACCTAACTTAAATCCTAAGGCGTCAATGTAAAATGAAATTGTTGCTTTATAATCTTTGGCTTGAATCGCTATATGTGCAAGACCTTTTACGCTCATTATTAATCACTCCTATATCTAATGTACTATTTATTATAGTTGGATTAAAATAGGAGATACATATATAAGATAAGTGTTTTATCCTGACATGGTTATTGAATATAAGGTATTTTAGTTGAATGGGTTTATTTATTAAAAAGAGCTAGGAGGCGCTTGATATGGAACATCTTATGGATGATATTGATAAAAAGATTATGCAATTATTGCAGTACAATGCTCGAATGCCCATTTCACAAATCAGCAAAGAGGTTTCGATGTCACAACCATCCGTTAAAGAAAGAATCATTAAGTTGGAGGAAAGGAACATCATATCGGGGTATCATACAGCTTTTAATTTGCGGGATCTGAACCGGGGTACGACTACTTTTATTCTAATCAAAACAGAACATTGCCAAGAGCTCACCGATTTTTGCAACGATGCTATGGAAGTTACCGATTTGTTCCGCATTAGTGGAGAATATAATTATCTCATTAAGGTACAGACCTCAACGATTGAGGCGCTTGCTGAATTTCAAGATCATCTTATAAAGTTCGGACCTTCCAAATCGCATATCAGCTTGAAAAATATTTTGGAGAACAGAGTGCTACTCTAAAGCGAAGTTTCCAAATACAAGATATAGTAACCGCTTTCTTTTCATTGTAAAATGGGTCAAAATAGCATTCGTATTGATACGTATATAAGGGAGCATGCGCATGGAGAGGAAACTGTCTAGTAAAAAGTATATTCCATTCACATACAAGATGATGATTCCGTATCTCATTCTTGTATTGCTGACAGATGTGCTGGTTGGCTATATAGCCTATACAATGCTCGTAGAGTCCAGGACTGAAATGGCCGAAACGAATGTCCGGACTGCATTAAAGCAGACGAGGAACAACATCGAATACCAGACAGATGAAATCAAACGAATGACCAACTCGCTGTTTCTAAATACGAATTTTCAGAATGCCCTTCAGTTCAGGGGAGACCCTTTAGAAAATATGCTCAAAATGAGAGATGATATCGTTCCTTATATGAAGGCCCCTCTACAACTGTATGGGAACAAGCTGAGACTTGCGCTTTTTACGGTCAATGAGACGATGCTTGAAATTACTGGTGATGATATGTCGACACCTATCGGTCGAAGTGATTATTATGTTCTTTCTGATCAGGTGATCGAGAATACGGAGTGGTTTAAGTCGATTGCTGCGAATAATCAAGATAGTTTGTGGCTTCAAGCGGATACCGACCGTGAGCTAGGTAATATTTCATATTTCCGCAAGCTTGTTTCTTCCAAGGCAGCACCTGCGATTATCGGATATATTCGCGTTACGGCGAGGATTGATGAGCTATTTGGTAACTTTGATACTTTTCCGATTGAACAGGGGATTGAACTTCGTCTGTTGGATAGGGCTACAGGAATGACTTTGTATGAACAAGGTGTTGCTGCTGAAGATACGAAACAAGATGATTATTTAATTATTAGTGAAGATATTCCGGTATCAAGCTATGTCATTGAGGCGCGCGTACCTCACTCTTATTTGAACAAAGATGCTAGTAGAATGCGGAAGGTGATTAGTACCGTTTGTTCCATCAGTTTTTTGGTGATGGCTATTATCGGTTTTCTAGTTGCACGTATATCTGGCAAGAAGATCAAGCGGATTGTGTATTTGGTTCGATCTTTTCAGGAGGGTAATTTTTATAAAAGAATCGGATTTCCGGGGAACGATGAATTTGTCTATATCGCTAATAGCTTCAACCAAATGGCGACCAGCATTCAGGAACTCATCCGGAACGTCTATGTGCAGGGCATTCAGAAAAAGCAAGCGGAGCTGGATGTGCTTCAAGCCCAGATCAGTCCGCATTTCTTGTACAATACGCTGTCGACCATCGGCAGTCTGGCCAATTTGGGGGAAGTGGAGAAGGTTACGCAGATGGTACAAGGTCTCTCCAAATTTTATCGACTCACATTAAACGATGGGCATGTATATATCTCCCTTGAAAATGAGCTGGAGCAGGTGAGGATGTATCTGGAAATTCAGAGAGTGAAGTATGCGGACGCCTTTGAGGTTTATTATGATGTCGATCCGGAAATTTTACAGGTGCCTATTATTAAGCTGATTTTACAACCGTTTGTGGAGAATATATTCAAGCACGCCTGGTTTGGGGAGACCATTGCGATTCGTATTACTGGAAAGCGGCTGGGTGACCGCATCGAACTCAAGGTCATTGACAACGGGATCGGCATGCGGCCGGAGACACTTCAAAACATGCGATCAAGCGCATATCAACCAGGCAGCTACGGTCTGAGAAACGTGGAAGAACGAATTAAACTGCGATACGGGAGCGATTTCGGCATTCAAATCGGTAGCTATTTTGGAGCGGGAACGACAGTTCAAATTATTTTACCGGTGGAAAATGCAGAGATCAGGGAAGTGATGGGGGAGTGAGGAGTATGGCGATGGAAATCAATGTTCTGCTGGTGGATGATGAAGTAATCGATTTGGAATGGCTTAGACGGCGTGTAGCCGGCAGTGATCATTTGCCTTTGCATAGCGTGAGAACGGCAACAAGCGGGTTTGCCGCTTTGAAAATGATGGAGCAGCACCCTGTAGATATCATTCTCTCTGATATCGGTATGCCGATTATGTCAGGCGTGGAATTTGCACGGAAAGCGAAGGAGATTAACCCAGATGTCCATATTCTATTTATTAGCGGACATCAGGATTTCAATTATGCCAAGGAAGCGATTCAATTGAACGCATACAGTTATTTGCTTAAGCCTGTGGATGATGACGAGCTGAACGAGACGCTGACCGAACTCTGCACAAAGATTGAGAAAGAGAGGACGCAGCGTACTTCCTTGTCGGAAACGCTGACACTTGTTAATCAGGAGCTACTGCTGCGTTGGTTTAACGAGGCTGCACCGGGACAGGTTGAAACGCACATTCACAACGTTCTCACGCCATACTTACAAGGTGCATCAGCGGTTGCCCTCATTGAGATCGACGACATGGCGCGAAAAATCCAAACCTGGACGGAAGAAGAGCGGAGTTTATGGAGCAGCACTGCCAATCAGTTTATCCGAAAGTTTGCACAGGATCAAAATTTGGGCATGGTGATTACGACTTATGACTATCACTTTGTGATCCTTGCTGCGGTTCAGGAACAATATTTTACAGCTTTGCTGGAAGAGTTGATTCGGGCGTTCTATCAGGAGTTCTCCTGTTCGATTACGATCGGAAGAGGAATGTACACAACCGACCCGGTCAAGCTACATGATTCCTATCGGCAGGCGCAGGCCGCTCTAAGCATTAAATGGATCGTAGGGAAGAATAGGTTGATCCAAGATGCCTCGGAATGGTCTCCAAAGGAAAAGATGGCTTCGGACTTAGAGGTTATTGTGGATCGTATGCTTAAAGCTATGCTCGACTACGACCTTACCACTATTGATGATTGCTTGCTTCAGCTATTTGCCGGAGACAGCCCGATCTCCCAGAAAAACGACATCTACGATATCATTATCCGGATTACCTCTAAGCTTCATGCTGATCTGCAGCAAATGAATGAGCATTTGTACGAGATTTTGAATTGGGATTCTCATCATCCTTTTGTGCTGTTTCAGTTCGAAACGGTGCATGATATCCTTTCGTGGCTGAGAAGAAGATTCTTTGAACTGTCGGAGCTGCTTTATTTGAAACGCCAAAGGCAAAAGCGCAAGTTAATTGATGAAATCACGGAGTATGTGAAAGAAAGATTAGATCAAAAAATAACGCTAAACGAGGTCGCTGCACATTTCGACTTTACCCCTAACTATCTGGGGCATCTGTTCAAGGTCGAAACCAATAGTCTCTTCAGCGATTTTCTAAGTGAATTGCGTATGAAGCGGGTATGCGAGCTGCTCGAGGATCCAACGAAAAAAGTATATGAGATTGCGGAACAAGCCGGATATAAAAATATTATTTATTTCAATAGGCAGTTCAAGCAATATATGGGCATGTCGCCCGGCGAGTACCGGAAGAAAAATAAAATCTGAATCGATTACTTATTGGGGAGGCTCATGTTCTATATGGAACAGGGGCTTCTTTTTTATCGAAATTGTTTATGAATCGTTGAATTAGTATTATGTTTAGTTGTTTCGCTGAATTATCTCACCGCCGCCTTCCTTTTATAATGAGAGATATAGAGAAGAAAGGGGTGCAAAGATGAAAGGGCATACATTTTGGAGCGATTTAAAAAACTATAGGGTTCTGTTGCTGATGCTGGCTCCGGCGGTTGCTTTTTTTCTTTTGTTTGCCTATGTCCCAATGGCGGGCATTATTATTGCCTTCAAGCATTATGATTACGCGGGCGGTATTTTTGGAAGTGCCTGGAACGGGCTTGATAACTTCCGCTTTTTCTTTGAATCAGGAGATGCCTGGCGGGTAACACGGAATACAGCATTGTACAATATTGCATTCATCGTTGTAAATAACTCTTTGCAAATTTTTGCAGCCATTATGTTGTTTGAGGTCGGTGGCAAATGGTTCCGCAAAATTACGCAATCGGCGTTGTTTCTTCCCTACTTTATTTCATGGGTAGTTGTCGGCGCGATTGCCTATAACCTGCTCAATTATGATATTGGTACTGTGAACGCACTCCTTAGAGGACTCGGGCTAGAACCTATTGATATTTACAATACGCCTGCCTACTGGCCGTATATCCTAGTTCTCGTTTCTGCCTGGAAAGGCCTTGGATACGGAACAGTAATGTACTTGGCCGCGATTACGGGCATAGATACTGAACAGTATGAGGCAGCTGAAATCGATGGCGCCAATATTTTTCAGCGGATCCGGAAAGTGACGATTCCAAATCTTTACCCGACGATTATTATTTTGGTGCTGCTGGCGGTCGGGAATATTTTCCGCGGTGATTTCGGGATGTTTTATAACATGATCGGCAATAACGGTTTGTTGTTCTCTTCGACGGACGTTATCGATACTTTCGTGTTCAGATCGCTGATTACTTCGAATGATATCGGCATGTCGGCTGCGGCTGGCGTTTTCCAGTCCGTTCTTGGCTTCGCAACGATCATGACTGTGAACTATGCTGTTCGTAAATACGATAAAGACCGCGCCTTATTCTAACCGCATCAGAGGTACAGTTTTCATAATGGAGGTAACGATATGAAGCAGCTCGATCGTAAAATATTCTCGGGTATTGGGTATGTATCCCTAATCTGTCTCGCAATTTTATGTATATTCCCGTTTATACTTGTCGTATCTTCATCGCTGACGGAAGAGTCAAAAATATTAACAGATGGCTATCAATTTATACCTACGGCCTTCTCAACAGAAGCCTACAGCATTTTGTTTAAGTATCCCGACCAGATGATTCAAGCCTATATGGTGACCATAGGCGTTACTATAATAGGCACACTGTTTGGTTTGTTTCTGACTTCAATGACGGCTTATGCGCTTTCCAGAAAAGATTTTAAATGGCGTAATAAATTTTCATTCTTCTTTTTCTTTACAACTTTATTTAACGGCGGTCTGGTTCCTTGGTATCTGCTTATGGTCAATTACCTCCATATCAAAGATACATTGCTGGCTTTAGTAATTCCGATGATGCTCAACGTCTTCTACATCATTGTTATGAAGTCGTTTATGGGCAGCATTCCGGAAGCAATCGTAGAATCGGCTAAAATTGACGGTGCAGGCGATTTTAAGATCTACGCTCGTCTAATCTTGCCTCTCTCCAAGCCGGCGCTAGCGACTATTGGTTTGTTTCTGGCTCTTGCCTATTGGAACGATTGGTACAATGCCCTTCTATTTATTTCCGATGAGAAGCTGATGCCGCTTCAATATTATTTGTACAAAATGCTTGGCAATATGGATGGCATGCGAAAAGCCATGATGGGTGCAGGAGCAGTCGTAACCACATCGATCCCAAGCGAGAGCTTGAAGATGGCAATGACGGTTGTAGCTACAGGTCCGATTCTGCTCGCTTATCCATTCGTTCAGAGATATTTCGTTCAAGGCTTGACGATTGGCGCTGTGAAAGGATGAACCCGGGGAAATCCGGTTTATCAATATAATTAATACAAGGGGGAAGGCTTGAAATGCTGAGAAAAAATAGATTCATTATGCTCGCACTCGTTTTAACCTTCGTAATGATTTTGAGCGCATGTGGTGGTGGCAACAACAACGCCAATACACCCGCTAAGGCTACCAATAATGCCGCTGAGGTAACAAGTGAGCCCACAGAAACAGCGAGTGCAACGAATGCAGCCGAAACTTCAGATACCATAGACACCTCTAAAGAAGTGAAGTTGAAAATGATCTTCGTTGGGCCTAAACCGATAGACTATGATAGTGTTTTTGCTGAAATTAACAAGAAACTGAAAGAAAAAATTAATGCGACCCTTGAGGGTGAGTTCTTGGACTGGTCTGACTGGGCTCAAAAATATCCACTGAAGCTGGCAGCTAATGAAGATTTTGACCTCATCTATTCGGCAAACTGGGCTGGTTATAACGACCAGGCACTGAAAGGCGGATTTCTAGAATTAACCGATGAGCTAATTACCAAATATATGCCAAAAACTAAGGAAGCTATGTCAGATGTGAGCTGGGATCAGGCAAAAGTAAACGGCAAACTGTACATGGTTCCGCAAAACAGAGGGGAATCTGTTGAAAAGCTGATTCTCTATCGTGAAGATTTGCGTAAGAAATACAATCTTCCCGAAATCAACAGCCCGGAAGCATATGCTACTTATTTGAAGACGATAGCAGAAAAGGAAAAAGGAATTACACCGTTCACTCCTGAAACGGGAGACTGGAAGTATCATAACTTGGACCGTGTATTATTGAAGCAGCAAAACGAATGGAATATGTTTGATCTAGATCTTCCATTTGCCTTCAAATTGACCGATGAAACAGGTAAAGTCTTTAACGTCTATGAAACGCAAGAGTTCAAAGATCTACTCGTGTATTACAAAGATCTCGCTGATAACAATGCTTGGTCAAAAAACGTTCTGAACAGTAAAAATGATCATCAGGCGGATTTTAAAGCAGGTAAAACCGCCTCGATTACGCATAATAACGGAACACTTGGAGCACTCATGGCTTTAATGCGCCAAGAAAATTCTCCTTATGAAGTAGCGTTGGCTGATATTAACCAAGGGAAGAAAAAATCAGTGGCGATTTCTACACAAAACGGTACGTCGATTCATGCGACTTCCAAAAATGTAGAACGTTCCTTGATGCTGATCGATCTGATGCAAAACGATAAAGAACTGCACGACCTGATGATGTACGGAATTAGTGGCGTGCACTATGAACCGGTTGGCGACACCAAATATAAAGCACTCGACAAAAATCCGAACTTTACCGGCTTCTCTAATTGGAACTTCAACTCGCCACTCAACCTTGACAATGAAGCATTCCCTCAAGAAGCTAACGATCTGGCTAAGGGCTGGGAAGCTAACGTCTACCACTATGCCCTTGAAACCTTTGTATTCGACAATAGCAAAGTGAAGACGGAAATTGCCAATGTGGGCAATGTAATGCTCCGCTATGCCATTCCGCTTGAGTACGGCGTAATTAAAGATATCGACAAAGGCCTTGCAGATTTGAACAAACAGCTGAAATCAGCTGGCATTGATAAAATCCAAGCTGAGCTGCAAGCGCAAATCGATGCTTTCTTAGCGAACAAGTAAGATACAGGATAAAGGAGGCCCAACAGTCATGAAATGGCTGTTGGGCCTCCCTGTTTTTTGAGATCGATTGTATATGAAGGCGCTATCGGACGCAGCTGAGCGGCGTATGAAGAGTTCTGATGTTGCATTTGTTTTAGTATGAGCTAGTATAATAAGGCAAGAAGCTCCCTCTCGGGAGCCTAAATAGCTTCAAGGGCATCATAAGCGGGCCATTAACTTCGGAAGATTGGAGAGAGAGATGAAAAATATATTGTATAAGTATATGAGTAAATTTACATCTCTTAACGAAGAGGATCAGCAGAATATTGTTGAGGGTATCCTTATAGAGGAATTTAAAAAGGGGACAGTGCTCCTTAGACAAGGAGATGTTCCCACAAAATGTTTTTTCGTGCTAAAAGGTTGTGTTAGGCAGTACTCGATAGATGAATCGGGAAAAGAAGTCACATCTAATTTCTACACAGAAGAGCAAGCGGCTTCGATTTTTAATCGGCATCAAGAAAGTAAGCCCTCTGCGTACACCTTAACCTGTCTGGAAGATAGCACATTGGTGGTTGGTGAACTTAATGCGGAACAAGACATGCTTCACAAACACTCGCAATTGGAAACGATGATCCGCAAAATGGTAGAGGAAAACTTAGGTGAGGTACAGGACGAATTAACTTCATTTATCGCTTCCAATCCTGAAGAACGTTACAAAGCTTTGTTGCGAAAAAGACCTCACTTACTCACTCGCGTACCTCAGCATCAATTGGCCAGCTATCTGGGGATGACACCAGAGTCATTAAGTAGAATCAAGAAGCGGGTTCATTCCAGTGATAACTAAAAAGAAAGTCATACAGTTTTGTGGAGTTTTCCTCCTCTAAGCAGCAGCCATATCCCAAAGCCTAGTTCTCCTACAATCATAGGAATAGTAAAAATATAATTTAATATTGTAATGACCCCTTCGTATTGTGGGAGAAATATTTTGCTTAGATGAATGATCATATAACCTATTGAAGCAAGCAGCAATAAGATGCCGATTACTTTAGGGATGATGCCAGATTTTAAAGCCACATATCCCACAATTAACAGATGCCCGCCAAAAACGACCAATCCCATAGACCAAATCCATTGAAATGCATCCAGAAATAACATTATAAATGCTTGAGTCTGTTCGATTTTTAATGAGGAAAAGTCGATTGTATTTCCCGTGAGCAGCAGCACAACTATCAAGTTAAGTATAGAGACTCCCAATATAGCGGAATAGGTTAGACGAAGCCAGGCGCCGAGTAATGATAGCTTTTGGTTAATCGGTTCTAGAAACACATAAAACGCCCAGGCGACCAGGATGTCAGTAATCATAATGATGATCCAACCCAAAATTTCACCTTTGAAAAGGTTAGTGGATGACACAAGGTTATTGAATGTGACGCTGGCATCGCCCTGAACAACAAGATTCCCATGGACAAAGCCATACGAAAAAAATGAGGCAAGGGTCATGATAATAAGTGAGATTCCAGCAGTTAAAGCGGACCTTCGCTGATTCGATAGATCTTTTTCTGAGATAGCCATAGATAGCCTCCTAAAGGACTTTTTATTTTCATTGTAATTAGGAGTAGTATGGCGGGCATTGACTTAAATCAAGAGTGCATCATCAGACAGAAAAAAATGCTTATTATCACAATAACGGAAGTTCATCCAGCCGTTCGTAAATCAACAATCCTTTCTCTTGCGCAACCTGTACCATTTCATCGGCACCCTGAGATGATCCTCCAACTCGAAGCACGGCATCACAGTAATTAAGCAGGCGAATGGAAGAAGGATGGAAAATCCGGTTGAAAACGTCGTCTCCTAGATTAGTGGAACCGGCTGTAGCAATAAGAGGCAAAGCATACCACTCCCCCAGCACTGGCATATGCCCAGCCTCGTAAACTTGAAGAGCAATTTTATTCATGTATTTGACATTTTCCTCTATTAATACTGGATCATCATTGGTTCCAGAACGATAAGGGCCAGCGATAAGGATATGCAGCGGTTTCGACTTTACCTTCAAGAGACCTTGGATCTGAGCGTATTGGAGCAGCATTACCGTCTTAGCATCACGAATCTCGCCGCTTTGGACCATGTCAAGCGCTTGAGCAAACGGAAGTTCCACTACTTCAATATTTTCCTGTTCCTCCTCAAGTCCCCCGCCCGGACCTTTTGTCATGACATCACTATACTCAGCTACAAAGAAGTGAAGGGTTTCGGTAACGGATCCTGGTGACATATAGACCTCGCCAACTTTCTGCACTCGGTCGATATGGTATCCCGTCTCTTCCTCCGTTTCCCTCAGAATACTTTCTTCTGGTGTTTCTTTATCGAGTAGCCCCGCGCAGGTTTCGATAAGCATTCCAGTCACATTGCCGTTTAGATAAGTAGGCATTCGGAATTGTCTCGTAAGTACGATGGTTTGTTTGTGTCGATTATAGAGTAGAATGGTCGCTCCGTTGCCTCGGTCATACACTTCACGGGATTGTGTCTCCCATTGTCCATTTTCTTTTTCATACTTGAATGTGATCTTCTTTAAGGTGTACCAGTTATCCGATAGAAGTTCCTCTTTTACGATCCGTACTCTTGGGTTGTAATGCTGTGCCTTCATCTCATTTCCTCCCTAGAAAAATCCCGTTTTCTTTAGTCATTTCGAGGGCTCCATTCTCCTGTAGAAGCCGATTGACGTGTTTTCGAAATTCGTCTATAGCCGCACCGACAAGTCGCTCTTTTGCGTTCATCGGGGTCGATATCATATATTCAATCAGGGGTTCAGCTTCGTCGACTAACAGACGGTCGTTGTAACGTAGTAACCGAAGATCGGAGAAGCAAGAAGACAGCAGGTCTTCTCCGTTACCCAGATTAAATCGTTTAATAGCTTGATCCAATACATGAAGGTCGGGGTCGAACGAGACCGCCAATTGTTCAATCTCTTGTAGGTGTTGAGTGCTCATTGTAGAGGTGCATATTATACCCCCTCGCTTTAGTACGCGGTGTATCTCGTGGATCGCTTTAGGGATGTCCGGCACGTGATACAGCATGTTGTTAGCGATAACCACATCGAAATGCTCATCGTGGAAGGGGATTTGTTGCGCGTCAACAGATAAGAGCTTAAACTGTGAACTTTTACTTCCTAAGCGGCAACGTGCTTCTTCTACCATCCCGCTCGAAATATCAGTAAGTGTGATGCGCCAGCTGCTTGGAATTCGTTCGGCGTTTCTTATCCAAAAGGTCCCATCGCCGCCACCTAACTCTAGAATGTGGGCTCCAGGGTGCACCTCCAGTTGTTCAAAGACCCAATTATGCCAGCCTTGCGGATTTGTACTGAACTTGTCATAAAGATGTATCCGCGTTTGCAAGCGGCTCGCCGTCCGATACTGTTCCCCCCAATCTTGCTTACTCTGCAAGGTTTGAATAACATTTGCTAAGTGGTTCCAATCAGACCGATTGACCGACATTTGCATAGCATCTCGTATTGCATGAACTACATGCTCCGTATGAGTGATTTTTTTCTGTAGAACATCGAGCTGTGCTTGTAACGAATGACTGATCTCCCCTATGGATAGCGACTCTGCATCTAAGATGTCTTTTATTTCTTGAAGTGATAGCCCTAAGTATTTCAACGTTTGAATTTGCTGCAATTTTTCTAGGTCTTTCATGTTATAAGATCTTATCGATCCCGCGTGATGATTTTCTGGAATTAGAAGCCCAATCTGATCGTAATATCGCAATGTCCTGACCGTTATTCCTGTACGCTTTGCAAGCTGCCCTGTTGTTAAATAGTTCTCTTTGTACATCCTTTCCTCACATCCAATCGATTGCTCCAGCGTGTTGTTCTCAGTTAGTATAGCAGGTGACGTAACGTCACCTTCAAGCAAAATTTATGTATAAGAAACAGAGGGCAAGCACCCTGACAGCAGATGGCCTTTCAGAGCCCTCTTGGAAATAATCGGAGCAAATCAACAAGGGTGGAGATTTCGTTTTCCGGGCATGTTACTTAAAACATGTTAGGAGGGGATAAGGGATGTCCAGAAGAAACAGGAAATATGCAGTGCCGGGAGTCAATCGCGGGATGCAAACGTTTAAGGCCGAGGTGATGCGGCGCGAGGGTTATGATGTAGATCCGGAGCGGCCTGATGATGTGAAATATGAAGTCGCAAAAGAACTTGGTATCCCATTGGAACACGGTGAGAATGGACATTTGAGCACAGAATCAGTGGGTCAGATTGGTGGAAAAATTGGTGGATCGATGGTCCGCGAGATGATTCGTCTCGCACAGCAGCAATTGGTGGATCAGGAAAGGGAGTAGCATTTTTTCTAAATCATAAAGTTGCAGAAAATGTAGGAGGCGGCTTTAGTCCTGAATTGCCTGGGACTGAGACCGTTTTCTTTGTGTTTCCCAAAACAACCTAATTAATGGTAGAATTTTACCGATGTTCCACGGTATAGTGAAGAAGGCTATAACACCATTCAATTCTGTATTGGGAGAGGAATCGTCGGATGAATCAGAGGTATCGTAAACGCAACACAGCTGCTTTCACAGGGGTATCGTATTTTGCATTGGCTGCAGGTCTTTTTCTATTCTGTTTGGGGGTGTACAACGACGATTGGGAATTGAACGTGAAAGGGTATTATTTGCTTTGCATGGTGTTAATTACGATTAGCTGTATCGTTGTGCAAAAGGTCGTTAGAGACAATTCAGAGGATAAAGAAATTAAGCTAGAAAATCCGAAACACAGGATGAGAAATACAGGGGCTTTCACAATTATGGCTTTTGCAGGCTTGGTTATTGGGTATGTAATGTTCTTTATTGGTCTGTACAATGCTCCATTTCAATTGAATGTAAAGGGGTATTATATAGCTGTTATTCTGTTGATTTCATATAGCGCCGTTGGCGTTCAGAAAGTGACGAGAGATAACGCGGAGGACAAAGAGGTTCTCGCCGAGCAAGATGCCAGAAGGGACATTCAAGGGTAAAGAGGGACCTAGATAAGGAGCAGTGAGATGAACTTTTTAAAAGAAAATCTTTTTTGGCAGTATTCAGTAAACACTTTTTCTATTACAGATGAGAAGATTGAAATTATAACTGAGCCTAATACGGATTTTTGGCAACGCACCTATTATGGGTTCAGGAACGATAATGCACCTGCGTTGCTAATGAAGACGGATGAGAAATACTTTTCTTTTATAGTGAAAACTGATTTTGACAGCGCTCATAGATTTGACCAGTGTGGAGTAATTGTCTATCAGGACAGTGACAATTGGTTCAAGGCATCGATTGAATATGAGAATGAAGAATATCAAAGATTGGGTAGTGTGGTTACGAATCATGGATATTCAGACTGGGCAACAACAGATCTCGACGCAACAATAAAAACAATGTATTACAGATTAAGTCGACGTGGGAGTGACTTCTGCGTTGAAAACTCTTTAGATGGGATTACCTTTAAGCAGATGCGTATTTTTCATTTGTTTGAAGGGAGTGAGCATATCAACTTTGGTTTATATGCTTGTAGCCCAGAGGATTCGTCATTTAAAGCAACATTTACAGAAATAGAAATCACAGAATGTCAGTGGTTGGAACATAAATAAAGTTAAGGAACTAAGATTAAGCTAAAGGAGCCTCGTGAGTAGTGACGAAGCTCCTTTTTATTTTAAAATCTTTGTATGTTAAAAAAGTTTTGAGTGAACTAACTAGGTTCGCGTAGACACTCTTTTTTTAAATAAGCAGCAAAGCTCTTGATATTCATCCGTATATGCCGATTATTTCCCTCGAGCTTACTCATCATGATGCCGCCCTCCATGATGGAAAGGGAGAAGGTAGCTAGTGCCTCAATGTCGAGATCTGCTTTGAATTCACCACTTTTTACACCTTCAGAAATGATTTTCTTTTTGGATTCCAGTGTGCCTATTAGGGCTTGCTGGGCTTTTTCACGCAAGCCTGGATGACTGTCGTCGCTTTCAATAGCCGTGTTGAGGAGCGGGCACCCTCCAATAAAGGGTGGCGCTTCAACTACTTTCTCATACACATGTAAATAAGCTAATAGCTTGCCAGAGGCCGTTTCTTGCTGACTAATGGCATGAGCTAGTTTGGCCCCCACAATACTACCCGCATAGCTAAAGGCTTCATATGCAATCTCATCCTTACTGGAAAAATGACGATAAATTCCACCTTTCTTAATGCCTGTCAATTCAGTTATATCAGATAAGGATGAGCCTGAATATCCTTTCTGGTTAAACAGTTCAGCGGCTTTAGCTATGATGTAATTGCGAGTCTTCTCACCCTTTTCCATTGTCATCCTCCGTCCTTAATTGTATATGTACACGTAGTATATCAAATGAAATTATTCTGTTGCAAAGAAAAGCATCTATGCTATTATAAAAGATACCAATCGGTATCTTTTATAATAGACAGGGGTGGAAACCATAATGGAAACGACATGGTTTAAGGAATCCAGGTATGCATGGATTGGATTAGGATCTCTCTGGGTTATTGGATTTATTGGTGCATTGACTCGCTTCAGCTTGTCTTTTTTTCAGGTGCAAATATCGACGGATTTACAGATTAGCAGGGGATTCATCTCAATGGCATGGTCCACCAATTTATTCATCGTAGCCGTATGCGCGCCTTTGGGGGGCTGGCTCGTGGATCGTTATGGCACAAAGAAGATACTAATGTTAAGTGCAATCATGAGTACTTTGGGTACTGGTATTGTCGTGTTAGGCCACCATCCTATTGTCTTTTTTATTGGATACGGTGTTATCTCTGGTTTGGCAGGTATTGGGGCGACGACAAATTATATATTGATGTTTGAATGGTTTCGGCATCATCGGGCTAAGGCAATGGCCTTGCTGGCGAGTGCCTCTTCTGTAGGATTAGCGATTATTACACCCATTTTCGTATCCATGGACTGGCTGACTTGGAAAAACGCCTTTATGGCTTCTTTTATCCTAGGTGTTTGTGTAACACTTCCCGTAATTTGGTTAGGAATTAAGAGTTCACAACAGAAAAATACGGAGAGAGCTCCTTCGGATCGTTCAATAGAAGTCGAAGGTCAAGATACATCACCTAGAGTAACTCCACCGTCCAAAAAATTTATTTCTCTTCCTATCTTTGTCGTAGTCGCGATTGCGCTGTTCACCTGCGGTATCAATATGGGATCCGTCGAGATGAATTTGGTAGCCATACATCAGTTGGCAGATGTATCACCAAGCATGATCGCCTTATCTATGAGCATCCTTGGTATTATGGAAATCACGGGGGCACTCATTTGCGGCTATTTTCTGGACCGATACAATAAATTAATGATGATGTCTCTATTGTATGGCATTCGTATTATAGGTTTTGCTTTCCTCTTTATGCACTTGGGAAGTTCACCTATTCTTTTTGCTATAGCGTTCGGAATTACCTACTTAAGTGCATTACCAGGTGGAATGCTTGTCATTAATGAGTTTGCAAAGGGTAAAGGAAAACATACCGGTGTTCTACTTCTCATGCACCAGGGCGGCGGTATAGTAGGTGTATTAATCGGAGGCCTATCCTTCGATTATTTTGGGAATTATCAGAACTTAATTGTAGTTGATGTTATAATCTGTATCCTCGTAACGCTAGGGTACTTCGGATTATTCACGACACATAGAAGGAATCTTCGGATTCAAAATAAGAAGGTTGCAGTAAGTGAGGCACTTTGACTTAGATATGGAGGGATGTAAATATAACTGCGTGCATAATTGGCTATCTTGTCCTTCATATTATAGAGGGTACTCATCTAAGAACAAAGGAGAATATAATTTGCAGCAGCAACCACAGTTAGGAAGTATAACGATGGGCGGACAGCAGCTAGGTCATGGCGCTCACGAAATGTTCGATGTGCACGAGGTATTGTCCTGCCAGATCAATTTACTGGACCAGTTCATGATGTTCAGAACCTTTGTACAGGATCAAGAGCTATTGTCTATCTTGGATCGGCAGTACAATTTCATGCTGGATCAGTACAACTTGACCTGCCAATGCTTTAAGACAGGGCAAAAGCCAAGCCAGGAAACGGCTACCTATCTTATCCCGAATATGACACAGCCGGTTTACGGCCTCCAACCGGCCCCGCCCAAGAAGCCTAACTCGTCACTGGCGGATGTGAAAGATGCGGGCGTCAGCGGGTATATGCTGGGTCTAATCAAATCCCATGCCTCACTGCTGGCCATGTCTTCACCGGAAGTGACGAACCCAGCGTTGCGTCGGGTGCTGGCTTCACAGGTGCAGCATTTTATTGAAATGGGATATGAGTTGTTCCTTTATCAGAACAAACATGCCTATTATCAGGTTCCGCAGCTTCAGGTTTCAGTAATACAGCAGATGCTGGATGCCTATGTTCCCGCTGCCGGATCTCCTCAGATGCCCGTAAATAACTAGGGCGCTGACCATTCTAACTGTAGAAGACCCGACTCGCTTGTTGTTGAACAGGAAGTCGGGTCTTCTTTTGCCTGCCTAAGCCTATATCAGAATAAAATAACACCCGATAACGCATAGTAACACCAGACGGAGGGATATACATATGGGTACTCCAACTGGCAAGCTACCTTGGTGGCAGCTTACTTTATTTGGTGTAGGCTGCACGATTGGCACGGGATTCTTTCTTGGTTCCAGCATCGCTATCCGTAAGAGCGGATTATTGGTGTTGGTTATTTTTGTGTTGGCGGCTGTGGCAACTCTGTTCGTCTATGAGGCGCTGGCCCAAATGACTATACAAAATCCTCAAAAGGGCTCTTTTCGTAGTTATGCCAAAGAGGCTTTTGGCCGCTGGGCCGGGTTTGGCATGGGCTGGATCTATTGGTGCTCAGAAATTCTAATACTCGGCAGCACCTTGACTGCTTTGGGCCTGTTTTCGCGGGTCTGGTTTCCGAGTTGGCCGCTTTGGGTTTTTACCGCAATTTATGCTGTACTGGGTCTGCTGGTCATTATTCTAGGTAGCCAGGGGATTAACAAAGCGGAAAATCTATTCGCCATGATCAAAATCGCCGCGGTACTGATGTTCATCGTGGTCGCCGTGGTTGCCCTTTTGAGGGGAAGGGAGAATTGGGATACGGTTCACAGTTCGGCAGCATGGCTGAATAAAGGATGGATGGGTGCTTGGAAAGGGTTACTTTATGCGTTCTATGCTTTTGGGGGTATTGAGGTAATGGGCTTTATGGCGATGGACCTACGCGACTCAAAAGAAGCTCCGAAAGCAGGCAGGTTTATGCTGCTGGGCGTGACCCTGCTCTATGTACTGTCGATAGGACTTGCATTATTATTCGTGAGCCCTGAGAAAGTGAGACCTGATCAAAGCTCAATTATTGCTGCACTTGAAGCGATGGGACTACCTATTCTTGTATATGTACTGAACGGGGTAATGATCGTGGCCGGGTTCTCTATTTTAGTGGCTTCATTGTATGCGGTCTCGACTATGCTGGTAACCTTGGCCGAGGATAAAGATGCTCCTTCTTGGCTGGCGGTGACCAAAGGAAAAAGAAAGATGCCGCTCTACGCGCTTGGTATCAATATGCTGGGCCTGTGCGTGACAATTGTACTGAGCTTGTTTCTGCCAAAGCAAATTTTTGAGCATATCACCACGGCGGCCGGTCTAGTTATTTTGTACACATGGCTATTTATCCTTGCCTCTTTCCTTAAGTTATTGAGACCAAAGATGGGCGGTTGGATTAGATCCATGGTCGCTATGGCGCTGATCATTACTGCCGTGGCAGGTACACTTTTTGAAAAAGGGGGCCGTCCCGGCTTCTGGTCCAGCCTTCTGATCATCTGTGTCATTGCGTTGATTACCTGGTTTAGGGAGCACCTCTTGAAAAAACGCGGACAAACCTCATAAGCGCTTAAGAGTGAAATTTAATTCCTATTGCTTTGAACTTGTTCTTCATATAAGTATATGGACATTTAGACGGCGCACTTTCGTCATCTCGCAGAAAATATTGCTTCCATTCCAGACTATCCTCCTGCCCATACCATTGAAGGGAAGGATGTGCGGGAACACTATCGTAGTCAGCAAGCTTCTTACGGATCTGCTTCTTCATATTGCGCCCAAATGCGGTAGAATCGTTAATATTCTCAAATACCCAACGCGGTTGAAAGGCAATGACAAAATAAGGGGTATGGCGGCTTCTCCGCAGCTCATGTGCCGGGGTTGCGCAGAACGCGAAATACGGGTGCCCATCAAAGCAGAACTCCCACGAAGGATGGGAGGGATCTGTAGAAATTTCATTCGGCCAAGGCACCGTGTCTACCGCGCTGACGCGGCCCAGAATGGACCAGAACAAATTCTCATATTCCTCAATGGAGAAACCTTCCGCCAAATCTTCCGGAGTTTCAAAAAATAGAACAAGGGAAGCATATTTTCCGGTATCCCGCGAGCATTCCCCATATTGACGAAGTAATTGAGCGACCTCTATTGCAGACTCTTCACTTCGTGGATCAGCTACGAAGCCAAAACGCAAATGATTGGACAGAAACCCCTGACGTCCCGGAATACAGGGATATTTGCCTTCGGGATCTGCAATCATAGATGTAAATTGACGAAAAGCATCCTGCTGCCAGTACGTCAGCTCAGCTAGATGCTCATCGAGCCAGACCTTTGTGTTCAAATGGGCCATCCAAAAACACCCTCCTCGTTAGGTTCAAAACATCCTATGCGAAGGGAGGGAGATGGGTGAAGGCCTAGAAAAGCTCTTGCTTGTTAAACATATTAGCCAAACAACTGTATAAATGCCTGAGAACCGAAGTAGATGCCAAAACCAAGAAGGCAAATCCCCGCGGCAAGGGAAATGAACCGGAGCATAGAAGGGCCGGTGAACCGATGAAAGAAGCTAGACAGCATCGCCATCACCACATCCCAGAGTAGGATGCCGACAAAAATACCCATGCTGTTCCACAGCACCTGATCGAAATGTTGATTTTCTATGCTTTTGGCCAGAATGGAGCCGTAGATGCCTAACCAGAAGAGAATGCTGAGTGGGTTCATCAGTGCCATCAAAAAGCCAGTACGGAAGGCGCTAGTACTGGTCTGTGCACCACGCGAGGCGGATCCAGGCACGGCATTGATATTTTTCAAAGTGTCAATTCCGGTATAAAGGAGAACAAAGCTGCCGAATGTCCACAGGAAGGTTTTCATAAACGGGGTATTCAGAAAGTGGGCTAGTCCAAAGTAAATGAGTAGCATATACACTAAATCCGCACACATGGCTCCCAGTCCAATCATCCAGGATTGGAAAAATCCCATCCGTGCTCCCCGGTCGAGCTGGGCTGCATTGATGGGACCAATAGGTGCAGATAATGAAATGCCGAGTACTATATAGGTGAAAAAGCTATTCATGGTCATCGCTCCTTGAATGAGATGTTAACTTGTACAAGTCATTCTATTCAAGAAGTTGGTAAGTTAGAAGACGAGCCTTTTGGCACGAACCTCTTTGCGACATACCCTAAAGGATCTCCACGGCAATCGGTGTACATTTATACCCGTTGCAGACACTTTCGGAGCAGGGACAAGCCGATATGGCAATGATCAGATCCATCTCAGCCCGCAACTCAATATAATCCCCGGCTTTAGAAAGCGGTCGCTCCACGCTGACTTTTCCAGAAGGATCAATGACAGTATTCATAAAAAGATTAAACGGATAATGCTGATCGGGAGCGGGCAGGCCAAACTCCTCCAGCGCCTCATTCAGGTTATTGTAGCAGCTGTCGTGTTCCTTTTTGTTATACAGCACCTCATACATCTCGGGACGGCAGGCAGAGTTAATGAAATCATGGCGGCCCACAGTATCCTTAATAATCGTAAGCAGTGGTCTGTATTGGTTGGAATAGAGGATGTCCCCCGGAAGCACATTCATCTTGCCTAGAGCATCTATCGTCACACCAGGGTCAATTCGCTCATTAGGGCGAACGGCGTTATAAGCAGCGAAATCTGCTACCTGCTCTCCTTCTACATCGGTTACCCGGACGATCTGCCCTTTGTCCAACTTGAAGCCCAATCCCTTGGTTGCTGGAATCAGCCATTGTTGTTCGCTCATCAGTACTCTCCTTCGGGATAGTCATAGTCTGTGAGGGTTAGTATGGCTCTTTGCCAAAAAAGTCATACAAAGTATAGAGCTGTCTGGCGGCATCATAGAAAGAGTTCGTATTCGATTCGATGACAGTCTTTGAGGATCAGAATGACATTTATTTTGAAGGAAAACTCATTCGAAAGATCGCTCCACCATGCTCTCCGTTATGAGCGGATATAGTACCGTCGCACCGTTCAACAATTGCACGTGAAATGGCGAGTCCAAGTCCCGTTTCTCCATTCTTACCTTTAATAAAACGCTGAAATAGCTGAGGCAGTAATTGATCAGGAATACCTTGACCATCATCTATGACATCGATCTGCACTTGTCCATCCTGCTCCGAAATTTCTATATCCACGGCTTGTGATGCATGCCTGATCGCATTACTCATAATATTTAGTACCGCTTGTAATAGTTTTTCCGAATCTCCATGAATATGAAGCTTTCTCGGGTTATCCACTTCGTACTTTACTTTGATGTCAACTCTCTCATTTATAGCTAATGGACGTATTCGATCGGCGGTTTTATCGATTAATTGTTCTACTGACACTTCTTCTTGATCAAAAATACCATCTTCACTTTCAAGCTTGGCTAACAAGATCATCTCTGTAACAATTCCCTTAAGTCGTTCACATTCACTTGAGATGACATCAAGACCATTGTCAGCACGATCCCCGGTGAAAATACCATCTCGTATTCCCTCTGCATAACCTTGAATCGTCATTAGCGGGGTCTTAAGTTCATGAGAAGCATTCTGGAAAAATTGTCTTTGAGCATGATGGTATTGTTTAAGTTCTCCTGCGAGATGATGGACACTTTGGGCTACCTCACCAATTTCCCCGCCAGTTTGAATGAGCTGCACCTCATCGAATTGGCGTTTTTCAACTTTTTTGAGCTCAAGCTTTAATTTCTCAAGAGGAGTAACGAGACGTTTGGTAATAAATAAACTTAGGCCAAAGGCAATAATGCCCCCAATCACCATAATGAACATCATTCTTGTAAAAAGCTCTGATTGATATGATTTTACTTTGCTTAGCGGTGTAGACAAGACAAGGGTGGCTGCGGTTACAGCACTAGTTGGATCAAGATTCTGTGGATTAGAAGTTAAGGTCTCAACAATATATTTCTCCTGTCCATTTTCCCATAAATCCTGCTGATTGTGACTTGAGTGCTGTTCAATGAGCGGTAGCCATGTCTGTGTCTGCGCTTCAGTCATTGTACTAAATAATATATTACGATTCGGCTCTATGAGTAACGCATCGACGGATCTATTAATTTCTTGAGCCGGCTGTACGATAGCTGCTGCTGACTGAGAAGGTGTTAGGTCTTGAACAGGTAACGAATTGACCAACTCCATCATTGCACTGCCTTGTGATCTTAGCTCTTCTCTTTGATTATTGATTAGTGTGTCCATTAGTAGAGGATAAACGAATGTAGCTGTAAGCACGAGTACGCATACCAGTAATATTCCAAATGATAAATGAAGCTTATAGATTAGTTTCATGTTATGTCTTCACTCCATCCACGCGCATTCGATAACCATAGCCCCAAACGGTTTCAAGAGGCAGGTCTTCCATTTTACGACGAAGTCTTTTGACTAAATCGTCAATTGCCCGATCGCTGCCGAAATAGTCATCCCCCCACACTAATGTTAACAACTCATTGCGAGAAAAAGCTCGATTCGGTTGCGCTGCTAAGGTATGAAGCAATGAAAATTCCTTCACCGTCATTTCAATTTCTTTAGACCTCCAGTAAACCAGACGACTATCTAATACTAGACGAAGCTCATCGATGATGAGGTCGTTTGATTTAGAAGAGACTATACTCTGTTCTGATCTTTCTGTAAGGCAGTTAAGCCGATGGAATAAACGATTTACTCGTGCGACCAGCTCACGTGGGCTGAAAGGCTTAGTTAAATAATCATCGCTTCCAAGCTCAAGTCCAAGTATCTTATCTACTTCCTCATCACGAGCAGAGATCATAATAATAGGAACTTCGGCTTCCTTGCGAATTTGTTTGCAGAATTCATAGCCATTCATACCTGGAAGCATGATGTCTAGAATCCACATATCCGGGCGCTCTGTGTTCCATAACATGAGCGCTTCTTCTGCTGAACCTAACGATAGGGTGCTATAGCCTTCCTTCTGTAAATAATTCTCAACGATATCTCTTATATGACAATCATCTTCAACGATTGCGATTTGATAGTTCTTCATCAACAGACCTCCTGACCAATACATCTATTATTCTAACAAAGTTGTCCTTTCAAGCGGGCTTTTCCATACTTTTTCCACAATTGCTCCAAATTAATACCGAAGCTGATCTATAGAATAGTTATTTGTACGGTAAACATGTTGCTTGTATGGAACAAGCTCGAAAGGAGGTTGAGGCTGTGAGAATTTCATATTTGGCTCGCAAGGAGATTCTTGTGGCGTTCTGCTTTCTTGCTCCGAGTTTGATCGGGTTTGCACTATTTTATTTGATTCCGTTTGGTCAAAGTGTTGTATTTTCATTTGAGAATCCAAGTGGTGAGGCAGGGTTATCGTTTGCCAATTATCAGAGCCTATTAGCTAGCTCGTCCTTTCAAAAGGCGGCAGGGAATACATTCTGGTTCACAATAATTGGTGTTCCGATCCTTATTCTGTTGTCACTTGCTCTTGCCATGCTGCTTAACAAACGAGTCTATCTTCGGAATTGGCTGCGTACCTCATATGTACTGCCACTGGTTGTTCCAGTAGCGTCAATTGTGCTCGTATGGCAGATCCTATTCGACTGGAATGGTTTTTTCAATCATGCATTAGAGTGGATTGGAATTGAGCGGATCGATTGGATGAAATCAGAGTGGGCGCAATGGGTCATTATTTTTATCTATGTATGGAAAAACATTGGCTATAATGTGGTTCTATTCTTGGCTGGACTGCAAAATATCCCAGATCAATATTATGAGATAGCAAACCTGGAAGGTGCAAGCTGGGCTCGTAAGCACCAGATCACCTTGATTTATTTAATACCGACAGGATTTTTAGTGATGCTGATGTCGATTCTGAACTCATTCAAGGTATTTCGGGAAATTTATTTAGTTGCGGGTGACTATCCTCATGACAGTATCTATATGCTTCAGCACTATATGAACAATATGTTCTTATCGCTCGATATTCAGAAGCTGTCGGCTGCAGCTTTCTTAATGGTGCTCTGTATTTTAGTCATTGTGTTGATGCTCTTCCGAGTTGAACATAAGTTCCGTTCATTTATGGAGTAAAGGGAGGGGTGTAGATGAACAAGAAACAGATAAGAACACTGCTACTTACTATTATCTTAGCCGTAATCGCGCTGGTAATGCTATTTCCGGTTGTGCTCACAATGGTAAGCTCCTTGATGACGGAGAAGGAAATTATGCTGAATTACGGCATGTTAGGTAATACACAGATGAACGATTTTGTGAATTTGAAGCTGATTCCAGATTGGGTTTCGCTGGAGCAATTTTATAAGGTGCTTATTTCAACCTCGCAATTTCTTCGTATGTTCTGGAACTCTGTATTTATGGTGTTTCCAATCATTATAGGCCAGGTCGTGGTGGCAACATTAGCGGCATTTGCATTTGCTAAGCTGCGATTTCCTGGCAGAGAGCCCTTATTTATTGTGTATCTGATCACGATGCTCATGCCGTTCCAGGTCACGCTTGTACCGAACTATATCATGTCCGATCGGCTAGGGCTGATTAATAGTCCAAGCTCCATTATATTACCAGGGATATTTGCGGCGTTTGGTGTATTCTTGCTCAGACAATTTATGCTCCAAATTCCAACGGCATATATGGAAGCAGCCCAAATGGATGGGGCAGGTTACTTCCGATCCTTTATCAGGATTGTCTTGCCTATGGTTAAACCTGGAATGGCAGCGCTTGTTGTTCTGCTGTTTGCAGATTACTGGAATATGGTGGAGCAGCCCCTGATCTTTCTGCAGGATGCCAATTTACAGCCCTTGTCCATTTTTCTATCTCGCCTGCAGGAAGATGCGCTTGGGGTATCCTTTGCGGCTGCGGTCTTGTATATGATGCCTATGATTCTCTTGTTTCTTTTGGCGGAACGGTATTTTATTGAGGGCATAGAGCTTTCTGGAATTAAAGGATAGGGGAAATGAGATGACAAGCACATCTAAGCGACAACGATTAACGGCTGCTTTGTTTGTATTATTCTTTGCGATATTGGCTGGTTTGACTTTCTTTAGCAGCACACTCGAAACGATGACGCTGCCCAAAGTAGTTACGGAGAAACCTACCTCGAAATCATTAGTTCATCAGGTTAAAGGGAGTGGAGTCTTAACACCTCGGAAGCAGGTGGATTTGTTGAATGAGACTGGCTCTAAAATTGTGAAGGTTCATGTAAAAGAGAATGCTGAGGTTAAGAAGGGGCAAAAGCTCGTGACATTTGATAGCTCTGATCTGGATGAACAGATCTATCAAGAGGAAACGGCGCTTAAGAAACAAAAGCTAAATCGGGAGATTCTCGAGGAGGATATGCTCAATGCATTGATAGGTGGTGATGAGCAAGTGATTGCCAAGGCAGAGCGAGCTCTTGAACTGGATAGTATGGATCTTGAACTGGCGCAAAGAAAGATGAATAAGCTGCGCAAAGATAAAGCGGATAAACAGACACTGACTGCCCCCTTTGATGGAAAAGTCACAAAGATTACAGCAGAGGATAGTATGAATGCTTCACAAGGGGGGACAATCCTGACCTTAATGGATAGTGGTAAGGGCTTCGAATTTTCATTTGCTGTCGAGTCGGATAATACGGCATTATTCGAGATTGGATCTAAGGTTTCTGTTCGATTGCAGAAAGACAATACACTGGTTAACGGTGTAATTGAAGAGATTAAAGCTGCATCCCAAGAGAGCAGTGAAGAAGATTCATCCGATAAATCCAGTTATCAGGTTGTCGTTTCTGTCTCCGATGATGGTATTAAAGGCGGCGAACAAGTCAGTCTAGATATAAAGAAGGAGTCAAATGAAAAAGGTTATGTGTTACCAAAGAAATGGGTTCATAAAGATACAACAGGGAGCTATGTCTTTGTAATTGAGGAGAAGAAAAGCTCACTCGGCAATATGTTTAATGCACGCAAGGCTTATATTGTAACGGGTGATTCAACCGAGGATGAGATTGTAGCTGTGAGCGGGTTAAGTCCTGATGATGAGATCATTATTGAATCAAGTGAACCACTTCAGGAAGGTAATCGAATCCGAGTATATTGAAGGGAATGAATGAATTTGAAAAGAAGATGGTTTTTATCCTTATTAGCAATGATAGTCGTATTATCGGGATGCTCTAGCAGCAGCGTGGGATCAGGTACAGAAGGATCAACTAATGAACAATCAGACCAGAATGGCAATAAGATTGAGATTGCGACCATGGCGGTAACTCCTTATTTAGATGAGGCGGTTAAGCAATATAAAAAAATTCGCCCAGATATACAAATTGAAATCAAAGAGTATCTAGCCAGACCTCAAACGAATGAAGATGGAATGAGTCAATCAGGAGAAGCATTCTCAAAGGGCGATGTTGAGAAGTATATACAAACAGTGAGCACACAGATGATGTCTGGCAAAGGGGCGGACATGATCGTAATGAACGATCTACCACAGGACAAATATGTCGCCAAGAACATGCTGACTAATTTCTATGATCTGATGGATAAGGATGCTGACTTTGATCGAAATCAGTACTATCAGAATATTTTTGAGGGCTCCCAAGATGGTAATGGTTTGTATGCAATGCCATTCTCATTTGTCATCGACGCGCTAACTGGGAATACAGAGTTGTTAGAACAAGCTAACATTAAAATCGATGATCAGACATGGACATGGGATGAGTTTAAAGATATTTCCAAGAAGCTTAAGGGAAAAGTTGGTGAGGATTATTTCGCATTTGTTAATCTATTCCCGATTCAAATGTTAGCGGAGTATATAGAAGCTAATTATGATAAGCTCATTGATCAAGGTCAAGCGAATTTCGATTCCGATCTGTTTCGAGACATGATGAAGCAAATCAAATCGATGTATGATGAGGGCGTACTTAGTAATGATTTTACGTACGACTATACCAAAACCTTGTTCAACAATGCTAACCTTTTCGATCCAATAGGAGGCCTGTCCCAAGTCCTTGATCCAAAGCTTAAACTATATCAAAAGCCAACAGTAAATGGAAAATATAGTGGAACTTCATTTAAGTCATATTTCACTTTAGGTATTAACAGCAAATCTAAGGTTCAAGATGAAGCTTGGAACTTTATTAAGTTCATGCTTTCCGAGGAAATGCAATCTTCATCAGTCGTACAAGGGTTTGCGATGCATAAGGGAGTTGTGGAGAAACAGCTTAATGATGCTAAGCAGCAGGCAGTAGCGGGAACACTACCTCTTCTAGAACAGAAGTTTGATGCTGAGACTGTAGAAAGTAAAATCCAAGAATTACATCAGCTTCTAGATGGAGCAAGTAGGAATTTATCTAGTGATCATAAGGTCGTTTCAATTGCAATTGAAGAATTTGATTCATATATGAGTGGTCAGAAATCCGCTGAAGACGTCAGCAAGCTGATTCAAAATCGAGTCAACACTTACATTAACGAGTAAATAGAACGTTCTAATCGAGAGGCGCTCAATCATTTAACGGTGATTGAACGCCTTTTGTTTATTTTGCAGGAATCATCCCATTTGTCGTTGAATATATCCCGTTAACCGTATTGCGTATTCGAGATACGCAGCCACAGGAGGAGAACAGCATTGAAATCGACTACCGTTCAAAGCCTTACAGAGACGTTTAAGCTGGAAGTGCTTGCAGGTGCTAGCTGCATGGATCGTGAAATCACTCGTTCAAAGGCGCATAGACCTGGTCTGGAGTTCGTGGGTTACTTTGATTTTTTCCCAACGAAGCGGGTACAAGTATTGGGCTGCAAGGAAATCAATTATCTGTTAACCCTAAGCGTTGAAGAGCGCAAGTTACATATTGGTAATATCGTCAAGTATCATCCACCATGCTTTATTGTGACGACAGGTCAGCAGGAGATTCCTTATTTAACTCTATTCTGCGAAGAAGAGGGCATCCCGTTGCTTCGGACGCAGGAGACGACGACAGAGATCATCGCAAAGATTGATACCTATCTGGTGAAGGCGCTGGCGCCAGAGCTTTCAATTCATGGAGTATGTGTAAACGTGTCTGGTATAGGTGTCCTACTCAGAGGCAAGTCAGGGATTGGAAAAAGCGAAACCGCGCATACGCTTATTAGAAGAGGTCATCGGTTTGTGGCGGATGATATCGTGGTGCTGAAGAAGCTGGGACCGGCGACGCTTCTCGGCACACATAACGAGACGACCCGCGAATTCCTAGCGCTGCGCAGTATTGGTCTGATCAATGTTGTACGCCAGTACGGGCGTAGAGCTTTTCAGGATGAGACGCGAATTGTACTCGACATCGAATTGTCTCCTTGGCGAGAAAATTCCTTGAATAATGAGCTCGAACTGGAGCCGAAGTTCACAGACTATCTCGGTGTCCAAATTCCGCATATTGAAATCCAGCTTCAGCCCGGCCGTGACGTAGCCGGCCTAATTGAAGCTGCCGCCAACAACTGGTATCTGAAGCAGCTTGGCTATAGCGCCGTTGAAGAGTTTATGCAGAGGATTGAAAACAAGCAATGAGGGGTGCTCATGAATTTGTGTATACGTAACAGACCGCAGAAGAGCTATGTGGTCTGTTTTTTTAACTAAATTTCGCCTTTGATGCGTGATTGGCTGGGCATAGGCTATAAATGGTATAATTTCTAATAGGTATTTTGAGTGATCGTTACTAGGAGGTATTAATGATGAGTGATGAGCTATTGGGAAAATTGGATACTTGGCATGAAGAGGATGAATTTCAAGAAATCGTGGATGCAATAACGGAAATTCCTGAAGAGGAAAGAGATTATGTTCTAACTAGTCATTTGGGCAGAGCGCTTAATAATCTCGGGCAATATGAAGAAGCTTTAGAGCAGTATTTGAGCATTGAAGAAGAGGGTGAAGGTGACCCGCTTTGGCATTACCGTATCGGAGTTTCCTATTATTATCTGAAGCGGTACGACGAAGCTTTAAAAGCATTTACAATTGCAGACGAGCTAGAGCCTGATGATGAGGACACCTTGGAGTTTTTGGGATGGATCAAACGAAAATTGGCTAAGAAAGCTACGAAAAAGCCTGTGAATAAACCTGCAAAGAAGCCTGTAGTAGCGATCGACACCACCAACTTTTGGGATGACAGCGAGTATGCGTTCTCAGAATATATCTCTGAATCGCCTACAGATGCATTGATTGCTTCAGTAGAAGAAGAGCTGGTTTTTAAGCTGCCAAAATACTACGTTGAAATGATGAAGCTACATAATGGGGGAATTCCTCATAACACTCGGTACCCAATTCCGGGAACAGAAGAATTTATTACGATTTCAGGGATCCTTGGAATTGGACGAGATAAGAATAAGTCGCTGTGTGGAGCTTCAGGCAGCCGGACTGTGATTGAAAATGGACGTTATCCTGAGGTTGGTGTGGTGATTTGTGATTGTCCTTCTGAGAATGAAGTAATCATGCTGGATTACCGCGAGTTTGGAAATGATGGCGAACCCGAGGTTATCCATGTAGATCGAGATAACAAATACAAGATCACACGCTTGGCTGACAATTTTGAGTCCTTTATCGGTGGACTGGTGAAATAGTGGATTCGGCGATTTAGCTGAATGTGGGGCTGATAAATCAGCCAAATAAACGATCGAAAAAAACAGAGCAGCGGTTCTCCTATAATGGAGGCAGCTGCTCTGTTTTTTAGTCTGCTCAATTGTCGCTATTAAACACCTTGGACTGAAGCACATCGAGTGCTCGGTTGATTTCTTCCAGTTCTTCAGTAGAAGAATCCTTAATCCGGTCCAGGAAACGTTCGCCGATCTGTTCAAAAGCTTTGTTCATCATCGCTTGTCCAGCGTCAGACAACCGAATCATTTGCTTACGCCGATCTTCTGCGACATCCAGCTTTTCGCAAAGATTCTTTTCTGTTAATTTCTTGAGCTCACGGCTCGTGTTCGGCATAGAGATATTCTTACAATCACTAATTTGACTGAGGGTAACAGGCTGGCTGACCGCAATATACTCCAGAATACTATATTGAACGGGCGTAATACCTTCCGGTCTAACATCTTTGGTTAAGTCGAATGTTACTTCATGGACTGCCGTCGTAAAGGTCACTAATTTATGAAAAAACGCTTCTTTGTCCATAACGATCACCTCTTAGTGTAAACTTTAACAAAATAATTATCATAATACAATTATCATTTGACAACTAAATAAAGGTTATGATACGATTTTGTTATCAAATGATAATTAAAGAGGTGGACCAATGAACGTTTTAGTCATCTATACTCATCCGAATCATAAAAGTTTAAGTTATGCTTTTCTCAATAAAGTCATTCAAGGAAGTAATGAAAATCGAAAGATCACGAACATCGAGGTGCTTGATCTATATGAAGAGCAATTTGATCCGGTGCTGGTCTTTAACGAAAATAAACGTAGAAGAGACATGCATATCGATCCCAAGTTTGAGAAGTATCGTGAGCAGATTCGTCAGGCAGACAAAATTGTGTTTGTGTATCCGATCTGGTGGGGCCGGCCTCCAGCCATGCTGCTCGGGTATATTGATCAAATGTTTGCCTCTAATTTTGCTTATAGAGAAAAGGGCGGCCTTATCCCCGAAGGGCTGCTGAAAGGGAAGTCCGTGGTTTGTATTTCCAGCATGAAGGGGCCAACCCTTTATCCTTTATATTGGTTAAACAATTCCCATAAGGTGCTGATGAGAAAAGCATTATTTCAATATTGCGGTATGAAAAAAGTGAAGTTTTTCGAGTTTGGGAATATGGAGAGTCCAAAAGGTAAACATGACAAAAAGCTAAATCAGGTCTATCAATATTTCAAAGCTGTGGCTAATTAATTCTCAAAGATAACGGATTGATGATTATTTGGACTCGTTATAAAGATAGGCAACATAATCCTGCAGAACTGAGGTATGGTCCATTTGTCGCAGCATAGTCCCGATATTCCCACGGTGATAGCTGCCATGGTTTACTACGTGGAAGATAGCACCGGAAATGGATGTCTCAAGTGATCCCATGGTTGGATGATCTAACACAACGGTGGGGTCCTTATCTATTTGACTAGCCAGCACCATTTTATTTTTGCTGGTTAGCTCACGATAGAGGACATCCATTTCTTCAATATCTTTTATAGCTAATAAGGGCTCTAATTGGGCAGCTGATGCTTTAGCTTCATTCCTAGTTCGCCCTACAATCAAGTCAAACCAAATGTTCTCCACGACATAAATATGCGTCACAACCTTCGCTACCGAAGAAAAACCGCTCTGGATATCCTTATGATAAATGTCTTTAGGCAGCTCCTTTAAGCGATGGATGATTGTTTGATTAGCCCATACATTGTAGTCATACATTTCTAACGTCGGATGTTTCTCCATGAGTTTCTCCCCCTAAGATTATAGATACGTTAATTATACCCATTCCAAAAATGTTCGGTACAATTTAGAGATGTTTATTATAGGATCCTTTGTCCAAAGTAAACCAAAATACAGACGACAGCGATAAAGCAGAGGAGTAACCAATTCACTAGCTTCATTCCCATCTAAACCGTACCTGCCTTGATCATTGTTAAATCCTCGCCGCTTACTTGTTTGATTAAGTTCATTACCTTAAAGGCTCCTCTGCCATTCTCATAAGGTTTCATTTTATCTTTGTAAGTAGAGCGGTTCTTGTATACCTTCATTATCGAATGAACAAAGCTTTGAGTGGTCATCTCTTCTTCAAGTAACATTTCAGCGAGTCCAGTTTGTTGAAAATACTCCGCTTGGGCAAGTTGACCAGAGCGGCTCCCGCCATTCGTGTGAGGAATTAATAACATTGGCTTTTGCATAGTAAGAAGCTCCATCATAGAGTTTGAGCCTGCACGAGATACGACAACATCCGCCATAGCTAATAAATGCGGCAGCTCACAGCTTGTAATGAATTCATACGATTTGTAGCCTGACATTGAGAGGTGATAATTAACCTTTCCCTCCCCGCAAATATGAACCACTTGAAATTTGTCTATCAACTCAGCGAGTACATTGTTCACCATTTGGTTAATGCTATGTGCCCCTTGGCTTCCTCCCATAATGAGAAGAACAGGCTTAACAGAGGTAAATCCGCAAAAGGCAAAACCGCGTTGTTTATCAGCTAATTTGAATTGCTCCTTCAAGAGCGGTCCCACATGAACGGCCTTGAGAGAAGCAGATTTGGTTACAGTATCCAGAAAATTTGTACACAGATGAGTGGCAAACGGAAGTGAGATTTTATTAGCTAGTCCAAGATTTAAGTCTGGTTCATAAATAATGATGGGCACTTTGTTGAGTTTGGCTCCAATCACGACGGGTACAGAAACAAATCCACCTTTAGAAAAAATCACACCAGGTTTGATGGTTCGTAGGAGTCGGTAAGATTGAAAGATGCCCTTCATGATTTTGAATACATCAGTTACATTCTTCCAATCGAAGTAGCGTCTCAATTTCCCTGTGGAAATGGGATGGTAGGTTACCTCCTCCTTGTAGTCAGACAAAAGCTTACGCTCAATCCCGTGTTCGGAGCCTATATAATGAACGTCCCAATCCTCAGCTAGACAGTTAGGAATCAACACCAGGTTCCCTGATACATGGCCTGCGGAGCCTCCACCTGTAAATACGATCGAGGTACTCATGCTAGAAACCCACCTTGTTGTAACATTTCTTTTATCGCAGGTTTGCTCATCAACACATGATTGGAATCATAGCTCTGGAAGTCCACAGGCGGGCAAGAGGCATAAGCTTCCTGTAAACCTTCTATAGGAAAAGGAGGAAGAATCACATAATAGTGATCATCCAGATGTATAGATGAGGCGCTCTCGAATTCCGAAATTAGGGCCTCACTTAAGCTTTCACCGGGACGTATCCCCGTTTCCTTGATTTGGATCGTGCTAGTTGATAAGTCATCAATTAAGACTTGGGCAAGATCCTTAATGCTGCAAGCAGGCATTTTGGTCACAAAGACTTCTCCACCTCTGCTTTCTTCTGTTGCTTTAAGGAGTAGGGTAATTGCATCATCTATGGTTAAGAAAAAACGAGTCATTCTAGCATCTGTAAGGGAAATGTCTACTCCATCCACAATACTTTGTTTGAAAATAGGCACCACGCTACCCGTTGAGCCAAGTACATTGCCACTTCTCACACATACAAACTGAGTTTTGGTTTGTCTGAGATTGGCATGGACCATTAGCTTTTCACCGAGTGATTTTGTCATTCCGTAGGTGCTCGATGGTTGCGCTGCTTTATCGGTTGAAACATAGACTACTTTTTTTACGCCATGTTTAATAGCGGCTTGAATCACATGCTGAGTTCCGAGTACGTTAGTCTTCATCGCACTGTCTGGTTGTTGTTCGCAGATCGGGACATGCTTCAAGGCCGCTAAATGATAGATATAATCTACCTGATGGCAAGCTTGCATCAGTTCTTGCTTATCACGTATATCACCGATGATGAACGTTAGTTTGGGATTATGATGATATTCCTGTTGTAGTTCTACTTGAAGTGACTCATTGCGGGAAAATATTCTGATTTCTTTTGGGTCTCTTTCCAATAACCGTTTCACGAGTTGTCGTCCCCAAGATCCGGTTCCACCGGTAATTAATATGGTTGTATTTTGCACGGTTTGTTCCTCCTATGATCTTAGCTACACAATAATCATAGTGTTCATATGTTACGTGAATATGGCAAAGTGAAAGCTCTTAAAATCAAAAAAAGGTTAAAGAACCCTTATAACAGGTCCCTTAACCCTTCATTTAACTTCTAATAGCCATCGGTTTGTTTACCGGATTGCTCCGCAATTTCCGCGCCTTCTCGATTATCTGAAGTACCTAGATGTTTGTGGTCGGCTTTGGCTTGAGCAAGACCTTCAGCCACTCGACGACCGTAGTCTGGATCAGCTTTTGTGAAGTGTTCGATCATATTATTTTGAATTACAGGCGCACATATTTTCAGTGCATCGACCAGGTTATGAATCAATTCATCCCGTTCCCAATCCTCGAACTTGCGATAGGTATCTCCAGCTTGCCCGAAGTCATTTGTACGATTGATTTTCTCGCGAACTAGTCTGTCATTATACATCGGTTGATGGTCTTTGCCAGAAGGGGCTGCCTCCTTTAACCCGCCAAGCGAGGAAGGTTCGTAATTCACATGTGGGTTTTGCTCAGGCGCCTTATCCACATGATAAGTCATTTGCCCATCCCGCTGATTCGTTGCTACCCTTGTCTTTGGAGCGTTGATCGGTAATTGAATGTAGTTGGCGCCCACCCGGTGCCGCTGGGTATCCGAATAGGAGAACGTCCGGCCTTGCAGCAACTTGTCATCCGAGAAATCAAGACCGTCTACCAGAACTCCAGTCCCGAAAGCGACCTGTTCGACCTCGGCAAAATAATTGTCTGGGTTTCGATCCAGAACCATCTTCCCTACAGGTAAAAATGGAAAACGTTCATGATCCCAAAGCTTAGTAGGATCGAGTGGATCAAAATCGAGCTCAGGATGCTCATCGTCACTCAGGATTTGCACACAAAGCTCCCATTCAGGGTAATCCTTGCGCGCAATAGCCTCATATAGATCCTGCGTAGCATGGCTGACGTTTTTGGCTTGTATATCCTCAGCGGCTTGCTGAGTTAGATTCTTAATGCCATGTTTCAGCGGCTCCCAATGGTATTTGATTAAGACAGCTTCGCCGTTTTCATTCACCCATTTATAGGTATTAACTCCAGACCCCTGCATCTGCCGATAGTTGGCTGGAATCCCCCAAGGAGAGAACAGGAATGTAATCATATGAGTAGCTTCAGGAGAGTTCGATACGAAATCAAACATCCGCTCTGGGTTTTGCAGATTGGTCACGGGATCTGGCTTGAAAGCATGCACCATGTCGGGAAATTTCAGCGGATCACGGATAAAGAAAATCTTCAGATTGTTGCCGACCAAGTCCCAGTTGCCATCCTCTGTATAGAACTTTGTGGCGAAGCCACGTGGATCACGAAAGGTCTCCGGAGAGTACACGCCATGAACCACTGTTGAAAACCTTACGAATACAGGTGTTTTTTTGCCTGCTTCTTGAAAAAGCTTAGCACGCGTATACTTCGAGACGGGTTCATCGCCTACTTTTCCATAAGCTTCAAAATACCCGTGGGCTCCTGCACCCCTAGCATGCACAACACGTTCCGGAATACGCTCTCGATCAAAATGAGATATTTTCTCGATAAAGTGGTAGTTTTCGAGCGTCGAGGGCCCGCGATTTCCTACCGTTCGTATATTTTGATTATCTGTAATGGGATGTCCCTGTCGATCCGTTAAAATCATATCTTCTTTTTCCTTATCCATATGACAAAACTCCACCTCTCTTCAGATATGAATAGTATTTTCTACCATAATTCTGAAAAGTATGCGAAATCCACTGACAAGAGATGTTATGAAAGTTACAATTTTTATTGGCATTTGAAATAATGACTGTTATATTTGAAAATACTATGTGTTATAAGCTTAGCAACTTGGTATCGACAGAATGGAGAGGCGGAATTACATGCAACAATTTTTAGATAGTATGATTAGCGTAACAAATGATTTTTTATGGTCGAAAATACTGGTGATCCTTCTTATTGCTTGTGGTCTTTATTTCACCGTAAGATCGAAATTTGTACAGTTTGGTATGTTCAAAGAAATGTTTCGGGTTCTTAAAGGATCCAATGAAAGGTCAAAAGATAGTATTTCATCCTTTCAGGCCTTCTGCATTAGTATGGCGGCGAGGGTAGGGACAGGTAATATAACGGGAATCGCAATTGCTATTGCCATAGGTGGTCCAGGGGCTATTTTCTGGATGTGGGTGATTGCCATTATTGGATCAGCGTCCGGTTTTATAGAAAGCACTTTGGCACAGGTATATAAAGTGAAGGATAAGACCGGATTTCGCGGTGGACCTGCCTATTATATGGAGAAAGGCCTGAACAAGCGCTGGATGGGTGCGATATTCGCGGTTCTGATTACATTATCCTTCGGGCTTGTATTTAACGCGGTCCAATCGAATACGGTCACAGTGGCCTTTGAGAATTCATTTGGCACCAATCGGGCCATTCTTGGGCTTGTAATGGCTGCTGCCTTTGCGCTGGTTATCTTTGGCGGTGTTAAGCGTATCGCAAGAATGTCCGAATATATTGTAGTGGTAATGGCAGGAATCTATATTGGGGCTGCTCTTATTATTATGCTGATTAATATTACAGAACTCCCAGGAGTTTTCGCACTCATTGTGAAAAGTGCCTTTGGATTTGAACAAGTCGCTGGTGGCTCTCTTGGTGCAGTAATTCTACAGGGCGTGAAGCGTGGTTTGTTCTCTAACGAAGCGGGTATGGGTAGTGCGCCTAATGCTGCGGCAACGGCAACTACGAGTCATCCGGTGAAGCAAGGGCTAATGCAAGCGCTAGGCGTACTCACAGATACGTTACTTATTTGTTCGAGTACGGCGTTCATTATCTTGTTGTCTGATGCCTATAAGCAGCCAGGGCTGGACGGAATCAAGCTGACACAAGCCGCATTAAGCGAGCATATTGGTTCGTGGGCATCCGGATCACTAGCGATTATGATTTTTTTGTTTGCTTTCAGCACGTTAATTGGAAATTATTATTACGGTGAAACCAATATAGAATTTTTGAATTCCAACAAAAAGGTATTACTATTCTATAGATACAGTGTTTTGGCAATGATTATTTTTGGTTCCGTAGCAAAGGTTCAATTGGTATGGGATTTGGCCGACTTATTTATGGGCTTCATGGTTATCGTGAATTTGATTGCCATCCTGCTATTATCTAAAGTGGCCTTTGCCGCCTTGAAGGATTATAAAAAGCAGAAACGTGAAGGGAAGGATCCTGTTTTCTATAAAGACAGCATTCCGGGGCTCGAGAACGTTGAAGGTTGGGGCAATTCTTCAGATATAAAAAGATAGAAATGTATTTGAAGGGCTCAGGAGACTGAGCTCTTTTTGCTGTCAGATTACAAAAACGAGCCTTTAGAATTGCTTCTAAGGCTCGTTTTGCGTACAGTATTTTAAATTAGTCCTGCTTAATATAGTTTATCCTGCAGCCCAAACATCTAATTCAATTTTCAATTCAGGTAAACCTAATCCTTTAACATAAGCAATGGTCATTGAAGGAGGTGTCATCCCGAATACTTTATTCCAAATTCCATAGAAATGATCCCAATCGATTTCTTCTGTGGCCCAAATGTTGATTTTGATTACGTTATCGGGAGTCAACTTTTGAGAAGAGAGGACTTCTACAATATTACTCATCGTATTTGTTACTTGTTGATTAAAATCTGTAGGGATATTACTGTTTTGATCGATTCCAATTTGACCAGAAAATACATACATTTCAGCGTTTCTGCTTATTTTTGTTACATGACTGTAGTTACCAACGGGTTTCGCAATATTTTCTGGATTATATCTTGTGATCACATTATTATTTAAATTCATTTTTATGAAGTCTCCTTTAAATAGAAGATACATAACGATAGCTAGGTTATATATCTCCACTGTTTTTTAGTTTTAATTTTTGACAGACTTATCCTATCAATCATTAATTCTAGAAAAAAACAGCAGTAGAATACCCAATACCAAAAGATAAATATTTTAGGGATCTCTTTTTCATTAGGTATTCCTCCTTCATATTTAAAGTAAGATAACTTCATCAGAATGATAACATTAATCCATGTGGGACGGCAACTTTGCCTCCTCCGGCACAACATGACAAGGATCTTTTTTTGCTGTATTTTATGAAAACTTCAATGCTTTTTTTGAAAAAAAGCAAAAAACACTTACATTAACGGATATTATGTTGTTATAATTACAAACAGACCGGTTGGTATGTTAGGGGGAATACGTAATTATGGATACAAAATCACTAATGATTGAGAAGGCGACACTCCTTTTTCAACAAAAAGGTTACAAGAGTGTAGGCGTTAGTGAAATTTTAAAAGCTTGTGATGTTACCAAAGGTGCGCTCTATCATCATTTTCCAAATGGAAAAGAAGAACTATTAATTGCTTGTCTAAAGAGCCTAAAGGAAGCAATCACAATAGATATGGAGGACATTTTCAAAAAGCATTCTTCTACGCAAGAGGCCACGCAATTCATGCTTAATAAGTTAATTCACAACTTGGAAACCGAGGGCAAGCTTACAGGCTATACATTTAGCAGTATTGTCAGTGAAATGGCTACGGTCAGTGAGCCTGTCCGCCAAGCATGTAACTCACTTTATGAGAACATTCAGGCTATTTACTACACGAAGCTTGCAACTGAAGGCTTCTCGAATGAACTAGCTTCTGATATTGCTTTATTGATGACAACCTCGATTGAGGGTGCGATCATGCTGTGTCAAACACAGCGATCTACTGCACCTTTAAAGACTATTGCGAAACTATTACCGACAATTTTGAAAGGAAGAACATCATGAATCTAGAAACAAGATTACCGAGAAACGGCAAAGAGGGGGCATTATACGGTGCAATTATTTGTACACTAACCGTTCTGTTTATGTCTTCATTAAATATCATTTTAGCGGTTGGAGAATTTAATGGGGAAGTTGCTTTATCGATCCTTAAGGTGTTTCCGATCATTTGGGTCATTGTTATGATTATAGAGCCTGTTGTTATTGGGCGTATCGCAGAAAAGCTGACAGCTAAATTCACACAACCTAGCGATAGCTTCAACGCCAAAATTCTGTTTCGCATTCTTTTCACCGTACTAGGAATGTCATTTGTGATGACCTTTATTGGAGACATTATCGGAAACGGATTGAGTTCTGAAACGTTCAATCACTTCTTAGCGAATTGGCCAAGAAATTTCCTAATCGTACTGATCGCTGAAAGTATAGTGATCCAACCTTTTGCACGATTTGTGATGGTAAAGCTACATGCTTCTCAGGATAAAAAGAATTCCAGCGCCGCTGGTATAACTGTAAATGGATTATCGGAACAAAACTCATAACATAACTATGCTCTCAGGCGAAGCGTTTTGTTTGAGAGCTTTTCTATTACCGTATATAATGATATTTTAGTTGAATCATTGAAACCCTCCTATATAACAAAGAAAACTTAACAATGAAAGGTAATATTGAACATGATGATCTATAGTCGTCTTGCCATAATGATGCCCCCATTTCCCTAGCTAGGCTCATATTCTTGTTGCTGTTCGAGGATATAAGCTTGTAGGAGGGCGAATTTAATATGAAAAAATATGCAGCACCATCTTTACTGCTAATGATTGTTCTTGTGGCTTTTCCGCAAATTAGTGAGACGATCTACACTCCATCGTTGCCGGATATTGCGGTAGCACTTGGGGTCTCTAATAGTTCTGTACAGTTAACATTAAGTATATATTTTATCGGATTTGCTTTAGGTGTTTTGTGTTGGGGTTGGCTCTCTGATTTCATCGGACGGAGACCTGCCATGCTAGGTGGCCTCATTGTATATGGTATTGGAAGCTTGATGTGTTTTTACTCGGAATCCATTACTCTACTTCTGGTCAGCCGTTTCATTCAAGCATTTGGAGCAGCAACTGGCTCTATCATTACGCAAACCATTCTTCGGGAGAGTGTATCCGGGAATAAGCGGCATGCCATGTTTGCCCAAATCTCGGCGGTGATCGCTTTTACTCCAGCAGTAGGGCCGCTTATTGGCGGATGGGTGGATCAAGCTTTTGGTTTTCGAGCGGTTTTCTTTACATTAGTGATGATGAGTGTGTTGTTATTTGTGTATGCTTTTTGGAAGCTGCCAGAAACGACTGATGTTTCCGCGAGAAAAAAGGTGGCTATTCTACCTATCGTTAAAAGAATGCTCTCATTGCCACGTGTACTAGTGTTTGGGTTACTGATCGGGGGCATCAATGGAGTTTTATTTAGCTACTATGCGGAAGCACCCTTTATATTTATTGAACACTTTAACATTTCACCGGGAGTATATGGTTTTCTAGGCATTGTTGTGGCTTTGGCATCGATAGTGGGAGCAATGATGTCCAAGAGATTATTGAGTCTCTATGCCGCAGAAAAAATAATTCACATCGGCTGTTTAGTGATGACCAGTGGGGCTTTGCTATTAACAATCGTAAGCAGCCTTGCCTCGTTGCCGAATATGATGTTGATGGTATGCATTCTAATAACCCTTTTTGTCATGTTAATGGGGGCCGGTATCGCTTTACCTAATTGTCTAAGTCTTGCGCTTGTCAATTTTCAGGATGTTGTGGGAACAGCAGGTGCGATCTTCAGTTTGGGATATTACTTATTAGTTAGTTTGGCGACATGGGGAATGAGCGCCCTGCATAATGGTTCATTACTGACGATGCCCATCTATTTCTTAGGGATTAGCGGCGGAATGTGGTTATTAAGTAAAAAGTTTATTGTAGCGGAATAGAATGTACTTCTTAGTTATTTGATTAGAAGGAGATATGGAACGGGGTATCCATAAATGAATGGCAGTCTGGAACTTTTTGAGTTCCGGACTGCTTTTTATTTGTTAGTCCACTTCCGGTACAATGACTTGGATATGACGAGGGAGAACACTTAGCGTAATTGGTAAAATCGGACCTTCTTCACCATCCACATTGGTTTTTACGGCTTCTGGAGAGCTCACAGTCACATTTTGGGCCGTGAAATAGACAACGTCTTTATGATCCTTAAGGCTGCCAAGTAGTAAAGAAATACTGGCTGTAATGGTATTGAGTATACTGAGGTCTTGAATAATAAAACAGTGAAGCAGACCATCGTCAACCTCAGCATCAGGTATCAGATTCTCGAATCCGCCAACGGAGTTGGTTAACACGGCGAGAAAAAGCGGGGAATCGCCTTGCCATGTCTTCTCGTCATAATGAATGACAAGAGGGTGGGGGGAGGTGCTTGTAAGTTGTTTTAGGCCTTCTTTCAAATATGCCAAAGAGCCGAGCTTAGTTTTCTCTTCGATTGAAACGGAGGATAAAGATCCGGCGATTGAACCTACTGCAACAACGTTGCCAAATAAGCGGTCATTCAAGCAACCAACATCCACTGTCTTTACGTTAGAAGAAGCAAGGGTTTGAATGGCTATTTCGGGATTCAGCGGAATCTGTAACGCGCGGGCAAAATCATTAACCGTTCCTAAAGGGACTACACCTAACTTTGGGTGTTGTTTCTGATTCATAAGACCATTAATAGTCTCGTGAAGCGTGCCATCCCCGCCAATGGAGACGACTAGATCGTAACACTCCTCACAGGCAGTGATACAATAACGAGTTGCATCTAGTTCTTTTGCCGTCTCCTTAATCGTAACCAAGTAGCCTTGATCAGCTAGAACTCTTTCTGCATATCTGACATATTCGCCAGCTTCTTCTTTACCAGATGAGGGGTTAATAATAATCATAGCTTGCCGCATAGGGATTATCCTCTCTTGTTCAATCTAATAGCCTATTAGATGATTACCCCAAAGTGGTATAGCAGAAATCATAACAACCTAAAAAAAGGTGAGCAAGAACGACCTAAGTCGTCTTACTCACCTCTTTTATGTTTGTTAATAGACCTTGTCACCATTAAAAATGGAATTCTTAACGATAACATAGTCGACTTTACGAATAGCTTCTAATTTATTGCCTCCAGCATAAGAAATCGAGGACTGAAGATCTTGCTCCATCTCTCTCAACGTTTCTGCTAAAGCACCTTTGTGCTCGACAACAATTTTTTTGCCCTCAACATTCTTCTTTTCACCTTTTTGGTATTCAGAAGCGGAGCCAAAGTACTCTTTATACAGCTTTCCATCAATCTCGATGGTATCACCAGGAGATTCTTCATGCCCAGCAAATAGGGAACCGATCATGACCATGGAAGCACCAAATCTAATGGATTTGGCGATATCGCCGTGTGTCCGAATGCCCCCGTCAGCGATAATAGGCTTACTTGCAGCCTTGGCACACAAGCGTAGTGCGGCTAATTGCCAGCCACCTGTTCCGAATCCTGTCTTAATCTTCGTGATACATACTTTCCCTGGTCCAATTCCCACTTTAGTAGCGTCGGCCCCAGCGTTCTCTAATTCTCTAACGCCTTCAGGAGTTCCCACGTTTCCAGCAATAACGAAACTAGCAGGTAGATATTGTTTAATATGTTTGATCATTCGAATGACAGCCTCGGAATGACCATGTGCAATATCGATCGTAATGAATTCCGGAATCAACTGTTCGTTAGCTAATTGTTCAACGAAATCGTATTCTTCTTCTTTGACTCCGACACTAATGGATGCGATTAATCCGCGGGTGTGCATGTCCTTGATGAAAGACGTACGCTTCTCCGGCTCAAAACGATGCATAATGTAGAAGTAGCCATTTTGGGCTAAGAAGCTGGCGATCTTCTCATCTATGATGGTTTGCATATTTGCAGGTACTACAGGTAATTTAAAAGTATGACCACCTAAGGTGACTGTTGTATCACACTCAGAACGGCTATTTACGATACATTTTGCAGGAATTAACTGAATATCTTCATAATCGAATACTTTTTTCATTATATACACCTCTAAATGCGAACATTATAGTATTTTGGTTTGATTATTGTTCGTCCACTTTGTAATGTACAGCATTCCGAACAAGAAGTCAAAATTCTAGTACATTATGGTGTAAATTGGACTTAATTATACGACGATTTGGTGTACGGGTAATGATTCATATAGTGAACTGAATGTAGGGACAAGAATATGTATAGATATTAACAAAAGGCCATCCCTATAGGGATGACCTTTCTTAATTACATTTGAAAAAGCTTGTAAGCAATATACGCTGCAACGATCCAAATGATAATCGCAGAGATCTTATTAATGATCAGCATGATTTTGCCGCTTGAATCTATTTGTCCTACGGTCTTTCCTGCTACAGCAAGCCCAAAGAACCAAATCCAAGAAACCAGGATAGTCGAAACGGCGAATGTAACTTTGTCTATGCCCGTGTAACTAAGGGAGCTGGTGCCGATAACCCCAATCGTATCCAGGATAGCATGTGGATTTAATAAAGAAACGGACATCGCAAATAAGATCTGTTTTTTTGAAGATAGAGGTGCTGCGTCTTGGGATGAAGAGGTAGGTGTGCTTCTCCAGATGGACCATCCCATATACAAAAGGAATACAAGTCCCACAGTAAATAAAGTGGTCTGCAGAACAGGGATGGCAAACACAAGAACAGAAACACCTAAGACGGCTAATAAAATAAGAAGGGTGTCACATAAAGCAGCCGTAATAATAACTGGGATGGCTTTTTTAAACTGTGGCTGTGAGGCCCCTTGGTTAAATACAAAAACATTTTGTGCGCCAAGCGGAAGAATTAATCCAAAGGCTAAGGCGATTCCGTGAAGTAGTGCGGCTAACATAATTGTGTCCTCCGGTGATGAGTAATGCGTTATAAAATTTGCTTTTGAATATGGTGCTCCATATGTTCTAGATAGTCTTGAATCAACCATGCAGGACGTATGGTTGCTCCTCATATTGAATTTTGATGAATCGTTCAAGATTATTGATCGCGGAGTCACATAGATGTCCTAATATTTCTTTTCGTGACCATTTATGCGGCTGGGGGCGCTCTGTCACTTCTGTTTCTGACATAAGTCTGATTTCTTGAGGTGATTTAATGAGCCATTTGTTTAATTGATCCATTACATTTTGTATCTGGATATTCTCGCCCATTGGTTATCGACCCCTTCATCCATAATTTCTGGCTAAACAATATGTACTATCATACAATTTATGCCTTTATAAAAAAAGATGATTAATATAATCTTGTTGTCCCTTAAAAAAGGTAGTAAAGTAACATGATACATACTATTTATGGAAAGAAAGGTTGATATTTTTTGAAAAAAGGAATATTTACAGGTCTTCTTGCGCTCTTGCTGATTACCGCCAGTACGCTATCTTTTAATGTTGTAGAGGCCGCTGGAACAGTAACGAAATTACCTAGCCCCCAATGGAGTCAGCTGAATGTTGTGGGAGCATTAGAAAGCATAGAAGGGGGTCCCGTGGAGGTTCCATCATTAAATACAGTGTATCTCCACACTAAGGAAGAGCATGCTACCCAAACTAAGGTATGGTTGGTTGATACGCTGAAATCTTATGATACACAGACAGGGAAGCTAAAGTGGTCAGTTAATTTTGCAGACCCGGGCACAGCGATGTTTCGTGAATCGAAAGATTATTTAGTGGCGCCAGATGGAACGGTATACATAACCTTTACAGATAATCTTTCACCTGACGCAACTCAGATCTATGCGGTGGGACCAGACGGAAAACGGAAATGGAAAGTGAATTTGTCTCAGACAGAGGGATACTTATATAGACTTGATAACGGGAGTTTAGTCTTTGCATCCCAAGGTAATTTTGATAACAATGGGAATTATAACGGGTCACTAACTTTAATTAATAAAAGTGGTACCAAAGTAAAAAATATTTCTTATAAAGGAACGGTATTGGCGCAAGGAAATCGTGTCTTAATTCAAACGAATTACGGTGGTGGGAAAGGCTCACGTATCCAGGCACTCGATTCTTCCTTAAATTCAGTGTTTACATATCAAATGCCAGCCGATTCGTACACTGAAGTGTCTTACAATCAGGTGCTTTCCGATGGAACAGTACTAATCCGTACTAATATACCAAAGACAGGGAATCGGTTATTCGGATTCAACTCTAAAGGTAATCTACTGTGGGGAAGAGATATCGCAGGTGATGCTGTCGTATCCTCACTTGGTGAAGTTTATGGGGTTTATGCCAATGGCAAGCTGTCTCTATATAATGTCAAAGGATTGGTTAAGTCGGTAGCGCTTAAAGATGAGACAGAATTTTTTGTATCGTTGGGCCGATTACAGGATGGTAATATTGAGCTTGGCTTCCCGGGTTCCACCACATATGTTTTAAATCCTAAAACGCTCGCAGTAGATTATACTTTTAAGCTGAAGGATGATTTTAATTTCAACTATGTAGGCAATGGCGTGGGGTATGTAATGACAGACAATGGATTTTCACGAATTAAGTTTTAATTCCAGAAATCGATTAGGATTGATCAAGGGATGCTGCCCCTAAAGGGATGGTATCTTTTTTTCTATTCTGTAATTACACCCCTAGCATAAATGTCATCCCATCTCATGACCTTTTGTAACTAGTAAGGCCTCAGGGGGTTACACTATAATAAGGGTCTAGTCAGCAGAATTTATAGGGGGCAATGTCTTGTTTAATCTGGTCAAACAGTGGTTCTGGTACGATTGGCTCGTCCTCCTGTTTCGGATTTGTTTTTCTACTTCTTTTATAGTTACGATGTGTTACCTCTCGGAGGACTTTACGATTCCTTTCTGGATCGTGTTTGTTTGGGGTGTGATCTCTTTTTCAGTGCCTTGGTTTTGTTTGCAGCTGCATTATAAGTATTATCTGATGGCGGAGATCCTTCTTTCAGGTGGTCTATGCTTATATTTGGCTGCTCTGTTTCCTGATTCGTATGTAACTTTTCTGCCAATTGCTTTTATGATTGCCAGCAATAGTGCACAGAAGTCCTATCGTTGGTCAGCTCCGATCACGGTGATCTTGATTCCAATAATGTTATCTAAATTGTCACAACAAATGGATGCTATATCGATGATTGTGAACTTTGGCTTGGTGTATACGATTGGCTTCGCTTTTCACTTGCTGGTGGTGAATCATAAGCAGAACGGGATTATTAAGAACCAGAATGCTGTCCTGGAGCAGTATATCTCACAAGTCGAGCGTATGACCCTTCTGGAGGAAAGAGATCGATTATCCAAAGATTTGCATGACACTGTAGGGCATTCTTATACTTCAATTCTTATGGGGCTGGAGACTTTACGTACGGAGGTGAATACCTCTGAAGGAGAGCAAAAGATAGATTCCTTATTAAAGCTAACTCGCAATGGCTTGGATGATGTGCGTAAATATTTGCACCATGTGGGCTCTTCGCAGGATTCATTGACGCTTATGCAGTCCCTGCAGAAATTAGTGGATGATTTCCAGACCTTTTCGAAGGTTCAGGTTCGTCTAAGAACGTTCGGAGAGGCTTATACAATATCCAAGCAGGCTAAAATGACCTTATATAGATGTTTGCAAGAGTCGATAACCAACGCTGTTCGTCATGGTCAAGCCAGTGAAATTGTCATCACCCTGCATTACGAGGAGAAGTTAATTCGACTGGAAGTGCAGGATAATGGATTAGGCACTGAAGATTTAAAAGCAGGATTTGGTGTGAACGCGATGAAGGAACGTGCTTCCAACCTGCAAGGCCAAGTGTATCTCTACTCTAAGCCAGGGGAAGGAACCTTAGTGACCTGTAGTTTACCAAGGCTTGAAGAGATACAGGAGGAAATGATTCGCTTATTGCTGGTCGATGATCAACCTTATATCCGGGATAGTCTGCGAATTATTTTAGAGCAGCAGCCCGATTTTGAGATCATTGGGTTAGCTGAGAATGGTGAACAAGCAGTAGGCTTCTGTGAGCAGGAACAGCCTCATGTGGTGCTGATGGACTTAAATATGCCTGACATGGACGGTGCGGAAGCAACGAAGCTTATTAAGCAAAAGTGGCCAGGGGTACGAGTGCTGATCCTGACTACTTTTCAAGAAACGGATTTGGCAGTCGAAGCACTGCAAAACGGGGCAGATGGCTACTTGTTAAAGTCTACTGAACCGCAGGAGCTATTCGAAGGGATACGTCTCGTACATCGGGGTGTGAAGATGATAACACCAGCTATTACGAATGTATTAATTGATCATTATGAGATGCATCCAACTTCTGAAGCGCAGACTGAGCAGAGTAATGAGTATGGGCTGACCCCGCGCGAGCTGGAAATTCTAGAATGCCTGTCAAAGGGCATGCGTTATAAATCCATTGCAGCTAAATTGTATTTGTCTGATGGAACGGTGAGAAATTACGCTTCTACCATCTATGCTAAGCTGGGTGTACGGAATCGCGAAGAGGCTGTTGAGAAAGCCTTTGGCACATTGGAATAACTAAAACCGAATGATCTGAAATTGTAGAGCGAGCACCTTGTTGTCTATTTTCCCTTGTGGGAGTAGGCGAAAGGTGCTTTTTTGTATGAAATAACTGTCATATGACATTATGGCACTGGTCGATTTTACATCAGGAGCTCTAACATAGGATTTACAAAGATGAACAAATTTTTAGTGCAGAGAGGAAGAGGAGAATATGAGTCAAATGATCCGGAAGCATGTGAGGAATTTCTGTTTCTTATTAATTACTTTTGCCACAGGGCTATTTTACTTTTGCTTTTATTTGGTAGGCATCACTTTTGGGGTCGCGATGTCCTTCACCATAGTAGGGATTCCGATCCTTTATTATGTTTTGCGTTCTACCGAAACCTTTTTACAACATGAGCGAATTCGAACGAAAGTCTATACGGATATCTCCGTTCGGACGCTTCCAACTCGATCTCAAGAACAAGGAAACATATGGGAAAAGGTTAAGGCGGAGCTGTCCGATGAGCATAACTGGAGAGCAATTATAGGGTTAATGCTGCAATTTGGAATTGGAATGCTCAGTCTCATATGTGCAACTCTTTTTTATTTGTCCCCTATTATTCTCTTGTTGTCCCCTATCTTGTATTTCATCGATATCTCTTCTATATCGTTATTCGGGATTGAAAATAAAACACTCAACACCTCACTTCTGTTCATGCTGTTAGGCGCGGTATCTCTTTGGATAGGTGCTTATCTTGGCAACGGTTTAGTAAAGATGATCGGCAGGTATACGCGGCGTTTAGTGAAAGATTTTGCTAGAAGATAAACTTTTACACGAAAGAAGGAAGATTAATGGTAGCCTCAGTTTCATTTATAAAATTATTCTCGCAATCTCTTTGGATGATGTGGGAGAATCTATTTGCTATTGTCACCAAATTCCGCAGCCAGTCTGTGTGGAGATACGGGATATGTAAATTGGTCGTGTTAAAGTATCACGGTGAAAGTATAGTCTGCCAAGATGGACATCAGATTCTTCCCGGAGATTGGGTGGGTGAACTTCATCTGGATAATCGTCAGGTAGTGCAGCTTACGCGTACCCTGGGCGCTGATCGGGCCGGAATTCGAACTGCACGTATGCTTCGCGAGGCCATGAAGGAGATTAGTCGTGAACTAGATAGCAATCCAGAACTAAGCAAAGTGCAGGCGCTAACGGGGATTACGCTACTTCACCGGGGGATCATTCATGGAATAGGGTTTGAGCAGCATCCTATCAAGTCCAAATGGCAGCGGCGATGGTTCGGAATCTATCTTCGGTTCTTACTTCGGATGCTGCATCCGGAAGGGAAACATCGCGTTGAGGACAGCACGGAGAAGTTGTCTCCTAAGATGCTCGTACTTAGTAAGCAGTCTTTGAAAGCGCGGTTTGCTCCTCGAAGGAAAGAGGCGGTTTCCTAGTGTGGACGCTCCTTATTTTAGCTATAGATGCGATTATTCTTTATATGATTGTTCCGTTTGTGATTACTCGAATATTGGGATGGGGAGTTGTATCCAGAGGAAATGCCGCGAAGGAAGTTGCCTTTACTTTCGATGACGGGCCAGATCCATGCTATACCCCTGAATTATTGGACTTGCTGCATGAACATGACGTTAAAGCAACTTTTTTCGTATTAGGCAAAAGGGCTGAGCAATTCCCGGATTTAATCCAGCGAATGCACCGTGAAGGACATCAGATCGGCATTCATAATTATACACATACGCCTAACTGGATTTACTCTCCATGGACGAATAGAAGGAAGCAAGTAGATCGAACAGCTGATATTGTCGAGCGGATTACAGGAGAGCGGCCTATCTTGTATCGACCACCATGGGGGCTCCTTAATTTAGGCGATCTTGTCTTTCTTAGACGTTCTTATCGGGTAGTGTTGTGGTCTGTAATGGTGGGAGACTGGAAGGCGTCTGTTAGCGCAGCCCAAATAAAGCATGACTTATTGAAAAAGATAAAACCCGGTTCTATCATCGTTCTGCACGACAATGGTGATACACCGGGGGCAGATCGAGAAGCACCGCTGAACATGATCACCGGACTGGAAGAGGTCTTAAAGGAGATTCCTAGAAGGGGGCTGAAGAGCCATCGAGTGGATGAGCTACTGAACAAGGAAGCTAATCGCATTGGAGAAGCTAGATCCAGCGTCAAACATCACGGTCAGATTAATCTGTAGCTATGGATGACATGATGTCACTAGATTGGAAGGGAATTCAGACATTGAAGAAGAAAACCGTTCGAACCATCGTTATGACCGTTTCTGTAGTATACATGGTGTTGATTTTTGCAGGTCTATGTATGTACACATTTTCTAAGTTTAATGAAATTCTCAGTCATGAAGTTGAACAAAAGCTTAACTATAAGGTGGAGCTTACTTCTACTAAACTGAATAGTCGATTGTCGAATGATTTTCAGAAGAGCTTGGCTGAAATGAGTGAGGAGGATGCAGGTTATTATTTTGTCATAGATAAAGCTGGTCGATATGTAGCAAGCCAGAACCCTAAGCACGATATAGGTAAAGCTATATTTGATGAACCGGACATACAGTTGCAGAAGGTTGGTCAGGTCATAGCACAATCTACGGGAACTAGTGGTACGGAGGACTCGAAGAATGTTTATGCTTTTACAAGGATCGGCGATACAGATTACAAGCTAGTGCTAGTGATGTCTGTAGAACAGATCTTGGAGCCAATGATGAACAACCAATATTTAATTATTGGCGGTTTTGTTATCGCTTTGATTATTTTTATTGTCTTACTCTTCATTATCTTAACCCGACTTATTGTACGACCGCTGCGAAGAATTAATGAGCATGTAATGGAGCTTGTTGAACACGGAGGCGATCTGACTAAGAAGCTGGACATGAAGCGTAATGATGAGATTGGGATGTTGGCGTATTCCATGAATCAGTTTCTGGATAACATTCGGGCCATCGTCGGGAATGTTACTTCACAGGCCAATCATCTGAATGAAAATGCAGAAATACTTCAAGTTTCAGCAGAGCAGACAAATGAGACATCCAAGCAAATTACCACGATTATTACGGATATGGCTGTGAGGTCGACGGAGCAAGCAGATCATGTGCGGCAAGTACTCACGATGATGGAACGGACAGGGGAAATCTCTGAGGAAATTATGCAGGAAACGGTAAAGACAGTTAGCGATTCCAATCATTTAATAAAAGCGGTGCAAACTGGCCAGCGTGCAAACCGGGCATCTGTAGATCACTTGGAAACTATGGTTAGTTCCATTGAGCGCTCAACAGAAACCATTGCACAGTTGAACAGCCGATCCAGCCAAATCGGTGAGATCATTAACGTGATTTCCGAATTGGCTAGTCAGACGAATCTACTCGCGCTAAATGCAGCCATTGAAGCGGCCCGCGCTGGAGAGCAAGGGAAAGGTTTTGCAGTAGTTGCAGGAGAGATCCGTAAGCTTGCTGAAGGTTCCGAAAGAGCAGCCGAGCAGATTGCCGAGCTTGTTGGCGCAATTCAAGCGGATACGAATGCAGCGGTCAAAACGATGGAATCGAGTCAACAAGTGGTCAATCAACAGAATGATTTAGTATTACAAGGGCAACAATCTCTGGAGGAAATCTTTCAGAAGGTTGATCTAACAACCCAAAGCACGCTGCGCATTCAAGGCATATTTGGTGAGCTGTCTACAATGTCACATCAATCATTAAAGGCTCTAGTGCAATCTTCGCAGCTCATTGATCAGTCGGCATCGTCCTCACAGGAAGTAGCGGCTTCCACGGAGGAGCAACTTGCGACTATCGATGAGATGACGACCAAACTTAGAGAACTCAGCGAGTTATCTGTATTTTTAAAGTTAGAAGTTGGGATATTTACGATATAGTCTTATGCTAAAAACCTTTCAAACATTTTTTATATAGGAAGGCTATGGTACCATTTAGGATAAAGTGGTTTGCACCTATATTAAATCGTTGAGAAAAGGATGGGGTAGCATGTTGAATGCTTCTTACTGGTTAACCAATATAAGATTAGAGCAGGGTTATGTTATTGAGGATGGACAAGTGGTTGGTACAGATACGAAGGTTTGTCATATCCGAATTGACGGGGATAAGATTTCGGAAGTGGTTGGAGCGGACGTAGAGCTTCAGAGTCATCTACCTAAATATGACTGCAAAGGGTTATTGATGCTTCCTTCCTTTGAGGAGGCGCATATCCATTTAGATAAAACATATTTCGCTGGACCATGGAAAGCGGTAAAGCCTGCTGCCGGTGTCTTTGAACGCATTGAGGAAGAGAAGGTATTATTGCCTAAGCTGCTGCCTATGGCGAGACAACAAGCGGAGAGCATCTTGACGCTTATACAGCGTTTCGGTGCCACACATGTGCGTAGTCATTGTAATATTGAGCCTGTCAGCGGTCTGAAGCGTTTAGAGGCAACCCTGCAAGCATTGGATACCTTCTCCGGCAAAATTTCATCTGAAATTGTAGCCTTTCCGCAGCATGGTCTGCTTCGCTCTAATTCTGTTGAATTAGTAAAGCAATCCCTAGCAGAGGGGGCAACCTATGTAGGTGGTGTCGATCCATACTCAGTGGATGGAGATATCGAGAAGTCACTCCAGACCATGGTCGAGCTAGCGATAATGAATAATGCTGGCATTGATCTTCACTTACATGATGGAAAAGAAGCAGGAAAGCAGACGCTGTCGCGTTTGGCTGATCTCACAGAAGAAGCTGGCTTACAGGGCAAGGTGACCGTTAGTCACGCATTCTGGTTCGCAGGTGCATCGCAGCAGGAAGCAGAAGAAATGGCTGCACGGATGGCATCACTTGGTATGGGGATTGCATCCACAGTACCTATCGGAAGAATGATGATGCCACTACCGATGCTGCACAGCCAAGGTGTACAAGTGAAACTGGCAACAGACAGCCTTACGGATCACTGGTCTCCTTTTGGAAATGGAGATCAATTGGAGAAGGCGGGACGGTACGCAGAGTTATATGGGTGTAGTGATGAACGGTCATTATCGCAATCCCTTAGATTCATAACAGGAGGGATAACGCCTCTTAATCTAAAAGGTGAACAGGTATGGCCAAAAGTAGGAGACACGGCAAGCTTTGTGCTGCTGCATGCCAGCTGCTCGGCCGAAGCAGTAGCAAGAAGAGCGGACCGTCAAGCGGTATGGTTCGAAGGGCGTCTCGTGAGTGGATCATTATAGGGACATGAGAGGTGGATGACATGCTCATCTCTAACCATTTACAACAGTATAAATCAGCGATGCTCTCTCTTCCGAAGGGGACCGTGCTATCGAAAGATGATCTGCAGGTGGATAAGCTTCTAATGAAGCGAAGCGGGAAGCTTGAAATGTACTATGCACCGCACAATGAATACATTAATCCATCTGCAAAGGTGATTATTATCGGACTAACGCCCGGGTTTACACAAATGAGAATAGCCATACAAGAAGCAGTTATTGGGTTGAAAGCCGGGCTTTCAGATGAAGAGGTATGCAGAAAAGCAAAAGAAGCGGCGAGGTTCGCAGGCTCCATGAGAAGTACGTTAATTCACATGCTAGATACACTTGGGCTTCATCAGTACTTGAACCTTACCTCTTGTGACCAATTGTTTCAGAAGCAGCAAACGAACCTGCATACCACCTCTGTATTGCGTTTTCCTGTGTTCGTAGAGAAGAAAAATTATAATGGGGCACATCCTAAGCTACGTTCAGATCCGTTCCTTAGAGAATGTACGCTATTGTCGTTAGAGCAGGAGCTGGGCATCCTGAGCCAAGCTTTAATTATTCCTCTAGGAAAAACGGTGGAGGGAATGCTCCAGCTTTTGGTATCTGAGGGTAAGCTCGATGATCACCGCTGTTTATGGGGATTTCCTCATCCTTCTGGAGCGAACGGACATAGATTTAAGCAGTTTGCCAGCCAGCAAGAGGACATGACAAAGACGCTCCAAGATCATTTATGGAACGTCTGAGTGATTGATCTTATCGCAACATTTTTCCTGGACCTCACGTTAAGAATGATAGAGTAGCACAATTTCATTCATCTCAGGAGGTATAATTCACTATGAAAACATTCAAAGTAATCGGAGCGGTCCTCGCTGGCACGCTCATAGCATCGAACGTCATCTCTGCTGCTCCAATCCAGCCAGCTCCAGTCAAACCAGCGACTAATTCCTCAGTACCGCAGGATTCTTATGGTGGTCTAAAATATGTGCTAGTCATTGATGGTAACGGCTACTCCCCAGTCGATGTTCCGCTATACGTAGGTTCAAGCAAGGAAGTTATGATCCCAATCCGTACAGCAGCTGAAGCGCTTGGATACAAGCTAACATGGACTCAAAGCCTTCAATCGCTAGGTCTTGAGAAAGATAGCCAGTCGATGTCCTTTCAAATTGCAAAAGATGCTTACCGTAATGGTACAACAATTCTTTCGCTGGGTGCTGTACCGGAGCTAAAGAATGGCAAAACCTACGTTCCATTATCATTCTTCGAAAAAGTATTGAAGCTTGAAGTAGTCGCAGGCCCAACTGGAACCATATCGATTAATTCCAAGGAACAAGGCAATGGAGAGACCGCTTCAGACACGATCAAACAAGGATCAATCACTAGTATCTATAAGGGCGAAAAAAATGTTGAAATCGGCCTCAACGGCTATGGTCATGGCGTTCGCCTAGGCATTTCTGATGAAACGGAAATCGTATCTGCTGATAATAAGAAGCTAACCTTTGCTGATCTGCAGCTAGGCATGTCCATCGAGGTCGAGCACAGTATGGTCATGGCTATGAGCATGCCTCCATTGGCGTGCGCGATCAAGATTGTTGTGAAAGAACAAGCTCCCGATCAGCAGACCTTGGGAACAGTTGGCGTGATCGAAGAGGTTACTCCTTCAGATAATGGTACGACCCGCGTTGTAATCAAAGGCGATAAGCTCAGTGATTCTTCCTTCGAGACGATTGTTCTAAATACTTCAGATACTACGACTATTCTCGGCACGAAAGACAATCAGAAGATTGCCATAAGTGAGCTGAAAAAAGGTGACAAAGTGTATGCGTTCTACGGTCCGATGTTGACCAAGAGCTTGCCACCTATCGGCCAAGCGACCAAAATCGTTGTAGAAAACTAATTTACATGAAATCGAAGAAATAACGGATGACATGGAAAAAGACCGGCGAGGTGTAGGTCAAGCTATCCACACGGCTTAAATAGCTTTCTTTTAAAGCTACGAATTTATCGCCATCACCGATGAGCAAATCTCGCTTCAGCACGGAAACCGTTAAGCTACCCAAGAAGCCGCTCAAACTGATTAGCATGCCTGACAGGAAACCGAAGATCGGGTTGAGCGGCGTCAGGTAGGGATAGATCAAATAGGAGACCCCGGTTGTTACGACAAACGCACAGGCAAAACCTTCCCAGGTCAAATACGGGTTGGCGGTTGGGACCACTTTGCGCTTTCCCATATAAAGGGATGCGAGATAGTGGACCACATCATTCAGCTGTGTCAGCACTACTAGGAATAATACAAGCCCCGCTCCATACTCCGGTGTAGCAAATTGAAAATATGCTAAGTGACTAAGTCCGAAGACCATCAGCATTAATCCCCACTGGGTTGAACTAACACTACGCAGGAAGCCAACTGTCCCTTTATTAATGAGCCTAGGTAGCGGTAGGAGTAAGAATACATAGACTGGAATAAACACAATAAACATCCCGTACCATTCGATATAAATCCAGTAGAACTGTAGAGGAATGGATAAGTACGCCCACAGAAATAGTCTGCGGTCGGATTTTCGTGACTTTATCATGGAGAAATATTCTTTGAGTGCGAAGAAGGTCAGCACCATGAGTGCCAATAGTGAGACGACTGGATTAAAGAGAGTAGCCAAACAAAAGATAAAAAGCATTCCCCACCAGGTTTTGATGCGGAAGCCGATCCCTGTATAGTCTTTACTGGGCTGTAATTTGCCTATAACTACATACATCAAGTGAATGGCCGATAAGGCCGCAAAAATCAGGATTACCGTTAATAGAGAGCGGTCGATAGCTAATCACCAACTTGTCGTAGAGTAGATTCCATTAATGGGTTCATATGTTATTATGAAGGAAACGTTCAATCTTGATAAGGGGAAAATTGTAAATGGCAGATGATCCATCGATCTTTATCTTGCTTACGAATACCGGAACGCTCTTTACGAAGCTTATTCAAGGCTACACGAGAGCTCCTTATAATCATGCCTCGATCTCCTTTAATCGGGAGCTTTCCGAGTTATATAGCTTTGGCAGAAAGCACCCGAGCAACCCTCTAAACGGAGGATTCGTGAAGGAGGATATTAAGACAGGCACGTTCAGCAAATATCCAAATACGACGTGTGTTCTATATGAACTTCAAGTTACAGCCCGTGAAGTGGAGAAGATGGAGCGGGTACTCAAAGTCTTTATCCGAAGCCGGCAAAAGTATCTCTATAATATTCTCGGCGTGATTGGTATCGCTTTGAAGGAACCTGTTGAATTCAGCAACTCTTATTTCTGCTCACAATTTGTAGCGGAAATTCTGGAGAGGTCCGGCATTAAGCTATGGAACAAGCTGCCTGCGCTCGTAACGCCGGATGATTTTCGGCAAAGCGATCGGCTGAAGCTAATCTATCAAGGCAAATTAAGTGAGTACGAACCTAAAAGCTAAGGGAGAGTATTGGGATGAATAACAAAGAACGGTTCTCAAATCGGGTAGATTCGTATGTGAAATACCGCCCGAGTTATCCTAAAGAAGCCATTGATTATTTATACAATACGATTGGGCTAAAATCGAATTGTGATATTGCGGATATTGGCGCAGGAACAGGAATATTCTCAGCACTGCTTCTGGAGCGCGGGTGTCGCGTGACTGCCGTTGAACCAAATCCGGAAATGCGTACAGCTGCGGAGGAGAAGTTCGCAAAGGATAACCATTTCCGCGCATTGCCTGGCTCTGCCGAGAAGACAGAATTGCCAGACCAGTCTGTAGACTTTATCGTGTGTGCCCAGGCGTTTCACTGGTTTGATAGGGATGCAGCGCAATTGGAATTCAAGCGGATTCTTAAACCGGGTGGAAAGGCAGTTCTGATATGGAATTCTCGGCGTACTTACGGTACCCCATTTCTGGAGGAATATGAGCAGCTCGTGCAAACCTTCAGCACCGACTACACTCAAGTTAATCATAAGAATATTACCCCCGAAATCCTTAGCTCCTTTTTTAAGGCAGGGCAGATGCAAGTAGCGCACTTTAGCAATCAGCAGGTGTTTGATTTCGAGGGATTAAGCGGACGGGCGAGATCATCTTCCTACATTCCGGCCCCCGGAGATCCACGTTACGAGAATATGATGACGGAGCTGAGGAACCTATTTGAACGAAATAAACAGGATGATAAAGTGTTTTTTGAATATGAGACCGAGGTCTATTGGGGCGAAGTATAATAAATGAAATCAGCATATTAAAAAGACTCAAATCCTAGTGATAACAGGGATCGAGTCTTTTTTTACTTTTAGTTATGAAAGATGAACGTAAAAGGTGGTGGATTCGCCGACCGTGCTTTTGGCGTAAATTTTTCCTTTATGTTGTTCAACGATGGATTTGGCAATCGCCAGCCCCAGGCCATAACCCCCTTGTTTACGCGCTCGGGAAGCATTCGTACGGTAGAATCGGTCAAAGATTCTTGCTAAGTGCTCCGATGCAATGCCCTCACCCGTATTGGTGACCGATAACACCATATCATTATGTTGTTTTTTAAGGGATAAAGTGACTGAGCCTTTAGGATTCGTATATTTTACAGCGTTGTCCAAAAGGATCATAATCACTTGTTTAATCTGTTCACTATTCCCCATCACAGTCAGGTTAGGCTCAATGTCATATTCAAGCGAGATATGCTTCTCGAAGATAACAGCTTCCATCGTTAAAATAATATTCTCAACCGCTTCGCTCAAATTGAACTTCGAATAGATCATGGTCGATCTGGAGTCGTCCATCTCGGTTAGGTATAGCAGATCATTGGTCAGACTGGTCATTCTCTCTGTTTCCGATTTGATGTAGTGCAGCCACTTTGACTGATTGTGAATAGTATCATCACTGTTGGAGAGAAGAACATCCGCATTGGTGTTAATAATGGTCAGCGGCGTCTTCAATTCATGGGAAGCATCGGCAATAAACTGCTTTTGTTTATCAAAAGCCTCCTTCACCGGTGCGATGGACCGATTAGCGAAAAACCGGCTTGTGAAGTATAAAATAATTAACATTACCGAGCCAACTACAGAGAAGGTATAGATTAGATTGGTGAGGATTTTCTGCTGGGCAGTGATGTCCAGAAATACAAGCATTGCCCCATCATTCGTATGCTGGATGTTGAAGATCCATTTGCTGCTGTCCAAGGTGAACCTTCCGGTATCTTTATCAGCACTCAGAGCCTCTTGCAGAGCCGTATCATAAAATTCATCGTCCATCGTAAATTTGGAATCTTTCCCGATGAGGTTCGACGCTGTATCTATCTTCAGCATAAATGAGACGGACCGTTCCGGAGGTGGAGTTCCGTTATCCATACGTTTATTATCAGCATGGGGTAACTGGGAACCTCCCTTAGTTGAGCCCATTCGTCCTGTATCACCGCCGGGAGACTTGTAGTTCTCCATAATTCTGTGAAGATCCATCTGAATATTGTTTTGGACTTCTTGGTACGTAATGACATAAATCGAGATGAAAGCCACCAGCATTATTACGGATATAGTTACTAGGTTAACAATAAGAAATCGATTTCTGAGCTTCGTGAACATTAGGCCGTCACCTCTAATACATACCCTACATTTCTGATCGTACTAATGCGTACAGTCGAATTTAAGAAGGTCAATTTTTTTCTCAAAAAAGAAATGTACACCTCCACATTGTTGTGCTCTGCCTCCGAATCGAACCCCCATAACTTCTCAATAATTTGTTCCTTGGAGGTTACGGCTTGTTTTCTAAGAATCAGAAGCTCCAATAATTCACTTTCCTTAAGGTTCAGCTTGATCTCTTTGCCACCCACGGTAAGCTTCAGAGTCGATGTATTCAATTCAATATCCCCGAACTTTAAAGCATCATCTGGAATAACCTCGTTTTTACGTCTTAGTACAGCCCTTATTCGTGCCAGTAAGATCTCCGAGGAAAAAGGTTTGGCGATATAATCATCAGCCCCATAGTCTAGTCCAGTGACCATATCTGTTATCTCCCCCTTTGCGGTAAGCAGGATAACGGGAGTGGATTCCCCTTTCTTGCGCAGCGTCTTGAGGACGCTAACCCCATCCATCTCAGGTAGCATAATGTCGAGCAGCAGCAAATCATAAATTCCGCTCAGTGCGTAATCCAGACCCGATCTACCGTCATGGACTGCATCCACCGAATAATTATGTTTTTTTAATATTTGAGTTAAGGCTTCAGCGAGATGAAGCTCATCTTCTACGATTAATATTCTCATGGTTTTGCATCCCCTACATAAAACGAGTATTTGTTATTGAGGTCATTATATCAGTATTACCTTTACTGAACCTTAATGAAGGTTGGTATAGAACTGCATTGTAAAAATTGAACAGGTGGCAAGTAACGGAGGGGGATTTTGGAACTGTAGGAGCGATAGCGTCCGCCTTTGTCTGGGGATTTCCACTGCGAATAGCAATTTAAATCAATAAATCTGCAGACAACAGCGGCCGGAAGTCCAACATTCACCGGAGTTACGATTTACACCTGTAGTGGGGTAGTTTGTAAAACCATTTAAGATTCATTAAAGGTTTGGGATCTAAGATACATTCATAAGCACACGAGACAATGATAAACAGAAAGGATGATCCCATATGGCGATTGAGGTATTCAACCGTTATGAGAACAAATATTTACTGGACAACGAATATTTTATAACCAATTACTCGAATACATGGAACTAGACGATTTCAACAAGCAGCATGAGTTTTATTCCATCACCAACTTATATTATGATACTGCGCACAATACCCTGATTCGTAATAGTCTTGCGAAGCCGAAGTACAAAGAGAAGCTGCGTTTGCGAGCTTACGGTGTTCCGAATCAAGATACAAAGGTGTATCTGGAAATTAAGAAGAAGGTGTTCGGGCTGGTGAATAAAAGAAGAACGTCGCTCAAATTAGACGAGGCTTATGCTTTTGTTGCCACTGGCAGGGAGCCAGAATTTAAGGATTATATGAACAAACAGGTGATTGAAGAGATTAAATACTTTTTAACGCGGTATGAATTGCAGCCAAAGGTGTATCTGTCTTATGACCGCAAAGCGTTGTTTTGTAAAAAAAATCGTGATTTAAGAATCACGTTCGATACGAATATTCGAAGTCGGCGGTACGATCTCAAGATGGAGCATGGCGTTTATGGGGAACCATTACTAGAGCCAGGTCAGTGGCTTATGGAAGTAAAGGCTGAAAATACGATTCCGGTTTGGTTAGCAAAAATGCTCTCAGAGCATCAAATGTACCGTACAAGCTTCTCCAAGTACGGTAATGAATATAAAAAAATGCTGAAGAACAGTAAAACAGAACGGGGGAGTGCTCTTTATGCTTGATTCATTATTTACCGTAGCAACGAGTACAGGGCTAACGTTTACCAACGCAATCCTAACCATTGTTATAGCTATCGCCCTTGGCGGGATCATTAGCTACACCTATATGAAGACGAATTCCAGTGGTTATTCGCAAAGCTTTACACTCACAATGGTACTGCTGCCCGTAATTGTAGCCATCATCATCCTGCTCATTGGCAGTAATGTTGCCAGAGCCTTCAGTCTTGCCGGAGCATTCTCCATCATTCGGTTCAGAAGTGCACCTGGTGATCCGAAGGATATCACATTTGTATTGTTTACCATGGCATCAGGACTGGCCTGCGGGGTAGGTTCATTCGGATACGCAGTCTTGTTCACTCTTATCTTGTGCGCACTTATGTTTATTCTTAATCGGACTAATTTCGGGGTAAAAACAACGTTGCAAAAGACACTCAAGGTAACTATTCCAGAGAGTCTGGGCTATGAGGAGGCATTCGCTGAAGTTTTCAACAAATTTAATGTGGGGTATGACCTTAAGAAGATTAGAACGACTGAGCTTGGTAGTTTATATGAACTAGTCTATGTCGTTACGCTGGGCGAGACTGTGAACCAGAAGGAATTCCTAGATGCGATTCGCACTCGTAACGGGAATCTAGATCTCTCGTTAACTATGAATCCCACTGCAAATGACTATTAAAATGACCGAAAGGATGGATGAGATATGAAGAATTATACAACAATCAGTAAAATAGGGGTCTTGTTACTGTGTGCGGGACTCATGTCGGCTTGCAGCAATAATAATACGACAGTACAGTCTGAAGCTATGTCGAGTGAATTAACGTCGAGCCAGAGTGGAGCTGCTACCGGAGTACAACTGGCAAGTGCAAAGCTGTCGGACTTAGTAACGTTCGATGAAGACGATTCTAATACAAGTTGGACGGCGGACCAATCGACGGAAATTGCTTTGGCTGGAACAAGTGCGCTTGTTGACGGCACCGGGGCTGAGTCTAAGGATGGATCAGTGACAATTACTGCAGCGGGAACTTATGTGCTGTCTGGTAAGCTGAGTGATGGACAGATTGTAGTTAATAATCAGGATGAAGGTATTGTGCATTTGGTACTGAACGGTGTGAACATCACGAACAGCGATAGTGCTGCAATTGATATTAAAGAAGCAGGTAAAGTGATCATTACCTTGGAGGACGGAACAGAGAACTCTGTATCGGATGGAGCAACTTATGTCTATGCTGATGACACTACAGATGAGCCTAGTGCAGCTATCTTTAGTAAAGCAGACTTAACAATCAATGGTACAGGGAAGCTGTCCGTTTCTGCTAATTATAATGATGGGATTACAAGCAAGGACGATCTCAAAATAATGAATGGCACACTTGAAATTCAGGCTGCCGATGACGGGATTGTCGGTAAAGATCTAGTTGCTGTGCAGGATGGAAGTATCAGCATTACAGCTGAAGGTGACGGAATGAAATCAACGAACGATACCGAAACGGACAAAGGCTTCCTTGCTATAGCAGCAGGAACATTTGATATTAAGGCTGGCAATGACGGAATTCAGGCGGAAACTGTACTTGTAATCGATGGCGGAACGTATACCGTGGTTACAGGTGGAGGCAGCGAGAATGGCGAAGTGAAGACAGGTGATCAAGGGGCAGGCATGGGCATGAGAGGTGACCGAGGTCAAGGAACAGGTGGCCAAGCACCGGGAACATCAGAAACATCGACACCAGCAACAAAACCAGAAGCAAAGCCAGAGATAACAACAACGGAAGCACCAACAACGACAACAACAACAGAATCGGAAATACCAAGTACTAAAGGCTTGAAGGCTGGAGGAGATATTAGCGTAAACAACGGAACATTTAACATTGATTCTGCTGATGATGCAGTGCACAGCAACAGTAACGTTGCGATAGCCGATGGAGAATTCAACATCAAAACTGGCGACGATGGAATCCATGCGGATGCCTTGGTGGCGATATCCGGTGGCAAAATTGATATTACGAAGAGCTACGAAGGGATTGAAGGAGCAAACATCGAGATTTCCGGTGGTGAAGCTCATGTGGTTGCTTCTGATGATGGAGTGAATGTTGCAGGAGGTAATGATGAAGCGACTGTAGGGGGTGGCCCTCAGGAGCAGGATCAATTCAGCGATGCTGCGGCTAATGTGCTCACGATTAGCGGGGGAACATTAACAGTCGATGCCACAGGTGACGGATTGGATTCGAACGGCTCTATCGTGGTGTCAGGTGGTACAGTAATTGTTAATGGACCTACTAATGGTGGAAACGGTGCTCTCGATTACGATGGCAGCTTTGAACAGAGTGGCGGTATTCTAATAGCCGCGGGAAGCTCGGGTATGGCTCAGGCAACGTCTGACACCTCCAGCCAACATGCAGTCAGCATGACGTTTCCTCAGATCCAGAAGGCCGGAACATTGGTCCATCTGGAGGATAGCGAAGGAAACACGATTCTAACCTTTGCTCCATCGAAGGATTATCAGTCGTTGGTGATGAGCTCCCCTGATTTGAAAGACGGTGGATCATACACCCTCTACTCGGGAGGTACCTCGACTGGCAGTGAAGCAAATGGATTGTATACGGATGGCGAATATACTGGAGGAACGAAAGTAGTAGCGTTTGAAATCACAAGTAGTGTAACTTGGCTGAATGAATCCGGAGTAACCACCGCGAACACCAATCAAGGTCCAGGTGGCGGCGGTGGCGGTGGAAAAGGAAGACCATAATCTATAAATTGCATATTAAAAGCCACTCCAGCACATTGGAGTGGCTTTTTGGTGGTACAGATAATTAGTCGTTATTAATAGAGATTAAATTCTGCTTAATGGGTTGATTTGAAGTCTTTATGATCACATTGTGTGAATTAAAAGACAGAATTTGAATCAGCTGCTCTGCCATATGGTTCGCAGTATATTTGAACCCTCCCTTTACCCATTCCATGATTAATCCAAATAGAGCATAGGCCGTATAGCTAGAAAATAATTCGATATTTATATTGTTATTAGTATTATTAACCGCGACTAAGTCCTGCTTGGTTAGCTCCTTTAAGATGTCACAAATCTTATTTTGAAACCCAGGCAGAACATTGGAATTTACAATGATGGTATAAAAATTAGAGTAGGAAACGACATGCTCAAAAATTTTGATGCTAGAGGTAGTAAGCTCACTCACCATGAATTTATCGGTATGGAGATAGGGATCTTTATAAGCCTTAATTAAATCCTCCAGCACATCATCAATCAGCTCATTCAGAAGTTCTTCTTTGGTTTGATAATGCTTATAGAAGGTTCCACGGTTTAAATCGGCTAGAGTAACAATATCGGTTATCGTAATGGTGCGGAAATTCTTTTTTTCCATGAGTAATATCAATGCATTTTTTAGTTCTTTCTTCGATTTACTTGTTCTTCGATTTTTAAGCAACAGAAGACCACCTAACTGTCTATTTTCTATTCCTATTTCAACACAATTCCAAGTTATATTTATTTATGAACATTTGATGTCTCATTTGTATATTGATAGTTAAATTGCAGAAGATTAAACTTGAGTAGAATAAATTTTAAGTGATTTAGAGATTTTATAAAATATAAGGAAGTATAAGTTTCACGCTATACTTTATCCTTATATTTCTCGCATATACGCTTATCGTCCTATTAAGGACGCCGAAGGCGTTTTTGCTTGTATTGATACTTACATTATAGATAAACGTAAAGGAGACTTCCAACATGAAACTTCAAGACAGAGTTGCAGTTGTTACCGGAGCAGCCTCGGGTATGGGGAAATCTATCGCAGAGTTGTACGCTAAAGAAGGTGCTAAAGTAATAGTAGCCGATCTTAACCTCGAAGGTGCGGAACAAGTCGCAGCAGGAATCGTTAGTAATGGTGGAGTAGCTAAGGCGTTGAAAGTAAATGTTGCTCTAGTCGAAGATATCAATAACATGATTGATACCGCAGTAAATGAATATGGAACCCTAGATATACTAGTGAATAATGCGGGTATTATGGACGGCTTTGAGCCAGTTGGTGATATTAATGATGAGAGATGGGATCTTATCTTTGACATCAATACCAAAAGTGTAATGCGGTCCACACGTAAAGCGCTACCTATTTTCCTCGAAAAAGGAAAGGGCGTTATTGTGAATACCGCTTCTACTGGTGGCGTAAGTGGTGCTCATGCTGGAGCAACTTATACTGCCTCCAAACATGCAGTAGTAGGCTTGACGAAAAATACAGCTTTTATGTATGCCAACAAAGGCATTCGTTGTAATGCCATCGCACCAGGAGCTACTGCCACTAACATTAGTGCTTCTATGAAAAATATTAATGAGTTCGGCATGAGCCGCACTCAACTAACACAGGCTGTAATTCCTCGTGTAGGTTCACCTGAAGAAATCGCACAAGTTGCGTTATTCCTGGCTTCAGATGACTCCAGTTTTGTAAACGGAGCAGTCCTCGCTGCCGATGCGGGATGGACTTCAGCATTCTAAAATTAGATATCATAAAAACTCCGCTAGAGATTACTCTAGCGGAGTTTTTTATGCTCTTGATATTTCCAGGTTAACCCTTCAAAATAGAGAGAATGCTAACTATAGAGGGAGTTATATGAAATGAACGATGTTAGGGCGCGGAATCATGTGAAAGTGATTGGAGAAGGAGAAAGAACTATCCTTTTTGCACATGGATTTGGGTGTGACCAGAGCATGTGGCAGTTTATCACGCCTTCTTTTGAGAAGAAATATCGAATCGTTCTATTTGATTATGTAGGTTCAGGTAACTCAGATTTAAGTGCATATACAACAGATAAATATCATACGCTCCACGGCTATGTACAGGATGTATTGGATGTCATCGAAACGTTGGAACTCAAAGATATTATTTTTATAGGTCATTCGATTAGTTCTATGATCGGGATGCTTGCTTCGATTGAGCGGCCGGATTATTTTGATAAAATGATTATGATTGGTCCTTCTTCATGTTATTTAAATGAGGGGGATACTTATTTCGGAGGCTTCGAGAAGAGCGATATTACTGAGCTTCTGGAGATGATGGAGATGAATTTTGCTGGCTGGGCTAGCTTTATGGCACCTCTTGCTATGAACAACCCTGACCCGATGTTAACGAAAGAGCTGGAGCGCAGCTTTATCTCGGCAGATCCTGTTATTGCAAGGGAATTTGCAGAAGTTACGTTCTTTTCAGATCATAGGGAAGATCTACCTAAGGCTACAATCCCTACACTTATTCTACAATGCTCGGATGACAGTATCGTACCTATAGCGGCTGGAGAATATCTACATAAACACTTGAATAATAGCACCTTCCGGTTAATGGAGGCTAAAGGGCATTACCCGCATATAAGCCATCCTGAGGAGACAATCACTTTAATTAATGAATATCTTACGTAAGCTAGATGAGATTATGCTGTGTTGAAAGGATATTTAGATCATGGATGACCGATTAAGATATGCGCCTTGTGGCTATGTTTCTATTACCCATGAAGGAATAATCAAGGATGTAAATCAGACGTTCTTGGACCGTATGGGGTATAAGCAGGTTGATTTGGTGCATAAGCATTTTGAATCTATCATGTCTACGGCAAACAAGCTTATTTTTCATTCATACTTCTATCCCTTTATCAATCTGAATGGACAGGTGGAAGAGTTATTTATCAATTTGAAGGACAGCAAGGGACAATCCGTCCCTTACTTGTTAAATGGCAGACGCCTTGAGTGTGAAGGTGTAGAGGTCATTGATTGTATTCTGGTACAGATGGGCAAACGTATTGATTATGAGCTAGAGTTACGATCTGCGAAGAAGCAAATAGAAGAGGCTTATTGGGAAAAAGATCAGGCGCTGGCAAAGCTCAAACAAATTCACCTGGAAATCGAGCAAAAGCAAGCTGAATTGCTGGAGATGAATGCCGTTTTAGTAGAATTATCTAATACAGATAAGCTGACTGGGCTGAAGAATAGAAGGTTTCTTCAAGAGAAGCTGGAAGAGCAGATTGCAGGGTATGGCCAAGCTCAAACAGCATTTTCGCTGTGTATTATAGATATTGATCATTTTAAAAAAGTGAACGACACCTATGGGCATCAGACAGGTGACTATGTACTGGAGAAAATGGCGAGTATCTTGAAACTGCAATCTCGTAAAGAGGATATGGCGGTTAGATATGGCGGTGAGGAATTCATACTTCTTTTACCTAATACAGATATCTCGGAGTCAAAGACTATAGCTGAGAATTTACGGCAATCTATCGCGTATTCAACTTGGGAAATGGGCCGGATTACGGTGAGTATTGGTATAGCTACATTTATTCCAGCTGATTCAGAAACCACCCTTCTGCAAAAAGCTGATCAAGCGCTCTATGCCTCTAAAGAACAGGGGAGAAACCGCGTCACGCATAGCATAGATTTGAATGAAAAGCTTCTTTAACAGGGGGCTTTTTTGTTATTTATATACGATACATCCTCTTTGCTCTAATTGCTCTAAAATATCTGTTCCCTTCAAGCTGTGATTCCATCTTAGATCCAGTTTCTCTAATCGTTCAAGCTGTAAAAGGGAATTCGGGATTTCTTGCAGGTTATTATCTCTTAAATCAAGTTCAACAAGGCTGCTTAATTGACCTATTTCCTCAGGCAGCTTATTCAGTTTATTTTTTCGAAGGTTAAGTCTTCTTAACTTGCTTAGTTTACCGATGGATGAGGGCAGTTCAGTGATTCGATTATCACTCATATCGAGTATCCGCAGTTCTTCTAAAGCACCCAAATGCTCTGGCAATACGACCAGTTGATTACCGTAAAGATGAACCTCTCTTAACCCTTTTATTTGTGTGATCGAATCAGGTAGACGTTCTAGCTGATTATAATAAAGCCGCAATTCAATTAGACTGCTCAATTCGCCTATACGGGTAGGCAATTGCTTGAGATGATTATCTGTTACGTTCAGATACTTGAGTTTCTGGAGATTACAAAGCTGGTCCGGCAGCTGTTCAAACTGATTATTGCTTAGGTATAGAAAAGAATCTAACCCCTGCAGTCCGCCAATTGTCTCCGGCAACAGCTTAAGTCGATTATGGCCTAAATCCAACATTCTTAGGTGAACTAAGCGACCGATGTTCTCGGATAACTGTTCGATTTCATTACCCGCATAATTAAGTACCTCTAATTCGTCATGAAGGAAGAGCTGGTCAGGGATTTCTTTAAGATGGTTGTTGTACATGCTCAGTTCTAGTAGAGGATTGCTCTCAAACACGATCTCTGGCGTTTCTGTAAGTCCTTTTCCGTCAAAATTATATCTCATGGAGGTTCTCCTTTGTTATTGGTTTTGGCATCGTTACGATAGAATATAACAGGATGATGATTTATTATCAGTATGTTGGCATACAAAACTATGGAATGTTTTAGAAAGGAATAATGAGATGGAAGCTTCTTTTTGGACTGGCATTCGCTTCTTTCAGGGTTTACCCTCGAAGGAGATCGAGGCGGTCTCAAGACTGTTCACTTATAGGGCCTATTCCAAAGGTACTCTGGTGTTTGCAGAATCAGATCCGGGAGATCACGCCTATGTTATCTATTCGGGGATTATAAGGGTGTACGCTACCACAAAAGGGAAAGAGCATACCGTAGATCTTTTTGGAAAAGGCGATTTATTTGGCGATCTGGAAGTGATCCATCCCTCCAATATAAGAGTGCTGTCTGCGGTGGCTATGAATGATACTGTATTATTTGTGATTAAACGTGAGCCTTTTGAGCAGATGCTTGCCGATTACCCGTTGATTAAGGAACAATTGATGCTGCTGCAAATGGACCGTTTATTTTTATCGAATCGGTTATTACATGAAATGAAATTTCATGATGCGAGAGCGCGTGCGATCTTTACGCTGAGAAGACTATACCAAAGATTTGGAGTCGAGGAGCAAGGCAAACAGAGGATTGATCTTCGATTGACCCATCAGCAGTTCGCGGATATGATCGGAACGCTAAGGGAGACGGCTACCCTTGTGCTTAAAGATCTGCAAGAGCAAAAGATTATTGATATTCAACATCAGCAGATCACCGTGTTAGACCCGACGTATTTACTAGAGTATACGGATTTCGATTGAGAAGAGCAGTTCCGGGATCTTTTTCAGAGAATTGATTATTAAAGGGGTTATGAATGTGGCATGTAATCATTGTGTAGTAAGAGAGCTGAATTTTGAAATCAAGGCTCATGGTGAGCTTAATCTAAGGATTTTACCTGAGGTTATTCATCACTTGAGTAGAAGTAATACGATACATAAGGTAGAAGAAAATGTGATTACGATTAAGGAGGCTGGGGTGCGGGATTTTCTAGATTTCTGTAATGACCATATGGAGTCGGAGCAGTTTGAATTCCGTATAGATGACCAAACATGGAGACCTCTATCCGAATTACCCACTGTGCTTGATATGGAGTGGATTGATGAGGTTATAACTAAGGGCTTAGTTACTTGTCACTTCCAACCGATTGTGAACGTACGGGAAGAGATTTTTGCATACGAGCTCCTATCCAGATTTAAAAAAGAAGATGGGTCCCTTATCTATCCTAATGAGATTTTTGCGGCGGCACGGAATCGTGGGCGTTTATATGCTTTAGACCGGTTATGTAGAATGACTGCTGTAAAATATGCTGCACCCTTAAATAAAAAAACGTTTATTAATTTTATCCCAACGTCGATCTACGCGCCAGAGTTCTGCTTAAGATCAACCGTTGAACTGGCCAATCAATTAGGCGTTGATCCCTCTCTTTTTGTCTTTGAAGTTGTTGAGACGGAGAAAGTGGATGATCTCGCTCATTTGAAAGCTATTTTGACATATTACAAGGATCGGGGATTTGAATACGCTTTAGATGATGTTGGCGAGGGCTTCAGCACGATCGAGATGTTATTGGAGCTTAAACCCCATTACATGAAGCTGGATATGAAATATGTTCAGGGTGTGTCCAGCGATCTGAACAAACAGAAAATAGCTAAACAATTTTTAGAAAAAGCTTTAGAAATCCAATCCGTTCCTCTAGCAGAAGGTGTGGAGTTTAGAGAGGACTTTGAATGGCTTAAGCAGAGTGGTTATCAGTTGTTTCAGGGATATTTATTTGGAAAGCCTGATCCTATTCCCAAACAGTGATCCTAATGAGTATAACTCCGTCTAGAGGATGAGATGAATTTCAGGTCAGAGTCTGAGTGCAGCCAACCCCTAGGGTTGTATAATTAAGGTAATTGAGAAGGGGGACGGGATGGATATGAAATGGCATAAGTACATCACGCACTGGGCGGATTCTAGAGGGTTAGGTGGACGAGAAATTGATTATCAATGGCCGTCTCCATCATTTCCGGTGGTAAGTATTCGCAGCAATTTGGGTCGATACTCAGGTCAGGGGTATGGTCACGGAAGCAAGCCACAAGTGAAGACAGCTGTTGGATTAATTGCTATTGGAGATGTAGCTGTAGGCTTGATTTCCATAGGTGCGATAAGCGTAGGGGTTCTATCCGTGGGTGCAATATCACTAGGAATGTGGTTAGCCCTTGGAGCGATAGCCATTAGCTGGCTTGGCTTCGCAGCTGGGGCGATTGCTATTGCAGGAGTGGCTGTAGGCGCGATCGCGATAGCCGAAAAAGCGTTGGGGGCTGTCGCCATAGGTGATACGGCATTTGGGGCGGTAGCCATAGGACGGATTGCTGGGGGAGCAGTAGCTATTGGCCAATGGGCATATGGTCTAATCGCAGTTGGCGAGCATGGCTTCGGGTTAATTCCCATCACGGGCGATGTGTGGAATTGGTTCCGGCGTTTGTTTGGTGCGGGGAGTTAAGTAGACCTCCAGTCCTAAAGTGTCCTCTCTCTTCCGGGATACTCGATAAAGAATATCTATCACGATAGAAAAAGTAATTGCAATTACCTATTCGGATTTCATACCAATTAATCATGCGATCAGATGTAGCGTTATGTTACTCTTTGTAATGTATTCGAAACTTCATAGGCAAACCTATGGAAATGTAGGGACGCAAAGCTATAGGGACTAAGGTTATCATAACTATTGTCAGCCAGCTGCCAAAGAGTGTATTACGCTTTTTGTTAAAGTTTAATAAAAATTAAGTCTTAGTTTTTATGCGACTTTATACGCAATCAAGCTACTCTTTTGGGGTAGTTTTTTTTGTGCCTATTTTTAGGCACGGAAGAGATTCATATTACATCTGGGGGGTAGAAAAGATGAAAAAAATGATTGCGATCGCTACATCAGCAGCCATGTTAGCTAGTTTTTCGAGTGAGGCAGGTTATGCTTTAGCAAGTGATGTAAGCAAGGTAAGTGTAGTGAACACTGTAGTACAAAGCAAGGCTGACCTATTCAGCAATGCGTCAGTTATTCCGTTTGATCTCTACGGCAAGGCTATCCTAAGCGCTTATAATGATGTTTTTAGAATGAATCCTGCGAATATTAAATCCATTACCAATAACGGTGGCAACTACTCAGGTTCACCTATAGCTAAGGCTATGGATGGCGATATGAGTACGCATTGGGAAACGGGCAAACCGAACAGTTCAACGTTCACGAATGAGGTTGTCTTTGTTTTCAATGAGTCCACTGAATTAAATAGAATCGTATACGCTGCAAGACAATCCAGTGCAAAGGGGAAGGGGTTTGCTCAGGAATTTGATATTTATGGCTCAACTACGGATGCAGGCGATTATACGCTAGTATCCTCTGGAGAATATAAAGGCGGAGCAGGTGACGTAGTAGAGATTCAGTTTGCACCCACAGCCTTCAAGAGACTTAAATTTGTCTTCAAAAAAGCTAACCAAGATTGGGCGAGTGCAGCTGAGTTTTCTTTTTACAAAGAAGATACCGTATCCGCTAAAATGAAAAATTTATTTACAGATGATACCTTGAGTCAAGTTAGCACAGCATTTAATACGGTGGAGAAATTAACGGCTTTAGAACAAGAAGTACAGACACATCCACTGTACGTGCAGTTTCAAGCAGATATAGAGAATGCAAAAGTACTTCTGGAGAATCATCAAATAGAGGCAACAGCGGCTAAGGTTTCGAAGCTAAAAGGCTATGGTACAGCATACGAAAATGCCTATAGCGAAGCTTATAGAATGCCCAACTCTAATGTATCAAAAGTAACGGTGAACGGTGGAAGCTATCCAGGTACGAAACCGGAATACATGCTCGATGACCAGCCGAATACACACTGGGAAACGAACAAGAACAATGATGACAGCTTCACGAATGAAGTCGTGTTTGAATTAGCGCAAGCGAAAGTACTAGATAGATTGGCTTTCCTGGCTAGAGATAACCGCAAAGGCTTCCCAGAGGCTTTTGAAATTTATGCATCAGAAACAAGTAAGGGAGAAACCTTCCAGCTCGTATCTAGCGGAACCGCGACTAGTACGAATGATTTTCTGGAGTTTAAATTCGAACCTACGAAGTTTAAAAGATTGAAATTCAAGTTCACAAAAGCCAATATCAACAGACCTTTTGCGGCTGAATTTAGATTTTATACAGAAGATAAAGTAAGCGAAGCTGTAAATGGTATTTTCACAGATGGCACGATGAGTGCGGTTGTTCCTGCTTATAATAGCGCCAACGCAATCAATGAATTAGAAGAAGCGGCAAAAGTACATCCGCTCTATCCAATCCTGAAAGATTCTTTGGATTTAGCTAAGAAGCTAGTGAATGGTGAAGTTCAAACTGAAGGCACCATCATTGAGGCGGAACAACGTGGAGATATGAAAAAGCATGCGCAGGAAAACCTGAGAATTGGTTTCGGTACGAACAACCAGCCTACAGGTCTCGTTGCAATGCCTGGAGATACGATCAACGTTTATGTGGACGCAGCTTCGAGCGATAAACTACCTTCTTTAGTCTTTTCTCAACAAGAGGCGGCTTGGAATGTTTGGGCTAGAGGTGTGCAATTGCGTCCAGGTAAGAATATTATAACCGTTCCTGAATTTGCTACGAATAGTTATTATGCACATGAAGTGACTAAAGGCGGTACAGTGTATATCGTCAATCCATATACAGCAGAGGAACAAGGTAAAGCACCTATGATCCGGTTCGAGGGGCTTACCAAGATCCCTATGATGACCAGGACTACAGATCCTGAACAATTTAAAGCCTTCTTAACCACCTATAAACAAAAATTAGATGAAGATAAGGCAGCGCATCCAAATGTTCAAGATCGCGAGCTCATCGATGTGGTGGAAATGGTCAGCGATCATGTTATTTTCACAGGAACTGCGACAGAAGCTTATAACAAGTTTATTACGCAAGGAAATGACCCGCTGGGTACCGTCACCGGCTATGATACTTGGATGAAGACGATCTTTGACTTCTATGGCTTGGATGGCAGTAGTGTGATTCATGATGCGAAGCTAATTCGTGAGAACATCCGATTGATGCAGCCTTATGGTGCGATGTATGCAGCGGGAGATCATACCGGGATACAAATTGGGACCGTAGGGACGATGTTAGGTGATTTTAACAAAGTCTATCCAGGCTGGGGATTGAATCATGAAATAGGGCATCGCTTGGCGATGGGTGAACGAGAATATGGTGAAGTAACGAATAATATGGTGTCTATGCTGATGTCAGTCTATGCGGACTCGATGGATACTCGTATTCCTTTTGAAAGTGATATTTATAAATATGTAATCGAAGAAAATAAAGTGGTTATGAATCAGCAGGGCTTATTTGCACAGCTCGGTGCCTATTGGCAGTTAGAATTGGCGCATCCGGGTTACTGGACAGAACTGACCAAGCTGTACCGCGAGCGGAAGGTCTCCCTTCCGAACGGCGACAATTCCAAGCAGCAGTATTTGGTGGAGTTCTCCTCTGAAGTGCTGGGGTTAGACTTAAGTAGCTATTTTGCCAGACATGGCTTCACTGTGAATCCTGAAACGAAAGAGAAGTTAGCTAAATACCCAGCACCGAAAAAGCTCTGGTATTTAAACAATTCAGTGGTTCATTATGAGGGAACAGGAATAGCAGATAAGAATGTTGCGATAAAGGTTAATATCACGCCTAACGCTACTGCTAAATCAAACACCTTAAGCTTCAGTATGGATAAGGATCTTAAAAAAGATTTCTTAGGATATGAAGTGTATAGAGACGATAAGTTAGTAGGGTTTACAGGGACTGACCAGTTCGTGGACACGAATGTAGATAGCAGCATCAATTATACGTACAAGATTGTTGGTTATGATAAGAAGCTGAGCCCACTGAAGCCGGTACAGGTTAAAGCCTTCAAGCCAGCGTTATCTGTTGAAGATCAAATCACGTTAAAGCTTAATCAAGCCTTTGATCCGATGAACTATGTAAAAGCGACTAACTACCAAGGGAACGATATTACTGCTAATGTCACCCTGAAAGCAAATACCGTTGATGTAACGCAAAAAGGCGACTACGAAGTGGTATATGAAGTGAAGAATGAAGGAGTTACAGAAACCAAAACTACACTGGTTACGGTAACGAGTGACTATACTTATCTTTCGGATCTTAATGCCAAGTCAGTCGTTGTTGGTTGGGGTGAATTAAAGAAAGACAAAGCCGTTTCTGGTGGAATCATCACCCTTGTTCGACAAGGGTTAGCTGCGACCTATACCAAGGGAATCGGTGTACATGCGAACTCTGAAGTTATTTATGATATTGAGGGTAAAGGTTATGACTTCTTTGAAAGCTACATCGGGATCGATCAAGCGATGAAAGGAAAGCCATCCTCTGCAACCTTTGAAGTATATGTAGATGGAGAGAAGAAATTCGGGAGCGATGTTTTCCGGGCAGGGACAGAGCATGAATTTGTGAAAATACCTGTGACAGGCGCGCGCGAAGTGAAGCTGGTTACCACAGATGCTACAGACGGCAATGCTTCAGATCATACGGTATGGGCGGATGCGAAGTTTACGAATACTTCAAGCAAGCCTACTATCACAGTGCCTGAAGAGACAACGTTTATTAAGCTGAACAGTGAATTTGATGTTTTGACCGATGTTACAGTCGTTGATAAGGAAGATGGTAACTTGATTGGAGCCGTTGAGGTAAGTCCGAATGGTTTCACTTCAAGCAAAACAGGCACTTACAACGTCGAACTGTCAGTTACAGACCGGGATGGGAATACAGCTGTGCAGACCAGAACAATCGTTGTGTATAGCGCTAGTAAATACTTGAGTGATACAGCTTGGCAGTCGGCAAGAACGGATTATAATGTTGTTCGTAAGGATAAGGCAAGTTTTAACAATCCGATTAAACTACTTGTAAATGGCGTAACCAAAGAGTTCGCTAAGGGCTTAGGAACGCATGCTAACTCTGAGATTGTATATAATCTAGCGGGCGCAAACTATGAATATTTTGAAACGTTTGTAGGGGTTGATAGAAATATCCCGGAGCAAAACAACTCTAGTGTGATCTTCAAAATTTTCGCCGATGGGGTAGAAGTGTATAACAGCGGACTGATGAAATTTGGCACGGAAGCCAAACTAGCTCGAATCCCTGTGAAGGGTGTAAGTGAATTGAAATTGGTATTAGACAATGCAGGCAACGGAAATGCATCAGATCACGGTGATTTCGCTGATGCGAAGTTTATAATTCTGAACAGTACCCCGGAGCTTACCATAGCTAAATCAGTATCTACCAAAGTGGGCCAAGCGATAGCAGTAGGTGCAGACTATTCGGCAACAGATTCAGAAGATGGTGACTTGACGGCTCAAGTAAAGGTTACGGGTGAAGATCAAGTTAAATTGGGCAGAGCTGGAAAGTATCCGATTACTTATACAGTAACGGATAGTGATGGAAATACGACCACGAAGACTAGAACCATTGCCGTTGTAGACATGACGGACTTTACGTATCTGACGGATTACGACTGGAATTCTACTCAGAACAGCTATACTGCGCCTTTGAAGGATAAATCTATTAGTGCCAATACGCTGAGATTAACCGATGAGAGCAATCAAGTAGTGTCCTATGAGAGAGGGATTGGAGCACACTCTAACTCGACGATTGTATACGATCTAAGCGATAAGAACGCGGACTACTTCACTTCCTATGTGGGTGTAGATCGACAAATGTATGGTACGGTCGGTTCGGTGAGCTTTGAAGTGTTTGTCGATGGAGAGAAGAAATTCGATAGTGGGGTTATGGGCTCCAGAGATCCGCAGAAGTTTATCGAATTGGATATTAACGGAGCTAAAGAGCTGAAATTAGTCGTTACAGACGGCGGAAATGGCAACGGATCTGACCATGCTACATGGGGGGGAACCAAACTACATTTTGCGAATGGAGATCACCTATTCACTGGAGATCTGGAGCAAGCCATTGCGGCGGCAAAAGCAATTTCTCTAGAAGGCTTCACGGCTGAGAGTATTGCGTCATTTACGGCAAGCCTTTCGAGTGCAGAAGCGGCTTTGACTAATCCTTCTGTCACACAAAGTGAAATAGATGCAGTCTCAGCAGCGTTACAACAAGCAACAGAAGGTCTGACCGAAATAGACCTTACGCAAGTCATTACCATTGTGGACAAATATTTAAGTGCTTCGATCAAGACTACGTTAGGCGTAACTGGAGAACTAACGCTAGGGGAGATGTATAACCTTACAACGTTAACGAGCGAGACCGGAAGAGCTAGATCCTTGGAAGGTCTACAGTATGCTAAGAACCTAGAGACACTTGATATTACTGGGAATGAAATCACTGATTTCTCCCCATTACAAGGGTTAACTAAACTAACGAGCTTATTGGCTGACCCTCAAGTGGTAGAGGTGGGAGGATTAAAGGGACCTGTGGTTGAATTGACCAATCCGGTGAAAGGGCTCGATGGCAGTAAAGTGATCCCTAATTCAGCAGGGGTCAGAAACACTGGAACATCTAAAAAAATCATGTTTGATATGAACGAATGGGCAGCTAATCCTGATGTGTTCACTATAGACCTATCGTACGAGGAGAAGGGAACTTACATGCTGGGGTTAACTTACCAAGTCGCAGGTAATCTCGTGCAATTAATTACTTTTATTGATAACAATTAAATCCCATAGGCAGAAAAAAACAGGCGAATCGTGGTGTATTCAACCATGATTCGCCTGTTTTTATATAGTAGCTGTTTGGGTTGGTGTTAAGCGCTTTTGGCTCCGTTGCTCTTCAAGTAGACGTTTCATCCATTGCTGAATACTTCTGCTCTGCTGTGTTGTCAGGGTGGGGTGTGCAAGGTTATATGCCTCCAAAGGATCTTCTGTTAAATTGTACAGCTCATATTCCTCAGGTACGGGTTCTGTCTTAACCCTTGTGGACCATTCACCGGCTTTTCCCTCCACAGGCTGAAGTGTGACATCCTGAACTCCGGGCTGGCTCCAAAATTGAGGATTATCGAAATAACGCGAGAACTTCCACAGCTCTTTCCGACCATTTCTTTGAAGATACGTTAGAACCGTCTCAATGTGGTTCGGCTGAACGACAGACGAATACGGTTTTCCCAAGGGACTGGTTTGATGCTGGCCGCGTGTAACATCATCGTCGGTCATGAAATAGACGGGCGCATCGACGATTGCAGATGGGCTGTGTCCAAGGATTTGAGGTGCAAGATTGCGGCCTACAAAAGGGCGGGCATCACTGTACCTATTGTGCATACGGCTTTGAAGGTCTGTGATGTTTACATTCGCAAGCCCTAGCATGGTAGGAATCAGATCTACATGACTTGTTAGGGCATGGATATCCTGAGATTTGGGAAATAAGCGTCTATTATGGATGAGAAAAGGGACATGCAGAAATTCTTCGTAGGCAGAGTACCATTTTTGATGAAGATCTCCATGAGCCCCTAATAAATCTCCATGATCGGAGGTAAAGATGACGATGGTATTGTCATAGAAAGAAGAGCGAGTTAGAGTCTCGAAGATCTTTCGCATTTGAAGGTCAGCGTTTTTTTGAAGTTGATAATACAGTTGGCGATAAAAAGGCTGGTCAATAATAGGCTGCAAGGCTTTTGGATAGAGGTCCCGGTAGCTGGCTTGGCAGCGCGGCTTGGTAGCTAATGATTCATTTTGCGTCGGAGAGGGAGCGACTGCAGGCATAGGCTCGACCTCAAACCTAAAATTAGGTAAATGTGCAGTGAGGGCTCCGTATAGAACAATATCATGTGGATTTACAAGGGAAGAGACGAGAAGCCAGGGAGGCGTATTTTTATCCTGGTTTTTTTGGCGATCCAGCGCTTGGATGAGTTCCACAGTTTCTGCACCGTACACCTCGTCGCGTCCACTTAATCCGATCGCGGCTGAGGAAGCAGAGTTTCGCGGATTTTTTCCAATCGGATCAGGTCCCACCCAACCAGAGAACCCAAAGTTATCTAACCGATTCGCTCGTAAATAAACTTCTTCAAGATGTCTGTCAGGGACGCCTGTCACCGAATTATAGCTGGGCAAGCTGTCGTGGGTACCGGGAATGATAATATCCTCATTGGAGATATGCCACTTCCCTTTATAGTGGGTCTGGTAACCGGCTTCCCGGAAGTAGTCACCCATTGTAGGTACAGTGTTCCTATCCAGCCAAAACATATTGGAATCAAAGGATTCTTTGGCAATTCCTACGGTCTGACTGACACCATGGAGCGATGGATAATGACCTGTAAACAGCGTTGCCCGGCTGGGGCAGCAAGCGGTAGTTCCAATGTAGTGTCTGTGGAACTCAAGGCTATGGCATTTTAATAATTGCTGTGTGACTAGATTCTGACGTCGCCATTCTCTGATTTCGGGATGTTCATATATGGGGGCATATCGCTCCTCATCTACGAGAATTAAAAGAAAATTGGGTCTCTCTAAATAGCGTGATGATTCTGCTGCACTGCTCATGGGCATACACATCCTTGGTTAATTAGGTTGTTGCCTTAGATTATGTGGGAAACCGTGGAAACAGTAGCACTCCAATAAAACTCCTTTTACATACTTATATTATAAAATTATCCATTTTGTAATATGACAGAAGTGATGACAACGCTCACTATAACCAGACAAGTCTTTTAATTATAATGAATCAGATGGTCCAACTCTTCCAGCCTATTCAATTAAATACACAAGAGGTGATGTAGATGTTAGGAATCGGATTGGTCATCGCTTTTACAATCGGAGCTTATTTAATAGCTGCTTACATTCGATTGTTTAGCATGCGTAATCTTGTAAAAGAATCTTTTTCTACTATAGAAGTTTATTTGCAAAATCGGTTTGAGGCCTTAACTGAAGTTGCGGAGATGGTTATTGCTTATGCCGCACATGAACACGAAACATTGGCGTTAGTACATAGAATAGGTGCAGGTTTAAGTGATCATCATTCTCCGGTTGAGAAGCTGACTAGATATGTGGAAATGGAAAAGTATCTTCATTCGATCAATGTTCAGGCAGACTATTATCCAGAGCTTAAGGCCAGCGATCCATATATCAAATTGCAACAAAGGATTAATATTTTAGAGGAAAATCTATCTGCTAGTAGACGTATCTATAACGAAAATGTGACAAGCTATAATTCGATGATAAGTACTTTTCCTAATTTTTTATTTGCAGCGGCTATTGGATTTAAGTCGGAATTCCTGCTCAAGATGGAAGGGGCCAAACGGGCAGAAATTAATTGGACGGTAACCTAAGTGGACTTGATATAGAGAATTAAGATTGTCATGAGATTTAGAGGGAGGCGTTTCTATGAAAATCGTTATTGTGGATGATCATCCTTTAGTTAGAAGAGGGCTGGCATCTGTCATTTCAATGCAGCCAGGTGTGCAATTCGCTGGTGAAGCTACGAATGGTCAAGAAGCATTTGATGTGATTGAAGCGACAAAGCCAGATATTGTTCTCATTGATCTTAAGCTTGTTAATGAATCGGGCTTGGATATCATTAAGACAGCACGTGCTCGCGGCATGGTTAGTAAGTTCATTCTGTTGACTTCCTCTGCGAGCAGAGAGGATTTTTTGAGGGCTGAAGAAGTACTAGTAGATGGATATGTCCTAAAAGAGGCACTGCCGGAGGAGTTACTCTTTGCTATCCAATTGGTGCATAAAGGGAGAAAGTACTATGATCCTGGTCTAATGGAAGAAAAGATGCGTATTAGCGGCAGCAGTCCGACGGATGAATTAACACCGAAAGAGAAGGAAGTACTGATTGAACTTGGACAAGGTGCTTGCAACAGAACGATTGCTACACGTCTATATATCAGTGAATTTACGGTGAAGAAGCATGTCAGCCAGATTTTAGCGAAGCTGCAGGTTAATGATCGGACACAGGCAGCATTGTACGCAAACGCGATAGGGCTAACGAAATATGAAATGTGTTATGAGTAAAAATATAACATTAGCATTAAATACGAGGAGGTGTCTCAGTAGCAGTTCATAGCTCTTGGGACACCTCCTGAATTTTTCTTTTTTGTATGCAATGTATTTAGGAAGCGGCTATTTTTTGGCGGATTTGGGTAATCGCTTCTCTTGTTACCACTTCTCCGGCGGCTATGTAATCGTCCGCATCCTTAAAGCTGATTTGATTGAAGCCAAGATCGGGACGCAAGATTACATCCGCTAATTGCAGCTCTTCCTTTATCAGCTTTGCGCTCATGATGTCAATCGTATTCATTAAGGAATCTATTAGATGTCTGGCTGCTCCCTTCGTGAAGGATTCAGGGCAAACGTTAACTGCTATCACAATATCAGCTCCCATGCTTCTTACTAGCGCAGCTGGCACAGGATGAACAATGGCTCCATCGGCTAAGTGCTTTTCTTGATAGTTGACAGGTCGCATGGCTACGGGAACGGCTGTACTTGCGGCAATGGCATGTGCAAGCGAACCCGTCCTCATGATATGAGCCTCACCGGTGGAGACGTCTGAAGCTATCGCGCCAAAGGGTATAGGCAGCTCCTCAATTAGACGCTTACCGACATGCTTTTCGATAAAGCTGATAATGGGCGCGTTATGAACAAGGGACCGCATAGGGAAGGTTGGACGCACCAGTTGTCCCCAACTGATCGTAGAAAGAACCTTCATACATTCTTTTACAGACATTCCGGCTGCATAGGCTCCTCCGACCATAGATCCAACGCTTGTTCCTGCGATCATGTCTATGGGAATGCCCTCCTGCTCCAGAATGTTTAACACCCCAAGGTGAGCCATGCCTCTGGCTGCGCCGCTTCCTAACGCCAGACCAATAACTGGGCGGTCTCCTACTTTTCGGACTCGGCCGAAGCGGAGATGGTGACTGTAGATCATACGTCCTTCGCTACGAATATAGGCTTCTCTCACGATATTTCGTAATTCCTCTACATTATTGTCGAGGTAAGGGAACAGGGACAGCATGCTCAGGGCATCTTGAGAGAGGATTTCTTGCGCATTGCCCGCTCCTTCTTTTTCTAGAAAGTATTGCGCAAGCAGCGGTATATCTTCAGTTCGCTCACGAAGAGGAGGCACAGGCAAGACCGCTAAGTGGGAAACAATCTTCAAGGGACAAGTGCTAGTCAGGATGATTCGAATCTGTGCAGCTGCCTCCAGCAGCTGTAGTAGCTTCTCAGAAGGACAGGATTCTGCTTCCTCGATGACAATGGTTCCTCCTTTTGCCGCAATAACCTTGGTCTCCCAATCAACAAGGCTCATGTCTGCTACATTTAACACCAGTAGCGGGTATTGACCGTTCGTTGCTCGGTAATGAAGTGCTCTTGCTACATTTACCTTCCCTGTACCGGATTCACCTATCACGACAACATGGACCCGCTCCGTCGACAGATGTTCAATCGATCTGAGAAGTGTCCGCATTTCGACGCTTTCTCCGATCAGTTCACCATAACGCTCTTGTTCCTCGGATTCATGAAGCTTCATGATGATCTGACTTTTCGAATGCTCTTCCAGTACACGTTCGTTGGAATTTTGGATTCTCTTGATCATGGATTCGATGATCTGGCTCCGGAACTCGCGATTTTTGTCCATCAACAGCAGCATGCCATTTCTGGATACGGATATTACATGAACGTTATCGATCGCTTCTACATGTGCGCTGATGGGGTCTCCGGTAAGACAGGACATTTCCCCGAAGAACTGGCCTTTCGAGAGTATAGCCAATTCTACCTTTATTTCCGTACTAATAAATACTTGTACCTGACCGGATACCAAAATATAAACCCGCTGGCTGACCTCGCCCTTTTTCATGATAAGCTTGCCGGGTTCATAATGCTCTTCTTGCATTTCTGGAGCTAACTGCTGTAATTCTTCATCGGACAGGTGCTCAAGCATAGGGTAGTCTATGTAGGAAAGATGCAATTTGAATCCTCCTTATGTGGGGATGATTGAGTATTTTTTCCTATATTATCACAATGGAATTTTATAGATGTCATATGACAAAATAGATGACAAAGTTAATTACAACATAGGATTCTATGGCGAGATCAGATGATATAATGAGTATAATTGCTTTGCGAGATTGCTTATTCTGTCTACCTAATTGTAACTAGGGAGTGCTGTTCATGTTTGAGTTGCAAGGATACCAAACTTTAGATCTGATAGAGACTACCTCAGATATCAGGCTGTACAGACTCCTACGTCAAGAAGATGGCCTTAGGGTTATTGCCAAGACAACTACAGGCGAGTACCCGGGATCTACTATGGTTGATGCTTTTCGTCATGAGTATGACATGCTTAAGCGACTTAGCGGTCGTGGAGCAATCGAGGCATATAGCCTGGAAATCACGCCGGATCGGCCAGTCCTTCTCCTAAAAGATATAGAGGGGAGTACGCTGGATCAGATACTGCGTACACCTGATTCACTGGAGCTTCCAGTGCTGCTTCGGATCGCCATAGCTGTTGCTGATTGCCTTATGCAAATTCATCGTGAAAAAATAACACTAAATGAACTGACCCCCGCTCATCTAATCGTCAATCCAATTACTTTTGAAGTGAAATTTATTGATATACGAATGTGCTCCGCTGAAAATGATACCAGTCCATTGTCACCTTTAAGCGGGCGGCCGGATGCCTTGCTTCCTTATATATCGCCAGAGCAAACGGGTCGAACTGGGTTGAACCCGGACTATCGTTCTGACTTTTATTCGCTTGGAGTCATTATGTATGAATGTCTTTCAGGCAGTCGCCCCTTTGAGCTTCATGATGTTGTTGATATTGTATATCGTCATCTTGCAGATACACCTGAGCCTTTACATCGCAGGTTTCCCGCTATCCCTCTATCTATCTCTGACATTGTTGCTAAATGCATGGAGAAGATGCCTGATGCGAGATATGCCAGCGCCTTTGGAATCAAGTCGGATCTTGAGGAATGTCTAACCCACCTACAACAATACGGGTACATCGAGCCCTTCCTATTAGGAAGCTGGGATATTCCAGAACGCTGGATGGTATCGGAACGATTCTACGGAAGACATTTTGAGAAACTAAGCTTACGAGAAGCACTGAAACGAGCATCACAAGGTGCAGTAAAGACGGTCTGGCTTAGTGGCGAGAGTGGTATCGGCAAAACAACCTTTCTAAAAGAAACGCTTAGAAATTCGATTTCTTTGGATGGTTTTTTCGCCAGAGGCAAATTCGAATCTCTACATACCTCACTCCCTTATGGCATCTGGCATCAAGTTATAGAAGAATTGGTCAGTCAACTGCTGATGGAAACGAAGCTGCAGGTGGAGGTTTGGAAGCTGCGTATTTTACAAGCAGTGGACAGTTACGGGCAATTATTGATCGAACTTGTCCCTAAGCTTGAGCTCTTGATTGGCCCCCAACCTTCCGTGCCTCCGTTGCCGCCGCTGGAAGCTCAGCATCGATTTCAATTAATTATGAGCCGATTTATTCAACTCTTTCCCCATGAAGATCATCCTTTGATCTTGATATTGGACAATCTGCAATGGGCGGATGAAACATCGCTGCAATATCTCACTTCGCTTATAGAGGACACGGCCACGAGTCATCTGCTAATCGTTCTTTCCTATCGTGATCGGGAAATCACGAGGCTGCACCCACTCAGTAGGCTGGAAAAGCATTTGATAGACCGCAACGTAGTGATGAGTAGAATATTTCTACAAGCGCTTGAACTCACCGATTTAAAACAACTGCTACTGGATGTTATGCGTTACGAGGCTGCTGACTTGGACGAGTTAGCGCGGGTACTTCTGCATAAGACAGATGGGAATCCACTATTTATTAAGCAATTCCTTCAGGATTTGATTGATGATCAGCGAGTGGAATTTGACGAGGATCTTCGAAGCTGGAAATGGGACCTCCAGCGCATTACTGAATTGAATGTTCCTGATAATGCAGCAGCCTATCTTTCAAGTAAATTACAGCAATTTCCTGATCAGACGGTGTATGCACTTAGTAGAGCTGCATTACTGGGCAGCATATTTGATGTGGGTACGCTTGCCGAAATTACGGAGATTCCGGTAGAGACATTGACCGAAGCGTTGGAAGTCGCTGTAAATGGACGTGTGCTACAACCTGTTAACGGGGAGGAATATACGCATTTTAAATTCCAGCACAACCGCATTCATCGGGCGGCTTATGCTCTTGTTCCCGAAGAGGTGCGCCCAAAGCTACATTGGAGGATTGGCATGCTATTGCTAGGCCGCAGCTCTCTTAGTGAAGGAACGATTCTATTTGAAGCGGTCCATCATTTCAATCAGGCGCTTACATGGATAGATCGCCCCGAACAGAGGCTTCAACTGGTAGAGCTGAACTTACAGGCAGGGATAAAAGCGAAGCAAACCACTGCACATGAGACAGCCTTACAATATATGCTTCAGGCAACAGCGATACTAGAGGAGCAGAGCTGGGAGGAGCATTATGGGCTAACCTTCCGGGTATTTCGTGAGAGGGCCGAGCTTGAATACTTATGTTCACATTTTGATAAGGCTAATGAATTATTTCATCTGTTAATCCATAAAGCTGCGACAAATACGGATAAGGCTTATATCTACGCGATGAAGGTTCAATTGGAAGCAAGTAATGATAATCATGAAGAGGTTATCTCCTTAGGTCGGCATACATTATCGCTATTGAAAGTGAGCCATCAATTTGATCCTAGCTATGTTCAATTGACGCTTCAATGGTTAAGATTGCGGCGCAGACTACAGAAGGTTTCACTCGAATCGCTTAATCTTTTACCGCCGATGACCGACGAGGCTCGTAGAGTCGCAATGACCACTTTAGATCATACGAGCAATGCCTGCTTCTATGTCAACCGAGATGGGTGGCTCGCTTCTTCCTTCACCATGATTGAATTGACGCTCGATTATGGGATGACTCCGGAGGCTTCCATTGGATTCATAGGCTATGCAATGTTTCAATACTATTACTTCCGTAATGATGAAGAAACATTTAAATGGGCCATGCTGGCGTGCAGCTTATCGGAACCCTATCCGAAAGTGCATATGACAACCTTAGCTGCGTTCGCAATGTGCTACGATAGCTGGCGGCATTATGATCCAACTATGCTCCGTATGTTTACCGAGAAAGCAGGTAAAGTGGGACTGGAATCAGGTGACTTATGGAAAGGCAACCAGAGTGTGCTAATCAACTGTGCCTCCCTTTTGCAATTTGGCCATCCGTTAGGCGATATCTATGATCGGTTAATTGCTCATTCCGGTGATTTGCTGCGCCATAACAACAGTCTTCACTGTAAGCAGGCTATCATAGCTGCAGCTACTCTAGTTCGATTGACAGGTTATCGCTCACTAGATGATCCATTTAACATCGCAGAGATTAGCGAACCTGATTTTGCACAGTCGGTTCATGGAGATACCTTTAATTTTATACAAGAAATGGTCTGGATACACCGATATTTGACAGGTTATTTATTTGGGGAGTACCGCGAAGCCAGTGAGGCATTAGCGAAATCAGCTGCCATTATAAAATCACGTGAAGATGGCTTAGACAGTCCTATGCAGACCGTGTATGAATGTTTAGTCTGGGCTCAGTTGTATGAGGAATATAACGCTGAAGAGCAACGTGTATACCGGGTAAAAATGCACAGTCGGCTGAAGAAAATGAAAAAGCTTGCTAAGCGTTGCCCGGAAAATTATGAGCATAAATATTTGTTGATGAAGGCTGAGCTGACTCGCCTATCGCGGGATCCACGACAAGCTGAAGCCTTGTATGAGCAGTCTATTGAGGCTGCTCGTATCAATGGCCATATTCACGATTTAGCGATGGCGGCGGAATGCTACGGCAAATATGGACTTCGTCATGGCAAATTACATCTAGCAAGAATCTATATGACTGAGGCCTACGAGGCTTATCTGCAATGGGGCGCAAAGGCTAAAGCGGCTGACCTTGAGCAGCAGCATAGCCATTTGCTGCATATTAAACGGGAGCCCGGGCTCGATCGAGTCGATTCCCTTTCTGTAGTTATGTCTGCTCAAGCTTTATCGGGCGAGATGGAGATGAGTCGATTATTGGCCACGCTGATGCGGATCATGCTCCACAATGCTGGGGCCGAATATGGGGCAGTTATTTTTGATCATGATGGCAAATGGATGGTTGAAGCTTATGGTACCTCAGAAGCTCAGCATATCGAATCTGTTCCTCTCGGGGAAGAGTCAGATCTTGTTCCGGCAGCGATCATAGCCTATGCAGCAAGAACACAGGAGCAGGTTGTATTACATGATGCGCTCAGTGAGGGGATATTTACGCGTAACGTTTACGTTAGGAAGAATAGACTGAAATCGGTTCTTTGTCTTCCTATCATGAATCAGAATAAATTGGTTTGCTTGCTCTATTTGGAGAATAACCTATCCCCGGGTGTATTTACGCCAAGTAGACTCGATGTGCTCAAGCTGCTTGGTTCACAATGCGCAATTTCAATCGCTAACGCCAAGCTGTATTCGGGAATCCAATATCTTAAAAAAAATCTAGAGGACCAAGTTGTAGAAAGAACTCGTAGTCTGGAGCGTTCGATGCGAGAAACATCTGCGGCTTTGGCCGAAGCTACCGTCTTTGAGGAACGCAATCGTATTGCCCAAGAGATTCATGATATTGTTGGGCATACACTTACATCGACGATTCTGCAGATTGAAGCTGGCAAGCGGCTGCTTCAGAAAAAAGATATAGATAGTGGTTTTCAGCGATTGGTTGAGGCACAGGATCTTGTTCGGCATAGCTTGAATGAAATCCGCGGGTCAGTCCATATGCTGAAGGAGGACAAGTATTCGGACCTCACGGTCATGTTGAAGCAACTGATACGCGATACTGAACGTAATGCGGGCGTTGTTGTCCATGCCATTATTTATGATCTGCCGGAGGCCATGTCAACAGCCTATAAAAAGGCCATCTATCATGCTTTGCAGGAGGGCCTAACGAACGGAATCAGACACGGTAAGAGTACGGAGTTTCATTTTAGTCTGGAGTCTGTCGGAGCAAATTTACAGTTTAGGCTCAAAGATCGTGGGTCAGGAGATAGTCATATAGTGATGGGTTTTGGACTTAGGACGATGAAAGAACGGGTGGAGCAACTGGGAGGTAGCTTATCCATCGATTCAGAAATGAATGAGGGCTGTCTACTGGAAATCGATCTGCCAATGCGAAGGGTTGGGAATAGAAAATGAGTAAGATAAAGATTGTAATTGCCGATGATCAATTGTTGACGCGTGAAGGACTTCGTACCATTCTGGATCTGGAGGATGATATGGAGGTGGTCGGCGCTGCCAAGAACGGGGAAGAGGCCTGCGAGATGGTGGAAGCATTCCAACCCGATCTGGTACTGCTTGATGTTCAAATGCCGATCATGAATGGGATCAGTGCACTAAAACGGATCAAGCAGATACGTCCGGATATATTCATTCTGATTTTAACCACTTTTATAGAGACCGATTATATCGTTGAGGGTATGGCATTTGGAGCAAGCGGCTATATGCTGAAGGATATGGATGCTGATAAAATGATTTCTTCGATCCGTGATACGATATCCGGGCAATTTATTCTGCCAGCTCCGGTAGCAGCCAAATTGGCGACGAGGATGAATAGATTGACGGAGGAGTACGAACATTGGCAAAGATCCAATGTAGATCGTATGAGTCTGACAGAACGGGAAGAGGAGCTGGCGCAGCTCATTATCCGGGGACTTAACAATCGCGAAATTGCCGATACACTACATATTGCGGAGGGGACAGCCCGTAACTATATTAGTAATCTTTATAGCAAATTAGAGGTGGTTGACCGGGCTCAAGCGATTGTTCGCCTTCAAGCTATTATGTAACCATAGTTGATGCTAACGAATTACTGTAGGGGCCAAGTAATCAAACATTGGAAAATTTCTCAGTACTCCAAATGTAACGGTTAGGATCAACATCACAGCCATAATTCCATGGCTAAGTGGTTGGATTCGTTTCTTTTCAGTAATTAAGTACAACATATACAGAGGCGCTAGAATAAATAGCAACGGGTTAAATCTAAACGCCTGAACGAAGTCGAACTTTAACAAGGATAGAATAACTCTTGTGACTCCACATCCCGGACAATAAAATCCAGTCCATTCATGAAATAGACAAGGTATACCTAGATTGGTTAAAGGCATCCATACAGTGAAATACAGTAAGCCAAGGAGACTTAAGGACACACTCCAAAATAGTTTAGGGTGTGTCCTTCTATGAATCGTAAAATTATACCAATTTGTTAACATCAGATTGCACCAAAGCGTATGTGACAATACCAAAACTAAAGATTGTGAGGATCACGTACAGAGCTGAATTATCGGATACGAGATAGCCGCGTTGTCTTTGAGCTTCTGCAACATGTTTACCGATCTGGTAGGCCCAAACCAGGCTCCATATCCCGCAAGTAATCAATGTTAGAAGAAAATGCTTTCCTCCTGTGAATGTGTAGTCTCCACTTAGCTTTCCTACGTCATTTGTTAGAACAATAAACCAAAATATTCCGTATATTCCACATGTAATTAATGACAGTATAATGGAAAATGCGACACTCCTTTGACTAATCATTGTTCACTCTCCTATGTATTTATATGAAAATTTTACATTATTATCATAGACAATTGTGAAAATATATACAAGATAATATTTAGTAGTTTGTTTTTTTAAGAAACGTGGAACAAGCTTACTATCTGGATATAGTGGATTCCTTCATGAATATGAAATATACTTTTAAAGATTAGCCGCAAGACAGCTAGAATTTGAACTACGATTGGAGAAAATGAAACAATGTCTAATTTACCGAACTGCCCGAAATGTAATTCTGAGTACACTTATGAAGATGGAAGTCTACTAGTCTGCCCGGAATGTGCACATGAGTGGACATTAGAATCAGAGTCTGAGAATAGTGAAGATCAAAAGGTTATCAAAGATGCCAATGGCAATGTATTAAACGACGGCGACTCAGTAACTGTAATCAAAGACCTTAAGGTAAAAGGAAGCTCATCTGTTCTGAAGATAGGTACCAAAGTCAAAAACATCCGTTTAGTGGACGGAGATCATGATATTGATTGCAAAATTGATGGGTTTGGAGCTATGAAATTAAAATCCGAATTTGTTAAAAAGATATAAAGAAAAGAATCAGCTTACCTTCGATAGAAGTAGGGCTGATTCTTTCTTTTTTTAGGTAATATTTAAAAGCGTGTCATCTTATGATTTCAACAATTTGGTTTCGTCCTGCATTTTTGGCTTGATATAAAGCTTTGTCCACAGATTCGAATAAATCATTTAGTTGATTGGTCGGGCTTTCTGCATACTGCTCTGCAAAATTATTAATGGACAGTAGTCCCATGCTTACAGTGATGGATACAGAATGAGTAACATCATCCACATGTACTTTATTGGCCTCTATCATGAATTTTATATGTTCTGCCCAGAGGTTTGCTTGTGTGTGATTCGTATTTGGTAAATAGACGATAAACTCTTCCCCGCCATAGCGTGCCAGAATATCCGTCTCCCTTAGCGATTGCTTAATGACCTCTACCGTGCTGCAAATTACAACATCGCCCACTAAATGGCCGTAATTGTCATTCACCGTTTTGAAAAAGTCGATATCCAGTAGAATGATGGCAAAAGGCTGCTTCAATATCATATTTTCTATGATCTCTTGTTCTAAGTACTGTGTTAAGTAATGACGGTTATAACAACCTGTTAAGCTGTCGGTTATAGCCATTTGCTTGAGTTTTTGGTTGGTCTGAGAAAGCTCATTCTGGATTGCAATTAATGCCAGATTACGCTCTTGCAGGATCTCGTTCTGCTGATTAGTCTCAGCAATGAGGCGATGCAGCTCGCTTCTATCCTGAAAGGTGAGAATCCGTCCAACCATGATCTCGCCTACGACAATGGGTTCCGCTGTAATATTGATGTATGCTTGGAGCGAGGTGTAGAATACTTCAACTTCGGTTCTCTCCATGGGCTGTTTAAGATATGTATGTTGAAACAATCGGAAAGCGCTGGCAGTCTGCTCCAGGGGTGTTAGCGCCGATAAGTCGAAGCGATCACCGATCTGTAGGTTGATTTTTGGCAAAAGCGATCGATTGATCTCTACCACAGTCTCGTTATCATCCAGTACAAGAATACCTAGTGTGAGTGTGTCAATGATATCCTGATGAGCGATGGTTACGAGATCAAATATTTTATCACGATGGATGGCAATGACGAAAAAGATGGCAGAGATTAGTATCCCCAGAGAGGTCATCCCCGGAATCACCGGCTGAGATTTAAACAGTACCACATTAAGAAAGACATCCAGTAATACAAATACAGTCAGCACCAGCACACCTTTGAGTACATGAGTAACCTGCTTTTTGATCCGCTGTGTGGCGTTCGATATAAGCGCTGAATAGATGATATACAGAGAAATAATAATGGTGCAGATCAAGAAGAGGATAAACAGCCAAAAAAGCGGACCATAAGATCTTTCAACATATCCACCATGCATAGGCAGTACAAAGCTTTGCTTTGGATTGACGATCACTCCTATTAAGATCAATGCTGCGACAATGTATAGGATCAGCGTTTTCTTTTTTCGGAGGAGATATGATTTTCCAGTGAGAAATATCGTAAAAAGAAGCCATCCAATCGTTAACAGTATCGAGTCAATAAAAGCTAGCTTCACATAAAACAATTGAACATCGGGATCCGCTGTAGTTTTGAGAGCAAATTGACAGAAGGGCCATAACATCATCGTGAAATGGAAAGTCAAGTAAACCTTATGTAAGTTAGTGATTGTTACAGTAACAAATATGTAGATGAATAGAACGAAAAGAACGAAGAATAATGATAAGTCAATCCATGTCATGACATTCAATTCGGTAACACCTTCTTATATAAAAAAATAGGTTCATCTTTATTCATTTAAGCTCGAAACCTTCTCCCACTCGGTTAGCAGCTCTTTTACGCTCTGTGCGGACTGTGGCTTACTGAACAAGTAACCTTGAATTTTATCGCAGCCTTGCTCCTGCAGGTAATCGAGTTGTACAGTTCGCTCCACACCTTCTGCAATAACACACATATTCATGCGTTTACCAATCATAATAATTTGTTCGACAAGAACGGCTTGATGTGTCCCTGTTCGAATGGAATCAATGAAGGACTTGTCTATTTTTAAAGTCGAGATCGGCATATGAGTAAGATAGCTTAAGGAGGAATAACCGGTACCAAAGTCATCCAAGGCAATTTTGATGTTGTGAGCTCTGAGTTCAGTCAGTTTACTGCTCACATATTCGTAAGATTCAACCAGAACACTCTCTGTAATCTCCAGCTCTAAGTATTCAGGATCTAGTCCGGAGGCTTGCAAGGTGTCTAGAACTAACTCATTGAAGTCGCTTTGCAGTAGCTGCAGCATTGAAATATTAACAGACATCGTCAGATGTGATAATCCTTGCTCATGAAGAGTTTTTAAAAAGGCACAGGCTGTTCTGAGCACCCACGCCCCGAGAGGAATGATGAGGTGGGAATCTTCTGCTATTTTGATAAACTTATCCGGAGGGACCATGCCTAGTATAGGGTTGTTCCAGCGCATAAGAGCCTCTAGTCCCGTCACCCTGTTCTGAGTCAGATCAATCTGGGGTTGATAGAATACCTCTAGCTCATTTTTTTCTAAAGCATTATACAACTGCTTCTCAATGTTCATTCGCTCAGTAAAGGTATCATTGAGCGGTTGATCAAAGACAATAATTTGACCCTTGCCAGCGTCTTTGGCTTTATACATAGCGATGTCTGCGCATTTAAGGAGTTCCATAATATTACTTCCATGTTCGGGGTGAGCACTGATTCCGATGCTTAGGCTAACATGTAGCAGACTGTCATCCATCTCAATCGCATCTTTAAAACCGGCAATAATGTGAGAGGCTACACTAGTTATACACTGACTGTTCTCAATAGAATATAAAAGAACGATGAACTCATCCCCGGCGAAACGATACACTTCCCCACTACTCCCAACCAGGGACACCAATCTCTCACTAACCTTAACAATTAGCCGGTCACCAAATTCATGGCCCATCGTATCATTTACATATTTGAAGTAATCAATGTCGATGAACATTAAGGCTGCAATGTTATTCAATTCCAAAATGTGAGGCCCATTCTCATAAAAAGCTAATTTGTTGGGCAAGCCGGTTAATAGATCATGATACGCCAGGTAATGCATCCTTTCTTCATTCATGGCTAGCTTCTCTTGATTCTCAATGAGCTGATCATATTGCTGTCTGAGCTCTTCTTCCGTAGCTGTGATTTCCTCATAGGCGGCCTCTAGATTTTCGTGGGCGCTCACCCTATCCCTATAGGCAAGATCCAGTTTCTTTTCGATCCTTTTAATCCGTTTCAGAGTACCTAGAATTAATGCAAAGATAAGCAAAGCTGTTATGAGGATAAAGAACCAGCCTTTAATTATATTAATAAGTCTTATCCACTCCGGATCTCGCGTAAAAGTGGAAACGGCCTTATCTGTTAAAGGGATCCATAAGCACCCAACAATAAAATATATTACGGCGATTTTTAAGGAGCCCCGAACAGGATTGAAGGTTTGTTTGGATATGGAATTTTTGTGTTTATTTCTTTGAAGCATATGTCCCTCCTATATCAAGCATGAGATGCATGAGAGCTACTTGTTTTAGATCATTTCAACATATTTCATCAAAATCCTCTATTTGTCAGTGATGTTCTGCAAATTTTAAGAATGAGTTTTTGGACAAGCTGAAGCTAGGCATTAATACCTAGCTCTGCTTGAACGTAACTTGTGTTATAATCAAACAAACAACTCGAAGAGAAAATTATAGTTAAGGGGGAATCGTAAGTGGAAATAGGTATCAGTACGTTCGTAGAAACAACGCCGGATGTTCAATCGGGGGAGTTAATAAGTCATGCACAGCGATTGCGCGAGGTAGTAGAGGAGATTGTTCTTGCAGATAAGGTGGGCTTAGATATATTCGGTGTGGGTGAGCATCATCGAAAGGATTATGCCGCATCTTCTCCAGCAGTTTTGCTGGCTGCGGCTGCCTCACAGACGACACGAATTCGGCTGACCAGTGCGGTAACCGTGCTGTCCTCTGCTGATCCAGTACGTGTATTTCAGGATTTTGCAACACTTGATGGAATCTCAAATGGACGGGCAGAAATCATGGCAGGGCGGGGTTCTTTTATCGAATCTTTCCCGCTCTTTGGATACGATTTAAATGACTACGATGAGTTATTCGATGAGAAGCTGGACCTGTTGTTAAAAATAACGGCATCCGAAAAAGTAACCTGGAGTGGAAATCACCGACCAGCCATTAATAATCTGGGGATTTATCCGCGCCCCGTTCAGAATCCTTTGCCCGTATGGATTGGCAGTGGAGGCAATACGGAATCTGTGATTCGTGCTGGCCTGCTCGGGCTACCACTTGTGCTCGCGATTATTGGCGGAAGTCCGTTGCAATTTGCTCCACTGGTGAAGCTCTATAAGAAAGCGGCGGCCCAAGCAGGACATGATGTGTCGAAGCTTCCGGTTGCCTCACATTCGCACGGCTTTATTGCAGAGGATAATCAGCTTGCGGCCGATATGTTCTTCCCCTCTACGCAGGCTAGCATGAATGTGATTGGTCGTGAGCGTGGCTGGGGTCATTATAGTCGTGCGAGCTTTGATGCGGCACGTAGATTTGAAGGTGCCTTGTATGTAGGAGATCCAGACACTGTTGCTGAGAAGATTATTCACCTACGCAAACACGTAGGAATTACACGCTTTATGCTGCATGTACCGCTAGGTACGATGCCTCATAAGGATGTAATGAGAGCCATTGAGCTATTGGGTACTGAAGTAGCGCCAATTGTTCGAGCTGAGATATCGAGATGGGAAGCAGAGGTCGAAGCAAAATAGGATTGACCCTTTCTGGATTAATCAGTATAATCTTACCAATTTATTGAGGTTGTACTGATTGGGGGAGGGAACTGAAGTGGCGGATCGAATCATAGCGGATAGACTTGAGGAATTAGGTATTGTCCTACCTAGTGCTAGTGAACCAGCGGCAAAATATGCTAACTACGTTATTGTTAATGGATTATGTTTTGTATCGGGAAAAGGACCTGCCGGGCATCCCAAAGGCAAGCTGGGACAAGACTTCACCACCGAAGAAGGCTATCATTTTTCACGTCAGACTGGTATAGAGATCCTTGCCGTCCTTGAGTCTGCTTTAGGCTCCTTGGATAAAGTGAAGAGAGTGGTCAAAATTCAAGGATTTGTGAATGCAGATCCCTTATTCGAAGAGCATCATAAAGTGCTCAATGGCTGTTCGGATTTAATGCTGGAGGTATTCGGGGACAAGGGCAGTCATGCTCGTTCGGTATTGGGCGCTGTTTCTGTAAGGGATAATCTTCCGATCATTATCGATTCTATTTTTGAAGTGGATTAAAAAGAGGGCTGTGGCACCGAAGGGTGACCGCAGTCCTCTTTTTTATATGGTTTGACCTGTAGCTAGACAGCAACCCCAATAATTGTAACAGAACTAATTACCCTTTTTTTAGTAATAATAATTGAACATATTAATCAACGAGGTGACGACATCATGAGGATTCATAAGAAAGCCACACTACTTGTACTACTTACATCTATACTCTATACAGCTCCAGCCCATGCGGCGGTGATGCCTCAGAATCAGGTTACAGGCGTTTTTCTGGATGATCGGCAGCTTGTATTAGAGGTTCAGCCCTTGCTCATAAACGGTACAACGCTTATTCCCATGCGCAAGCTGTTTGAAGAACAGGGAGCAAAGATTTCATGGAACAACGATACCAAAACAGTGAAGGCCACTAAGGGAACGCTGGTGCTGACTTATCAAATAGGAGATTTAACCGCGAACAAAAATGGACAAGCCTTAAGCTTAACCGTTCCGGGTCAGGTTGTCGGTGGTAATACGATGATGCCGCTGCGTTTTGTCAGCGAGGCTCTAGGCAGCACCGTGAAGTGGGAGGCTAACACTCGGACCGTCCGCATCTATTCAGCGCTGAATTACGATACAACGATTCGTTATGGGGTTAACCTGCGCAGTTCGCCGAATTCATCGGATCAATCAGGTATCCAGCAAATGTTGTCCGTAGGCGATAAAGTCCATATCGTTAGAGAAGTGGATGCTTTGTGGTTAGAAGTGCGAACGCAAGACAACAAGACGGGGTACATATCTGCTAAACCGAAATATAGCGATTATACTAGTGAGTCGCTCGCTGAGAAGCAGGGAAGTGCGTTGCTTGCTTACGGAGAAAAGTATCTGGGAACCCCTTATGAATTCGGTGCTGCAACGAACCAGACGTCTACCTTTGACTGTTCTTCTTTCGTAGGGCATTTATTTGAGAACGTGTTGTCGGTGGATCTGCCACGCGCCTCTTATAATCAAGCCAAAGAAGGGAAGGAAGTTGGGATCAACGAACTGCGTAAAGGAGACCTACTGTTCTTTAGTGCACGTGGTCTCGACATTGGTCATGTTGCCATGTATGCGGGAAATAATCAGATATTGCATACGTATTCTAAGGAGCAAGGCGTCCATTATGAAGCCCTGAGTGAGAAGTGGAAGAAGCGTTTTGTGACGGCCCGTAGAATGTTTTAGATTGGGTAGCGATTAGGCTATAATGATCACGATGAAGAAGCATCCGAATACATTTGGGGGATGAAGCATAGTGACTAAAACCATCGTAGAAAAGCTGAACTTGCAAAAATACAACCAAGTAGCGATATTGAGTAAACCAGAAGGCTCCGATTATTTAGCGGAATTGACGGATTATGATACTTCGCTAAATGGGGCGTATGATCTTATATTTGCCTTTGTACTAGACATGGCGTCGTTACAGGAACTAGTGAACCGTGTGATTGAGCAACAGCATCTTCATAAGAATGGCTATCTCTTTGTGGCGTATCCTAAAAAGGGAAACAAAGTGTATCCGACCTATATTCATCGTGACGACTTACTAGAGGGTCTGGGCAGTGATGAGAAGGGCTACATCGGGACAAGCAATATTAAATTTGCACGCATGGTAGGTTTGGATGATGTCTTTACAGTTGTGGGGTTGAAAGAGGACGCTAAGGGGAAAGGTCAGCTTTCCAATACCCCTAGTCAATCTGTGGATGACTATATTTCTTTCATTCCAAACGTGGAGCAAGATCTGAAAGATACGTCGGATTTGCTTGCGATCTATGAATCGCTTACCCCGGGATACCGCAAAGACTGGGCTCGATATGTCTATAGTGCCAAACAAGAGGCAACAAGAGCTAAGCGTAAAGAGGAAATGAAGATGATTCTACAGGCTGGTTATAAGAGCCGTGAGCTGTATCGGCAAGCCAGTAGTACTGAACTCTAACTAGACCTTTCTTCATCAAAAAGATTATTTAAAGACATAAAGACGGTAAATAATATTACAACAGTTCTATTTATTCATCATAGATTTCAGCAAAACCACTTCATCCTAGGAGTGGTTTTTAAGTTTGGGGTATAATGGATGTAGATCATATAGCACAAACCTACAGGGGTGAAATATAGATGAAGCGCATTACGATTTTAATTGCGGATGATGAGGCGGAGATTGCGGATCTGGTGGCTTTGCATTTGCAAAAAGAAGGGTATCATATCATTAAAGTATCCGATGGGCGGGCAGCGGTGCAAGCTATTGAGTCCCAAACGATAGATTTGGCGATTCTGGATATTATGATGCCAGGGCTGGATGGCTATGAGGTAACCCGTCACATTCGGGAGCAGCATCATCTGCCGATTATTTTTTTAAGCGCGAAGACTTCTGATCTGGACAAGATCACGGGACTTGTCATGGGCGCAGATGATTATATGACCAAACCGTTCAATCCAATGGAGTTAGTCGCTCGCGTTAATTCTCAACTTCGGCGCTCTATACAATTCAGTCAGCCCGCAGCTGTTCTTAAGTCGGTCCTTGAAGTTGGTGGGTTGACGATTTCACCAGATGAACATACCGTCACTCTTTACGGCGAGGTAATAGACCTAACTCCGAAAGAGTTTGATATTCTGCATTTATTGGCGAGCCATCCTAAGCAGGTGTTTAGCGCGGAGAGTATCTTCCAGCAGGTATGGGGAGAAGCTTATTATGAGAGTGGCAACACGGTCATGGTGCATATCCGTACCTTGCGCAAAAAGCTCGGTGAAGACATCAATAAGAACAAATTTATTAAGACAATCTGGGGTGTAGGATATACCTTTACTGGGTAAGGCCGCTGAGTTCTTATACATTTTAAGAAAAACTTTATAATTGTCCTGCTTTTCTTTAAAGTGTCTTCGTTATTCTATTCCTATCAAGCATAAACGTCTTAAGGAAATGGAGGACATTACGGATGAAAAAGTGGGTTTTTTTGGTGATCGTTGTGTTATTTCTTGGTTACGCAGCCGCTCGTTATTTACCGGATACGGGTAATTTAGCTGATAAGAATGATAAGATCCAGAAGGGATCGATTAGAGATAGCGATAGTTTAAAGGTGGTTACGCAAGATCAGGTATATCAAGGGGATTTATTGCTGGTGAACAAACAATATCCGGTACATGAGGACAGTGTGAAGTCTGATATTGTGACCTTATTTGATCAGAAGGATCTGGTTCAGGGCTATGGATTACTAGATACCTCGATTCGGTTGTCTGAAAGTGTGGCACATGAATTCAATAAGATGATCAAGGCCGCTGAGAAGGATGGCGTGAATCATTTTTTAATTAGCAGTGGGTACAGGGACTTTGAGGAGCAAGAGCAATTGTATGAGGAAAAAGGTTCAGACTATGCTCTTCCAGCGCAATATAGCGAACATAATTTAGGATTATCGCTGGACATCGGATCGTCTCAATCGGAAATGAGCAAAGCACCTGAAGGTAAATGGCTGGAAAAGAATGCGTGGAAATACGGCTTTATTCTACGCTATCCGAAAGACAAAACGGAGATTACGGGGATTAAATATGAACCTTGGCACTTCCGTTATGTCGGCTTGCCGCACAGTGCGATCATTCAGGAGAAGGGGATCGTGCTGGAACAATATTTAGATCTTTTGAAGGAAAATAGTGAAATTTCAACGGTTGTAGACGGCAAAACATATACGGTGAACTATTATCCAGTATCAGGATATACAAGTATTAAGATTCCAAAGGAAGGGCAATATAAAACGTCGGGCGATAATATGGATGGCGTAATTGTCACTACATTTTGATGAGTACGAAGCCTAAGAGCGAGTCTACTATGACATTATTGCTGGCAGCCGTATTTATTGTCTATATGTATTTTTTGATCCGAATTATCGTATTTAAAGGCGCACCTTTTAGCTTGCAATCACTTTGGGAACAGGCAGGGCGTATGCTCGAGCATCCCGACAGAATTTTTAAGCGACAGGGCAACTATGTACCCTTTAAAGAGATCTCGCGGGGGATAGAACATCTGTCACTTTCAGATCCTTTTTCATCACTTAATTTAGTGGGCAATCTTCTGGCGTTTATTCCGTTTGGAGTCTTTGTTCCAATGCTGTTGTCGCAAAAAGTAAGGTTATTTCAAAAGGTCTTCATGCTCTCTTTTGCGCTGAGTCTGAGCTTTGAAGTTACACAATTAGTATTGTATATCGGCACCTTTGACGTGGATGATCTGATCTTAAACACTTGCGGTGGGGTAGTCGGTTACGCCATATATAGAATGCTGGTTTCTTCTGGATTGTTTACAACTATATCGAAGCGGTGTTAGTATTTGTGGATGGTAGATATAGACAGAGGATAGAAGGGGCATGGTATGAAAAAGCGTATTTCGGATATTGTTTCCATCATTGTAGGAGCATTGCTGTTTTCCTTGGCCGTTAACTTGTTTGTGATTCCGAACGAGTTCGGTGAAGGCGGGGTAACGGGACTGACTATGATTACATACTATTTGTATCAGTGGTCACCAGGTATTGTTAGCTTAATTCTTAATGCTTTATTATTGATTGTGGGTTATAAATTTCTGGACAAAACGACGACAGTATACACGATTATTGCGGTGTTTTTTAACTCGTTATTCCTGATTCTTACGAAGAATTGGCATATCGCCAGCGATGAGTTGATCATCAATGCAATATTTGGAGGCATCTTGTCTGGTGTGGGTATCGGAATGATCATACGTGTGGGTGGAACGACCGCAGGGTCAACCATTATCGCCAGAATCCTGCATAAATTTTTGGATTGGAACGTTAGCTACGCTCTTCTCCTAGTCGATTTAGTTGTGGTATTTGCTTCGTATTTCATCATTGGTGTTCAAAGTCTAATGTTTACGATTGTGATGCTCTATGTAGCGACTAAGGTGATGGACTTCATTATTGAGGGAGTGAATCCTAAGAAGGCTGTTACGATTGTATCCAAGGAGCAGGACAAAATTGCTGAACAAGTTAATGGAATCATGGATAGAGGGGTCACAGTCATTTATGGCCGAGGGTATTATACTAAAGAACCCAAAGAGCTGCTCTATATTGTCATTAGCAAACAGGAAGTAACCATGCTTAAGAAAATCGTAAGATCGATTGATAAAGAGGCTTTTATCGCCATTCACGATGTAAGAGATGTGTTCGGAGAAGGCTTTGTGGAGCTGGCAAAATAAGAGTGAAAGTGCTGTCCGGTAGCTACCTGAGCTGCTTGGGCGGCTTTTTTTTGGATTGGGCATTCGAATGTGATGGATATCATTGCATTTTCTGTTTGTTCACATTTTATTAAATTTTAAAGTGATTCAGCGCACACTCGCTCATTTGCAGCTTCTATATGCTTTTTATAGAGGCATTATCTAATTGCAGGAGAGAGGGTATTCATATGTTAGATCAACAAACGATTGCTATTATAAAATCAACAGTTCCTGTATTACAGGTTCATGGAACAACCATTACTACGACGTTCTATGGCATGTTATTTGAAAACCATCCAGAGCTATTAAATATATTTAATCATGCCAATCAGCGGCAAGGCAGACAGCAGACAGCGCTTGCTAACGCAGTCCTAGCAGCGGCTATGAATATTGATCAACTAGGGAATATCTTACCGGTGGTAAAACAGATTGCAGAGAAGCATCGAGCACTGGGTGTATTACCTGAGCATTATCCGATCGTGGGTGAGACGTTGTTAGCTGCGATTGGACAAGTACTTGGCGATGCGGCAACACCGGAAATTATAGATGCATGGGCCAAAGCCTATGGTGTAATCGCAGATGCTTTCATTGGTGTGGAAGCAGAAAAGTATCGTGAAGCTGCGGAAGCTCCGGGGGGCTGGAGTGGATTCAGAAACTTTGTGGTCACTCGGAAGGTTAGTGAAAGTGAGCTTATTACTTCCTTTTACCTGTCTCCTGAGGATGGAGGGGCGATCTCTTCTTATTTCCCGGGTCAGTACATCACGGTTCGTATTCAGCCCGAGGGGGAAGAATATTCCCATATTCGCCACTACAGTTTGTCCAGTGCTCCGGGACAGGCGTATTACCGTATCACTGTTAAACGGGAAGGTGAAGGGATAGATAGACCTGCGGGCGTCGTATCCACTTATCTGCATGATTTCGTCCAAGTGGGCTCTATATTAGAAGTGGGCTCTCCAGCGGGCGATTTCGTACTGGATCAGCGTAGTGACACTCCGGTGGTTCTAATCAGTGGGGGTGTGGGCTTAACCCCAATGGTAAGTATGCTGGAGACAATAATTGCTGCACAGCCAGAACGCGAGGTAACTTATATTCATGCAGCCATCAATGGAAGTTTGCATGCTATGAAAGATAGGGTGGCAGATTTAGCACAATCTCATTCTTCTCTTCGGTCCTATGTATGTTATGAATCTCCAGGAGAAGGCGACAAGTACAATAGATCTGGTTATATTGATCTTTCTTGGCTTCAAGAAATAGCAGATGTGAACTCTGAATTCTATTTCTGTGGGTCGACCCCATTTATGAAGGTCATATATAAGGCGCTCAAGGAATGGCGGGTACCTGATGACAGAATTCATTTTGAATTTTTTGGACCTGCCGGCAGTTTAGAAGAATAATATAGATAACAAAAAGCGCCTTAGCCGATTGGCTGAAGCGCTTTTTGTTTTGCGTTAGTGTTTATTTGAAAGAAGCAAATGGATCGGTGCCTTTAGGCAGTATTGAGCTGAAATTAAAGGTGTAGGTAGGAATTCCAGCTGCATAAGGTGCGATTTCATATTGTTGATAGAAGATAGCTAAGCCACTTTCACTGACGTAGAAGGCTGGTTTATCTGTGAGTCCACCAGTTGACTCCGGAAAAGCAATATCCTTGGTGCTTTCCTTCAACATTTTATCTAGTTTTTGTTTGTAGTTTGGTTCTGCCTTTAGCAGGTCTTTAAGCTCTATCTTCTTACCATCCTTCAGCGAGAAGGTGTGTCCCTCGCGCATGGTACCGCCGTGTGCTCCACCGCTGTAACCATATTGATCGACTACAATACTAAGTACGCCTTCACGGTTAAAGGTGACAACATAAGTTTGAGAGTAGTCATATTTATTCTCTATTGTACCATCTCTGCGGCTAGCCTCTTTTTCGCTTTCTGATGCGAACAGTTCAGCCTCTTTTTTGAAGGAAGCATTAATCGTGTTTTGTACTTCATCCGCCAGACCGCTGATCTTTGGATATTGTACTTTAATACTAGCATTCTTATTGCTCTTGTCTAAGGTAACAGAGGTGATCTTGATGTCATTCATCACCTTTTTGCTAAGTTCAAGCGATTTCTGGGCTGGATTATATACGCCTTGAACACCTAAATAATCATTTAACAGTTTGAAAGGAACATATAAGCGGTCGTTGATCATCTTCACTTCATGATTTCCGGTCATGCTATAAATGTAATATCCGTTCAAATCGGTACTGACGCCATAGTCAGAGACCTCCATGTTAAGCTTCACCGAGTCACTACTTACACTGTAAGTCTTTGTGGTTGAATTGTATTGAATAGCAAGGCCGAAGGCATCACGCAATACAGTTAAAGGGATCATCGTATTTCCGTCTACGATTTTTCCTTGCTGCGTTAAGACTTGGCCTTTATATTTAAGCACCACAGAAGGCTGCTGAACGGCTTGTGTGACTGTTTTTGTACCAGTGGTTGCAGCTAGAACAGAATTCCCTCCGATGAGTCCAGTACCTCCAAGTAATACTCCAGCTGCTAATACAGCAGACGTCCATTTCACAGTTTTGTTCATGATTTAATTTCTCCTCTCCAATGATGGGCTTATGTAGTTCATTATGATTTTTGATGTTATCTATCACTCCTACAATTATACCTAGGCCCCAAATAGATTTGATTACAAACACGGTTACAGTGTTGTTGCATAGACGTGCAAAAGGTATATACTTTTTAACCATTTATTAATTTTTGACACAATCATGAGGACTTTAAAGTAATTACGGTAAGCTCGGGACGACAATTAAAACGTATAGGCATACGAGTCACTCCAATTCCGCGTGTGGTGTAGACCTGGAGTCGACTATCTGGGAGCTGGTATAATCCGCTTGAATATTTACTGCCATGAGGCGGGGTATACAAGGCACCTACAAATGGGAGACGCACCTGTCCTCCGTGACTATGGCCGGACAATTGCAGATCTATGGGAAGATCACTGTATTCATCGGCAAAATCAGGCTCGTGGGCAAGGAGTAGAGTACATACCTTATCAGGGATATGGCGTAGCGCCTGATGAATATCTGCTTTGCCGACCCACGGATCATCCACTCCAGCTAGATAAAGCGCCTCCGCATCTTTTTTTAAGACAATATGTTCATTATGAAGTACGTGGAATCCAGATTGCGTTAACCCTTTCGTCACAGCTTTCCTAGTGCCAAAAGCATCGTGGTTACCTAACACAGCATATTGTCCAAAGGGTGCCCGCAACTGTGAACAGATGTCCACAGCCTCAGAAATATAATCGACAGAATGATCTAGTAGATCCCCTGTGAAGCAGATCAGATCTGGACTTACATATTGAATTTGCTGTACTAACTCTGTTAAGGCTTCGGACTTCGTATACACGCCTAAGTGTAAATCACTGAAATGAACGATACGAAATCTATCGAATGCTGGAGGGAGTAGAGGAAGCTTTATATCTATATGTTTAACTTCAAGCCAGTAGGGCTCAACCCAGTGTGAATAAATGCCGGATGCACTTGCGGTTCCAAGCAGCCCGAGCGACACTTGAGCACTTTTCTTCAGAAATTGGCGTCTGCTAATAGTATTCATAAACAAATCATACGTGGGGATTGTTACTCTACTATGACAATATTCATTTAATAACCCATTGTGACGATAAAACTACATATACATTTTTTATATGGGAGATGAAGAGATGAGTATTATCGATGCCTTAGTCCTCGCAGCACCTTATTTCAAAAAGATTCACTCGCAGGATATTATGATTGGAATCACGGACAGGGAGATCTTCCATTATTACGCACCAAGTAAAGTTATTGATCTCGGATTGGTTAAGGGTAACCCTATCCCTCCTGAAGATCTGTCGCTTTCAAATGGACTGAAAGGTATAGCAAGCTCTAACCGAATCCCAGCAGAAATTTATGGAGCTCCTGTAATCTCAACATGTGTACCTATCTACGGAACGGATGATGATGTAATCGGGGTTTTTGCCATTGCCTATACACTAGAGAACGAGAATAAGCTTGAAGGATTCACAGATGAGATTAATGAGATAAGTAGTCATCTAATGGAGATGGTGCAGAGCGTAGCTGCCCAATCTCAGGAATTATCAGCTACTTCGCAGCAAATATTAGATAATACGCGTAGAGCCGTAACGGAATCACAAGAAGTGAATAAGGTTGCCGGCTTCATTCGTGAGATTTCTGAGCAGACGAACCTGCTTGGGCTGAATGCGGCAATCGAAGCCGCGCGTGTAGGAGAGCAAGGGGCAGGTTTTGGGGTGGTTGCTACTGAAGTGCGCAAACTGTCCGTTAACACTAAAGAAGCAACCCATAATATTGAAAAATCACTGAGTGATGTTCAAAAGTCCATTAAGCAAATGGAGCAAGAAATTGAAGCGATCTCTGCTTCTTCACACGCACAAGCAGAATTGGTCACTGAATTCAGCGGGGTAATTGAGCGCTTGAATAAGGCCAGCAAAGAAATGACTACTTTCATGCAATCCATCATCCAGTAGGGTGTATGCATAAAGTTACTTATCCTAAACCATGCTAGAAGAGAACAGGCGCATTTCAGAAGGGAGCGAATTTCATTTATGAAACAACCCGATTCCAGTCTGCAAGCGAACGACAATGTAACTCAAGCCAAAAATGCTTTAGGCAAGCTTCATTTCTCTGTCTCTCAGGCGCTTAGTCATCCAACAGAACAGACTTTGGCACAGGCTGAGAACCGTTTGGCGCATACCGAACAGGCGGTAGAACAAGCTCAGGCCTCATTAGGCCCCCAAGGTGTGGAGTTGGCTGAAGAACTGCTGGCCGAGGATAAGAGCAGGCTTGCTGCATTGAAGATGCAAGGGAAACGTTCAGAACGCTAGATGTTCCTGCTACAACCCGTGAAGCGACTAAGCTTCACGGGTTGTTCTCATGTGCTACTTCCCTAAGGATGTAGCTTAGGAGTGTGGGTGGTATACTGGAATGAGAGTTCTAGCATGGCTTAGATGGAGGATAAGGGATATGAATGGCATGCACATCGAAGAATTAACCCGGCAGGCAGAAGCTTTCATTCGGCAATGTTATGCTGAGCTAGATAAGACTGAAGCTGAGATGGATCATCGCATCCAAGCCGTACGAGAAGAAATCAATCAATCAGGGAGTTACACACATACAACGGAAGAGCTGGCGCATGGGGCAAGAATGGCTTGGCGTCACAATAGCCGCTGCATTGGTCGTCTTTTTTGGCAGTCCATTGAGCTGATGGATGAACGTCAGGCAGAGACTGAGGAGGATGTTGCTGAAGCTCTGCTACGACATATGGAAAAGGCGAATAATGGAGGACGTATCCGTCCACTCATTACGGTCTTCCGCAGCGGGGAAGATCCTGAGCGGAGAATCCGGATTTGGAACCATCAATTGATTCGTTACGCTGGATACCCTGGTGATGCTGAACATGAACGCGCTGGCGATCCGGCATCGGATGAATTTACGAAAGTGTGCCAACAACTAGGCTGGCAGGGAACAAGGGGCAATTATGATGTGTTGCCGCTAGTAATCAGTATTGGTAATGGCAATCCCCACGTATTTCCAATTCCCCAGCACCTCATTCAAGAGGTGCCGTTAACACATCCCGAAATTGAACGTTTTGCAGAGCTTCAACTTCGCTGGTATTCTGTGCCGATCATTTCGGACATGCAGTTGGAAATTGGCGGGATTGTATACCCCGCGGCTCCTTTTAACGGCTGGTACATGGAGACCGAAATTGGCTCACGTAACTTAGGGGATACTGGACGATATAACACTTTGCCGGCTGTAGCTGATCTGATGGGACTTGACCGCTCCAGTAACACAACGCTTTGGAAGGATCGGGTGCTTCTTGAGTTGAATCGTGCAGTACTGCATTCCTTTAAGCAAGCTGGGGTCAGTATCGTTGATCACCATACAGCAGCCGATCAATTTGTGAGATTTCAAGAGCAGGAGCAGGGACATGGACGTCAGGTTTCGGGACGCTGGTCATGGCTGATCCCCCCTATGTCTCCGTCATCTACACCGATTTGGCATGACAGTAAACTGAAAGAATATGATTACAGCCCTCGTTTCCTTTATCAGCGATCACCTGTGGCAACCTGTCCTTTTCACTAGCAATCCAATTTATGATCAAAAAAGCGCCAAGTTCCCCTCATAAGGAAACTGGCGCTTTTTAGGCTTTTAAATGCTCTAGAAAGATTTGTTTAAGAAGCTCAAGCTGCTTGTCGGAGTCTAAATCCGATTCTAGCAGGAGGATGTTTTCTTTCATCGTTAGCTTTCTGGAAAAGAGAGCAAAGCTGTTCATCAGCGTGATTAAGGTCTCTTTCACAGGGAGATCGGCGCGAATAGAACCGTCTTCTACCCCATTTTGAATGATCCTGGAGTACTCATGCCAAATCTTGCGGTTTAATGCATTGAAATCCAGAACGTCCTCAACAGGCTCATTTAAGTGAGAGGCGTAGCTTTCAAAATTGACCATAAAAATAATGCTTAAATGATTTTGATCCTGAATAAAGAAATCAAATAACATCTCGATCTTTTCGAGACAGGTAAGTGGCAAGTCAGCTACATGCTTAAAGTAATCGAGCATTGGCTCTAGCATTCGGGTGGCCACCGCCACGATGAGCTTTTCTTTTCTGGGAAAATATCGAAACAGCGTCGCAATCCCTATATTTGCTTCGCTTGCGACATCCTGCATCGTCGACTTTTCAATTCCTTTTTGCGAAAATATTCGTTCTGCGGATTCAAGAATCGTATATAATCGCTGCTGTTTACCGTCAGATCGTTCTTTTTCATAGCGTGCTTTAGGATTCATGAGGGATAGACCCTTCCATTTTATAATTAGGTTCTTTAATTATTAGTATTATATCCACCGTTTATTGGATTAAGCAAGGAGAGGTTGTAGTTATTTCGTAAAAATGATATGATTAATATCACAGTGATAGTGTGACTATCATCACTCGAATTATTATATCACAATACGATTATAGAGGAGACTTAATTATGAATCGTCTAACTAATAAAGTAGCAATTATTACAGGTGCAGGCAGCGGCATGGGTCGTGAAGAAGCCCTTTTATTGTCCAAAGAAGGTGCTACAGTTGTAGCAACTGATATTAACGAAGCTGCTGTACAAGCAGTTGTAAAAGAAATCGAAGCCAATGGTGGAAAAGCCGCAGCTTATGCGCATAATGTAGCTTCCGAAGAAGACTGGATCAAAGTTGTAGAAGATGTGATTAGCAAATTTGGAAAAATCGACATCCTGGTGAATAACGCAGGGATCTCGTTCCCAGTTCAATTGCTTGAATCCACTGTTGATCAATGGAACAAAGTAATGAACATTAATGTAAGCAGCGTATTCCTTGGGATGAAACATGTTGTTCCTCAAATGAAGAACAATAAAGGTGGTTCCATCGTCAATATCTCCTCCATCGCAGGTTTGACTGGCAGCAGCGGTGCCGGCGCTTATACAGCTTCTAAAGGTGCCGTTCGTATGCTGAGTAAAGCAGCAGCTGTAGACTTTGGTAAAGATAACATTCGCGTGAACTCTGTTCACCCAGGATTTATCGAAACTCCAATGAGTGCTGAATTTGTAAATGATGAAAGAATGCATAGCTTCTTTATGTCCCAGACTGCATTGCCACGCGTTGGACGTGCTTCTGAAGTAGCTGAAGCTGTATTGTTCCTAGCTTCTGACGAAGCTTCTTATATTACGGGTGTTGAGCTGCCAGTTGATGGCGGAGTCGTGGCTAAATAATAAATTTCTAAATAGGAAACACTAAGAAAGCCGTCTCATGCGTAGATGTTATCTATGCGTGGGGCGGCTTTTTGCGTTCTAGGCGTCTCGATAAGCACTCAAGTAACGCTTGATATACAAAATTAATAGTAATAGATACACTGAAACCATCATAAATGAGGAGGAGATTTCACTGTTCGATATGTTAAAGGTAGGCAAGAACATCGCTGATTTAAGAAAGCAGACAGGGATGACTCAGATGGGGCTTGCCGATCAACTAGGCATTAGTTATCAGGCGGTTAGTAATTGGGAACGAGGAGAGACTATGCCGGATGTTTCTAAGCTTCCCCAGCTGGCCGAAATTTTTAATGTGAGCATTGATGCAATCCTTGAAAAGAGCAAATCGACACAGATAGTAGTAAATGTACTCGAAAATACCACAGAACAATTTTTAACTCAAAATGAGCTTTCAGTAGCCGAAATTTCCGAAGTTGCGCCCGTTCTTCTTACGGAACATGTGAACGAGGTATTTGAATATGTGAAGGATCCAGTATCGATACAAGATCTGCTATCCATCGCTCCATTTATAAGCGAAGAAGTACTAGATGAGTGCGCAAAAGTTGCCTTTGAGCGAGAAGGAATTCATGCGCTGTTGTCTATTGCTCCGTTTATAAGCGATGAGATGCTGGATGAGTGTGCAAGAAGTACCTTTGAACGAGAAGGCATTAACGCATTATTATCTATTGCTCCTTTTTTAAGTGACGAGGTACTAGATGAGTGCGCTAGAAGAGCTTTTGAACAAGAAGGGATAAAAGCCCTTGTGTCTATCGCACCATTTATTAGCGACGAGGTGATGGATACATTAGCAAAAGCGTCTCTTTCTATTTAAATCATAAAAATATTTAAACGCCCATTTCTACCGAACATTAGCCTACAACCCTGCATAACATATAGCACTTGTAAGCAGGAGAAGGGTGTGGTTCAGAGATGGGCATCCAATTAACAGCGCTCCATTATGTATATTTGGCATTCATCGTGTTCATTATGGCACTTCTGATTAAGCGGCGGGATACAACGATGATCTGTATTGCAGGTATCTTTGTATTAGGCTGGCTCGCGACAGAAACGGTTAGTGGTTCAGTCACAGGCGTATTCAACTCTTTTGTATATGCAACAAAAGAGCTAATGGGTACGATTATGATTATTTCGATCATTGTAGCCATGAGCAGAGTATTAACACGTACCGGAATAAACGAGACGATGGTTGCTCCGCTTACCCGCTTTTTACGTACGCCGTTTATGGCATTTTGGGGAATTGGCTTGATTATGATGGTGACATCATGGTTCTTCTGGCCTTCGCCAGCAGTGGCCCTGATAGGGGTTGTGCTGCTGCCCGTTGCTATTCGCGTAGGATTGCCTGCACTTGGAGCAGCGATTGCGATGAATCTATTCGGTCATGGGATTGCGCTGTCGAGTGATTATATTATTCAAGGTGCACCTAAATTGACGGCAGATGCGGCAGGACTTCCGGTAAGCAGTGTTATGGAAGCGAGTATTCCGCTTGTTATAGTGATGGGTGTAGTCACTACGGTAACAGCCTATTGGATGATGCGACGAGATCAGAAGAATGGTACTTGGCGAGACGGACTTATTTCCGGGAAAAATGCCGCGAATGCGCTAGCTGCAGACAGTGACGCGGTCGAGGGTCAAGCGGTGATTCCTCCCACACTGAAGAAATGGCTGGCGATCGTTATCCCACTCCTGTTTCTAGCTGATGTAGCAGGTATGTTTCTGCTGGATTTACAGGGTGGAGACGCAACGGCCTTAGTTGGCGGGACTGCTGTATTTATCTTGGTTGTAGTAACATTGCTCGCACATCGTAATAAGGGACTGGAGCAAGTCACCTCATATCTAATTGATGGACTCACATTTGGCTTTAAAGTATTCGGTCCAGTGATTCCAATTGCGGCATTCTTCTATTTGGGAGATTCGGCCTTTGCTGAATTGTTTGGCAAAGTCTTACCTGCTGCTTCTCAGGGAATTGTTAATGATCTAGGGGTTGCTCTGGCGCATAATGTACCTCTTAATGGTGCTGTAGGTGCTGTGACCGCTACCATAACAGGGGCCATTACGGGCCTTGATGGTTCAGGGTTCTCGGGAATCTCACTTGCGGGGTCCATCGGAAAATTGTTCGCTGTTGCCACACATTCCGATGCAGCTACTTTAACTGCACTCGGTCAGGTATCTGCCATTTGGGTTGGCGGGGGGACGCTAATCCCATGGGCATTGATTCCAGCCGCCGCTATCTGCGGCGTAAGTCCATTTGAGCTCGCTAGACGCAATGTGAAACCGGTGCTGATTGGGCTGATAGTTACAACGATTGTTGCTATGTTTCTGGTGTAGACTTAGCTTAGAATATTGATTCAAAAAAAGGCTGCCGGGAATATCCCGGCAGCCTTATATATTTATCGTATACCCTTCATGAAATTTTGAATCTTAGAAGAGAACAGGAAGAGAATTAACGCGAGCACAATGGCGACTCCGCCGATAACTCCGAAGTACAGCATTTCGGTATCCGGGGTATAGAATTTCACAATTTGAGCATTAATAGCTTGTGCAGCAGCATTGGACAAGAACCACATACTCATCATCTGAGCAGTAAAAGCAGCTGGCGCCAGTTTGGTTGTTGCTGATAAGCCAACAGGTGACAAGCATAGTTCCCCAATGACGACGATAAAGTAGCTGAGAACCAGCCATAATGGATTCACCAGTGAATTGGCTCCACCGAAGTAAGCCGGTACCAGAATTACTAGGAAGGACAGACCGGCAAACAATAAACCAAGCGAGAACTTTTGTGGAATCGTTGGTTGGCGGTTACCGAGCTTTAACCAAAGCCATGCAAATGCAGGTGCAAGGGCGATAATAAATAGCGGGTTAAGCGATTGGAACCAAGCTGGAGAAATGTGTATGCCTGCAAAGTCCAATTGGGTACGCTTATCAGCAAAGCTTGCTAGAACTGTTGAAGTTTGTTCCTGAATCGCCCAGAACATAATCGAAGCAATAAATAAAGGGATGTACGCGAGAATCCGTGATCGCTCTACAGCTGTTGTTTTGGGACTGCGGTACATCACAATGAAGTACATTGTAGGAATAAGTAGCCCTAACACCCCTACGATTTTAATGAATGTCTCAAAGGTGAGTATTCCAGTAAGAATGCCGACCGTAACTAATACAGCAAGCACAACTAGTCCAATGCCAATCCAAGTAAATAATTTTTTCTTTTGTTCGGCTGGAATTGGGTTGCGCACAATCGTACCTGCCAGACCTAGATTTTTGGTGCGAGTCACTACGTAAACAACTAATCCAATAAACATGCCCACCGCGGCAATCGAGAAACCGAGATGGAAATTATTCATACCTACAGCGCCTACAATCAGTGGAGAGATGAATCCGCCGAGATTAATACCCATATAAAAAATGCTGAAAGCAGCGTCGCGGCGGTTATCTTGTTCGCTGTAGATTTCGCCTACAATACTTGATACATTGGGCTTAAGAAGTCCGGTTCCAAGCACGATCATAATCATCGAAGAAAAGAATAGCGTGGCATTTCCCGGTATCGCCAGTAAAATATGCCCAAACATAATTAGAACGCCGCCGTAAAAGACTGCCTTCGAAGTCCCGAAAATTCGATCCGCAAGCCATCCACCTATAATTCCAGACATATATACGAGTGATCCATAGATAGACATAATCGAAAGGGCCATATCCTCTGGAAATCCGAGCCCGCCTTTGCTTACTTCATAATACATGTAGTAAACAAGGATCGCTCTCATGCCATAATAGGAAAAACGTTCCCAAAATTCAGTAAAGAAGAGTGTGAATAGTCCCTTAGGATGTCCGAAAAATCCGGTTTGCGGGACACTATCTACAATTTTTTGCCTGTCTGTTGCTGACATGAATCAAATCCTCCTAGATGCTAATTGCTCTTTTCATGAAGTTAACACAACTCTACACTACCTTAATATTTATAATACCCTCATGAGGAAAATCACAACCCTTTGGCGAGAAGGTTCTGAATAACGTCATATTTTTTAGTAATATTTCCAGTGGAAATAGGGAAATAACTTTTACTGTATTTTCTGTACGGATGAAAGTTGTTAAAAATTATAGTTGATTTTAAGTTGCATTATTTAGGAGATGAGCATATACTCTAATCAAGAAAGTGATTGATCAATAACCTAATGGATTAGGTTGCGTAAGGAGATTATGATGACAACAGAATCTAGTTCCGGTCGCAAGAAAGCGGATGAATCGGTTTCCGTAAACCGCCGAGAACAAATCTTGGAGGCAGCGGTTGTTGTATTCGCCGAGAATGGCTACTACCGAGCTACGACAGCACAGGTTGCGGAAAAGGTAGGTATTTCTCAGCCCTATGTGTTTAAGGTGTTCAAGAATAAAGAAGAATTGTTTGTTGCTTCCTTAGAGCGGGCTTTTGAACGGATTATTCGTTCGTTTCAAGGAGTAGAGGGCACAGCAGATCAAGTGTTAAAGGAAAGCATTAAAGTATACGAGTTGTTGATGGAGACACATCCGAATGAGATTATTTTGCAAGTTCAGGGGTTAGGGATTCGCGATGAAGTCATCCGTGAAACGATGCAAAAAGGAATGCTTGAGATCACCAACCTTGTGCACGAGAAGTTTGTCGCCGCTGGGATCGAGCAGCCTGAAGTAGAGGTAAGTACCTTTATGGCCAATGGTATGCTCTGTAATATTTCTATGGCTCTTGGAATGCCAGAGTTGAAGCCGAAACACCGGAAAGAGTAGTAGAGATGAAAATCATTCTAACATCTAAGAGCTCAGGCTCTTAGATTTATGATCGTTAGTTAGTGATTAATCAATAACAATAATAGGAGGGATCATTTATGTTAACAAAAGCGCTTGTGCTTGGTGCAACCGGGGGAACAGGGACGGTAATTATCGCTGAATTATTAAAGAGAGGGATAGAAACGGTGGCCTTTGGGCGATCGATTCCAAAGTTGGAGAAGCTTGCATCGAAGCTGGGTAATCCCGCCGCTCTTAAGCTAATAGCAGGGGACGTATTTAATGCGAAGGACGTATTATCAGCTGCACAGGATGTGGATGTTATTTTTCATAGTGCATCTGTTCCGTATAATGAAATGAGCACACGACTGTTACCTATGGGAGAGGCGGTCATGGAGGCGGCTAATAAGCTGGGGATAAAGGTTGTCGCAGTGGATGGCATTTATCCTTATGGAAGAAGACAGAATGACAAGCCGATCAACGAGGAATATCCGAAGAATCCGCATACAAAAAAAGGTAAAGTGAAACTTGAGTTTGAACAAATGTTTTTTAGCCAGCGTTGGAGTAAAGCACAGCGGCTCATTGTCCGTTTACCGGATTATTATGGGCCTACTGCCAATGAGGCTTCCTATTTAGGATCGACTCTGGAGTTCATCGCTGCAGGTAAACCTGCAGTGTTCATCGGAAATATGACCGTTGCCCGTGAGTATGTGTATTTGCCGGATGCCGCTGTCATGATTATTGAGCTCGCTAGTAGAGATGAAGCTTATGGTCAGAATTGGAACATTCCCGGGGCAGGCACAATCTCAGGACGAGATATCGTTAGAATAGCGCAAGCAGCAAGCGGCTCCAAGAAGCCCGTTATCTCATTAGGAAAGACTGGACTATCGCTGCTCGGTATATTCGTTCCAGTCATGAAAGAGATCGTTGAAATGCTGTATTTAACCAAAGAGCCTATGGTCCTAAGCGGTGGTAAATACGAGCGTGTTGTGGGTCCAATTCCCGCTACTCCTTTTGAGCAAGGGATAACAGAGACTGTTCAAGTTCTAATGAGTCGTCAGTCCAAGGCAGAATAAAGAGCCAGGCTCATTGTGAAAGATAGAATAAAAGGCTAACTTATGATACTATTTACTCCTATATAGAAAGAGGACGTGAGCTAAAATGATCAACATAACTATGCCCAATGTGGATGTTAGTATTACTAAACAAATCAACCCGCAGTTAAGCAATATCTACGGATTCACTGATTTCCATCTGATTCCTAGAGATTACGGCGGTATCTTTATGTTCTACAATGACCAAGATGAGTTGTTGTTTGTAGGTAAAGCGAGAAAGCTAAGACCCAGAATCAAAAAACATTTCGAAGATACCGTATCTGATATTAAGCTGCATCGGGACGAGGTCACCAGAATTGATGTAAGTTTAATCGAGAGCCCCGTTCATAGAGAGATCTACGAAACGTATATCATTAATGAATTGAAGTCTAAATACAATATAGATAAAGTGATGTTCAGATAAGTTTAAGGAAGAGGCGCCGTCTAATGACGGTGCTTTTTTTTATGTAAAAGAAGATAGGAATGAAATAAGAGCATCGGTACACACTATACAAGATTGTTAATAGATGCTTAAAAGGAGATAGGTCATATTGAAGCCTAAGTTTTTGATTGCGAAGTTAGTTTTTGTGTGTATGTTCCTTGTTGTTAGTGCAATGCCTGTAACTGCCGATGCTGCAGCCAAAGAGAAAAAGAGTTCACACAAGCAATGCTTTACGCCCTCTGTAATAGAGCTTAAGGATAATCTCAGGAAACTATGGAGCGACCATGTGATATGGACGAAAAACTACATAGTTAGCGCTTTTGCGAATTCCGAGGACAAAGAGAAGGTACTGGCAAGGTTGCTACAGAATCAGCAGGAGATAGGGAATGTTTATAAGCCGTATTACGGTGAGGCAGTAGGTGATAAGCTAGCTCAATTATTGCGGGAGCATATCCTTATTGCCGGAAAGGTAGTTGCTGCTGCACTAGCAGGAAATCAGGCGGATTTAGAAAAATATAATAAAGAGTGGTATGACAACGCTGACGACATTGCTAAGTTCCTTAGCGCACAGAATCCCAAATATTCGTATGAACAATTGAAAGAGATGCTTCATGAACATTTGGAGCTAATAACAGATGATGTGACAGCTAGAGCTAAAAAGGATTGGGATGCCGAGATCGTCGCTTTCGATAAAGGACTCGAGCATATGATTATGTTTGGAGATATACTAACCGAGGGTATTGTTAAACAATTCCCCGATAAATTTAATTAAAACCAGAGCACCCGCAAGGGTGCTTTTCTCTTGTTATTGGCAAGAATTTAGGTCTTTTGATCCAATTCAAAAAGTTAGATATAAAGGCTCACTTACAGACAAGACAAGTAAACTATAATAGACTCGTGGGCACTCGACATTTTTTGACATTTTTTTATAATTGAGGTGATAAGATCAATGATTTCTCCCTTTTTTAAAAAGAAAGATTCAGTGGATAAGCAGTCCAAACCGGGTATGGTTCAAAAGGTGCAATTATCAGAAGAGCAGGGCGAGGAAGTAGAGGAACAGATTGCTGGCGAGACTTTAGCAGGAGTGGTTACTACAGGGAAAGCGCCGCTTGATAAAAAATCACTCGATTTGATCTTCTCCGTGGAGCAGATCATTCAGGCCAGACAGCATGCTGAGACGAATATTAATGAACTTCAGGATCGGTTGACTCATTCCAGCAGCCATGTTGAACGTTTGAACCGGGACATGAAGAATCTCAATAAAGTGATTGAGGAAAGAGAGAAGAACGTTCGAGAGCTTGAGCATAAATTGATTGAGAAGAATCTGAAAGTCGATCAAGTGCTGGAAGATTATCGGGAGCTTCAGACTACCCTCACAGCAGAGATTGAAGAATTAAAGAGTACGATTGATCTGGAGCATCAAAAGTATGTAAATCTGATCCAAAAGCATAACGAAGCTCATGCAGAGAAGCTCAAGAAGATGAATGATCTGGAAGAGAAGCTCGGAAGGATTGAAACTGAGAACGCGCATTTAAGACAGAAATACGATACGATCCGCCAAGAAAAAGCATATCTCTCCGGTATGATCAGCGATTTTACAAATCGTATGACCGTTCCTTTTGGGAATGGAAGCACACTGGCGGGACGAAATGACGAAAACGGAGATACATAAGATTCATGGCAATGAATGAACCGAGCACTGTTCTAATGATTGAGTTGCTGTCGCTTGAGCATGAACAGGCCGGTTATCAGATTGAAGTAGGTTTAACCCGTGATATTGGGTATGCCAGACGCATGCTAAACATAGACGAATTTACATATGAACAACTAAACGCGCTGGCTCCCTTTTTCGGGGAAAGAATGAGATTGTCATTGTATCCGAAGTGGGATCCATTTCGTAATAGTTATTACAGCACACTGATTATTATGAACCAAACCTTCAGCGAAACTATGTATTTTGCCTGCTCTGAATATTATGTGTCTCAGCTTCTTCAATTAAAGCAAGTGAACGATCCCCATGTACAGGAAGAGATTACTGTTGAAACTACGTCACCCTCTATACCTCCAGCACGCGGGCTAAGAAAGAAGAGCAAAAAACGGGTTGGAAGACTTAGGCTGCAGAGTATCATGTTCGCTTGTTTAGTAGTTGTATTGTTGTCTCTTCGAATGGGTGGTCATGTTATGGACCGTGCAGAAGGATTGGAAGGTCCCTCACTAGGCGCCAGCGCTGAGGGGATCGAGAAAATAGTCTCTCTACCGTTCATTCCTCCTATTGGTAAAATAGAAACGACCCCTAGCCAGCAAGAGGAGTCTGAGCCTACGCCAGAACCTTCTAAACCTACACCAGAACCTACAGAGCCTCCTCAAGAACAAACACAGCGGTATGAGGAGATTAAATTAACCGGGAATAAATACACCTATAGCCTGCCGAAGGGTTACGTGGCCTTGTCATTTGATGATGGTCCGTCGAAGTATACGAAAGAAATCGTAGATATTCTAGTAGAACATGAGGTGGCAGCCACCTTTTTATTTGTTGGGAATAAGGTCGCTCATAATGTGGAAGCGGTTAAGTATGCGAATGAACATCAGATGTCGATTGGAAGTCATTCGTGGGATCATAGCAAGATGACCGACAATGGGGCTAACCAGAATCAGAATAATTTGGCGAAGGCTAACCAGGCATTGGAGCAAATCATTCAATCGCCGATTACTGTTTTTCGGCCGCCATATGGTGCGATTAATGATAAGTTAGCAGCCAAAGTGACAGAACAGCAGATGAAAGTATTGTTATGGAATCGTGATTCCGAGGATTGGAGACGCAAGACCCCAGAAGACGTCATTCAATTTGTTCATCATACTGATCCGTCCGGTGCTGTATATCTTTTTCACGAAAAGAAGATTACCGTAGAGGCATTGCCTGCTATCATTCAGTATCTAAAAGGGAAAAACATGAAATTCGTCATTTTTAAATAACATCAATGATCCATGATTGGGTCTTATCTTAGAATAAGAGTAGCTGTTACAGGGTTATGATCGCTGTGTTCAAAAGATAGGTCATGGCCCTGTACGCCACTTATTGTGATATTCGGTGAAACTAGGAAGCCATCAATTACAGCACGGAAATTCACACCTTCTGAATAAGCTATATCAAGTGTCCGGACGGACGGCACTTTAGCATCAACAGCCCATTGAAAGCCCTCCGGTTTGAAATCTTCAGGGAACTGCTGTAGCCATTCTGGCCAAGCTTGTGTAGTCTCAAAGGCCTCAGGGGTTGTGCCCGGTAAAGAATGATTCCAGTCTCCGCCTAAGATGAGGTAATTGCCTTTATCATTCTCTCTCTGAATATAAGTAGAAAGATATTCTAATTGCTGCTTGCGAATCGTTCCCCCTTGGTCAAAGGCTGATAAATGAAGGTTGATCAGGATCAGTTCTTTCCCGTTATCGACGGGGAATCTGCTCTCCAAAAAGGCGCGGTCAAGTTCAAACAGTTGACGAGGCCAGCTTTCTTTTCCCGGAAGATCATATCTAACGTTACTTGTGCTACTGAATTTAGATAAGGTTAATAAACCGCTATTTACTGAGCCCATCGGATCAAGAACGGGAATCGGTACCCAAGGCACCTTGTAGTTCGTCGCGAATACGTTGCTGTAATCAGAGAAGGTATTCGATAACAAGGAGACCTCATCTATATGGTTGCTACGAGAAGAATCGAGATCTACCTCCTGCAACATAAATAAATCTGATCCTGAAGTGGTCATTAGAGAGGCTATTGCCTCAAGATTTGTCCTCGATTGTTCCTCGCTGCTTGAACGTGATTTGGTCCCGCCATCCATAAAGAAATCCTGATCCTTATCCAGCCCAGCATAACCAATATTAAAGGTTGTTATTGCAAAAGGTTCTCCCTGCTTCATCATTTGTTCCTGATTATGGTTTGCCGTTAGTGGAGTAGTCTCCTTCGGCTTATAATCGGTAATGGTAATATACAGTAAAAAGCCACCAAAGATTAGAACGGCAGCTAGAAGGGCAAAACCGATGATTTTTATTGTGGTTGAGCTCATTTGATTCGATCTCTCCTCAGATGTAATTTCATGGAACGGACTTCTAATGGTGTAAACTTCGACGCTTCGCTACAACTCCCCTTGTTTAAATAAAAAAAATTTGAGACAATGAGTAGTGATGGACTGAACTTTAATGTTTTGAAAAGAGGATAACGAATGAATATGGAATCCATTTATGGATTAACTTTTGATCAACTGGCGGCATGGCTGTTAGAACGTGGACATAAAAAATTTCGAGCTACGCAGGTCTGGGATTGGCTTTATCGGAAGCGGATTACAGAATTCTCAGAAATGCTCGATGTAAATAAAGATTGTGTAGAATTATTGGAGCAGCACTATGTGATCCATACGTTGGAAGAACATGTGAAGCAGGAGTCTGCGGATGGGACGATCAAGTTCCTGTTCCGTTTGAAGGATGGCAACCTGATCGAGACGGTGCTTATGAGACAGAAATACGGTTTGTCCGTATGTGTCACTACTCAGGTTGGATGTAATATCGGCTGCAGCTTTTGCGCTAGTGGACTGTTAGCGAAGAGTCGTGATCTTTCCAGCGGTGAGATTGTAGAGCAGATTATGAAGGTTCAGCAGCATTTGGATGCAGCAAACCTCGAACAAAAGGTTAGTCACGTTGTAGTCATGGGAATTGGCGAACCGTTCGACAACTTCAAGAACCTGCTCAATTTCTTATCGATTATTAAGGACCACAAAGGATTAGCCATCGCAGGAAGAGGTATTACTGTATCGACGAGTGGGCTTGCTAACAAAATCGTTGAATTTGCCGATGCGAATACACAGGTGAACTTGGCAGTATCGCTTCACGCGCCTAATAATGAGCTGCGGACGAAGATTATGAAGATTAACAAGGCCATTCCAATTGAGAAGCTAATGGAGTCCATAGATTATTATTTGGAAAAAACAAATCGCAGAATTACGTTAGAATACATTCTGATGAAGGATGTAAATGACGGCAAGGAGCATGCGCTTGAGCTGACCGAGCTAATCGGCGACCGGCGCCAGCTCGTCAATGTGAACTTGATTCCTTATAATCCAGTCGATGAGCACAGTCAATATCAAAGAAGCGAGCGGGAGACCGTACGAGCCTTTTTTGATACCTTGAAGAAGCAGGGCGTCAGCGTAAGCACTCGTCTGGAGCATGGTGTAGATATTGATGCTGCCTGCGGACAATTGCGAAGCAAGCAGATCAAGAAGTCGAAAGCTATGGCTTGAGGGACGGGCGACCCCTTCATGCAGCTTTTTGTGATACAATGACGTGGCAGGTATTAGGAAAAGAGGTTGATTGAGCAATGTTGACATTTACAAGCTACAACGTGGAGAATGTTAAAGATCCTTTTGGTATACTAACCGGTAAACGGTATGAATTCGTGGTTCAACTGGATGTTCCAGAAGATGATGAGCTCTATGTAGAGAATGGAGTTTCCGCTAGAGCGATTATTAAAGTGGATGATGATCAAGTTAGCATCGTGAGTTATGATCTACAGGAGACAACAACAGGTCAGTTGCTTGACTTTGATATGGAAGAGGACGAGGAAGCAGCATTACTCCTTTTCTGTAAAGAGCATTTGCCAGAATAATGATGCAGCATTGACATCCTTGCCCAATGTTCAATTGTGGCAGGGATTTTTATTTAAATATAAGAAAGTATAGGTTTTGCACCTATACTTTAATTTTTATATTTCTCGCTTAAACGCTTACCGTCCTTACAAGGACGCCGAAGGCGTTTATGCTTGTCGCATGAATGTGAAATATAGGTTAAAATATTAAAAAGCATCCAAAATAGGAGTTGTATACATGTCTAATGAAGAAGTGTTCTTGACCAAAGAAGGATTGGCTCAATTAGAGGAAGAACTGAAGGAATTGAAGGGCCCTGGGCGCAAGGAATTGGCAGCACGGCTCAAATTGGCAATCAGCTATGGAGACTTGAAGGAAAATAGCGAGTACCATTCGGCCAAGGACGACCAATCGTTCATGGAGACTCGTATTATGATTTTGGAGAAAATGCTGACCAAAGCCAAGATCGTAGATGAGAGTCAGATGGATCTGTCAAAGGTTAGTATGGGTTGTATCGTTACCCTGAACGATATCGAATACTCCGAGAAGATTGAATATAGAATTGTAGGGGCTGCTGAAGCAGATGTCCTAAACAACAAGATTTCCTATGAAAGTCCGCTGGGCAAGGAATTGCTGGGTAAAAAAGTCGGGGATATCGTTAGTGTAAACGCACCAATGGGTATCATCAAATATGAATTGCTTGAAATCAAAATGATGTAACACATGATAAAAAGGTCTCAACCCCGTTATAGGGGTTGAGACCTTTTTTAATTATAGGTAATGGCTATTGTGTATATTGATTTCATATCTTAGACGTCTTGCTCTGTTGCGCTTATAGTTTAGAGTAACTTAGAGCAGAGGAGTACTGTTCATGATCCAGAGCGTGTTATCAACGTTGTATCAAGTCATCGTGCCATTATCCATTCCGGTGATCGTCGGTGCACTGCTTGGACGGTTTAAGAATCTGGATACCAAGCCGTTATTGACGCTCTATTTATACTTTTTAACGCCGGCTATTATTCTTAATACACTGGCTACGGCCGAGATTTCTATGGATGATATTTACAAGACTCTCGCTTTTTCGCTGCTAAATCTGTGCTTTTTATGGGCGATTGCAAATATCATCGGAAAGTTATTGAAGCTCGGCCCCTCTGAAATATCGGGATTGACTCTGGTCTCGACATTTACGAATAGTGTGAATTATGGACTTCCCTTGGTGTTGCTGGCTTTCGGACAGCTTGGGCTCGATAAGGCTTCTGTTTATGTGATTGGGCAGATGATTATCGTGAATACTGTGGGCGTTTATTTTGCGGCTAGATCGCAGTTCTCGGTGAAAAATGCGGTAAAGTCCGTGTTCTCTCTCCCAGCCATCTATGCAGCTATGCTAGCACTTTTTCTTAGAATATTTGACCTGCATTTACCTTCTGAGCTTGCTACAGGGGTCTCCATGGTTGCCGGAGGTTATTCACCAGTCGTACTGGCGATTCTGGGTGCACAGATGGTCAAAGTACGAACCATGTCATCTGAACGTAAGGGTCAGTCTACTTTTTGGGCAGGGATGATCATTCGATTAATCTTAGCTCCACTAGTGGCCTACCTCGGAGTATCTATTCTGCATATTGATGGTATTTTATTCTCTGTGCTGCTGATTCTGGCCTCCATGCCAGTTGCCGTCAACGCGGTGGTATTAGCGGAACGATTTGACGCCTCTCCAGAGCTGGTATCCAAATGTATTTTATGGACGACGCTTGCTTCCTTTCTTGTGTTGCCGATCCTTATTGTGCTAGTGCAAGGGGCGTAAAGACAAAAAGGACCCCTCTTTCATTTCTGAAAGATAGGGTCTTTTTTTACTGTTACTTAACCTAGTGGTTAATCTCTTAGAAGTCGAAATTATCAGGGTCAGGACCTACCCGTTGATCTTGGTTCAGAGCGTTGATTAGATTCATATCCTCTTCTGTTAACAGAAAATCAAACACATCTACGTTTTCGATGATCCGGTGCTCTTTAGTAGACTTTGGAATGGTAATAATTCCACGCTGCAAGTCCCAACGGACAATCACTTGAGCTACGGATTTACTGTATTTAGCTGCAATTTGTTTCAGTACAGGCTGATCCAACAATTGCCCTTGCATTAATGGAGACCAAGCCTCCAGTTGAATTCCTTGTTCCTGGCAGAAGCTAAGCAGCGCTTGCTGACTCAAATAAGGATGGAGCTCCACTTGGTTTACCATCGGCTTAATTTCCGCATCCTTCATCACATCTTCAAGATGATGGATCTGGAAATTGCTGACCCCAATCGCTTTTACGCGTCCCTCTTTATACAAGGTTTCAAGTGCTCTCCAAGTCTCTTTATATTTTCCTTTTACAGGCCAGTGGATAAGATATAGATCAAGGTATTCAAGTCCAAGCTTAGCTAGGCTAGCTTCGTATGCGGCAATGGTTTCTTCGTAGCCCATATCTGCAGTCCAGACCTTTGAAGTTACGAAGAGCTCTTCTCTGGACAGGTTGTTGTCCTGCAAAGCTTCTTTGATCGCTTGACCTACGCCAGTCTCATTCTGATAGATCGCTGCTGTATCGATGCTGCGGTAGCCGTGTGCAATAGCAGATTTGACCGCTTGGATCAGCTCAGAGCCTTCTTCGACTTGAAATACACCAAGTCCAAGCCAAGGCATGTTTACCCCGTTGTGTAATGCAGTTGTATCCTGTAGATGTTGAGCCATAATAAAATTACCTCCTGAGATATTTAAAAGTTTGATTGGTATGTTAAGGCAAGGCTGATTAAGCAGCCTCAGACTGGAGAAGAGTCTCATCTTTCTTCTCCAGCGCACGACTCCAAGCGGTTAGGAATACAGCGGATAGAACCATTATAGCACCCACCCAAGTGGTATGAATCAGTCCCATATGATCCGTGACGATACCGCCAAGATAGGCCCCGATGGCAATGCCAGCATTAAAAGCAGCAATATTCAGCGCAGATGCCACATCTCGCGCACTCGGAGCATATCGATCTGCAAGTGTAACTACGTGTACTTGTAGACCAGGTACGTTCATGAAGGCTAACAATCCCATAAAGAAGATCGTAAGTAGTGCGGCCACTTTAAAGGGTGCGGTAAAGGTTAAGACGAACAGTACAACAGCTTGTATAGCAAACATGTAGAACAGGGCATTCATAGGGTTACGGTTGGCTAATTTGCCTCCAATGACGTTGCCGATGGCGATCGCTATGCCATAAACAAGAAGGATGATGGCAACGGTACTCTCTTTGAAACCGCTGATTTCATGGAGAAGTGGAGATAAATAAGTAAAGACTACAAAGGTACCTCCATACCCTAAAGCAGTGATTGCGAAGGCAAGCAGTAACCGTCCGTTCTTCACGAGTTTGACTTGTTCGCGAAGCGGTGTTCGGGTTCCTTTGCGCAGCCCTGTGGCAGGGACCAAGATCAGATTACCGATGAGCGCTATAAGCCCGATGGCAATAATGGCGATGAATGCAGCTCTCCAGCCTAACTGTTGCCCTAGGAAGGTACCCAGTGGCACACCGGTAACAGTAGCTACGGTTAGCCCTGTGAACATGATCGCAATAGCGCTGGCTTTACGATTCTCAGGCACAAGGTCGGCGGCAATGGTCGAAGCAATCGACATGAACAGACCATGCGAAAGGGCAGATATTACTCTAGCTATTAGCAGAATTGTAATACTGTCCGCAGCCGCGGCAAGGCTATTGCCGATAATAAATACAATCATAATGATAAGCAATAATGTTTTGCGCGATATCGCCGTGGTCAGCGACGTTAAGATTGGGGCGCCAAAGGTTACCCCTAAAGCGTACAAAGTAACAGTTAATCCAGCTGTGGTCAGCGGTATATTCAGGTCATCAGCGATTAAAGGCAGCAACCCTACACTGATAAACTCGGTGGTTCCGATCGCAAAGGCGCTAATGGCTAAAGCCAGGAGTGCCAGGGTACTTCTTTTTTGGTTTAACAACATGTCTCTCACTCCTACACTCTGATAATCACCGGCCGGTAAGTGCAATTATGAAGGCATGAGTCATTTAAGTATAGTACGTACTTTAAAGTGCTATAGGTACTAAAAAGTACCTATAAGAAATCACCTAAGGATATTGTCATTCATTCCTAGAAAATTATCCGCAAAGAAGCGTTGGGTCTCCTTCAGTTGAAGGGAATGCCAACGCTTTGATGATTGATCTATTGTGTTCAGTATGTTATTCGAAGCTGTATTTGATTCCCCATTGTTCTCTAACATTACTCATAATGTCCATGACATCTAAAGAGAGATTAAGGGTTTCCTGGTTGCCGTTTGCCGCGATATAGCGCTGCATATCCTCGATTTCGTATTGCAGCGCTTTGGAAGTATCGCCGGCTTCGATCGTTTCTAGGGTGCCATCTAAATATTGAATTGTAGCTGTAGAGGCCCGTGGGAAATTGTCTACAGTAATAAAGCCAAGTTCTCCAGCAACGACGCCGCGTTTAGGCATTTTGGAGCGCATGGTTAGGGAGATGACCGCCATTTCATCCGCATCGTTGTTCAGAATGATTCCGGATTGTTCATCGACGCCTGTCTCAAAACTTTTCACTGTCGTTAGAATTTCCTGTGGCTGTTTGGACAGGAAGAATCTTGTGAAGGACAAGGCATACGTCCCAATATCCAGCAGCGCTCCGCCCGCCAGATCTTTGCTGAAGAAACGGTTGTTCACATCATATTCTTTATGGCTGCCAAAGGAGACCTGCACCATTTTGAGGCGTCCGATCTTACCTTCATCCACGATTTGCCGTAGCTTTTTGTACAGTGGCATATGGTAGATGGTCATAGCCTCTGCGACGACTAAGCTTTTTTGTTTAGCAAGCTCGGCGATTTCCTGCAGTTGTTTGCTATTTACGGTGATCGCCTTTTCACAGAGGACATGTTTGTTATTCTGCAAGCTTTCTATGATGTATTCGTAGTGGTTACTATGTGGTGTTGAGATGTAGACGACATCAATTTCTGGATCTTGCAGCATTTCGCTGTAATTGCCATAAGCCTTCTCCGCTCCATATTGGCTCGCGAACGCCTGGGCTTTCTCTAAGGTTCGTGATCCTACCGCATATAAAGTTCCGCCGATGTCATCTAGAGCAGCCGCAAATTCATTAGCGATACTTCCCGGGCCGATGATTGCCCACTTCAGATTGTTCATGGTTAGCACCTCGCCTGTTTTGATTGTTTGAGCTTACTTAGAGATTACCTTGATTCCATTTGAACCAGCCACAAGTGCTGAGGTAACTTCTTTCGTGAATAGGGAGGTCTCAATGACCCCGTTAATGGCTTTGAGTTCAGTTTGAAGAGCAGTGCTATCCTCTACCTTGTCAAAAAAGACATCCAGCAGCACATTGCCGTGATCACTGACCGTATACCCATCTTTACTTGCGCTTGTTCGAATCTCAGGCTTGCCGCCCAGCGATTTCACGGAATGTTGAACATAACTAAGAGCATCCATAAGAATTTCCAATGCTACGGGATGCTTGAAGGTTAGCTTGTTCACAAGTTTAGTTTCATCTACCAGCAATATATAATGATCCGCCATACTAGCAATCAGTTTTTCTTTCGTATGAATGCCGCCACCACTCTTAAGCGCATGCAGTTGCTCATCCACCTCATCACAGCCATCAAAAGCAACAGCTATTCGGTCAACGGACCAGGTGGGTACAACCTGCAATCCATTTTGCACACAGAGTGAAGCTGTAGTGAAGGAGGGGGTCACTACCTTTACTCGAAGATCTGCTTCTTTAATATTCCCGATTAAATAGGAAATCGTACTACCCCCACCTAAACCAATGGTTGTGTCGTTCTCAATATACTTTAGAGCTTCTACGGCGCAACTTTTCTTTCTAAAGCCCATATTCAAAGCCGATCATCTCCATTAAAAAATTGATAATTTGCACATTTGTGCAATATAATATAAAATGTGCAAAATAATCGTCTACAGTATAACTAGGGGTTATGGATTCGTCAAATCCTTGAAAAAAGCGAGGAGTTCTATCATGGATCGAAAAGAAGACAAGAAGCTGCTCATTAAGATTGCACAAATGTACTATGAGCAGAATTTAACGCAAAGTGAAATTTCTAATGAACTTGGCATATATCGCACCACCATAAGTAGGATGCTGAAGAGAGTCCGTGAAGAGGGCATCGTTACAATCACCATCAATTACGATATTGGAGATCATTGTACACTGGAGCAGGAATTGAAAGAACGGTTCGGGCTGAAGGAAGCCATTGTTGTAGAGGTAGATCCAGCCCAGTCAGGGGTGAACAAACGTAAAGCCATTGGACAGGCTTGTGCAAGATGGCTGGAGCAAGTGGTTCAGCCGAAAGATACGATTGGGTTCTCTTGGGGAAGCAGCTTAGCTGCCGTTGTAGACAATCTGACCCTCGGACAGAGGCCTTTTGTAACCTGTGTTCCTACGGTGGGTGGTCCATCTGGAAAGATGGAGAGCGGATACCATGTCAATAATATCTGCTACCAAGCTGCCTTAAAGTGGGGTGCGCGCTCATTAATGATTGACGTGCCAGCGATCACGGAGCAAAAGGAAACCAGAGATCAACTGATGCGTTCGCAGTATTATCAGACCATTGCCAAGGCATGGGATCGGCTGGATATCGCTATATTCGGCATTGGATCACCGGAAATTAAAGGCGAAGAGGCATGGCGTGGATTTTATGGCGATGCTGTGATTGATGAGCTGGAGGACGGGAAAGTAGCTGGTGATATTTGCTCGCGTTTTTATAACGGCAATGGATTGCCTGTACGCACAGCAATATCGGACCGAACGTTGACCATTGAGCTGGAGCAGATCAGGCGAGCGAGGTACGCTATTGGTGTAGCGGAATCGCTGGAGAAGGTTTCTGGGATCTTGGGCGCGCTAAATGGCGGGTATATGAATGTGCTCGTAACGACCGAAGAAACGGCGCAGAAGATCTTGGAGTAACCCCTACTAAATGTAAACAATTGAATTTCGTGAAAATAACCTGAAAATGGTATGCAAAACACTAAAAATTTTGCTTGTAAGCACCAGACAGAGCGTGTAAGATATACAAGGTATTCATATCGAACATTAATAAAACTCATATAATCTTGGGGATATGGCCCATAAGTTTCTACCGGATAACCATCGTAATTATCCGACTATGAGTGAAATAGCGCATCTAGGGTTCCGCTTTCTTCTTTGGAGGAAAGGTCTGGACCGAGCGATGCGGACACTATGTAGTGTTACACCACTAAGGGACAAAAGCCCAGAAGGACAGATTCACTTGAGAGAAACGACTCAAGGGATTTGTCCTTTTTTTGTTTTTTTAATGAAGAGGAGAGATTAGTTCACGATGAAAGTACTTCAAGAGCGCATTAGACAAGAGGGTCTTATTTTATCAGATACGGTACTGAAGGTAGATTCATTTCTGAATCATCAGGTCGATACGGAGCTAGCGCTGCAAATCGGTCAAGAGTTCAAAAAGTTGTTCGGTCATCAACCGATCACGAAAGTAATTACTATTGAAGCTAGTGGGATTCAGTTTGCCATGGCTACTGCGATTGCATTAGGTGTACCGTTTGTTTATGCGAAGAAAAAGAAAGCAGTAACGCTCTCAGAGGCTGTCTACTCAGCGCCTGTACATTCCTTTACTCGCCAAGAGGATTATCTGGTCAGTGTCTCTCAGAAATATCTTGGGCCGGATGACAAGGTGCTTATTGTGGATGATTTCCTCGCTACTGGTGCTGCTCTTGTAGGACTGGTTGATATCGTAAAAGAGGCGGGAGCAAAGCTCCTTGGCGTCGGTTGTGTCATTGAAAAGAGCTTCCAGGAAGGCCGGAGCCTTCTGGAGAACAGAGGCATAGAAGTCCATGCCTTGGCCCGTATTGCATCTATGTCACCAGGTGAAATTCACTTCATTGATAATGAAAGCTCATTAGAGAAAATCAAGGAGAGTGCGGGATGTTAAGCAAGCAAAAGGTATTTACGTTAGGTCTTCAGCATGTCCTAGCCATGTATGCAGGAGCAGTAATTGTACCGCTGATTGTTGGGGGTGCCTTGAAGCTAAATGGGACTCAAATGGCTTACCTCATCGCAGCCGATTTGTTCACTTGCGGATTGGCTACACTGCTGCAAATAATGGGCACCAAGTATTTTGGTAGCAGGCTCCCAGTTATTCTTGGATGTACCTTTACAGCTGTTGGCCCGATTATTGCGATTGCCTCGACACATAATCTGGCGACTGCGTACGGTGCGATCATTATTTCCGGTTTGTTCGTTGTTCTTGCGGCCCCGCTTTATGGGAAGCTGCTGAAGTTCTTCCCGACCATTGTAACGGGTTCTGTCGTGACCATTATCGGGTTATCTCTTATTCCAGTAGCCATGAATAACGTTGCTGGCGGAGAAGGCAGCGCTGATTTTGGACAACCCCGCAATTTGCTGCTTGCACTAATTACACTACTTGTCATTTTAGCAGTTAATCGTTTCGCCACTGGATTCCTGCGCTCGATCTCAGTTCTGGTAGGTCTTGTGGTGGGTACAGCGATTGCTTATGGAATGGGTATCGTTAACTTTTCTACGGTAGGTGACGCTTCTTGGGTAAGCATCGCACAACCGTTCTACTTCGGATGGCCTGAGTTCAGTCTTACTGCAATCTTCACTATGATCATCGTTAATATTGTTAGTATGGTGGAGTCTACTGGGGTTTATTTTGCAGTTGGTAAAGTAATTGATCAGAAAGTTGAACAGAAGCAGATCGTAAACGGACTGCGTTCCGAGGGAGTAGCAATTATGCTGGGCGGAATCTTTAATGCTTTCCCATACACTGCTTTTTCTCAAAATGTGGGTTTGATTTCGCTGTCTCGCATTAAGACCCGTAATGTTATTTTTGCCGCTGGCGGGATCATGATTGTACTAGGACTCCTACCTAAGCTGGCTGCCTTGACGACGATTGTACCGAATGCCGTACTTGGTGGAGCCATGATTGTCATGTTCGGATCGGTTGCCGTTTCCGGGATATCCATTCTATCCGATGTGGATCTCCGTAAGGATGGTAATCTACTGATTGCTGCTTGTAGTATTGCTGTTGGCTTAGGTTCAGCGACACTTCCTGCAATGTTCGCAGAGCTGCCTGAATTTGCCCGAATGCTGCTACAGAACGGTATCGTATCCGGTTCGCTTACAGCGATTGTGCTGAACATTGTCCTCTCCAAGACAAAGGATGATGTGCAGGTAGAGGATAACACTGTACCTGTTCTTGCTAAGGAATCTCAAGTCTCCTAAACTAATTTGATTCATAATAAAAGACCAAGCCTGGGTGAAGTATAAACCTAAGCTTGGTCTTCTTTTGTGTTCGGTGCTTGTGCATTTGCACAAAAAAATAGGTTGTCCCGTCAATATAATTGGGTTTGTAAGCGCAGTATACTCAGTTTAGAAAGCGTTATCAAAACACACACTTTAAAGTGTCATACTTTTATATTAAGGGGGCAACTAGAGATGGAAGGCACAGTAATTAACTGGATGGGCGCTGTTGCAGGATTGATATTAGCCGTCGTATTGATTTTTAAAAAGGTTAATCCGGTCTACGCACTCTTTTTAGGCGCAATTGCCGGAGGGATATTGGGCGGCGCTTCTATTGCGGAAACGGTACAGTATATTATCGATGGAACGAATAGTGTAATGGGGGCAGTTGTACGTGTACTCGCGGCAGGTGTGCTGGCGGGGGTACTGATTGAATCAGGTGCAGCCGAACGAATGGCTGAGACCATCGTAGACAAGCTTGGTGAAAAGAAAGCCTTATTGTCTATAGCACTAGCTACTATGATTATTACAGCAGTTGGTGTATTCATCACGGTAGCCATCATTATCGTCGCTCCGATTGCTTTGTCTGTGGGTAAAAAAATCGGCATTTCCAAAACAGCCTTACTACTCGCTCTGGTTGGTGGCGGTAAAGCAGGTAATATTATTTCTCCAAACCCAAATACCATTGCCGTAGCGAAGGGCTTTGATGTAGATTTGGCTCAGGTGATGATCCATGGGTTCATCCCAGCTGTTGCGGGTCTGATTGTCACTGTTATTATTGCTAATCTCTTAGTCAACAAAGGTGTGAAAATCGCAGACGGCGATGTTGTAACGAAAGAGGAAGATACCTCTAAGGTTAAACCAAGCTTCGGCCGTGCTATCGTCGCTCCAGTTGTCGCTATTCTGCTTCTGGCCATTAATCCGGTCGGAAATATTCTGAATATCGAATTGCTGAAATCCTTTAAAGTTGACTCTATGATCATCTTGCCTCTTGCCGGTATTATTGGACTGATTGCTATGAAACAGACGAAGAACATCATTTCTTTTACAACCTCAGGGTTAAATAAAATGACAGGTACAGCCATTATCCTGATTGGTGCTGGTGCTATCGCTGGCATTATCTCAAAGTCTGACTTAAGTGCTACGGTTGTTGATGCAATTACAGCTATGGGGATCTCAGGAACCTTCCTTGCTCCGATTGCAGGTATCTTGATGGCGGCCGCTACAGCGTCCACATCTACGGCTTCCATTGTGGCAGCCGGATCGTTCGGGCCCGCTATTCTATCTATGGGGACAGCGCCACTTAATGCGGCGATTATGGTGCATACCGGGGCTACAGTGATTGATCATCTGCCACATGGTAACTTCTTCCACGTCACTGCGGATTCCGTTAAGATGAACATCAAGGACCGGATGTCACTGATTCCTTACGAAAGTCTCGTGGGTCTGACAATGGCTATCGTTGCTACTATACTTTACGGCTTCATCCTATAATAATATCTCTAACTAGAAGGGACAGATATTCTATGAAAAAAGACCTGGTTATCGTTCTGGCACCGGATTCTTTCAAAGAAAGTATGACAGCTAAAGAAGCTTGTGAAGCCATGGAAAGAGGCATTCATAAAGTGAATTCTAATATAAATTGTATTCATGTACCTATGGCGGATGGCGGCGAAGGAACGATGCAGTCCTTAGTCGATGCAACCGAGGGCACCGTATATACTACTAAAGTTAAAGGCCCTCTTGGCAATGAAGTTAGCGCATCCTACGGAATTACAGGTGATGGATTGACAGGCGTACTGGAAATGGCCAGCGCGAGCGGCATTCAGCTGGTATCCCCTGAGGAACGTAACCCTTTGATTACAACAACTTACGGAACAGGACAATTAATCAAAGCCTGTCTGGACCGTGGTGTCAGCAAACTGCTAATAGGTATCGGAGGTAGTGCCACCAATGATGGAGGTGCCGGGTTGGTTCAAGCGCTAGGCGGCAGACTTCTGGACGAAGAAGGGGATGAACTGATATTTGGCGGCGGTGAGCTTGGCAGATTAGCAAGGATCGATTTGAGTGAATTTGACCCTCGCCTGAAGGATGTGCAGGTTGAAGTGGCCTGTGATGTTACGAATCCATTATGTGGTCCGACCGGAGCTTCTAATGTATTTGGTCCGCAAAAGGGTGCTACTTCAGAGATGATCAAACAGCTCGACAGTAATCTTCAGCATTATGCGAGTGTCATCAAGGAACAGCTTGGAAACGATATTATGGATATGCCTGGAGCTGGTGCAGCCGGTGGACTTGGTGGAGGGCTGGTAGTGTTTTTAAACGGAGTGTTAAAAAAGGGCATTGAGCTTGTCATTGACTACACCGGACTTGAAGAAAAGGTGCAACAGGCTGATATGGTGTGGACCGGGGAAGGAAGCATCGACTTCCAGACTCAATATGGCAAGACACCGTTAGGCGTTGCCCAGGTCGCTAAGAAATATAATAAACCCGTGCTAGCCTTCGCGGGACGGATCGGCGATCAGACAGAAGTGCTGTATGATAAAGGAATCGATGCTATTTTTGGCATTATGCCAGGTGCGGCTTCATTGGAGGATGCCCTGAAGAAAGGGCAGGAGAATCTGGAAAGATCCGCTGAGAACGTGGCCCGGCTAGTCGCACTGAACCAAGGTTGATCATTATAAAAAGCGACGGAGATATTACATCATCCTTATTATTCCTACGAGAAACGGTTATCGTCTTTTAAGGACGACAACCGTTTCTTCTTGTTTATTTTTAAGGTAGAAGCTTTCTGAGTAGAATATACAGGAACAGGAGGGGCAGACATGAAGATATCCAAATCACTCGCAGGACAAATCGCACAGGAAATGATGAGTGTAGTTCCTTATAACATTAATGTTATGGATGAGAACGGCTTTATTGTAGGGAGTGGAGATCTAAAACGGGTTGGGACCTTACATGAGGGAGCGAGAATAGCCATTCAAAGTGGGCATGTCTTTGAGGTATACGAGGACGGCATTGGAATGAAGCCAGGGGTGAATGAACCCATTATTATAGACCGTAAAGTTTTGGGTGTGGTAGGCATTACGGGACATCCGGATGAGGTTAGACCGTTTAGCAAGCTGGTCAGAGTTACTACCATATTACTTATAGAGCAGGAAGCAAGGAATAAGCAGGAACAGGATGACAGAGTAAAGCGTGTGAAATTTTATCATGAATTGTCTTATCGTAAAGAGGCGTATGATCTTGAATTTCTAGAACGGGCGAGTAGCTATGGGCTTGATCTGAAGAAGAAATGCTGGGCCATCCTGGTAGATGGAGACGTGAATGGGAAGGAGTTCAGAAGCGTTTTTAGATCCTATCCGCATTACTGGAATTTGGAGAACGACAAGGCTGTTTTTTTCATCACAGATGGATTTCTCTATAAAGAGCTGATAGGAAAGCTTAGTGCTTGCGGTGATGTGAGACGGATCGGCTCTGGCGAGGCAGAGGAGTTAGCCGCTTATTCGTTGGAACAGGCACAGGCGGCCATTCATATTGGCAGTAGAGTCGATCCACTCAAAAAACTATATACCTATGCAGAATTGAGGTTTCTAATACACTTATCCTATGAAGGGGATGAGCGGCCAGGGACGATTTATGCTCTTCTGGATCAGTCGGGAGACAAGACGGGTCTGATTGAAACACTGCAAGTATTTATTGCGGAGAATGGAGATCATAATCGAACGGTACAGAAGTTGAATATTCACCGAAATACACTGAATTACCGACTTAACCGCATTCATACATTGACGGGTAAAAATCCACGCAACTATATAGAGCTGTTCGAACTGGTATGTGGATTGATGTGGCGCAAGTAATTTCCTCTTCTAATTGCCAACCTCTTTTTATAGGCATAAAATTAGTTGAGCATGTATAGATAAATTAGGACAGGGATGGAGTAGGAATGAATGAGAAAGTAGGAATGAATGATAAAATTGTCATGCCATTATGGACGATGTGCCTCTTTATTGTAGTGATGAACACAACGATGTTTAATGTATCGCTTCCAACCATTATTCAGGATCTCCAAATTTCTGCTGACCTAGGCTCATGGGTCATTTCCAGCTATTCGATTGGATATGCGTTGTCGACGGTTATTTATAGCCGGTTATCAGACTTGGTGCCGATTCGCAAGCTCTTGACCATTGGCTTAATTACGCTTGGGACAGCATCAGTGTTTGGATTGTTCGCACATGACTTTAATATGCTATTGATTACAAGAATCCTACAATCTGCGGGCGCCGGATCTATGGCTGGATTGGGGCTTGTACTCGCCAGTCGCTATGTTCCGATTGAAAGACGCGGTGCTGCTATTGCGATGATCTCGGCGGGTAGTGCAATGGCCTTTGGTTTGGGTCCTATTGTGGGAGGTGTCATCAGCCAGTACTTTGGCTGGAACGGATTGTTCGGCATAACTTGCCTTGTGCTTATCGTGCTGCCGGTATTGCTGCGGTTATTGCCTAAGGAACAGCCACAGCCTGCAAGCTTTGACATCCTGGGGGCGGCGCTGACCGTTGTAAATGCTGCAAGTTTACTGGTAGCTGTAACTACCCAGTCGCTTGTATGGCTTGCGGTGGGTGTAGTGTCTATTATCGTGCATGCCGTACATCTGAAGAAGGCCAAGGAATCATTCATTAATCCGCAGCTGCTTACCATGCCGGGTTACTTGAAACTGGTTGCCGTAGGCTTTTGTATTCTGGTGCTGAACCTAGGGAACTTGTTCCTGATGCCGCTTGCGCTCGCTAATCTGTTCGATAAATCAGCGCTGATGATTGGTTTGTATATCGCACCGGGAGCGCTATTATCTGCATTTCTGACCCGTTATGTGGGACGTTTTATTGATCGGTACGGTAATATACGCTTCTTAGTGATTGGACATTGTATACTTGCAGCCGTTATGGCTGTGTTTGCCCTGAATCTTTCTGTATCACCTGTAGTACTGCTGCTAGGTTATCTATGCTTCTCTCCCGCTTTCTCAGCTACGATGGCATCCTTAAACAATGAAACTTCTATAGTTCTTCCAAGGACTTGGATTGGTTCTGGTATGGGACTTTTACAACTGGTTCAATTCTTCGGAGGCTCTGTATCTGTTGCAGTCTGCGGGCTTTTGCTGCATGCGCAGCGTGATATCTCCCCTGCAAAAGCATATCAGCATGTATACGGCGTGTTGCTCCTCGTTTGCTTGTGTTCGTTAGGAATTCTTCTTTTATATAGACGTTCTAACGCCAAGAGAAAGGTTGGGCAGTCTATGCACGCCTAGAACTGAAACGAAAAGGTAATAAAGACGTATCAGATGCTATAGCAGAACTAAGGAAGGAATGGTAATAATGGACAATGGGATGAATGTAATCTTATTTGAAAAAATGCCGGAAGGCGGGCTGCGAGTCATTGAGGAACGCACGTGGAGCATGAATATGATCGCAGCGTTAGAGCATGTCAATTATATTGTGGTTGGCAGTGTTGAATATGAAACGGTTGAAGGACGGCTGAACGTAGATGAAGGCAAGCTGGAGCTTTTACTTGTTCCAATGCACAACGAATGATTGAGATAAGGGAAGGAGAACCTTACGATGTCTAAAGATGAAAAGGATAAGGAATTAGCGGTATCCAAATTATTCACTTCTGATGGTAAGCCCATTCGAGTATTATCTACTTCGCTAGGCATAGCTTTGTTAGCGAATGCTATGTTTATTCCTGGCGGCGCAGGGGCTAGTGCAAATACTTCTGGAGATGAACCACAGCTAGTGTCCTGGTCTACCGAAGAGGTTAAAGCCTATTTTGACAAAAATGTGGATTGGAATATTCCATATCCGGAAGGTACACAAGAGGTAGAACAGGAAGGCCAAGGTGTTGTAACCAATAATGGAACGACGGTAGTGAATAACTATGGTGGATATCATTCAGGTTTTGGTTGGGATGACTTGCTGCTATATCACATGCTGTTTAACAGTGGTGGCAATTACTCTTCCAGAGGATGGTCTAAGGACCGTCCAACTTATTATGGAGGCACGAGAACAACTTATAAGCCGCCTACCTATAGCAGTGAGAAATTCCAGAATAAGAAGGTTCCCGGTTCTGTTGTAAAGCCCAAAACATCGACTTCCTCCACAGGCTCTATTACGAGAAGAGGCTCTTCCTCAAAAAATGGAATCGGTGGCACTTCCAGCGGATTAAACTCTTCGAAGAACTCTAAATCTAGCTCAGGCTCGAAGTCCTCTTCGAGATCAGGCTCAAGTAAGAGTGGTTTTGGCGGATGAGTGAGCAGCAGAGTGTATTTGAAATTCTAGATCAGTCTGAGCTTGAAAGAGGTCCACGGGTCAAAGCGTTATATGAACTCGGGTTCACTTGGGCTGATCTTGAGGATGAAGAGTACTGGTTGGATGCAATTGCTCTAATGCAAAGGGACACTTATAAGGAGCTTGAAGAAGCCTCATCAAAACTCTGGGCCATTCTCGATAAAGCGGTTCGCTATGTTCATCTAAAGCGCGATTTGTATGAACTGCTTGGGATTCCCCCTGTACTTTGGGAGATGCTTGACGGGTGTCCTATGCCAGAAGAAGGATTCATTAGTCGGTATGCCAGATTTGACTTTGCCATAGCCCATGATGGGACGATTAAGCTGCTCGAACTGAATGCGGATACCCCAACAGGTTATGTGGAAGCCTCGATAGCTACACCATGGATCTGTGAGCAAGCTGGAATGCAGAGTCCAAATCAAGGGATGAAGGCACAAGTTGCGGCAGCTTGGCAGGTAGAACGTCCGGATACCGCAGCTTGTGTGGCTTATGGATCTCATCTTGAAGATTCAGGTACGATAGAAGCATTAGTGAAGCACAGTGGTCTCGATATCCAGTGTGTGGATTGTCTTGATCTGTGGGTCGACAACGGAATTCTCAAGGATGGGGAGGACCGTGTGATCGAGCGGATGTTCGCTCTATATCCTAAAGAGTGGATGGCTGTGGATGAAGGCGGTGATGCCCTCGCCTATGCGGTAGAGCAAGGGAATCTTCAGCTCTTTAATGGTCCTCACAGTATATTGCTCCAATCCAAGGGGCTGGTTGCAGCGGTGTGGGGAATGTATGAGCTGGGCCTGCTATTCGACAAGGAAGAGCGAGAGACGATCTCGCGCTATATTTTGCCTACTTATAATAAGCCTGTATTCTCAGGGAACTTTGTGTCCAAATCTGTTTTTGGCCGTGAAGGGGGTTCGGTGCGCATGTTTGATGATAGCGGTGCGCTAGAGCTTGAAGATGAAGACGGTTATGACAGTAGTCAGCTCTTCCCCACTGTGTATCAAAAAAGAGCTGATTTAGCACGGATAACGACATCAGAGGGTGAATTTCATCTGCTGACAGGCATGTTCGTGATTAACGGGAAGCCTTGTGGTATGCTCGGCCGAGCGGGCGGATTGATTACAGGCAATGCCAGTCATTTTATTGCGTTGGGAGTGAGATAATTGGATAAGAGCAAGAAAGCCCGAATCGGAGTCTTATGTATGATGCTTTTGACGGTACTGTTGCTAAGCGCATGTTCCAGTAATCAGGGCAGTGTATTTGATTCAGGAACAGCTCAAACTTCAGATAGTGTAGCACGGGTACCGTGGGACTACCGGGTGGTAGAGAGTACCGTAGGGGATTTAATTGGGAGTGACATGACGGTTTTGCCGGATAATGAACTGCTCCCGAATGATGGGAATTATGCTACTGGCGATAAAATTTGGACACTTCAGTTCATGGACGCCGAGTTAATCACGGATGCTGATCAGAAGAATGAAGTTCGCCTGTCTTCATGGAGCACGATTAAGTCTTATGCAGATGAAAAAACGGCAGCAGAGGATCTTACCAATCTTAAAGTATCGGTAACCACTGATGTTGATCTTGTAGGAGTATACAAGACTAAGTATAAGGATAAGACAAGAAACTTTGCGGTGCTTGAGCTCCCTTCAGGAAATCGGATTAAGCAGCCGATTGATGATGAACGCTATACCGCATTAGAGAAAAAGAAAACCGCTTCCGTAGTCCTTGAGGAAGTACATGATTTTGCCGACTATGATTCGGCTTATGCGAAATTTCGGGGGTGGGCGAAGTGACGATGGTGGTTAATTTGGTAGTGAGTGTGTTTGTGATTATTCTTTTGCAAGTGTTAGGCATGGTGATCTTTGGTTTAATGACTCCGTTTAAAGATATGGAGGAGCTGAAGAAAGGCAATGTGGCTGTAGCTTTGGCTTTAGGCGGCAAGTTTCTGGCAACGGCTATTATTATTGGCGTAGCGGCGTATACGAATACCTCCATTTTGCACATGATCATTTGGTTTGCGGTAGGTTATGTGTGCTTGATAGCGGCTTATTGGATCTTTGAATTGGCAACCCCAACCTTTAAGATTTCAGAGCATCTGGAGAAAGGGAATGTGGCTGTAGGCACTATGCTTTGCTTGGTGTTTATTGGGACTGCATTTGCGATTAGCAGTTTGATTGTTTAGTTTCAACTTGAAATAGGATAAAGACAAAGGTTGCCCCGATCCATCCGTCGAGTGGCAGCCTATATTTCTCGCATAAACGCTTACTGTCCTTAAAGGACGCCGGAGTCATTTTGCTTGATGTGAAGAAGGGGTGGGCAGATGCATCTGTTTCTGAGAATTTCCACCAAGATGATGCGGTTACGTAAACGGACGATAGGGCTAATCATTCTGATCTTTATAGTTCTTAGTGCGTCGATTGCTTACCTGATCGAGCCGGGTACGTTTCACAGTTGGTTTAATGCATTTTATTGGGTCATGACAACGATGGCGACCGTAGGATATGGAGATTATTTTGCAGAGACCGTAGTTGGAAAGCTGTTTACCATGTTTCTATATATCTTTGGTATCGGCCTCCTCAGCTTGGTTATTGGTAAGGTCATTGACTCCATAGCGGAGGTGCAGAGAAGGAGAGGAGCGGGAACGTTGAGCTTTCGGGGAAAGGATCATGTGATTCTGATTAATTGGAGTAAGAAAGCACAAGCTGCCGTAGAGGAGATTCTATGCTATTCGCCGAAATGCCACATTGTCATCATTGATGAGACAGGAAGTCATCCTCTGGAGCATATGGATCAAGTTCACTTTATAAGTGGCGATGCCTCCAGTGATGAGATTCTTCTTAAGGCTAACATCCATGAAGCAAGAGCAGCCATTGTGTTCGGGGACACAAGGATTGATGAAGCATCGCTGATCGACGGCAAATCTTTGTTAATTGCCTCTAGCATTGAGCGCATTGCACCACAAGTACATACGACTGTAGAAATAATGCAAGAGAAGAATATTCAGAATTTCAGGCATGTCCAAGTAAACGAGTTCGTTCTTTCGCATGATGCCATCTCCAGACTGGCTGTTCGTTCTGCACTGCAAGAGGGCAACTCTGAGGTGATAACGCAGCTGCTGAGCCGTAAATATGGTGATGATATTTATGAGATTCCAGTGAATACTACGTGGAAGACTTATGGGGACGCGTTTCAGAGCCTGCTTCTGCAAGGTGCAACCTTATTGGCGGATCGTAGCGATCTAAGTATCAATCGAAAGCTGGATCAGGCTATTCCTAAGGATGCTAGATTGTATGTTGTTTCCGATGAAGCGACGTATCGTAGGATCAAGGGTTAGGTCAGAATTAGATGGAATAGGCGGATTTTCGGGAGCTATGGCTTCGCGGAATTCCGCCTTTTTTTGTTTGCCAAACTTTCCTAAAGGGTAAGAGATACATGATAATATTTACTTTACCTTTGGAAGGAGCCATTGTTAATGAGTGAACATCAAAAAGTGAACGGAAAAAGCAAGAATGAGCAACTGGAACAGTTTCGCAGTAAGGATGAAGGTCACACCTTAACAACGAACCAGGGTTTAAAAGTATCAGAGGACGAGTTCTCCTTAAAAGCGGGTGATCGGGGCCCAACCTTACTGGAAGATTTTCATTTCCGGGAAAAAATGACGCATTTCGATCATGAGCGAATCCCTGAGCGAATCGTGCATGCACGTGGATTTGCTGCTCATGGTGAGTTTGAAGTATATAAATCACTGAAAGAATATACAAAGGCGAAATTCCTTCAAGATCCCTCTGTGAAGACACCGGTATTTGTCCGATTCTCGACGGTAGCCGGATCACGGGGATCAGCCGAGACGGTGCGGGATGCCCGCGGATTCTCTACCAAATTCTATACAGAGGAAGGGAATTACGATTTAGTCGGAAATAATATGCCCGTCTTTTTTATTCAGGATGCGATCAAGTTCCCAGATTTAGTACATGCGCTTAAGCCTGAGCCGCACAATGAAATGCCTCAGGCCGCATCGGCTCACGATACCTTTTGGGATTTCATAGCCAATAACCAAGAATCGGCCCATATGGCAATGTGGCTGATGTCGGACCGCGCTATTCCACGTAGCTTCAGAATGATGGAAGGGTTTGGGGTGCATACTTTCAGGTTGATTAATGAGCAAGGAAAAGCCCATTTTGTTAAATTCCACTGGAAACCAGTGCTCGGTGTACACTCTTTAGTGTGGGACGAAGCTCAGAAAATATCAGGAGCGGACCCTGACTTTCATCGTCGTGATTTATGGGAATCGATTGAAGCCGGCAACTTTCCGGAATACGAATTGGGCATTCAGCTTCTAAGTGAAGAAGATGAATTTAAGTTTGATTTTGACGTGCTGGATCCTACAAAGCTCTGGCCAGAGGAAGATGTACCTGTACAGATTGTTGGGAAAATGACCTTGAACCGCAACGTGGATAATGTCTTCGCCGAAACGGAGCAGGTAGCTTTCCACCCTGGACATGTGGTTCCAGGCATCGATTTCACCAATGATCCACTGCTTCAGGGCAGGTTGTTCTCATATACGGATACTCAGCTAATTCGGCTTGGCGGTCCTAACTTCCATGAGTTGCCGATCAATAGACCGGTATGTCCTTTCCACAACAATCAGCGTGACGGGTATGGACGGCAGACGATTAATCAGGGTTCAGTGAGCTATCACAATAATTCGCTTGCTAACAATACGCCTGCACCTGCAACAGAGGCTGAAGGTGGTTATGTACATTATCAGGAGAAGGTTGAGGGCCGTAAGGTGCGTAGCCGGAGCAAAAGCTTTGAAGACCATTTTTCACAAGCCAAGCTGTTCTGGAACAGCATGAGTGCTCCAGAAAAAACGCATATTATTGAAGCCTATTCATTCGAGCTCGGGAAGGTAAAGAGTAAGTCTGTCCGGCAGCAGGTTGTAGATATGCTCACGAACGTTACGTTAGAGCTTGCTGTGCCTGTAGCAGAAGCTATTGGGGCGACGCCACCGAAAACGGGCGGTTCCGAGGTGGCTCAAATCTCCCCGGCACTAAGTCAGGCAAATACGAAGAAGCACCCAAACACACGTAAAATAGGTGTGATTATAGGCGACAGATTTGATGATGACTTGGTGATGCCTGTTCTGGATACGCTTATGAGAGCCGGGATCCAGCCGGAAATAATCAGTGATAAGCTTGGATTTATTAAAGGCTCGAAGGGGACAGAGCTTGAAGTGATTCATACCTTATCCACGACAGATTCGGTGCTCTTTGATGCAATTTATGCAGCTGGTGGAAATTCGGAACTTAAGAAATTCCATAAAGATACAGCGCAATTCCTGAACCAAGCCTATTCTCACTTTAAGCCCATCGCGGTGACTACTGAAAATGCTAAACTACTTGAAACGGCCGAGCATAGAAGAAGTTCGGGTGTAATCATTGGAGATGGCGGAGAGGTGTTCGCTGCCAGCCTTGTCGCGGCAATTACTGCCCATCGTTTTTGGGAACGTATGAATGAATAAATAACTGATACAGAGGGGATATCCCGCTCGCCAAAGGCGTAAGGATATCTCTTTTTTGTCTAAGGATAGATACATAACGCTCACAGTTTGATTTAACATTTTGTTGTATATTACCGTTATAGATAATACTAGGCAGTAAGCTGAATAGGAGAATATTAAAAGGAGGTGATCACTTGAGGAAAATAATTATTGCTGCACTAGCGATATTTGCAGGCATTATAGGGTTAACGGCATGCGAAAAAACGGCAGTATCGAATCCGTCCAATAGTGTTCATACTAATTCTCCAGCTCCAGTAGATTCGGAAAATGATACTAAGGTAATCCAGACGCAGGAAGTAACTAACTTAGAGCAGTTTATTACCTCGAAACTCACAGGTGAGTACGGTGTGTATACTAATTTTATTGAAACAGATCAGTCGGCGGAAGCGGCGAGTGGACACGAAGTTCTGAGTGAATCGGCATCTCTCCGGATGCTGGCAGCTGTGCGTAGCGGCCAACAAGAGAGATTTGCAGAACAATGGCAACTGGCTAAGCAAACTTTTGATATCAACAGTGGTTTCAGCTACCGTTACAGTCCTAAACAGCAGAAGCTATACCCCTTGAATGCTGCCGTTGATGATTTGCGTATGATTCAAGCTCTTTATGAGGCGGGGGAGAAGTTCGGCGATAAACGTTATACAGCTGAAGCGGATAAATATGGCGAAAGATTATATGATTATAATGTAAAAGACGGAAAACTTTATGATTTCTACGATATGGAATATTCTTCAACAAACACATTCGTCACTTTGTGTTATATTAATTTGGGCACTTTGCGAAAAATGTCGATTCCTAGCCAATTTAGTAAGAAACTGACGAATGATTTGAACGTAATATTGGAAAACGGATATTTATCGGATGAATTCCCCTTTTATGAGACACGGTTTAATTATGAGAGCGGAAAATATAGTTCGGAAAACATCAATACAGTAGAGTCGCTTTTATCCATTCTAGCCTTAGCTGAGGTGGGCCAGCAGAAAGCCACCAGCATTGATTTTATCAAGCAACAGGTCGAAGCTGGAACGTTGTATGGGCAATATTCGAGAGAAGGTAAGCCGCTGAACGATATCCGCTCCACAGCCATTTATGCCATTACGGCTATGATCGGCGCAGAAATCGGCGATGAATCTCTCCACCATAAAAGCATTGAAAGAATGAACGAGTTCAGAGTAACAGATGTGGATAGCCCACTGTACGGAGGATTCGGTGATGTCGCTAGCGGCCAAGCTTATTCTTTTGACAACCTGATGGCATTACTGGCCTATGTCTATTAACTTAAACTTATTGTATTGAAGGTGAACCTGCATGATGGACAACACGGTGAAAACACCTCTAAGGCAGGGGATATCACTTGCTAATTTATCGGTTTCTCCTGCATTTGTTGCTGCATTTGGAGTGCTGCTTATTACCATCATCGCGCTGTTCACAGCTCCGTATGTCGGAGTGGCGGATAACGGTGACTTTTTCCGTAGCATTTATAGTAATGGACTCTATTTCAATCTGCCGGATTATGATAGTCAGTACTTTGGTTATTTTGTGAAGCAATATGGGATCTTTCAATATTTTAATGAGAATGGTGCAATGTTATTTTCCTCTCAGTCCTTATTTATCAAGCTGGCTATAGGACTTAACAAGTTGTTCTTCAGTAGTGAGGTATTCGACATCCGCTTTCAAGCGGCGATTTATACGATTCTTTATGTAATCGCAATTTACTTATTAATAGAGGCTATTACATGGAGGATGTCCCGAAAAAAGGGATTCATTATTGCAGGTATTGCTATTTTTATATTCGGAGATACCGGGTATACGGCTTATTTTAACTCCTTTTACGGCGAGAGTGTTGTGATGATCACGATGATCTTCATGTTCGCTTCATGGCTGATGTTATATCGAAAAAGATTCAATGACTACGCGATGCTGGCCTTGTTCGTAATTAGCACGCTGATCCTGACTACTTCTAAGCAGCAGAATGCGCCAGTGGGTATGATCATTGCTGTTCTGGCATGTTCACTGCTGTGGATTCGTAGAGACAAGATATTTCGGATCCTGACAATGGCGTCTCTTGCTCTGATGCTGTTTGCAGGTGTGTTCACGTATTTGAATATCTCAAATGAGTTCGTAAACATTAACCAGTTCCATGCCATGACCCGAGGGGTGCTGAAGGAATCACCTGATCCAGAAGCCGCTTTAAAAGCGTTAGGGATGGACGAGCAATTCGCCATTCTGAAGAACAGCATTCACTATGAGAAATACGTGACCATAGACGTGAATTCACCACTTCTCGAGGAGAATTTCTACAGTCGTTATGGATTTGTATCCATCCTTAAATATTATTTAACGAACCCTGACCAGCTTAATTCGATTCTTAATGTAGCTGCTCAAAGTGCATTCTCGATTAAGCCTGCGGCTATGGGAAATTTCGAGCATTCTGTTGGTAAGGAGTTTCGAGCACAGAGTCACTTTTTCACCGGATACAGCCAACTGAAACAAACGCTGGCCCCGCGAACATTCGGGTTCATCTTCCTCTGGATGGTGCTTGTCATCGGTCTCTATATGCCTTCCTTTGTAAAAGCGATTAAGTCCCGTGACTTCAGAGGTATGCAGCGAATGGTATTGATTGTCGCTTCGATTGGCATTGGGCTTTCAGGTATTTTTGTATCGATTATCGGGGCAGGCGATGCCGATATTTCCAAGCATGAGTTCTTATTTACATTATCCTTTGATTTAGTCACTTTTCTGACCCTATCCAGTGTGATTGGGCGTAGAGTTTCTAAAAACAGCAATCGGGTTAAGCAGGTTAGCAAGAGCACCCCTTCTAGCCTGTATACAAAGCCTCAAAAGGATGTGAGTGTGTGAGCATCAGAGGAGTTTTAAACGGAATATTGCTACTGACGTTGACTCTAACAGCCCTTCTGATTCCCGTCACACCTGTCCAATCTGCTGCTTCGCCACAGCAGGTCCTACTACTCTACGACAGCCTCGCTAAGGGGACAACGAAGGAAGGCAACGTGACTGAACTCCAGCGACTGCTGGCGGCCTATTCCATGAAGGTCACACTTAGGAGTCTGGATCAATATGAACAAGGGATGCTGAATCATTACTCTAAAGTGATTATGGTCCGTAATGCAGCGGATATTTTGATTACTAATAAATTTTATGTAGAGGATTGGGAGCATTATCAGGGACAGTATTTGCACATCGGGTACAGTCCTCCAGCCTCGCTGACAAAGAAACTTCAGTTAACCACAGATGTCATGTATGACGCGAATCCAGATCTCAAGATCGGACAGTTCTCGGGAATTTCACTTCAGGTACAGGATATGCTCTATATAGCCGGAAGTCAGGGAACCCAGTCCCTTGGAAAGCTGATCTTCCAGGATGATAGCCTGCAAGCACCTTATGCTGTGAGTAAAGAGGATGCTGCTTATGTTCCGTATTTTGAACAAGGGAATGTCAGTGCACTGGCGATGGGGTATGTTCTGAAGGATTGGCTTCATATCAACGCAACGCCTAAAGTGTATCTTGCGATCAAAGAGATCTATCCCTTCTCTGATCTGGGACTGCTGACAGAGACTGCGGAGCGGCTGTATCAAGTGGGGATTCCTTTTCTCGCAAGTGTGCGGCCAGTGTTCAGCAATACCGATTATCCAGCAATGCAGCGTTATTTGGTAGCCATCAAAAGAGTGCAATCGAATAATGGCAGCATTCTGGTCAATGCCCCTATTGCGATGCATTCAACGAGTACTAGTAATATGGATCATTCACTTCAGGTAAAGATGAACGCGTTCATTAATCTGCTGGTGCACAACAAGATTGGGCCGCTTGGAATCGGAGCACAAATGCACTGGGCGTATGACAAGGAATACTCGGAGGCGGGGATGGGGTTTTTCGATTCTGTGATACTGTATCCGGATGAAAACGTTGATTATATGGAGCAGAGCGACACCTCCAAGTCCTTTCCATCCTCTTTATATAGTGTGCCGATTGATTTTTTGCAGGATCTGCAAACATCCAATAATGTGATGCCAGAACTGCCGATGGACACGGTAATCACTGTGGATATGCCTAAGGATAAGGAAGAACTTGAGGAAATGCTGAAGATGCTGGAACAATACTGGGTTTCTTTTGCAGATTATAAACAAGAAAGGCATGAGGTTGTTACAGACGTCAATACGATCACTTCATCAGAAGGAGTGATTTCTATTAATGGACAACCCCTGAGTCTGAATTATACGCCAGAAACAGTGAATAGCGATTATCGGTATACAGAAGAGCAGAAGAAGAGCTTTACGACGCTTTTTAATATACAGAATCAGTTCTTTATAGTTGCAATAATGATTTCTCTGTTGCTATTTGGCGGATTAATGATCATCGGATACCGATTGTATAGGAAAAAGTATTTGAAATGAGACAACTAATCGTGATTTGGAGGATCCTATGACGATTTCAGACATACTGATGGTAATTGCAGTGATCTGTATCTGGTCTCTATTACTGGTGAATGTGACCCTCATTATCGCAGGCTATTTATATTACATTAAATCTGAAAATGAGGACATACCAGAGATAGAGGGCGAATATCCTTTGGTTTCAATTATGGTTCCTGCTCACAATGAGGGGGTAGTAATCTGTAAGACGGTAGAGTCTCTGCTAGCGCTTGATTATCCGGAAGATCGATATGAGATTATTGTGATTAATGATAATTCCTCTGATAACAGTGCTGAACTGCTGGCCGGTATCCAAAACCGAAATCCGGGGCGGCAGCTGATCGTCATTAATACGGATGCGATTACGGGTGGCAAGGGGAAATCGAATGCGCTGAATATAGGCTTCACCCATTGCAAAGGGCAGTTAATTGCGATTTATGATGCAGACAACACTCCTGAAAAAACGGCTTTACGTTATCTGGTCGCTGAGATCATGAATGACTCTAGCCTAGGCGCAGTAATCGGTAAGTTTAGAACCCGTAACCGTAACGCAAGCCTACTTACCCGGTTTATTAATATTGAGACGTTGTCCTTTCAATGGATGGCGCAAGCGGGACGCTGGAAGCTGTTCAAGTTATGCACCATTCCCGGCACTAATTTTATTATGCGCAGGTCTATCGTAGAAAGTATCGGTGGCTGGGATGTTAAAGCGATAGCCGAAGATACAGAAATCAGCTTCAGAATATATATGATGGGTTATCGGATCAAGTTCCAGCCGAAATCGGTCACATGGGAGCAAGAGCCACAGACTTTAAAAGTCTGGTTCAAGCAGCGAACGCGCTGGGCTAAGGGCAACATTTATGTCATTGTCAAAAATATCCCCCTGCTGTTCGATAAATCCGCCGCAAAAGTCCGATTCGATATTCTTTATTTTCTAGCCATTTACTTCTTATTGCTGATGTCGTTAATCACCTCGGATGTGCTGCTCATCCTGCATGCTTTGGGCTATGTACATACTACCATTGCTGGGCTTAGCAATTTCCTCTGGCTGCTCGCCATCATTCTGTTCGTTGTAGGTACTTTCATAACGTTGACGACAGAGAAGGGCGAGATGAGCTTCTCCAATTTATGGATCGTAATGTTGATGTACGTCTCTTATTGTCAGCTGTGGATGGTTGTCGCCGCCTACGGACTATATCTTTATGTCAAAGACCTCATCTTCAAAAGAGAAGCAAAGTGGTATAAGACTGAACGCTATTAATAAAGAACAAAGAAGTAATGTGAGAAATATGTGATCACAGGAGAAACAGAACATGATGATGAAAAAACAAATGGTTATACTGTTAACCTGCCTCTCTCTTTTTCTAATTCAATTGAATGTTGCAGCCGCCGAGGCTCCGCCTCAGGATACTAGATTAACCTACACAACCTCTTTTACAGGAACAGATACTGCGTTAAAAGGTTCGAGTGCCCAGCAGCAATATTTTGAGGTCATGGATTATTGGAATGTGGATGAGATCAGAATTAACCTGCACTTTCAAATTTCGCAAATTACCAAGGAGCAGATTTCTAGCGTTACCTTAACACTAAATGGCAGCCCATTCTATACATTTAGACCCTCTCTAAAAGATAATGGCGAACAACAGCTGGTCCTTCAGGCACCTAAAGGGTTTCTAAAAAAAGGAACCAATACGCTTGGAATTCAGGGCTATTTGCAGTCGAACTATACAGATGAACAATCTTGTTCTGTCGATTATGATTTTGATAATTGGCTGCATCTGTTTAATACATCCAGTATTGGCGTGATGTATACGCCAAAGCCCTTGACTGGAGGGATTAGTGACTTTAGCGAGCGCTTCTCTGGCGTTGATACCTTAACGAAGAATTATAGTGTTCTGACCGTACCGGATAAAAGCACAGGGGCAGAACTGGAGTCGGCTACTTATGCGCTCTCCGGACTTGTGAAGGGGAATACATTGGACAATAGAACGATTCCAATGCTTCCCTACCGGTCAGATACGGTGAAGAATAAAGCTGCGGTTGTACTGGTAGCTATGTATGACCGAGTACCAACTGGGCTTAAGGCTCAGTTAAGCACCTCTGAAGATTTAAGTACACATGCACTGCTGCAGTTAGTGAATAAGGATACTCAGCCCACACTAGTCGTAACCTCGAAGGATGAGAACTTACTGATTAAAGCAGGCCGTTTTGTTGCGAATGAAGAGTTATTGGGTCAAATCAGCAGTGATTTAAAGGTGGTCGATGATGCTACAGAAGTATCTGCACCCCCCCTTTCGATTAGCTCCAATATTACGCTTACAGAAACGGGTGATAAACTCACTGGGGCACGTCATCAGGAGCAGACATACTTTGTTGCATTGCCCTCTAACCGCTCGATTGCAGATTCAGGCAGAATCAGATTGGATTTCCGTTATGCACAGAATTTAGATTTCGACCGTTCATTAGTGACTGTCAGCATCAACAACACACCCATTGGCAGCAAGAAGCTGACCAAAGAGCTGGCGAATGGCGATAAGCTGGATCTTCCAGTTCCCCAAAGCTTGAATATTTCGGGTAATTTCACGGTAAATGTAGCCTTTGATTTGGAGCTGAAGGGAGCCGAATGTACTTTAGATAAGCAACAAATGCCTTGGGCGTATATCAGCAAAGATTCTGTAATGCGTCTTAATACTAAGGATCGTACGGATCTTTTGTTTAATAACTATCCGTATCCGTTCATACGCGACGGACTTTACAATCAAGTAGCAGTCGTTCTACCACAAGAAATGGATGATTATTCATATTTGAGTTTAGCTAATGTATTTAATCTACTGGGAAAATACGCTAGCGGAAATATAGGCAACATTCAGTTCTACACGGATAACATTAGCGCTGATCATTTGAAGAATAATAATGTTATCGCCATAGGTACGTATAAGAATAATAAGATCATCCGTGATCATAATGATAAGCTCTATTTTCAATATAACGGGAACGGAACAGCGATTCGCTCCAATGAGAAGATGAGTATTGAAGATCATTACGGTGCTCAAATCGGTACACTGCAGCTGATTGAATCGCCATTTGAAGCGGGACGGGGGTTGCTTGCTGTTACGGGAGCCCACTCTGAAGAGTACTATTTGGCGTCGAAGTTGATCGCAACAGAGCGGGATAAATGGAAGGTGTTTGGCGATGGGGTAATCGTTGATAAGGACGGTAATGTCAATGCGCACCGTTTCAAGATCATTACTGGAGCAGCAGAGGATTCCGTGGTTAAAAAAATAGCGGAACGAACGGACGTGCTGAGTTTCATTATCGTAATTGTGCTGGTGCTGACACTGGTGATTCTATCGCTGATCCTGCTGCTTCGTAAACATATGAAGAAACGTGGTGATAAGCGTGAGACGTAATCGCAGCGGTTTAGTTTCGGATATCGCTCTCTTATCGTTCCTGGTGCTTCTTTTTATTTGTATTGTCTTCATTTCAGGGGCACCCGATGATTATATCCAGAATATTATTATTTTAAATGTGGCTTTTATTCTGGCGATTGTTACTTATTTTACAACGGTGACTGCAGGGTTGGTCTTGAACCTGGTGTTTATATTTGCTTATGGCTTCTACACGATGTATCAGACGATATCTTTGGGAGAGACAATTGGACTGAATACTTACTTCTGGCTAATTATGACCCCATTGTTAACAGTGGTACTGTGGATATTTACACTAAGCAATCGTGAGCTGCAGGCTGAGAATCAGCGTTTGGAGAATAAGACTGCCAATATGGCCATCATCGACGAGAACACAGATCTGCGTAACAGTATTTCTTTTCAGAAGGATGCCGCTTTATTTACAGGCATTTCTACTCGATATCAGATTCCACTCACACTGCTTGTAGTGAAAGTGAAATACTGGAATGAGATTAGACGTATTATTCCCGAAGATAAGCTGGCTGAGGCCATTCATGACGTGTCTCAGCTCAGTCAGGCCAGCATTCGTACCAATGATGCACTGTATCTGCTGGACAAAGATGACGCAACATGGGGCCTTCTGCTGTTCACCGACAACGATGGAGCAAAAATCGTGATCGAGCGGATTAAATTGAAGCTTCAAGAGCTTAATGACACTGAATTTGTCAAAAAGTATAAAGTTAGCCTCGGTCTCAAAATAGGTGCTGTAGAATATCAATCCAGCACTATTGAGAACCCGTTAGATTTTATTGTTCAGGCTAAAAAACAACTGGAGTATGATGTATAAGTCAGTTGAACGTAAGGGAATATAAGGAATATCGGATAGTAGTTGACTTTACATGTCGATTTCACGTATGATGGAGTGGTGGTCTAAATCGTAAGATTTACGAATTTTCCTACGTTTATTAGGTTATACTTATAGATAAACCTACAGATCATTTGGTTAATTTACCATAAAGGCTCCACTAATTTGTTCAGAAGGAGGACGATCAGAATGAGAGAAGGCATACATCCAAAGTACAACAAGGTTATTTTCATGGATGCAAGCGTAGGCTTCAAATTCTTGAGTGCATCTACAAAATCATCCAATGAAACAATGGAATGGGAAGATGGTAACACTTATCCTGTTATCCGCGTGGACGCAAGTTCCGCATCCCACCCATTTTACACTGGTAAACAAAGAGATACAGAACAAGGCGGCCGTGTTGACAAGTTCAAACAACGTCTTGCACAAAAGAAATAAGAATCCTTACGGATTAAAAAGGGACAACCCATTTAGAAGCGATCGCTTCAGGGATGTCCCTTTTTTGTGTTCAGACATGTTAGAATGAAATGGAATTGACAAATTTCGATAGTGGCAGGGGAGCGATTAGTAGTGGAAAATGAAATAAAAGTAGATACCGTCCTTAAGAGTGAGGACGTTCAGGAGTTTAACCTATGGTTCAGCTTGAATAGCCGTATTATACTTAGCTCTTTCAGTGTGGTTGCTTATTTTGTGATTTTGCTGTTAATTACTAAGGATTACAGTATTAAAAATATTTCAATCCTTGCTGTGACTGCTGTGATTCTTGCCGCTGTTTTATGGTATATGACCAAATCAAGTTTGACCAAAAAATCTAAAAAAGCCTTCGCAACAGACAGTTTAGCCCAGCAGCCTCAGAGCTATTCCGTATCAGATGAGGGTATAAAGTACGTATCTGAGGCAGGTTCCGGGCAAGTGAAATGGGAAGAGATACATAAAATAGGTGAAACGATGAACCTGTTCGTGTTTTTTGTGTCTTCTAATCGAGCGCTGATTATCCCTAAACGGTACTTTCAGTCTGTACAAGATAAAGATGCATTTAAGGACTTGGCCAGAAAGTATATGTTCTCCCATCGAGTAAAGTTCAAATCGTAAGATGTACAGATGTGCTGGTATTTGTTGATTCATTTGTAGGATTGATTAGGATATAATGATAGGAGCGACTTGAAAAATAGGAGAAATATGGCATGCCGTGGATTCAAGGATATCCGTATTACTTATTAATGGGCAGTGTTCTAAGCTTTTACATGGGCATCAGCTCCTATCGACATCGAAAGTCGGCAGGAAGACGCTATTTATGGATCTTAATGCTGCTGGTCAGCCTCATATTTATTGCGACGGCGGGAGAGATCATGTCATCCTCTTTTCAGGCTAAGCTGTGGTGGAAGAATATGCAGCAGGCTCCGCTTTTTTTAAGTGCGTTATTTACTTATGCTGTCGTTAAAGAATATGTGTCTCCTTCCGCGGAACGCCTACCTGTAAAACTTGCTATTTTCTCGATTCCAATTGCTTTGGACGTACTGCTTATTTTTACGGATACCTATCATCATCTAATGCGTAGTGAAGTGGGCATGGCCACTGTTGCAGGTGTTAGTGGAATTACTGTAAAGCCTACGCTTCTTAGCATGGCTTTTATTGCTTATGATCAGCTATTTGGTCTATATGCGGTCTGCTTGCTAGCTGTTTCCTTAATGAATAGACCGAGAGCTTTTTTGCGACGTGCGTTCTTACTATTTGTCGGGTTACTGGTTCCGGTCGTTTCTGTTTTTTTACTTCCCTTGTTGAAGATCGCGCTTACAGGCTTTACGGCCTTCACTTATCTACCCGCAATTATAGCGGCTTATTTGTGTTTATTCATTGACTCCAAATCTACGATCTATCCTTTAACTAAAATTAAAATCCTGGAGCATATGAAAGACGGCGTAGTTTTGACAGACCGGAATGATAATATTATTGGTATAAATGAGGCTGCAACCTCCATTTTGTTTGAGATTACCGGGATATCGAATGAGACCTGGATGGGGAAAAATATTGATCTTTTTATGAGGCATCACAAGGACATTGGCGCTCATTATAGTCAAAGGACCGAAGGACAGTTTGAGATTGTATGTACTGGAATAAGAGAGGTTTGTTATGGGGTTTCCTTGATAGCGACTGAACATCAGGCAACAGAGAACAAGGGGATGCTAATTGTTTTTAGTGACCATAGTGAAAAGAAGCGGTATGAACGTGAATTGGTCTATCAAGCAACGATAGATGATTTGACGGGACTTTATAATCGCAGGCACTTTATGCAAATGGTGCAAAATCAAACGATTCCGGACGGGCTAGGACTGGCGCTGTTGTTATTTGATATCGATGATTTTAAGTTAATTAATGATACCTATGGTCATTTAGCAGGAGATCAGGCATTAGTTGATTTCTCGAATAAAATACTTCAGGTGTACCAAAACAAAGGCATTGCCGGAAGAGTCGGGGGCGAGGAGTTTGCTGTATGCTTTTTTGCTGAGGATAAACGTGCAGCCTTGATGGAAGCAGAGGATTTTCGCACTACGATGAGTGATTATAAAATAATTTTGAACGAACACGATAGCATTCAGCTTACCGCTAGCATCGGAATTTCTTTTACAGAGCGCAGAGAGGTGACTTTCGAAGATTTGTATCGGGAAGCGGATGAAGCGTTATATCGTTCCAAGAATTCGGGCAAGAATAGAGTAACACTAGGTCGTGAACCCATTTTAAGAGAAGCGATGAAGGGATAAGAGGTGTTCTAATGAATCTGACAATTAATGAAGTGATGAGTAAGCTTGAAGAAATGGGGACAGAGCAAACGAAGCGTACTTTCGTACGACATGGTGCTAAGGAGCCTTTATTCGGAGTAAAGGTAGGCGATTTGAAGAAGCTGGTTAAGAATGTGAAGAAAGACCAAGGTCTAGCTCGCGCTTTGTATCAGACGGGGAATTATGATGCGATGTATTTGGCAGGGCTTACAGTTGACCCCAAGACGCTTACGAAGGAAGTGCTTCAAAGCTGGGTAGTGACAGCTTACTGCTCTGGAATAGCGGAATATACGGTAGCGTCTGTCGCTGCAGAGAGCCCTTACGCACTAGAACTTGCAAGAGAATGGATTTCTTCATCGGATGAAATGGTGGCCACCTGTGGCTGGAGTACTTATGGGAATTACATTTCAGTTACGCCGGATGATCTGCTAGACATCGCTGAGATCAGAAAGCTGCTACAGCAAATACAATCTACCATTCATCAGGAACGGAATCGAGTTCGTTACACGATGAATATGTTTGTAATTATCGCCGCCAGCAGCGTAACCGAACTGCATGATGAGGCAACGCAGATTGCTGCAAGCATTGGAAAGGTTCAGGTACAAATGGGACAAACCGCATGTAAAGTACCGCTGGCAGTAGATTATATTGCCAAGGTTGAGCAGGCAGGAAAGCTTGGTGTGAAGAAGAAGACCTGTATTTGTTAATGGAGACAGTATAACATCGCCTTCAAGTTAGTCACTCTATTTCCCCCTCATATTCTATTGAGGAGTGAGTAAACTTGGAGTTTTTTTATGGTCAAATACACAGGTGTTTCAACGGTGCTCAAAAATGTTTAAGTTACCAGCAGTAAAAATTCACATAGAAAACTTAGTGGAGCAATGAAGAAGGAGCAAAGGGCCATTATTATAAGGAATTAGGTAAGGAGTTAGGCTTAGAAGACAGGACGGAGGCACTTTGTGAAAAAACATCGATTTACTTTGCAGTATAAAATACTATCTATAACAATTTTTATCGTGATCTGTCTATTAGGATTCGTGATGGTTATGCATGATAGAATCAATGCGCTGCAGCGGGAAAGCAGCTTTATTTCCCATCAGGACCGAGAGATAACTAGTTTGGCTAATCAGATCGAGAAGAACATTCTAGATATGGAAACGGGACAACGAGGTTATATTATCACCGGCGATGATAAGTATCTGGAGCCCTATAATTTGGGGAAAACTCAATGGAAGGCGAATTATGATGAGCTCTCCGTGCTTACTGCTAATGATTCCATGCAACTTCAGCGTCTGATGGGCATTGAAAATAATATTCAGCAGTGGATCAAGCAGTCCGGGGATTATGTGATAGAGTTGAAAAAAGAGGGACAGGAAGCTGAAATCTTACGATATTTCCATTCGGATGATGGCAAAGATCAAATGGACCGAATTCGTAGCCAGATCAGTACTTACCGCGAGACGATGAATGAGAATACTAATGATTTGATAGCTGGACAGGCAGATCAGAATAAATTGCTGCTGGAGCTCCTTTATATTGTTTGGGCGATTATTGCTGTTACCTCAGTGATCGCCTCGTGGATCATTTCACATGCCATCGTTAGTACGATTCGTAAGGTTACTCATACGATTACTGGATTAGATTCCGCTGATGATACGAAGAGAAGAGTGGAGATTACCACGAATGATGAAATCAGGGATCTCAGTGTCGCTACGAATCATCTGATAGACACGCAACAAGAGCGAATATGGATTCAGGATCATGCTAATGATTTGCTGTCAAGGTATCAGGGCATCACACGAGTCTCACAACTGGGGGATATCTTTTTAGGTAAAACTGCAGAAGTTATTGATTATCCATATGGTGCCTTATATATACGGATGCAAGATCATGATCGAGACATGTTAAATAGAACTTCTACTTTTGCTGGAAACAGCGACATAACAGATCATGGGACATTCCAAATTGGAGAAGGTTTGGTTGGTCAATGTGCTAAAGAGGCACGTTTGATTCACATACAGGATCTTCCAGATGAGTATATCAACATTCAGTCCGGGCTGGGCGTTTCCGCACCGAAATTCCTTATATTACTTCCAGTTTGTTTTTCGGGTGAGGTAGTTGCTGTGGTGGAAATTGCCTCCTTTTCTCCACTTACTGAGCCGCAGATTAAATTCTTGGAGTCTATTTCAAATGCATTTGGTGCTGCAATTAACAGTACCATCAGCAGTATGAGAATTGATCAACTTTTGGAGCAATCCCAACGCTTAAACGAAGAACTTCAAGTGTATACTGAAGAACTACAAACCCAGTCTGAGGAGCTGCAAATCCAGACAGAGTCGCTACATGCGACGAATAGAAAGCTGGAAGATAAGAATCTCTTAGCTGAACAAAAGTCAATTGAGGCTGAAAAAGCTCGAATAGAGCTTGCTCAATCTGCAGAATTATTGCGGCAAAGCTCGCAGTATAAATCGGAGTTCTTGGCGAATATGTCTCATGAACTCCGAACTCCGCTTAACGGCATATTGTTACTCTCCGAATTTCTCATGGAGAATCAGTCGGGGTCCTTAAGTGAGGAGGATATTGAATTCTCCCAAGCCATTCATTCTTCTGGGCAAGATCTGCTGGCGCTGATTAACGATATTTTGGATTTGTCCAAGGTTGAGGCAGGGAAGCTGAATATTGAAGTTGAAGCGATAAATCTAACGGAGATCCCGGAGGCAATGCTTCAGAGCTTCAGTCACCTGTCACGCAAAAAAGAGATTCCTTTGCATATACAACTGGGGGAGGACTTACCTCCGCTATTTTATTCGGATGCTCAAAGGGTACGGCAAATTATTATAAATCTGCTGTCCAATGCGTTTAAGTTTACAGCTAATGGTTCAGTAACTTTTGAAATACGTTTGGCGACTACAGACGAACTACGGAGTTTGGCACATTTGGGACCAGGGTTATTTATTGCTTTCGCCATCAAAGATACTGGAATTGGGATTCCTTTTGAGAAGCAGGCTATTATTTTCGAAGCTTTTCAACAGGCGAATGGAAATACAGAACGTCAATACGGTGGAACTGGGCTTGGGTTATCCATATCCAGAGAACTGGCAACACTGCTCGGCGGTAGGATTACAGTGGAGAGTCAAGAAGGAATAGGTAGTGTCTTTACGGTGTATTTGCCAATGAAGCTTCAGGACCCTAGCCTTGAAGAAACCGCTGGGATAGCAGATCTTAATCATGAGGAAGAAAGTTCGGTTGCTCTTCCCGCAGCAACCAGTGAGAACATAAGCAGCGACTTCACCTCTTTAAATCATAAGCATGTTCTAATTGTGGATGATGATGAGCGGAATCTGTTCGCGTTATCTAACACGCTAAGGAAGCGTGGACTGCAAGTAACTACAGCTGCGGATGGAGAGAGAGGCATACATGCGCTGGAGCAATCTGCATCCATAGACATCGTTCTTATGGATATTATGATGCCGGTAATGAATGGATTTGAAGCTATCGCTCGAATCAGAGAAATGCCGGCACGGAATAAAATTCCAATTATAGCGCTGACCGCGAAGGCGATGAAGGAAGATAAGGCGAAAATCTTACAAGCGGGTGCAACAGATTATCTTAGTAAGCCAATTAACTTAGAACGTTTATTAGCATTGATGCAATTAATCCTAAATAGTGATTCATAAGGTGATAGATTCTAGAAAAATCAAACAGCGCGCGCCAATGGAGTACTGGCGCGCGCTGTTTAGTTTGTACGAGCTGTCGATTGGACAGCTCTAGGGTCGTTGATAATGTTATTGTTGAACGGAATCTACTACGACTTTAGCAGCTGTGCCGATTGGTGGCAGGCTCTTAGTCAGCATAGGGCTGTAGAATCCTATAACTTTTGCGCCTTTTACAAGTTCGCTGCTGTTTACAGCTTTGCCATCGGTATTAATTAGCACGGTATCTTTGCTAATGCGAAGTACTACTTCTTGTTGTGACTGTTCGTTCAGGCCACTGCCTTTAACGGTGATGCTGATGTTTCCTTCAACGTCTTTTTTAACTTCTTCAATGGTACCTGCAGTACCCAAAAGATCATTTTGTTTCTGCTCATCTAGAACAGTGATCTTGTAAGTTGGAGTTTGCGGTGGCAGGCTCATGGTCATGATCATGGAATGCTCTGCTTTTACGGTCATACCGATATGAAGATCTTTTAGAGCAAGCTTAGTACCGTCTGCCATTTCGATAGTCGTATCTTCACCTACATTCAGTACGATGCCATCTGTGCCTACACCCTGGATCTGAACGGATTGGTATTTGCCCTCATTATTGACAGCTGTAATCACGCCAGTCTTGGTCATATGCTCTTCCTGATTAGCAGCAGTGATCACGATGGAATCTCCCTTCACTGTCATGTTGTGGTGGATGATTTCACTTACAAAGGAAGCTGGAACGTACAAAATGGAGTCAACCAATTGTGGTGCAGTTCCAAGCGTAGTATTCATTTTATTAATGCTATAGCGATCTTCTCCGGCTTTCACTGTAGTGAAGACAGCACCATTGATAAGATCAACGGATTTAGTTTGTCCATTCCAAGTTAATTCAAAGCCAAGTGCTTCAGTAACCGAACGAAGTGGCACCATAGGCTCTTTGCCATTTGTAGTTTGGAAGCCTGTTTCTTTCAGAGCGGAACCGTTGATTTCAATCGCAAATGTTTTTTGGTTAGCGCTAACGGTAGTTTGAGCAGCATCATTTTTGGCAGAAGTTGTTGTTGGTGCGGCATAGGCTGCTCCTGTTGAAAGTGCTAGGGACAAAGTTAAAAGAACTGTACTTGTTTTTAAAATGTTGTTCATAGTTGTGAGCTCCTTTTTAAGTTCATTTGTTAGTGTTGTTATTATCTAGACGGGACATCCCTCAAATATGTTGCAGTTTTTTGCATAAAAAAGAGTAAGAGACCCTTCCGTTTGTAGTAAAATGGAAATATTAACAATCGCTCACATTAGGAGGCGCTATGGAGTCATTCAAAGATCGACTTAGATTCATGAAGGTCCAGCAGGACGGGCTTATTAAGGAATATGAAGCTCTGATCGCGGAATATGAAAGTCACGATCTGGTCAACGAGAATGAACACTTAAAGAAGCAATATGAGAAACATAAGCTTGCTTTAGTGGAGTTAAAGACTCAGGTAGGGAAGCTTCAAGAAGAGAATACAGAGCTAAAAGTTACGCTAACGGAACAAATTTTAGATGAGAAGCTTGGCATTCTTAGTCTGTCGAGACAGAAGCTGCAGACTTATTTTGCCTCTAAAAGCCTTGCCCATACGGACCGGCTGACGGCTTTTGAGATGGACACAAAGCGTCATATTCAGCAGCTGTACCAAACAGCCGCGAGGCAGCTCGGTGAGGATAAAGCGGAGTTATCCAGTCGACTTGGAGCGTTGTCGGCGGAGTTAAATGAGCGTGTACTAGCGCAGCGACAAAGACTGAGGGAATCCGAAATTGCTCTGAACTCCAGAATGGATAACGGATTACATGATTTTGCCTCAGAAGAGATCAGTGAAGAAGTATTGGAACGTCGAAGAAAACAAAATCAGATCGAAATGAAAATTGGACTAGGCTGGATTAACAAGCTTGGGATCTTGTTGCTGATCTTGGCCGTGGGAGCGGCATTCAGATACTCCTATTCCAATTGGTTCACCGGTTATATGAAGGGAGGCGCCTTTTTCCTACTGGGTTTACTGATGTTAGGGGGCGGGGAGTGGCTCTACCGGAAAGGAAAAGGGACGTTCGCTTTAGGGCTACTTGGCGGCGGGATTTCAGTGCTCTACGGCTCTATTTTCTATAGCTATTTTTTACTGGATATTATCAGTATTTATGTAGGGCTGTCCTTATCCGTGCTCGTCACTTTGACTGCGGTGCTCCTGTCTTTAAGGTATGAATCACGAAGTATTTGTGCGTTGGGTTTAATCGGAGGGTACCTGCCGCTATATTCTTATCTTGGGGCTTTCGGGCTTTCAGGCAACGCAGTTTATGTGGCAATGGGCTACTTATTTCTTCTGAATTTATTCATTCTACTAATTTCCTTCCGCAAACGCTGGAACGTGGTCAATTACATCAGCTACTTATTTAATACACCCTCCATGCTGATATTAATAGCGTTATCGGATAGTAACGGAATGAATATGATTTATGCGGTGCTGACTTTTGCGATGTATTTGGGCATTACGTTATGGTACCCGTTCAAGTATCGCTCCAAGTTGTCTTGGTGGGATTTCTCTCTACTGGGATGCAACACGTTTATTAGCTGTCTTACCTTGTATCTTCTATTTCTGGATGCAGGGCTCAAGGATTACAATGGTGCGCTGGCGCTGCTCTTCTGTCTGCTGTATCTAGGGCTTGGACGAGGGCTTGAAAAACTGATGCCACAAGAAAAAGAAAGCATGCTGCTGTTCTACGCTACTTCGCTGACCTTTGGTATTCTGATGATTCCGTTCCAATTTGGAGCGGCTTGGTGGTCCATTGGCTGGTTGGTTGAAGGCGTTGTGCTTACCTTGTTTGGTAATCTGAATCGGTTTAAAGGGATGGAAAGGGCAGGCTGGGGGATTTTAACGCTTTGCCTTGCGGTGTTCTTCGGATTAAATGTACCCATGCAGCTCAGTATAGCCAATGAATGGTTGAATTCCGCAGACGTCTATTTTCCGCTAAAATATGTCTTCATTACTGCAGGCATGCTGATCATTGCCGTATGGTACGCTGTTCAGCATAATCGAAAGGATGTCCTACAGCGCAGTGAGCCTTACGAAATCACCTTAGCCCTGTGGTTTAAATACGCGGCATTATTGAATTTCTGGATCTATGGTTTGTATGAATCGAGAAGACTGTATCGTCTGGCTGTACCGGAGGATTTCTCGCATAGAACCTTCTATAATTTGCTGCTGTCCGCTCTGTTAACTATTATTCTGGCCTATGTATTGCCAAAGGTGAAGGTGCTTTATGACACGATTGTTAAGTATTTTGTGAGACTTCTCTTTGGGATCGGCTACGCTATTTGTTTGGTGATTACAGTAGGCTTGCCAAGCCTGCAGAATGAGCTTGCACGTAATACCGGGGCTGATTATATCGCACTGGGTGTGCTTATTATCTTCAATATTTTCGTGTGGTTTAGTGGACGTGATCTGCTGATCACCTTGCTTAAACGTGAGTATAAAAGTATGGAGATCTATCCTGTTTTCATGGGAGTGTATCTACTCGGAATCATCACCGCTTTTCTAGGGGTACAGCTGCAATTAAGCGATGCGGGATTAATATTTAGTCTTGTGTATCTGTTGATAGCAGTTCTGTTCATCATGTACGGCTTCCGCAAAAGATATGTGTATATCCGACGCTTCGGCCTTGGATTAACGCTTCTGGCGACAGGTAAGCTGCTGCTATACGATTTGGGACTACTGAATACCGGAAGTAAAATTATCGCTTATGCCAGCTTTGGGATTTGCCTGCTGGGGATCTCCTATCTCTATCAAAAGGTGTCAAACAAAATGGAGGAGGGGCAGGCAGCGACGGAGAATGTGACTAAGGGGTAACTTACAATGTGAATCATGGGAAGGAAGACGGGGATGTATCAGACTTATATTTTCGATCTGTACGGTACACTGATTGATATTGAGACAGATGAGGAGCAATCTGAGGTATGGGAAAGGTTAGCTCTCCATTTCGGATATCAGGGACTCTCTATATCAGGTAGTGAACTGCAAGAACGGTTTTTGCGGGAGCGGGATCTTCAACTTGGTGAAGCCGCACGGAGCTGCGAGTATCCGGATTTCGTAATGGAGGAAGTGTTTCGGTCTGTGGTCCGTCAATTAGGTGGAGAACCGGATCAAGCGTGGTTATATGAAACCGTGAGGTGGCTACGGACGTTATCAATGGTCCATATCTCTCTATATGAGGGTGTGACTGAAATTCTACAAACGTTAAGAGAACGTGGCAAAAAAGTATTCTTGCTCTCCAACGGGCAGAAGACATTTATTGAGGCAGAGTTAACTATGCTCGGAATCATACATCTATTTGATGGCATTGCGATCTCTTCGGAAGCAGGGGTGAGCAAGCCTGATCCGCTATTTTATCGCTATTTAGTTGAAAGGTATGGAGCCGATTTGAGCTCAGCCATTATGATTGGAAATGATCCTCGTACGGATATTGAGGGGGCTCTGAAGGCAGGGATTGATTCCTGTTACATTCACACGGCTTCTTCACCGTCCGATATGGTTGTGAAGAGTACGTATTCTATATGGGATGGTGGTTTGCGGCAAATCCCAGGTTGGAACTCATAGTTGAATTAAAAAGTCCCCGTCCCCGGCTTCTTACTCACCGGTTACGGGGACTTCGTATGATCACAACGCCGTTTGTTTATGCTTGATTAGATTACGCCTTCAGCCAACATAGCATCGGCTACTTTCTTGAATCCAGCGATGTTCGCTCCTGCAACGAGGTTGCCGGACTGTCCATACTGCTCGGATGCATCTACAGACTGTTGATAGATGGAAACCATGATCTCATGCAGCTTCGTATCAACTTCTTCAAAGCTCCAGGACATACGCATGCTGTTTTGGGCCATTTCAAGCGCAGATACAGCTACGCCGCCAGCATTAGCAGCTTTGGCAGGTGCGAATAACACGCCAGCTTCTTGGAACTGGTGAATAGCTTCAAGGGTGGATGGCATGTTGGCGCCTTCGCCTACTGCTTTAACACCATTCTCAATCAGTTTCAATGCCATGGCTTCATCAATCTCATTCTGAGTAGCACTCGGAAGGGCGATATCACAAGGAATAGTCCAAATTTGCGTGGAATCTTCGGTATACACAGCGTTAGGGTGTTCATTCACATATTCACTTATCCGTTTTCTTTCGACTTCTTTCAGGCGGCGGACAGTTTCGAGGTTAATGCCGTTTTCGTCATAGATATATCCAGCGGAGTCACTACAAGCTACGACTGTTGCACCTAGCTGTACAGCTTTTTCAATCGCATAGATCGCTACGTTACCAGAACCGGAAACAACAACGCGACTTCCTTCAAAGGAAAGGCCTTTTGCTTTCAGCATCTCGTTTACGAAATAAACTGTACCGTAACCAGTAGCTTCTGTCCGAGCCTGACTACCGCCGTAACCAATACCTTTACCAGTCAATACGCCAGCCGGATATCCTCCGCGGATCCGCTTGTATTGTCCGTACATGTAGCCGATCTCACGACCACCTACACCGATATCTCCTGCAGGAACGTCTTGGTCAGGACCGATGTAATTTTGCAATTCAGTCATGAAGCTTTGTGCAAAACGCATGATTTCGCCTTCGGATTTTCCTTTAGGATCAAAGTCGGATCCGCCTTTACCTCCGCCGATGTGTTGGCCGGTAAGAGCGTTTTTGAAGATTTGCTCGAAGCCGAGGAATTTGATAATACTAGCATTAACGGATGGGTGAAAACGAAGTCCACCTTTGTAAGGTCCAATGGCACTGCTGAACTGTACACGATATCCACGGTTAACTCTGACCTTGCCTTGATCATCTGTCCAAGGAACACGGAACATAATCAAACGTTCTGGCTCAACCAATCTTTCCAGAATGGCATTTTCCTGATACTTAGGTTCAGCAGCCAGGATTGGAAGCAAAGATTCAAGGATTTCCTTTACAGCCTGATGGAATTCGGGCTCGAAAGGATTACGCGCAACAACCTGTGCGTATACGTCTTCGATATAACGATGTGCCTTGTTGCTGTTTGTGTCTAATTGCTGGGAAGATACAGAGCTCATGAATTCAACCGCCTTTTCTAGTATTCAATTTGGTCCAACACTTTTTTTATATTTTGGCACAAGTCAATGTTCCTCACAACTGTTTTTATTAAATAACTTACCTGAAGTGGAATGTTGTAGAGCCCGTGATAGCAAGAAAAGTGTGAACAAACCGCGGTATACTTCGCGTAATGACGCGTTAAAGCGTGAAATATGCTACAATGGAGATGTAATAATTGTAGGGAGATGAAATTTGAAAAATGAGTGACAAATTAAACGAGCAGGAATTAGTAACCGTATTATCTGCCAAAACCAAAGTAGATCCTAAATTAATTCGTTTAGTATTGAAGCATGAACAGACCTTTATCAATAACGCCAGGGCCAATGCCAAAGGCGAGGTAGACATCGATAATGATGATCTGGTTGATTATGTTGTTGGCCAGCGTGATGTGAAGCTGGATGAAATCACAGTGGAGACGATTCTTGATGCGGAGATGGATTACTTAATGGATAAAGGGTTGGCAGGATACATCGATTAACCCGTGCACATTTCCGGCTCTAAAGCCTTTAATATAGAGGATATTGAGCCGGAATGAAAAAAGTAGGCATTTACATTGCATTCAATGATTTAGTGTGGTACAATGAAGTTAATCATAAATTTAACCCTTAATTCACATATTGTAAAAGGTTATCATTTGTGCGTATGAGTCCTTTTCCAATGTGTGAATTTTTATTTGTTCGTACACTACGTAGGAATAAAAGGACATGTGTTAAATAAAATATTGGAGGTAATATCATGCAAACAGGTACAGTTAAATGGTTTAATGCAGACAAAGGATTTGGTTTTATCGAGGTTGAAGGTGGAAGCGACGTATTCGTACACTTCTCCGCAATCACAGGCGACGGATTTAAATCTTTGGACGAAGGCCAACGCGTTGAGTTCAACGTAACTCAAGGCGCTCGTGGACCACAAGCCGAAAACGTTGTAAAACTGTAATTCGAAAATTAGGCTGCCCTTAACACAAGTTGAGGGCAGCTTTTTTATTTTTCATCTTATGAATCTGCCCCTAATAGGGTGGCGAAATCGTCTCGATTCGATCCAAGGAGGGGTACTTATGTATTTTCGTAAAAAAGCACTGGAGGATCTTCCGCAGGAAGACACAGCCATTTGGTCTTGTACCAAGGAAGGTTGCACCGGTTGGATGCGCGATAACTTTGCATTTCAGTACGTACCTACCTGCTGGCAATGTAACTCTCCCATGACGAGAAGTATGAAGATACTGCCAATGCTTGTGAACACGAATTCAGATATGAAGGCTATGAAGAAAGGCATCACGATTAAGTAACAGCCTTTACTAAAACCATGCAAGAGATGGTTAAATAGAAGCAGCTAACATACTCAAACAGCTGGACCCTTGATGGTGGGCAGCTGTTTTTTGTTTGAGTATTTTTATTTATGGTCGAGCAATTTCTCCCACTCGGTTAAGATGATATTCTCTGAGAGATGCTTCAAATGTTCAGGAACCTCTACATGGCACATCAATTCCAGGCTGTTGCCGTCCGGGTCGTTGAAGTACACAGAAGCATTCCCTTGATAAGCTCGAATAAAAGGCTCAACGGAAGTTCGATTACGGAACGGAACAGCCTCTACCCCAATGGATTCCAGCCATTGCAGTGATTGCTTCAGATCCTCATAAGTTACGCGGAAGGCAATATGCCGTAAAGATGGGTGGTATGGCGTTGCTACTTCCTTTCCTTCCCAAATGCCGATCCAACTCCGACCTTCCTCCATCCAGAAGAATGCAGTTTCCTCATCCCGCCAGGCCATTTTTAATCCCAATTTCTCATAAAATTCGATAGATACCTCAAGATTACTTACTGGTAAATGTGCTTCGTATAGTCCTTTTATCATATTCTCGTCTCCTCGTGCAGGCTTAGCCTGAATTTTATCAATAACTACCAATTTCTTTCATGTATTAGTTCCCATTCTTTCCAGGGTACCATTCCTAGCTCAGGTCTGGGTGAATCAGGCAGTATAGATAGGAACTCTAAGGAATGACCATCTGGATCACTGAAATACACGGATACGGCTGGCATCCAGCCAAATACATACAATTGTCCCTTATCATCATCGAGGAAGTTGGAGGCTTCAATCCCCTTGGCCTTCAGGTAGGATACTGACTGCTTCAAATCCTCAAGCGTTACTTGAAAAGCAAAGTGCTGACGCACAACCTCGGAAGGTGCCTTCTCCCAAATCCCCAGCATGGCCTGATTACGATCTTCTCCAATCCAGTAAAATCGCCGCTTGCGACCTTCAGTATTCTCCGAATGTGCTAAGGGTAGTCCCAGAACATGTTCATAGAAATGAGCAGATTGTTCAAGGTTAGTCACGTTCAGATGGGTTTCAAACAGTCCTTTGATCATAGGGCGGCACCTGTCGGGCTATTGATTTTGCGAGCTAAATTTAGGAATGATTCTAAGACTAGGCGAATGCGATCTTCAATTTCTTGACCGCCCTCGTACCCGTCGTATTCAACCTCGAACCGCTTGCGCTGCATCCCGCCGATGGAGATCCAGTCTGGCGTATTAATCCCATGTAGATTGCGTACAACCGCCTGCAATTGAAGCAATGAGCTTACACCTACAGCTCCACCTGCAGAGCTAGCGCACAATACCACTTTGCCGTTGAAGTGCGTCTGGCCTAGATGGTCGAGAGCATTTTTCATCACGCCGCTCATGGAACCGTGGTATTCCGGGGTAATCAGGATGATTGCGTTCGCAGTTAGCATCTCTTGATGGAGGGCGCTTAGATGCTCATGCTCCGCGTAAGACTCATCTGGTGAATAAAAGGGCAGTGGGCGTTTATGGAGATTAAACAGGGTGACTTGTTCGCCTTGCTGATTAATAAAATGTGCGGCATGCTCTGCCAACTTCGTGCTGGTCGCTTCTTTTCGATTGCTGCCTGTCAGGATCATGACTTTCATCTGTATCCACTCCTATAAGGTTGATTGCTATAAACCAATGATAGCTGAATCGACATTTGTTGACGTCAGCACATGGAATGAACCTGCATAATAAAAACGCTCAGCCATTGTGCTGAGCGTCTAAGACTATAGTTGTAGATGGGCTGTGGCGCTATGAGTTGTAGCCGCTTTTCAATGCAAAAATGGCAGCTTGAGTCCGATCCGATAAGTTCAGCTTTCCCAGTACATGACTGACATGTGTCTTAACAGTCTTCTCGGTGATGACCAGCTTACTGGCAATCTCTTTGTTGCTCATACCTAGTGCAATGAGGTCTAACACTTCCTGCTCTCGTGGAGTAAGAAGCTCAGATCCGGTGATTGTAACCGATGTAGTACTGGATCCATTCAGATCTGAGTTGCTAACATTCAGTTGTTCTGGTGTAGAAGCTGCCATTAGATTCATCAGTTGACTGGCAGCTGCGGAATGCAGCTCAACTTGACCACTGTGTACCTTGCGGATGGCGACTACCAGCGCTTCTGGTTCTATGTCTTTTAGCAAATATCCTTTGATCCCTACGCGGATAGCAGGGAGTACATGATCCTGATCTGAAAAGGAGGTCAACACAATGATTTTGACCTGTGGATGGGAGATCCGTAGCTGTTTAGCCGTCTCGATGCCATCCATAACGGGCATGTGCAAATCCATTAATATGATATCCGGATGGAGCTCAGCCGTTCTCTCTAGTGCCTCGCGGCCGTTCGATGCTTCTCCGATAACCTTGATGTCCGGTTGTGTCGAGAGAAACACTTGTAGCCCTCGACGAACCATTGCATGATCGTCAACCAGTAATAAACCTATTGTCATTTGTGATCACCCGACTTCATGTGGATTGGAGGGGCAAAGGGATGGTTACCTCAACCGTTGTGCCTTGGTGCTCCTCACTTTGAATATGAATATGGCCGTAGAGCGCCTCAGCTCTTTCCTTCATAATATGCAGGCCGAGAGATTCATTGGTGTCTGTGTTACAGCGCCGTTTGGCACCGCCCTTACCCTGATCGGCAATGCTCAGTATCACCTCGGTAGCGTTCAAAAGTAGAGATACTTTAGCTTTAGAAGCTCCGGAGTGCTTACGTACATTATTAAGTGCTTCTTGACCAATGCGCAGCAGTCCTTCTTCCACATTGCGGGGAAGTTCGAGTACACCGCTGCGTTGAGTCTGTATCAACAGCCCTAGTTGCTGACCATGAGCCTGCAGCGCGGTCAATAACCCGGCTTCCAGTCCTGCAGGACGAAGCTGCATGATTAAAGCACGCATTTCTTTGAGTGCAGATTGAGAGAGCTCTTGAATATCGCGGACAGCCTCAGCAGCCGGATGGGAGGTATGCTCTTGCTGCAGCATGCTTTCTACACCTTTGGCCGTCATCGAGAGGGAGAACAGAATCTGGTTCACCGAGTCGTGGAGGTCACGGGCCAGTCGATTCCGCTCGTCCAGACGCGTGATTTCGCGGCGCTTCTCTCCGAGCTGTACACTTTCCAATGTAGCTGAAATGTGCTCGGCAATCGCTTCGAGTACTTCTCCGTCTGCGGTTGCGGAGGCGAGTGCTTTAGGCGAGGTGATGAGTAGAATGGCTGAACCATGTGCAGTAATCTGCCGAAAGGGGACGGCAAGCATTACAACTCGCTCTGTAACAGGCTGTTCGGAACAGCATGAGTTCGTAATTTCCTGTTCTTCGTCAGAGGTTAATGTTGCGAAGCGCTGTCCTTTTGCAATATCCCTTAGACGATTCTTAAAGGAATCCGAGAGCTCAAAAGGAGCTAATTCAGGTGTTATATTAGCTGCATGAGCGGCTGCATGTACTTCGAATTTGCCCGCGTGTTGTCCAATGATCGCTGCAAAAGGCCAATCGAAATATTGGCCAATCAGGGCGGTGGTTTTCTCCACCAGAATGCTTGGGGAGATGCATTCACTAGCCGTTATATTCAAAGCAGCGCTGAACTCCCCTAATTTGGCGTACAGATTGGCACGGCGCTGCTCGGTGCTATATAACTGCATGCGTTCAATGGCACTGCCAATTTGCAGGGCCACGGATTGTAGCAGAGCCAGCTCACTGTCGGGGTAATGTGCTTTGCCCGGTGCAGCTACATTCATAAGTCCTAGGTAGCGATCGCCTGAATGCAGTGGGATAGTGGCGTGGTGGGTGATCCCTAATGTATCGCCCCAGTTATTTTGCCTGGCATTACTCAGCCGCTTGCAGTTTAGAATGTTAACAGCATGCTCTAGCCGTCCGTCCCATAGGCGGTCTAAGCACCAGCAGCTTCCACACTGCATCGGCTGTTTATTGTTCCGTTGCAGCGCTGGCGGTAAACCTTGATCTGCGGCGAATTCATACTCCATATTCTCTTCGCTCAGGAAGATCCAGCCTGCCGTATTTCCTGTTAGATCTAACAGCTTACCCATAACTGTATCGAGCATCGGTTTGAGCTCATTGGAACTGTTTAAGGTCTCCGCAATCGTCTTGAGCGTCAATAACTCGTGGATTCCGGTTTCTTCCGGCATGAGGTTCTCCCCTTTAGATTAATTACGTTCTATCTATTGTAACGTAGAATGCTTCATTCATTCTAATATTTATGTAATCATGAAGCGACAAAAAAGGTGGACCCTTAAGATCTGATATGACCTTAGAGAACCACCTAAATAAATTCGTTAATTTACAGCTGCAGGGGTAGTGGAAGGCACGCTGTGTTCTACATCATCGTGCTGAATCAGTCCGTGTTTCTCCCAAGCTCGACTCTTCCAGCGGAAATACATAATGACAGCTCTTGTCCACTCATCAGCCGCAGTGGCAATCCACACACCGGCTAATCCTAGGTTAAGCTGGAATACCAGAAAATAGCCAAGGGGTAAGCTCATGCAGACCATGGAGATCAGTCCCATATATACTGGGAACTTCGCATCGCCCGAGGCGCGTAGTGAGTTAATGATGACCAAATTAGTTGTGCGCCCGGTCTCTAGGAAGAAACTAAGCAGTATAACCTGAGCCCCCATCAGAATAATGTTCTCGTTGTCTGTGAAGAGGCCGAATAGCGGTACCCGGAAGACGATCACAAGCACATCTATTACTACTGTGACCAGAAGTGCCCACTTCACACTGGTGAATACACGCGTATAGGCCTCTTTGGGGCGCCTAGCTCCCACCAGATGTCCTACGATAATGGAGGTTCCCATGGAGACGGCTACACTGAATAAATAAATATAATTGGAAATGTTGAGCGCGTATTGACGAGTGGCCATAGCCTCGGCGCCCAGGTAGGTAATATACAGCGTGAATACGAGCTGACAAGATTGATAAATAATCGATTCGAACGCGGACGGGATGCCGATTTTGAGAATTTGCTGCACATATTTTTTGGAAAGATGAATGTAGTAGGTTAACTTCACCCGTACCTCCATCACTCTGTAGAGCAGTAAGAAGAAAATAATAAGACAGATAAACCGACTGACAACCGTTGAGATAGCTGCACCTTCGACACCTAACGCTGGAAGTCCAAAATGACCATAGATGAGTAAGTAGTTACCCACCACGTGAATGATGTTCATCAGCAAGGATACGACCATCGTCTGTTTAGTGAAACCGTGCGTACGGATTGTGGTCGCCAGAGCATTGATTAATGCTTGGAGAAAAATACCGCCGCCGACAATATGAATATAGGATTTAGCGTAAACGAGAATGTCCCCTTTTACATTCAGGGCAGTTAGTAGAGTTCCTCCGAATATCAGTAAAAACGTACTTAGGAGAATTCCTACTAACAGGTTTAGAGTAATGGCATTGCCGGTCACTTGAGCGGCTTCCAGAGGTTTTTTGGAACCGAGGTATTGGGAGACCACAATCGCTGCGCCGTTACCAATTACACTGAGAACTAAAATAGCCATCGCGATAATCTGATTCGCTGCGCCAACACCCGATACGGCATCGTCCGATACGGAGCTGATCATAAAAGTATCCACACTGCCCATGAGCATAAATAGGAACAGTTCCAGGAATATCGGCCAAGTTAGTTTTACAAGGTTAAATTCTTGGTGAGTATTGTGCTTCATTGTACACCTTCTTACATCATGATTAAATTGCTGTTATTCCATAAACAAACTGTAATGTTAGCACAGCTTTCATGAAAATGCAGTACTTTTACAAAAATATGACAAAAGGTTGTTAATGTCTGCAAAGATAAAGCTGGCAGCAGCACATTAGTATCCTCCAGGTAACTACATCACAATAAAGTGCCTACTTCCCTTAAAGGATGTAAGGATCTACAATTTGTACATGACTTACTAAAATATATTAACGAGGAGTGCAAATAAATATGAAATTGCAATTAGCATTGGATCTAGTGGATATTGCGGGAGCGAAAGAGATTGTCTCAGAGGTTGCTGAATATATAGATATCGTTGAAATTGGAACACCTATCGTTATTAATGAAGGCTTGCATGCGGTGAAAGCAATAAAGGAAGCTTTTCCTGCTTTGACAGTATTGGCTGATTTGAAAATCATGGATGCTGGTGGATATGAAGTGATGAAGGCGGCAGAAGCTGGTGCTGATATCGTTACTGTGCTTGGTGTATCTGATGATGCTACCATTCGGGGTGCGGTGGAGGAAGCTAAGAAGACGAATAGACAGATTCTGGTTGACCTGATCAATGTAAAAGATATTAAGTCAAGAGCGGCTGAAGTAGACGCACTTGGCGTAGACTATGTCTGCGTACACTCTGGATATGACCATCAGGCGGAAGGGAAAAATTCTTTTGCAGATTTGAATGCAATTAAAAGTGTGGTTAAACAGGCTAAAACCGCTATCGCTGGGGGTATCAAGCTAAGTACGCTTCCGGAAGTTATTGCAGCGAATCCTGATCTTGTTATCGTTGGCGGAGGCATTACGGGTGAGGCTGATCAAAAGGCCGCAGCGGCAGAGATGAAACGTCTAGTTAACCAGGCTTAAGATTACAATGGACACATTGAAATATGCGCAGCAGATTATAGAGGAGCTTCAGCGCTCCATTTCTCAGCTTGATCAGCAAGAGGCTGAACGAATGGCTGAACTGCTTCTTCAGTCGAATAAGATATTTGTGGCCGGGGCTGGTAGATCAGGATTGATGGGACGTGCTTTTGCAATGCGACTCATGCATGTCGGTAAAGAAGCGTACGTCGTGGGAGAAACGGTAACCCCGGGTATTGAGCCTGGTGATGTGCTTGTGCTCGGTTCCGGTTCGGGAGAGACGAAGGGGCTGATCTCTATGGCAGAGAAGGCCAAAGGAGTAGGTGCAGAGGTTATTGCCGTTACGATTGCGCCGGACTCGACCGTCGGACGTTTAGCGAGCTATGTAGTGAAGCTGCCGGGGTCTACAAAAGATCAGACCAGCGGAGGCTACAGCACGATTCAGCCAATGGCTTCTTTATTCGAACAGACGATGTTAGTCTTTTACGATGCAGTGATTCTGCGGATGATGGAGAAGACGGGGCAGACGACTAAGCAGATGTTCGGCAAGCATGCTAATTTAGAGTGAGAGTACAGAAACGAATGCCTTCCTAGTAAGGAGGTTATTCGTTTTTGTGTTAGTATGACAACAGGAGAGAGGGGGCGCTTTAGTTATGGCAACCGAGATTAAAGATCGCATCAACTTGAAGGAAATTAACTGCGAGAAGGAACTGACGCTTGCGGTGATTGGAGGCAAATGGAAGCTGATAATCCTGTGGCATCTTGGGCTTGAAGGGACAAAGCGGTTCAGTGAGCTGAAGAAGTTAATTCCTCATATCACGCAGAAAATGTTGACCAATCAGCTTCGAGAGCTTGAAGAAGATCAGTTGGTTCTTCGGAAAGTGTATGCCGAGGTTCCTCCAAAAGTAGAGTATTCTCTGACTTCATATGGACAGAGCCTGCTTCCCGTCCTTCGATTGATGTATGATTGGGGTAAGAATTACGGGGAAAACGTGATCTGGAAAGACACGCCGCCGGAAGAAAGATGCTAATCGAATAGACTTTGAACATTAATAATCCCTGAGAGGTCTGAATCGACCTTTTCAGGGATTTTTTGTATTCAATATGGAGTGACGTGAATTACGATTTAAGCTTTTTGTTCGAACAGCTTGGCGATCTCGACGATTACGTTCACCGCTTTTTCCATGTTGTCAGCAGAGGCGTATTCGAATTTACCGTGGAAATTTTCGCCCCCCGTGAAAATATTAGGTGTAGGTAAACCCATGTAGGAAAGCTGTGAGCCATCTGTTCCCCCGCGAATCGGGCGGATGATCGGTGTGATGTTCAGATTCTCCATCGCCTCATGGGCAATATCGACAATATGACGCACCGGTTCGATTTTTTCGCGCATGTTGTAATATTGGTCTTTCATTTCAAGCACGATGTTCTCTTCACCATGGATGCTCTTGAATTCATCTACGATGGCAGAAAGAAAGGCTTTACGTGCCTCGAATTTCTCGCGGTCGAAGTCACGAATGATATATTGAAGCTTGCTGAATTCCGGTGTGCCTTCTATGGAGCTAAGGTGGTAGAAGCCATCATAACCGTCTGTGAATTCTGGAGCTTCCTCAGCAGGGAGTCTAAGGTGGAGCGCCATAGCGATTTTTGCGGAATGAATCATTTTTCCTTTGGCAGTACCAGGATGTACATTGACGCCGTAAACCGAGATTTTGGCTGATGCAGCATTAAAGCTTTCATACTCTAGTTCACCGAGTGGGCCTCCGTCCACAGTGTAAGCATAGGAAGCATTAAAAGCAGCTACGTCAAATTTATGAGGTCCGCGGCCAATTTCTTCATCCGGTGTGAAGGCGACTCTAATCTTGCCATGCTTGATTTCAGGATGCTGAAGAAGGTGATTCATAGCTGTCATAATCTCGGCAATACCGGCTTTATTGTCTGCGCCAAGCAGGGTGGTACCATCGGTTGTAATTAATGTATGGCCTTTATATTCTGCCAGCTCTGGGAAGCTCGCTTTAGACAATACAACATTTAATTCTTTGTTCAAAAGAATATCTTTGCCATCGTAGTTCTCCACGATCTGTGGCTTTACATTTGTTCCTGTGAAATCAGTTGCTGTATCGAGATGCGCTAAAAAACCAATGGTCGGAACATCCTTCTCCGTATTGGCTGGGAGCGTAGCCATGACATATCCATGCTCGTCCACCTGCACTTCATCCATGCCGATCTCCTTGAGCTCTTCGACCAGCTTGTGAGCCAGCACCATCTGCCCCGGAGTGGAAGGACAAGTTTCATTATCCTCGTTCGATTGGGTATCCATTTGAGCATACGAAATAAACCGTTCTATAACCTCTTTTTTCACTGTGGGTCATCTCCTCATTACTGTTGTATCTATATAGTATCACTTTCCATATCCGGTCTCATCCCTGAGGAGGAAGATTAAGAGTTAAGATTAGCTTTTAATGAGGCGATATTTCTTGCTTTACTAGCTTCGCTGAAAGTAAATACCGGTCCGGTGCTGACCCCACGTATGAAAAAGGATAACAGGTGATCAAGGTAAGAATAGCCTTATCGCTTGGTCTTATTGCGCCGCGTTCAGTCCCGTCTACAATCGTGCTGCCTGTCACTTCATAGGTGAACGTACCGTCCATGCTTTCCAGTTCGATTAGATCTCCTGCGACAAGTTCTCCTAGATTGCGGAATACGGTATCACGGTGTCCAGCAAGCACGCTATTACCGATGGCGCCGATGGCTGCGCTACCTATATAGTGTCCAGCTCCTTTTTTTAATTCAGGGCTTTCCGTACCCTCCAGAATAGCCACCTTCTTATTTAAGGTGGGGAAGCGGATTTCTCCAATCACTTCACCCTCTTTATAGGAGGGAGGAGAAGATGGTTGTTCTTTTGAAGAACTGACCATTCCCTTGGGGAGAGGGTTCTCTTCATTTGAAAGGGGGCGGGCGATGGCTTCCTCCCTCTTTTTTGCCCAATCATTTAGGGCCTGCTTGGTCTCGATGGGTGCTTTGACGACTTGAACGATCGAATAAATCAGCACAACTAAAGAGAGTATGAAGATTAGCTTCACGGTTAATAAGACACCATTACGCTTCTTCATACTCTCTCCTCCAGACTTAAATTACTAAACGTTATTCTTTCTTTGATTTCAATCTGCGCATAATGATCACGCTGAGTACCGCAATAGCTAAGCTGGCAAGAATTAAGTTATACCAAGGCTCGGCGGTATTTGGAAGCTCGTTGCCTGCCTCTGGTGCTCCCAAAGGAATGTCGCCGTCAGGTAAGGCTGCCTCATCGCTTGGCTGAGGTGTTGCACTGGTGGTTTGACTACCAGCATCTGGTGACGCTGCAGGTGTAGGCTTATTACTGCTTCCGCCCATTGGAATCGGTTCTTCAGTAACGCTTATTTCATCGACTGCAGGCGGTGAAACCGTAGGTGAAAGCGATGGTGTTGCTGTTGCTGTTGGTGGCACTGACTGACCTGGTGTTACGACAGCTGTAGGTGAAGCAGTAGTCGTTGGTGAATCTGTAGGTGTTGTGGTTGGTGCAACCGTAGGTGTCGGTGAAGCTTCAGGTGTAGCTGCTGGTGTTTCTGTAGGTGTTTCAGTAGGTGTTGTAGTAGGATCAGTTGTTGCTGTTGCTGTTGCTGTTGCTGTTGCTGTTGCTGTTGCTGTTGCTGTTGCCGTTGCTGTAGGTGATGGATCAGGTGTAGGTGAAACCGTCGCTGTTGGCGTTGGCGTTGAAGTAGGCTCGGTGGTTGGACCTGGTTCTCCGGAAGCGGAGAATTCAAAAGCTACGGTCGTGGCCTTCCCTTGATATTCGTTGCCGGCTTCCCATGGGAAGGTTACATCCATTTGAATTACACTCTTCTCTCCTCCAGCAAGTGAACCGATGGTTACTCTGCCAGCAGCCTCACTCATCACTCCCGAATAGATGATTACTCCCTCTTTTTCGAGTGTCATTTGGAGAATATTGTACAACTCTACGTCTCCAGAGATGAATTTAAAGTCCACGAAGTAATCAAAGCCTTCTGTGCCATCATTAATAATCGTGTACTCTGAGCTCATTTCGTCACCGGGCTTCATATTGTTCATGGTGGCTGTGCTCGTGGTATGAGAATTCACAGTAAGCTTAATGGTATCCTGAGCGCTTACCCCTCCAGCGTGCCATATTACTCCTGCCAGAATAATCAGAACGTAAGCAGCTATGAAGACCGAATGGTATTTCTTCTTCACTTTCTTTGCTCCTTTCTCCTGAGCCCATTGTAGCTGTTGAAAAACAAAATCTGCGGGCTTCCGGCAAAATCCTCCGTTTTAAACGATTATTCCATTCTACATTGTCGAAATAAGTAGTATTGTGAAGTACCACTCTTTCATTTGGGGGCGGAATCTCTCTGAATGAACGGAGAAAGAGGGCATAGCCAAAATACAAATCGTTCGTTATAGCGAATATATAAAGTATAATCAAAATGATATCCAAAGAAAAATGATGTATTACAACTAATTAGATCATATTTGTTTAAATAATAAGTATATGGTCTGTTTATCTGTTGATTTCTCTCTATATCTCTTTATTTTTATGTTTTTTACTATCTTAGTAGTGTTTTATTAAGAACGGTTTCGAAAACAAAACAAAAAAGGCAAGACGCATATCTGAAACGGGAGAATTCCCGATACTCAGATAACGTCCTGCCTTGTTAAGACTGCAATCTTACAGTTCTTTCATAGCCTCAGCTACAATTTCATAGGAACGAAGACGAGCTTCATGATCATAAATCCCTGCGGAGATAATCAATTCATCTGCTTGTGTCTCTTTCAGAATGTCTTGAAGTCGTTCTTTAATCGCTGCTTTATCGCCAGAGAAAGAATAACGCTGCTTATCGAGCATGATTGCTTTTTCTTGTACCGTCCATAGCCCATCCATACTCTCAACGGGTGGTTGTAACTTGCCTGTACGCCCGCGGATGATATTGAGGAACTGCTGCTGCTGCGAGGTAGCTAGCTTTCTTGCCTCATCTACGGTATCGGCTGCTGTAACCCCTAGTCCGACCATAACATAAGGTTTGTCTAGTACTTCTGATGGACGGAAATTACTGTGGTATATGTGCAGCGCCTGAAGTAAATACTCAGGTGCAAAATGGCTGGCAAAGGCAAAAGGCAACCCTAGCTTGGCTGCTAGCTCAGCACTAAAGCCGCTGGAGCCTAAGAGCCAGATGGGAACATTTAAGCCTTCCCCAGGAACCGCGCGTACTCCAGCTGGGCGCGATCCTGCTCCTGCAGGGTCGAAGTAAGCTCTTAGCTCACTTAGCTGCTCAGGGAATTCACTGCCATCGCTTCCGAGCCCGCGACGCAGCGCACGGGAAGCTGGTTGATCAGATCCGGGTGCTCTGCCCAGTCCAAGATCTATCCGTCCCGGATATAGAGATTCGAGAGTCCCGAACTGTTCGGCAATAACAAGTGGTGCGTGGTTGGATAGCATAATGCCACCAGAGCCAACACGTATGCTTTGGGTGCCACCAGCAATATGTCCGATCAAGAGTGAGGTAGCAGAGCTGGCAACTCCGATCATATTATGATGTTCAGCGAACCAATACCGATGATAGCCCCACTTCTCAGCGTTCCGAGCTAAATCTAGAGAGTTATGAAAAGAGTCTGCCGCGGTCCCTCCTTCCACAATAGAAGCCAGGTCCAGTACGGAGAATCGAATGTCACGAGGTTGTTTCAATGTTATCCCTCCTATAATAAATGCTCTATGCTCATAGAGCAGTATTTGTAGCTACGAATATCGCTACTCGGATAGTATACCATGTAATAAAACTATATACACACTTTAAGTAAGTTGTTTATCTTCCGAGTGAAGAAAGAGGAGGAGAAGATGAATTTTTTAAAATAATGTAAGCGCTTCAAAAATTATATTGTTATTTCCAATCGGGCTTGCTATAATCACATCGAAAAGTTCCCTAAAAAAGGAAGTTATCATTATGAAGCCAACCATAAGAGATGTTGCCAGAATGGCCGAGGTGTCGATTAGCACAGTGTCACGTGTTATGAATGCACCGAATTCGGTAGTGGAGAGCAAACGGAATCGAGTGATGGAGGCTGTAGAACGATTGCGGTATCAACCTAATTCATTTGCACGTGGTCTGATTTACAAGAAGTCCTTTACACTGGGCCTGCTTATTCCCGATATTGAGAACCTGTATTTCGCAGGGGTGATTCGGGGGATGCAGGATGCTTGCATCAAGCTTGGGTATAGTCTAATGATCTGCAATACGGACCGCGACAAAGAACGACTACTGTCCTATATTGATAACTTCCATGAGAAGCAGGTGGATGGAATTGTATTCGCCAGTGATTTTCTTTACCCTGAGTATCATGACAAATTGGTCGGTTGTAGAATTCCATTTGTGCTAGTGTCGTCACATTCCGATGAGTTCGACATTCCAAGTGTGGAGGTGGATGATGAAGCGGCTGCCTATGATGCGGTAAAGTTCCTGATTGATTTAGGTCATAAAGATATTGGTATGATTGGTTTTTACCATGATAATTCGGTATCAGGACCACCACGCTATGAAGGGTTTGTAAGAGCACTAACAGAGTCAGGGTTACAGCAGAATATTGTGAAGAGTAAATATGCCAGTCACCGGTTTGAACATGCTTATCAAGCTGCGCATGAACTATTTACAGATTACCCTGAACTAACTGCTGTTTTCTGTGTGGCTGATGAATTCGCGATGGGGACGATTTCTTATCTGAAGGATCGTAATATTCTTGTTCCGGGTCAGGTATCCGTGATTGGGTTTGATAATCTAAGGATGTCGGGTATGTTCATCCCGAAGCTAACTACGATTGCACAGCCAATTTACGAGTTAGGGTATCGTGCGGCGGAGAAGCTGCATGAATTGCTTACAACTGGTGAAGTGCAGGTATTGAATGAGAAGATGGAGCATAAGCTGATTGTGCGGGAATCTACACGAGAAAAATAGGGGTAGTTCACTTCTGTACCACCCTCTGAAAAGCTTTTCAGAATTCAGCGCTCGTCTTAAGCAACATTTGAATATTTGCTTAGACAATAAAAATAATTTTTACCAAAACATTTCAAATACAGATTGGAAACGCTTACTTTATGTGATAGTATAACAAATGTAAGCGCTACAATTAATTGGAATTTGTGATTGGATTCTTTTTTAGTATAGATCCTTAGATTCTGAAAAGCTTTCCAAGGAGGTGATCTGCTACAAGCTGCTTATACATGCCAGGGTACCGGATGATTGAGTCAGAAGCAATCTCTAAAACCATTAAAGGGGATGTACAAAAGATGAAGAAAACCTCAGGACGTAAAAAGTCATTGGCTTTAGTACTGTGTTTATCCTTCACTATGATGCTGAGCGCATGCGGCGGAGGCAATAACAACAATGCAGCGCCTACAGATCCACCTGCGGCGACTACCAGCCCAACAGCAGATAACACTGAGAAAGCTACAACTGCTCCTAGCACCGAGCCATCGGGATCTCCGCTAGAGCTAGCCATGAAGGGCGACTATAAAGGAACTAAAGTAACGATGTTCGGCCCCTTCGTAGATGCTGACCAAGTGAAATTTGAGAATAGTATTAAAGAGTTTGAAGAGAAGACAGGAATTGATATTCAATACGAGGGCTCAAAAGAGTTCGAAGCTACGATAAACATTCGAGTAGACGGTGGAAATGCTCCGGATATCGCTGATTTCCCGCAGCCGGGACTGCTAGCCTCGATTGCTAAGACTGGCAAGGTTATCGATTTAACTAACGTGCTGGATCAAGCCAAATTGACGGCTAATTACAACAAGAGCTGGCTTGATATGTCTAATATGGACGGGAAAGACGGCAAAATCATGGCGGGGATCTGGAACCGCAGTAACGTAAAGAGCTTGGTCTGGTATCCAAAAAAGCAATTTGATGAAGCGGGCTACAAGGTTCCTGAGACATGGGATGAGATGATGGCTCTGACGGAACAAATTGCGAAAGATGGTGATCCTGCTTGGGCTATTGGAATCGAGAGTGGTGCTGCAACAGGCTGGCCGGCAACAGACTGGGTAGAAAACATAATGCTGCGCACAACTACACCTGAGAACTACGATAAATGGGTAAAAGGTGAGCTGCCATTTACCTCTCCAGAAGTGAAGAATGCAGTTGAAACCATGTCGAAAATTTGGCTCAACAAGGATTATGTCTATGGTGGTGCAAAATCCATCGTGACGACATCGTTCGGGGATGCCCCAGCGCCAATGTTCAATAATCCTCCTAAAGCATGGTTTAATATGCTCGGCAACTTTATTACAAGCTTCTTCCCTGAAACCGCAAAGGTTGATGTAGATTATGATTGGTTCTACCTGCCGCCTATTGATCCTCAATATGGTAAACCAGTGCTAGTTGCTGGCGATATTTACGCGATGTTCAACGATCGTCCTGAAGTTCGTGCAGTTATGGAATTCTTTACTACAGGAGAATCCATTAAGAGCTGGGTGCAATCGGGCGGCGTAATTGCTCCAATGAATGATGCTTCCCTGGATTGGTATACCTCAGAATCCGATCGCCGGATGGCGAAGCTGGTTCAGGATGCTTCCACGCTGCGCTTTGATGGCTCTGACCTGATGCCGGGCAAAGTGGGCGCAGGTACCTTCTGGAAGGGTATGACCGACTACGTAAGTGGTACTGCGACGCTGGATCAGGCGTTGGAACAAATCCAGTCTGGCTGGAACAACTAACCTAATATTGAAAGCACACAGTTAAAAGAGGGGCAGCGAGATTTGAAGGTTCTCTGCCCCTCTTTTTGTTTTCCAAAGCGTGAGTATAGGAGGAGCTGGAGCTAATATGGGTGGACAATCACAACTACAACCACAACCACAAATGAAGCCACAATTGAAAGCCAAGCAGACGGTAAGCCTTAGGGCGGTATTGCTGTCTCTTTTAGTATTAATAGCCAATGTTGTTGTTAATGGCTCGATCTTTTTATTCTTTCGGGATTCCACGCTAAACCCGCTACTAACGGCGGTTCTAGCTGTTCTATGGGGGGTTCTGGGTGTTTATCTGATCTATTACACACTTACCTGGGCAGTCGAGCAATATCCTGATTACGTACGCCGAAAGGTATTGCCTTATATTTTTATTGGTCCGGCAGTGATTATATTGGGGTGGCTATTGGTGCTGCCTGCGCTGCGGACGCTGTATTTAAGCTTTTTCAATGCTTCTTCAGAGAAATTTGTAGGTCTCAGCAACTATGCAGCGATCTTTAGCGACCATCTAATGGCGACGGCACTGCGTAACAACTTACTTTGGGTATTCGTTGGTACACTGGCATGTGTAGCTTTTGGGCTCTTGATTGCAATTCTTGCCGACAGAAGCAGCTATGAGAAGCTAGCTAAATCGATCATTTTTATGCCGATGGCTATTTCTTTTGTAGCCGCAGGCGTTATTTGGAAGTTTGTATATTACTATCAACCCGGCGATGAACAAATTGGACTTTTGAACGCCATCGTTACTTATTTTGGGGGAGAACCACAGGCATGGACGAGTATGCTTCAGCCGTGGAATAACTTTTTCCTCATCATCATTCTGATCTGGATGCAGACCGGATTTGCGATGGTGATATTCTCGGCAGCTATTAAGGGAGTTCCTGACGACATATTGGAAGCTGCACGAGTAGATGGTGCTAATGAGGTGAAGATCTTCTTTGGAATCATGATCCCCTACATTTCAGCAACCATTCTGACTGTGACAACGACCATTATCGTCTTTACATTGAAAATATTTGACGTCGTCATGGTGATGACAGGAGGTCAATACGATACAGAGGTAGTGGCTACACAGTTTTACCGCCAATTCTTTATGTACCGGAATTTCGGTTACGGCTCCACGCTGGCTATTGTTCTGCTGATCGCGGTGTTGCCTGTGATCATAATCAATCTACGTCAGTTCCGTAAGCAAGGGGGATTCTAATGGCCGGGAAAAAGAAGAGAAAAGGCAGCAAGACGATTGTTAATATCGTGCTGGGTGTGATTTGTTTCATTTGGTTGCTTCCGACCCTTGGGCTGTTCATTTCCTCCTTCCGTCCGGCTGCCGATATTTTGCAGACTGGATGGTGGAAAGCTTTTCCTCATCAGGAGTGGAAGGCTGGAGAGACCCTTCAGCTATCGAAAGATGTGGATCTGCGGGAGCCGATCGAGGTAAACGGTAAAACCTATACCGATGAGCAGCTGAAGGCAGGCGTTAAGGCCGATGGCAGTCGTTTGATGTGGGAGAACCGCAGAGCGCGTACCATAAATCAACAGGAACAAGGCTGGAAAATGACACCGGATCTCACATTGGATAACTACAATAACGTGCTCTCGGGCAAGGAATACAAGCTCAAGCAAGCCGATGGCAGTGAAACGGTGCAAAAAGGCACCGGATTGTCGCAAGCCTTCTGGAATACACTGACGATTGCTGTTCCAGCGACGGTCATTCCGGTGTTAATTGCTTCTTTTGCCGCCTATGCTTTTGCTTGGCTACGTTTTCCTGGGCGCCGCACACTCTTTGTCATCATTATCGCTATGCTCGTTATTCCAATACAAGTGGCACTTATTCCAGTGCTTAAAGATTATACGGCTCTTGGACTGAACGGAAGCTACTTGGGCATTTGGCTGGCGCATACGGCCTTTGGATTACCGCTGGTTACCTACTTTATGTATAACTTTATCAGTCAGCTTCCTAAGGATTTGTTTGAGTCAGCTTTTATGGATGGGGCGAGCCATTTCACTATTTTCAGTAGGCTGATTCTACCGTTATCTGTGCCCGCACTGGCTTCTATCGGAATCTTTCAATTCCTATGGGTGTGGAATGACTATTTAGTCTCGCTGATTTTTATCGGCAATCAACCGTCAGTGCAGGTCATGTCGATGAAGATCGCCGACTTAGTAGGCTCACGAGGCAACGACTGGCATTTACTCACCTCGGCTGCATTTATCTCCATGCTGATGCCGCTCGCGATTTTTTTCCTGCTGCAAAAGTATTTCGTCAGAGGGCTTATGGGTGGATCAATAAAAGGTTGATTTGAACATTGCAGGAATTATAAGGATAAAGTATAGCTAATTGAACAAAACTGTGTCAGGAGGAGCATAGAGAGATGAAGATGAAACCATACGTACATCCGGCTGCGGTGTATCCTTACCGGGAGTGGAGTCTTGATGAGGAGACTTATGATGAGGAGAACAATCAAAGAAGCGAAAGTGTATTTGCTCTGGGTAATGGATACATTGGCATGCGCGGTAATTTCGAGGAAGGTTACCATGGCCACTCGGGCTCATCTATAATAGGGAACTACTTGAATGGATTTTTTGATTCCGAGCCTATTGTGTATCCAGAGGGAGCTTATGGGTATCCTTCCCGCAACCAAGCCATGCTGAACGTGACGGACGCCAAGATTATTGAACTCAGCATTGAAGGTCATACCTTTCAGTTGAACAGTGGGCAAGTGCACCGTTATGAACGTAAGCTGGATATGCGAAATGGGATCTTGCATCGGCAGGTAGAATGGGAATCTCCTGCCGGACACAGGGTACAGCTGAACATTCGTCGGATGGTGGCCATGCAGCATAAACATTTAGCGGCCATAGATTACGAGGTCAAGGCATTGAATTTTGAGGGAACCCTAACGTTTACTTCATCGATCGATGGTGAGATCCAAAGGCCGGAGGTCACGGATGACCCCCGGCTGGGATCAGGGAGTAAGGAACCCAATTTGCTGCTAGTCGAAACCGGGCATGAGCTCGAGCAGTCCTTTTTGTGGATGAAGCAGAGGACGCGGCATACCGGGTTTTCTCTTTTAACAGGGATAAGCCACAGTCTGAATTGTAGCGCTGGTTATGAAAGGCTCGTGCAGCTAGAAGCTCAGCGATTATCCATGCAATGGGTTGTACCAGTGGTGATGGGGGAAAGGATCTCCCTGACCAAGTACATTTCGTATCACACTTCTAAGGATTATGCAGAGGACGAGCTGTTAAGCAGGTGCTTAGAAGTGCAACACTTGGCGGAGAACTGTGGGTTTGAAGCGCTAGTTCATGAACAACGGGCTTTTCTGGATCATTTCTGGGCACATACCGATGTGGAGATTCAGGGCGATCTTGCGCTTCAACAGGGTATCCGTTTTAATGCTTTTCAATTGCTGCAATCCGTAGGACGTGACGGGCTTACGAACATCGGGGCCAAGGGCCTGACGGGTGAAGGATACGAAGGTCACTATTTCTGGGATACCGAGATGTATATGATACCCTTCTTTACATTTACACAGCCGGAGATTAGCCGGAAGCTACTCGAGTTTCGTTATGCTACGTTAGATAAGGCACGGGAACGGGCAGCAGTGATGTCTCAGAAGGGAGCACTGTATCCTTGGCGCACCATAGACGGGGCTGAGAACTCTTCCTATTTTCCGGCAGGAACGGCACAAATGCATATTAACGCGGATATTGCCTATGCCATTAAACAGTATGTGCGGGCAACTGGCGATTATGAGTTTCTGGTCCTGGAGGGGGCGGAAATGATATTCGAGACCTCCCGCTTTTGGGTGGATCTGGGTCATTTTAATCCGGCCAGAGAGGGTGCGTTCTGTATTGACGCAGTAACGGGTCCCGATGAGTACACAGCTATCGTTAACAATAATGCATACACTAATCTTATGGTACGGGATCAACTCTATTATGCATATGAGATAGCCAGACTGTTAGGAAAGCAGTATCCGGAGCATTTTGAACGTCTGAAGGGCAAGATTGGTCTGACTGAGGAAGAGCCTGGTGATTGGCTGGTCGCCGCAGAAAAAATGTATGTCCCTTTTGATGATGAGCTTGGCATCTATGCTCAGGATGATACGTTTCTGACTAAGAAGAAGTGGGACTTTGAACATACGCCACCGGATAAATATCCACTTCTGCTTCATTACCATCCGTTGGTGATTTACCGCCATCAGGTGCTCAAACAGGCAGATCTGGTGATGGCCATGTTTCTGTTAGGTGATCAGTTCAGCTTGGCGGACAAGATCCGCAATTACAATTACTATGAGCCGCTAACGACACATGATTCTTCTTTGTCACCGTGCATTCACAGTATTATTTCTGCTGAGATTGGTGATTTAACGGGGGCGTACGCCTATTTTGACCGCACGGTACGGATGGATTTAGATGATATTAACCGCAATGTGAAGGACGGGCTGCATACTGCTGCTATGGCAGGATCTTGGCTGTCGATTGTGAATGGGTTTGGTGGGATGCGCTTATGTGGCGGTATGCTGTCCTTTAATCCTGCCTTGCCAGCACAATGGGACAGCTATCGGTTTAAAATAACAAGTGGTGGGCACTTATTGGATATTTATGTTGATAGTAAGGTAGTGATTTATACACTACTGACAGGTGAAGAGATTGAAATTCTACATAAAGGGAGCCTTGTGCAGTTAACTGTAAAGAAGCCGGTGACCCTTTCAAATGTGAAGCAGCTTGAAGCTGTTATTTTCGAGCTGGACGGGATTATTACCGATTCTAGTGAGTATCATTATCTGGCCTGGAAAGCCTTAGCCGATGAGCTGGCGATTTCTTTTGATAGAGAGAAGCATGTACGTCTGAAGGGCCATAGTCGAATGGAATGTTTAGAGATTCTACTGGAGGAAAGCGGTCTGAATTTACCCCAACCGGTAAAAGGAATGCTCTGCAACAAAAAGAACGAAAAGTATAAACAGCTGATTCAACAAATGACACCGGATGATTTGCACCCGGGTATCCATAGTCTTCTGACCGATTTGAAGAAAAAGCGGATCCCTGTCGGACTGGCTTCCGTTAATGAGAATGCAATGCTGATTCTTGAACGATTGAAGATCGGGCGCTTGTTTCAGGCGATTGCTGACCCTAAAAACATCCGTATGGGCAAGCCAGATCCGGAAATTTATTTACAGGTTACCGAGATGCTGGGCATATCACCTGACTGCTGCGTAGCTATCGAAGATACAGTGGAGGGGATAGCTGCCAGCAAAGCCGCTGGTATGAGGTCCGTTGGAGCCGGAAGTCCATCCTTGAAAGAGAGTGCTGAGCTATGGTTTCCTTCTACCGCGGAGTTGCATGTAGAGGAATTGGTGCAGCTGTTCAAATAATGAAAAGTGGTTCCTCTGAAAAGTATCAAGCCTCCCAGTCATGGGAGGCTTGCTGCTTTGTCTATTTTAATACTTTTCGTACCAGCTTGATCTTATTCCCATAGGGTGGGTACACAATCCCGAGGTCGATTCGTGTGCCTCTCTTAACGATGCTTTTGCGGTGGGAAAAGACTTCAAAGCTGTGCTTCCCGTGATAACCGCCGATTCCAGAGTTGCCTACCCCACCAAACGGCAAGCTAGCGTTCGCCACATGCGAGATCGTATCATTGATGCAGCCTCCTCCGAAAGAGACTCGGGAAAGCACCTCTTGTTCAACATTTTTATCCTCTGTGAATAGATAAAGTGCAAGTGGTTTTGGGTGCTCGTTAATACTCCGGATAGCTTCATCCAATTGATGATATTCCAATATGGGTAGGATCGGACCGAAGATCTCATCTTCCATAGAAGCGTCAGTCCAAGCGGCAGGATAGATTAGTGTAGGTTCAATATAACGTTCTTCTGAAATGACGGTTCCGCCCATAACCACCTTTTCCCGATCCCGTTCAATGAGACTGGCGAGTCTTTGCAGCTGGCGCTCATTTACGATCCGGCCATAATCTGTATTCGGCTGCGCATTTTGACCGTAGAATTCAGTAATCTGATGTTTGATTTTGGTGATCAATTCATTAGCAATGTCCTTATGAACGAGCAAATAATCGGGGGCGATACAGGTTTGACCGGCATTTAATAATTTTCCCCATACGATTCGCTTCGCTGCAACATCAAGATTGGCTGATGTGTCGACAATGACCGGACTTTTCCCGCCAAGCTCCAAGGTTACAGGCACTAGATTCTTCGCAGCGGCTTCCATCACGATTTTACCGACCGGAACACTGCCCGTGAAGAAAATATAATCAAACTTGGCATGGATCAGCAGATTGGTGGTCTCTTTCTCCCCCTGAACTACGCGAATATACTGGGGTTCGAAGGTCTCCTGAATGAGCTGCTCTATAACAGCCGTAATGGCTGGTGTGCTCTCCGATGGCTTGAGGACAGCGCAGTTTCCAGCGGCAATGGCGCCTATAAGCGGTTCGATCAGCAACTGAAATGGATAATTAAAAGGACCTATAATGAGCACGGTACCGTAAGGTTCACTTAAGATATAACTCTTCGCAGGAAATAAATGCAGTGGTGATCTAACCTTTACGGGCTTCGCCCAACGTCTGAGATGCTTCATCATGTAACCGAGGCTGTCCAAGGTGAAGCCAATCTCTGTGGCATAAGCCTCGAACTCACTTTTTCCTAAATCCTGTTGTAAGGCAGTGATAATGCGAACCTCGTATCGTTTAATGCTGTCTTTGAGTTTCTGAAGCTGACTAAGCCGAAAGGCAACCTCTTTAGTTGCGCCACGATTGAAAAAGTCCTTATGCTCTTCAAGCATCACTTGAATACTAGCCGTTGTATGTGTTGTCATAATACTCCCCTCCTTCATTATAGTAGTTCAGACTATGGGAGCCGATAAAAAGCGAAAGGCTCGCCAAAGCGGAAGGAATCACTTGCCTCATCCAGCTTGCTCACTGTTTCTTCGTTAAGCTGAATGGAGGTGCTATGCAAATTCTGTTCCAGCTGCTCCACGCGTGTAGCCCCCACAATAACTGTCGAGACGGCAGGACGATTCATGAGCCAAGCTAAGGAAAGTGCAGTAGAAGAGGTTCCCAGTTCTTCAGCGATCTGTCCCACTTTGTTCCCCAGTTCGATCCGTTCATGATTCAGGAATCTTTTGAAATTAGGATCGGTATCTGCTCTGGACCCTGAAGGTGCGGAACCGTTTGAATTATATTTGCCTGTGAGAATTCCGCCCGCCAGTGGAAAATAAGGAATAATCCCTACACCTTGATCAAGACAAAGGGAGAGAAGCTCATTCTCCGGGGTCCGATCTGCTAAGGAATAGCTACACTGAATTGAAATATATTTGGCGAAGCTCCGTGCCTCACTAATTCCAATCGCCTTCATTAATTGCCATGCTGTATAGTTGGAAGCCCCGATATAGCGTACTTTGCCCGAAGATACCATATCGTCCAGGGTCCGTAACGTCTCTTCGAGTGGCGTATTGGGATCGAAGGTGTGAATCTGGTATAGATCGACATAGTCCGTTTTTAGGCGGCGAAGACTATCTTCTAATTCCTGCATCAAATGGCGCCTCGAGGAGCCGCTTCCGTTAGGTCCGTCATGCTTAACTAAGCCTGCTTTAGTGGCGAGAACAGCCTCATGTCTTCTACTTTCCAAGGCCAGACCGATGATTCGTTCAGATTCGGAGCCGGCGTAAATATTAGCGGTATCGATAAAGTTAATGCCATGATCCAGCGCAGTATGTACGATCTGAATGGAGGTCTCTTGATCCGCCCTTTTACCAAAAGCATTTGTCCCCAGTCCCAATGCGGATACTTGTAGTCCGCTATTTCCAAGTCTTTTAAAGTTCATCTTCAGCACTCCTCATCATCCATTTTTTTAGGCTTAGTAAAAAGATCCAGAGCTGTATCCATGAACATCTTTACAGCTATGGAAGTATCGGTAAGCGAGCTGACTGCGATATGTATATCTCTATAGGCGTCGGGCTGCAGTTCACGGGTTACTACATTTGGAGGTAAAGATAACAAGGATAGCTCAGACATCACACCTACAGCCAGCCCCTCTTGAACCATATTAAGAGCTGTTGCATAGTTATTAACCACATATTTCACATTCAGATAGCTGCTGCTTCTGCGGAATAAATCTACCACCGGTGGTTCATAACCTGCTTTACAGATCAGCATAGGCTCACCGGCTAATTCTCTAACACCTATGACAGAACGCTCGTGCAAAGGATGGTCATCTCTGATTACAGCGTACAGTTTTTCTCTATATAGTGGGATGGTTTCGAACGCCTCGCAAGGAGCGAGCAATAAGCCAACATCAATTTCTTTGGATTCCAGCCATTCTCTGACTTCGGCGATAGAGCCCTCCTGCAGGCTAATCGTAATATTCGGATATCTTTCAGTGATAGAGCTAATAATCTTCGGTAAAAAATAGGCGGAAGCCACTGGAAAAGCCCCAATTCGAATGCTTCCCTTCTCAAGCCCCCTCTCGGCGGAAATCTCCTGATTGACCTTATCAAAGCCCATTAGAATTTCACGAAAAATAACAAGGATACGCTTGCCGATGTCAGTAAGCATTAGACCGTTCCGTCGATCTCGAAGTAATAGCTTTACATCCAGTTCGGCTTCTAAAGAGGAAATTGCTCGACTGACAGCAGGTTGGGTCATATTCAGTTCTACACCAGCTTTGGTAAAACTACCGCTTTCCGCGATTTTGACGAACAAACGAATTTGATTATTGTTCATAACAAATATGATATGCCCCTTATGAGTATTATTCATTTCATTTATATTCTTAATTATTGTATCATTTGTGATGAATCTACACCAAGGAGTGAATACATGAATCAGCAGAAGAAAAGCATCATCCTTCTTATATTTTTGGTGATTGTATGGGGCATAAATTGGCCTATATCCAAAATCGCCTTAGACTACGCTCCGCCCTTATTATTTGCAGGTATCCGAACCGTCATCGGCGGATTCATTCTGATTCTAATTGCACTTCCTAAGATGAAGGAGCTTCGCTTCAAGCAGCTATGGCCGATCTATCTGACCTCGGCTATATTAAGTATCGTGTTTTATTATGGATTTCAGACAATTGGCTTGCAGTATGTACCCGCAGGATTATTCTCGTCCATTGTATTTCTGCAGCCGGTATTGCTGGGCATTTTTTCATGGCTGTGGTTAGGAGAGAGCATGTACGGGCTCAAAATGGCAGGTCTGTTACTAGGGTTCATCGGAGTAGGCTCCCTCAGTATTGGAGGACTTAACGGAAGCATTTCTATATGGGGAATTGTGCTTGCTTTAGCCAGTGCTTTGAGCTGGGCATTAGGAACGGTATATATGAAACGAAATGCTGTGCGCGTGGATATGCTATGGATGACCGCTATGCAAATAACGATCGGTGGTATCATTTTACTACTTTCAGGATCTGCTACAGAGAAGTGGTCGGATATCACCTGGAGTGGAACGTTTATAGCCGATACGCTGTTTATTGCAGTCTTTGTGATCGCTTTAGGCTGGCTGATCTATTTCAAGCTGATTAACGAGGGAGAGGCAGGGAAGGTCGGATCATTCACTTTTTTGATTCCACTGATCTCGATAGGTACTAGCGTAGTCTTTTTAAATGAGCAGATTACTTTGAATCTTGTGATTGGTCTACTGCTTATTGTTAGCAGCATCGTTCTGGTGAACGTGAGGATCGGGCGTGCCGCAAAGCAGTCGGTTTAGTTAATTTATGTGGTGATTGTAGTAATCAGGGGCGTATGAGGGCATATTGATGAATAGGCAAGCATTATATTTGAACAAAAGGGACACTCCCGAAGCTTATAGCTTCTGGGAGAGTCCCTTTTTAATAAAACGTAAAGCGCGTGCGACTTCAGCCGTTGAGGGCCGAGTGGCTACAACATAAGTAGCAGATTTAGCCCGCTCTACTTCCTCCAACACCCGGTTTAAGTGACTGAAGACCGCACCAAGATCACGAATGCTTGATAGCGAACAATTCCCTTGTAGTTCAGAGAAACTTGCCAGTTGCAGGTCTCGAGCGCGTTGTATGCAATCGGCAAGAGAACGTTGGCATTCGGCGTCTGATAAGGTTCTGGTTCCATAAAGAGCAATGCAATCTGCGGTTGATTCCAGCACATCCTTCATCCAGTCCGAAGAGGCGTGATGCGCTGGCAGAAGACGAATATCGTCGGCGATTTCTTTGACGTAGGAATGAATGCTTTTTAGATGTGAGGTAGCTTGTATGAGTCCCTTCAGTTCACCACGGCACTGATAATGTGTGAGGGTATAGAACATTTCTTTTTGTTCCCGGCTGCTATTCGACAGGAGTTTACCTGCTTCCTCCAGCAAATTATCTTTCGGAGAATCACGTCTTACGCCTACGAGATCTTTTAATGCATCCGCAAGTAGAAGACTTCCTTCGAATGCCAATGCTTTTACCTTGACGAACCTGTTCGGCGGCACGATAATCATATTGATGGCCAGGGCGATCAGTACACCAATGAACGTTTCCCCTATTCTCCAAAGCACGTAGTCATTCTGGTAAAAGGTAAGAGCTAGAACGGAAGTAACACCCACCTGTGAGACAGCTTGAATGTTCATCTTACAGGCCGTAGCGATGCCAATCCCGATGAGTAGAATGAGCAGGATAGAAAGCCCACCTACATCAAAAAACTGGCCAACAATTAGGCTAACGATCCCGCCAAGAATAATGCCGATCAGGCGGTAGATTCCTTTTTCTAGCGATGCTTTAACACTGGCTTGGGTGATGAGGATAGCCGCAAGGGGTGCAAAGTATAAATATTGGCTACCATATATGCTGTGTACGGCGACCCATGAAAGTGAAGCGGCCAGCGTAATTCGTATCATGTAAAGTGAGAAACCATATTTTTCAAGGCGGTCTTGTAACCCCTCGTTCATTATCATTCATCTTCTTTCGGAAAAAAATGAAAAAACTGTCTGGTCTTTCAGTTCGTTTTCATTATAACACCTTAAAAAAGGCTTGGAGGACTGGATATTTTACAAAGTTGTTAAGTTTACGCATTCCTTATCCATGTAAGCTATCGCATATAATGGTACAATCTAATATGCTATATCTATTGGAGTGTCGAATGAGAGGAGGAATTGTCGCTTATTAGCGCTGAGCATGCCCATTCGATTGTTCTCCGCGAGATGCGGGTAAAATAGTATTGTGATACTTTAGGCAGGGAGGTTGTTAGCTATAGCTATTCAGGAAGGCACCATTATTTCATTTGAAGAGGTTACCAAGCAATATGACGACGAAGATCCGGTGTTAAAAGGAGTCAGCTTTGAGATAGAGCGCGGCAAGTTCTATACACTACTTGGTCCATCAGGCTGTGGTAAAACGACTATTCTACGATTGATCGCTGGGTTCGCAGAGCCAACAAGCGGTTCTATCTATTTAAACGGTAAAGTGATTAACCACATTCCAGCCAATGAGCGGCAGGTCAATACGGTATTTCAGGATTACGCATTGTTTCCACACCTGAACGTATTCGAGAATGTGGCTTTCGGACTGCGGATTAAGAAGCTTAAGAAAGACGTCATCACGAAGAAGGTGCAGGAAGCGCTAAGTTTCGTTAACCTTGTGGGTTACGAGCAGCGTGCCATTAACGAAATGTCCGGTGGTCAACGTCAGCGCGTGGCCATTGCTCGTGCGATTGTGAATGAGCCGCAGGTTCTTTTGCTGGACGAGCCGCTATCTGCGCTCGATCTGAAGCTGCGAACAGAGATGCAGTACATACTGCGTGAAATGCAGCAACGACTTGGCATTACCTTTATTTTTGTTACACATGACCAGGAAGAGGCACTCGCGATGTCCGACTGGATTTTTGTCATGAACAAAGGAAAAATCGAACAAAGCGGAACACCTAATGATATTTATGATGAGCCAATTAACCGTTTCGTGGCTGATTTTATTGGCGAGTCCAACATTGTTCCGGGTGTTATGATTGAAGACTATCTGGTGGAGTTTAATGGGCGCCGCTTTGAATGTTTTGATGCTGGTCTTAAACCAAACGAATCTGTGGAGATTGTTATACGCCCCGAGGATTTGGAAATTTCAACGCTAGAACAGGGTAAGCTACGTGTGCGAGTGGATTCCCAGTTGTTCCGGGGTGTCCACTATGAAATCAGTTGTTATGATGAATCCGGACATGAATGGCTTGTGCATTCTACACGTAAGGCGACGGTAGGTAGTGAAATTGGCCTTTATTTTGATCCGGAAGCGATTCATGTTATGCGTTTTGGTGAAACGGAGGAAGAGTTCGACAAACGTCTGGAAGCTTACGGCGAGGTGGAGAGTCATGAAGAATAAGGGCAGATCGTATTATCTCATCCCTTATTACCTGTGGATCGCCTTGTTTGTAATCGCACCAGTGCTGCTTGTCATCTATTATTCTCTATTTGATCTGGATGGGCATCTTACGCTAGATAACTACGTGAACTTCTTTACACCTGTGTACTTAAAAATGACGCTAACCTCATTCTGGTATGCGTTTTTGATTACAGCATTCTCTTTGCTGGTCGCCTATCCGGCGGCATATCTGTTGACGAGAACGAAGCATAAGCAGCTATGGTTATTGCTGATTATTTTACCAACATGGATTAATTTGCTGCTAAAAACTTACGCTTTTATCGGCATATTTGGTACGTTCGGACCAATCAACAATTTCTTTGATCTGCTTGGAATCGGAGAACAGCAAATTTTGTTTACGGGCTTCAGCTTTGTATTTGTATCTGTGTATATCTTTATCCCATTCATGATCTTGCCGATCTACAGCGCTTTGGAGGATCTTAATTTATCCTTGCTGGATGCGGCACGTGATCTGGGTGCTTCAGGCTGGACGACGTTCCGGCGCGTTATTTTTCCATTGACCATTTCGGGTGTGCGTTCCGGATGTATGGCGGTATTCATACCAGCGCTGTCCCTGTTTATGATTACTCGTCTGATTGCAGGCAACAGGGTCATTACACTCGGCACTGCGATTGAGCAGCATTTTCTGGTCACACAGGACTGGGGCATGGGCTCCACGGTTGCAGTGTTTCTGATTGCTATTATGGCGCTGTTTATGATTATTACCGGCGGATCGCGGAAAGGGGTGCGGAATGAGAAATAAAAACGGTTTCTCCAATCTGTACCTAGTGCTAGTGTTCGCTGTTCTGTATGCGCCAATCTTCTATCTGATGTACTATTCGTTCAACAGCGGGGGGACGATGCACAAGTTCGAGGGCTTTACGCTGGATTACTACCGTGAGGTCCTTCAGGATACACGTCTGATTATCATCATGATTAACACGCTTGTAATCGCGCTTCTGTCCTCGGCTATCGCCACGCTTATCGCTATTATTGGTGCATTGGCCATTAAGAGTGTACAGAACCGCCGTGCTAAAAACACCTTGTTATCTTTGAACAACGTGTTGATCGTTAGTCCGGATGTCATTATCGGTGCATCGTTCCTGATCCTGTTCACCATTGCAGGCATCAAGCTTGGCTTCGTGTCCGTCCTGCTTTCGCATGTCGCGTTCAGTGTGCCGATTGCCGTGTTGATGATTCTGCCGCATTTACAGGATATGAGTCCTTCACTGACGGATGCCGCACGTGACCTCGGCGCAAGCCGCAAGGATGTTCTGACTAAAGTTATTCTGCCGATTATCAAACCGGGGATCTTTAGTGGATTCTTCATGGCACTTACGTATTCACTGGATGACTTTGCAGTTACGTTCTTCGTAACGGGTAATGGTTATTCGACGCTATCGGTTGAGATTTATTCCAGAGCTCGGCAAGGGGTGTCGTTATCCATTAATGCGCTATCGACACTGATCTTCCTATTCACGATACTGCTCGTTGTCGGTTATTACTTCCTGACTCTTAAGAAGAACCGGCAGAATACCTCGGAAGCTGTGGCGGAGCCAGTGGCGGAAGCGGGGGTGCCTAGATGAAACAGCTGGTAAATGCTTTTTTGGCGATCATGATCACGGCATTCGCTCTAATGTACTTGGGCTCTTGGATGAACTCGAGAGAGGGCTATTCCGGTGGGAATACACTGACTATCTATAACTGGGGCGACTATGTCGATCCTGATCTGTTGAAGGAATTTGAAAAAGAGACCGGATTAACGGTCATTTACCAAACTTTTGACTCTAATGAAGCTATGCTAACTAAAGTGGAGCAGGGTGGAACTACTTTTGATGTCGTAATTCCTTCGGATTACGCCATTGCTAAGATGAAAGAAGAAAATTTGCTCATACCGCTGGATCATAGCAAGGTTCCGAATCTAAAGAATATTGATCCGCGGTTTATGGACCTTTCCTTCGATCCTGGCAACAAGTATTCCGTGCCTTACTTCTGGGGAACCGTCGGGATTATCTTCAACCCGGATATGACGAAAGGGATGGATTTCACTAGCTGGGATTCCCTCTGGGACAGCAGGCTGAAGAACAACATTTTCTTGGTGGATGGAGCACGCGAAGTGATGGGTATGGCTTTGAACAGCCTGCACTATTCCGTTAATGACCGGGATGAGGCTCACCTGCAAGAAGCGCTGACCAAGCTGAATAGGCTGTCTCCTAACGTTAAGGCGATTGTCGGAGATGAGATTAAGATGCTGCTTGCCAATGAAGAGGCTGCGGTCGGCATTGTGTGGTCCGGTGATGCTTCTGAGATCATGGATGAGAATGATAAACTGGATTATGTAGTGCCTGAGGAAGGCTCGAACAAGTGGTTTGATAACATGGTCATTCCACGAACTGCGGATAATGTGGATGGAGCACATAAGTTCATTAACTTCATGCTTCGCCCAGATGTAGCGGCTAAGAATGCAGAATACGTAGGTTATTCCACACCTAACATTCCTGCGCTGGAGCTACTTCCGAAAGAAACTTCCGAGGATACCCGTTTCTACCCGCCTGCTGAGATTACGGATCGGCTTGAGGTGTATGATAATCTTGGCAAACGGATGCTTGCTCATTACAATGAGCTCTTCCTGAAGTTTAAGATGAATAAAAAGTAAGTCGTTTGGAGGTAAAGTCAAACGACTTCAAGAGCGTCTACATGCGGATTACCGTGTTAGACGCTCTTTTTTGAAAGATAAGAAAGTATAAGTTTTGCGCTTTTGTGAAACGATCATCACCCTTTAAATGATGCCGAAGGCGTTCCTTCTTGGCTGGAAGTATATTGTAGTATAATGGCTAGGATGGATAACAGGAAAAGAGGGTACGAATGCCTACTATACTAGTTGCTGACGACGACGCGAACATTCGCGAACTCGTCTGTTTATTTCTACGTAACGACGGATTTGATACAGCCGAAGCTGCAGACGGCAAAGAAGCGTTAGCCGTTTACGCCTCAAAGCAGGTTGATCTTGTTGTACTCGATATCATGATGCCGATTATGGATGGGTGGACGTTATGTAAAGAGCTCCGAAAAGCCAATCCGGATCTTCCCTTACTTATGCTAACTGCGAGAGGTGAAACCTGGGAGAAGGTGAAGGGCTTCGAACTGGGGACAGACGATTATTTGACGAAGCCATTCGATCCGCTGGAGTTGACGGTTCGTGTTAGATCCTTATTGAAGCGATACAAGATTGGTTCCACTCAGACGATCCAGTTCGGCAACGTCGTCCTTGATCGGCAAACCTATAAGGTGATGAGAGGAACAGAGTCATTCACGTTGCCACTCAAGGAGTTCGAATTGCTGTATAAGCTCGCTGGAACACCCGGACAAGTCTATACGCGCGAGCAGTTAATCGATCAGATTTGGGGGATTGATTACGCTGGAGACGATCGAACGATAGATGTGCATATCAAACGTCTGCGCGAACGGTTCGCGTCTACACCTGATTTTCGCATTGAGACGGTCCGTGGACTTGGCTACCGGCTTGAGGTATATGAATGATCAAATCGTTATATACACGTGTTGTTCTGACCTTTCTAGTCTCCGTGATCGGAGGCACACTGATTTCTCTATTTGTGACAACCTGGGTATTTCAAGATAAATTAAACGAAAACCTGCGAATTCCCTTACTTCGCTTTGGTCAGGACATCGCCAGGATATACGAAACCTTACCATCACGTGAAGCGGATGTTCTTATAAGTGGAATGAAGCAGCTTGATTCCTACCATATTCGAATTTACGATGAGAATGGTCAGTTTGAGTCTTACGGAGTGCTTAATGGAGAGAGCCCTGTTACCGTGACTAGGGAGCAACTGAAGAAAGTATTGGCTGGTGAAGCTGTTCAAGTTAAACCGAGTATAGGTTCTTCCAACCTCTTAGGACTACCTTTGAAAACTGAAATGGGGACGAAGGCGATGTTTGTGGAGCCGATTGTGCCTCCTACTTTGTCTTCTACGAGGAATCTGCTATTTAATTTTTTGGCGTATTCGTTAATAACGGGAAGCGTATTGATACTGGTCGCTTCTATGTTCTTAGTGAGACCGATCAAAAGGCTTACAAAGGCAACTAGGCGTATAGCAACTGGGGATTTTAATGTCGAATTGAATATTAAGCAGATGGGTGAGCTAGGTACCTTGGCTAATAGCTTCGAGGAAATGATGCACGATCTGCAGCACCTTGAGCAAATGCGCAGGGAGTTCGTAACGAATGTGTCGCACGAGGTTCAGTCTCCGCTTACCTCGATATCTGGTTATGCTATTGCGCTCAAGAAAGTAGCCCTCACAGAGGATGAACGGAATCGTTATCTCGACATTATTATTGCTGAAGCGGAGCGGATGTCCAAGATGAGCGATAGTTTGTTAAAGCTGAGCTTGCTTGAATCGCAATCCCAACAACTGCGGCTTATCACGTTCAGTCTTGACGAACAGATCAGACGTGTAATCGTGGCGATACAGCCCCAATGGTCGGCACGCAACATTAGTTTTGAACTTGATTTGAAATCAGTAATCGTATGGGCAGACCATGATCTGTTAAGTCAGGTGTGGACGAATCTCCTTGGAAATAGCATCAAGTTCTCCAAGGATGACAGTGTGATTAACGTCAGCATCAAACAAGATTTGGACAATGTAATCGTCCGAATATCCGACACTGGCATTGGTATTTCTCCCGAGGACCAAGAACGTATATTTGAACGCTTCTTTAAAGCTGATCGTTCTCACAGTCGCAAGTATGGCGGTAGCGGGATGGGACTAGCCATTGTTAAACAGATCGTATCGCTTCATAAAGGGGATATCCGAGTGGAAAGCGAACCTAGCCAAGGAACGACCTTCATCGTCACCTTACCAATTATAGTGCCGACAGAATAATTATCGTTCAAGGATATTTTGCGAGGGGTTGAACGCGCGCCTCATTGTTCATACTACGGTAGCACAAGTAAGATTTCTTGCTTGCGCTGCCGTAGTATTTTTTTTGCCTATTCATATTTAGTTCATATTGTGGTCATGAGGAGTACATCATCGTTGGTTAAGATCTCATTAGCGAAACGTTAAGGCGACATAATAAATAGATTAGGACAGGAGAAGATGAGGGTGACACAAACAGAGGTAATAAAAACGGGGAATGAAAAGAAAAAGCATAAAGTACGTAACTTGTTGCTTAAAATATTAGGAGCAATAGTGATTTTGATCGTGCTTTTTCTAGCTGTTGTTTATACAGTTAATGTGATTAGCAACAAATCTGATCAGAAAAAAATACATCAATATGGTCAGTTAGTTCCTGTTGACGGAAAAAGTATGAATGTTTTGATCCAAGGACAAGGGAAGCAGACTATTGTACTTATCCCGGGCTTTGGAACTGGAGCGCCAGCACTTGATTTTAAGCCGTTGATTGATGAGTTATCACCATTTTACAAAGTGGTCGCGGTTGAGCCGTTTGGGTATGGATTAAGTGATGAGACCGATAAGGAACGAACTACAGCGAATATCATAAGTGAGGTTCATGAAGCCGTACAGAATCTAAACATTGACCAATATATTCTAATGGGTCACTCCATTGGAGGTATTTACGGATTGGAATATGCGAAGAAATATCCAAACGAAGTGAGTGCATTTGTAGGGGTTGATAGTAGTGTTCCTGAGCAAGGCGGTATGGATGTTAAATTCCCGATAAAAAAATTAAAGCTGCTCAAAGACTCAGGTATCATTAGATTGGGATTGCAATTAAGCGGTGACCCTTATGATGGACTGCCATTTGATGATGAGACCAAAAAACAAATGAAATTGATATCGCTCAAAAATATGAATAATTCCACTACCTTAAATGAAATGGAACATATATATCCTAACTTTGTCGCAGCCAGAGGGTTGAAATTCGACAAGAATCTTCCCATTATATTCTTTATACAAGCGAATAATACAACCGTGAAAGATTGGATTCCTCTGCATGAAGGGCAAGTTAAAGAATCTGTGCATGGAAAAGTGATGACATTCGAGGGCGGACATTATTTACACCATTCCAGATCTAAGGAAATCGTTGAGAACCTAAATTTGTTCATGGAAGAAGTCAAATAAAATAAGAAAACGCTCCGACTTTCCTCCTATAAGGAAAATCGGGGCGTTCTTTGCGCTTAAGGGCGGAAATTATTTTACGCCAATTCTCATTCGGTAGCTGATCAGTACCTCTAAGGTGCGTCCTTGAAAATGGTCTTCAACTGCAGCGCTGAAATCTGCAATGTCCTGATTGAGTAGGGTAGCATCTTGCTTCAGAACGGTTCTTATACCCCCTTGGCTTAGAGCGAGTCCAACATAGCGCTGTGCATCGCAGGACTCAAGATTATGAAATACGATCTCTCTTGCAAAAGAGAAAGCCCCACTAGCCTGAACACGTGACAAATGCCCTTCTTTGTCCCATTTATGTGCTCTCTCAGCATCAGGTAAGAGTGAGGCGAGCAGTTCCTCGGATTTGGAGATCAGTTGGTTGTAACGCTCTTCTACCTTCTGTTGAAGGGGGAGAGGCCAGTCGCAATCGTAGGCAGCGAAGACACCACCTGTTCTCAAGACCCGGGAGATTTCTCGAAGTGTGCTTTCAGGATCCATCCAGTGGAATGACTGTGAGCAGGTCACTATGTCTACGCTGTCCGCTGCAAGTGGAAGCTGGTTAGAATAACCTTGTACAAAAGTAATGGATTGAGGATCTTCTATCCGGCTTAATTTATCGATTGCTTTTCCCAGCATATCTGGATTCGGTTCAATGCCAATTACGTTGTCCGCGACATCCTTCCACAGAAAAGTAGACAAGCCCGTGCCGCAGCCTATATCTGCGACGACTGAAGGTGTGCTGCCTAAGTAGTCGGTCAGCAGCTTGATGATCATGCCAGGAGCTTCAGGACGGTAACGGTCATAGTCCTCTTGAAAGCCGAGAAATCGATCGATGTTTTGTTTGCTATTGTTTTCAGGTATCATGTAATCCTCCTTCATAGAACCTATTTATAGGTCTATTGTATAGCCATCGCTTCGCCATGCCAAATAATGGATCGAAGCAATCGCGGGGAATGTTACTCAGAACAAGCATAAATGCCTTCGGCGTCCTTATAAGGACGGCAAGTGTTTAAGCGAGAAATATAAGACATAAAGTATGGTGTGAAACTTATACTTTCTTATATTTCAAACAAAAATCCCCGGAGAACACCTTATGGTGTACCGGGGATTGTGGGTTATGTCTAGTTTTAAAGTGCGCTAAGAACGTCTAGCAAATGCTACCGAAGTAATGCAGGATCGATGGCAGGTACAAGTCCTTCTGCTGCAGCACGATTTAGTAAGGAGGTGATTGCAGCGTAGCCGTCATCGCCTAGATTCATCGAGAAGTCGTTCACATAGAGATCAATGTGTGATTTAGCCACTTCTGGAGCCAGCTCTTGAGCGTGGCTAAGCACATAGTCTCTAGAATCGGTAGGATGATCCCACGCATATTGTAGAGAGCTGCGAATCCAGCCAGTGATGGCATCGGCATCCAGATCGCGGCGAGCAATGATCGCGCCGAGGGGAATCGGCAGTCCGGTATCGCTTTCCCACCAGCTGCCCAGGTCAGTCAGCATATTAAGACCATAAGATGCGTAAGTAAAACGGGCTTCGTGAATTACCAGTCCAGCGTCGATATGTCCATCGCGTACGGCAGGCATGATCTCATCGAAAGGCATGACGACGATTTCGCCAATCCCTCCCGTTATATGCTGTGCTGCCCATAATCTGAAGAGCAGATAAGCGGTAGAACGTTCGCTAGGTACGGCAATTCGGCGTCCAGCTAGCTTCTCGGGACGTTTAATCGCGGTTGGGCCACTTGCTGTAAGAAGCAACGGCCCGCAGCCACGACCCAGTGCGCCGCCGCATGGCAGCAATTTGTAGCGCTCAAGAACCCAAGGTAGAGCGGCATAGGAGATTTTAAGGACTTCAGGTCCCTCTCCATTAGCAGCAAGCGTGTTGGTAATATCAATGTCGGCATAGGTTACATTAAGTTGTGGTGCATTCGGGACAAGCCCGTGTGCCCAGGCATGGAATACAAAGGTATCGTTAGGGCAAGGGGAAAAAGCGATATTAAGCTCAGTTGTCATTACAGCACCTCCAATAGTATAGCGGCTGCCGCCGTTAATGCTTCCATTGCATCGCCGATCTTCCAGGCGGCCCGGTCGCGGGGACCGACCGGGTTCGAGATGGCGCGGAGCTCCAGTACCGGGAGCCCCAGCGCCTCAGCGGCCACGGCAACTCCGTGGCCTTCCATCGCTTCCGCGACGGCACCGGGATGCCGTGCGATGAGGGCGGCGGCCGTCTCCGCGGTGCCGGTCGCCGTCGAGACCGTAAGCACGGTCCCCGTGCTTACGGTCAGTCCGGCCGCTGCCAGCGCGGCCGAAACTGCCTGTACCGTGCCGTGGTCAGCCGGCACGGACACGCTGCCGAAGCCAAGCTCGGCAGCGCTGCGGAAGCCATCCGGCGTCTCGGCCCCGAGGTCGGCGGCAATCATCTCGCTGGCAACGACCAGCGAGCCTAAAGGTGCCACCCCCGGGAATCCGCCGCCGATCCCGGCGCTGATTACGCAGCCGTAAGATCCGGCTGCGAGTGCCGCGGCGGTTCCCGCCGCCGCTGCTGCCGTACCTGCGCCGGCAGCAATCACATGGAACCTGTCGCTGCCTTTTAGGCCGCGTAGGACCGCGTCTCGCTCTGCGGCTACGGCTGTTACGATCAGCACGCGCCGCGCACCAGCTTGTTCCTCCACCATCAGGTTGCCTCCTTTGAGAGAAGTGAAATCGCTTACTAAATAGTCATTCGTAAAGACAAGAATACGCCGTTTTAAGGGTCAGGTCAAACTTAGAGTGATTTTCATCACGCTCCTAAAAAGTCGTAGAAAGAACATTAACAGCTCGTTAAGCACCTTATGTTATCTTTTTGGAGTGGCGAGGTTGACAAAGGTAGTGTGAGGAAGTATAGTTATCTTAACTTAAAGATATTTAATGTAAAGACATTTACTTTATATTGAACAACATCGCTGTCAAACTGGAGGTGGGAATGATGAGTAATACCGAAGAGAATGTTCGTAATACAGAGAATACTACGGAGATGGATCAGGCGTCTTCTTTAAAGTTATTTGTTGTATTATCTAAGGCTTACAGAAGCTTGATGGATCAAGCTGTGAAGGATATGAAGAGTTATGGGCTGGCATCTGCCGAGTTCATGGTGCTTGAGGTGCTGTATCACCGGACCCGTATTCCACTACAACAGATCGGGGAGAAGATTCTCGTTACGAGTGGAAGCATCACCTATAATATCGACAAGCTGGAGAAGAAAGGTCTGTTGAAACGTGTGCCGTGTAGTGAGGACAGACGCGTGACCTATGCGGAGATTACGGATGCAGGGCGTGAGCTATTCGATAAGATTTTCCCGCGTCATGTGGCTTCGATTCATGATTTGATGCGTGGACTGGATAAGGATGAGAAGGGTCAGGCGATTGAATTACTGAAGAAGCTAGGCAAAGGTGTGTAGGAGCGCTGAAATATCGCATCAAGGACATTTTATATGGTCGGAAGCAGTTCGCTGCTTCTAACCACTGAAAGATAAAAATTTTTATCATATATCTTAATGTTAAGATAATTAAATCAAAGAAAATTGGAGTGGATTAACAATGATAAGTGTAGGAATATTATTGATGAGATTAGTGATCGGGATTGCGTTTATAGGGCATGGTGCCCAAAAGTTGTTTGGATGGTTTGGTGGTTACGGCCCGAAGGGTACAGGTGGCTGGATGGAATCCATCGGCATTAAACCGGGGGTTACTATGGCGGTATTAGCAGGACTAATGGAGCTGGTAGGCGGATTCATGTTCGCGGCAGGCCTTCTGACGCCTGTTGCAGCGGTGTTGATTGTTGCCACTATGTTGGGGGCTATCATTAAGGTTCACGCTCCAAATGGCTTCTGGTCTACTTCGAACGGAATTGAGTTTCCGCTTACGGTACTGGTAGTCGCTGCAGGTATAGCACTTACAGGGCCAGGTTCGATTTCTCTGGATGCATTGATTTTTAACTAAGAAGGGGGTTTATCATTATGACACTTCAAACTGCAGGAATCCATCATATTACCGCTTTTGTTGGAGATGCTCAGCGTAACGTTGACTTCTACGCCGGTATTCTAGGACTACGGCTTGTGAAGAAGACGATTAATTTTGACGCTCCGGAAGTTTATCATTTATATTTTGGGAATGAAGTAGGTGCTCCGGGAACGATTATTACCTTTTTTCCTTCACCTACCGGGCGTAAAGGCAGAATTGGCAGTGGGCAAGTTGGCGTAACGACTTACGCAGTACCAGTGGGCTCTCTGACATTCTGGGAACAGCGTCTTGCGGCATATCAAATTCCGGTTACTCTTAAGCATAGAATCTCGGAATCTTATCTCTCCTTTGCTGATTATGACGGTTTGCGCATTGAACTCGTGGAACGTGAGGAAGGACCGCTTAGCAAGTGGTCTTTCGGGGGAGTTCCCACGGGGCATGCTATCAAAGGGTTCGGCGGCGCTGTGCTCTACAGCAACAATCCGTCGCAAACTGCAGAAACGCTTGTCGATACAATGGGAATGAAGCATATCGCTGATGGAGACGGGTATAGTCGATATAGAACTACTGGCGATTTGGGTAATATTATTGATCTGAAGACAACACCGGTTCCGCAAGGAGCAGGAGGTACAGGCACCGTTCACCATATCGCTTGGCGTGCACAAGATGACGCTGAGCAGCAGGAATGGGGGCTTCAAGTGCAGAATCATGGGCATCATCCGACACCGGTTCAAGACCGCCAATACTTTAATGCGATTTATTTCCGTGAAAGAGGTGGAATCCTGTTCGAGATTGCTACGGACCCTCCGGGCTTTGCTCGTGATGAAGCGGTGGATGCGCTGGGTGAAAAGCTGATGCTGCCATCTTGGTATGAACCGCATCGTGCGGCTATCGAAGAAAATTTAAGTCCTTTTCAAATAAGAGAAATTGAGGTGAAGCAGGGATGATTCATGTATTCCATAAAGGTAAAGATGTAACGAAACCCACGCTTGTATTATTTCACGGTACTGGAGGCAATGAGCAGGACTTGCTGCCGCTTGCCGGGTTGTTATCTTCTGATTCATCGGTGCTAGGCATCAGAGGGAATGTACTGGAGAATGGTATGCCGCGGTTCTTCCGACGGTTAGCCGAAGGGGTATTCGATGAAGCAGATCTAATCTTCCGTACTCACGAGATCAAGCAGTTTCTGGATGAAGCCGCAGCGCAATACGGATTCGATGCCAACAATCTGGTAGCCGTGGGTTACTCTAATGGTGCGAACATTGCGGGTAGCCTGCTGTTCCATTATAAGGATGTTTTCCGCGCTGCAATTCTACTGCATCCGATGGTACCGCTTCGAAATATTACGCTTCCTTCGATGGAAGGAGTATCTATCTTCATTGGTGCAGGCACAAATGATCCACTTATCGCTTCTTCGGAGACTGAGGATTTGGACATTATTTTACAGAAGGCAGGCGCAGAGGTTACAACACACTGGGGCAACCAAGGTCATCGCCTGAGTGTTGCTGAGGCTGAAGCCGCTAGAGATTGGTTGCAAATGCGCAGCACATCTACAAATGCATAAAACAATCAGAATAACCGCCGAATGGCGGTTATTCTTGTTATACAGGCACCTATAACCCTCCATAAAAGGATTGATCAATCCACTTCCTTTACGTTAGTATGAAGAATACAAAAAAAGGCCCAAGGGTTGCTTTAGAAAGGTTGAAGTAAGGATTATGATTGGAATTCAAAATGGTAATAAGCTTGCCGCAGATGGACCCTCACGGAAGCAGAGATTACAGCTGGCTGTGATTCTCGGCTCCATTACAACAATCGGCCCGTTGTCGATTGATATGTATTTGCCGGCACTGCCTACGCTTGTCGCGGATTTCGGTACGACCGCTGCTTTAGTGCAGCTTAGTCTGACCTTCTTTTTGCTGGGGCTTGCTTCAGGTCAGTTGGTCGCTGGACCTCTGAGTGATGTATATGGCCGCCGTCGCCCGCTGCTTATAGGTATGTTCATCTACGCCGTTTCCTCAGTGCTATGTGCTTTTAGTCCTTCGATTGGACTGCTGATCGTTTTGCGGTTTATTCAAGGTCTTGCTGGTTCAGTGGGGGTGGTTGTCTCTAGAGCGGCTGTTCGTGATTTATATAGTGGCTCTGAACTCACGAAGTTCTTCTCACTATTGATGATTGTGAATGGTCTCGGACCGATATTAGCTCCAGTTATTGGGGGCCAGCTGTTAAGGGTGACTACATGGCAAGGGATATTCCTCGTATTATTTGCTGCCGGAATTATTTTTTGTTTAACTATTCTATTGCGCTTGCCGGAAACGCTGCCGAAGGAGCGACGCTCTAAGAGTGGACTGAAGGGTACACTGCTTACCTTCCGGGTATTGCTGGGCAATCGTAAGTTTATGGGTTATGCCTTGTCTCAAGGTTTCGTTACGGCATCAATGTTCGCGTATATCTCAGGTTCTTCTTTTGTATTGCAAAATATTTTTGCGGTTACCCCGCAAGTTTATAGTCTGATCTTTGCAGTGAATGGGATCGGGATTATTATTACTGGCCAAATAGCCGGTAGACTTGCTGGAAAGGTAAGTGAGACTAAGTTGTTACTTAGTGGACTATTGCTATGTACGATGGGGGGCATCTTGCTACTGCTGACGGTTCTGGTAGGAGGAGGACTGATCCCTATTCTGATCTGTCTATTTGCGGTTGTCTCCAGTGTAGGGATTGTCGGAGCGACCAGCTTCTCACTGGCGATGCAAGATCAAGGTGAAACTGCAGGCAGTGCCTCGGCATTAATCGGATTAATCCCCCTATTGCTGGGTAGCTGTGTAGCGCCACTTGTGGGTCTTGGGGGCGTTGAGTCTGCACTTCCGATGGCGATTGTGATGGCATGTACAGGAATTCTCTCGATTCTATCTTATGTGCTGCTTGTTAGACGAGGAAAAGCAAGCTCCTAGCAGTCTATCATTGTAACCTGGCAAGTAGTACTTTCAGCAAACTTTCAGCGGGTCTTAACGTTCCTTACTTGCAAAAGGATTATATTGGAGGTAAGGAAGGGAGGGATAACCATGAGTATATCGGCAGTCTCAGGTTCCACATCGTATACTACCTCGACATCTAGCACTACAGATACCAGTACGCTTGAGAAACAAAAAGCGAAACTGGAAGCAGAACTGGACAAGATTAATGCCAGCTCAGACGATGACAAGACCAAGGAAACGAAAACGAAGCAAATTGAGCAACAGATTAAGACTATCGAGGCACAAATCTCACAGAAGTCTCAGAGCAGTGCTTCCTCCGCTAGCAGTGTTGTAGAGGCACCTGCCAAACCTGCGAACAATACGCTTGCTGCAGCAAGTCCGCAAGAGATAGCTACCGCAACAACGGATAGTAAAGGCAGATTTGATATTCGAGTATAAACGCTAGTTAAACCCGTGCTACATAACAGAGAGGACATCCTTTGCCGTGAGGGATGTCCTTTTTGTTGTGCAATTTTATGTGTAAACTACAGTCTCAATGTTCTTTAGCTAAATAGAATTTCATTAACATTCTTTAACTATTGCAGGGATTAGGGCTGTGCTGGCAGTCTAATGTAGTAGGTGTTGATTATCATGGGTTTTTTATTCCAATAATTGTTATAATGAAATGGTTGTAAAAATTGTCTAGCACAACGTGTGTCGGCGGTAAGGGTAGGTGGCCTAATGCAATCAAAACAACAAACATTAGAAAGATTCAAAATTGTAAGGCTGTTCTTATCCATCTATCGGATTCGGGCGGTGAGAGCTCTCTTTCCAGTAGCTATCATAGCGCTGGTGTATTGGGAGGGGCAGCATGAGCTGAAGCAGGTTCATTTAGGACTTATTATGCGTGAGCTAAGAAGAGTGCCTACATCTGCCGTTTTGCAAATGATCGGATTTGCACTTCTCGCAGTAGCTGTAATGAGTGCTTATGATTATTTGATACGAGCACATTTTCGTTTAAAAGTAGGGCTGTGGGACACCTTCCGTTATGCTTGGATAGCTAATACATTTAATAATTTAATTGGTTTTGCAGGTCTGGCTGGAGTGGGTTTAAGGACGTTGATGTACAAAAAAAGCGGAGTGTCAACTTCCGTCCTAACGCCGGCAATCGTATTTTTATCACCACTCATGATTACCGGGTTATCTTTACTTTCTTGGGCAAATATTTTTGGTTTACTCCCGGCAACGGCATTGCTGGAAGAGCATCATTGGTTAGTATTTGCGGTATGGGGGATGGCGCTTTATTTGCCGTTTTTTGTGTTTGTACAGCGCTCTGCTCTTTATGCAAAGTGGATTAATCGGGGACAAGGCAGAACACCCTGGCTTACAGTAGTTTCCTCTGTGGGTGCCTCCTTTCTGGAATGGAGTTTTGCTGGCGTAACGTTTTGGACAATCAGTAGTCATCTTTTGCACGAGGTACACTTTCCAGTCATATTCGGCATCTTTACGATTGCTGCCATCGCAGGCATCTTGAGTATGGCGCCTGGTGGTATCGGTGCTTTTGATCTTATTGCATTGCTGGGTCTTACGCAGCTTGGATTTAAAAGTGATCAGGCCATGGCAGTGCTTGTTATTTTTAGATTGTTCTATTATCTCATTCCATGGCTGATCGGATTGGTGCTGGCGGCACTGGAATTTGGTCTGCAGGGAAAAAAGGGACAAGATCGTTCTGCTCCAGGGTTCGAACCGGCTCTTAACATTTGGCAGAGGATTTGGGGTTGGCCGGGTCAGTATACCTTTCTGAGCGATCTTGGTGTGTGGGCTCTAGGCAAGCTTGTACTAGCTAGCGGGCTTATTCTCTTACTATCAACAGCTACGCCCGGATTGTTGTACAGACTGAAGATTACAGAGGAAATATTGTCATTCTCGATCATGCAGCTCTCACATCATTTATCTGTACTTATTGGCTTTATGCTCATTTTGTTGTCGAGAGGCATTACATTACGGGTTCGTAGCGCGTACATCTGGACCAGCATTTTATTATTTTCCGGGTCTGTGTTTGCGGTGGCTAAAGGCTTTGATTATGAAGAGGCGCTGTTTCTGCTCCTCGTTGCACTCATTCTGTGGATCTCCAGATCTCGGTTCTACCGGATCAGTGCTCCCGTAAGCAGACAGAGTACGATTTGGTGGCTTGCGCTTACTTCAGTAATTGCCCTAAGCTATTATCTATTGGGCAGCCATGTCCATCGTGGATTTCTGAAGCATCTCCCGCCCGGTGTAGAGCCAGAGTGGCTACAGCGGCATAGTCATGTTGCTTTTACAGCCGTAGGGGGACTAGCTTTCTCTTGGATCATTCTTACTTTGCTGATCACCCTTAGACCCCATCGTAAACCGGAGGAGTTATTCGGAAATTTTGATATGGCAAGGCTGAAAAACTTCCTAAGTGAAGTTCAAGGCAATGCCTTAACTCATATGTTGTTTTTGGGTGATAAAAGCTTCTTCTGGGCGCAAGAAGGCAAGGTGTTGCTCGCTTTCGCTAGGGTTAGGGATAAGCTCGTAGTCCTTGGTGATCCATTGGGAGAGAGAAGTCTCATGAATGAGGCAATCAGTGAATTTAGACAAGCTGCAGATAAGTACGGTCTGGTCGTAGTTTTTTATCAGGCCACACCTGATTTCTTATCGATCTATCATGAGCAGGGATATCGATTTTTTAAGCTGGGGGAAGAGGCATTAGTAACGCTCGATACCTTTACGCTCAGTGGCAAAAAGAACAGTGATTTGCGAAGCGTATGCAACCGTTTTGAACGGGAAGGCTATGCCTTCGAAGTTGTAGAAGCACCGCACGCTGAAGATTTGCTACGAGAGCTGCGATCCGTTTCGAACGAATGGTTGAATGGGCGTACCGAAAAAGGGTATTCGTTGGGCTGGTTTAATGAAGCCTATCTGCAACTGGCTCCGATCGTGCTGCTTCGGAATGCCAAAGGGACGATCCTGGCATTTGCATCTATTGCATACGGGTATGATCAGGGCATGACCCTATCGATTGATTTAATGCGCCATCGAAAGAATGTACCGAACGGAACGATGGATTATTTATTTGTCCGTTTGCTAGAATGGGCGAAATCTAAGGGATATCATCGATTTAATCTAGGTAATGCTCCGCTGTCCAGTGTAGGTGAGAATGTGGGTGCCTTGAAAGAGGAGAAGCTGGCTCATCTCGTATTTAAAAGAGGGGGGCATTGGTACGGCTTTGTCGGATTGCGCCGGTATAAAGAAAAGTTCAGTCCGGAGTGGGAACCACGTTACTTGGCTTATCCGGCTTCCATAGCGTTGCCGATCTTGACGCTGGATCTGGTGAGGTTGGTATCCCGCCATCCTAAGGCGGAGGAATAGAGGGAGATGAACGCGAAGTCTGCGTACATTGGAGCTAAGGAAAAGGGGACCGTCTCAAAGTAGTTTTAGCTACTTGGGTACGACCCTTTTTTGCGTTGAAGGTTAATTGAAGTTTCAAATGATGGTTTGAGTGAAACATCAATACAACAATTAGGGAATTTTTCCCTGAAATTCTAAGATTACTGGTCATTAGATTTATAATTAGGAAAAATATCCCTAAAATTCATCTGATTTGGTGGGAAATCAAGGCATTACCCTAATTATTAGGGAGGAATTCCCTAATTTCGTTGATTATAAGCGAATATCGAATATTTTTAGGGAGCTTTTCCCTAATTAGTGTTAAACCCACTCTGCCCACCGCAAAAACGTCTACCGCACATTCCCGCATGCATATCCTCATCATCGTCTGCCATCATTACCCAATCTGAAAAGGTTTAATGGTTAAGTGAGATCTTTACTTGGACTATTTCATAAAATAGATGAAGCTGCCCCGTAAGCAGCATTCACTACTTTCGAGAGCAGCCTCATCTATTTTGAGTAACATAACCCTTATTTTTCGTCGGCTTTTTCATCAGGCAGAGCCCAGACAGATACGCTGCCACCGTTGACCGGGAAGGTCGCCCAGCCATCTTTTTCAATCGTTATAGTCGTCTTGTGATTATGAGTGAAATCTACCCATGCTTCACCCGCGCGTTGTTCCCCTACGAACATTCTTTTCTGACCGTTCTCACCATTACTAATCACAACCGCACAGCCGGAGCGTTCGATGTCTTTCACGCCGAGTCGTGTCCAGCCAATCGTGTTAGGATGATCGAAATAATCCTTCTGCTCACCATAGGCTTTGTGATAGCGGGTATATAGCAGCGGGTCAATCGCCTCTTTTTTGCCTGCGACAGGTGTAGGTCCCTCGATCCCATAATAATCTCCATAAAAGACCACAGGATATCCGTCGCGTCGCAGTAGGATAAGTGCATAAGCACTTTGCTTAAACCAATCATCTACCCAAGATTCCAGAGCTTCATGGGGTTGAGAATCATGATTGTCAACGAACGTTACAGCATTGGTAGGATGGGTCTGCACCAGTGTGTCGTCGAGGATTTTGGTTAAATCAAAGTTTCTACCCCCCAAGGAAGCTGAATGCAGCTTGTAGTGAAGGGAGACATCGAAGAGATCGATCTTATAGTCGACGGTATTTAGAAATTGTCGGCAGGATTCTAAATCCGAATTCCAGAACTCACCCACGATATAGAAATCCTTCTCACATTTATTAAACATTTCTACCGCGAATTGTTTCACAAACTCATGGTTGATATGCTTGATGGCATCTAAGCGAAAGCCGCTGCAGTGGAGCGTGTCCACCAGCCATTTTCCCCATTGGATCATTTCCTTTTTGACTTCTGGATGACTGTAATCAATATTTGCGAACATTAGATAATCGTAGTTGCCGAACTCGTCGTCAACATTCTGGTTCCATGTTTTATTCTCGCCTGTGATACGGAATACACCTGTTCGCCCCGATTTGGCGTCAAAGTCAGTGCCGTTAAAATGATTGTGATTCCATTTAAAGGAAGAGTGTTCATCACCGCGGCCGGGGAAGGTGAATTTCGTCCAGCCCTCAATCTCGAAAGGCTTGGAAATTTCTTTCATCCGGTCATTAGGGTCGACCTCGATCACCTGGAAGACTTCCTTTTCATCCGCTCCTGCCTTGTGATTCATGACCAAATCAACGTACACGGCAATGCCGTTTTTTTGACATTCCGAAATGGCTTCAATCAGTGCTTGTTTGGTGCCATATTTGGTGCGTACCGTACCTTTTTGGTCATATTCGCCCAGATCGTATAGATCATACACGCCATAGCCTGTATCGTCGGCGGAGACGGCCTTTGTCACAGGAGGTACCCAAACAGAATCAATGCCTACGGCTTTTAGTGCGGAAGCTGTTTCTTTTAGGCGATCCCAGTGTTTCCCATCCGCAGCGACATGCCATTCAAAAAATTGCATCATTGTATGGTTCCTCATTATTTCTTGCGCCTCCATATCCATAAAGCGAATTTTTTCTACACTCTGATTAGATTTTCAGATAACTCTTATTAAACGTAAAAACAGACTATGAAAAATAAGGCAGGCTGATGAATGCGCTGGGAGGGACAAAGATGCGAATTATATAGGCTTGAAAAGTGTGATTTCTGATCTCTGGGAGAGGTGGACAGCATTGCGTCCGTTTCGTTTGGAACTGTACAGAGCATGGTCAGCCTCTGACAGTAGCTCTTCTAGAGTGGCTTTAGGACTTAGGGCTTCTACTACTCCGAAGCTGGCAGTCACGTTAATGGACCCGATGAGCGTATATAAGACACTTTGTTCAATATCTGCGCGGATAGTTTCACAGAGTTGTGCGGCTTGCTTCAGCGACGTATCTGGCAAACAGATCACAAATTCCTCACCGCCATAACGTCCGAAGATGTCACCCTCCCGGATATGTCTGTTGCATACCTCGACAATGTGCTGAAGGGCTTGATCTCCATATTGATGTCCGAATCGATCATTAATGCTTTTGAAGAAGTCTACATCCAGCAAAATAATCGATAGTGAACTCCGATTGCTCGCGGCCTGAACAAGAAGCCCTCGGCTCAGCTCCAAAAAATAGGTACGGTTATAAATCCCCGTCAGACTATCCATCGTAGCCAATTGACGCAGCTTATCTTGAAGCAGTATTCGTTCAGTTACGTCAATCAGCATGATCATTTGTCCTGCTAAGTATCCCCCTTGTTTCTGTACGGGAGAGGACCGAATTTGGTAGTAACAAATCTCGTCTCCTTTGATCCAAGCAACTTCCCGTTCTTCGCGTTGCAGTGGCTCTGTATCCATAACATAGGACAAGGCATCTTTGCCGGCATTAAGAAACAGTTGAGCCAGCGGTTTACCAATCGCCGAGGAATTAAGTCCTTCTATCATATCCGCGGCTGCGCGATTGTAATCGACGAGCATGTCCGAACGATCGGTGACAAGCACCCCATCTCGCATGCTTTCGAACAGATTCTCACGGGCGATAGGCGCAGCTGTTAGCATACCTCTTGATAGGATAGCCCAGATATACAGGGTGGAAGTGATACTCATAATGATGGGAACGGGATCCATCCCGTAGGGAGTCAGGCCCATTAAATATAAAAAAGAGCCTAACGTTGGAAGGCTTAGTCCAATTAGAATGGTAACGATTTGTCTCCGGTATACCCGTTTCATCCGGTTCCACTGCCATAACATAAGGCAGATAGCTGCCAGTAGACAGCCAAAAGTAAAGCTGCCGTGAACGATATACCAAGGTCCCATCACTACATCAACGAGTGGGGAGGGCGTATTGTCTCGCAAATAAATGGATTTATAGAAGAGGTGGTGGTAATCATTGGTCCACACCATCAGTGTTGTGATGAACGGTATTATATACAGCGCTGCCCGCATGCCCTTTTTAATTAGACTCTCCAGCCCTACGAAATGCATCACCATAATAAGGCTGGCGGGCGCTATAAAAGGCATCCCCAGGTACTCTACTTTAATCCAAAAACTCATTTCCTCCAGTGTTTTGCCCGACAGTTCTAGTGCGAAGCCGAAGGTATAAATCGCGGAAGTGAAGGAGCTTATAACAAAGGCTCTAATTCCTAAGAAATCCGTTTTTTTATAGTAGGCGAAAAGGGCTAGTAAAACGCTCAGGACACCAGATATAGCCACAATAACAATATAATTCGAAATTACAGATCCCATGGGTCTATTGTCTCCTACTGAGGAAAGATATGGATAAATATTACCACAAATCTACAAATATTTAAAAATCACTTCATTTGAAACTCGAATAAATGTCCCCTAGACAAAATGACGTGATTTAGCGGGAGCTATTTTACTAATTGTCTAATGAGAGTCCAGTGAGCAACGTGTAACATGTTAGTTAATACTACACAACAGAAGACTTTAACTCGACACACTTTCTAGTGAGTCAGATTAATTAACATTAATTGCATAGCTTATTTTGATAAGGGGGGGCTGAGGATGTCATTACTCGCGACAAATATTCCTGAAATTCAGCTGGAAAATGTTGAAATGCGCTATAGGGCAGAAGCTGCGGAAGTGCTTGCACTGCATCAGGTGAGTCTTGATATTGCAAAGGGGGAGTTCGTCTCACTGCTCGGACCTTCAGGATGTGGCAAAACAACGCTTTTGAGACTGATGGCCGATCTCATCGCGCCAACGGGCGGGAACATTGTAGTCGCTGGAAAAAGTGCTAAAGAGGCAAGGCTGGCGCAGAAATATGGCATTGTTTTTCAAAGTCCTGTGCTGTATGACTGGCGGAAGGTGAAGCATAACATCACATTGCCGCTGGAACTGATGGGAGTTAAAAAGTCGATCCGTGAAGAGAGGGCGCTGGAGCTTCTTGATCTAGTGGGCTTGCAGAGCTTCGCGGATAAATACCCTTGGCAGCTTAGTGGGGGGATGCAGCAAAGAGTAGCGATTGCCAGAGCGCTATCGATGGAGCCGGAAATTCTACTGATGGATGAACCGTTCTCTGCACTGGATGAGTTTACACGTGAGCGTCTGAACGAAGAGCTGTTATCTGTCTGGAGCAAGGTGCAGAACACGATTGTCTTCGTAACACATAGTATTCCTGAGTCGATATTCCTCTCTGACCGGGTGTTTGTTCTTTCCCCACATCCAGGTCGCTTATCCGCTGTGGTTGAAATTCCTCTGCCACGTCCGCGAACGGCGGAAATGAGAAACAGCCCAGAGTTTTTCGAACTGATCGCAAGTATTCGCGACAGCTTTGAAGGGGTGTAGGGATGAAAGGGGGCAGTATCTTTGTACGGGGTCGCCTGCTGCCGTTGTTTGTCTGGATATTTGGTTTGCTGCTAGTTTGGGAAGGAGCCTCCTGGATGCTGCTCCATGTAGTGGGGACACCGTTAGCTCAGTCCAAGTTGCCCTACGTTCATGAGGTGCTATCCACGCTGTGGAAGTATAGTGGCACGCTTCTGAAGGAGGGGGCTGCCACCTTTGGCAATGCTGGTGTTGGCTTCCTGATTGGTGCGGTGGCTGGTGCTTCACTGGCGGTGCTAATGAGCTTGTCGAAGACGATAGAGCAGTTAACTTTTCCTTACGCTATCGCCTCGCAGATGATTCCGATCCTGGGGCTGGCGCCGATCATTTATGGGATTGTGAGAGATGAGCAGACTTCACGGATTATTATTTCGGGTTATATTACATTCTTCCCAGTGGCTCTCAATATGCTGCGCGGCTTGCGAAGTGTGGATCCTTCCGCGCTGGAATTAATGCATTCTTACGCTGCGAAGCCGTGGGCAGTCTATTGGAAACTCAGATTTCCAGCGGCCCTGCCGGGTTTGTTCGGAGGGCTTAAGATTGCTGCTCCGCTCGCAGTGACTGGTGCTATCCTGGTAGAGCTCATGGGTGCGCAGCACGGGATTGGCGTAATCATGCTGCGTAATCTCTACTACGGCAGCTCTCATACCTACATGTTCTGGTCTACGGTGATTGTCGGCGCTTTGTTGGGGATTGTAAGTTACTGGTTGATCAGTCTGATAGAACGTTTGGTGGCGCCGTGGCAGCCTGAATTTCGACCGAAAGGAGGTAGCCGCTAATGGAAACCAACTCCGTTCGGGAGGCTTCATTTATAGGATCTACTAGTAAAGAGGTGGCCCAGCCGGTATTAACGGCTACGCAGAAGAATGCTGTAGCCGTTCCGAAACCTGCGGAAGGTAGGGCGAGTCGAGGCGGCTCACGAATGCTGAAGAGGATATTTAGCCCAGGGGTACTGCTGCCTGTATTGGCGGGTGTATTGTTTCTTGGGCTATGGGAGTTCGAATTCTTTCATAAGATCTTTGATCTGAAGAAATATCAGCTGCCGTTGCCCACAGCAATTGCCACGACCATGAGGGATAATTTCAGCATGTTGTTATCCTATACCGGATACACCCTTACTGAGGCTGTGCTGGGAATGTTGGTTGGTTCTGCTATCGGCTTCCTGATCGCTTTAGTCGCGACAGCTTGGCCGCGCTGGGGGAGTGGAAGCTTGACGCTGGTTGCCGCTCTAAATGCTGTGCCCATCGTCGCCCTCGCGCCCATTATGAATCTGTGGTTCGGGGATGGGATAGGCTCGCGGATTGCCATAGTAACGGCAACTACAATGGCTGCGATGGCGATCAACGCCTATAAAGGCATGGCGGCGATCGATCCATTGGCGTTGGATCTGATGCATTCCTATGCGGCAGGTAAACCGGCAGTGTTTCGTTATCTGCGGATTCGTAATAGCTTACCCTATGTATTTACAGCACTGAAGATCAACGCGACGGCGAGTATGATTGGCGCCATTGTTGGGGAATTCTTTTTCTCCTCAAAAGGGCTTGGGTACCTGCTCTCCAATTCCATTAAAGTTGCCAAAATGCCACTGGGCTGGTCCTGTATTGTGCTGGCTGCAATTGCCGGCGTGCTCTTCTACCTAGTGGTTGAGCGGCTTGAGAAAGTGTTCATCAAGTGGCATCCTTCGCAACGTAAATGAGCTCTATAACATCATTACATCCGGCCATAGTGGGAAGGGAAAAGAGAAACCGCCCACGGCTGTATGCATACAACGCACCACGATGATTGTCCATACTGTGCTGCTTGAAATATAAGGATTTATAAGTTTCACACTATACATCATCCTTATATTTCTCGCTTAAATGCTTATCGTCCTTATAAGGACGACGAAGGCGTTTACGCTTGTTACAAACAAAATTACGATAGGGGGAGTTCGATTGATGAACGGGAAAAAACGCAAATTTCGTGGTGGTTTGTTGGCGATCGTGATGATGTTAAGTGTTTCTTTAATGGCGGGTTGCGGGGGCAACAATAATAACTCGGCAGCCGAAGCTACGACTGCCCCTGAAGCTTCTACAGCTCCTGAGGCAAGTGCTACGGCTGAACCAGCGGCTGATCCAGTTACAGTGAAGCTGCAGTTGAAATGGGTGCCGCAGGCACAATTCGCTGGATATTTTGTGGCGCAGGATAAAGGATATTACAAGGAAGAAGGACTAAATGTAGAGATTCTGCCGGGAGGTCCGGATATTGTTCCAGAGCAGCAAGTGGCTGGGGGCTCCGCAGATATCGGTGTTGGCTGGGTAGCAAGCTTGCTTCCAAGTCTTGAAGAGGGAATGCCGCTGGTGCAGATCGCGCAAATCTATCAAAAGAGCGGATTGGTCCTGGTCTCCAAAAAAACTGCTGGCATTAATTCAGCCGCTGATCTTAAGGGTAAAAAAGTCGGCAACTGGATGGGTGGCAACGAATTTGAACTATTAGCGTTATTCGATAAATATAAGTTCGATCCGAATAAGGACCTAAGCTTTACGAAGCAAGGGTTCACGATGGATCAGTTCTTGGGCGATCAGATCGATGCGGCCTCAGCGATGACTTATAACGAGTACCAAGTGGTGTTGGAGTCAGGTATTAAGGCTGAGGATCTGAACGTCATCGACATGAATACAGAAGGCGTTGCGATGCTTGAGGATAACTTGTTCGCGAATAAGGAATGGCTTGCGGAGAATAAAGAGACTGCAGCAAAGTTTGTACGTGCCTCCCTGAAGGGCTGGAAAGATGCAATTGCTGATCCTGCAGCTGCCGTGGACAGTGTGATGAAGCAAGCGGAAGACGGCAGTACGACGAAGGAACATCAGCTGACAATGATGACTGAGGTTGCCAAGCTGATTCTGCCTGAAGACTTTGACAGTGCCAAGATGGGATATACCGATGCGGCGGCGTTCCAGCAAACCGCTGATATTTCGCTTAAATTTGGTGTCATTAAAGAACCGGTTAAGGTAGATGAGGCTTATACGAACGAAATCGTAGAAATGGCGGCAAAATAACCAATTGAGCTTAATGTTATAGTGGATGGCCGCCTGATCTGGCGGTCATCTATTATAATCAGCAGTCCATCAGTGCATCTGAAACAGAGAAAGAGGTGCGAGCTATGTCTCTCCTAGTAACGCAGGCTGAAAGAGTTAAGAATTATGTGAATGGAGCTTGGGTAGAATCGTCGTCCGGGCGAGATGAAGAGGTTTATAATCCGGCGACAGGTGAAGTGATTGCTTATGTGCCCATTTCTAGTAAGGAAGAGCTGGGTGCGGCGGTAGAAGCGGCTGCGGCGGCATTTCAAGCGTGGAAAAGGGTCGCTGTGCCGCGTCGCGCCCGCTACTTTTTTCAATATCAACAGCTGCTGGTAAAGCATTGGCATGAGCTGGCTCTGCTGATTACGCTGGAGAATGGCAAAAGTCTGGAAGAGGCGCAAGGTGAGGTGCAGCGTGGAATTGAGTGTGTGGAATTTGCCGCAGGCATCCCCACGTTGATGATGGGCAGCCAGCTTCCGGATATTGCTACCGGAATTGAATCCGGGATGTACCGCTATCCATTGGGGGTTATCGGGGGGATTGCCCCGTTTAATTTTCCGATGATGGTTCCTTGCTGGATGTTTCCGCTCGCCATTGCTTGCGGGAATACCTTTGTGCTGAAGCCTTCTGAGCGTACGCCTCTGCTGGTCAATCGGTTAGCTGAATTATTTGCTGAAGCGGGCTTTCCGCCAGGTGTGCTGAATGTGGTTCATGGAGCGCATGAGGTGGTGAACGGGCTGCTGGAGCATGATGAAGTGAAGGCGATTTCGTTCGTCGGTTCGCAGCCGGTTGCGGAATATGTATATAAGGCGGGGACGGCGCAGGGGAAGCGGGTTCAGGCATTGGCAGGCGCTAAGAATCACTCGATTGTGTTACCTGATGCGGAGCTGGATAATGCGGTGAAGAATATAATTGCCGCTGCGTTTGGCTCAGCGGGTGAGCGGTGTATGGCTTGCTCGGTTGTAGTGGTTCATGAGGATATTGCTGACGAGCTAGTGAGTCGTCTGGCTGCGGCTGCAGATGAACTTAAGATTGGTAATGGTGCTGATGACGGGGTGTTTTTGGGTCCAGTAATTCGCCAGTCGAATAAGGATCGGACTCTTTATTACATTGAGACTGGTGAAGCTGAACAAGCCGAGTTAGTGAGAGATGGGCGGAAAGATGCTGCTGTGGGCGGTGTGGGTTATTTTATCGGACCGACGATATTTGATCATGTACAGCCGGGAATGACCCTCTGGAAGGATGAGATTTTTGCACCGGTGTTGTCTGTGATCCGTGTGAAGAGTTTAAGTGAAGCGATTGCGGTAACGAATCAGTCCCCATTCGCGAATGGGGCGTGCATTTATACAGATAGCGCAAAGGCGATCCGCGAGTTCCGGGAAGAGATTGATGCAGGGATGTTGGGTGTGAATCTGGGTGTGCCTGCGCCCATGGCCTTTTTCCCCTTCTCAGGTTATAAGAAATCATTCTATGGAGATCTGCATGCCAATGGGCGTGATGGGGTGGAGTTCTATACGCGTAAAAAGATGATCACTGCCCGTTATTAGAGAAGATGAGCTACTGAGAGGAGAAAATGTTATGCAGAGTCTGGGGAACGATAGTGAGCTTGCGGTAAACAAGGATCGGAAATATTTATGGCACAACATTACACCTTATAGTGAAAAGAATCCGCCTATGATTGCCGCCTCGGCGAGTGGGTCGTGGATTACGGATATACAGGGCAATCGATTTTTGGATGGGATGTCTGGCTTGTGGTGTGTAAATGTGGGATACGGGCGCAAGGAGCTGGCGGAAGCTGCTTACAATCAGTTGCTGACCCTGCCTTATTTTCCTCTGACACAAAGTCATCTCCCGGCGATTGCGCTGGCGGAGAAGCTGAATGAATGGCTCGGAGACGAGTACGTGATCTTCTTTTCCAATAGTGGATCGGAAGCCAATGAGGCTGCTTTCAAAATGACCCGCCAGTACCAGCAGCAAATCGGCCAGCATTATCGCTATAAATTCATTGCCCGTTATCGTGGGTACCATGGCAGTTCACTTGGGGCATTATCTGCAACGGGCCAGGCCCAGCGCAAATATAAATATGAACCGTTGGCGGGTGGTTTTCTGCATGTGGCTCCCCCGGACAGCTATCGCCGCCCGGCCGGGATGACTGTAGAAGAATTCAACCTACAGTGTGCACAGTCCATAGAGGATATGATCATCTGGGAAGGCGTGGAGACGGTAGCTGCGGTGATTATGGAGCCTGTAATTACGGGTGGTGGGGTCATTGTACCACATCAGGTTTATTTGGATCGGGTGCAGGAAATCTGCCGTAAGCACGGTGTGTTGCTCATTATGGATGAGGTGATTTGTGGATTCGGACGTTCTGGACGTAAGTTTGGTCATCACAACTTTAATGTGAAGCCTGACATCGTAACGATGGCTAAGGGACTGACTAGCGCTTATCTTCCTTTATCCGCGACTGCTGTTCGTAAGGATATCTATGAGGTATTTAAGGACAATAGCGATGACTATGGGCATTTTCGCCATGTGAATACTTTTGGTGGCAATCCGGCTTCGTGTGCACTAGCGTTAAGCAATCTGGAAATTATCGAGCAGGAGAAGCTGGTGGAGCGTGCAGAGCTTTTGGGCAAAAGACTGAACACTGCATTCACCGAGTTACTGGATCACAAGCTTGTGGGTGATGTTCGCAGCTTTGGTTTAGTGACAGGCATCGAGCTGGTTGAAGATAAGGTTAGCAAAAAGCCAGTTGATCTGAGTATTGTGAAAGGCATTATTGCTGAATGCAAATCAAAAGGACTTATTATCGGCAAGAATGGCGATACGGTAGCTGGGTTCAACAATGTGCTTACCTTCGCCCCGCCGTTATCCTCCACGGATGAAGATGTAGAGTTTATTATCGATACGTTTAAATCTGTACTGAGCGGGGGCTGGGTAAAGTAATTTTGTCCGGATATAGAAATTGGTAGGCGCGCAGGGCGACTTGAATGGAGATGCGATTCTCTGGCTGCATGAAGTCTTCACCCAGTAGCTCTGTTATTTTGTCCAGGCGATAATAAAGGGACTGTCTGACAATGAATAAGTTTCGAGCGGCAATTTGTTTGGAACCATCATGATCCAGATAAACACGAAGGGTAAGCAGCAGCTCGCTGCCTTTGGTTTGGTCGTGGTCAATTAGCGGGCCGAGATAACTACGAATGAAGTTCTGCAACGTTTTCCCATCATTTAGGCTAAGTAGTAATTGGAATACGCCAAGCTCATCGTAAAAGAGCAGTGACTTCTGATAACAAGAGTATAGAGACAAAGCTTGCGAAGCTTCTTGATAACCGGAATAGGCCTGTTTTAGGCGCTTATGCGATTTACTGACTCCGATGACCAGCTGCAAATCTTTGAGCTTCTCGTCGGAGCGAATATGTTGAAGGGCCTCAAGTGCTTGCTGAAGCCGCATTTTTCCAGGCATTTTCGATTGAATGTCGAGTGCGATGACGGTGAGGCGATTGTTCTTGAGTGTGATCAGCGGACGTAGGGAATATTTTTCGAAAATGGAACGCAAGATGAGCGAAAGGTGGAAGGTAATTGATTCCCATTCGTTCTCTGAGCTGTTCCATTTTACGTCTCTAGGGTTCTTGATTTCGATAAGGCATACACGGTAAGGGAGTTCGTTGACCATGTTGAAATTGGAACCGATCAAGCCTTTTAAGCGATTGTCATCCTCTATACGACCATTGATCAGCTCATCGACCCATAGATTTTCTGAAAAAAGCTTACGCTCCTCCATATATCGGGTACGCAGTAGCTCTTGAGCAATGGATAGCGAGGCGGAATCCAGCAGCAGGCAATCAAATTCCTGTGGCTTATGATTGCAGACCATCAGGATATAAGCCCAGGTCTGATCCAGCGCACCTACAGGCTTGATTGCAATCGTCCTTTGTCCATATTCTCGGGTGTAAGGAGCGATGTCTGGTTGAATGCCTTCCATCTCGTCACCGAAGGTGGTGAAGAAATTCAGCAGGGGAGTTTGCTCATCGGGCGGAAGTGCCGGGAAAAATAAGGGTTTGCCTTGCAGCTGCATATAGACGATTTGTGTGCGGGTGCTTTTACATAATAATTGCAGTACCTTCACTGTTCCTTGTGAGGTTAAGGTCAGACGGTGGAATTCACGAGAGATGCTTTCGAGTTCTTGCAGCATCCGGTGATGCCGATTGATGATGATGGAATGGAGGTCTAGGGTGATATCGACGAAGCGAACCGTGCGGGTGAAGATAATCAGCGGGAAATCATTTGCGTTAGCTAAGTCGATCATCTCTTGCGGGATAGTGCTGAAATACGTGCCTAACTCAATGCATAGGCAAGCTGCATTCTTGTCGATCAGGTTCAGCATAAACTCCAAGGAGGAAGGGAGATCGACACTTGCACCAATCCCCGTAGTCAAAATCATTTCTTCGCCATGAATCAGAGTCTCGAAGTTGGCACTTTCCAGCACATGCACCCAGCGAATGGCACGGCTTAGACCGCTTTTCCCGCCGATCACCTCGACTTCTGCGAATAGTGGTCTTTTTAAAGCGTCACGAATGGTTAATACAAGCTCCCAGTCCATAGTTACTCCCCCTCGATCTTCTGTGCTCTGGCCTTCGGCTAATGCCCTGTTATTCTCAGCCTATTCTCATACGTAAAAAATACAGTTTTGAAATTAGACAAAGTGTCTAATGCAACGAAAATTCGAAATGACTATAGTTTGATTAACGAATGTTAGTATATATAACCTAATCAGGAAGAGTGTTGAGAGATAATTTCTGTTAATGCTTATATTACTACAATAATTCAATGATGTAAGCAAAATATTCAGAAAAAACTTGAAATAATGTTATATTATATAACACTAATATGAAAAATTACCCATAAGGAGGGACTAGTGATGGAGCATTCATCTCCGTTAACAGCATTTACACCTGATATGTTCAGGCGCAATTTCGCCGAGGCTGAGCCGCCTCTGACCCATAAGGGTGCCATGGATGAGTCCAATCGCTGTCTATATTGCTACGATGCCCCATGTATAAAAGCATGTCCGACCAGCATTAATATTCCCTCCTTTATCAAACGGATCGCTACTGACAATTTGAAAGGCTCGGCACAGACGATTATGGATTCCAATCCTGTGGGTGCCAGCTGTGCTCGTGTTTGTCCTACAGATGAGCTGTGTGAAGGAGCCTGTGTGTTAAATGATGCCTCGGCGCCGATCCAAATCGGACTGCTGCAGCGTTATGCGACAGATTGGGCAATGAACAGCGGAGTTCAATTATTTAAGGCTGGCACCCCTAATGGGAAAAAGGTAGCCGTTATCGGCGGTGGTCCTGCGGGATTGTCTGCGGCTAGGGAACTCGCCCGTGAAGGTTTTGCTGTTGTGATCTACGAAGCTAAGGCGTTAGCGGGTGGGCTGGATACACATGGGATTGTATCGTTTCGGCTCCCACAGTCTGTATCTCTTTGGGAAGTAGAGCAGGTAGAGAAGCTGGGTGTGGAAATACGTACAGGTGTAAAAGTCGGAGTGGATGTTTCTGTAGATGAGCTGAAGTCGAACTATGATGCCATCGTTTTGGCAGCGGGTATGGGTTATGTGCCTCCGATAGGGATTGAAGGTGAAAAATTGGCTGGCGTATACGACGCCATTGCACTCGTAGAATCAACTAAGACTGGCATTCCTTTGCTAGAGCTGATGGGTCAGCGGGTCGCTGTCATTGGTGCAGGGAATACGGCTATTGATGCAGCGACTTGCTCAGTGCGACTGGGAGCCACCAATGTGAAAATGCTCTACCGCCGGACCCGCGAAGAGATAACGGCTTACGATTTTGAATATGAATTTGCGAAGCAAGAAGGTGTGGAGTTCAGCTGGCTTACCTTACCGAAACGTATCGTAGGGGATGAGCTTGGAAATGTAACCGCACTGGAATGTGTGCAGATGAAGCTGACAGAGGAGCTGGGCAAGGATGGACGTCCAGTGCCTATGCCAATAGAGGGTTCGGAGTTCTTGATTCCTGTAGATGCAGTTGTAATAGCTATAGGTCAAAAGCGTCGCCTAGATCTAATAGATTCCTTAGGCCTTGTGCATGACCGTGGGGTTGTAAAGGTGGATGAAGCCACCTGTCAAACCTCCGATCCGCAAATTTATGCCGCAGGCGATATCATATTTGGTTCAGGCAAAGGCGAGGCCATGGTTGTATCCGCGGCACAGCAGGGAAAAGATGCGGCCCATGCGATTGTTAAACAATTCTCAGGCCAGCAGGAGGTCGTTGTTAGATCTGCGGGCTGAGCGTAGAAATCAAATTGGATTTTACATGACAGGGAGGGAACATCAATGGCAGATTTAAGTATTAATCTCGCAGGAATTCAATCGCCGAATCCGTTCTGGCTGGCCTCCGCGCCGCCTACGAATACAGGTTATCAAGTGCAGCGGGCCTTTGAAGCAGGTTGGGGTGGTGCGGTGTGGAAGACGCTCGGTGATCCGATCATTAATACCTCATCGCGTTTTGCGGCAGTAAATTTCAATGGGCAACGGGTTGCGGGCTTTAACAATATTGAACTGATCACCGACCGTCCGCTTGAAGTTAATCTGAAGGAAATTTATGAAACGAAGAAAAGATTTCCGAATCATGCGATTATAGCCTCCCTGATGGTAGAACCAACGCAGCATAAATGGCATGAGATTGTTAAGCGGGTAGAGGATGTGGGTGTAGACGGTCTGGAGCTTAACTTTGGCTGTCCGCACGGAATGGCTGAGCGTGGAATGGGCGCTGCTTCGGGGCAGCAGCCTGATCTGGTGCAGGCACAGACCACCTGGGTAAAAGAAGTTGCAACGACCCCGGTGATTGTGAAGCTGACGCCTAATATTACGGATATCACCGTCGTTGCCCGCCATGCGGTTAAGGGTGGAGCGGACGCGATTAGTATGATCAACACGATCAACAGTCTTGCTGGTGTAGATATTCATAGCTGGAACACAATTCCGAATGTTGGGGGGCAGGGTGCGCATGGCGGTTACTGCGGGCCGGCCGTGAAACCAATTGCGCTTAGTATGGTGGCCGAGTGTGCCCGTGACCGGGGAGTAGGCATTCCTATCTCCGGTATTGGAGGGATTTCGACCTGGCAGGATGTTGTTGAATTCATGCTGATGGGTGCTACGGGCATTCAAGTATGTACAGCGGTCATGCATCATGGCTTCCGGATTGTGGAGGAAATGATCGATGGCCTGAACAACTATTTGGATGACAAAGGTTTGGCTTCCGTAACAGAGTTAATCGGTAAATCGGTATCCCGTTACTCCAACTGGGGTGATCTGGATCTCAACTATAAGGTCGTTGCACGTATTAATGAGAACAACTGCATTAACTGTAATAAATGCCATATTGCCTGCGAAGATGCTTCACATCAGTGTATTGATATGTTAACTAATGCAGATGGGAAAGCTATTCTACAGGTCCGCGAGGAAGATTGTGTAGGTTGTAATCTTTGTTCAATTGTCTGTCCAGCAGACGGCGCGATCGATATGGTTCCAGTGGACACCGGGGCAGCCCCTCTGACCTGGAATGAAAGGCAGAAGGTGATCAGTAGCTTGAATGGCTCCTATTCGGAAGTGGAGGTGGTATAAGGATGAAGAAAATTATTAAAAATGGCATCATCGTTACCGCAGCAGATACTTATACAGGCGATGTGGCGTTTGAAAACGGGGTTATTACGGAGATTGGCCTTCATTTGGATGTCCCTGGTGCGGAAATTATAGATGCCTCGGGGTGTTATGTTTTTCCTGGAGGCATTGATCCTCATACGCATCTGGATATGCCTTTTGGCGGCACCGTTACAGCCGATGATTTCGAGACGGGAACCATTGCGGCTGCATATGGCGGAACGACCACAGTCATTGATTTTTGCTTAACCACCAAAGGACAACCGCTACAGCAAGCCGTAGATACATGGCATCATAAGTCGCAGGATAAAGCGGTGATTGATTACAGCTTCCACCTTATGGTCTCAGAACTAAACGATAAAGTACTGGGTGAGCTTCCGGAGATAATTGAGAATGAAGGCATTACCTCGCTCAAAGTATTTATGGCTTATAAGAATACTTTTCAGGCGGATGACGGCACACTTTTTAAGACCCTCCAAGCTGCGAAAAAAGAAGGTGCACTCGTTATGGTGCATGCGGAGAATGGAGATGTCATTGAATATCTTGTAGAGCAGGCTTTGGCCGCAGGCAATACCGACCCGATCTTTCATGCGCTGACCCGCCCGCCGGAGCTGGAGGGTGAAGCTACGGGACGCGCAGCTTATCTAACCGAACTGACAGATTCTCAGCTGTATGTTGTACACGTGACCTGTGCGGAAGCTGCTTGGAAGATTGCTGAAGCGCGTAAAAAGGGACTGCGCGTCTACGGCGAGACTTGTCCACAGTATTTAGTGCTGGATCAGACGGCGCTGGAAAAGCCTAATTTCGAAGGTGCTAAATACGTGTGGTCTCCGCCCCTGCGTGAGCAGTGGAATCAGGATGTTTTGTGGGATGCGCTATGGAGCGGCAGCTTGCAGACGATTGGCTCTGACCAGTGCTCGTTTGATTTCAAAGGACAAAAGGATCTGGGGCTAGGCGATTTCTCCAAAATCCCGAACGGTGGGCCGACCATTGAGGACCGGTTTACGATTCTATATTCGGAAGGTGTGCAGAAAGGCCGGATCTCATTGAACAAATTCGTAGACATTATTGCTACCTCTAGCGCCAAGCTGTTTGGCTTGTATCCGCAAAAAGGCACGGTCGCGGTAGGCAGTGACGCTGACTTGGTTATTTTTGATCCGGCTGTAGAAAGAATACTCTCCGCAGAAACACATCATATGAACGTCGATTATAATGCGTTTGAGGGCTTTGAAGTAAAGGGAGAGCCTGTTTCCGTCCTCAGTCGAGGCGAGTTTGTGATTCGAGACAAGCAATTTGTTGGTAAACCCGGGTCGGGAAAATATTTAAAGCGCAAGCGTTTTGCAGCGGAGGCTCCTCTTCCTTCCAAGGCGGAAATAAGCGGAGGTGTTGTCTGATGTCTGCTTTTGCGGAATATGCCAAAGAACAGCAGGAGATTGATGGGCTGCTTTTTAAAGGATATACGATTGCCAGCATCCAAGAGGATTTGGACGGTGCCCGAATAAAGTTTGTCAGAGGGGAACCGGCTAAGGGCTCGATGGAGTTATTATTGCTGACAGCAGATGCTCGTAAGTATGTGACAACCCTTGTGGTTTCGGGGCTGAGGGCGGAAGGTGAGCAGGCGGGTTGTTACAGTGCAGAGGTTTGAAGTGAATGAATTGAAAGCCGAGTAGTAAGCTTCTAGATCGGGAGGCTTGGTGCTCGGCTTTTTGTTGTGATGATGAAAATTTAAAGGCCACCCTGCAAAAGGATGGCCTTTTCTCTGAATTATTGAACTAACTAACAAGCTAGTTTAATTAGGCTCAATGAGGCCAACGGTTTGTAAATCCTCAATGTTAAGATACATAGTACCCTTATATTTCTTTACACGTATGTCGCTTAACGTGAATTGGCCTGTTTTTGCTTTTTTGTATTCATCTGTCACAATGATATCGTATCTTACGAGGCCCATCTCAGCATATTTACCTATGCTAAGGGTGTTGGAATCACTATTTCCAAGATTAATGATTTTTTCAATTTCGGAGAGCATAGATAAGGAAATCCAACCTTCGCTCATAAGCGGAGGCAAGGTTTCCTTGTTTCCGGCTGCGGTTACATAATTGGCGTCAAAATAATCAGGGTATCCTTTATAGCCGGGATCTTTGGATTGCTCTTGTGTTGGCGGTACTCCGACAATACGAATTTTGGGAGCGTTAGCTGTGAAATCTTTAATGGCATCGATCTCAGCTATTTCCTTTTGTAAATTCATGTCTTTTAATGCGTTGGGACCAAACAAGACAGTTCCATTGGCATTGAATAAGATCGGGATGCCGTCAATGGTGTAAGAGGCACCTTTAAAAGATGGGCTATTAATTTGAATCACATCTGCTGCTGCTGAATAATAAACGGCGTTCCCGGTTGCTTCACCAACGATACGAACCGGAATTAACGTAGTGCCATTCTGAGCAAACGGCGCCGCCTGCAGCATTTTTTTCTGGCCATTTACGTATGCTGTTTTGCTACCAATAGTAAAAGTTATCTTCAAATCACCTTTGGTGCCCGTAACTTGTTTCAGTTTTGCGTTATAGTCTATACTCATCTTAAGCTTCTCGAATAATTCTCGGAAAGGGACGAACGAAACTCCGTTTTTACTCACAGATCTTGAATTTAGTGGCACCCCATCCACAAAAATGTGGGATCCCTTCGAAGCTGCTGACGCTGGAGCAGGAATAAGACCTACAGAAAATATCAAAACGCATATCATTGCTAGAACCGACAATCTCTTCAACAAATAACGCCCCCATAAATTCATTTTATTTCCATCAACTCTCATCTTACTATTAATCGTTGTGCTGTCAAGATAAGTGTCTTGAACTCCCTTTGTAATGAAGTAACTTAATCTTATTTTGTCTATCGTAACGAAGAACTTACTCGCTGTCATTCATGTAGTTCTAGCTTGTTCTCTTTATATTGGAAGAGCTGTAGGAATGCTCGCAACTTCGTGTATAATTGAGACCAGGTGTTAAGAATTCCAATCGGATGAGGAGATCAGCTGGTTATGTACTTTCTTGATATTATGTCTTGGCTGACAGAGGATAATCTGCGGCATCTGCTTGAACAATATCGTTCGTTTGGGCCCTTTCCGGGCATTGCGTTAACGTTTTTGAAATCATTTATACCACCACTACCAACTATTGCGATCGTCGGATTAAACGGGGCTGTATATGGTTTATGGTTAGGTTTTTTGTATTCTTGGATCGGCTTGGTTGCGGGCTGTGTGACAACATTTTGGATTATTCGCAAAGTAGCTTCGCATCGGTATCTGCGAAAATGGGCAGAACGGCCAAAGGTAGCCAAAAGTATGACATGGGTGCGGCAAAGCGGATTCAGTTATGTATTTCTGCTTAGTATATTCCCGGTAGGCCCCTTCGTTGTAATTAATATGGCTGCTGGTCTTGCTGGTATGAGGTTTCGTTCATACCTCCTTGCGCTCACTGTGGGCAAAGCGATCATGGTATTCGCAGTTTCATATATTGGAAATGATCTGGAACGATTTATCCGCCAGCCGTGGGAGATCATCTATGTCTTGGTGTTTATTGGATTGTCACTATGGGGAGTTAAAGCCATCGAGGCGCGGTTCGCTAGAACAGTGGAAGATGGAAACAAGGCCGCTTAGTACTGTGAATGGACTATTTTAATAAAACAAAGGAGGAAATGATGATGAAATATCGTAAACTTGGCAGTACAGGGATGAATGTATCGGTGATCGGCTTGGGTACTTGGCAGTTCGGTGGAGAGTGGGGCAAGGATTTCACTCAAGCAGAAGTCGATTCCATGCTAGATAAGGCTGGAGAGCTCGGTATTAACCTGATTGATACGGCAGAATGTTATGGAGATCACTTGTCAGAGAAGTTCATCGGGGGTTATCTGGCTCGCCGGAAACGTGAGGACTGGATTGTAGCTACGAAATTCGGTCATCATTTTCAGGGACATTTGCAGCGGGAACAGTTATGGCGTGCTGAGGATGTGCTGAAGCAGCTGGATGATTCCCTGCGTGCACTTCAGACCGAGTACATCGACCTCTATCAATTCCATTCCGGAACGGATGAGCAATTCGATAATGACAAGTTGTGGAGCATGCTCGACAGACAGAAGCAGGCAGGGAAAATCCGTCATTTAGGCGTCTCGATAAGTGCATCAGTCTCGGGTGTACATCAGACCTCTGCAGCAGCGGATGTGCAAGCAGAGGCCATACAAGTAGTATATAATCGGCTGGATCGTCAACCTGAGGAAGAGATTCTTCGACTCTGCATCGAGCATAAATTAGGTGTGTTGGCGCGTGTTCCGTTAGCGAGTGGTTATTTAAGCGGCAAGTACAAGCCGGATGCGGTATTTGGTCAGGGTGATGTGCGTGCTAACCATAAAGAGGATGTAAGGCAAAAACAGCTGCGCGCTGTAGCTGAAATTGCAGCCAATGAAGTCCCTTCTGGACTCGATATGGCGCAGTGGGCTTTGGCGTGGTGCCTTCAGCATCCCGCAGTAACCAGTGTAATTCCAGGTTGTAAAAATGTAGAACAAGTTATCTCCAACGCTAGTGCTGCCGATCTGGACATGGTGAAGGACATTACACAATAAGCTGGGAACTAAACCGAAAAAAGCGCTTTGACCTTCGCCTCTGCGGGATCCTCATTGTAGATATGAGTCCAACTGTTTGTAGAAGCATCATAAAAATAGTCCTGTTTCCATAGTTGGAAATGGATCACGATAGTTCGTACAGCGGATACAATTCTCTCTACCTCCTGATTTGTCATAATGGGGTGTAGAGAGATGCGGATCCAACCCGGTCTAAGCGACTGGTCTCCTATAGTAATTGCCTCAGCGATCTGAGCAGATTGCGCCCACCCTAATTCAAGTAAGTAATGCCCATAAGGACCTGCACAAGAGCAACCACCCCGGGCTTGTATACCAAAGCGATCATTCAGTAGTTGAATTGCAAGATTATAATGAATATCACGTAGTGTAAAAGAGACAATGCCATGACGTTCTGTATGATGTCCAGCTAGCAGCGAGCATTCGGGTATGCTACGGAGTCCGTTCATTAATTGCTGGCATAGCTCGTGCTCTCTAATCACCATATATTGACCGTTTCCATTCATCTGTTCCTTCAGCTTCACACAAAGTGCCGTCCGAAAAGCTTGCAGAAACCCCGGTGTTCCCCCGTCTTCCCGCATCTCTATTTCGGTGGTGTAGCGGCGTCCTCCCCAAGGATTGACCCAAGCCACTGTACCTCCACCCGGTTCGTCAGGAATACGTCCATTACTTAGAGCCTCATCAAAAATTAGAACGCCATTCGTGCCCGGTCCACCCAGAAATTTATGCGGAGAAAAAAAGATTGCATCCAGCTTCTCCAGCGGTGAGACAGGATGCATATCGATAGGCTCATAGGGTGCGCTGGCGGCAAAATCTACAAAACATAGGCCTCCGTGACGGTGCATAATCGCGGCAAGCTTCTGGTAGGGAGTCTGAATTCCGGTCACATTGGAGCAAGCCGTAAATGAACCGATTTTCCAGCGGCGATGCTGATACAATTTCAACTGGGCTTCAAGCTGCTGAAGATCTATATTTCCGTTTTCTCCGGGAGGAACAGTCACAACATCACCAATCCCCTCCTGCCAGGGAAGGATATTGGAATGATGCTCCATATGGCTGGTGAAGATCACAGGACGTTCCTCCATCGAATGGGCGCTATAGTCCTGAATCCACTCAGGGAGTCTTAAGCCCATGATACGCTGCAGCTTGTTTACGGCTCCCGTTGTTCCATTTCCGCAGAAGAGCAGGATGTCCTGAGGGCCAGCATTTACATGCTTTTTAATAATTTGTCGCGCTTCATTATAAGCCAGTGTCATGGTTAAACCGGTCGTGTTGGAGTCTGTATGTGGATTACTAACATATGGACCGAAGGCTTCCTGCAGCTTCCGTTCAATCGGTTCATATAAGCGTCCGCTTGCGGTCCAATCGGCATACAGCAGGGGCTGTCTACCATAGGGTGTGGTGATCTGATGCCGAATTCCAATGGTGTGCTCACGAAAAATCTCGAAATGGTTTTGTAGTGAAGCGGGCGTCTCTGCAGAAGAGGCGTGGATGATGTTTAGCACGGATTTCCCTCCAGCCCGTACGCCGATAGTGGTAAGGTCATAGTTTATTTTCGGCGTGCCAGTAGTTTCTATGGCATTAGTATATGCTTGCTTGGAGAATTGGGTTAAAGCCTAGGTGGAGTTTATAGGAATAACAAATAAAGGAGATAGAGGTGAATGGTGTAATTAATATACAACATTGTTTTTTATTTACTTATAATGAAACTTTTTGAGATCTACTGCGTCAAATAATACGATTTGAAATAATGAATGTACCATGAAGTGAAAGCACTGTCTCGTTATATAAGAGGAAGGTAAGGTTAGGGGCCACTTATATTCACAAATGGAGCAGAGGAGTCAAATCATGCATTTAAAAAAACTATCATTAGTTGTACTATTGGCCGTATCTCAGACTGCTGCGGCAGTGCCCGTTTTTGCTGAAGCTGGAAATATTACCTCCAGTAACACCAGTGGAGTAAGAGTGGCTACTACATCTGTTGCGGAAGTAATTCCAGAAGCTACTGATCCATTGCCATTATTGACACGTCCGGTAGCAGAAGGGGCAACGCCAACACCAACGCCAACACCAACAGCGACAGTAACACCAATTACAGGGGTAACAACCGATTCTACTTTAACAACGTTACCATCCCCCACACCGAGTCAAAGTCTTACACTTATACCTGCGACCACCACACCGCCGATTACAACTGATATAGTTAATGCAGGGGCTAGCAATCAGCTTGTACTTATGATGAATAGTAACAAAATGTATCAGAATGGCATTGAATATTTGGCTAATCAGCCAATGGCAGTGAAGAATGGCGTTTCCTACGTTTCGATTAGAGCTATGGTTGAACGTGTAGGTGTGAAATACATTTACGATTATAAGACGAAAGAGACTATTGTTACTAAAGGCAGCGACGTTATGCGGTTCAAGACAGATAGTAAGATTTATTCCGTAAATGGTAAGAATGTGACAATGAAAGGTCCAGCATATCAATTCAAAGGAACCTTTATGATTCCATTGACGTCCATTACTGGGGCGCTGGGCATTCCGTATACCGTGGATAATGTGCAAAAACGAGTCATTCTTTCGCTAAATTTGAAGCCTAAAGCTTCTTTTACAGTACCGGCTATAATTTATGCTGGTGATCCAGTGAATTTCCTGACTTCTAGCTCTTCACCGATTGGTTCAGCCATAGTTGAAGAGAAGTGGGAAGGGAAGCAGGATATCTATGATACACCTGGGCAATATGTAGTATCCTACTCTGTTAGGGATGCTAATGGACAATGGAGTGATCCTTACTCAACGACGATCACGATTCTAAAACCGAATACACCGCCGGTTGCAAATTTTACGACCGATAAGAATTCCTACAAAATGGGTGAGATGATCACTTATACGGATATGAGCACCGACCCAGACGGAGATACACTTAAAACAACGACCTGGACGAATAAAGCGGAAGCTTTCTTCACGCCTGGTCCTGCAACAGTTTCTATTCAAGTAGAAGATTCACATGGCGCAATCAGCACTTTTGAAAAAGTCATTAATATTACGGGTGAAGTCTTGTACAGTAAAGAAGATTTCTATAGATTGTTCGCTTCTCCGGGTAGTGTATTTGATATTGACGGATCTAATGTTCCAAACTGGCAGAAGGTAGCTTATACGCTCACTTCTGAGCCTTATAATCTTATTCGCGCTAACAGTCCAGAAACCGTAAATATGGAAGGGATTACTTATCGTGAAACATCGTTCGGTGGAACCCGCTTTTTGATTCACCACAAGAATAATATGAATACTAAAATGAAGGTATATGTGATAGCTAAGAACAACAATCTATCCCCTACGACGATCACAACAGAATATTTAGGCGTTGGAGGCCCACATCCCTTTCCGGAAGCTACGGGTAAACTCTCAGTGCAACGTTATTGGGAATCCATGCAAACGAAAAAAGATTACAAGACAACGGTCCTGCAACCTGGTGAAAGCGTCTCTATCCTGTCTGATCTGAATAATATTGCAATAAAACCGAGCGAAATCGTTTCACTCCAAGCGGACTTATATAGTGATTATCCTATTGAATACAATGTTATGATGATTGATGCGAATAAAGATCCGTTAACCACACTTCCTACGCTTCCAATACTGGATCGTGATGGCGTGCATAACCGAGGGACTTATGCTGATTCTACACGTATCATGACTGTTACGGATGAAGTAGGAAAAACACCTGCGAGACTTCTCATCGGTGATAATTCAAGTGATTTGAATTTGATGGGCACCGACCCTATGTCAGGAACTGGTGCATCCAATGCAGGCAACTTCGGAGTACTATACAAAATCAAATTTGAACATGTTGCTCCAAATTCATTAATTACCTTTAACCCGCGTGGTGGTAATTATATGGGACCTGTTATGGTGAATGGTCAAATTGTTCAAATGCCAAGTACCGGCAGTATTACAAATGCAAACTTGAATAGTGTGGTTTATCGTACAGGTGATGAAGGGGGCTCTGTTGAGATATTGTTCACTGCAGCGTCTGGTAGTAATTTGCCGGTTAACTTCCTGATTACACCGCAACCACCGAAGAGATAGTTATGCAAAGTAATCATTAGGGGGACCAAAAGGCGAGATTCCATTCGGCTATGAATGAGAATTCGCCTTTTTGCTTTTCATTTCATGTGATCTTTTCGATACTCCCTTGCGGTCATGCCTAGATGCGTCTTGCAGTAGGTAGAGAAGTAGGCAGAGGAAGCAAAGCCGAAGATATCACTAATATCCTGAAGCGCCATATTTGTATGGATCAGGAAGTTCTTGATCGCATCCATTCTTTCTTTATGGATGAAGTTGAGGACAGTGCTCCCTGTTTCTTGTTTGAATAGCGTTGCGAGGTAATTCGGATGCAACTGCACGATTTCCGCAACTCGCTCTAGCGTAGGCTTCTCTTCAATGTGCTTTTTAATATAGGCGATCGTCTTATTAATGATGGGTCCATACGAATACGAACGATGGGTTGAGATGACACTAATAAAGCTATTTAGCATGAGGTATTCAATCTCAACGGTCTTCACGATCGAGTCGCTCTCATCAATTAAGTTGATGTAATGGTCACTGAGAATGAACGCGGACTCGGAATCGACTCCCGCCTCAATGATCGCACGTGTAAAAATGGTGCAGCTAGCGACTAGAGAATATTTCAACGACTGCAAAGGCTTCGGTGACAGGTTGGCTCGTTCCAGCAAGTTGATTTCATTCAATATTTTAACGGCACCTTCACGATCAATGCGTTGGATTGCATAGACGAGCTTCTTTTCGTGCTCATAGGAAGGGTGCATATAGTTCTGATAGCGATTCTTCGCCATATTGCGTTCGAGGACGGCAGTAATGTCTAGCATGGATAATCTCCTTTAGGCTACCTGTTTAAGGGAGGATTTTACAATATAATCCGTATTTATAAATCGAAACTAATGTTAAGAATTTATAATTAAGTGTTATATTATCGTGTAATATCAGTTTTGTAAAGGCTTTCAATTTTAGAAATACAAATAAAAATTATGAAATCTTCAGAAGAGGGGTATTGCAGATGAAGAAAAAAGTAGGGGCAGCATTATTATCTGTAGCTATGTTATCCACGTTAGTCGCTTGTGGAGCAAAAAGTGATGATGGGGCAAACAAGGCAAATAGCGCAGACACAACGTCTAAAGGAACTGGTAAAAAAGCGGTTATTACAATCATTCAGAATAAAGTAGAAATCCAAAGTGCACTAGAGGATGCAGTGAAAGAATTCAATAAAACTCAAGATAAATATGAAGTACAAGCATTAGGAGCAGCAGGTGACAACCTGATGACGGTGCTCCAGACACAATTCAGCTCCGCACCAGAAAAAGCACCAACCATTTTCACAACAGCATCTGGCTCAGAGTTTCAAAAATATCTTCCATATATGGCACCCTTGGATGATATGAAAGCGGCTAGCAAAATTGTTGAAGGACAAGATACAGCAGCGCGTAATGATGGTAAATTATATGGCTTGCCAGTTGCGCTTGAAGGCTTCGGACTTATCTACAATAAGGATATGTTCAAGGAAGCAGGCGTGAATGCGGATGATATTAAGACATGGGATGATCTTGTAGCAGCAAGCACGAAGCTAGAGCAAGTGAAGGGCGTGAAGAAGGCAATCGCGTATGCACAAGAGTCTTACTTCCGGTTCATGCATCCATTTAACTGGCCATTTGCATTAATGAAAGATACATCGGGTACGATTGCTAAGATTAATGCTGGCGAATTGAAGCTTCAAGATATTCCTGAATTGAAAGAGTACGTTGCTGATCTGGACAAGATCAAAGACCATACGAACTTGAGTAAAGATACGTATGATGAACAAGTTGCAGGCTTCGCGGCAGGACAATATGCGATGATTCACCAAGGAAACTGGGCACAAGGTCTCTTGAACGATTATGATGTGAAATTTGAATACGGTTTCTTGCCAGTACCGTTCGAAGGTAATCAAGGTATTGCGGTAGGTAACAGTAACTTCTTCCGCGTGAACAAGCATGCATCGGAAGATCAACAAGCGGGTGCGAAGGCGTTCTTGGATTGGTTGCTAACAGATCCAGCGGGTCAGCACTATGTAACGGATGAGTTTAACTTTATCCCTGTGTACTCCGGTTTTGATACTAGCAAAATGGATCCGTTATCCCAAGAAGTGAACCGTTATGCAAGTGAAGGCAAGACAGTGAAATGGGTATTCGATCAATTCCCAGCGGGAGCAGATCAAGAGTTTGCGAACCAAATGGAAAAATACTATGCAGGAAAATTAACGGGCGAGGGCTTGTTAGAAGCACTTCAGAATGTTTGGATGACTGCGGTTAAAAAATAATCGTATGGCTATGGAGGCTGCTTCTCGAATATTCGTTAAGCGGCCTCTTCCTGTTTTGTAGAAATGGATAAGAGGTGAAACCATTGAAGAAAAGTGTAAAGAGAAATTTAATAGCCGCAGCTTTTATTGTTCCATCATTATTCATCTTTATAAATGTAGTCATCATTCCATTCGTTATGGGGATTGTGTACTCTTTTACAGATTGGGATGGGTTTAAATTTGCAGGTTCTAACTTTGTAGGCTTCGGTAATTATGTACGGGTGTTTCAAGATTCAGATTTTCTTACATCCTTCGGCCTGACATTTAAATATGCCGTATGCATGATTATTCTCGTTAACGTTATCGGACTTTCACTCGCGATGCTGGTGACTTCCAAAATTAAGTCGCGTAATCTTTTACGCTCAATATACTTCCTGCCGAACTTGATCGGTGGTCTGATCCTAGGTTTCATCTGGAAGTTCGTATTCACGAAATTCTTCGTACAGGTTGGAGAAGTAATGGGGAATAGCTCGATCTTCTTCAATTGGTTGGATGATCCGACGGCTTCCTTCTGGGCGCTGGTCTTCGTAGGAACATGGCAAATGGCCGGCTACGTCATGATCATCTACATCGCAGCTATTCAAGGTGTTTCGGATGAGGTGCTGGAGGCAGCTGATATGGATGGCGCAGGCGGATGGATGCGATTCCGCAAAATTATGTTCCCACTCATTATGCCAGCCTTCACGATCAGCTTGTTCTTGACGCTGTCGAACGCATTCAAACAATATGATACCAATATCTCACTAACGAACGGTGGTCCTTACGGTACAACCGAGCTTGTTGCAATGAATATCTTTAAAACCGCGTTTAGTATGAATCAATATGCGCTCGCGCAATCCAAGGCGATTATTTTCTTCCTCGTCATCTTAGTTGTGACGGTTACGCAGGTCGTTATCTCGAAGAAAAGGGAGGTTGAACAATAATGAAACGTCGCAATAAATCAACTTCAATATTGCTTGAAGTTATAGCTTGGGTTAGTGGACTTCTTATGCTGTTGCCTATGTATATTATGTTTGTGAATTCGTTCAAAGGACGTGCCGAGATATTCACCGATACGTTCGGCCTGCCGAAATCCTTTTCCTTCGAGTACTATGCTGCGGCAATGGACAAAATGAACTTTTTGTCAGCATTTAAAAACTCGCTCTTAGTGAGTGTCATTAGTATTGGGCTTATTATTATCTTCTCAGCGATGACATCTTGGATGCTTGTTCGCATGAAGAATAAATTGTCCAATGGCATTCTCCTCTTATTCGTAGGTACGATGCTCATCCCGTTTCAATCAGTGATGATTCCGCTAATGCAATATTTAAACAAATGGGATATCCCATCACTTAATTTCTCTATGATTAATACACATTATGGCCTAATTTTCATGTATATCGGATTTGGGCTAAGTATGTCGGTCTTCCTTTATCATGGTTTTATTAAAGGGGTACCGATTGCTCTTGAAGAAGCGGCGATGATAGAGGGCTGTAATACGTGGCAGACATTCTGGAAGGTTGTATTCCCAATGCTTACGCCAATTACGATGACTGTAGGAATCTTGAATCTATTGTGGATTTGGAATGACTATTTACTTCCATCCTTGACCTTAACAAGCCCAGCGCTTCGTACCATTCCATTGTCAACCTTCTTCTTCTTCGGAGAATTTACAATTCAGTGGAACCTTGCAATGGCAGGACTTGTCGTATCGATTATTCCGGTTATTATCTTTTATCTGTTCGCACAGAAATACATTATTAAAGGCGTTATGGCAGGTGCTGTGAAATAAAATTGGATGAGGGGGCCTTCATATGAAGTCGGGCTGGATTATTGAGAATCATAGAGATATGCAAGACCTCGGCGTTAGTGAGAGTATTTTTAATGTGGCTAATGGTTATGTAGGTGTTCGAGGTAATTTTGAAGAAGGTTATGAAGGTGACGAGCCAACGGTTCGTGGAACATATATAAATGCATTTTATGATATTACACCGATGCTATATGGGGAGAGCGCGTATGGCTTTCCCGATACACAACAGAAACTTGTGAATGTGATGGATGTACAGGATGTGACCATTCATATCGGGGAGGAGAAGTTCAGTCTTTTCACAGGAACGGTCGTATCTGGGCGGCGTTATCTCGATATGCGCGAAGGTAAGTACGTACGGCTCGTGCACTGGATTTCACCACAAGGTAAAGAGGTCGAAATTTCATTCACACGCATGGCGTCATTGACAACACTCGAATTGTTCACGATAGATATTGAGGTAACTCGTATCAATTGTCAGGATGAAGTGACGATTACCTCTGGCGTGAATGGCGATGTGAGTAACTATACGAATGCGAAGGACCCTCGTGTTGCATCGGGTCATGCCAAGCTATTGGATATGAAGAATATCGAGGTGTTCGACGAGACCTCCTTACAAATCGTGCTTGAGACAAATGCATCGAAGCTACAAGTGGCGGCAACAACAGTTCATCAGACAACGCCTGCGGTGAACGGTGAACTGATCAAGGGTGAGAAAAGTGTAATGGTGCGGTATGCGTTCCCAGCCGGTAAGGATATTGTTCAATTCACAAAATTCAACGTATTTACAGATACACGTCGACACGAAGATCCAGCTGCTCACGGACGTGAGTTGATGGCTTTGGTATTAACGCAAGGGATTCAAGCGGCTTACATGGCACAAGAAGTATATTTACAACATTTTTGGGAAATTGCAAATATCGAGATCCAAGGTGATGAGGTACTTGAGCAAGGTCTTCGATATAACGTATATCAGTTGCTGCAATCTGTGGGCAAAGATAAATACAGTAACATCGCAGCCAAAGGCTTAAGCGGTGAGGGCTACGAGGGACATTATTTCTGGGATACCGAAATCTATATACTGCCGTTCTTCATCCTCTGTCAGCCAGAGCTGGCGAAGCAGTTGCTTCGTTACCGTTATACGATTCTAGGTGAAGCGAAGAAGCGTGCGTTAGAGCTAGGCCACAACAAGGGGGCCGCTTACGCATGGCGTACCATTACAGGGGAAGAGTGCTCGGGGTACTTCCCAGCTGGTACGGCACAGTATCATATTAATGGTGATATTGCTTATACGTATATTCAATATTATCTCGCGACAGGCGATAAAGATTTCATTGCGGAATTCGGTGCGGAAGTCGTATTTGAAACTGCAAGAACTTGGATGGAGCTAGGTCATTATCATGAAGGTCTATTCAAGATTGATGATGTAACAGGTCCGGATGAGTATACGGCCATCGTAAACAATAACTATTACACGAATGTACTTGCAAAATATAATCTAGAGTGGGCTGCATCGTGGTATAAGCAGCTTGCAGAAACTCATCCTGCGGCATGGGAAGCTTTGTGTAGTCGCATTGGCTTAACAGCAGATGAGATTGCAGCATTTGAAGAAGCGGCTGCGAAGATGTATCTGCCTTTCGATGAGAAGTTGAACATTCATGCACAAGATGATTCTTTCTTAGCGAAGAAAGTGTGGGATTTCGAGAACACACCGGAAGAAAAACACCCACTGCTGCTTCACTATCACCCGCTACACATCTATCGTCATCAGGTGTTGAAGCAGGCCGATACGGTGCTGGCGCATTTCTTGCTCGAGGATGGTATTTCAACCGATGTCTTGCGGAACTCCTACGATTATTACGAGAAGCTGACAACTCATGATTCGTCCTTATCCTGCGCGATCTATAGCATCATGGCTTCGAAGTTAGGTTACTCGGACAAGGCGTACGATTATTTCATTGAAACGGCACGAATGGATTTGGATAACACTCATGGCAACACGAAAGACGGATTGCATATGGCGAACATGGGTGGTACATGGATGTCGATCGTCTATGGCTTCTCGGGTGTAAGGATCAAGGATGATCATTTGGCATTGAACCCGACATTGCCGAAGCAATGGAAGGGATACACCTTCACGATGCGTTACCGTCAAGCGACGATTACCGTGGAAGTGAACCATATGAAGACGCAATTAATCGTGGATGCACAAGAGCTGATTCATATCAAAGTAATGGAGAAGAGCTTCAAGATTCCAATGGGCAAGACAATCATCACGGTATAATTTATATCCTTTCAATTGAAATCCGAAGCGGCATGAGAAATTCCCCATGTCGCTTTATGTTTTCTTATATTAAATTAATTTCAACCGCTAAATGAACAGCTGAACATCACTCTCCAAAGCATCTTTTAAATACGCCGCAGCATCGATAATCTCGACCTCTGGCAGCAGTTCTTCTGTTTTAAAGCCCATGATCTCGACAGAGAGCTTGCAGGCATAGAACTTGATGTTTTTTTTACGAGCTCCTTTAAGAAAATGAATCAGCTTCGGCGCGCCTTGCTTCTCCATCATCTCCTCTAGCATCATCCGGCCCAGCCCGCTGAAATTCAAATGGGAGAGTGGCAGCTGCCCAGGGCCCTTTGGCGTAATGACATCCATCAGCTTCTCATAAATACTTTTATCCTCTAGCGTCATCTTCTCCGGATCACGCACCAGAAACAAACCCCAGAAAGAGAAAAACATCGTAACCTCTACATCAATATCTCTCGCGGCATTCGCTAGGATCAATCCCGCCATGGCTTTGTCGTATTCTCCGCTGAACATCAGAAGATTTATTTTTTTACTCACCTGCATAGTCCTCCCATTACTTATATTGAATTATAAGAATGTATAAGTTTCACGGTATACGTTATCCTTATAATTCTCGCATAAACGCTTAAACGTCCTTAAGAGGACGCCGAAGGCGTTTTAGCTTGGAATGTCATTAGTATGGTTATGGAGGGGAGAAGTATGCGAAGGGACCTTCCGAATTCACAAAAAAAGCCCCCTTAAGGGAGCTTTATCACCTTTATTTTGTTACCTAGCTTCTACTAATGTACTTCAGGATCTTTCGATTCTGGATCTAAGGTGCTGCGGATGTCATGGTAACGGGCGGAAAGCCAAATGCTTCCGGTAAATAATACGATGAGTCCAAGAACGATAGAAAATCGCCAGTCGCCTGCTTTGAAGTTCAGCTGAAGTACCGTTAGTACAAGCGAAACCTGGGTCCAGACCAGTGTTCTTTTGCGAAAAGCCGCAATATCTCCAGACATCTTTGGGATATTCCGAATGATCCAATAGGCAATAACTGCGAGAATAAGCGCAAATATAGCGGTTATGGCTAATTCAGAAGAGGATAGGACATGCATGGTCTCAGGCATCCTTTCGGCTTGCAAAAGTTAGGATTCAAAAAAGGTGAATTACTATTTCTTGAAAATACCTAGCGGAGCTCCGATCGGTAAGAAAGTGCGTCCGAAATGAGCGTTTAGCACAGAAGCGCCACATCCGTATAAGGATACGATACCAATTCCAAGTTCGGCACAAGCAGCAAGCTTATGGAAGAATTCTGGAGCGATACCAAAGGAATCGAAGGTTAGTCCAATAAAGAGGAAATCTATCAATACAAAAATGATAAGCAAAACTCTATTAGCCTCAACCGCGCCAATGGTCATAAAGATTGTAAAGATCAAGTAACCCAGAAATACAAATCCGAGCTGCTTAGGATCTACAGCCTCTGCAAGCGTTGGGCCGAATACGCCGAGCTTGATCAGCCAGCTGCTAGCCATGCCGAACCAAAAGAAGGCGTAGGCGCCAAAGGCGGTCATACCAAAGGTGTTGTTGTGCTTAGCATCTTGAATTGCGGCGAATAGTTGAGCAAATGCTCCGAGGAAGATAGCCCAAGGAATGACGTAGCTAAGTCCTGTTGTAAACTCAAGCTTCTGTGAAGAAGCAACCAATGTGACAATAGCCAGTCCGAATAGCCCGATGGCGCTAGGGTCTGCGGTGACGATTTTGACAGATTGGGTGTTAGGGGATTGCGCTGACATGACAGTAAAAGCCTCCATTATTATATATAGTTTTACGCTCTTAAAAACAGCACTCAAGGAGCGCTGTTCATAGGCTTGCCTATCATATCATATTGGTATGTGCTTGCCTATAAAACAGCGCTCATTTTTTGTTGTAAAAGGGTGGCCTTATGTCCAATAAGAGGTTATTTACATTTTTAGCTTCAACGAAGAAACCTTTTAGCCAAACAAACCGAGGTATTATGTCAAGATTAGACATTATATGCAGTGATAATCTTCACAATCTGTTGAAAATTGATGTATAATAGTCAGTGATAATTATTATCAAGTCATAATGAAAAGGCGGTAAGCTTGAAGTGAGCAAATGGACATTATTTACGAAGGCGACCCGGTTTTGGAGTTTTTCAGTTATGCTTATCCCGATTGTTTTAGGTACAGTTGGGGCATATGTATGGGAAAGGGCATTCCATCCGGTCTTATTTATTCTAACCTTAATAGGAGCGATTTCGGCGCATCTGTTTTCCAATATGGTGAATGATCTGTGGGATTATCGCAACGGAACAGATACAGAGGCGAAGAATTCCGCTGGTGAAATCAGCACAAACTCCGGGCTACTGACAGGTGGAATCCTCTCGGAGTCTTTTTATGCAAAGATGACCTGGAGTATGTTGGCGATTGCCCTCATCTGTGGTGGAATCCTAAGTATATATAGCGGTTGGAATATCCTCTGGTTTGTACTTGCAGGTGCTTTAATCGCTTATTTCTATGTAGCCCCACCCCTGCGGTATGGCTATCGCGGCAAAGGTTACAGTGAGATGGCTATCTTTATAGCTTTTGGGATCATGCCTGTGTTAGGTTCCTTTTTCGTACAAACCGGTCATTTTAGCATGAAGCCTGTCATCCTTTCATTGCCGGTTGGATTCTTGACTACATTGCTATTGTTTAATCATCATTTCTTACATTGGAAAGCGGACGAGCAGGCTGGAAAACTTACGCTTGTTGTAGTGTGGGGTGAACAGAAGGCACTTGTCTTCTCGCGTGTGCTTCTCTTCACCGGTTATGCTTCTGTGGTGATCTGTGTGCTAATGGGCGTACTTCCAGTTTATGCACTATTGGCATTGGTTACAGCCTTCTGGCCGATTCGTATTTATCGTGGACTGAAGCCACATAATGCTTCACCAGCCTATATCCCGCTCATGGGTGCTTCACAAAAAGCCTCCGTTCGTTGTGGAGTAGTGATGGCAGCAACCTTACTAATTCAAGGATTATTCTGAAAATATAAGAATATATAGGTTTCACGCGATACATTATCCTTATATTTCTCGCATAAACGCTTACCGTCCATTAGGGACTCTGAAGGCATTTTTGCTTGTACTAATAATTACCATAAAGAAGGAGTGAGCTTTCATGGAAAAGAAGGACAAGGAACTGTTGAAGGAAGAACAAAATGTTAAAGGCAATCAAATGGTGCTTGGAGATTTCCACTCCATTTTAGAAGAAGGAAAGGTCTGGAAGACAGGTGGATTTACACTGCCTGATGGGTCCTTTTGGGCTTATCGTGAACCGGAAGCAGTAGTTATTGTTCGTAATGATACGCTGTATGTGCGTGCGAAATTGTCCCGCGAGAACCATCAAGTACAAATTCTAGACAATGCTAAGCATATGTATTACTCCGCGGAGCCAGTGGTAATTCCTGAGGCCGGAGAGATTAGCTTTGAGCTGCAAATTCGTAGCCGTACACAAGGAACAGCACCTGGAGATTTGTACGATGGTTATGTATCGCTGAACTTGCTTGATTTTACGACAGGTGCGGCGCTAGACTTTTTTGCGGGAAATGATAAATATGCTAGTGTATATGGTATTTTGCCGTTCCCGGGGGTACAAGTACCAGAGAGCAAAGGAACGAAATATTTCTGCATCTTTAAAGAAGATACGGATTTCAAACCACGTGAATTTAATACCTACCGCATAACGTACCACCGTGGCAACGATGAGGCTGTATTCTATTTGAATGGCAAAGAAGTGCGCCGTGAGAAAAATATTCCGATCAAATTCAACAACTTTACAGTCGCGCTTGGAATTATGACAGAGAAGGATCTGAGTCCTGAAGGCAGTGTGTCTGTGCATGGACAGACAGTTATTGCAGAATGGTCCCCAGTGAAGATTACAACGACTGAACAGTAATACCTTGCAGGCTCAATTGATAAATAAGGGTGTATGGTGTGAATATTAAAAGCTTTCTAAGATTTGTGGAGCTGCCGACAAAAGTAGCCAGTATGATCCCCTTTCTGATGGGAACGCTGTATGCCCTGTATCGGTTTGAGGATTTTTATGTGTTGCGTTTTGGTCTGATGTTCGTTTCCCTGCTTAGTTTTGATATGGCAACGACGGCGATTAACAACTATTACGATTTCAAAAAAGCTTCCAAAACTCACGGCTATGGCTATGAGACGCATAATGCGATTGTGCATTTTAAGCTAAAAGAGAGCACCGTCGTGGCGACGATTGTTATTTTGCTAGCTCTGGCTGCAGGGGGCGGGATTGCGCTTGTTACGCAGACGGGTTTACTGGTCTTTTTGCTGGGTGGGCTGTCGTTCTTGATAGGGATCCTTTATTCGTTCGGGCCGATCCCGATTTCGCGGATGCCGTTAGGTGAGTTGTTCTCGGGTTTGTTTATGGGCTTTGTCATTATTTTTATTTCTGCCTATATTCATACGGACGAGCATGTGGTATCGCTGTTGCTTCAGAACGGTTGGGTCAGCTTGAATATCAATATTGTGGAAGTGCTGTACCTGTTCTGGTTCTCTGTTCCTGCCATTCTAGGGATTGCAGGGATTATGCTCGCAAATAATATTTGTGATATTGATGAAGATGTGGAGAACCGCAGGTACACGCTTCCGGTCTACATTGGCCGACGTAATGCGCTTGTGCTGTTTAAATATCTATACTATGTCTCTTATCTGGATCTTGTAGTGCTGCTGATCTTGGGGATAAACCCTATTCTTGTCTTGGCGATTCTACTTACACTGATCCCATTGCACCGAAATATCGATTTGTTCAAACAGAAGCAGGAGAAGGCGAGTACCTTTATTCTTGCCGTCAAAAATTTCGTGTTGATGAATGCGGCCCGTATTGCTGTGCTTGGTGCGGCTGTGCTGTTAAACGTGATAATGTAATTTTTCCACTGAATTAAAAAGCAGTATCTATCGGAGTCGAATCTCCTATGGGTGCTGCTTTTTTGCGCTCTGACTGTACTTTTCTATTAGTGATGAGTTTCATTCTATGATAAGGTGTCTTAAAGTATAGTAACTAATCCAAGGGAAGAGGTGTAGCCATTATGGTACAAAAACTTCGGTGGGGAATCATAGGCTGTGCGCAGATTGCGACTGGCTCAGTGATGCCAGCTATCATGAATTCAGATTCGGGAGTGATTACAGCGGTAGCGAGTCGTGGCTTGGAAAAAAGCAGCGCTGTAGCCGCAGAGTTCGGAATAGAGAAAGCATATGGCAGTTACGAAGAGTTACTTGCGGATAAAGAAATCGATGCGGTGTATGTTCCGCTCCCTAATCATCTTCATCGAGAATGGGTGATCCGTGCGGCAGAAGCAGGTAAGCATGTGTTGTGTGAGAAACCGATCGCACTGAACAGTGCAGAGGCTGCAGAGATGGTGAAAGCATGCAACGATGCAGGCGTTCACTTAGCAGAAGCGTACATGTATCGGCATCATCCACGGATTGCTGAACTCCAGGACATTATCGCTAGCGGTGAAATCGGAGAATTACGCTCGATTCGAGGTACATTTACTTACAATGATGCTACAGACACTTCAAATATTCGTTTTAAATCGGCTTGGGGTGGCGGCTCGCTTTATGATGTTGGCTGCTATCCGTTAAGTGCGGCACGACTGTTGTTTGGGACGGAGCCGGAAGCTGTGACCGTGCATGCGAAGTTCTCCCCTGAGCATGATAATGTAGATATGATGGCTTCAGGGCTGGTGGAGTTTCCAAATGGTTTAAGCTTGATCTTTGATTGCGGAATGTGGGCATATAACCGCCAGCTCTTAGAGATTCTTGGGACCGAGGGACGAATTGAGGTGCCTATGCCTTTCAACGCTAGAGACGAGGATGCGGAATTCTTTGTGTACACTGGTGATGAGGTGAGACGGGTCGATGCCACAGGGGCTAATCCATACATACGGCAGGTGGATGATTTTGCAGCCGCTGTGTTCACAGGTAAGAGACTCATTGCACCGGAGGATCCGGTGCTAAGTATGCGTCTGGTTGAAACCTGCCTTGCTTCAGCTAAACAACGGCAAAGAATTAGCATGGTGTAACAGCGAATCTAATATGGATCTACGTTAAAAAAACCTCCGGCTTGCTGCTATAAGCAGCTGCCGGAGGTTTTTTTGTTTGCATGTTCGGATTTTAAACTGTGCTCAAGAGAATATCATCTTCGTCATCATTGCTATTAAAGGCTTCGCGGTCAAATTCACCTTCTGAATTCGCGACCAACAACGCGGTTACAGCTGTTCCTGTTGCATTTACAGCGGTACGACCCATATCGATGAGCGCTTCTACACCTGCAACGATAGCGATTCCTTCAAGCGGCAGGCCAAGAGCGGTTAAGACCACCGTAGTGGAGATTACGGCTGGTCCAGGTACGCCAGCTACACCAATTGAAGAGATGATACTTACTAAGACCAGTGTAATATAGTCAGTCCAGTTCAGATCAATACCGAATACTTGGGCGGTGAACACAGCCACAATCGCCGGCCAAATGCCACCGCACGCATTAAAGTTGACCGATGCTCCTAACGGCGCAATAAAGCTCGCGATCCGCGGGGAGACATGAAGGCGCTTCGTAATCACTTCAAGATTGACAGGAAGTGTTGCGTAGCTGCTTCTAGTCGTGAAGGCAACGGTAATAGTTGGATAGATTTTGCGGAAGAAACGAATTGGATTCACCTTCGCTACTAATAGAACCAACCCGCCAAAGATAAGAACAAAATGAATAATCATTGCGACATATGAGGTAATGATTACGCTGCCCAGTTCCTGCAACGTTTCCCAGCCATAACGTGCGGTAATTCCTGCAATCAGTGCGAAGACACCGTAAGGCGTCAAGCGAATAATGAATTTCACGACCTGATGCAGTATCAGTGTCAGGGATTCAATAAGATCACGTACAGGTTTCACGGCTTCCGGTTTCTTGGAGCCAATTTTGATTATAGCTACTGCTAGGAAGATAGCAAAAATGAGCAGAGGCACAACCTTACCCGTAGCTGCTTCATTCACAGGGTTAGATGGCACAAGATCCAGAATAACCTGTGAGAAGGTCGGAATTTCCCGGGCGGCGAAATCTGCAGGTACATCCTGTTGTATCCCTTGACCAGGATTGAACAGCAGCGCAACCGATAGGCCGATAATAGAAGCGATACCCGTCGTTCCGAGGAACCAGGCGAAGGTTTTGATCCCTATTTTGCGCAGATACTCCAGATTAGTTAAGGAAGAAATACTGTTTAATACGAGTATGAATACTAAAGGGATGACGAGCATGCGAATCAGGCTGACATAAATGCTGCCGAATGTACTGATAGCTTTGGTCTCTAAATCGAAGTATTGAAAGAATATTCCGGCAATAAGTCCGATGCCAAGTCCGATGAGTACCCGAGTACCAAATCCAATGCGTTTACGTGCCAGTAGAAACAAAATTGCAAAAACAAATATGGAAGCTACAAATCCATACCAGTTCGTTTCGATGGCGGATAACAAGTTGTTATCTATGTTCACTACTAATACCCCCTTAAACCTAGTTTTTTAATGTGATTAATCCTATTGAGATCAATCTATATAGAATTTATAGTAAAGTCAATGTAATAATATGTTAAAAATAATCAATCCCGATAAAAACCATGTGAAAAATAAAAATTGATTGACAAGGCGCATCGTCATGAATAATATGGAACTTAATCACAAGCCAATTGGAATCGACTGGACAGCCGGAGATTCAACGAAAGACGCGTGTTTTGCGTCTCGTTGAGTCTCTTTTTTTTATTTTAGAGAAAGGAGAATTTAGGGGTTAAGGTACAACGATGAAGTTAAGAAGCATGGATCTACTGGACAGCCAGAGATTCAACAGGTACTTAATACGTGCCGTGTTGGGTCTTATTTTATTTGAAAAGGATGGTACACATTATGAAAAAACTTACGATATCTTTGGTTGCTGCAACTGTTGTCTTTTCCGCACTGACGTATGCCGCAGTATCCGCTAATAAAAAGACAGCAGAGGCAGCATCCATTGAAGCAAGCAGTAATACAGCAGTATCGGTTTCAGCAGCAGCGGCACCTGTAGCTACTTCTGCAGCCGAAGTCGTTGTTCAGGCAGAAGCCACTCCGGCTCCTGTTACAGTAACGGTTCAGCCGGAATCTTCAGCTCCAGCAGTGGAGACTGTCTCCGCAAAAGCGACTGCTGCCCCAGACGCAACCGTTGATTCTGCGGAGAAGACTGTTGCCTCAACAGCTCCAGCGGTGGGTGAAACTCAGCCTAAGGCGACCGCAGCTCCAGCCGTGGAGACCGCTAAGGTAGCTACAACTACAACCACGGTAGCTGCGACTGTCAAAACGCAAACTCAAACAGCTACACCGGTTCCAACGTCTGCGCCTACGGCAGCTCCAAAAGCAATCGTAACTGCCAAAGCAGCTCAACCGACATCTGCTCCTGTCGTATCTGCTCAGCCTAAGGCTACTGCGGCTCCTGTAGTAACGGCAACGGAAGCACCTTCGAAATCGAAATCCATTACTTTCTCCACAACTGAGGTGGTTAAAGCGACAGCCGCTCCGGTCGTTGAGTCTGCCCAACCGAAGACATCGTCTTCTGCACCTGCATCATCCACGGTCAGCGCACCAGCAGCTGCTCCAGCGGAAACGGTTCAGGCACCCGCACCGGCACCAGCCGCTGAGGAAGAGGTTTGTCCTTGATGAGCGGCAGGCTCATTCAGGATTCCTTTCAGCCCATACATCACATAAACCTATTTAAGGCGAGGTGCACATAATGATACGACCATTAACCTTTAAAAAAATTCTAACGCTGCTGTTGGCAGCCTCCCTGCTAATTCTGCCTACTCAGGCAGGAAGAGCTTATGCTAATCCGGATAACGCAGAGGTGCTAACTTCTTTTGGCTCAAGTAGTGGTGTAAGCCACTTTGATTATTTCAGTCATGTCTATGACCGTCTGAATGATCCTAACCATGTATTTAAAACGGCAACCTATGAGGATATCGTTCATCTTTTTGAGAGTGAAGGCACTTACGCTGTTCTGGTTGGCGGCGCTTGGAGCGAGAATACACAGGCCGATATCGGCTTTATCAATGAAGTAGCTAAAGAATATGGTATTTCTACGATTTATAACTTTGATACTAAGCTGGACGGTGACACGCTCCAGATTGCAGACAGCAATAATAAATTTGCTTACAAATACGTTGACCTGGTAAACAAATATTTAAAGAATTTGAATCTGTCCTCGAAGGATGTTCCAGAACGCAATGTTAGCTATACCAATAAAAACGGGGATGTCGTAACTGCTAATAAGATCGAATCTCCATTCCTGTTGGTCTACAACAAGGATCACAAGGATGCACAAGGAAATATCGCTCCTGTTGTATCCTATCTGGATAAAAGCTACTCGTGGAATGAGTTCCTGACGAACGGAACACTTGATGCTACGAAGGTTAATGCGTATAAAGCATCAGTAAGAGAGGTACTTAGTGCCGCTTCTGGGTATAACACGATCGATGAATCTGCTTATATCAAGGCGGCGTTTAACAAGAACTACGAGGGCGAAAATGAGGGCAAACCTACGATCTTCAACGAATCGGACGGTACGCTCGTGTATGAACATGTGACCTACCATCAGCTGAAGCAAATTTTGGCGAGTGATGGCAACTATGCGATTTTGTTAGGTGGATCATGGTGCCCTAACACGCAAGCGGTTATCAAATATATTAATGAGTATGCCAAAAAGCATAATATCGATAAGGTCTACTTCTTCGATACGAAGCTCGACTCTGGGGTGACGGTTGCTGAACCAAGCAACAACAGCGGCACCAAGGGCAATGCCAATCCGCACAATAATAATGAGCTTCAGATTAGAACAACCAATCACCCATATGTGAAGTTGTATGTTGATCTGGTCCGTACTTATCTGACTAATATCAAGACCGAGAACAATACAGCAGCCAAACCATCTGTGATTAGTTATGTGAATGAGCTTGGAGACACCGTGATTGGAGATAGACTTCAGGTTCCATATCTGTTCACGTACAACAAGGATAACAAAGATACAGACGGCACTAATGCACCTATTCTAGGGCATATTGAGCTTATGTACAGCTGGACGAACATCCAACCGGATTACGTGCAGGCGAATTACCCAGTCGGAGCCAGATACACTAACACTACAACAGCTCTGGATAAGCTATTCTCCAAACTGGAAGCTGTGCCCGCTGGACTTACAGGTGTAGCACCAACCGCAGCAGACAGTAAGGATGGGCAAATCTTGGGCACAAGTTCGGCCTTGGAATATAAGCTGGCTGGAGATACGGCATATACGCCAGTATCAGGATCAGCAATTACAGGGCTTGCGCCTGGTGTTTATAAAGTAAGATATGCGGCTACATCAGGATATCAAGGTCCAACGAACGCAGCGGGACCAACGATCATTCCTTATAATGCTGGAGAAGACGTAAGTGTGGAGGTGCCTGCTTATATCCATCAACAAGCAGCTCCAACAGGTCTATTAGGGGTAGCTCCTACTTCTGAAGCTAACGATGATGGGCAAATTACGGGCTCAGCTGAAGGGCAGGAGTATAAGGGTGTTGGAGAAGCTGATTATAAGCCTGTAACAGGCGTAGCCATCACAGGTCTTACTCCGGGCTTTTATAATGTGAGATTTGCGGCAAAAGAAGGATACAGCGTAGGTAAAGATGCTACTGTTGAAGTTCCGGCCTATGGCGAGCAAGCAGCTCCTGTAGGGCTAGTAGGGGTGGCACCGACTACTGCAGCCAATAATGATGGCAAAATCACAGGGACTACGAAAGCGTTGGAGTATAAGCTATCAACAGTTACCGATTATGTCTACGCAACAGATGTAGAGATCGTTGGACTGGTACCGGGGACGTATCAGGTAAGATACGCAGCCAAAGAAGGATTTAATGCAGGCAGAGTAGCAGAAGTGATTGTTCCAGTATTCACTGCAGAGCAAGCAGCGCCATCCGGTTTACAGGGGGTAGCACCTACCTCTACTGCGAACAATGATGGGAAAATTACAGGAACCACAACAGCCTTAGAATATAAGCTGTCCAGTGTGACTAATTATGTGTATGCACCAGATAAAGAGATTACAGGTCTAATACCAGGTACGTATCAAGTTCGATACGCAGCGAAAGAAGGTTATAAGGCGAGTCCAGTAACTAATATTATTGTCCCTGCTTATGTATCTATTTCAGACCCAGGAACAAGTGGGCCTGGCGGCAGCAATCCTGCGCCGAGCACGACCACACCAACACCAACAGCAAGCCCTCAACTGGTTGCTACAACAACAACCGGTAACACTGTGAATTTATCATCAACAGCAGCAACCAAAACGGATAAAACCACAGGAGTAACCACAGCAACAATCACGAAGGAAGCGGCTACCGAGCTTGTGAATCTTGCTAAAAAGGCAGAAGCGGATGGGAAGAAAGCCGTACTTGAAATTAAAGTAGCAGCTACTTCTGAAACCCAAACAGCCGAGCTTACGCTACCGAGAAGCATAATTAACGAGTTGGTCTCTGGTACAAAGGCCGAGATTACCATTCATTATGAGAATGTCGGTACGATTACGCTTGATGCTAAATCTTTGGCAAGTATCAGCTCAGCCTCGGATGCAGGGGATATTGTCATAACCATTGCTAAGGTTTCGTTAACGGCAGAAGGTAAGGCCGTTCTCGGGGACAGATCGGTTTATGATTTGTCGGTAAAAGCAGGTCAGAGTACCATTTCCACCTTTGGTGGGGGCATTATCCATATCAGTGTGCCGTATACATTGCAAGCAGGAGAACAGAAAGATGCGGTCATCGTATACCATATCAATACCAACGGAAGCTTGGAGAATGTACGCGGGAATTATAACGCTGCCAAGGGAACCGTAGATTTTGTTACCACACATTTCTCCCAATATATTATTGGATATAACAAGGTGAGCTTTGCGGATGTTTCAGAGACTTCGTGGTATAGCAGTGCAGTAGGTTATCTTGCGGCACGCAGTATCACATCCGGCACGGATGCAGAGCATTACAGTCCGAATGCTGCAATAACTAGAGGGCAATTCATAGTCTTGCTCTTGAATGCTTATGGCATCACACCCGACGCTACCGCAACTGATAATTTTGCGGATGCGGGCAATACGTATTACACGAACTATCTCGCGACTGCTAAGCGCCTTGGGGTAGCCACAGGTTCTGGAGATAATCAATTCCATCCAGAGGTTCAGATCACTAGACAGGAGCTATTTACACTCCTGTATCGCTCACTTGTATCGCTAGGTGAACTGCCATCCGAGAAGAAGGCTGTAGCTCTTTCTGATTTTGGTGATGCATGGGATATTGCTGGCTATGCACAGGAAGCCCTTCAGGCGCTGGTGGAAAGAGGCGTAGTAACCGGAGCGAATAGCAAGCTGAGTCCTAAAGAAGTTACTACAAGAGCGCAAGCGGCACAGGTCATTTATAATTTATTATCGAAATGATTGGCGGTAGCTGAATATAACAGTAGAACCCCCCTGCTTTTTTACAGGGGGGTTCTACTGTTAAAACTTAATGCAGATTTTTCCGAAGTGTGTACCCTTAGCCAAGTATTGCAATGCTTCAACAGATTGTTCAAATGGAAATACAGCGTCAATGATAGGGCGAAGTCCATTTTGTTCAACCGCACGGTTCATCGTCTCAAACATGTCACGGCTTCCGACATTGATGGCTTGAAGGCGTGCTTTTCTCAGAATTGCAGGGATGATTTCAAAGCCCTCGACTTGGAAGCCCGACAGACCGCCTACCAGGCTGATCCTTCCACCCACCCGCAGCGCCCCGATTGACTTATTTAATGTGGATGATCCACCGAGATCAACAATATGGTCTGCCCCGCGTCCCCCTGTCAGCTCAAGAACAGCCTTATCCCATTCAGGGGTCTTTAAATAATTGATACCGAAATCCGCTCCCAATCCCTTTGCACGCTTAAGCTTCTCATCGCTGCTTGATGTGATGATCACTTGTGCACCGTGAAGCTTGGCAAATTGAAGCGCGAATAGTGAAACTCCACCCGTTCCTTGTATCACTACAGTCTCTCCAGCCTTCACCTTTCCTTCTTCAACAATAGCATGCCAGGCTGTAACACCAGCACAAGGAAGTGTTGCCGCTTCTTCATCAGTTAATAGATCTGGAACACGAACCAATCCCTCCCCGGGAAGCACAACATATTCTGCAAGCAACCCATTAAGCGGACTTCCAAGTGAGCTCACCCAATTTTCTTGTGTAGGTTCTCCCGAAATCCAGCTTTGAGTAAAAATACCGCTTACCCGGTCACCAATCTTGAATCTGGACGTATGCTCACCTAAAGCGACAACTTCACCAACACCGTCCGATACTGGAATTAAAGGAGCGTTCAAAATCGGGTTATAAAAACCATCAATGACACCTAAATCTCTAGCGTTAAGGGAAACTGCCCGCATTTTTATACGAACTTCACCAGAACGAGGATTAGGAATTGGATTTTCGGCTACCTTCAGTTGATCGAGCCCAAATTCACTTTGAATTTCGTATACTTTCATGAGCAATCTCTCCTTCTTGAAGTGCATAGACATACAATAATCCATAAATTACACTTAAGTAAGGAGGCACTTTATAGTATCCAGGGAACCAAAAAGTGCACGGGAGGACTTTATATGAACAATCCATTTTCGACGAATGCCGTAGAGCCTGATATCTCGTTATCGATTTGTGGGTACAGTAAGGTCCTTGATATTATCTCTAATAAATGGACAGCTTTGGTCATCTATGCCATGGAAGATGGAATCATTCGTTACAGTGATATCAGAAGACGAATCGAAGGCATCTCTAAAAAAATGCTAACTCAAACTTTGCGGCAACTGGAACGAGATGGGTTGGTAAAGCGTGAGATTACACCTTCCGTTCCACCCATCGTAGAGTATTCTCTAACCCCCCTAGGAGTGTCGTTACTTGAGCCTATGAGAGCGTTAAATCAGTGGACGAGTCAAAATTATGTATGGGTTGAAAAGGCCAGAGCTTCATATGATCAAGTGGATCAAACAGAATAATTTGTGTGGGATAGATCTCTACACTTTAAGGGGGAACCAATGGTTCTCCCTTTTGTGCTGAACAGGGCATTAGCATTCATAGATATAAGATTAGTGAGTTAAATTATGGAGCGGGATTCAGTTGAATGATACAATTATTGTAATTTTATGAAATAGTAATTTTTAACATCGTCAATTAGTCGCTAGAGAGGGGATTAGGATATGGGCCTTGCTGATGATCCAGTCATTGCGATTTCTGGTTTATGGATGAACTACACTGACCGAATGGTGCTAAAGGGCATTGACCTTAAGGTATACAGAGGACAAATTATTGGCTATATCGGCCCTAACGGGGCAGGAAAGAGTACAACTGTTAAGATTATGCTCGGTCTGGTAGAAGGCTACAACGGCAAAGTAGAGATTTTCGGTAGGGATATTGCTGATGGAGATGTTTCTTACAAAAAAAGAATAGGTTATGTGCCGGAGGTAGCCGAATTATATGATAGCCTCACCGCTAGGGAGTATCTAACTTTTGTAGGTGAGTTGTATGGCATGAAGCGTAGTGATGTGGATTACAAGGCTGGAAAATTAATGGCCTTGCTAGGTCTTGAGAAAGCTTATGATTCGCGGATCGCAACCTTCTCCAAAGGGATGAAACAAAAGGTACTGCTGATCTCCAGTATGCTTCATGATCCCGATATTCTGTTCCTAGATGAACCGTTGAGCGGTCTGGATGCCAATAGCGTAATGGTGGTAAAGGAGATTTTTGCATCTTTGGCGGCAAGGGGCAAGACCATTTTCTATTCTTCACACATCATGGATGTAGTTGAGAAGATCAGTAGCCGGATCGTTTTGATCGATGGTGGAGATATCGTGGCGGATGGGAGCTTTGCTGAGCTAAGAGAGAAGGGCCGCGAAGGGTCGCTTGAGGATATTTTTAATCAATTAACTGGATTTGATAAATACCGTGATATTGCTGGGGAATTTGTTGCGGTCATGCAAGAGGTATCTTCTCATGACTGATTTCTATGTGCTGAAGCTTCTGGATAAGCTGCGAGGTGGGTTTAGCCGAATCGGAGTTGATTATGATGTGATGCGGAGTATTCTGCAGGTCAAACTGACGATGGACGGAAGAAGAACACCGACAGTGCTCGCTGGAATGCAGAAGAAGGAGGAGAAGAAAGAGGGCTCGCCGCTGCGGGTGCAATGGATTTATTTACTTTTTGGCGTCATGTTAATTCCTCTTATGATGTTAACGGGGAACTATATGCTGCAGATGAGTCTAGTGTTTGGTGTAGTGATGTTTATGATTACGACCACACTGATCTCTGATTTCTCTTCCGTGATGCTTGATCTTCGGGACAAAAACATACTGGCTTCAAAGCCAGTGAACCGCCGTACCTTGAACATGGCGAAGAGCATCCACATTCTCATTTATTTATTTTCAGTGACGCTGACATTGACCGGACCTTCGCTGATTTTGTGCCTGTTCAAACAGGGAGTACTATTTTTTCTAATATATGCTGTTGAGATCATTCTGATGGACTGCTTTATTCTCGTCATTACGGCGCTGCTTTATTTACTGATCATGAAGTTTTTCGACGGGGAGAAGCTCAAAGATATTATTAATTATGTACAGATCATTTTGACTATAGGGATTACAGTAGGGTATCAGCTCGTTGTTAGACTGTTCGATATTGCTGAATTGAGCCTCTCTTTTAAGCCGGCATGGTGGCAGTATTTGATTTCTCCGATTTGGTTTGCGGCTCCATTTGAGATGTTGATTGGCGGGGCGAGAGATACACACTTCGTGGTGCTTTCAGTGCTAGCTTTAGTAATTCCGGTTCTGCTGATTGTGGCTTATATTAAGCTGATGCCTTTATTCGAAAAGAGCTTACAGAAGCTTTCAGAGCAAGGGAACGTTGGCAAGAGTAACGCCCGAATGGTGGACTGGTTGTCGAAAGTAACTTGTAAGAACCCGGTAGAGGGCATGTTTTTTCGCTTTAGCTGGTCAATGATGAAGAATGAGCGTGACTTCAAGTTAAAGGTATATCCGGCAATCGGTTATTCCATTGTCTTCCCGTTCATTTTTATATTTGGGATCTTTTGGGATGGGAATGCATCGTCTATCAAGGATTCGAACACATACCTGATGATTTATTTCGGTGCGACGTTACTTCAGACGGTTGTTCTAATGCTAAGGTACTCTGCGGGTTATAAAGGCTCTTGGATTTATAAGCTGATTCCTCTGCCAAACACCGCACCCATCTATCGTGGAATGCTTAAGGCAGCGATAGTTCGCCTGCTATTACCTTTATTCGCTATAGAAGCGATAGTGTATCTTTGGTTGTTTGGGCTGCGGATTGTGCCAGACTTGGTAGTCGTGCTGTTTGCAATGCTGATCTATGCGGTCATTTGTTTCCGTTCTTATCCTCCGGTACTACCTTTCTCAGAACGATATGAGGCAGCTAAACAGAAGAATTACACCGCAAACTCCTTTGGGTTATTATTTTTGCTGATGGGGATGGCAGGTATTCATTATGTCTTCACTTTGTTTATGGGTGGAGTTTATATCTACCTGTTGGTTTTGGTAGTTTTGAATCTATGGATATGGCGAATTACCTTTCCCAAAAATGTATCATCAACAGGTCGTGGTTCAAGTTTTCCGGGTTGAGTGATTGTGTCAAATATGGACATTTTTCGCGTAATAAAAAAGGGTATAAATTCCAGTATTTACTTAGACAATCTTCTGAATACAGAGTAGAATACATCTAAAGTTTCTTTTTATGGATAACCTATAATCTTTACGCACTCTTCCATATCTGATATTCGTGTACTGATTTTTTACTTGAGAAATACGCTGAGCGATTACGGGATTCAAAACCGGTGAAGAGGTTAACTAATGGATAAAATGGGAATCCACTATAATGTTTGGATTGTTTTACTATCATTTGTGCTAGCGGCGACAGTTACTTACTCTGCACTGAATCTGATTTCGCAAGTTTCACGTTCTACTGGCAAAATCCGACGTCTGTGGTTGATCTCGGGAGCTTGTGTATTAGGCTGCGGTATATGGGCAATACATTATGTTGGGATAATGGCGAATCGCTTTCCGGCAGAGGTCAATTATTATCCAGGCAGATCTATAATATCACTATTAGTTGGTGTGTTATTCTGCTATTTGGCATTCCGGATCACTTCTGTTCCTCAGTTAAAGATATGGAATTTAGTAGTAGGCGGTATTCTCTTGGGAAGCGGCTTTTCGGCTATGCATTATATCGGAATGTCTTCTATGAAGATTGCGACGAGGATTCATTATGATATATGGATTCAAGCCGTTGCTGTAATTCTGGTTTTGGTTTCCTCTTATATCGGATTATTGATGTTCCACAAGTTTAAAGAATACGCAGGGTTTCAGCGATGGAAGCTATACTCGGCGTTGTTTATCGGATTTTCAGTTACCGGATTGCATTACACAAGTGTAAAGGCTTGTCATTTTGAATATAACAACTTACCTGGAAGCAAACCTTTTTTTGTAGAGACTGATGTTATACTGTTAATGGCATTTTCGCTGGCAGCGCTACTTATGCTCGCAGTTTCTGCTGGCGCCGTATTTCTGGATCGCCATGTGCTTGAACGAATGGTTTATCAAGATCCGCTAACAGAGCTGCCGAATCGACATGGACTAGAACGCTATTTTAAAGATGAATTTTTTGAAAGCAGATCTGGTGCTGTTTTTATTGTAGATCTAGATCGCTTTAAGTCGATTAATGATACGCTTGGACATGATATAGGTGATATGCTACTACAGGAGGTCGCTGTTAGATTAATTCGTTCTGTAGGCGATAAAGGAAAGATCTTCCGTTTAGGCGGTGACGAATTCCTGATTGCTCTTCCAGATTGCACGCTGGAGGGTGCGCAGGAAGAAGCAGGGCATATTATGCATGAACTTAAGGAATTCTATCGTATTCAGGGCAATGAGCTATATGTTACTGCAAGTGTTGGAATCAGTATGACTCCTATGCATGGGACTGATCGCTCAGCGCTAATGAAGGCTGCGGATACGGCTCTTTATACCTCTAAGGATTCAGGTAAGAATAAATGCAGTGTGTTCGACCAGGAAGTAAATCGCCATCAGTTGCGGCGGATGTCGCTAGAGAAGGATCTTCGAAAAGCGTTGGCTCGTTCTGAGTTTATGGTTGTGTATCAGCCGAAATGGGATTCATATATGAATGTTACGGTGGGTCTTGAAGCGCTGCTGCGCTGGAGACACCCAGAGCATGGGATCATTTCGCCAGCGGAATTCATTCCTATTGCAGAGGAGACCGGACTGATCGTTCCGATTACCTATTGGATGCTACATGATGTGTGTAGCCAGAACAGGTTCTGGCATAAGGAAGAGATAGCTAACGTACCGGTCTCTATTAATATGTCCGCACGGATGTTTGAGGATGGGAGTCTATACGATGTTGTAGCGGAAGCACTCACATGTGCAGAATTAGAGCCACACTTTCTCGAACTGGAGATTACAGAGTCCATTGCGATGCATAACATGAAAGAGACGGTTGCACAGCTGTCTAGACTTCGAATGCTTGGGGTAAGAGTATCGCTGGATGACTTTGGGACAGGCTTCTCCTCCCTTGGTAATTTGGATGAAATCCCAGTGAACACACTCAAGATTGACCAAGTATTTATTCGTAACAGCAAGATGCACTCCAAGAAAGCTATTATCAGCAATATTATTGCGATAGCGACTCATCTTAATATGGAAGTCGTGGCGGAAGGTGTGGAGACACCAGAGCAGATTGAATTGCTGAAATCACTGGGTTGTAGAGTCATGCAGGGTTATTATTACGGTCGGCCGATGCCTGTACATGAGCTGGGTGAGTGGTTTATAGCGAATACGGCAGCGTCGTGATCTCAATACATAGAAGAGGGGCTAGCGACCAAGCAGAATTTCTCTGCTTGGTCGCTAGCCCCTTTAAGTTTAAGAACTTACATGAATAAGAAGAATTATACTTTGAAACGTTCAATTAGAATCTGTAGCTTCTCAGCTAGCGAGGACAGGAAACCTGCAGCTGACTCCACTTCTTCCATGGCTGCAAGCTGCTCTTGTGAGGAGGCGGATAATGTTTCCGCACCGCTTGCTGTCTGATTAGCGACGTCTACAATATTCTGTAGAGTAGTAACGAGACCATCGGAGATGGAGGCTAGCTCGCGGACTGTTCCGGAAATCTGCTGACTTTGTGAAGCCATCCCAGAGACGGACATCTCAATCTCGGAGAAGGATTGACCTGCCGTTACGATTAATTCCCGGCCTTGATCCATCTCTTCTGTAGAGCGCTTCATGGTTTCTCCTGCTTGGTCCATCTGATTTACGATGATGCTTACGAGTTGTCCGATTTGAGCAGCAGATTGGGCGGATCGCTCGGCAAGCTTGCGTACGGATTGTGCAACTACCGCAAAGCCTCTTCCCTCTTCTCCGGCTCTTGCAGCTTCAATGGCTGCATTCAGCGACAGCAAATTGGTTTCTTCTGCGATGCTCGCAATCGTGCCCACAATATTCTCAATTTCCTTGGAGTAGCCACCCAAGGTTTCAATAATGACAGCTAAATCAGTGATGCTGTCACTGACGATGCTCATCTGTTGTGTAGTAGAGTCCATTGCTTCTCGACCTGTACGAGCCTTTTCGGCGTTACTGGTAGCATTATTCATTGCGTTATCAGCATTTCCTGCAATCTCTGTAATGAAGTGTGACAAGTCTTGTACAGACTTATATCCACCCTCCAAATTTTGCAATTGTGTATTAGCTCCATCAGCAAGTTCAATCGAAACGTTGACACTGTACTCACCAGCACGGTTAGTTTCCTGTGCACTGGCAGAGAGCTCTTCGGATGAAGACGCCACCTGCATGGAGGTTTCATTAACTTCGGTAATGAGCATGCGCAAGCTCTGCGTCATGCCGTTGAAATTTCGAGCTAGTGTACCAATCTCATCCTTGCTGTTGAATGAAATAGGATCATGAGTAAGATCACCCTGTGCAACAAGATTTACGCCTCTGGATAGCTTTGTTAGTGGACTTACCATTCGGCGGATTAAGAGATATGCTGCCACAATAGCAATAACTAGAATGGAAGTCCCGATAATAAAAGGCTGAACAATGATGTCTCGGGTCCGTTCTTGAATTAATGGGCCATCGAAGTTAATAGCCATTAGAGCAACTATAGGCTTGGACGGATCATGATCCTGATAGATGGGGCCGTAACCCGTCTTAAGTGAGGTACCTTCGTATGTATAAACCTTGGAGTAAGCGGAATGCTTAGATTTAGTGATCACTTGTTTCTCTTCATCTGAGAAATAAAAAGTGTCGCCTGCTTTATAACCTCTTGCTTTGAAGCTTGAATCTGCGGCGAGGATCTTTCCGTCTAGCGATAAAATGAACGCCTCTTTAAAAATAGCCTTATGTGCCACAATCCAACCGATCCGGTCTTCGACAGCCTCCAACTTGCTTTGATCTCCTGCAATTAACGCGGTAATATCTGATGGGTCAATCAGCCCGGTTGTGATATTGGCGCATCCTACCAATTCGATACCTGCTGCTTCATCTACTTGCTTATACGCAGTACGGTATCCGAAGAACCCGATGGATGATCCAACAAGAAGTAACACGATGAACATCATCCAAGTTAATTTAGTTGCCAATTTCATTCTTTGCACCAACCTTGACAAAATATGTTTTCGGAGACAATCGCTCTCACTGCTACGATTATAGCGTATCGTTAAGCCTATGACCTTACATAGAATATAGTATTTTTGTGTCGGATATTGTAAATTGATGGAAGAATTATGGAAATAAACGTGATTATGAAATCTTTAGTAGACAAAAGCATTGAATCCTGACCAGTTCTAGTGGTACGCTTGTGTTATTAAAAAACGGATTGGGAGTTGAAACAAGGATGCCGCATCAATTAGATCCGTTAATAGAGCGTCTTGGATTATCCATGTGGAGAGTACAGCGTAAGATCATGTCTCAAAGGACTTTGCATAAAGAACTCGGACTTACCGTACCTCAGATGGGTCTGTTAAATATAGTAGCGAAAGAGAAAAAGTCGCGGGTGGTACAGCTGGCGGAGTCTATGGAGGTCAAATCAAGTGCCATTACCGTGATGCTCGATCGCCTGGAAGCGCTGGGCTTTATTAAGCGTGAGACGGATGGATCGGACCGGAGAGCGGTTGTGGTGACCATCACCGAGCAAGGTCAGCAAATACTTGAAGAAGGACATTTCCGTTCAAAACAGCTGCTTGCTGAGCATTTATCTATACTGAAGCCGGAAGAGCTGCAAAAGTTTGCGGAGTACTACCGTATGATCGAGGATCAGGAACGGTAAATCTCTAGCTTTAGCTTATAGATACAGAAAGAAGGCCACCTTCTCCGGAGAGAAGGTGGCCTTCTTTGAAGTATAATAATGATAAGTTCTAAGGTTTAATTGGTTTGTCTGGCAGCTGTGTAATATAGCTATGGGAAAGCTGTAGAAGTCTCAATGCTCGGTTGTATTCATCCTCAGTAGCAGCCGGTGCTTTTCCATTATAAATAGGGTATTGGGTATTATCTTCAAAGCTGTTACCCGGAATAAGCAGTCCTGAGCTGGAAATGAAAGATCCAGAAGGTAAATAATATCGCTCTGGCAGTAAATTATAAGTCTGACTGAGTAGATCTTGACCGAAAACTAGGTTATTCTCTAATGAAATTCCAAGAAGACCAGCAGCAGTTGGCATAATATCCACTTCGCCACCGACTTGCTCTAAGGTCTGTGGTGCTGTGCTGTCTCCTGCATGAATGAGCAGAGGAATGTTTAACATATCCGCATAGGAATATTCATGACCATAAATTTCAGTCATTAATTGCTTATCATCATGATCGAGAGAATAAATAGGCAGTCCCATATGGTCTCCATAAATCATGATCACGCTGTTATCCCATACGCCATTCGCTTTAAGCTCTTCTACGAAATGTCCGAAGGCATCATCCGCATAGTTCTGGGAACGGATATAGTCACCCACAAAAGTACCTTCGTAACGCTCTGGTAGCTTCATGCGGTATTTTTCCTCAGGGATTGTGAATGGATGATGCGCTGACATCGAAATGATCTGAGCGTAGAAGGGTTGACCTTCGTTGCTCATTTCCTTCAGTTTGTCGGCAGTTTTACTATAGAGCGTATCATCAGAAGCACCGAAGAAGAAAACATCATCTTCACCAAAGAATGAGCGATCATAATAATGATCGAAGCCCAGTGAGTCATACAGCTCACCGCGGTTCCAGAACTCTACGACATTGGTGTGGAAGGTTGCGGTCTGATACCCATTGTCTTTAAGCAAGCGTGGCAGACTTGGTAGCACCTTATCTACATAGGACATCGTTGCCGCACCACGCGGAGGGATGTAGGCGGATGTGTTCACTACGAATTCTGCATCTGACGTATTCCCTTGGCCTACCATTTGATAGAAATTAGGGAAGTAAAGACTATCCTTCATTACCTTGTTCAGGTTCGGTGTAATCTCTTGCCCGTCTAGCTCAAGACCCAGCAAGAAGTTCTGGAAGGATTCCAATTGAATGATAATAAGATTTTTGCCTTTAGCCGTGCCATGAAGTGGAGAACTAACTGCAGTATTAATCCCCTTCACTTGGTTGATGGCATCTTGTGTAATGTCACTTGATTGCACTAGCTCTGGTTCTTCTTTTGCAAAGATCGTATAGGCTTCATAGTTAAGAATACCCATCTCCTGAGCTTTCTTAATTTCGTTCATACTAGCCTTATTAGGCAAAATGTTGAACAAGCATAAACCAAGTGAGACTGCGAATAGAACACTATATTTTATTTTTCCGTTACGACGGTTGATATTCTCTTTTTTATAGACACGGCCTTTCTTATTAAAGAAGAAATAGCCTCCTAGGACAATTATATCTGTAAAGATTAACAGGTAGTAAGGATCCATCAGTGAGAATACGCTGTTGCTGACGGCTGTGACTTGATTCACCTGTTCCGCGGCATGGTAAGTTACAATAACACCATAATATTTAAAATACATAATGGCTGCGAAAAAGATGGCTGTTACTAATAAATTGACTGTCATGTAATATCCAAGCTTTCGTTTGGAGGCGAACCTCTCAATAATACAGAAGAGCGCCCAGGCAAAAGGGATTTCTGTCAGTAATGATTTCCAAGGCAGCACATCATCAAAAATGACGCCCCAAGCCAGAAATGCTTTTAGGATAAAAAGTATTGTGAAAAACACAAAAGGTTTAATGATCCAACGTTTAATATTAAAGGATGACACAGCTTCCCCCTCTTTCTACATGATAAAACGCCATTTCTCAAACAGGACGAAACAGCACCAAGACAAAATGACTCCATAGTAATAAAATTTATTATGCAGGGCTAGCAGAAGAAAGTCAAAAACCGAAAGCGTAAGTATAAGCTTTGTGGAGTGCGTAAAGTTAAAGACGCATAGGTGAAAGATAATGTTTATGCTATCCCATGGGGTTATACAGCGATTAAAGGACCGAAATAGACATTGGGAACAAAAAGGATATATGGCTAATTAAGGGAGGTGAGAATAGTTGGATCATACTGTAACCCTATCCGTTAGAACTCTCGTCGAGTATGTTTTTCGCAGCGGTAGTATTGAGCCTGGATTTCATGGTACTTCCTCTATGGTTGAAGGAACACGAATTCATCAGAAAATCCAAAAGCAATATAAGGAAGGCGACCGCAAGGAGGTCTATCTGAAAACAGAGATCCCTTATGGTAGCTTACTCTATATAGTAGATGGGCGCTGTGATGGACTGCTTGTTTCGGAGGATGGGAGCCTAATCGTCGAAGAAATCAAATCAACCTCCGGACTGCTGGATATGCTGGAAGAGGGACATGATGTTCATTGGGCTCAGGCGCTGATGTACGCATATATGGTATCGCTGGAGCAGGAGCTTTCTTCTATTCAAGTAAAGCTTACCTATGTCCACCGGGCTACTGATGAGCAAAAAAGCTTGTACCGAACGTTGTCTTTAGATGAACTGATCTCATTTGCTAATGATACCGTAGCCAGATATGCTCCGTACGCTGAGATGATGGTTCGTCATGATGCTAAGAAAGAGCAGAGCCTTCGAGAGTTACAATTCCCGTTTCCTTCTTATCGAAAGGGACAACGGCATTTTGCCGGAGCGGTGTACAAATCCATCGTAGAAAAGGTCAGTCTGTTCGCTCAGGCGCCCACAGGTATTGGGAAAACAATGTCAACGCTGTTCCCGGTCCTTAAAGCAATGGGCGAAGGACAAGCTAAAGGATTGTTCTATTTAACGGCTAAGACGGTTACCCGTTTTGCCGCACAGGAAGCAATCTCGCTACTGCTGACGCAGGGACTCCAGCTGCATGTCATCACACTTACTGCTAAAGAGAAGACCTGTTTTCATGATGAAGGGATTTGCGGTAAGGATTTCTGTCCCTATGCGGAAGGCTATTATGATCGGATTAATGATGCGGTAATGGATCTGTTAGAGCATGAAACGCTGGTGAGCAGAGACACCCTAGCACTGTATGCTCACAAACATAAAGTGTGCCCGTTTGAGTTCTCGCTGGATGCAGCCTATGCCTGTGATGCGGTGATCTGCGATTACAATTATATATATGATCCTCGGATCAGCCTGAAACGGCTAACAGAGGAGAGAAAGAGAGAAACGGTGCTTCTGGTAGATGAAGCACATAATCTGGTAGACCGGGGACGAGAGATGTTCTCTGCCTCTTTGCTGAAGGCCCCCTTTCTAGAAATCCAGCGTCAGTACAAGGAAGTAAACCGTAATTTGAGTACTGCAGCTAAATCGGTGAATGCTTTTTTTATCTCCCTTCGCAAAATTTGTAATGAAGAGGGGCAAGGGCAGTGGGCTTCGTTCCCGGAGGAGTTGCCAGCCTTGCTTGAGATATTTTCTTTGGAGGCGGAACAGGAACTTATTCACCCGAGCGCCAGCATTGTTCCTCAGAATGGAGAAGGAGAGAATGTTCTTCTGGATACCTATTTTTCAGTTCAAGGGATGCTTCGCACCTTTAAGACCTATGATGAACGCTACATAACCTATGCTGAGGTTCGGCGCGGCGATGTGTACTTGAAGTTATTTAATTTGGATCCATCGCATTTACTCCGACAAATGTCTAAGAGCTTTCGAAGCCAGATTCTGTTCTCTGCTACGCTTTCTCCATTATCGTACTATCGGGATATGATTGGTGCGGTGGAGGAAGATTACAGTTTAACGGTCTCATCTCCTTTTCAGAAGGAGCAATGGGAAGTGACCGTGCTGCCTGTCTCCACACGTTATCATGACCGGGAAGCTTCCCTCATCCCGTTAACTCAGGCATTGAATCAAATGGTTTCAAAGAAGGGCAATTATCTGGTTTTTTTTCCTTCATATCTCTATTTACAAAACGTATATCAGGCCTTTACGGAGAATTACCCCGAAGTACGGACTTTGATACAGGATACAGGCATGAGTGAGCAGGCTAGAGAAAGTTTTTTAGCAGCATTTAGTCCAGATAATGACGAGACGCTGTTAGGATTTGCTGTACTCGGAGGGATCTTTTCGGAAGGTGTAGATCTGCCAGGAGACCGTCTCAACGGGGTAATGGTTGTTGGAGTTGGCCTACCACAGCTTGGTCTTGAGCGTAATCTACTGCGTCAGTATTTTAATGCCAGAGGTAAAAATGGCTTTGATTATGCTTATGTCTACCCAGGAATGTGCAAGGTATTGCAAGCTGGAGGCAGACTGATTCGAAGTGAGACAGATACAGGCATTATTGTGCTTGCGGATGATCGCTTTTTGCAGAGTCCTTACATGCATTTGCTTCCCGAAGAATGGAGAGATTATCTTATCCGCTCATAAGAGGGTATAATCTATGAAAAGGTATTCATAATCAATCGGCAGGAGGAAAAAGAATGACATTAAAAGTGGGTATTGTGGGTACGGGTTGGTTCTCTAAGGTACATGCTGATTTACTAGCAGAGATGGATAATGTCCGTTTGCAAGCGGTCTGCGGAAGCAGTAAGGCTAAAGGCGAAGATATGGCACGTCCATACGATGCTGCTGGATATGGTGATATTACGGAGATGCTGGATGCGGAGAAGCTCGATGCTGTTTATATTTGTGTGCCTCCACAATCTCATGGCGCGATCGAACGATCATTAATCAAGAGGGATATTCCCTTTTTTATAGAAAAACCGCTTAGTATGACTACTGAAATTCCCGCAAGCCTACTTCAGGATATCAAAGAACATAATTTGTTAACCTCGGTAGGATATCATTTCCGCTATCAGGAGAACATTAAACGTCTGAAAGAAACTTTGCGTGGTGACAAAGTCGGTATGATTATGGGGCAATGGATGGGCGGCATGCCAGGCGTAGCTTGGTGGCGTGATCAGAAGCAATCCGGAGGACAATTCACAGAGCAGACTACACATATCGTTGATTTGGTGCGCTATCTAGCCGGAGAAGTAAAGGAAGTTTACGGCATGTTCGGAAACCGGATTATGCATGAGCAGCATGAAGGTGTGAGCGTGGCAGATGTAGGTACCGTATCCCTGAAGCTTGAAAATGGAATTGTTGCTAATATTTCAAATACATGCGTTTTACCTGATGAGGTGGGAAGTGTAGGTCTTAGCTTCTATAATGATCGGGGACTTTTGGACTGGAACCCGGATCGTCTCTTGGAAGTGAGAAGCGGCAATAGCACCGAATTTGCGAATACAGGAAACCCATATTTAGTAGAAAGTGAAGCCTTCATACATGCTGTACGGACGGGGGATCGCTCGCGCATTTTATGCGATTATGAGGATGGATACAATACCCTAAAAGTCACCTGTGCGGCCTATGATTCAGCGCAAAGCGGATTGCCTGTTAAGTTCTAAGGTTCAGTTCATAGAAAAAGGACATGCTACTTTAGATGTACTAAAGAGACATGCCCTTGGCCCAAGCTGGGTTAGCCTAGTGGAGGAATATCGCGAGCAAAGCTGGCGCCACACCTATAGATAACAGCGCGGACAGAATCATCGCAATACTGGAGATGGTTCCGGTCAGTGAACTAAGCTCGAAGGCTTTGGATGTTCCTGTACCATGTGCAGCGGTTCCCAGCGATACACCGCGCGCAATTTCATTCTCAATGCGGAAGATGCGAAGTACAGTAGGGCCCATCATTGTACCAAGTATCCCGGTAATAATGACGAAGACTGCCGTAATACTCGGTACACCGCCGATACTTTGCGAGATGCTCATAGCGATCGGTGTAGTTACCGAACGCGGGACCAGACTAGCTGCCAGATCGCCGCTAACATGCAGCCATTTGGCGAGAAGTATGGAAGAGATCACCGCAACTATCGTCCCTGATAGCACGCCTGCCGCAATTTCGGCGGCGTGCTTTTTGAGTACCTTGAAGTTCTTATGCAAAGGGATGGCAAAGGCCATGGTTGCTGGTTGCAGCAAATCCGTCAGCCATTTTCCTCCCGCATTGTATGAGTCATAAGTAATGCCTGTTATAAGCAGAAAGATGATCATAATCACTGGTGTGATGATTAATGGAGAGGTGTAGACTTTACCGGTAGAAGCATAGATACGTTTCGCGAGTAAATACACCGCGACCGTGAGGCCAAAAAATAGCAGAGCGTTTAACATGATTCTTTCCGCTCCTTCGCTTTATAAATTCTACTGGTAAGTAATCCGGAACTAGCCATCACAACAAATGTGCCTAAGACGACAACGGCAAGAATGCGTAATCCATCCGTTTCCAGAATATTAGCGTATTTCATTACACCTATAGCAGATGGAATGAAGAACAGTAGGAGCTCGGCGAGTAGCCAAGAAGCACCAACCTCTACCCAATTCAGACGAATGACACCGAACTCAAGCAGGAGAAACAATATAATCATTCCGAGTATGCTTCCGGGAATAGGGATATGCAATAATGGGGTCACAGCATTGATAAGTAAAGAGAATAACATAAGTCCCGCCACCTGCAGCAAGCCTATAACAATCTTTTTCATAAGGCTTCGCTCCTTTCATAATAATGAAAGTTTACATCAATTGTTTTCATAGGTAAAATGAATAGATCGAATAAATGACATTCCTTTTGTCTATGGATTAGGGGGCACATAAATGGATATCCGACAATTAGAATATTTCGTTCAAGCGGCACGAATGAAAAGCTTTACCAGAGCTGCTGAATCATTATATATAACACAGCCCACGATCAGTAAAATGATTCGGAATATGGAGGTCGAACTGGAGGCAGACTTGTTCTACCGTGAAGGGAAGAGTGTAAGGCTTACAGACGCAGGGGAAATTTTGTTCACCAAAGCGCAAAATATCGTGGAGTCTTTCGCTAGCTTGTCTTCCGAACTGGATAACTTACGGAATCTGGAGCAGGGCCACATCCGCATCGGCCTGCCTCCAATGGTAGGAGCGAGCTTTTTTCCATCGGTGATTGGTCAATTTCATAAACGTTATCCGCAGGTTACGATTCGTCTTCATGAGGATGGGGCCAAAAAAGTGGAGGAAGATGTAGAAACGGGACTGCTGGACATTGGAATGGTCGTATTGCCTGTAGATACATCCAAACTTCATTGTTTTACCTTTGTTGAAGAGAAGTTGAATCTTATTTTGCCTATGGGGCATCGGCTGGCCGAGGCAGAGTTAGTTCCACTAAGTGAACTGGCTGAAGAGGAGTTCGTGTTATTCCGGGAGGATTTCACGCTGCACGATCGGATTATTACGGAATGTGTAAAAGCTGGATTTCAGCCGAAGGTTATATATGAGAGTTCACAATGGGACTTGATCAGCAAGATGGTAGCTGCGGGAATGGGGATCGCATTATTGCCGGAAACCATTTGCCGTGACATGGATCGCTCGCGATTGGTAGTCATTCCTTTGACAGATCCGGTGATTCCTTGGCAGATCGCTATGGCATGGCGTAGAGACCGTTATTTATCTTTTGCAGCACGTGAATGGATTTCTTTTGCAAAGGGACTATTGAGAACAGTACCCAAATGAGCTTCCCCACAAGCCTATAGAACCCGAATAAATAGCTATTTTATTTTTTGTGGATGTTCTGCAAATTTTTCTTTTTTTTTGAAAATATGTTTTTTGGTATCATGGATTATGATAGGAAGAGATGTTGATAGAGAGAAGGAGAGAGTTGTGACACTATATCAAGGTTCTTCCGAGAAAGCTTATAGAAGAGACTACAGAGAAGATGAGCTGTTTGTGACTATAGAGAGCCTTAGATGCGAATTGCTGGAAGTCGCGGAGCAACGGAGTCTTAGTGACCATGCTGTCCTAGAGCTAAGCGAGCGATTGGACGGTTATATTTTGCTGGCACAACATAAGATGATGGAGAACTTGCGCAGTCGCAAGGCAAGTGCAACAGCTTACTGCTGAAGCTCAAAAGCCGCTATTACAATAAATTAAACTCGATACATCCATAGAATTACACTATTACAAAGATCCAACCGATAAAGAGGAGAGAAATACGCTCCTCTTTTTGTCGTACAATCTATAAGTTGTACAATCCATAACTTTCACCTATAATGTCAATTAATAGGATCTTTTCAAGTCAAACTTTGGGGGTGCCGAGTGGAGGGAAAGTTAACAACTATACGCTCAGAAATTGAGAAAAATCTGTCCCGCTCCGGCCATAATCTCGCCTCATTTTCAAAAATATGTGGCCTGAATCGTGGAAGTCTCAGTGCAATTTTGCACGGGAATCCGCCGAAGCCTATGTCCCTGGGACAAATAGATGCAATCATTAAAGCCTTTGGATTTCCTGACGGTTGGTTGTATCCTTTATATATTGATGAATGCTTTAATGAGGAGAAGGTCTCACGCCGCAGGGTAGAGCCTTTTTTAATACGTTGCGCCGAATTGGGCAAACAAAATTGCATTGATGAAACTATAGGTAGGATATTGGAGTGTACAAAGCCGCTGGATATCATTTATTCAGTTGCTGATAAGTTATTCAATAAAGGGAAAATTCAGGAGTCTTTGTTTTTTTATAAAATTGTAGTAGAGAATGAGTCTGATAGTTACAGTGAACGTCTTGCGATCAGTCATTATCGTATTTTTAAATTTTTGCAAACATTTGATATGGAAGAGAAACTACGTGCAGTGATTAGTTTTAGTCCATTCAGGGGCCGTCTTCCAGAGAATTTGCAATTGGATGGTTTATTAATGCTGACGCAGTTATGTTTCGCTCTTCGAAGATGGGAAGAAATGGAAGTCTATGCTGATGAGTTGAGAGCTTTAGCCAATGCTGTTTACCGCCAAGAGCTACGTCGTAGTGAAGACAGACGAAGAGAAGCGCTTTGTACAGAGCGTCCGCTGGTTGTCTATTATGGACATGGTTATTTACTCAAAGCGATTTCGTTGTCAAAGCAGGGTCGATATGAAGAGGCTAAGAAATATACTGCTGGTTACGCAGACCTCAGCTGGTTCGAAATGTTGGATGAAGTAGGTCACCAAGCCGTAGAACAGTTCCGATTATTTGCAACCGGAAATAGTTTTACACTGGAGATGCTGGAAGGCAATGTTGAAGTTATACCAGCTTATGTAGCCTTTTTAGCTGATCATCCCGGAGAGATACTACCAGGACTCATTATTATTATGGAATCGGCTAATCGTTTCGGATTTTCTGTAGACAATGTGCTTACACGCTTCTCACGGGAAATGCTGCGATTTGAGCAGTTTGAAGATCCCATTAATATCGATCGATTATATCGGTTGTACTATCAAGTAGCTATATATCAAATAAGAAACAAACAATATATTGTAGGTGTGGAATATATTATTCAGTCTTTAGAGTTATCTATTAAGACGAATAATGGAATAGACTTCATAAAATGTGTAACTTTATTTGAGACCAACAGGGACTATGCAACTCAGATTCAGCAGGACAAATACAGGAATTTAATAAGGGAGGTGAGAAAAGATGAAAAAATCACTATTGATGATGGCAGGCATTTTAGTATTGTTTAGCTTCATCGTTATTGGTCAACCGACATTGGGAGGCGGCAATGGAGGAATGACGACCTATGAACACGGAGCGGGATTCTAATATTAAAGGTATGTTGGACATTTTAATATATAGTTACATATCCGATTTTTTTAACTCCTTACCTTCGTGGTGGGAGTTTTTTATTTCGTAATAATTGATACCGTATTCAAAATTTGACAAAGCGTTGCACCGAAAATATAATTAGGTAGCCTAAATAATACAGTGTTTAATAATTAGCTGACCTAACTAAAATAGAGGTGAAAGAAATTGGGATAAACGGAGGAAATACAGAAAATACTGAAAATTCAGTCGCACACGAGCTTTTTGCGGCGATGAAACGGCTGCATAAAGGCCAATGGCAAAAGGGTGTTGAAGGCCATAAGCCGAGTGAGATGACTTTAATGATATGCATTGAAAAATGGAATCATTCTGATGATGAGGGTCTAAAGATATCTGAAATCAGCCGACTTCTCGGATTCACACCTCCAACTATTACGCAGTTGATTAATAGTCTTGAGGCGAAACAGATGGTGGAAAGACACGCAGATCCTTCGGACCGAAGAGTCGTACGCGTGAAATTGACGGAGAGTGGAAAAAAACTCACACGAAGAGCAGAGCAATATAGAGACGCAATGTTTGATGAGCTCGTTCGTTACTTAGGTGAAAAAGAGACTAAGCAGCTCACAGAACTGTTGCTGAAAGTACATGCATTCGTTGAGGATAATCCACCACCTAATTGGGATAGGCTACAAATGAACGGAGATGAGAAGCTTGATTAAATTATTTAAACAACTGAAGCCATTTCGAGTAGCTATTGGTGCTGTATTAATTCTTGTGTTCTTGCAGTCCATGGGTGACTTATACCTCCCTACGCTGATGTCCGACATCGTCGATAAGGGTATTGTTCAGGGAGATCGTACTTATATTTGGAAAATAGGTAGCTTCATGCTTTTAGTTGCAGGGGGCGGGGCCTTATGTTCAGTCATTGCCAGCTATTTATCAGCAAAAGTGGCAGCAGGGTTCGGTAAACTTACCCGTGCTCGTGTGTTTAACCACGTAGAGAATTTCACGCTGCATGAATTCGATAAGCTCGGTACCGCATCTTTAATTACCCGTACAACGAATGATATTACGCAGGTACAGACTGTACTTACTATGATGCTGCGTATGATGATCGGTGCACCGATGATGATGATTGGTGGTATCATCATGGCGGTATCTGAAGATGCGAAATTATCATTGATCTTTGTAGTAGTTATTCCGGTACTCGTTGGCGCAATTTTCTTTATCGGGATGAAGGGATTACCACTGTTTAAAGCGATACAGATCAAGCTGGATAAATTAAATCTGGTTCTACGTGAACATTTGACGGGTATCCGTGTTATCCGTTCATTTAACCGGATTGATCATGAGAATAAACGCTTCTCCGAGGCTAACCGTGATCTGACAGACACGGCGATCAAAGTAAATAAAATCATGGCCGGTTTGATGCCGCTTATGATGATTGTTATGAACTTTTCCATGATCGCAATTCTTTACTTTGGTGGGATTCGAATTGGCGATGGCGATTTGCAAGTCGGCTCACTGATGGCATTTATTCAATATGCGATGCAAATCATGTTCTCCCTGATTATGGTGTCGATGATGTTCGTGCTGATTCCTCGTGCTTCAGCTTCAGCCTTGCGTATCAATGAAGTGCTCGATATGCGGCCGGAGTTCACAGATCCATCAGAGAGTGAATTACAAACAACGGCTCAAGCAACTAAAAAAGACGGCCGTGATCATATGCGTGGTTTTGTTGAATTCGATAATGTCTCCTTTTCTTATCCTGGCGCGGAACAACCTGCACTTTCGAAAATTAGCTTCAGTGCTCGCCCAGGTGAAGTTACTGCGATTATCGGTGGTACTGGTTCAGGTAAATCTACGCTGCTTAGCTTGATTCCAAGGTTCTATGATGTTAACGAAGGTGCTGTACGTGTTAACGGAGTAGATGTGCGTGAGATGACTCAGGAAGAGCTACGGAGCAAAATTGGTTACATCCCTCAAAAAGCGGTATTGTTCTCAGGTACGATTAACGAAAACATTCGCTACGGTAAAGAGGATGCTACCGATGAAGAAATCATTCATGCAGCCAAGGTAGCTCAGGCCTACGATTTCGTGTCAGCAATGAAAGATGGATTTGATTCGGAAATTGCTCAAGGCGGCAGTAATGTCTCTGGTGGTCAGAAACAGCGGCTGTCCATTGCACGTGCGCTTGTGAGAAAACCTCAAGTTTATCTGTTCGACGACAGCTTCTCTGCACTTGATTTCAAAACAGATGCCAAGCTTCGTGCGGCACTCAAAGATGAAACCACGGAATCCACTGTTCTAATCGTAGCTCAACGGGTTAGTACCGTTATGGATGCCGACCGGATTATTGTTATTGATGAGGGTGAAATCGCCGGAATGGGCACTCACCGTGAACTGCTCGCGAGCAGTGATGTGTACCGCGAGATCGTATCCTCGCAGCTGTCAGAGGAGGAAATAGCATGAGCGAACAAAACAATAAACCTGCTGCTCCGCGCGCCCATAAAGGTCCTGGACCTGGTGGCGGCCCTGGCATGCGGATGCCTGCAGAAAAGGCTAAAGACTTCAAGGGTACACTTCGTCGTCTGATTAAGTATTTAAGACCTCGTATGGTTCAATTGATTATCGTTCTTGTAATGGCAATTGCCAGTACTGTATTCAGTATCTTCAGCCCTAAGGTTATGGGTAAAGCAACAACTAAACTATTCGAAGGTGCTTACGGTAAATTAATGGGTGTTGAGGGAGCTTCCATTGATTTTGGATACATTAATGATATCCTGATCATACTTGCGGGACTGTATTTGCTTAGTGCTCTATTTAGCTATATTCAGCAGTACGTAATGGCTGGCGTAGCTCAGAAGGTCGTCTACGACATGCGTGAGCAGATCAACAGCAAGCTGGAACGTTTGCCTTTGAAATATTTTGATTCCCGTACCCATGGGGAAATTCTAAGCCGTGCTACGAATGATGTGGATAACATCAGTACTACACTGCAGCAGAGCTTAACTCAATTGATTACTTCTATTGTCACCATTATCGGTGTCATCGTAATGATGCTTACCATCAGCCCATGGCTGACGTTGATTACAATTGTTACATTGCCACTCAGCTTCGTTGTAATTATGGCTATCTCCAAGCGCTCGCAGACTTATTTTGTCGGACAGCAGAAGTCACTCGGTCAGTTGAATGGTCATGTAGAAGAAATGTATACAGGTCACCGGATTATTAAAGCTTTTGGTCGTGAACCGCAGTCCCTTAAGGATTTTGATGAAATTAACGATAAGCTTTACGACTCTGGCTGGCGTGCCCAATTCATGTCCGGTATGATTATGCCGCTCATGATGTTTATCGGTAACTTGGGTTATGTAATGATTTGTGTAGTCGGCGGTATCTTTGTTACTAAAAAAATGATCGATGTTGGGGATATTCAAGCTTTTATTCAGTATTCCCGTCAGTTCACCCAGCCGATTGCACAAACGGCTAATATTGCGAATATTATTCAATCCACTATTGCTTCCGCAGAACGTGTATTTGAACTTCTGGATGAAGAAGAGGAAGTTAAGGAAGTTAATACTACACTTGCGAAGCTTGATGAAGGTACTCCGGAAGGTTCCGTTGAGTTCCGTCATGTGAAATTCGGATATAAAGAAGATGCGATTCTGATTGAGGACATGAATATTGAGGTTAGTCCAGGTCAGACCATAGCGATTGTCGGTCCTACTGGTGCTGGTAAAACCACTCTGATTAACCTGTTGATGCGCTTCTACGAGCTTAATGATGGGGAAATTATCATTGATGGCGTCAATATTACCAACATGAGACGGAGTGACCTGCGCAGCAAATTTGGTATGGTGCTTCAGGATACCTGGCTGTTCAATGGTACGATCCGCGATAACATTGCTTATGGACGTGAAGGTGCCTCAGAAGCTGATGTGGTGCGTGCTGCCAAGGCTGCTCATGCCGATCACTTTATCCGCACACTTCCGCTTGGCTATGATACGGTGTTAAATGAAGAGGCTTCTAATATCTCTCAAGGACAGAAGCAGCTGATTACGATTGCGCGTGCGATTCTGGCTGATCCATCGATCCTCATTCTTGATGAAGCAACAAGCAGTGTCGATACACGGACAGAATTGTTGATTCAAAAAGCAATGAAAGCATTGATGCAAAACAGAACCAGCTTCGTAATTGCTCACCGTCTTTCGACGATTCGAGATGCCGACCTTATCCTTGTTATGAATCAAGGTAGTGTAATCGAGAAGGGCAATCACGAGGAACTGCTTGCACAAGGCGGATTCTATGCTGATCTTTACAACAGTCAGTTCTCCGAAGGAGATTTGGACGCAGGCTAAGTTGAAGTGAAAGAAATAGTATAGCAAACCATAAACCCCTCTTTTCACATGTTGCTGATTTTATATGTGAAGAGAGGGGTATTTTATATGTGATGAGGTGTTTTGATTTTTCAGAAAAATAAAAAAAGTTTGATTAAAAATTAAAGCATATATATGATAGAATTAAAAAATGACCCGCGGCTCATTTTTAAGGCGGGAAGGTAAAGGAGAGGATGAAGGGAATGTCAGGCTACGGTAAATGGGTGGCAGGAAAAAAGACGAAATGGATTACTCTTCTCGTATGGATAGTGCTAGTAGGTGCACTTACCCTATTATGGCCTGCAGTGAATTCTCAAGTTGCTAATAATGCGCCCAATCTCCCAGATGATGCACAATCAATACAGGCAACAGCAATTGCAGAACAAGAGTTTCCAAGTGGAAGCGGAGTACCTGCATTGCTCGTATGGCATAGAGAAGGTGGGCTTTCACAAGACGATTTAGTACATATCACTGCTGTATACAACAAGTTGGAGCAGCAACCGTTACCCCATCAGAACTTTGTTCCCCCACTAGGGAAGCTGCCGCCGCAGGCACTGCAAGCCTCATTATCTGAGGATCTTAGTACACTGGTAACCCCAGTGCTTTTTGATAAAACGGCAGATAGTGATCAGCTCGGTGAAGCTGTGACAGAAATGAAGAAGATCATAAACACAGAGACGGGTGGAGACCCCTCCGCGGCTAAGGTAGATGGAAAAGACCTGAGTTTACGTGTTACGGGTCCAGTGGGTATCTCTATAGATGCTTCAGGCCTGTTTCAGAACGCTGACGTTTCCTTGTTAATTGCTACGGTTATGCTTGTGCTGGTGTTCTTATTAGTGATTTATCGTTCGCCGATCTTGGCGTTTATTCCACTTATTGCAGTTGGATTCGCTTATGGTGTAACTAGTCCGATTCTTGGAAAAATGGCGCAAGAAGGCTGGATCACCGTGGATTCACAGGCAGTATCCATCATGACAGTTCTGTTGTTCGGTGCGGGTACGGACTATTGTTTGTTCCTGATCTCACGGTTCCGGCAGTTGTTGAAGGTAGAAGAGAGTAAGAGTCGTGCGCTTCTTCGCTCCATTACCGAATCTTCAGGCGCCATCGCTATGAGTGGCTTCACCGTCGTGCTCGCGCTGTTTGCGTTATTGCTGGCTAAGTATGGAGCTTATCATCGTTTTGCAATACCGTTCAGCGTGTCGATTTTCATTATGGGAATTGCTAGCTTAACGCTTGTACCTGCACTTTTGGCAATCTTCGGACGGACCTCGTTCTTCCCATTCATTCCGCGCACGCCGCAAATGGAGGTTGAACGGGCTAAGGCTAAAGGAAAACCAGCTCCAGAACCCAAAGTCTCCCATAAAAAAGGGATTGGCGGATTTGTAGTTTCCAGGCCTTGGGCTATCGTAGGAGTGACTGTCATCGGACTGGGGATTCTGGCTTCATTCTCTAGTGGAATCAAGTTTACGTATGATATCCTCTCTTCTTTTCCTAAAAATATGGAGTCCCGCGAAGGGTTCGACCTCATTGGTAAGCAGTTTTCTCCGGGAGAACTAGCACCCGCTAAACTGATTATTGATACTAAGGGGCAAGCGAGTGGAGAGGATCTTAAAGTCATTCTCGGAGGGCTCACGTATGTGGACACGGTTTCCGATCCGCAGCAGGGCGCTGTGAATAAGGATATTCTGGGTTATGATATCGAATTTAAGAACAATCCTTATTCACTTGAAGCGATGGGGCATATTCCAGCCCTTCTAGCAACAGCAGAGCAAGCGCTGATTGATGTAGGGGTAGAGAATCCTTCAGATCATGTGTGGGTAAGTGGTCAGACAGCAACGCAGTATGATACCAAAAAAATCGGAGATCGTGACACCGATCTGATTATCCCAGTTGTTATCGGGTTGATCACTTTGCTGTTGTTGATATATCTGCGTTCGATAGTGGCGACTATTTATCTGGTCGGAACGGTCATTCTCTCCTTCTTCTCTGCACTTGGCTTAGGCTGGATTATCATTCATTATGTGATGGGCGCAGATGCCATTCAGGGAGCGATCCCGCTCTATTCCTTTGTATTCCTGGTGGCACTTGGAGAAGATTACAACATCTTTATGATCTCGAATATTTGGAAAAAGCGTAAGACCATGCCACTTAAGCAGGCCATCGCGGAAGGCGTGAATGAGACCAGCTCGGTAATTACCTCTGCGGGCCTCATTCTGGCAGGTACTTTTGCTGTATTAGCTAGCTTACCGATTCAGGTGCTTGTGCAATTTGGTATCATCACCGCTCTAGGTATTCTACTTGATACCTTCGTAGTACGTCCGTTCCTTGTGCCCGCTATTACGACACTTTTTGGTCGATGGGCATTCTGGCCGGGGAAACATCAAGAGGTGGAGCAAGCTCTGTCTCGTAGTAGTGAGCAATAAGCGACACACTGTAAAAACAATCAGGGATGTCTCAAAGCCATATTGGCTTAGGGCATCCCTGTTGTTATTGTCATGGTCGAAACCCAATGCTTAATTGCTGGTTCCGGGTGTTCGGCTGATCATCAGCTTATATTTGTCGATCGAAGCACCAAGAATGGCTTCATTCCCACCAGCACCGCGGTGTGATTGACGGAAGGATTCACTGGATGTCCAGCCTTTAAATGCCTCCTCATTCTCCCACATGGTACAGATTTTTAATTCCTCAACACCTTCTTTGGCACTTCCTTGCCAAACCTCCATGCGGACGAATCCTGGCATATCCTGTACACCATTATTTCCTCCGAAACGTTGAGCAATGGCTTCACCATGACCTTCTTTAACTTTAATGGTATTTGTTACTACTAGCATATTAGGTAAACCTCCGTTCAGTAGTGTGATATCCATACATAAACATTAGGCTGAATATATAATTGCACTTTATACACTTAAAAGTTCTGTTTCGTTAAAAACGAAGCGATAAGTGTATTCTCTGCAACTAAATTCCATGAATTTGGCGAATGGTTGAAAATTGCCTGCTTTTAGTTGCACAGAGTGCAATTAAAGTGTGAAGGATCCTCTAATTACGCTGAATAGATGTACAAAGTGCAACTATTGCTACTCGAACGCCTAGTAGTGACTAGAGCTCGATGTAACGGCCCTTAACTACAATTACTTATCGTAACTATAAGTACCAATCACAACTATAAGAAGAATATAAGCACCACAATATTATTATTACTAACAATTAAATAAGTACCTAAACCCCAGTTGCCTACTCTGGTGATGAAAGTGAAGTTTGATTGCAAAATGTGCAACAGAATAGCCAGGAACTAGTCTACAAAAGGTATTCTGTTGCACTCTGTACAATTGAATTAAGGTTAAATCGCCTAAAGTAGTGTTTTTCCCCAGTTTGATTGCACAAAGTGCAATCAAACCAAGTTTTAGCCGCCACCAGAGACATTCTATTGCACAGAGTGCAATCAGAGCATCGAGAGGAGTTAGAGCCTGAGGGATTATCGATCACAAATTGCAACAAAACAATCCAAGCTTCTTCCTCCTACATCCAGCCGCATTCTCCTGAACAAGTGCAATCAGAGCATGGCGTAGAACCAGCTGCTCCCTTTTATTGCGGATTAGTGGTCCAGAGTCCAGCTGTTTTTAGGAAGACACGATCCGGCAGCTTCAAGGCTGTTAAAGCCAATTCAGCTACATCCTCAGGCTGCATCATGCGGTCTTCGTCACCGATTTTAAGTCCAGCGTTGGAAGCTAATCCGGTGTTAACAGTGCTTGGAGTCAAGGCTACGACGCGGATGTTGTGCTTACGCACCTCTTGTGCGAGGGCTTCGGTCATGCCCATCAGTGCGAACTTAGATGCGCAGTAAGCCGAGCCTGTAGCAAAGCCGCGTTCTCCGGCAGTGGAAGAGATATTGATGATGTTTCCACCGTTCTTCTCAATCATAGCTGGCAGCGCAGCGCGAGTTACATAATAGGTACCGTAAAGATTGACTTGGATATGACTTTCCCAATCGGCAGGGTCCATTTCTACCAAAGTGCCGAATTTTGCAATTCCGGCATTGTTGATTAATGCGTCAAATGTTCCAAGCTCATTTTGCAAGAAAGCAACCGCACGTTCAGCTTCTTCGCGTACAGCGATATCCGCAACGGCAATGCTGACTTTAACGTCGTATACTTCCGTTAAGGCTGATTTTAACGCTTCGAGATCGCCTGAAGTTCTGGAGATCAGGCCCAAATTAGCACCTTCCTTAGCTAGTGCCATGGCTAAGGCTTTGCCGATCCCTTTGCCTGCACCAGTAATCACAACACTCTTTCCTCTTAAATCCATCTCTAACGTCACGCTCCTTTAAACATTTTTGAAGCTAATGCTTCGTTCATGTCCTATTATACCTGAATGCTATAGAGCATTCACAATCGCCGAAGGAAACGATTTGAAAATTTCCATGTATAGCGATGTTATTTTCCATGAATCCATCATTTGTTTCCACGAATGAAATGATTTATTCGTAAAGCTTCGTCAGCGGCACGGATGCAGGTCCCTCTAAGACTTCTCCATCATAGGAGAAACGGGAGCCGTGGCAAGGGCAATCCCAAGAACGGTCGCCATCGTTCCATTCGCATTCACAGCCCATATGTGTACAGGTTCTGTCTACCAGATGAAGCGTCCCTTCCGGATCCTTATAAGCTCCCACACGTTTACCGTCATGGAAGACAACAGCCCCTTCGTCTGCCTTCAAATCACTTGTCTTTTTATGGACGATTTCTACTTTGCCCGCTACAAGCTCTTTTGCCACATTGGCATTTTGAACGAAGAAGCTTTTTAGGCTGGCGCCAGCTTTGAAGCGGGATGGATCGTATAGCTCTGTGTATGGATTATCCTTACGCTGAATCTGATCGGAGATAATTTGAGCGGACAAGGTACCGCTTGTCATGCCCCATTTTCCGAATCCGGTAGCGATATAAATCTCTTCGCTGTTCGAAATCTTGCCGATGTAGGGGACCTTGTCCAGCGTAATTAAATCCTGTGCTGACCAGCGGTAAGGGATCGATTTGATGCCCAGCAAGTGGCCTGCGAACAGTTCCAGATTCTCATAATGACCTATCGTGCAAATACCTTGGCCCGTCTTATGATTCTCACCCCCGACGATAATCAGATTCTGGCCTTCCCACTCCACTGCACGCAGAGAACGGGTTGGTTCGCTGGCACTTAAATACATTCCACCCTCAAAATCCGTTTCGGGCTGGATCGCCAGACAGTAGGAACGTTCAGCATGCAGTCGCGAGAAATATAAAGCACCTCCGTCGTAGAAGGGGAAATGAGAAGCTGACACAGCGTAACGGCAGGTGATACGGAAGTCATTCTTTTCCGTAAAAAGCGTAAGCGTATCGTTCTTCTCCACCTTGTCCGCCATCATCGTATGCTCATAGATCACGCCACCTTTTTCCACGATAACCTTCAACAAGGCCTTCAGATATTGCAGGGGGTGAAAGCGAGCTTGTCCTGGCAGTTTAATCGCACCGCTCGCCATTAGAGGGATAGAGACGTTATCCAGCCATTCACCGGGCAGGCCTAATTGTTCATAGGCTTTATACTCTTCTTCCAACTGTTTAAGCGTTTTATGATCTTCAGCATCAGCGTACAAATAGGCCGCTTCACGTTTCATGTCACAAGACACTTCAAGTTCTTCAGCCGTTTTTAAGATCCAATTCATAGCCTCATTGTTCGATTGATAATAGCGCCGGGCATTCTCCGCCCCGAAATGTTTCAGCAAATGATGATAGATTAATCCGTGCTGAGTGGAGATCTTGGCGCTTGTAAAACCCGTAGTACCGCTGAGGATTTCCCCTGCCTCCAAGAGTGCGACTTTGTATCCGGCTTTGCTTAAGAGATAGGCTGTTGTAATCCCTGTAATACCGCCGCCCACCACAGCGACATCTGTAGAAATATCTTCAGTCAGCTTTGGAAAGGTCGGTAAATCTGTAGTGTCACGCCATATTGATTCTGGAAATTGCGGAAGACCTTGCGTTATTTTACGGTGTGGATCCATCTTATTATCCCTCCATCTGTACAATGCTCATTTCATTTATTACCACAGTCCCGTTAAAAGAAACTCTGTATTCATATGTGCAGTGCATGAATTCAGAGAAATAGTGCCAAAATAAGGTGGCATCCGGGAAGTGCAGGATAAATAGGAGGGATGATCCATGTCAGTTCAACAGGATAAGCACAATGTTTCTCTGGAATGGATCAAGGGTGAGTTGGACGGATTTGCCGATTTAATTGATAGAACGCTCGTTGCACCTTTTGGGCAGATCAACTTACTTTATATTAAAAGCGTTACAGATTCGCAGACGCTCAGTCGCCATGTGATTACGCCGTTCTATGAGATGGGGGATACTAACGCTTACCTTGATTACATTACGACGTATCCGGGCACGGAAGAGGAGACTACGAAGGAAATAGCGATCGATCTTTTGCTTAGTGGCTACGTTCTCCTTAGCATAAATGATGTGATTTGTTTTTTTGACGCGATGAGTACAGAGAGCAGCGGTGTTAGTGAAACGTCTGCAGAAAGCATTTCACAGGGACCTTCAGATGCACTAACGGAGGATATTGCGGTTAATCTGAACATGATTCGCCGTCGCTATCAATCCACTAATCTCAAAATGGAAACCATGATCATCGGCGATGTCTCCAAAACAAAAGTGGCCATCCTATACGACATCAGTCGTGTTGATCATAATGTATTAGCGGAATTAAGGGAGAAGATGAATACCCTAAAGGTTGATATTTTACAGGCTACGGGAGAACTTGAGAAGTTTATAAGCAGTGATAAATTGAGAATACTCCCTAAGTCTATTATTACTGAAAGACCTGATAGAGTTGTGTTTAATTTGTCTGAAGGAAAAGTAGCGATACTCCTGGATACAACGGGATATGCGATAGTGTTGCCCTCTATATTTAATGATTTTTTTACATCCATGGATGATAAGATCCAATTTCCTATTGTGGGCCGTTTCTTAAAGCTACTCCGAATTATCGGTGTGTGCATGACGTTATGGCTGCCTGCGATCTATGTAACACTTACCTCTTATAACCCAGAGATTATTCGTGTGCAGGTTGCACTACTCATTTCGGGAAGTCGCGCGACCGTGCCTTATCCATCTTTTGTGGAAGTACTCTTAATGCTTATGATGATGGAATTTCTGACCGAGGCGAGTTTACGGCTGCCCAAAGCGATTGGTCCTACGGCCACGACAGTCGGAGGTCTAATCTTAGGTCAGGCAGCTACCGCGGCAGGGCTTGTAGGTAATATTATGATTATATTGGTCTCTGCCGTTGCGATATCTAATTTTCTGATTCCTCTGAATATGATGAGCTTGTCGATACGTGTGCTGAAGTACATTTTTCTTATAGCTGCCGCTGTTCTAGGAATGGTTGGTGTAGTGGTCTGTGTTGTAGGATTCGCGATGTATTTATGCAATCAGCGTAGCTTTGGACAACCTTATTTCAGATTGTTTTTTCTTGATAACCTTGGTAAGAAGAAGGGCGGGGAACATTGATGGCCAAAAGCCGTTATTTCTACTGTCTTTTTCTGATGAACAGCTTGATCAACATCATTAATTTTGTTCCTAGGGAGCTAATAGACAGACGCTTTGACGGTGCTTTGTTCTCCATACTAATTGCAACGGTCCTTGGCACTTTGTTTGTCTATATATTTACTGTATTGATTGCTAAATTTCCTGGAAAGGGGTTTCCGGAAATATTTACCCCTCTTCTTCCTAAGCTGCTAGTCAAACCCTTACTAGTGTTTTTTGCGGGGTTATGGTGTGTGGCTGGGGGGGTTACCTTGCTTTCCTTTGTAGATATTACACTGCGATATGTCAGTCCGAATTCAAGCCCATATACTGTCGTGATCGGCTTTCTGATATTGGTCTGCATCTGCTGTCGCTTTGATTCACTATCACTTTTGTATGGTCTTGAAATCATTCTTTTCGTTACATTACCGTTAATTGTCTATGGCATCGTAAAGGCGCTGACCAATCCGGACTTCAATTGGGATTCTGTTCTGCAGATTACTACATACATCTGGCATAAGCCAGATTTGATGAGTCTTTCGGCAGCTACCTTTTCTTTTAGTGGTTATATTAATCTAGCCATCTTTAATCGGGTATTTCATGGGCTAAAGCTAAAGCATGTTTGGATTTTAGGGGTGGAAGGACTTCTCGTACTTCTCGTAACCTTTTTGGTCCCTATCGGTTATTTCGGTACTGTTGCGATTGAGAGACATGTATATACGTGGTTCTCGACGGCAGACAGTATCCGGATAGAATCCTTTATTATTGAACGGATGTTGTTTATTTTTTATTTTGCCTACATGACTTTATCTCTGGTGAGTGTAATTGTTCATTGGCATGTAGGGTTAGGGTTATTCAAAGGTGCTATTTCATCTACGAAAAAAAAATCGCAGAAGGCAGAGCAGTGGAAAGAGTGGCTCATCCTGTGCTTGTTTAGCGGACTGGTCCTCTCCTTAATTTGGATGGATCAATATCAGCTCAACGTGTTGGGCATTTGGTTTCTACAGATCCGCTGGTTTGGTGAGATGTTCTTAATCGCTCTGCTGTTTTATTGTTATCGCAAAGTAAGGAGGCAGAGGTTGTGAGAAAAGCACTTAGTGCAATAGGAATTGTATTACTGCTACTCCTTGCCGGCTGTGACTTCAAAGAAATTGATTTAAGGATATTCGTACTGGCGATCGGTGTTGACCCTGGTGAAGAAGAAGGGACTTTCAAGATCAGCTTGAAACTGGCCATCCCACAGGGGGAAGTTACTAAGATTGATGAGAAGATGCAGATATTAACCGAAGAGTCCCCTAGTATTTCGGAAGCTCTCCGCAGAATGAAGTCAAAAGTGGAGAAGGAGCTTGATTATTCCCATTGTAAATCGATTATTTTGGGAGAAGGGATCGCACGTAAAGATATTCAGCATGTTATGGATTGGGCCGTGCGGCGCAGAGATGTCCAGCTTATTGTGAATTTTGCAGTCGGGCGTCCGGAGGCACTTCAAGTGCTGCAGGTACGACCCGAATCGGAGCGTATTCCATCGAATTCTCTTATTCTGGCGATGAGTGGTCAGGGAACGGAATCTCCTTTTATTGCTAGTGTGTATTCCTTTCAGCTGATGAGAAATATTTATGAGAAGGGTATTGATCCGATCTTGCCGATTATCGAGGCCAAAGGGAAGAGCGAGTTCTTAATTGATAAAATTGCTCTACTGGATAGCGAGAAAATCAAGATGGTGCTTACACCGAACGAAACCCGGCTATACAATCTGCTGTCGCGCTCCAACTTACGGACCAATTTGCCAGCCCATATTGAGGGGGTCATGTATCAGTATTACACAGAGAGATCATCCTCGGACTACAAGATACTAAATACGGAGAGCGGAAAAGCTACTATTCGATACCATATTAAGATTAAAGGGATCCTCGAAGAGAGTAGCAGCCCGGATTTGGTGACACATAGCAAGTTGAAAAAAATTCAGGCAGCTGGCGAGAAAGAATTGGAAGATGATATCTTAGCATTACTGAAAAAAATTCATACGAGCGGTTTGGATCCTTTTGGGTGGGGGCTGCACTATGGAGCTAGACATTTTAATAATGATACCGAAATGGAAGTGTGGAAGGGGCTCTATGCCGGGCTCGATTTTCAGGTCAAAGCTGATGTTAACATCAAATATTCAGGATTGATTAAGTAACTGAGAAAGTAATGAGTGGATAAAAGTGGGATTGACGTTCTTACCTTCACGATTTATACTTGATCTAAAAACAAGTTAGAGGATGATAGCAATGAAAAGTCTAAATTTGACTTCCCAACGTCAAGCCGTTTACGATATCGTCCTTAATTCACATGACCATCCCACTGCTGCGGAAGTAATGAACCGGCTAGTAGAACAAGGTCATAGCTTAGCATACGGTACTGTATATAACTCTCTTCGTTATCTTTCAGATAAACAAATGATTCGTGAGCTTAAGCTTGGTGAGGCTGCCAGCAGATATGATGCCCGCATGGATGATCACCAGCATATCATTTGCGAGGTTTGCGGTGCGGTTGATGAGGTAATGAACCAAGTTCCACGAGACTGGATGAACACAGTGGCCAAGGATACAGGTTATACCATTGGTCATGCTCATGTGGTATTCGGAGGCGTCTGCCCGAACTGCAAGAATAAGAACGTGAACTAGGATGAAAGAACCGGAGCCTTTTGCTACGGTAATGATAAGAAATAGGCTTATTTGAGTAGATCGCTCTCTTTGAGGCGGTCTTTTTGTTGCGTTTATATGACAATTTTTAAGAATGATGAGAAAAATGAAGAAAGATAGGAGGAAAATCGGTTCCAAAGGAGGATATATAATTATATAGTAAGTCTGGTAAATAAGTCCTTCTTTAAGACTCGAAGAGAGAGAGTGTGATGACATCTATGAACAAAAAAGCGGGTATGAGTATCCGAACCAAATTAATTCTGACATACCTATTAGTTCTACTGTTGCCCAGTATCATTATCGGTTGGCGAACCTATCAATCTGCTAGCCATGAAGTGGAAGATCAACTAGTGAACAATGCTACCGAAAGTGTTGAGGCAGTAGATGCAATCATCAACTCGAATATTCAATCGAAAATAGATGCTATTTCTTATTTTGCTGCTGAGTTCACCGCTGAGGGGACCAACAGTGAGGCAAATGGAGAGACGGTAGCTTCTATGAAGGACAGATTAAAGGAATATGCTGTGCTACATCCTGATGTGCTAGATATTTATGTTAGTACAAGCAGAGGGCAATCGATCCATGCTTCGGAAGCCAAGCTGCCCGAAGGCTATGATCCCAGGCAGGAAAGTGCCTATATTAATTCTCTGAAGCACGGGAAAGGTGTTGTGATTTCTCCGGCCTTTCAAACTGTGAATCAGGAAACGGCGATCGCGATATCAACGGTCCTGAAGAGCGGTGACGGGGTAATAACCCTGAATCTCAATCTATCTGCATTAGGAGAATTGACCGCGACCAAGGTGGGCATGGAAGGATATATTATTATCCTGGATAACAGCAAGAAATATCTTGTTCATCCAACAGAGGCTATTGGGCTGGAGTCATCCGATGACTTTATAAAGAAAATGTTTGAGGAAGATCAAGGTACTTTTGATTATGTCTACAAGGGTACGCATAAAAAGATGACGTTTATGGTAAATGAGCTTACGGGCTGGAGAATCGGAGGCACGATAAGCATAGATGAAGTGACTTCAGTAACGAGTGGAATCCGCAATACAGCGCTGCTTGTAATTGTAGCTTCCGTTCTGCTTGCACTGATCGTAATCTATTTTAATATTCAATCTATCTTGAAGCCTCTGATCCGTTTGCGGAAAGCAACTGCCGTGATAGCCAAAGGGGATCTGTCCGAAGACATGGGAGCTTTCCGCAAAGATGAAATTGGCATGCTAGCCGAGAACTTTCAATTAATGGTGCTCAGCCTGCGCGAGATGATCATAGGTGTGCAGGAGATGACGAGTAATGTCTCCTCTTCAGCCGAAGAGCTGACTGCCAGTGCGGAGCAGAATGCCCAAACGATCGAACAAATGACGATAGCGATTCAGGAGGTAGCGGCAGGGACGGAACGGCAGGTAATCGGTGTACGCAAAGGAATGGAAAGTACAGCGGCGACGACAAGCGAAGTAGATCATATTTCCGTATATATGGAGCAGGTGTCTGCGATGATGGACAAGACTTCACTCTCTGCTTCGGAAGGAAATGATTCCGTCATCAGCGTGGTGGATAAGATCAATGGTATCGATAGAACGGTGGGAGAGCTTGGCAGTGTAATCGACAAGCTGAACGAAAGAACCGGTCAAATTGAGGGCATTGTCGGCGTCATCACAGGGATTGCCCGTCAGACCAATTTGTTAGCTCTCAATGCTTCTATTGAGGCGGCCAGAGCTGGAGAGCATGGCCGTGGATTTGCCGTTGTTGCTGCTGAAGTGCGTAAGCTGGCAGAGGAATCAGAGAGATCAGCGCATTTGATTGCAGAGCAGATTACCGCCATTAATAGTGAGATGACGCTGGTGACTCATACGATGGAGGACACAAAGCAGCGCGTAACCGAAGGGATAGAGGCCGTGGATACTTCCGGACGTTCTTTCTCCCGTATCCGTAGAGCGGTCAAGAGTGCCGCAGAGAAGATTGAGGCAATGGGTGGCGCTGTACAGACCTTATTGGTGGAATCAGATCACATGGAGAAGGCTATAGGAGAGATTCGCGGCATCTCTGAAGAAGCGGCTGTGAATACAGAGACCATCGCAACGGCAGCGCAAGAGCAGCTCGCTTCTGTTGAAGAGATGGCGTCTTCGTCTACCGACCTTAGCCGTCTTGCGGAGGAACTGCAAAAGCTTGTGAGTAGCTTTAAAATACACTCCTCCTAGTAATAATATATATTTCATATAGGAAAACGATGCTTTTATCTTCCCTTTTGCAGCCCTTTGCAAGTATACTGATAAACAATAATGTTGGGTTAGGCAACGGAGAGAGGAGAGATAATAGTACATGGCAGAGCAACTGAAGGGGTTCACGGTCGCCTTGGCGGGTCCGCGCAAATCGGAAGAGATGGCCAAGCTGGTGCAAAATATGGGGGGGACGGCGTTATGTCGACCTGCTCAAGGTACTGTCTTTCTTGATGATGAGGCATTGGAGGAAGGATTGAATTCATGGATCAGCCATCCACCTTATTTGGTGATCCTTACCACAGGCATGGGACTGGATGCTCTCTTCCAAACGGCTGAACGCCTTAATATCGCTGAGCGTTTCTTAGAGGTCCTTTCTGGTTCTATTATTGCTGCACGGGGTTATAAGACAGTGAATGCTTTGAAAAAAAGAGGACTTACGCCGGAGGTTCGTGACGACGACGGAAGTACGATCGGATTGATTCGTGGGCTTCAATCTTTGGATTTGAAGGGCAAGGAGGTCGTACTGCAGCTGCACGGCGATCCAGCTCCTCGTATGCTCGCATGGCTGCAGGAGGCTGGGGCGAATACCCGCCAAGTGCTGCCGTATCGTCATACTCTACCAGAACCGGGTGAGCTTGAAAGATTGCTTACAGAAATCATAGAAGGTAAGATTGATGCCGTTGCTTTTACAAGTGCGCCACAATTTCGTTTCCTCTCTCAGTTTGCTCGGGAACAGGGCAAACTGGAGGAGATGCTAAGGTCTTTCGAGGATAAAGTGCTTGCTGTTTCTGTAGGGCGTATTACCTCTGAGGCTCTAAAAGAAGAGGGCCTACAACGTATCATCATGCCTGAGCATGAACGGATGGGAAGCATGATTGTAGAGTTGGGCAAATATGTGGCGGCGAATCGCTAGACCACAGTGTGCGGAAGCTTTACAAGATTTACGTTACTATTCAGAAGCATTCCCGCCGGATTCAATGGGTGGGGATGCTTTTTTACCCGGAAGAGGATGCCTTACGAGTAGTAAACCTGCCATCTGCATGGACATTCGCAGCAGTTTTCCTTAGAATATAGGCAACATGTGATGAATAATAACAATGAATAAGGAGGAGGATCCCCATGGACAAAAGAAAATGTCTGTTACTTGGTGATTATACCCATCCCCGTTTCCATCCACTTCAAGGAGTGGACCAACAAATTAGCGAGATCTTAAATGATTTATTAACCGTTCAGTGTTCAGAAAATAAAAAAATGATGCGTATTGAGCATTTGGGAAGTTATGACTTATGCATTGCCTACAACGAATTATGGAATGAAACTGTATCTCCTCAGCAAACCGCTGGCCTACTCAGCTATGTGAGCGGTGGTGGAGGACTGATTGTTCTTCATACAGGTGCTTCATTGACGAAGCGTAACGAACTAGCTCAGCTGATCGGTGGACGCTTTAATGGTCACACTGCTTACGAGCCAATGAATTTTAAGGTGCTAGAGCATGACATTACTGAGGGCGTTGAAGACTTCCAGCTGGATGAAGAGCCTTATCATTTCGAATTTGATCCGTTCACAGATCGGACTATTCTTCTTCAGTATGAATCGGAGGGTCAATGGCTTCCAGCTGCATGGTGCCACAGCTATGGTTTAGGACGAGTAGTGTTCCTTATGCCTGGGCATCATGAGCCATCCTTCCGCCATCCAGCACTACGTAAACTGATCTTGCAGGCAGCTACTTGGGCTGCACGTATTCCGGTAAGTAACTAAGGGATTTTGCGTTTTTTTGAAATACGCACACAGTGAGGTATACTTTAATCATCAACTCCGTTTGTAACGAAACGGAATCTTTGGGAGGAAGTACTATGAGTGATTTGTTTAAAAAAGCGATCTCTTTAGGAGTGGGCCTCACCATTGTTAGTAAGGAAAAAGTAGAAAAGGTTGTTGAGGAACTAGTGAAGCGTGGGGAGCTTGCTCCTTCGGAGTCTAAGGCCCTTGTTGACCGTCTGATTGAACGCGGTGAGGAAGAGCGAGGTATGCTCAAGTCTGTTGTACAAGAACAAGTACAACGCGTGTTGAAGGAAATGAAGGTTCCTGTACAAAGTGATATTGACGAGCTGGAAGGCCGAATTGCTGTATTGGAGCGTCGATTGGCCGAGCTGGAGGGCATTTCCCATCTAGAAGGAACATCGGCGGAAACGCGTACGGACTAAATGGCAGTACGTATCAGACATGCCGGACGATACCGGTCCATTGCCATGGCGCTTATGCACCATGGTTTTGGCTATATGGTGGAGGAGCTGGGGCTCTATCATTTATTATCCCTTCCACGCCGTCTTGTAACGCAAGAAGCTCATACAAGTCTTACACTCGGGGAGCGGATTCGTCTCGTATTGGAGGATTTGGGCCCAACCTTTATTAAGCTTGGACAACTCGCCAGTACCCGTTCGGATCTGCTGCCTGATTCTATTATTCAAGAATTGGTAAAACTACAGGATAATGTGCCCCCGTTCCCTGTGGAGCGCGTGCGCACGATTGTGGAGCATGAACTCGATCAACGGATGGATGAGATCTTTAATTCTTTTGAGGATACTCCCCTTGCGGCTGCGTCGATCGGTCAAGTGCATAGAGCTGTTCTTCACAGTGGGCAGGTCGTGGCTGTTAAAGTTCAGCGCCCTGGTATACTGCGAACGATGAGTAGGGATTTGGAAATTCTCAAAGATCTAAGCGCCCTTGCTGAGAAGCAGCTAGGCTGGGCGAGGCAATATCAGTTGTCCCGTATGGTAGAGGAATTCTCGAAATCTCTGCTTGGCGAGCTGGATTACGGCCAAGAAGGACGCAATGCAGAGAAAATTGCTCAACAGATGGATTATGACGGAGTATACATACCGGATATTCATTGGGACTATACGTCAGAACGGGTGCTGACGATGGAATATGTGGTAGGGATTACGCTGAGTCGTCGCGATGAGTTATTGAGTAACGGAGTTAAACTTAAGGTTATCGCTCAGCAGCTCGTGGAAATGATGCTAAGGCAAATCTTCATTCATGGCTTTTTTCATGCGGATCCGCATCCAGGGAATGTTATACGAATGGCTGATGGGAAGCTGGCTTTGATTGATTTTGGCATGATGGGGCGGCTGAACGAAGAGATGAAAGAGCAGCTGTCTGCGCTTGTCATCGCACTAATGCGTAAGAATACGGATGCGATGGTCCGGGCAATTTTGCGTCTCGGCGTCATCCCTGAGGATGCTGATCGAGCAGCGTTGCATAATGATATGGATCGACTTCGCGAAGAGTATTATGATGTTCCGTTCAGTAAGATGAGCATAGGCAAAGCGCTAAATGATCTGTTTGGCATTGCTCGCAAGCATCGATTAGTTCTTCCCCCGGATCTAACGATGCTTGGTAAGACGATGCTGACGCTTGAGGGTGTCATTAGCAATTTAGATCCAACGATTAGCATTTTAGAGATGGCAGAGCCTTTTGGACGTGAACTTGTGAAGCAGCGATTTAGTGGTCCCCGATTGCAGCGCAAGTTCCTTGGAGGCGTAGCCGATTTAACGGAGAGTCTTTTAGAGCTTCCTGGGCAGGCAAGGCAGTTATCTGCGCTAATTACTAAGGGAAAGCTAAAGGTAGAGATTGCGGCACCTGAGCTCGAGCATCTGGAGCGAAAGCTGGACCGGGTTGGGAACCGCTTAGCATTTAGTATTGTGATGCTTGCGTTCAGTATCATCATGGTTGGACTCATTATAGGCACTGCGATGCGGGGTCAGCCTTCAGTGTTATGGAATTTTCCTACAGTGGAGATTGGCGGCGTAATAGCGCTTCTGATGTTCCTATGGTTGATCTATGCGATTTTTAAATCGGGAAGGTTCTAACCTGCAGGATAGAATAATTATTATTCTGCAGGTTCACACAAATGCCGTTCTATCAAGTACAATATAAAAGATAACTTTCTAAGCTTAACTTTACTTCTATTGTATAAAGTGGAATGGAACGCAAATGGAGTGCCGTCTAAACGTCCGGTGGATCGCTGCTGCCCAGAAACCGAACTTTGACCGCACTCTTTTAACGGGTCAAGGGATACATGGGACGGAAGAATGCCGGTGACGGGGTTCTTCCGCTTTTGTTTGAATATAGCTGAATCGGAAGCATACGCCCCCAAAAGGACAGTCGGGTTAGGGCTGCCTGAATAGGGCTTTGGAAGACGGAAGTTAAGTAAGAGATGTAATCAAATTTAACTGAGAAAATAGTGAGGTGGAGAATTTGCCGGGATTTAAAGAATTAGGTGTTTCAGAATTACTGTGTACATTGCTTCAAGGTCAAGGCATCGTTAAGCCTACACCAGTGCAACAGGAAGCAATACCGCCATTGGTGCAGGGTTTGGATGTAATTGCAAGAGCGAAGACAGGTACAGGGAAGACATTAGCTTTCTTGCTGCCAATTATGGACAAGATCCACACGGAGCGAGCTTATCCGCAGGCGCTAATTATGGCCCCAACACGTGAGTTGGCTTTGCAGATTACAGAAGAGGCACGTAAGCTGGCGCGTCATACGGATATTAAAATCTTGGCCGTTTATGGTGGTCAGGATGTTGAGAAGCAGCTGCGTAAGCTCGAAGGTGGCAGACATCTTATTATCGGTACACCGGGCAGACTGCTAGATCATATGCGCCGGGAGACGCTCGATCTTAGTGGCGTTAAGATGCTCGTTCTGGACGAAGCGGATCAAATGCTGCATATGGGATTCTTGGAGGATGTAGAGACCATTATTACGGCTGTTCCTTATCGCCGTCAAACGATGTTGTTCTCTGCGACGATGCCAGATCCGATTAAACGTCTCGCAGCTAATTACATGAAAGAGCCTCTGGATATCATTATTAAGAGTGGTTCTCCGATTCCGCTGGATAATATCAAACAGCAAGTCGTGGAAGTCTCGGATCGTAATAAAGAAGAGGCACTCAAAACATTGATTGAACGGGATCGTCCTTACTTGGCTATTATTTTCTGCCGGACCAAACGTCGGGTGTCCAAGCTGAACGAAGCACTCCAAGCAGCAGGTTATGATTGTGATGAGCTGCACGGTGATTTGTCTCAAGGTAAACGCGAAGGTGTAATGAAGAGATTCCGTGATGCGAAGCTGCAGCTTCTTGTAGCTACAGATGTAGCGGCTCGGGGGTTGGATGTCGAAGGTATCACTCATATCTTTAACTACGATATGCCACTTGATGTGGATAGCTATATTCACCGGATCGGCCGGACAGGCCGTGCCGGAGGCAAAGGGCTTGCAATTACGTTCACTTCTCCACGTGAGCAAGATGGACTAGACTTGATCGAGCACGGCATTTCGCAGCGCCTGGATCGTCGCCGTTACGACAAAGATGAATTCGGCGTTGGCGAATTCGTTGCAGTACAAGGCGGCGGACGCCACGGCGGTCGTCAAAGCGGCGGCGCTGAGGCAGCGCGCACGGGCCGCGGACCGAAGACCGGCGGCTCTGGCCGCGGCGGTGCTCCGCGCGGCGAAGGCGGAGCGCGGCAAGGTGGCCGCGGCCGCGGTAAGGAAGCAGGCGGCTGGGGCGCGCCTGCAGAAGGTCGCCGCGGTGGTCGTTCTGATGCGGCGGCTGGCAAGCGCGGCGGCAGCGGTTTTGACGCTGCCGCACCTAAGGGCGGCGGCAAGGCTGCCGGCGTAGTACGAGTAGGCGGCGGCTATGGCGCCTTCGCCTCCAGAGGCGATGCGCCAGCTAGCGGCAACGCAGCAGCGCCTAGCAGTGCCGGTTCGCGCGGTGCAAACCGGAAGGGCGGCCCAAGCACTGGCTACAGCGAGAACGTAGCCAGAGGTGCAGACGGCGGCGCTTACGTTGGTGGCACACCACGAGGCGGCTTAGGCAGCGGCTACGGTACGGGCCCGTCTAGAGGCGGCGGCAAAGGTGGTAAAGGTAGCAAAGGCGGCTATAGCGGTGCCAAGGGTGGCGCTGGTAAAGGCGGCCGCAACAGCGGAAATACGGGTTCCTCACGGGGTGGACGTGGTAGCTCCGGCGGCTTTAAAAGTGGCGGCAGAGGCACATCCAGATAATGTGAGTGGAATTTCATAACTAAAACTTGTTACCATAGGGAAGTTAGCGGACAAGCTAACTCCCTATGGTAACTTTATTTTGTAGGCACAATTATCCGAGCGATATTTGTCTAAAAAAGGATCTTAGTGTAACATTTTTGAAGGAAAGCTTGTCTAATAGATAAATAGAGTGTTTCGACTTCGAGGAGGAAGATCTTGCAGATGTCTAAAAAATTGAAAATAATAATCTTGTTAATTGTCGTTATTGCTGTTGGGTGGGGGATTGGGAAATATACGACGCCTTCTCCTTCTGCTTCAGATAGTAGCGGTTCCAATATAAATGTGCAGGATGATCTTCAAGCTGAGCCTGGTGAAGATGGAAACAGCACCGAAGAGGGCATAACAGACCCAGTGGTAGCTAACCCATCTAATACAACGGATCCCTCTGATCCGTCCGAACCGGATAGTAACGGCAAGGGAAATAGCACTGATGATTCTTTTAAAGAGCCTGACAGCATAGCTGTGATGGTGAATAAGGAGTATGGACTGCCGGAGAACTATAAGCCAACGGATCTAGTCTACCCGGAAGTGCGTTTTACATTTAAAGAGAAAATCGAGAAGCGTATGATGCGTAAGGAAGCTGCCGAAGCATTAGAGAAACTGTTCGCAGGCGCAGAGGAAGACGGGATTTACTTGGCTGGCGTTTCGGCCTACCGTTCTAAGGAAACCCAAACAAGGCTGTTCAATCGTTATGTTGAGAAAGACGGAGAAGAACTGGCTCGTACTTACAGTGCCGTGCCTGGCTATAGCGAGCATCAGACAGGGCTTGCTATCGATGTCTCAGGAAGTGACGGGAAATGTGCTGCGGAGAGCTGTTTTGGTGGAACGAAGGAAGCGGAGTGGCTAGCGCAGCATGCAACCGAATATGGTTATATCATCCGCTTTCCAGAAGGAAAGCAGGACATTACAGGATATAAGTATGAGCCTTGGCATATCCGTTATGTGGGCAAGAATATAGCTACTTATATTGCGGATAAAGGGATTACGCTGGAAGAATATTATGATGTCGTACCCGTATCCAAATAACAGAGTGATAGAGAGCAGTCCTAAGAAATACATAGGACTGCTTTTTTTTATCTTAGTGTTTACAGAAAGTGTCGATAAGTTGCAATCTGTTACAATTCGGGTAAGATACGTAGTGTAGTCTAAGTACATGGAAGGAAGGGGAATTAGGATGTCGATCTACAATTTTTCCGGCGTTACGCCTTCGGGTAAAGAAGTGTCATTTACAGAGTATGAAGGTAAGGTAGTGCTGATTGCCAATACGGCTAGTAAATGCGGACTTACACCGCAGTATGGGGATCTCCAGAAGCTATACGAGCAGTATAGGGATCGGGGACTTGTAGTATTAGGATTCCCCTGCAACCAATTTGCGGGTCAGGAGCCGGGTACAAGTGAAGAGGCAGAAGAATTCTGTCAGATTAATTATGGCGTTACATTTCCTGTGTTTGCCAAAGTGGATGTGAATGGACCGGATGCCAGCCCTCTTTTCAATTATTTAAAAGAGCAGCAGCCGGGTACTGGTGACAGCAGTGATATCAGCTGGAATTTCACGAAGTTTCTTATTGATCGTGGCGGTAATGTAGTAGCTCGTGTGGAGCCAAAGGAATCGCCAGAAACGATGTCAGAACAGATTGAGTCCTTACTGTAGATCATTTAGGGACTGATGAATTGTTATTTTACAAGTATCCTTTCGACCTCGGTCTTTGGCCGAGCCTCGACGGGATTTTCTTTTTTTACATAGGAATATAGAATAGGCGCCTTAAATTTTGTTGTGATAAATTATACTTGACGCTTTACAGAGACCATGTATTCTTTGAAGAGAATGTAATGCCCATGCAAAATATGCATAAAGCGTGGAATACAGCAGGATAATAACGGCAGGAGGGTTCAATACAAGCATGAAGTTAATTACAGAGGTAGCAGCACAAGCGGGAATTGGCGAAGAGCATCTGGAACTATACGGCAAATATAAAAGTAAACTTTCACCGTCCTTATGGGAAGACATGAAGAACAAACCAGATGGCAAGCTGGTATTGGTCACTGCGGTGAATCCAACCCCTGCTGGCGAAGGGAAGACCTTAACAACCATTGGGCTGGCACAGGCATTGAACGCAGCAGGAGTAAAGACCGTGGCTGCCTTGCGCGAACCATCCCTCGGACCATGCTTAGGCATGAAAGGCGGTGCCACGGGTGGCGGCAAGTCACAGATCATTCCGGCAGATGAGATTAATTTGCACTTTACGGGTGATATTCATGCGGTGACTTCTGCACATAATTTATTGTCTGCGATGATTGATAATCATATCTTCCAAGGTAATGAGCTGGGTCTTGATCCGCAGCGTATCGTTTGGAAACGCGTGATGGATATGAATGATCGCAGTCTGCGGAATATTGTGACAGGGCTTGGAGATGGAAATGGAGCCGTGCGGGAAAGTGGATTTCAGATTACAACAGCTTCTGAGATTATGGCTGTATTATGCCTATGCGATAATCTGAGTGATCTCAAAAAGCGTCTGAACCGTATTTTGATTGGGTATGACCAAGAGGGACAGCCTGTAACGGCCGAGCAAATAGGGGCAGTTGAAGCGATGACAGCGCTGCTGAAGGAAGCAGTTAAGCCTAATCTGGTGCAGACCTTGGAGGGCACTCCTGTTATTGTACACGGTGGTCCATTTGCGAATATCGCCCATGGCTGCAGTAGTGTTATTGGTACTCGTTATGCACTCAAGCTGGGAGATGTTGTGGTTACGGAAGCAGGCTTCGGAGCGGATCTTGGTGCAGAGAAATTCATGGATATCAAATGCCGGCAAGCGGGTCTAACCCCTTCAGCGGCAGTGCTTGTCGTGACGGTGAAATCCTTGAAATATAACGGTGGTGTACCTAAGAATGAGCTCCAAACGGAGAACCGGTTGGCGCTGCGCTCTGGATTGTCTAATTTGGAGCGTCATGTAGAGAATCTCGGCAAATTTGGGGTGCCTGTTCTTGTTGCCATTAATCATTTTGAAGGCGATAGCCCAGAAGAGATTAATGACGTTGTGGAGGCTTGTCGCCGATTGAACGTTCCTGCGGCAATATCCAAGGTATGGGCAGAAGGTAGTGCGGGCGGACAAGAGTTGGCTTCGGAATTAAAGAAACTTCTGGATCATAGCGACACTGAACGTTTTGCTCCTTTGTATGAGAATGAACTCGACATCTCTTCCAAAATCACCAAGATTGTTCGCGAAATTTACCGTGGTGCGGAGGTTAACTTTTCCCCTGCGGCCAAACGCAGCCTAGCGGTGATTGAGCGTCTTGGGTTAAATGATCTTCAAGTATGTATGGCGAAGACCCCTTATTCCTTCTCAGATCAGCCTAGATTGCTTGGCGCTCCAGAAGGTTTCACGGTAGGTATCCGTGATATTACCCTTTCGCTCGGTGCAGGGTTTGCTGTAGTGATTACGGGCAATATCGTTACGATGCCAGGTCTACCGGCTAAGCCAGCTGCTGAGGCACTATGGATGGATGAGGATGGCGTGATTCACGGTTTGGTGTAGATTCAGTTTATGATCAGGCTTTTCCCTGTTGGTTTAGGGGAAAGCCTTTTTTTGCGCGTTATAAGAAAGTATATCCTGAGGGGGCAGAACATAATGTCCTACGCCCATGGCAAAGATAACGAGGTCGCAATCGGCAGCAGTGACGGAAAATGCTTAAAATTGTGAACAATCTGAGAATATAGGCGAAAAGACTTGTAATGTGATAAATATCACAATATAATCAGTTTATAAAGTGAAATAAATCACAATTAACTTATCGGTGATCAGATATCTAATTTGGTCAGTCAAGCAATTCGAATATATAACCAGGTTGTCCATTTGAAGGAGGAAGAAAATAATGAAAGTAGCTGTCATTGGATGTACACATGCCGGAACTGCCGCAATTGTAAATACTGCCAAGCTTCACCCGGAAGCCGAGATTACGGTGTATGAGCGTAATGATAATATTTCTTTCTTATCTTGTGGAATTGCTTTATACGTAGGTGGAGTGGTCAAGGACCCGCACGGGCTGTTCTATTCTTCCCCTGAGAAGCTTGCTGAGCTTGGCGTAAAGACCAACATGCGTCATGAAGTGACCGTTGTGGATACGAAGTCCAAAACATTGCGTGTTCGCAATTTGGTAACCGGACAGGAGTTTGACGATACCTACGATAAGCTGATTATGACTACGGGATCATGGCCGATTGTACCGAAGCTCGAAGGGATTGAGCTGGAAGGCGTCTTGCTTTGCAAGAACTATGATCATTCCAATACCATTATAGAAAAAGCTAAACAAGCGAATAAAATCACAGTCGTAGGCGCTGGATATATCGGCGTTGAGTTGGTGGAAGCCTTCCAAATGAACGGAAAGCAAGTTACGCTGATTGATGGTGAAGATCGTATTTTGAATAAATATTTGGACCCAGAGTTTACTGCGCCGATCGAACAATCCTTTAAGGATCATGGTATTAAATTAGCGCTGAATGAGAAGGTAAGTTCTTTTGCTGGTGAAGGTGGTAAAGTTACCAAGGTTATCACAAGCGAAGGGGAGCATGAGGCGGATCTTGTAATTCTCTGCATCGGCTTCCGTCCGAATACTGAGCTGTTAAAAGGTCAAGTGGATATGCTGCCAAATGGCGCAATTCTGGTCAATGATTATATGCAGACTAGTTGCCCAGATGTGTATGCCGCTGGTGACAGCTGCGCGATTCATTACAACCCTACAGGTAAGCACGCTTATATTCCACTGGCAACCAATGCCGTACGGATGGGCACTTTGGTCGCACGTAACTTAGTGAAAGAGACGATTCCTTATATGGGTACTCAAGGGACTTCGGGCATTAAGATTTATGAAGATAATATCGCTGCTACCGGTCTTACTGAAGAAGGGGCTAAGGCTGAAGGAATGGACGTAGAAACTACCATGATTATTGACAACTACCGTCCAGAATTTATGCCAACCTTCGAGCAGGTGCAATTAAAAGTGGTATTTGATCGCGCCACACGCCGCATTCTCGGAGCGCAAATCTTGTCCAAGACGGATTTGACGCAATCGATCAACACAGTATCTGTATGTATTCAAAATAAAATGACAATCGATCAGCTTGCCTTTATCGATTTCTTCTTCCAACCTCATTACAACAAGCCTTGGAACTTCCTGAATACAGTAGGACTCGAATCGCTACCGACATCAGTACCAAGCGAAGAGGCAGTAACCGTATAATTTAATTGCCTGTGAACAATAAAGTTGGGTAAACCGGAGCCATATATGGCTCCGGTTTTTTGTGATTGATGCTGGTACTATTTACCTTTAAAATAATATGGAGCCTGTTCTTACAAATGTAATTATGGATGCGCTTCGTTAAATTTGACATGTCAGTGAAAAGTTTCACTTAGTTTTTCATTAAGTGATAATTATCACGTTAATGTGTTTTATGACACGCTACAATGGTCGTAAAGGAACAAATTTTAAGTAAATAGATGAAGGGGATAGGAATCATGGCTTATAATAAACCGCAGCAGATTGCCGCAGTCACGGTCGAGAACGGCATAAAAAAGGCGCACAATCCTTTAAGCACCGTACTAATTCTGGGCTTTCTGGGAGGAGCGTTTATCGCGCTCGGATTTTTACTGGATATTCGCGTCATTGCTGGCGCACCACATGAATGGGGATCCATCGCTAACTTTATTGGGGCAGCTGTCTTCCCTGTAGGATTGATTCTAGTACTGCTTGCAGGGGGAGAATTGCTGACAGGCAATATGATGGCTGTGCCACTCGCTTTTATGGCGAAGAAGATATCCTTCTGGGAAGTTATTAAGAATCTCGTATTGATTACCCTGAGCAATCTAGCGGGAGCTTTGTTTGTAGCTTACTTTTTCGGTCACGTGGTTGGTTTAACCTCTGACGGTGTGTATTTAGAAAAATTAGTGGAGATGGCAGGACATAAGCTTGAGGCAGACTTCTTGCCGGCATTTGTTTCCGGTATCGGTTGTAACTGGCTCGTAGCTTTGGCGGTATGGCTCTCCTATGGAGCAGATAACTTCAGTGGCAAAATCCTCGGTATCTGGTTCCCAACGATGGCTTTTGTAGCTATCGGCTTCCAGCACGTTGTAGCCAACATGTTCTTAATTCCGGCAGCTATTTTTGAAGGTTATTTTTCATGGGGAGAGTACTTCAACAATTTTGTTCCAGTATGGCTAGGCAACTTGACGGGCGGTGCGATCTTTGTTGCGGCAGCTTATTGGATGGCTTACCTGCGCAAAGAGCCTGCATCTATTCAGTCCGTAGACAGCATGTCTGGCAGCGGTGTAAAAAAACACGCCTAAACCTATCTTATAGAGCACTCCTTAGAATAGTCGAGGGGTGCTTTTTGCTGTATAGACAAATAAAATCCGCCGTGATGTATCCGAGCTCGGGGGAACGAATTCGGATGCACAGCGAATTTTAAAAGGGGGAGTGTTTCTAGGCTCTATTACCCCGACTTTGTAATAACGAAACACTTCATTATTGTTTAGTCTACTTTACGGAAGACAGCGGCAACTATAAAATATAAATAGATAGTAGAAATAGGGAGGACTGCGGACGTGAAAGGTGCTACTTTTTTCTCAGCTACGTTAGAAGTTAGTCCTAAATAAGAGGTGAAGTATACTGAGACTTTATCACGATAGCACGTCAATGCGTCTGCTTGCCCTGAACCCTGTTTTGGGATAATACTGGATGGAATAATGACACATATATTACAGGGGATGTACACTACTTATGAAGTTTTTACAGAATTATCCTAAAGAGGTTAAGATATTTTTAATTGCTAGTCTTATTAATGCAACGGGTAGTGCGCTGATGTGGCCATTGGTTACAATGTATGTTTTTGATGAGCTTGGACGCAGCATGTCGGATGCCGGATTAGTGATTCTTATTCAATCAGTTGGAGGAATTGTGGGTCAACTACTCGGGGGCTCACTCTATCATAAGGTAGGCGTTAACCGGCTGATTGTTGGAGCGCTGGGCATGAATGCACTTGCTCTGTTCACTTTGCCGGCAGCAAGTAACAACTGGACGTTATTTATGGTCGCGATGGGACTGGTAGGGCTCTTTAATTCACTGTCCTTACCTGCGATTCAGGCATTTATCGGCTTTCGTTTTACGAAGCAGCGCGGAGAGCTGTTTAATGTTATTTATGTCGCTAATAATATTGGTGTAGCACTGGGTACGGCGTTAAGTGGTTTTTTGGCCGATATTTCTTATATGCTCAGCTTTGTGATGAACGGCGTAACTTCAGCGGTATTTGCGGTATTCTTTTTTGTATATCTCAAGAAAGTCGGAGGAGATTCTTCACAGGAGGTCGCAGAACACCAGAAGGCTGGTCCTGACAAACAATCTACCTGGAAGTTAATGGGGCATACACGAATTTATCTTTATATGGGTATTGCCTCGATGTTCCTACTATTAGGGAACTCTATCTGGAATACAGGGGTATCTCCGTTCATTATTTCTGAGGGCTGGCCTAAGAAGACTTATGGTTTTCTCTGGACGCTTAACGGAATTCTCATTTTTGCAGCTCAGCCGCTCGTAACAGTAATTAAACGCTGGTTCGCATCTACCTCAACGGCACAAATGACAGTAAGTGCTCTATTTTATTTGGGTGGGTATGCTGTTCTTTTATGGATGCCGACTTATTCAGGTCTAGTGCTTGGGATGGTACTCGCTACGCTTGGGGAAATGCTGATATCTCCGGCCATGCCTTCCTTTATTTCGGATCATGCAGGTCGCAGTGCTCCTTTTTATTTAGGGCTAAGTGGAGGCATGGGGGCAGTCGGTAGGGTGATTGGACCATACTTAATGGGTAGGTTATACGATAGTGGTGGCTTAGCGCCTACCGCATGGTTGGCATGTGCGATGGCACTGCTGTCCGTAGGATTCTTTATCGTTCATGCGTATATCAACCGCCGAGGAAATTCATTGGAGCGGTCAATGGGATAGTTGAGAGTTGAGCATAGTGGATTCAAATGATCTACTGTGAATTCTATAGAGGTGCAAGGCAAGGGGTGTACATCTTTATGAAACTTAGCAACAAGGATAGGTTTATAATAAGGTTCTCAGAGATTAAAGACGTGCGGGAACTGATTCATCTGGATCATATGATCTGGACGGAGAACACTAGCCCGGGGCCATTAATGTGGCGTTCCCAAGAGGATTATCTACTGAATGCTCCCCCGGGTTCGCAGCTAGTAGCGCTAAAGGATGACAAGCTATGCGGATATGTTGGGTTTGGCTGCCCTAGTCGAATGGAGAGTAACAGGCATGTGTGCGAGGTTAATATTGCTGTTCATCCGGATTATCAACGTTTAGGTATTGGCCGGCAGCTCATAGAGGCTATTAAGGAACATGCCGCAGATAACGCCATTCGTAAGCTGCGTCTACGCGTATTATCCTGTAATGAATCAGCGCTTTCTTTTTATCGTAAATGCGGGTTTGTGGAAGAGGGACGTCTGCGGGAGGAGTTTTATCTTGGCGGTCGATACGTGGATGAAATCTTTATGTGCTGCATGCTGACAGGAGGAGAAGGATATGGAGATCATCTCACTTAATGTGGGGCGGCCAGTAACAGTGGATTATCGGGGGAAACCTTTGGAGACTGGGATTTATAAAATGCCTGTAGAAGGATCAGTTCAGTTAAATACTAATGGTTTTATCGGAGATGGTCAGGCGGATCTGAAACATCACGGGGGCCCTGACAAGGCAGTTTGTGCCTACCCCATCGAGCATTATCCCTACTGGGAGCAGCAGCTTGGAAAGAAACTGGAATACTCTGCCTTCGGAGAAAATATAACAACTGCCGGCTTATTAGAGACAGATGTTTGCATTGGCGATGTGTACGAAATAGGTACCACTGTGCTGCAGGTCAGCCAGCCACGTTATCCTTGCTTCAAAATCTCACAAAAGCATGGCCCGGCAGATCTCCCGGCTCAAGTGCTGGACACTAGATATAGCGGATTTTACTTGCGTGTGCTTCGTGAAGGAAAGATCTCAACCGGAGATGCGATTGTCAAAAAAGAAAGTGGAGCTGGCGATGCGTCCGTGGCGCATGTACTACATTTAATGCAAGTGGGGCTGCAAGAGGAAGCTGCACTGGCAGCTCTTGCGGAGCTAGAAACTCTCTCCGCCGTAGTGCGGAACAAGTTTCGAAAACAGCTGGGTCTGCCGGAGAGTTAAACACTATCTACAAACCAAAATAAGCCTGGAGGCGTATGCCTTCCAGGTTTATTTCTATTTATGAGCTTATATGTGTTGCTGGCTTAGCCTAACTTAACCGAGCAGCTGCCATTCACTACGTAATAAACCGTATACGGCATGGTTGACGTAACCGTCAGGCAGTTTCTCTGACTGTCTAATCACACCTTCAAGGACAAAACCAAGCCGTTCCGGGATCGCCCGGCTGGAAACATTTCCGGTTGCGCAGCGAATTTCTACACGTTGCAGCTCCATTTCCAGTAGTGCATAGTCTACTAGAACCCGACAGGCACTGGTCATATACCCTTTACCTTCATATCCTTCACCCAGCCAGTAGCCGATTCCAACAGAACGGTTATGCCAGTCAATCTGGTGATACCCAATAACACCGGCGAGCTCACCGCGAACCCATAGTCCAGCGGTAAAAGCACCATTGTCAGTGCTTTGTTTAACCGCATTTTTGATGAAATTTAGAGTGTGGGCCTGTTCCGTAACGGCATCTACCCAAGGGAGCCATTGCCTAAGTCGTTCCCGTGAGTGCTCTACTAACGCGAACATGTGCCGAGCGTGCTCTGGCATTAGCGGCTTTAACATCAGCTCATCATCAATGACATAATTAAACAAGCGGTTGCCTCCTTTTCGGCACAAGGCCTTATGTATGATTATGGATTATTTCTTATGATTATCATGCTACTCTATCGCCCTGACAGAAGTCAAAAGGTCTAAAGACACTAAAAAATGATCCGTGCCTTGTGTCCCCTTTTATTGAACAATCTACGGTTAACGGGTATATTAGTAGGAAACATGTTTATACAAGAAGTAGTGTAACACTACAGAATGAAAGGTTGATAGCTGTGGAGAACCGTAGCACCCCCTCCAATTTTATTAAGAATGTTATTACCGAAGACCTCCGTACCGGTAAAGTAAAGGAAGTTATCACACGCTTTCCGCCGGAGCCGAACGGTTATTTACATATCGGACATGCCAAGGCGATCTGGATTAACTTTACACTGGCGGACGAGTTCGGTGGCAAGACTAACCTAAGATTTGACGACACGAATCCGGCTAAAGAGGATACGGAATATGTAAACTCGATTCAGGAAGATGTAAAGTGGCTCGGTTATGAATGGGAAGAGCTGCGTTTTGCATCTGATTATTTTGAGGAAATGTACAAACGTGCCGAATTATTAATTACAAAGGGCAAAGCCTATGTCGATGACCTCAGTGCGGATGAAATTCGTCAATTGCGTGGAACGCTGACGGAACCAGGAAAGAACAGTCCGCATCGTGATCGTAGTATCGAAGAGAATTTGGATCTGTTCCGGCGTATGCGTGCAGGCCAATTCAAGGACGGTGAGAAGGTTCTTCGCGCCAAGATTGACATGGCGTCACCGAACATTAACCTCCGTGATCCTGTAATTTATCGGATTACACATGCACATCACCATAACACAGGCGATAAATGGTGTATCTACCCAATGTATACCTTCGCGCATCCGTTAGAAGATGCTATTGAGGGGATTACTCACTCCCTTTGCTCGCTCGAATTCGAAGATCAACGTCCATTCTACGATTGGGTTGTAGAGGAATGTGAGATGCCAGCTGTCCCTCATCAATATGAATTTGGGCGTCTGAATCTGGCTCAAACGATGACTAGTAAGCGTAAGCTGAAGCTGCTTGTAGACGAAGGACATGTGGATGGTTGGGATGATCCACGGATGCCTACGATTTCTGGTCTACGCCGTAGAGGATATACGCCGGAAGCGATTCGTAAATTCGTGTATGAAGCGGGTATCTCTAAGAGTCAGGGTCTGGTGGACCTGCAAATGCTGGAGCACTTTATCCGTGAGGATCTTAAGCTAACTGTACCGCGTACTATGGCTGTGTTACGACCGCTTAAGGTTGTTATCACCAATTATCCAGAAGGTCAAACAGAATGGCTTGAAGCGGAGAATAATACAGAGAATGAGGAAATGGGCGTACGTCAAATTCCGTTCTCGCGTGAAATTTATGTTGAGCGTGATGACTTTATGGAGAATCCGCCGAACAAATATTTCCGGTTGTTCCCTGGTAATGAAGTACGTCTGAAGCATGCTTATTTCATCAAATGTAATGAGGTTATTAAGGATGAGAATGGCGAGGTAGTGGAGCTGCATTGTACGTATGATCCGGAAACGAAGAGCGGAAGTGGATTTACAGGCCGCAAGGTAAAAGGTACGTTGCACTGGGTTGAAGCTAGCCAAGCGGTTCCTGCGGAATTCCGTCTATACGAGCCTCTGATTTCTGCTGAAGAAGCGGATGAGGCTGTGGAGGTTGAAGGTTTGGATTCCTCGGTAGAGAAATCGGAGCCTAGCTTCTTAGATCAGCTTAATCCTAAGTCCATAGAAATCCTGCAAGGGTTTGTTGAACCTGCGCTTAAGGATAGCGTGGCTCAGGATAAATTCCAGTTCTTCCGTCATGGCTATTTTAATGTGGATAGCAAATATTCGGCGCCTGAACATCTCGTATTCAATCTTATCGTTTCACTGAAGAGTTCATTTCAGCCTCCTAAACAAGGCTAAACAGATAAATTAATCAAGGTAACAACAAAAAGCAGGCTCAAACGTCCCGAATAGGTACGTTTGAGCCTGCTTTTTGTTGAATTATAATGCTTCGATGTCGAAGATCTCTTCATCTTCCTCTGAAGGGGGGCGATACCCACCACGGCTAACAAAGAGCCACATGAAACCAAAGCCAAGCGTTCCAATAAGCGTCAAGAATACACCCGTCTGATACATGCTTTGTGCACCCAGATACTGATACATCCAACCTCCGAGAATACCTCCAATGAAACCGGATATCCCACTCCAGCTTAGGGTGTAGAGCGCTTGTCCGGAAGAGCGATAAGGCCGTGGAATCAGGAGCATCGTCAATTGGGTACCTACATAGAAAAAGCCGCCGAACGTTATGCAGTGTAAAATTTGAATGAACACCACTTGAAGGGCAGTAGTCGCATCAGCCATAAACCACCAACGCAGAACGAACAAACCACTGACCAATGCAAGCCAGCCGAGCAGAACGGAAATTTTACGTTTCAGGAACCGGTCACAGAGAACGAATACGCCTACCTCCAAAATGGAGGAGAGGAATACGGCAAGACCAATCATTTTTTTAGAGCCGCCCAGATCCGTAATATACAAGGATATAAATGTGGTGTTCATAGTGTTTGGAATGGATACCAGAATACCAAACACTAAAAAACACAAGAAAAAAGGATTGAAAATCAACTTAGTTAAGCCCTTATACGGCATCGGAGCTCTCATAATGGTATGGTTAATTTTAGGCAATACAAGAACGGATAGGATTGATGCACCTAGTAACGCTGTAAGCAGATAGGTCAAGATGGATACATCAGCCCAATCCAGGATAAAGCCGGCGACAATCGCAATCACTGCCCACCCTATTGAACCCCAAAGCCGGAAAGAACGGAAGCGCTGATTAGTTCCGTCAATATAGCTGAGAATCATCGTGTTGCTTTGAGCAAATAGTGGTCCTTGGAAGAAATAGAACAAAATAATGGCGTTGTAGATCGTTTCATATGTATTTGCTCGAAACATAAACTGTGAGAACACTAGCGTTCCGAATAACATTAGCAAAACGATACGCCGTATATTCTGAGAACGGTCTGTTAAGAACGCCCAAAATGGATTTGCAAATATGGATACTAGCGCTCCCATAGAGAATAAGACACCAATCTCTAATTTGTTCATCCCTACATCCAGCAGGTATAGTTGAAAGAAGCTGGTGAAGAGGACCATGGTTCCATATACAAAAAAATTGAACCATTTTAAAGACGTGATAGAAGATGGAATAACGCCTTTTCGCAAATGGTTCACTCCTTTCTCACTAAATATCTTGCATGGAGTAGAGTGGCCAATAGTAGGCCCTTCTATCACTGTAACACGTGTTGAAAAGGGATACAAACACCCTTTTTTACTTTTTTACATTATTTTGGGTTTTATTTATGTTTGAGACGATAAGCGACAAAAAATGCGTGAACGCGTGCGTAGAAGGTACAAACGCTAAGTGTAACGGGCGTTATTTTGGCCTGTGACTATTCCCGCAGGATGGGAAATCACAAGGCAGTATTGTCTGATCGGCGCGTTTAACTTCAGTTTACAATCTGCAGATAGGATGGGTGTAAGGCGAGAAAGATATTACTATGCTTTTCTCATAGAGCTATTAAGAAAAGGGGAGTCATTGTCATGAAGAAATCCGAATCCAAGCGAAAGATGGCGCTGAAGCCGTTCTTAACGTTACTAAGAGAAACCAAGCCTTCATACGGCTTATTGGCTATAGCCATTGCGTTAAGCATGATATCGACATTGGTCAGTCTGGTCATCCCGATGTTCACTAAGAACTTGGTGGATGGCTTCTCTCTGGCCTCCGTGAGCAAGCTGCAGATTGCGGGTATAGCAGCTGCGTTTATTGCGCAGACCATTGCGGGAGGGATCTCTATCTATCTGCTCAATTATGCAGGTCAGAAGATGGTTGCAGGTCTGCGGGACCGACTGTGGCGTAAATTTCTAGTTCTGCCTGTGGCTTATTATAATGACAACCGAACGGGAGAAAGTGTCAGCCGCATGACGAATGATACAGGGATCATCAAAACGCTGATTTCTGAACATCTAGCCAGCTTATTTACCGGAGTGATTTCCATTGTAGGTTCGATCTCAGTTCTGCTATTTTTAAATTGGAAAATGACACTTGTTCTATTCACTGTTCTTCCACTTTCGGCGCTGATACTAGTACCACTTGGGCGGCAGATGTACAAAATTTCCAAGGGAATGCAAGATGAGACAGCTTCTTTTACTGCTACACTTAGTGGTGTTTTATCTGAGATCCGTCTGGTCAAATCCTCAGGCGCAGAGAAAAAAGAGTACGAGGCAGGCAAGACTGGAATTATGAACCTGCTTTCCTTTGGTATTCGTGAAGGCAAGATTAGCGCGATGATCAGTCCACTCGTCTCCTTTGTTTTTATGATGCTGCTTGTGGTCATTATCGGTTATGGTGGGATGCAGGTATCTTCCGGCGTCTTGACGGCTGGAGAACTGGTCGCCTTTATTCTTTATCTTATTCAGATTATTATGCCACTTACTCAACTGACTACGTTCTTCACACAGATTCAGAAAGCTAAGGGTGCCTCAGAGCGTATTATTGAGACCTTGGCAGCAGAAGAGGAAGTATATGAGGGACAGGAAGAGGCAAATGGCACAGAAGGTCCGATCTCAGTAGAGGGATTAAGCTTTGGTTATAAAAATGGTGAGAAGGTATTGAATGATGTGAGCTTCCAGATGCTTCCTGGTCAGGTGACGGCTATTGTCGGACCGAGCGGGGGCGGTAAGACCACGTTGTTCTCGTTGCTAGAACGTTTTTACGAGCCTCAGTCAGGTCTGATTAAGCTGGGTGACAAGCCAGTGTCTACATTCTCATTGCGTTCGTGGCGGAAGCTTATAGGGTATGTCTCACAGGAAAGTCCACTGTTGGCCGGTACGATTGCTGAGAATTTAACCTATGGATTGGATCGTGACGTTAGCAGGGAGGAGATGCACGCAGCAGCAGCAATGGCTTATGCAGATGGCTTTATTGATGCACTTCCTGAAGGATATAATACGGATGTCGGCGAAAGAGGTGTGAAGCTGTCTGGTGGACAGCGGCAACGGATTGCTATTGCTAGAGCACTGCTGCGGAACCCGAAGATTCTTATGCTTGATGAAGCCACTTCCAGTTTGGATAGCCAATCAGAAGCCGTGGTGCAGAAGGCACTGTCCAATCTGATGAAGGGTCGAACTACGATTGTAATTGCGCACCGTTTGGCTACTGTTGTAAATGCAGAGCAGATTATTTTTATGGAAAAAGGTCAAATTACCGGAATGGGAAGTCATGAGGAACTACTGGAAAACCATGAGCTGTATCGTGAATTTGCCACCCAGCAGCTACAGATGAATAACCCCGAGGTTCAGGACATTGAAGAGGAGGCTCCAGTGATACATGACAAAAATACTAGTAGTGGACGACGATCCGCACATCCGCGAATTGGTAGAAGTATTTCTGAGAGCTGAAGGAATGGATGAGATCTATGGAGCTTCCGATGGACTGGAGGCTCTTCAGATTCTGGAAGGTAATAACATAGATTTAGCTATTATTGATGTGATGATGCCCAACATGGACGGCTGGGAGCTATGCCGGCGGATGCGCCAGAACTATGATTTCCCGATTTTAATGCTGACAGCCAAAGGGGAAACCTCACAAATTGTAAAAGGCTTTGAGTTGGGTAGTGATGATTATTTGGTCAAGCCATTTGAGCCGGTTGTACTTATTGCGAGAGTAAAGGCGCTGCTTAAACGATATCAGATTTCTGCCGCGCAAAGTGTGACCGTAGGCCGATTGCGTATGAATCGCAAAACCTACGAGGTCTCTTCAGAGTATGGGGAAATTACCTTGCCGCTTAAGGAATTTGAGCTGTTGTTTAAGCTGGGCAGCTATCCGGGGCAAACATTGACAAGAGACAGGCTGATCGAAGAAATTTGGGGTTATGATTTTGAAGGGAATGAGCGGACACTCGATGTGCATATCAACCGTTTGCGTGAACGGTTCAATCAGGATGACTATGGATTCGTTATTCGTACGATCCGTGGTCTAGGTTACCGGTTGGAGGCTGAGGCATGAATCGATTTAAGGAGATCATTAAGCGGATTGGGATGTCCTTTGTTTATTTCGGTGGCGTTGGGATTAGCTGGACTGCAGCTTATTTCCTAATGAACTGGATATATAGCAGGGCTGGGCGCCCCTCCTCGGATTATTTGGTCCAATTAATCAGCGTGATGGTCGGTATTGTGATCTTGTTCATGATGGCATTGGTAGTCTCCAAGCTATTTCGTGGCTGGGAACGTGTCTTTTATAGATCAATCATTGAAGGGTTAGGACGAATTGCTAAGGGTGATTTTAATGTAGTATTGGATAATAATAGGGAATACGGTGAATTTGGAGAAATTGTTGAGAGTATCAATGTAATGGCAAGTGAGCTGAGTCAGATGGAGACCATGCGCCAGGATTTTATCTCCAACGTATCGCATGAAATTCAATCTCCACTAACCTCGATTCGGGGGTTTGCTCTTGCGCTGCAGGATGAGACTCTGAATGTGGAGAGTAGGAGGCACTACCTTAATATTATTGTGGCTGAGAGTACCCGCGTATCTGGGCTCAGTGATAATTTATTGAAGCTATCAGCGCTCGAATCGGGTAATTTTCCGTTTGAAAATCAGGTTTATCGTCTGGACAAACAGCTTAGAGATACAATTCTGGCTTCTGAGCCACAGTGGCTGGAGAAAAATATAGAGGTAGAGGCCGAGCTGGAAGAAGTGAATGTAACTGCGGTAAAAGATTTAATGACCCAGGTCTGGACCAATCTTCTTCATAACAGCATTAAATTCACTCCCGGGAATGGATGTATTCATATCAAGCTTCGAACGATAGATGAGCGGGTAGAGGTGGAGATTCAAGATAGTGGGATTGGTATCTCTGAAGAAGACTTACCTCGCATCTTTGATCGCTTCTATAAGGCAGACAAAGCTAGAACAGCGAGCGGGGGCGGTAGTGGCCTGGGCCTATCACTGGTTAAGAAGATCGTTGAGCTGCATAACGGTAAAGTAACCGTGGCCAGCCGACCGGGTGAAGGAACGGCTTTTGTAGTGAGCTTGCCAATGCCAAAGAAATAAATCGGCATTGTTTATGTAAATATGAATATTTACATAAACATGCAACAAAATCCGACATGTCTTTACAATTTTCTACTATTCTAAATATAGAATCTACGAAAATCCAAAAGACATCGGAGGATTAATCATTTTGAAGAAGAGCAAAATTCGCGTTTTTCTAACTAGTTCGCTTGCCGTATTATTGTTAGCACCCAACTTTTCATTACAGACAGTTTATGGTGCTTCAGGAGAATCAGCGCCTGATATCACGTCTACTGCTTCTGAACATTCAGGGAAATGGATGACAGGTGAATACCATGCACATACGTATGAATCGAACGATGCTCAGGAGTCATTGAAAAGTGTGCTCGATGCTGCATTTGAACAAAATGGTTTTGACTGGATGGCACTGGCTGATCACCTTCGGGTATCTGACCGGGATGACGAAGGGGTGAATCTCCCTGGCGGCTCCATTCCGATGTCACAAGGTATTGTGGATTATCAGAATGAGAAAATTAAGAAGTTACAGGCAGAAGGCAAATATGCTGGAAAAATCATTTTTTCAGGCTTTGAGTGGGATATGCCCCAATACGATCATGCTGCAGTTGGGATTGTTACAGATCATCCAGGGTCCGCAGAAGCTTTGAAGGCTATTAATCAATTTGAATATTTATTTACTAATCGTGATGTAAGTATGTTCGATCCGGCAGATGTGGCTAAGTGGAGTGCGGCGGATACCAGAGCTTTTTCTACAAAAGAAGATACTCGCACAGCTATGAAATGGCTCAGTAGTCATTATCCAGATAGCTATGTACTGATCAATCACCCCTCCAGAAAAAATGGTACAAGCTCGGAGCTTAAAATAGAGGATATCCGTGACTTTAACAATATCAATCCGAATCTTGTCTTCGGCTTTGAAGGTATGCTGGGCAATCAGATGGCGAGTGACCGGGGAGAGACGCCTGAGACTTACGGAGGTACAGACGTCAAGGTTGCACAGCTTGGAGGAATGTGGGACGCACTGCTGGGTGAGGGCCGCAGATTTTGGAATTTTGCTAACTCAGATTTTCATTTCAAAACAAAAAATGATCAATTTTCCAGCGGTTACTGGCCTGGTGAGTATTCCAAGAACTATACCTGGGTGGATGGCTCCGATATTAACGCTGTCGTAGATGGCATGCGGTCAGGGAAATCATTCTCTGTTTTTGGGGATCTCATCAACGTATTAGAGTTTAACGTGTCTGGAGATGGACAAGAGGAAGAAATGGGTGGCGAACTGGACGTAAAACAAGGGGACGACCTAGAGCTTACGATCCGTTTCAAAAGTCCACAGCAAAATAATAATGGCGACGCTGTTAAGGTAGATCATATAGATTTGATCTCCGGTGAAGTCCATGGCAAGGTTGATCCAGGTACACCTGATTACACCAAAGCGACTAACGATACAACAAAAGTTTTGAAACGCTTCACAAGCGAGGACTGGACTACAGATTCCGAAGGCTACAATGTTATTAAGTATAAGGTAGAGGCAGCGGACAAGGATCGTTATTTCCGGTTAAGAGGGACTAACCTTGGAACTGATGTTGCGGGAGAAACGGTTAACGGTGAACCGCAGATTGATCCAAAAAATAATACCGTCGATAACCTGACTCGTTTCGAAGAAATCAACGCCCGTAATTATAGTGATATGTGGTTTTATTCCAATCCGATTTTTGTGGATGTGGAGTCGTACAGCGATCAGCAGGCAGTTAACGATACTATGACTGCATTAGATCTAGGAGACACAAGCGCATTAACTTCTGATCTAACGTTGCCTACCGAAGGCAAACACGGGACAAGTATTGTGTGGAAAAGCTCCAATCCGGTTCTAATGACGAATGAAGGTAAAATCACCTTCCAACCTAAGAAGGATACGAAGCTGACCTTAACAGCTACAATTCAGCGGGGATTGGCTACGGAAACGAAGTCTTTTGAAGTAACGCTAAGCGGAGATGATAGTATCACCCCATTGGCGCTTCATAGCACATTAAAGACTGAGAACGGACAAGCTTATTTAAGTGGTGACTGGACGAATCAGAGTGTTTCGGTAAGCGTGTATGCTAGCGTATATATTCCTGGTGCGGATGTATCCATTCAATTAGCGACTGATGTAAACGGAAATTTCCTGCCCTATGAAAGTGGGAAAGTGGTTGAGATTTCGGAAGAAGGCCAACATCAACTGCAATTCAAGGCAACGGATTCTTTAGAAAATAAGACAACATTGCCGCTTGCTGTGAATATCGATCGTACAGCACCTGTGATTACCCTGAAGGGGGATAGCCGTCTTAGTCTGACCCAAGGGGATGACTTCAAGGACCCGGGCGCAGACGTTACTGACAAGGTTGGGATTGCAGGCTCTATCCTGGTGACAGGAACAGTGGATGTTCAGACTCCAGGAACCTATACACTGAAGTACAATGCGACAGATTTGGCTGGCAATGCAGCTACTGAGATTGTACGCACAGTAGTTGTAACTGCGGGCACTAGCAGTGGAGAGGGGAATAATAACGGAGGAGGCAACGGACCAGTTGCAACTCCAGCTCCTACCGCGGCGCCATCTCCTACAGAGCAGCCTTCTACAACTCAGCGTGTGGAATTGGAGGTAAAAGCACAGCAGGGAGGAACGGGCACACTTAAAGACGTGGGCAGCTTTACGATTCCGGCTGGAGCGTTGTCTGGTAACAGCGAAATTGCCTTTTCGGTTATTGCTGCTGATGAGACACCAGCAATGGGCGCTCTTCAGGCTGTGAGTGCAGCAGTAGAGCTTACTAGTGACAAGGCAGGCATGCTCAATAAGCCTGTGGAACTGTCCCTCAATTACGATGTGACCAAGATTTCATCGGGGCATAAAGCAGCTATCTACTATTACAATGAGCAGCTTAAAAAGTGGATTTATGTTGGTGGTCAGAGTCAAACAGGTGGAACTATAACTGCAAGCTTAAATCAGCTTGCCAAATATGCTGTGTTTAATTATCAGGCCCCATCGATTACCGATTTGAATACTCATTGGTCCACGGCGTTTACAGACCGTCTAATCGGTATGGGCGTCATGAAAGGGTACGAGGATCATACCTTCCGTCCGAATGAGGATGTTACTCGGACACAGTTCGCTTCTATGATTGTAAGGGCGCTTGGTTTGCAATCAACAGGTAGAACAGTGAAATTCGCGGATCAAAGTGCGATTCCAGCTTGGGCTGCAGATGATGTAGCAGCGGCGGTAAATGCCGGAATCCTTCGTGGATATGATGTGAACGGCAAAATGTTCTTCGAGCCTTCAGAAAAGATTACCCGTGCCGAAATGTCAGTTATGCTCGCGAATGCTTTGAAGGCTAATGCCCATAAGCAAACGGATAAAGAGGGGAACTTCGCGGATCTTACCTCCATTCCACAATGGGCACAGGCATCTGTAAAAGCGGGGGTTGAAGCGGGTATTTTGGGTGGATTCGATGATAACACGTTCAGACCTGAGAACAATGCTACAAGAGCGGAGGCAGCAACGACGCTTTACAAGCTGCTCGAGGCTCTATATCTATAATAGTGGATGGCGAAGGCTATCCTTCAATCTCTAAATGAAACGCCGCTTTTCCCAGATGGCTTGGGGAAAGCGGCGTTTTTAATGAGACGGACTAGCCTCCAATTTGAGACATACGCCGAGCCGTCGGCGTGTGGCTTTGTGCTTTTTTCTCCAAGGCTAATGCCATTTCGTGGTTATGTGGCTTGTTACCCAGAGCTTTGCGGAATAAGGCCTGCACTGCTGCGGGATCGCTTATTAGGGGGCGGACATTGTACTCATCTTCCCAATACAGACAAGCTTTGATATGGCCATCTGCTGTTAGTCTTAGTCGATTGCAGTTATCGCAAAAGTGATCGCTTACGGGATGGATTAATCCGAACGTTCCTTGCGCTCCAATAACCCGCCGATTCTGGGAAGGGCCATTACCAGATGGCATCTCAGCTTCCTCGGTTTCCCAGCCGGCCGCAGTACAAGCTTCTATAACGGTTTCCAGCGGCAGATAGGATTGGCGCCAAGAATCAGTAGCACTTCCGATAGGCATATATTCAATAAAACGTACATTTAGTGGACTGTTCAACGTAAGGGAGATGAAGTCTTTGATCTCGTCATCATTAATCCCTTTCATCAACACAACGTTAAGCTTGATCGGCTCCAGCCCGGCAGCTTGTGCTGCCTCGATCCCCTTTAGTACCTTGGAGACCTCACCGCCGCGTGTAATCATAGAGAAGCGATCTTGCCGTAAAGAGTCCAGACTGATATTCACCCGTGACAACCCGGCTTCTTTTAGCAGCGCTGCTTTAGCTGGAAGCATTAATCCGTTCGTAGTCAGTGAAATATCGTCGATCCCCGGAATGGCGGATATCATAGTTACTAGCTTCTCCAGGTCTTTGCGTACAAGAGGTTCTCCACCTGTTAGCCGTACCTTGCGTAATCCAAGTGGTGCTAGCGATTCCACAACTGCGGTGATTTCCTCATAGCTCAGAATCTCGTCCTGCGGCTGGAATTCCATCCCTTCCGCTGGCATACAATAAATGCAACGCAGGTTGCAGCGGTCGGTAACCGAAATGCGGATGTAGTCATGTAAACGTCCAAAAGGGTCCGTCAGCGGCTCCATAGCGTTGCTCCTTTCATTTGTTGGTGTTTTGAATGCTTCCCGTCTTAAGAGGAGGCGAAGGTGTTTATACTTGTTTAGAATTTTAAAGATCGCTCGCGGGTACGTCAATGAGCAAACTATTGAACGGGTTAAACTCCCCCTATTTGAATAAGGAGGGTTGTGATTTAATTGCATAATAATGGACAAACTAAATAGAATGACAAAGCCGAAATAGACTTGCGAAAATGTGACAAAAGTACGACAAATGAAGTGATTAGTCATAGAATGCTCACGGAAAGCGTTTTTAATATCCGATATAATCTAGGTGCGGATTACTTTTACGTTCACTTTTGCGAAAACAGAAAGGATACCGGAAATTGCACGTCGATCATGCGACGGTGTGTGACCGGGAAACCCAATGAGGAGGATTTGCAAAATGACTATGCAAACTGTTCCATCGCTCGCCGTGCCGGAGGCATTTAGCCATTGGTTGGAAAGTCGGGGATTAATATATCAGCTTTTAGTGGATTTTTTGGGCAGAAAACCATCACTCTCACTTGTGGCTCAGTGGAGCCGCAATCGCAAGATGAGTGTTGCTGCAGAGATGACGGAAGGCGGACGGGAACTGAAGCGCTATCTGAGTCAGGAACCGAATAAGTTACCCCATATATGTGAGAACGAGACCCAAGAGTATAAACGGCTTATGCACGAACAGACAGTAAGCTCTTTTAAATTACGTGAAGCTGCTATTCTGGGTCGTTCTGAAGATTTCTGCAACGTGCTTGCTGATGTGTATACTTCCGCAGGAATTGTATTTAACAAATGTAATGGTGAAGCTGATGATCATATTGCTATTGAGCTGGAATTTATGGCAGTAATGCATGAGCGGATGTTGTACAATAGCTTCTCAATTAGAAGTGCTATGGATTTACTTGATATTCAGGTAGCCTTTTTGGAAGATCATTTACTGCAATGGACTCCACAGTTCTGTGAGAAGTTAAATGCAGCAACGAATAGTACGTTGTATTTGGGACTTTCCCATATGCTCGCTGAGTTTCTACCCCTTGATCTGCAGATGCTGCGTTCCTGGAGAGCTTCGCTGGAAAGCAGTGCAACAGCAATGGTATAACAACACTATAATACAGAGCCCGGCCTATAAATTAGGTCGGGTTTTTCTTGCTGTGGAAGTGTAAATAGTGATTTAAATGGAGGTCCAAGTGGAGCAAGTAAATGAAAACCTGAGTGAAGTCCCAAATGACGATCCAATTGATGGTCTAGAAGAATAGTTAGGGAATTTCTCCCTGAAATTCTGAGTTTATTGATCACAAACCTTGTAATTAAGGAAAACCTCCCTATAATTCACCTGATTTGGCGGTAAATCAGGTGAATTAGCTAAATTACAGGGAGAAATTCCCTGATTCCATTAATTTAGAGCGATTATCGAAAATTTAGAGGGGGTTTTTCCCTAATTAGTTTTAGACCCACTATCCGGCGCTAGTTGCCTATCGCGAATCACCCGGCACATTCCATAAAAAAGAAGCTGCTCCATAAGTAGTATTCACTACTTTGGAGACAGCTTCTTCATTTAGCATGTTTACTTGATTCGTATCAAGTGTTCTAGTCAATTACCTTTTTACTGCGGAATTTCATTAGGAATTCATACACGACTGGCACTACTACAAGTGTCAGTAGCGTGGAGCTGATCAAGCCGCCGATAACGGTAACGCCTAGCCCCTTGGAGATGATCCCTGCACTGTTTTCAAGTCCTGTAACCAGTGGCAGCAATGCACCAATCGTTGCAAGTGCAGTCATCAGGATTGGACGTAAACGTGTGCCGCCTGCTTCAAGCAAGGCTTGACGTGTGGTCATTCCTTCTTTTTCCTTATGAATAACGCGGTCGATGAGGACAATCGCATTCGTGACTACGATACCAATCAACATCAGTGCACCCATGAGGGAGGAGACGTTTAAGGTTTCCCCAGCGATCAGAAGGGCTACGAGTACCCCAATAATGGTGAAAGGAAGTGAGAACAGGATAGCAAATGGAGCTAATCCACCGCCAAACGTAACCACAAGCACGAAGTATACGATGGCAATAGCAGCCGCCATAGCAATACCTAATTGACCAAATGTGTCATTGATCTGCTCGGTTACACCACCGAAGCTAACCGTCACGCCATCAGGTAATTCCATAGCATCTATTTTTTCCTTCACGAGGTTTGAAGCACTATTGACGTCACTTGAAATAATCTCGGCAGTGACATCCACCTTCATTTTACCGTCCATACGAGTAATCGAGTCAGGGGAAGAGCCGTTTTCAATTTTAGCGACTTGCCCGATTGGCACGGAAATGCCTAGTGGCGAAGTCAATGTAGCCTCTTCCATTTCTTTAATACTCTTATACGTTTCTTTATCAGTTTCGATATAGACTTTGTAGTTCTTGCCATCCATTTCTACTTCTGTGAGTACTGGACGTGTACCTGCAGGAGCAAGCTTCATCGCAATTTGTCCCGCTGTAAGTCCAAGGGAGCTAAGCTTTTCTTGATCCGCTACAATCGTATATTGATCGTAAGCTTCTTTGAGACTTGTTTCGCCATCCTTGAAATTAGTGGTGTCAGCCTGTACGATCTTGGCGATCTCATCCGCTACCGGCTTAATTTGATCTAGTTCGTCTCCGAATACATTCACGGTTAACGTGCTTCCACCCATACCTCCGCTCATCATCGCGGACATATCGCCCCACACACCATCTGGGACTTCTGCGGTTAAGCCTTCGATCAACTTCTCTTTTACATTTTCGAAATCAGGAGTATTACTATCATAAACGATGAAAAAGAGTCCTGAGTTGCTGGATCCGCCCATACCCATCGGGCCGCCGCCACCAATGGAATATTGCATTTTATCTACATGCTGTTGCGCTAAAATATATTTCTCAGCTTTCAGGCCTTGTTCTTGAACTTCTTCAGTTCTTTGACCAGCCTTCGGTGAGTAGGTTAGCATAACCGTTTTATCCTCTTGGGAAGGCATAAAGCTAACGCCGATAGGCTTGATCAGGAACAAGCTGCCCGCAAGGAGCAGAACCGCTACTCCGAACGTAACGAGTTTATGGGAAAGACACCAGTTCAGAATTTTTTGGTAACCAGCAGACATTCTGTCTGGTTTCTCACTATGTGTCTTCTTACCTTTCAATCCGTTGCGGAACAGGGAGTGTGCCATTGCAGGAACCAGGGTAATCGCAACTACCAACGAAGCGAGCAGGGCGAAGACCATGGTTAAAGCGAAAGGCAAGAACAGCTCTCCAACCATACCACTTACTAGAGCAAGCGGTAAGAATACCGCGATGGTTACAATCGTAGAGGACATGATTGGTACGAACATTTCACGAGTGGCTGCACTGATTAATTCCCGGCCTTTTAGCTTCTCGCCAGATAACGAGAGTCGCCGGTATATGTTCTCTATGACGACAATCGAGTCATCGACTACCCGTCCGATGGCAACGGTCATCGCACCAAGGGTCATCATATTAAGCGTAATGTCCATTTGACGCAGACATAATACTGCGATCAGCAATGATAAAGGAATAGAGATGATAGAAATGATCGTCGAACGAATATTCCGCAGGAAGACCAAAATGATAATTACTGCGAAAAGGGCGCCAAATACAGCTTTGGACAACATTGTATTTACGGAGTCCTCAATCGGCTTACCTTGGTCAAGCAGAACTGTAAGGTCAATGCCTTTATATTGTGCTTTTAATTCTTCAGTTTTGTCCTTAACACCATTTACGACATCAACAGTGTTGGCATCGTTGGCTTTGACAATCTGGATACCGATCGATTCTTTACCATTCGTACGGGAGATCGATTCAGAATTCCCAACAACCTCAATTGTAGCAAGCTCTCCCAGCTTCACGGTTGGCAATCCCATATTTGCAGCTCCGCCAACAGCGCCTGCACCAGCAGCACTTCCAGCACCTGCATCGGCAGCGCCAGCTCCAGGAGCCCCAGCGCCAGCAGCACCAGTTGGCATTACTGGAATGGTCACATTTTTAAGATCTTCAACGGTGGTGATGTTGCCATCCACGACAACTGCCTTTTGAGCTTTGTCCATCTCGAACAGTCCTAGTGGAACACGGAGAGAAGAGCCTTGAATGATCCCTTTAACCGTATCTTCGGTCAGTCCGTATTGCTTGAGCTTCTCTTGATTGAACTTAAGCGAAACTTCTTTGACGTATTGTCCAGAGATTTGAATAGAAGCAACACCCTCAACATCTTCAAGGGCAGGGCGAATATCGTTCTCGGCAATACGGGTTAGTTCCTCGAGATCTTCTGAATCCCCATTCGATAAACTAAGGGAGACGACAGGCATTGAGCTAAGGCTAAAACGGGAAATGGAAGGCTTTTGCACATTGTCTGGCAATGAGACCTCATTCAGCGCTTCGCGAACAGCTGCTGTAGCATTATCCAGATTCGTTCCATAATCAAACTCGATTTGGATACTGGAGGCATTCTCCAGAGAAGTGGAGGTGATTGTCTTTACACCATCCACATTGCGCAGCTTTTGCTCCAACGGTTTACTGACATCATTAACGACGCCTTCTGGTGCAGCCCCCGGATAAATAGTTGTTACGCTAAGATAGGGTATACTAATATTAGGTAAGGTTTCTTGCTTCATTGTCAGTCCGCTATACAAACCGGCAAATACAATAATTATCGTCAGAAGCCAAATGGCAAATTTGTTCCTGAGCGAGAAATTAATTAAGCTTTTCATAAGTGTTGTTTCTGCTCCTCTCGGGCCATTTCTTTACGAAATAGGGCGCCATTTTGAAAATTTATAATACTCGCTATCCATGTTCTTCTCTCTCACGAACTCTTTATAGAGCAATTAACGAAATACGCATGAATGATTTGAAAAAGAGGTAACCAGCTTCCTCAATTCTTCCAATGATGTAGTGAGCTCTGAGCAGGATTGGAGGTTGGACAACATCCCCTGTATGATTGCTTTGCGTGGGTGTGGTAAGAGAACTTCGCCTTCTAGAATGTTGAGTGATTCCAGCAAATCGGCTGACTCTTCGGGTTCTATACTATCTAATTTACTGACCGCAGTCTTCATGTCCTTAATGATCTGCAGTGGATTCTTGCGCTTACTCTCCTCATTCTCCTCCATCCAGCTTGCAAGAATGGTAGAGTTGATGAGAGGAGCCTGCTTACTTTTAAGAAGACCAGCTACAATAATATCTAGTAGATTCATTAGATGATCAGCCATAACGGCAAGGGACAAGTGGGTATCCTGACGAAAAATAACCGCAATATATGACTTGATTAGTCCATGACCTACAATACATAAATCTCCGGTATAGGGGATAATGTCTTTTCCATAAAGGGTCTCCATCTTCACCTGAAACCAGCGCAAGAAGGAAGCATTGTTTCTACGCAGCCATTCCGGTACTTCAGTATCAAAACCTTTTCCGGCAACTTCCTGAATTTGACGCTGTAAGAACTCACGTAATTCGTACACATGACTCAGTAGAATTTCTATTTGATTCCTAAGCTTCTCACGCGGTGTTCTTTGGGCTTCTTGTTCTTCACGTAATAAGGGATCACGAATCATTCGGTAACAATAGAGAAAAATACTGCGTTCCAGTTCTTCTTTGGATTTGAATACTAGATACAAGCTTCCCTTCGAAATTCCGCATAATTCGGCGATCTCTTGCATGGACGTGGAAGAGGAGCCTTTCACAGCGAATAATTGCATGGCGATCTTAATAATCTGTTCCTGCTTGTCCACAGTTTTATCGCTCATTGGGGGGATAACCTCCTTTCTGACTACCCAGTTCTATAATTGACTAATCGGTCAAAATAATTATATTCGATCCATCTTGTCATTACAAATTTCAGAACAGAAGGGTTACAGTTTTGTTGTAAATAGATTTTTACACAGTAATTGTCTAGGAAGATATAGGTTCTTCATGTAATATATAAAATGTGTCATTTTGGTGTTGCTTTTATGAATAAGAAGGTAGGTACAATATGAGAAGAGGACTTCAATCTATAATTATTATTGGGGCTTTCATAGCATTTTATTATTTTGGTTTTGGTATTTTTGGGAGTACTGCTGGAACAATTATTAGTATTTTCTCCACACTGACAGTCGTTTCAATTAGCTTAGCTATTTTTATGGAGAACCGTAATCCTTCTACTACGATGTCATGGATTCTTTTGCTTGCGTTGATCCCGGTGCTCGGTTTGGTCTTTTATTTTCTATTTGGACAGAATGTATTTAAACGTCGTAAATATGATAAAAAAGCACAAAGAGATCTTATGGCCTATGAGCGGATTGAGAATGACGCTTTGCGTACGCATCAAGATTGGTCGGTCTTTGACCCCTCGCGTCAAAAACTACTATTATTATCCAAGACTCTAGCGCGTACTCCTATTTCCTTTGCTTCAGAGACGCGCATCCTTACCAATGGTGAAGAGACGTTTGGAACATTACTGCTAGAGCTGCGACAAGCGAAGCACCATATACATATGGAGTATTACATCTTCCGTGCAGATCACATTGGAACGCGTATTCAACAGATTTTGATCGCAAAGGCGCGTGCGGGTGTATCTGTCCGATTTATGTATGACGCTGTGGGTAGTTTTCAGCTTTCTAAAGCTTTTTTGAAAGAGTTGGTTGATGCTGGAGTACAAGTGGCTTCGTACGGTAATTCCACCTCCTTTTTCTCTAGCCGGGTCAATTACCGGAATCACCGAAAAATCGTCGTCATCGACGGTGATGTCGGGTTCATGGGTGGACTGAATGTGGGGGATGAATATTTAAGCCGCAGCAAAACTTATGGATTCTGGCGTGACACCCATATGTTAGTTAGAGGTGAAGCGGTACGGACAATGCAAATCATCTTCTTGCAAGATTGGATGCATACTACAGGTGAAAAAATACTGGAGCAGGATTATCTAACACCACAGCTACACTTTATGACAGGGGACGGAGCAGTACAGATCATAGCGAGTGGGCCGGACAATGAACGCCGTGCACTCAAAAATATATTTTTCTCCATGATCACCTCAGCTGAAAAATCAGTTTGGATTGCCAGCCCTTATTTCATTCCGGACGAGGATATCCTGACTGCGATACGTGTAGCGGCTATATCTGGTCTAGATGTTCGCTTGTTATTCCCTGCTAAGCCGGATAAATGGATTCCGTTTCTGGCTTCGCATTCTTATTTCCCAGCATTGCTGGAGGCTGGAGTGAAGATTTATGAATACGAGAAGGGCTTTATACACTCTAAGCTGTTAATCGTGGATGGTGAAATAGCGACTATTGGAACGGCAAACATGGACATGCGGAGCTTCCATCTTAACTTTGAGGTAAACGCATTGCTTCTTCAGACAGAGAGTGTTACACGAATCGTTGCTGATTTTGAACGGGATTTATTGTCCACCACTCAGATTGTGCATGAGACCTTTATGAATAAACGCATGGTGGTGCGTATACTGGAATCTGCCGCCAGATTAATGTCTCCACTGCTATAACTTCATTTCAGATTAAACCACCGCGGAGGGTGCTGCCTTCTCTGCGGTGGTTTTTGTTTAAAAAGTAGTAAAGCCCAGGTTAGTCTGCAGCCGGAACAGGATGTACTTGAACCAGGTCACATCGCTCTGATAGGCATCAAAAGGTAAAGTGAACGTATGACCCTCGTTATTCCATAGCCGATTAAAGTAGGCTTCCATATCTTTGAACAGCGGCTGATCTCGCTTCATAGAAATCCACAGATCATTCTCGAGATTGTAGTCATCCAGATTGCGTGTGGTGAAATTGGTGGAACCGCCAAGAACGATGGAGCTGCCGGTTTGTTTGGCGATAAAGAGCAGCTTTGGATGATATTGCTCTTTGGTTGTATTGTACCAACGAATAGAGATTTCACCGTTCGTGCGTTTGTTCAGATCCATGGCAACTGGACGGTTGGGGATCCCGATTTTATCGCGCCCGAAGGCGTTCTGATTTGGATCCAGGATTAGGTTTACCTTAGCCCCGCGTGATGTAGCCTCTACCAACGCATCCAGAATGGCATCATCAGCAAGATAAAACATCCCCATCCATACGGTATCCCCCTTCCGGGCGGACCTAATGCCTTGCAGCGCATATTTGTATACCTTTCCTTCTGTTAAATAGCGAACTTCTAGAGCTTCCGCTGATGGTAGGTTCTTTTCTTGGGTGAAATTGGGCTTATGAAGTAGCAATGGACCTGCATCTGAAAGATTGGCTGCCGCCTGCTCGGTCTGGAGAATATCGGCAATAATTGGACCTTGTACCTCCAAAGCAATATTGGAGTGGTAGGCGCTGGCATCGTGAACATTTCCAGAGGAAATTAGTGCAGTGTTCTCACTGACAATGACTTTGCGATGGTTCGCCTTCACATTCAGCAGCTTCAGATAAGATCGAGCGGTAATATCCGGTCCACCACTGGCCATAAGATTGGGGATAAAGCCCTTACCGGATTGTCCGAACCATTGAATGAAGGTGCGCCAGACGGCTGAATAGGCAGGTGTAGAATCTCGCAGGTCATTAACATCGGTCATGATGACTCGGATCCCCACCGCCTTCATTTCTTCCAGAAGATGATTGGGCGCTGAGTTGTAATTGGTATTGACCTCATCGGTGATGAAGACAATCTCCATTTCGGGATAGGTTTGCTTTTGTGAGATTAATTTATCTGTCAGCATTCGACTGACTGGAGGGAATGACTGATCTTTATGGGTATAATCATTGAACAGGAACAGGTCGATGACTAAGAACTCCCTTGACTCCTCGATGATATGTAGCATTCTCGGAAGAATTTCACTCTCCTGCTTACCTGTGTCCGTACCGTCTGGATAGGTTAGGTCATGCCAGAAGGATACATTGTTCACTTTGTATATGGGACTTTCATAGGAAATCCCAACGGGTAGAGGTTTATGTGTCTGGTATATCATGACGCCGATTAACCAGAGAATTAGAATGACGCAAGCCCATATCACTCGTTTGCGGCGTCGTGAAGAGGTGCGTTTCTTTGGAGCAAAAGCATGGGTTCTATCTTGTATCACTTGGGGCTGAACGGGTTGTTCACGATCTGATCTCATCGGAAGTTCCTCCTGAAAGTATTGCAGAGCACTTCCTTTATAATTATTGTGCTCCGGCGTGTACCAACCTATTAACACCTAGTGGGTAGAAATGAAGCATCCCTCGTATTTCACTCACTTCATATTGTAAATTCATCTGAAGGGATATGTTATAATAAGTGCAGTTTAGGAATAGGAGGAACGGAGCATGAATCATACGCCAGAAGAGGCCGGACCATATGATGCGAATAGGCAGTCTGGCGCGGATCATGGCAATGACCTACCGACTGTAGAGGTTTCAGATAAGAAGTCTTTATTGCCTGCATCAAGGACAGGTGAACGCAAAATAGAGCATGTACGCCTTTGTCTAAATGAAGAAGTTGGTGGCGTTGGTGTGACTACGGGGTTTGAACATTACCGATTTCGGCATAATGCTCTTCCAGAGCTGAATTTCGATGATATATCATTGCAGACTACGTTCCTGGAACGTGAACTTCGTACACCACTGCTGATCAGCTCGATGACAGGCGGCAGTGCTGCTACAGGAGCCATCAATGCCCGACTAGCAGAGGCAGCGCAGCGTCGTGGATGGGCGCTGGGGGTTGGTTCTGTGCGAGCGGCGGTGGAGCGCTCTGAGCTAACCGAAACCTTTTATGTACGGGACAAAGCACCTGATATACCGGTTATCGCTAATATTGGCGCCGTACAGCTGTCCTATGGTTTCGGGATTGAGGAGTGTCGCCGCGCTGTGGATATTGCTGGTGCCGATTTTCTTGTACTGCATCTCAATGGTCTTCAAGAGGTCTTTCAACCGGAAGGGAATACTGGCTTTGCTTCTTTACTATCGCAGATAGCAAAAGTATGCCGTGCACTTGAGGTTCCTGTAGGTGTAAAAGAAGTCGGCTGGGGCATTGACGGTGATACAGCAGCACATCTTTATAATGCAGGGGTAGCTTTTGTTGATGTAGCGGGTGCAGGTGGAACATCCTGGAGTCAGGTCGAGAAGTTTCGGAGTAGAGACCCTATACGGCGTGCAGCGGCTGAAGCTTTCGCAGACTGGGGCACTCCAACCGCAGATTGCATTGCAGAGGTACGTGCTGTCTCCCCGAAGGGGGCATTGATTGGCAGCGGCGGCTTGAAGCATGGTGTGGATGCGGCGAAGGCATTGGCCCTCGGTGCTGATTTAGCAGGCTTTGGACGCAATCTTTTAGGACCGGCAGTAGATTCTGAAGAGGCGCTAGATGCTGCACTGGCTCAGGTAGAGCTGGAGCTTAAGATAGCAATGTTCGGCATCGGAGCTCCCGATTTAGCAACTTTACGTGGGACTTCCCGTTTAATACGTAAATAAAAGTATATGGTAAATATAGAAGTGAGGAAGTGAAAAAGATGATGATTAAATTGGTTCATATGGATGAGTCTGCTTTTCAATTTTTCTTAGGTCAAGCTACTCGTGATTACGCTGAAGATAAGATTAAAGCCGGCGCTTGGGACCCTGAAATCGCGATGAAGCTGTCTGAGGAAGCTATAACACAGTCTTTACCTAAAGGGTTGAGCACAGATGGCGCTTATCTATATTCTATAGTAGAAATAAGTAGTGATATCCAGGTAGGATACATCTGGTTTAATGTAAGTGAAGGCCGCAGCGGCCGAGAAGCTTTCATTTATGATTTCTATGTTTTTGAACCGTATCAGAGTAAAGGCTATGGCAAGCAGGCTATGGTCGCACTCGATGAAGAAGCTCGTGAGATGAACGTCACCAAAATCGGGTTACATGTCTTCGGTCAGAACAATCGTGCATTTGAGCTCTACAAAAAAATGGGATATACCGTAACTGACATTACGATGTCTAAAGATTTGTAATACTTAACGTGGAGACCTCGAAGGAGGTCTTTTTTGTGTTGTTCTAAGAAAACCAATGTAAATAATTGTGATAAATATATTTGAATTAGGAGGAATAGAAAAATATGATTATTAAATAAATTCCTAAAAATGGATTCAGCTATATGGAATATTGGAAGGGGGATTAAGGTGAGACCAAGGTTTGTATTACCAGCGGCTTTATCTGTAGCTGCAATACTGTTACTGGTTAGTTGCAACCGTGGGGATTCGCCAGGGAAAAAGCAATCTGCGTCGGAGCAAGTTCAGGCAAGTCCGGTTGCGCCGGTAGCCTCTTCAAAGGTAGCGGAAAAACAGCCAGAAGCGGCGTTGTCTCCATTGACAGTGGAACAAAGATTAGAGGATTTTGATTATATGTGGAAGATTATTGAGGAGAACTACCCTTTCCTAGAGGTAAATAAGCGTCTAAATGGAGAGGATTGGCTTGCGAACAAAGAGGAGTACCGTAATGAAATTGCAGCAGTGAAGACAGATGATGAGTTTTTTAGACGAATGAAATTCGTACTTAGCAGGTTAAATAATGGGCATACGAATTTTTTATCTAAGGAAGAATATCCATGGTTTCTAAACGCCTATGTTCAGGCAGGTTTTGGTTATGAGCCTTGGATCAACGTGTTTCAACAGCCAAATGTGTTGGCTCGTTACAACCAGAAACCTTTAGCGGAGCAGCAAAGCTCTGATGGCATCGTTAACGATATGAATAGTGGTGAGGCAGGGAGTCAGACAGGAAAGACTTCCGGGAATGTAAAAAAGGTTATTATAGAGCCAGAGCAAATAGCGTATCTAGGCATGCGAAGCTTTGCCGGAAGTCTCATGGAGATGGATAGTTCGGAGATTCGTGATTTTTTAATAGAAGTTAAAGATTATAAGACACTAATTCTAGATATCCGCGGAAATGGCGGAGGAAACAGCAATTACTGGAGAGCTCATATTGCTCCTCTGCTGATTAATAAACCTATCGAATACAATACATACTTACTTTATACAAGAGGCAACTATGCTGAGACCTTTATGCAGGCACGTCAGATCACAAGGGGGCAGCAGCCTATTACCAACATCAAAGACGAACAGTTGCCTAATTTACCATCGGAAGCATTAAAAATGTTCAAGACATATAGTAAAAATACAGATGTAGTAATCCCTCAAGAATCCGTTGGTTTTAAAGGAAAGATCTATTTGCTGGTAGATAGCTCTGTGTATTCAGCGTCGGAAGGTTTTGCAGCATTTGCAAAAGGCACCGGGTTTGCGACGGTTGTTGGTGGCAGAACAGGTGGGGACGGACTAGGGATGGATCCACTTGTCGTTGCATTGCCTAATAGCGGTTATGTATTCAGATTTTCCTTTGAGATGGGACTTAACTCTGATGGAAGCTGCAACGAGGAAGTGAAGACAGTCCCTGATGTGGAGGTTGATCCAGATACTTCTAAGCCCCTATTGGATCAGCCGGCGGTGCAAAAAGTATTGGAACTTGCCAAATCCTATTGAAATGGGTTCGCTTGGATAAGGCTGGATTGACACAACTGTAAGACATCCGGTGTTGCTGGAGAATATGTTCTAATATATAATGGTTTAGATCGTATTACTTATTCGGATGATCAATTTAGCTGAAAATAGGAGTTGTCATATAAATGGCTTTGAAAGCGGGAATCGTCGGTCTTCCTAACGTAGGAAAATCCACATTGTTTAATGCAATAACGCAAGCGGGAGCAGAATCCGCAAACTACCCTTTTTGCACGATTGACCCTAACGTTGGTGTCGTTGAAGTTCCGGACGAACGTCTTGATAAACTGACTGAGCTGGTACAACCTAACAAGACTGTACCTACTGCTTTTGAATTTGTTGATATCGCTGGTCTTGTGCGCGGTGCGAGTAAAGGTGAGGGACTAGGCAACAAGTTCCTAGCTCATATTCGCGAAGTAGACGCTATCGTTCATGTCGTTCGTTGTTTTGAAGATGAGAACGTTACCCACGTGGATGGAAAAGTAAATCCGATCAGCGACATTCAGACCATTAATTTGGAACTGATTCTTGCTGACATTGAGAGCATTGAGAAGCGGATTGAGCGTTCCCGTAAGAACATCAAAGGCGGCGACAAGAAATACGCTCAAGAAGTTGAACTGCTTGAACGCGTCAAAGAAGTGCTCTACGAAGATAAACCTGCACGTAGTATAGAATTGTCCGATGACGAGAAGGTTATTATCCGTGATCTTCATTTGTTAACATTGAAGCCTGTGCTGTATGCAGCGAATGTAAGTGAAGAAGAAGTAGCAAGTGCTGAGAATAATCCTTATGTGCAGCAAGTACGTGAATTTGCAGCAACTGAAGGTGCTGAAGTTGTTCCGATCAGTGCTAAAGTAGAAGCTGAAATTGCCGAGCTTGAGGGCGAAGATAAAGCGATGTTCCTAGAAGAACTTGGGCTAGAAGAATCTGGTCTGAACCGCTTGATCAAAGCGGCTTACAAACTTCTAGGCTTGTATACGTATTTCACGGCAGGCGTTCAGGAAGTTCGTGCGTGGACCATTCGTAAGGGAACTAAAGCACCCGGAGCTGCTGGTGTAATTCACACAGATTTTGAACGTGGATTTATCCGTGCTGAGGTAGTGGCTTACGCAGATCTTTTGGCAGCAGGCTCAATGAATGGTGCCAAAGAACGTGGTCAACTGCGTCTAGAAGGTAAAGAGTATTTGGTGCAGGACGGCGACGTTATGCATTTCCGTTTCAACGTTTAAGAGGACTGAAGCATACTAATGATAAGAGGGTCATCTCAGTCGGTAGAGGGTATCTACTGCTGGGATGATCCTTTTTTTAAAATATAAGACATTTATTAAGGGATTTACGCGTACAGAACTGTAGCCATTTCACAATATCTTTGGTATAATATAAAGTCGTATATCTAATTTTATGACATATGTTTTAATCGCTTTATTTGCGAATTTGAAATTGAACTAGGAGAGGTGAATTCCCTTGTTGGACCGATTGCAATCCCTGGCGGACCGCTATGAGAAGCTCAGTGAACTGCTTTGTGATCCGGATGTTGCAAACGACAGTAAGAAACTGAGGGATTATTCCAAAGAACAATCAGACCTACAGCCTGCATTTGAGGCGTATACTGAATATAAGAGTGTAATGGAAGAGCTTGAAGCTGCTAAGCAGATGCAAGGCGAAAAGCTTGATGATGAGATGAAGGAAATGGTCAAGATGGAAATTGACGACCTTTCCAAACGTCAGGTAGAGCTGGAAGAGCAAATCCGTGTATTGCTACTGCCTAAAGACCCGAATGATGATAAGAACGTAATCGTCGAAATTCGTGGTGCAGCGGGTGGAGATGAAGCTGCATTGTTTGCTTCCGACCTTTATCGGATGTACACCCGGTTTGCAGATTCACAAGGCTGGCGCGTGGAGCTAATGGATGTCAACGCGAGCGATCTTGGTGGATTTAAAGAGGTAATCTTCCTTATTAACGGCCGCGGTGCATACAGTAAGTTGAAATACGAAAGTGGTGCGCATCGCGTACAACGTATCCCAGCGACTGAATCCGGTGGACGTATTCATACCTCTACTTCTACAGTATCGGTGATGCCGGAAGCTGAAGCATTTGAGATTGAAATCCATGATAAAGATATTCGTGTGGATACCTTCTGTTCAAGTGGTGCAGGCGGACAGTCTGTAAATACGACCAAGTCTGCAGTACGTGTAACCCATGTACCTACGGGCATCGTTGCTACCTGTCAGGACGGTAAGTCACAGAACTCCAATAAGGAAAAGGCGCTTCAAGTGCTTCGTGCCCGTATCTCCGATATGAAGCGGCAGGAAGAAGAAGCAAAGTATGCTGGTGAACGGAAGAGCAAAGTAGGTACGGGTGATCGTAGTGAGCGTATCCGGACGTATAACTTCCCGCAGAGCCGGGTTACAGATCATCGCATTGGCTTGACACTGCACCGTCTGGAGCAGGTTATGAACGGAGAAATCACTGAAATTATTTCGGCTCTTTCAATTGCTGAACAAGCTGATTTGATGGATAGTATGGACAATGGATAATAATGCTTTGAACGATGGCGTATTTGTCATGTCGGAAGTGAAAAGCATCCGGGAAGCCTTTGTGGAGGCTTCTTCTTTTTTGAGCCAGAGCGGTTGTAATGAACCGCAGCGTAGTGCGCAATTACTGCTGGAGCATGCGCTTGGCTTATCCGGGGCAGCGTATTATATGGCGCTGGCGGATTCTTTTCCGGCTGCGGTCAAGGAACAGTGGGAGGCGGGAGTTACCCGCCGGAGTAAGGGTGAGCCGGTGCAGTATATCATCGGCGAGCAAGAGTTCTACGGGCGTCCTTTTGAAGTGACGCCTGATGTGCTTATTCCACGGCCGGAGACGGAGCTGCTCGTCGAGGCGATTTTACGGTACGGCGCGGAGCTTTGGCCGGACGGCACGGTTGCGCCGAGTGAAGCGGCGCAGGAAGAAGGCGCTGCTTCGTTAGCAGCAGCGCAAGATCGTGCGGGCGGCGCGGAAGGTGGACGCGCCGTACGGCCGCTGACCGCCGTCGATATCGGCGCCGGCAGCGGAGCGATTTCCGTCACGCTGGCGGCGGAAGCGCCGGCGTGGCGGGTCTGCGCCGGCGACATTTCGCCGGCGGCCCTAGCTGTGGCGAAGCGCAATGCGAAGCGCTCCGGCACAGCTGTGGACTTTCGGCTCGGCGATCTGCTCGAGCCGTTCGCGGGGATGGAGACGGATATTCTCGTCTCCAACCCGCCGTACATTCCCGGCGAGGATATCGCCGGGCTACAGCGTGAGGTGCGCGACCATGAGCCGCGCACTGCGCTGGATGGCGGAGCGGACGGGCTGGACCCGTACCGCCGCATGATGGAGCAGCTGGCGCTGCTCCCGGCACCGCCGCGCCTGATCGGCTTTGAACTCGGCTTCGGACAAGCCGAGCAGGTAGCCTCGCTACTTGAAGCGGCGGGTCATTGGAAAGAGATCATCACCATTAATGATCTAGCTGGAATTCCACGTCATGTGCTAGGTATAGCACGATAATACTGCATGCTGTGCAGGGGACTCCTGTTGATCGGGGAGTGAAATTGTATTTTCAACCCGACTTCCTTTACAATAGAATTTAACCGGACTTCTTGGTGAAACATAAAAGAAAGCCCAGATTTAGAGTAGGGAGGCAGAACGTGCTTCAGAAGATTAAAAAAATTGATGGTGCTATCGTAGTCGTTCTGTTATTGCTCATGACTGTCAGCATCTTCGCCATATATAGTGTGACTCATGGAAGAGAAAAGCTGGACGGACATCATATCCGTATGATGATGTATTATGCAATTGGCTTTATTGCTTTTATTGGAATGACCTTTTTAGATTACAGAATTTTAGTGAAATACGCGTTATATATTTATTTGTTTGGGATAGGGATCCTGGTCCTCGTCAGCTTTTTGGGCGAGACCAAGAATAATGCCCAAGGCTGGTTGTCCCTCCCTGGAGGACTGAGCCTTCAGCCTGCCGAGCTATTCAAGCTAATATTGATTCTATTTCTGGCAGCGATGCTTGTTCGTAAGAATAAGAGTAAACTCTTGTTTTGGCGGGATGTTGTGCCGCTCGGCCTCTTAACCTTATTTCCGTTTCTTATTGTCCTTACACAGAATGACCTTGGGAATGCCTTGTCTTACATCGTGATTCTTGCAGGTCTGTTGTGGATTGGAAATATTAAGTACACTCACGCATTAATCGCGCTGGTGATTGTAGCAAGCTCTGCGATTGCCGGAATTATGAGTTATATCCATTATCATGACGAAATTAAAACGTTTCTTAACGATATTGGCCGTTCGCACTGGATTGAACGTTTCGACCCATGGCTTGTTCCGGATAAAGCGACAGCGAAAGCTCTTTATCATACCAAAAACGCCAAGCTCGCGATTGCCTCAGGTGGGATGAGTGGAGAAGGCTATATGAACGGTAGCTCTGTTCAGACGGATCGGGTGCCTTATACGTATTCAGACTCTATCTTTGTGCAGATTGCCGAGGAATTTGGCTTTGTAGGTTCTGCATTTGTGCTGCTACTGTATTTTATCCTTATTCACCGAATGATTCTGATTGCGCTGGAAGCCAGAGATCGAGCAGGTCCGTTTCTGATCGTCGGCATTGTCGCGATGATGCTGTATCAGATTTTTGAGAATATCGGCGCTTTTATTGGTCTGATGCCTTTGACAGGTATCACATTGCCATTCATCAGCTTCGGAGGTACCTCCCTGCTTATTAACATGGCCAGCATTGGGCTGGTAATGAGTGTGCGTCTGCATGGTCAAGATGTAGAGGAAGATTTGCCTAAGCCTACTCCTTATGCAGCGGCCAAACAGGTTTAATCACTGAATCAAAAGATAACCGTCAGAAACTCATCTTTTAAGGATGGGAACTGGCGGTTTTTTATTTTGGGAAGTGAATCTCTGATATCGGGTGTATTACATAAATTTGGAATTGTGGCCTTGAATGCTCTACAATAGAAAGGAGAGACTTTCCTCAGGTGAGGGTGGTTGGAACCTTAATAGAGTAAGGGGTTTGCGTATGCTTAAAAAGCTCAAGAAGATCGATAGCGTGATTCTTATTGTTCTAGTTATGCTGATGGTGATTAGTATTCTTTCGATATACAGCGTGACTAATGGTAGATTAGTTCAGAAACTAGATGGGTTCCATCTACAAATGCTTAAATACTACATTGTAGGGTTTGTAGCGTTTTTTGTGCTTACCTTCGTGGACTATAGGATATTTGTTAAATATGCTCTTTATATTTACATCTTGGGTATTGGTCTGCTAGTGTCGGTTAGTTTTTTTGGTAAGGTAAAGAACGGTGCGCAATTAGGGCTAGAGATAGGTGGACTTAGCTTTCAACCTGCGGAGCTTTTTAAGTTGATATTGATTCTTTTACTCGCGTCCATACTGGTCCGTAAACAAGGAGCCACGCTAACCTTCTGGAAGGGAGTCGTTCCGCTGGCGCTTCTTACATTGCTCCCTTTTGCCATAGTTATTGTACAGAATGATCTCGGAAATGCGCTAAGCTACATCGTAATATTAATCGGTCTTCTATGGATCGGGAATATCAAAATTTCACATGCACTCATCGGATTACTAATCGTTGGCGGATTGGGTCTTGCAGGAATTCTGAGCTATATTCACTATCATGATGAAGCGGTATATTTTTTTGAAGAGACCCTTGGCAGGAAGCATTTAGTGGATCGTTTTGATCCTTGGCTCGTACCTGATTTGGCTTCAGATGATGCAAGCTATCACACGAAAAATGCTAAAGTGGCTATTGCCTCCGGAGGGATGAGCGGCGAGGGGTACATGCAAGGAAGCTCTGTGCAGAGTAACCGTGTTCCATATACCTATTCGGATGCCATATTCGTACAGGTTGCGGAGGAGTTTGGGTTCGTAGGTTCAGCGCTGCTGTTGTTACTCTTTTTTATTCTTCTTCACCGGATGATACTGATTGCTCTAGAGAGTAGGGAGCGTAGTGGTCCGTTTTTGATTATTGGAATTACGGCAATGCTGCTATATCAAATCTTAGAGAATATTGGAGCTTTTATCGGCCTAATGCCGCTTACGGGAATTACACTTCCGTTCATCAGTTATGGAGGCACATCTCTTTTAATTAATATGGCCTGCATGGGGATTGTAATGAGTGTGCATCTTTATGGTCGGGATGTTGAAGATGATTTGCAGTTGCCTAAGGCGCTTGCTGTAAAATTATAGATTTAATAGATTCATAGGTTTGCAGTCTCTCATCTCTGGACATACTACTAGCATGAGAGTTAAGAGGAGAGGGGCTGCGACAAATGAACGATAATCATATGGATAAAAGAGATTCCTTACGTGTAACTTTTAAGTATACTGCCATTTTAATTTGTTTTTTTATGATCGTTATCATGGCCTGGGAAGGTCAAAAAACCGATGCAGCAGTAGCTGAAGTATCGATTCCACAGGATTCTATCCGGCTGCGTATTCTGGCGAATTCGGACGGAACACAAGATCAACTAGTGAAACGGCAAATCCGCGATTCAATCGTGGAGCAAATGAACCAGTGGGTAATTGCACTTGAGGACCCGCAGAGTTTAGAGCAGGCACGCGCTTTAATTAGAACTCATCTACCAGAGCTTAATGCACTGGTTGGATCGGAGCTAGAGAAACGTGGCATTCAATATTCTTATAAAGTTGAGCTGGGTGTAGTTCCTTTTCCGACCAAATTATACGGTGGAACAGTCTATCCGGCCGGAGAATACGAGGCTGTGCGGGTTACGTTGGGCGAAGGAAAGGGTCAGAACTGGTGGTGTGTACTGTTTCCGCCGCTGTGCTTTATCGATGCGGGCTCCGGAGATGCAGCAGCGCCTGCTGCTAACAAAGGGGCGAAGACCGTCTCGGCTGCCGGGGCAGATAGCGGAGTTAAGGCGCAACCAGCAGTAGGAACAGCTGTACAAGCAGATTCTTCGGCGAAGGATGTTGCGGCAGCGGATTCCGCAGAGCCAGAGGTGCGGTTCTTCGTTTGGGAACTGCTGCAAAACCTTTGGAACTGGATTAGCGGATTATGGTCGTAATGCTGATGTTAGCCCTTTGGTTTTGTGGAAATGGTCTATAGTTTTGAATCTAGATATGTTACTATTTCATAAGCAGATCGACTGCGGCGCCTTCATTGGGGCCGCTTTTTGGTAAGATTAGAGTTAATGAACCTCCAGAGTATTTATCCTAAGATTGCAAGAAAAGCTATTGTTCAATATATATCCTGTAGAAAGCCTGTGATGAGAATGAATGAACCACACGACCCTTTATTCGCCGTTCAGCGGCGGAGTGGAAATAGAAATGAGACTGTATATTGGGTACTGGATTTGCTGGAAGATGCAGAATCGGATTCCGATGTGCTTCAGCCAAGTGAGGAGAATAAGTTAGCCATCGTGGAGGCGGCAGCCATGCTTCGTGAAGGTGGAACGGTCGCTTTTCCAACCGAAACGGTCTATGGACTTGGTGCGGATGCAAGGAATACTGCGGCAGTTGAGGCTGTTTTTGCGGCAAAAGGGCGACCGTCTGACAATCCCCTAATCGTGCATATTGCTGATCCAAGTGCTTTGGACGAGCTGGTTACAGAAGTGCATCCTACGGCTGCGGTATTGATGGATGCTTATTGGCCTGGACCGCTGACAGTTGTGCTTCCTGTTCGTGAGGGTGTTTTGTCACCCTGTGTAACGGCAGGACTGGACACGGTAGGTGTTCGTATGCCTGATCATCCGGTAGCTTTGGCGCTGATCAGTGCAGCGGGCTGTCCCGTTGCGGCACCTAGTGCTAACCGTTCCGGTCGTCCGAGTCCGACCTTAGCTTCACATGTGATGGAAGACTTGGCCGGATACATTGGCGGTGTACTTGATGGCGGCGCCGCCGGAGTTGGACTGGAGTCAACTGTGGTGCAGGTGCAGCCTGATGGAAAGGTTGCCGTGCTTCGCCCTGGTGGGATTACTTTGGAGCAGTTAGCTGCTGTAGTGGGAGCAGAAGCTATTGCTGCTGAGCCAGCTGTGGTTAAAGAATTTGGAACTTCCGCAGCAGCGGAAGCTCCAGTAGCCACTGCACCGAAGGAGCGCCACGGTGCAGAAGCTGTTTCCGACAGCTCGGCGCCACGCGCGCCGGGCATGAAATACACGCACTACGCGCCGCGCGGCTGGCTCGGTGTGGTGAGCGGATCTTCTCCGCAACGTGTTGCGGATGAAGCCGCGAGTCTACTTCAGGCGGCACAGCTGAACGGCGAAGTGACGGGCTTACTCCTCTTTGAGGAGCATAAGCCCCTCTATCCCGCCGATCCTGCCGCCTGCGTTCTTTCCCTCGGCTCGTTATCCTCGCCGGAGGAAGGGGCACGCTCCCTATATGCCGCGCTGCGGCGCTTCGATGAAGCGGGAGCGACTTACATCTTGGCCGAGGCTTGTCCGCATACGGGCCTCGGCGTAGCTATTATGAACCGGCTTATGAAGGCAGCCGGTGGTTCCGTCATTGACGCCGGATAGCTACGGCGAACTTTCTATCCGGCTATAGTGCAGGTTCTTCGAATCTGAAATCTCTTATGAAGTCATGATTACCCCCTTGTCCGCATATCGTTGTTGTACAAGATATTTCGGACTTGGGGGGTTAAGCATGGGCATAGGAGATGTATATGCCGGTTGGGGGCAGACAGTTACTATTGCTATAATGGCGATTGCATTAGGGATGGATGCCTTTTCGCTCGGAGTAGGGATCGGGATGAAGGGGATTCGTCTGCTGCATATTCTGCAAATGAGTGTGCTCATTGCTTTTTTTCATATGCTGATGCCTCTTCTAGGTTTATTAACTGGAAGTTATGTCGGACATTTGCTAGGTCAAGTAACAACTTATGCCGCAGGAGGGCTACTTGTGCTGTTAGGCGGACACATGGTGTATAACTCCTTTCGTCCGGAAGTGGTAGGTACGCGAGCTATGAATCACCGAACCTTATGGGGAATGCTGCTTCTATCACTCAGTGTAAGTGTGGATTCTTTTTCCGTTGGGGTATCCTTAGGGATGTTTGTGAATGGTGTGCTTCTGACTATACTAGCTTTTGGTGCCTGTGGAGGTCTGATGTCAATTATCGGCTTGCTTCTTGGGCGGCATGTCAGTCGTGGACTCGGAGAATATGGGGAAGCATTGGGCGGGGCTATTTTATTGGGGTTTGGCTTGCTATTCATCTTTTGATACAATAACGGCATTACAATATTTTAATTTCATGGGGGTGCAAAAGCATGCTGCATATTTTATTCGTCTGCACCGGTAATACATGCCGTAGTCCTATGGCTGAGGGGCTTTTGCGAAAGCTTGCGAAGGAACGTGGAATCGACCTGGAAGTGCGGTCTGCAGGTGTATCTGCCATTTCTGGTACTTCTATATCGAGACATGCTGCAGCTATTTTGCAGGAAGAAGGCATTCATGATCATTTAGAGTCGTCGCAATTAACGGGGCAATCCGTCGCTTGGGCCGATCTTGTGCTTACCTTAACCAGTGGACATAAGCAGCATTTGCTACAGTATTTTCCGGATGCCGTAACAAAAACATATACATTGAAGGAATACGTGCATAATGAAGAAGCTGTGACTGAGGATATTAAAGAATTGGACAGCCTTTATGCAGATGCTGAGTTAAGCATAGCTCTAGGTGGTGAACCCAACGCAACGGATCTACAACGAATGATTGAAATCCGCCAGCGTATCCCAAGCTTTGATATTTCTGATCCATTCGGGGGTACGCGTGAAGATTATGAGCTTACTGCTGCTGAGATTCGCACTTCGTTGTTTAGTTTATTAGATAAACTGGAATCCTTACGCCATTTGTAAATGGTTGATTTTCAGTCCGCTTTGCTTTAAGATAAAAGTACAACTAATCGGTTCCGATGTAACTGGCGACAAATGTGGATCAAACCACGATGGAGCATCGGAATAAACGGCCGGTCGCCTGGGCAAAAGAGCAAATCCGCAGCTACCTGCGGACTGCTCTTTTTTGTTTAAATGAAGCTTGTTTGAAGCTTGAGGAGGTAGGGTGATGGACAAAGTTGTGGAGTTATCTTTAACTGAAGCTACTGTCACTGTGTTAAGGGAGTTGGCGGAAGCTGGTAACCTTGGATCTGGTAAAATTGTTGTCCTAGGAGTTAGCACAAGTGAGGTCGCTGGTGTCCGTATTGGAACCGGTGGTGCGCTTGAAGTCGCACAGCAACTGCTTGAAGGGGCTCGTTTGGTCGCAGCGGAAAAAGGATTTCATCTCGTTTATCAGTGCTGTGAGCATCTGAATCGTGCGCTTGTAATGGAACGCTCATTGCTAGAGTCGCTTGGGCTAAGTGAAGTTTCAGCTGTACCTATACCGGGTGCTGGCGGTTCGATGGCTGCGGCTGCCTATCGCTCTATGAAAGATCCTGTTCTGGCGGAAACGATAGAAGCACATGCTGGCTTAGACATTGGTGAGACTCTTATAGGTATGCATTTGCGCCGCGTGGCAGTTCCTTTTCGACCGACCTTACGGTACATTGGAGCAGCTAGAGTGAACGCGGCATGGACCAGACCTCCGCTTATTGGCGGCGAACGTGCGGTTTACCGTACTCTTGAACAGAGTGGTTCACAGGTTTGTGATTGATGAACTTAGATTTATGTTTTTGCAGAAACGTAGACCTAAAGCTTTTTCGTGGCGGGCAAATCGTTTCTATTTAAATACAACATATCTACACACACTAGGGAGGAAATAAGAACATGGAACAATTACGTAAGAGTGACCCGGCAGTACTGGAAGCAATGGAACTGGAACTGAAACGTCAGCGTGCCAACATTGAGCTTATTGCCTCAGAGAATATCGTTAGCGAAGCCGTAATGGAAGCCATGGGCTCAGTGCTTACGAACAAATATGCAGAAGGCTATCCAGGCAAACGGTATTATGGTGGCTGTGAAGATGTGGATATCGTTGAGAATCTGGCTCGTGATCGTGCAAAAGAATTGTTCGGTGCGGAACATGTCAACGTACAGCCTCACTCTGGAGCACAAGCGAATATGGCTGTATATCTCGCTGCACTTAACCCGGGCGACACGGTTCTTGGCATGAACTTGGCGCATGGCGGACATTTAACGCATGGTAGTCCAGTAAATGCTTCTGGATTACTCTATAACTTCGTAGCTTATGGTGTACAAGAAGATACTTTCCTAATTGATTATGACGAAGTGCGCAAAGCAGCCTTCAAGCACCGTCCTAAGTTGATTGTTGCTGGTGCAAGTGCGTATCCGCGCATTATTGATTTCGAAAAGCTTGGTGCTATCGCCAATGATGTCGGCGCGTTGTTTATGGTAGATATGGCCCATATCGCAGGGCTTGTTGCTGCTGGTCTTCATCCGAGCCCGGTTCCTCATGCTCATTTCGTTACAACTACAACACATAAGACTTTACGCGGTCCCCGCGGAGGTATGATTATGTGCAGACAGCCATGGGCAGCTGCTATCGATAAAGCCGTATTCCCGGGTTCCCAAGGTGGACCGCTGATGCATGTCATTGCTTCAAAAGCAGTCGCATTCGGCGAAGCTTTGCTGCCATCCTTTAAGACTTATGCTGAGAATGTAGTGAAGAATGCAAATGTTCTCGCAGAAACACTGATTAGCGAAGGGGTTAACATTGTATCCGGTGGTACAGATAACCACTTGATGTTGCTTGATACACGTAACCTGAATATTACCGGAAAAGATGCGGAAAAAGTACTAGATTCCATCGGAATCACTGTGAATAAAAACGCAATTCCATTTGATCCTACAAGTCCTTTCGTAACAAGTGGAATTCGTATTGGTACACCTGCGGTTACTTCCCGTGGTATGGACGAGCAAGCTATGGTGGTTATTGGCCGCATTATAGCTAATGTTCTGAAGAATCCGAAGGATGAAGTGAAATTAGCTGAGGCAGCTCGTCAAGTTGCTGATTTGACGGATCAGTACCCACTTTATCCAGAACTGAAGTACTAGTTCTTACTCGTATTCATTAATAAATTCACCTCCACCGAGTCCTGATTTTAGGGTTTGGTGGAGGTTTTTTGTTGTTTATTGTTCACAATATTACATGGGTGAATTGATGGAAAAACATGAAATCAATCATGAAAGTTCATGGAACTTTCATAAACAATAGTGAAAAAAATGTGAATAGTATGAAAAGTGCAAATTTGCACAACCTAATCTAGGTTTTATTCCTGAAAAGGCAACGGAATTACCAATCCTTACCTTTATAAGCGAAGGAAAACACAAGGGTAGGGGTTCAATATGGGTACATGTGCCTTTCTAGGTGAAATGCGGCGATGGGAATGCTATAATAGACAGGATTTAGCCATAGAGAAGCAAAAGCGCTTTCTAGGGTTATAGACACGACTTACAATTACCGGAGGGACAGGAAATGGGAAAATTGGTGATTTGCGATCATCCTTTAATTCAACACAAACTAACATTTATTCGCGACGTAAGAACAAACACGAAGGATTTCAGAGAGCATGTTGACGAAGTTGCCACATTGATGGCTTATGAGATAACACGTGATATTCCTCTAGAAACCATTACAGTACAAACACCGGTCACTGAAACGGAAAGTAAAGTGATTTCTGGAAGAATGCTTGGGCTTATCCCTATTCTTCGTGCTGGTCTGGGTATGCTTGAGGGCGTTCTGAAGCTTCTTCCTGCTGCTAAAGTAGGACATGTTGGCTTATTCCGTGATCCGGACACGCTTCAACCGGTTGAGTATTACATCAAGCTTCCTACAGATGTACAGGAACGTGAGCTGATCGTAATTGATCCAATGCTAGCTACGGGGGGATCTGCGATTGCTGCTATTACCTCGCTGAAGAAGCGTGGCTGTACACAAATTAAAATGATGAACCTGATTGCAGCTCCAGAAGGTGTTGCTGCGGTTCAAGAGGCTCACCCAGATGTTGATATTTATGTGGCTGCGCTTGACGATCATTTGAATGAGCATGGATATATCGTTCCGGGACTTGGCGATGCTGGAGATCGTTTGTACGGAACTAAGTAAATAGTAATTCGTAATAGGATATAAGAAATTTGTTTATTTTTTGATGAGAGGGTAGGGGTTATGTCCAAAATTAAAGTGATGACTATTTTCGGAGTGCGCCCCGAGGCGATCAAGATGGCTCCTCTAGTTCTTGAACTGAAGAAGCATCCTGAGCACATCGAGTCAATTGTATGTGTAACAGCACAGCACAGGGAGTTGCTCGATCAAGTGTTGGAAGTGTTCAATATCACTCCTGATTACGATCTGGATGTGATGAAGGATCGTCAGACGCTTAATGAGATTACTATTCGAGTACTTGAAGGCCTGGAACCTGTACTCAGAGAGGTTAAACCTGATCTCGTATTGGTGCACGGGGACACATTAACGACGTTCCTTGCAAGCTATGCCTCTTTCCTGCAGCAAATTCAGGTTGGGCACGTAGAAGCAGGACTTCGGACATGGAACAAATTGTCTCCGTATCCTGAAGAAATGAACCGTCAGCTTACAGGTGTATTAGCAGACCTGCATTTCGCTCCAACGGATTGGTCAGCTAGTAATCTGAGACATGAGAACAAAAAAGAATCAAGTATTTATATCACAGGCAACACTGTAACCGATGTGTTTCAATATACCGTACAGCCTGATTACCGGCATCCTGTTTTGGATTTTGCTTCAGGAAAAAAACTTATTTTGATGACTGCTCACCGTAGAGAATCGCAAGGTGAACCGCATCGGAATATCTTCCGGGCTGTCAAAAGAATCGCTGATGAATTCGAAGATGTAGCCATTGTTTATCCTGTGCATCCGAGTCCTGCCGTTAAGGAACCTGCACATGAAATTTTGGGTGGACATCCAAGAATTAAGCTGATTGATCCGCTGGATGTCGTGGATTTGCATAATTTTTATCCGCATACCCACTTGATATTGACCGATTCTGGCGGTTTACAAGAGGAAGCTCCTTCATACGGAGTACCAGTACTTGTGCTTCGTGATACGACGGAGCGTCCTGAAGGGATAGACGCTGGAACGCTAGAACTTGTGGGCACGGACGAGGAGAAGGTGTATGCACGGACACATGCTCTTTTGACTGATAATGAGCTCTATCAGTCGATGAGTCGGGCCGCCAACCCGTACGGAGATGGCAAAGCCTCCCAACGAATTGTCAATGCGATTTTGCACCATTTTGGTGTAAATAAGGAGCGTCCTGAAGAGTTTCACAGAATGTTCACAAAAAATAAATAATTTCATTTAAAGTAATATCTGATCTGATTAAAATCAACATACAGTGAAACTGTACGGTTTATATGGTTTTGGAACATTTTGCTGTGATTATTTTCATGTTTTCAAGGGTTTTTGGGCAATGTTCAATGAATTGACAAAGACTCCAGAAATTCAGTAAAATTAGTTGGGATTGTAGCCATGAAAGAACAAAATAGCAGGGACAGCTTGTTACAGACCGCGCTTATCATTGGAAGTGCAGGCACTATACTCGCCGCTTACATTGTTATTGGTTTTTTTGCGGCAAGGTGGCTGAAAGACTTGATGGAGGGGCCAAAATATTGGCTCGCTATTGGCACTATAACCGGAATGATTCTGGGAATTGTGAACGTCGTCCTGTTAATTAAAAAATTTTTGGGGGAGCAGAATGGATAATATGACTCCCATGATCAATACCGTCACTAGAGTTACGCTCGTCCTTATGGCAGGACTCTTAATGGGCTGGGCGCTTCATCATGAGACCAGGGATTTTACACTGGGCATGACTCTGGGTCTGGTGGCGGGATTGGTAAACTTTCGTTATCTGGCCGTCAAGGTTCGACGGGTAACGCAGTCGATTGCGAGCAACGAAGGGAATGCCTTCAGCCTCGGTTTTGTTACACGGATTAGCTTCGCAATTTTGGTCACCATGTTCGCGGTCAAGATTGAGCATTTCTCCCTGGTAGCAACTGTTTCAGGCGTATTCATTCCTCAGCTTCTCGCCATTCCTGCGGGGATATATCTGAGTGTGAAGAACAAACTTTAACCAGATTAAAGAGAAAGGGGGATGATACTATGCATGAGATGCCGAAAATCTTTGTCGGGGGAATACCGATAGATATATCAGCCGTATTGATGCTTCTGATCAGTTGTACAGTAGTATTTGTGCTGGTGATGCTGTCGGTTCGTAAGCTTTCGGTTGAGAATCCATCTAAGCTTCAGAATTTTATGGAATGGGTTGTTGAATTTGTAGAGGGTGTCATAAGCAGTGCCATGGACCTGAAGAAAGGAAAACCTTACATATCTTTGGGGCTAACGTTGATTCTGTTTATCTTTGTTTCCAACCTTCTTGGATTGCCTTTCTCAGTTGTAACTGAAGCACACGGACCTGTAACTGTGTTTGGCCATGTGATTGAAGCAACCAGGAACTTGGCGCATGGTGATCATGTTGAGATCTTATGGTACAAGTCGCCGACTGCTGACATTAATATCACTGCAGGATTGGCAATTATTGTGTTTATACTGATGAACTTCCTGGGCATTAAGCTCAACGGCAAGCATTATTTCAAACACTATATTGAGCCGTTTCCAATCTTTTTGCCACTGAACATTATCGAGAACCTGGCAAAACCAGTAGCGCTGGCTATTCGTCTATTTGCTAACATTTTTGCCGGAGAAGTACTGATTACAGTCATTTTGAAGCTGGGGATTCTCAGTATTCCGTTCCTGGCTGTATGGCAAGGCTTCAGTATTTTCGTCGGGGCACTACAAGCGTTTATCTTTACGATTCTGACGATGGTTTATATCGCACAGATGACGATTCACGAAGAAGAAGCACATTAATGAACTGCTGCGAAGGGAACGGTTATTGTCTAATTTTCTTTCGCGGGAGATATCTTATATCATTAAACACATTATGAACCGAAATTAAAGGAGGATATTTACAAATGGAATTTTTAGCAGCAGCAATAGCGGTTGGATTGGGTGCACTTGGCGCAGGTCTTGGTAACGGTATGATCGTTAGTAGAACAGTTGAGTCCATCGCTCGTCAACCAGAAGCTCGTAACGCGCTTCAAACAACAATGTTTATCGGTGTAGGTATCGTCGAAGTTATTCCGTTGGCAGCAACAGTTATCGCATTCCTGATCATGTTTTCTTAATAAACCGTATTTACGGTTTGGCGGGGACGGCCGATGCCATCCGCGCCTTACTTTTGTATACGTCCGCATGACGCGGTAACGGAAGGGAGTGACCTCAGTGGAAATTGTTTGGACAAACATCGTATTTTCAATTGTAGCCTTTGGGATTCTATATTTCTTGCTCAGTAAGTATGCGTTCAGCAAACTGTTCGCAGTTATGGAGAAACGCCGTGAGCTGGTAATGCAGCAAATGGATGAAGCTGCGAAGACTAGAGAGCAAGCGGTCGCGTATGTGGAAGAGCAGAAGCAGGCGCTGAACAGTGCACGCCAGGAAGCTCAACAGATTATTCAACAATCGCAAATTACTAGTAATCAACAGGTAGAACAAGCTTTGGCGCAAGCTAAAGTTGAAGCTGCACGCGTCAAAGAAGAGGCCGTGCGCGATATCGAGAACGAGAAGAATAAAGCAGTGGAAGAGTTGCGCAGCGAAATTGGAACGGCATCTGTTCGTATTGCTTCTAAACTTCTTAAGAAAGAAGTTAGTGCTAGCAGTGAGCAGGAGCAGCTTGTGAACCAATACCTCAATGAGGTAGGAGGCCGATCATGAGCCGCGATACGGTAGTTGCCAAGCGCTACGCTAAAGCATTGTACAGTGCAGCGGTAGAGAAGGGGATTACCCTTGAAGTAGAAGAACAGCTCAAGGCAGTGGTCGAAGTATTACATTTAGACCAAGAGGTACAGCGGTTTATTCTTGCACCACGTATCTCGGAGTCCGACAAGCTGAAAGTGCTGCGCACAGCACTTCAAGATAAGCTCTCTCCTATTGTAATGAACATTGTAGAACTGTTAGTAGAGCGAGGCAGAACCGATATTTTTGCCGAACTGCTGGATACGTATATCAAGATTGAAGGAGACGCTCTTGGCATTGGTGATGCTAAGGTATACTCCGTTTATTCTTTAAGTGAAGAAGAACAAGCGGCTGTAGCTGCAGAATTCGGCCAGCTCGTAAACCGTAAAATTCGGGTTACGAATGTGGTCGATCCAAGCCTGCTGGGAGGACTGAAGGTTTATATCGGCGATACGCTGTATGACGGAAGTCTTTCTAGTAAATTGGAACGTCTCGAGAAATCCTTTAATGATAAGCATAGAAGATAGGGGTGAGGATATTGGGCATCAGACCTGAAGAGATCAGCACTTTGATCAAAAGTCAAATTGAGCAATATAAAGCCGATATCGAAGTTGCCGAAGTGGGCACCGTCATTCAAGTCGGAGACGGTATCGCTCGTGTCTACGGTCTGGAAAACGCAATGGCAGGCGAGTTGCTAGAGTTCTCCAACGGTGTAGTGGGCATGGCGCTCAATCTGGAAGAAAGCAACGTCGGTGTTGTTATTCTGGGTGAGTACAAGGAAATTCGTGAAGGCGATCAAGTAAAACGTACTGGACAAATCATGCAAGTTCCAGTTGGAGAGGCCCTTCTGGGTCGTGTTGTTAACGCACTCGGTATGCCGCTTGACGGTAAAGGCCCAATCCAAACGACGGAGTTCCGTCCGGTTGAGAATAACGCTCCTGGTGTTATCGACCGTAAATCGGTTCATGAGCCAATGCAAACTGGCCTTAAAGCGATTGATGCGATGGTACCAATTGGTCGTGGACAACGCGAACTTATCATTGGTGACCGGCAAACAGGTAAGACTGCAATCGCAATCGATGCGATTATCAACCAAAAAGGCAACGGAATGAAATGTATTTATGTTGCCATTGGACAAAAACAATCCACAGTAGCACAGGTTGTAGAAACTCTCCGCCGTCATGGCGCGTTGGAATATACAATCGTTGTAACTGCTTCGGCTTCAGAGCCATCCCCGCTGTTGTATATTGCTCCATACGCAGGTTGCGCAATGGGCGAGTACTTTATGTACAAGGGCGAACACGTACTGATCATTTATGATGACCTTTCAAAACAAGCTTCGGCTTATCGCGAATTGTCCTTGCTGCTTCGTCGTCCACCGGGTCGTGAAGCGTTCCCTGGTGACGTGTTCTACTTGCACTCCCGTCTTTTGGAACGTGCGGCTAAGCTTAGTGATGAGCTTGGTGGTGGTTCATTAACCGCGCTTCCGTTCATCGAAACACAAGCATCTGACGTATCGGCTTATATTCCTACGAACGTAATCTCGATTACAGATGGTCAAATCTTCCTTGAATCCGATCTGTTCTACTCTGGTCAACGTCCGGCGATCAACGTCGGTATCTCCGTTTCCCGTGTAGGGGGCTCCGCTCAGATTAAAGCGATGAAGAAGGTAGCTGGCTCGCTCCGTTTGGATCTTGCTCAATATCGTGAACTTCAAGCTTTCTCACAGTTTGGCTCAGATCTTGATAAATCTACGCTTGCTCGTCTGAATCGCGGAGCACGTATGATGGAAGTTCTGAAACAAGGTGTAAATCAGCCGTTGTCTGTTGAGCACCAAGTGCTTAGCTTGTACACAGCTGTAAAGGGATACTTGGATGATATTCCTGTTAAAGACGTAAAACGTTTTGAAAAGGAATTCCTTGCTTACATGGACAGCAGTGCTGCTGAAGTTGCTCAATCCATCAGAGATACCAAGGATTTGACAGCAGATAACGAAGCCGCTCTTAAAGCAGCGATTGATAAATTTAAAAGAGGCTTTGCTACTAGCTAATCGTACTTAAACGAATCTTACTAAGTGAGCTTTGGCTCTGCCGAAGCTCAGGCTATTACTTATAAAGTAGGCTTTGAATTCGTCAAAGCTAAGAAGATGCTTACGAAGTTAGCTTTGACTTCGTCAAAGCTTTAAGGTGGTGAAATCATGGCAAGAAGCATGCGTGATATTAAACGTCAAATTAAGAGTGTTCAAAACACAAGACAGATCACAAAAGCGATGGAAATGGTAGCCGCCTCCAAGCTGAGAAAAGCCCAGGAGAAGGCAATTGCCGCCCGTCCTTATGCTGAGAAGCTGAAAGAGGTTGTATCGAGCATTGCTGCCGGTACAGAAGGCGTTCAGCATCCCATGCTGGTCAGTCGCCCTGTGAAAAAAACTGGTTATCTTATCGTGACCTCTGATAGAGGGCTTGCGGGAGGATACAACGCTAATATTTTACGTAAGGTGACGATGCTCATCGCGGAACGACATAAATCCAAAGATGAGTACGCCTTGTTCGTTATCGGTCGTAAAGGCCGTGACTTCTTACGCCGCCGTGAATATCCGATTGTACAGGAAGTTACTGAGCTATCGGATGCGCCGAAATTTGCTGACATTAAGTCTATTGCTAATTCGGCAGTACAACAGTTTGTAGATGGTACGTATGATGAGTTGTACGTTTGCTACAACCAATTCGTCAATGCGATTACCCAGATCCCAACCGTTGATCGACTGTTGCCTATGGAAGGCGTAGGAAATCATGAGCATCATGAAGCGACTGCAAATTACGAATATGAACCTTCACCAGAAGGCGTACTCGAAGTACTACTTCCGAAATACGCCGAAACTTTGATTTATAGCGCAATTCTGGATGGCAAGGCCAGTGAGCTGGGTGCGAAAATGACAGCGATGGGCAGTGCAACAAAGAACGCGTCGAAAATGATCGGAGAACTTACCCTTACGTACAACCGTGCCCGTCAGGCGGCAATTACGCAGGAAATTACCGAGATCGTGGCCGGAGCGAACGCTCAGTCTTAAAAATACAAGAACAGTTAAGCAACGTGCTTGACTTGCCTTGTATTTTACGAGAAACAGTGCCGCATGGAGCGATACATAGTATCGCCCGCTTCTGGAGTATGGCTCCTTAAGAACGGCACTGCAGTTCTTCTTAAAATATAAGAAAGTATAGGTTTTACACTATACAAAATGCTTATATTTCTACGAGAAACGGTTGTCATCTTTATAAGACGACAGCGTCGTTTCTTCTTGATGTAACAGCTTTCGAGGAGGGAAATGAAGATGAACAAAGGACGCGTTGTAAGCATTATGGGTCCGGTTGTCGATATTGAATTTGAACGCGGCCAATTGCCCGAGATATTCAACGCTATCAAAATTGAAACCGTCTTGGACAATGGTCGCCAGATTAACCTAACACTTGAGGTTTCCAATCACTTGGGAGACAATTTGGTACGTTGTATCGCGATGTCTTCTACAGATGGTCTGGTTCGCGGACTGGATGCGATTGACCAAGGTGGTCCTATTTCGGTTCCTGTAGGGGAAGCGACATTAGGCCGGGTATTTAACGTACTTGGAAATCCAATTGATAACGCTGGTGAAGTTGTTGCTGAAATAAAGAACCCGATTCACCGTTTGGCTCCGACATTTGATGAATTGTCGACACAAGCCGAAATTTTGGAAACGGGTATTAAAGTTATCGACTTGCTTGCACCTTACGCTAAAGGCGGTAAAGTTGGTCTGTTCGGCGGTGCCGGTGTAGGTAAAACAGTAACGATTCAAGAATTGATTAATAACATTGCCCAAGAACACGGCGGTATTTCCGTATTCGCGGGTGTGGGTGAACGTACTCGTGAAGGTAATGACCTTTATCACGAAATGACGGACTCCGGCGTTATTAAGAAAACAGCAATGGTGTTCGGACAAATGAATGAGCCCCCAGGCGCGCGTCTGCGCGTAGCTTTGACCGGTCTTACTATGGCGGAATATTTCCGTGATGTAGAAGGTCGCGATACGCTGCTCTTTATCGATAATATATTCCGCTTTACCCAAGCGGGTTCCGAAGTATCCGCTCTTCTCGGACGTATGCCGTCCGCGGTAGGTTACCAACCAACCCTGGCTACTGAAATGGGTCAGTTGCAAGAGCGTATCACTTCTACCAAAAAAGGCTCCGTTACTTCCATTCAAGCAATCTACGTACCAGCGGATGACTACACTGACCCTGCTCCGGCAACGGCGTTTGCTCACTTGGATGCAACAACTAACCTTGAGCGTAAGATTTCCGAGAAGGGGATTTTTCCAGCGGTTGATCCACTGGCTTCCAGCTCGCGTCTGCTAGCTCCTGAAATTGTTGGTGAAGAGCATTACAATGTGGCACAAGGTGTTAAACAATTGCTGCAACGTTATACCGAACTTCAAGACATCATTGCCATCTTGGGTATGGATGAATTGAGTGAGGATGATAAGGTTATCGTAGCTCGTGCTCGTAAAGTTGAGCGGTTCCTGTCACAGCCTTTCCACGTAGCTGAACAGTTTACCGGCTTCAAGGGTAAATACGTGCCAATCAAAGAAACTGTACGTAGCTTTAAGGAAATCCTGGATGGTAAGCATGATGATCTTCCAGAAGCAGCGTTCCTTTTTGTGGGTACAATCGAAGAAGCGGTTGAAAAAGCGAAATCGATGTAACACTGAGCTTAGTGAATGCCGAAGCGAGCTTTACTTCGTGAAGCTAAGTGTATGCTTTCGATGAGAGCTTTACTTCGTAAAGCTTTAAGGAGGAATGGAAGTGAATACCTTTTTGTTGGAAATTGTCACGCCGGAGCATCTCGTCTATTCTAAACAAGTGAATAGCTTGACAGTACGGGGAGTCGAAGGCGAGTTGGGTATTTTGCCGGGACACATTCCGCTTGTGACTCCACTTCAGGTTGCTCCGTTATCCGTCAAATCGGACGGTGTTACGATCTCCATCGCCGTTCATGGCGGTTTCGTTGAAGTGCATAAGGACAAAGTAACAGTGCTGGCCGAAAGTGCTGAGCTGCCAACGGATATTGATGTTGAACGCGCCGAGGCTGCTAGAGAACGCGCTCAGCGCCGTCTCCAGACTCGTAGCAAACAAGATGATATCGATCACCGCCGTGCGGAGTTGGCGCTGCAACGCGCTGTTACACGGATTAAAGTGTCCACTGGTAAAGGACAACAGTAGGATATAAGCGGTCAAGCTCTAAGCTTGACTGCTTTTTTTTAAATATAAGAGAGTATAAGTTTTACACTATACTTTCTGTCTTATATTTCTCGCATAAACGCTTGCCGTCCTTATAAGGACGCCGCTGAAGGCGTTTAAGCTTGTTATAGTAATCTATGTAGTAAAGGTTAAGATTTCTTCATTTTTTTGGATATTGGCATTGAATTGTTTAAAAATTTGTAAAAGTACTGGATTCTTTTGCCCTGCGCAAGTATGATATAAGAGTCGATTTCCGAGTAATACGAACACGGAGGGTTAGCATGGGGGATATATTGTCCAATGGATGGTCTAGTGCCGCTGGAACCAGCAGCATGATCTCAATGATTGTTTCTTTGCTCAGTGTTGTATTATCTTGGTGGGCATTGCAGAACCTTAAGCTGGATTTGGTCATAAGATATCCCAAGAGTCCTCAAGGAAGGCTGCTGCACTTGCTTTTGGCTATTGTACTTGGTCGTTTAGTTGCAGGATTCTTTTTGGATTACCTTAGCTGGAGTGGGATGATCCGCTATATGTTTTAGGAATATGTAGTTTGGTTATAAGTGTCATAGGTCGCAATGGTCAAAAAGTGTCGAATAATAAGGTTTTATTATGTCAACACTGAACTTTAAGGAACATGCCCGGCTGAATGGGCGTATTGATGGAGTATGCGAATTTTTTTGCAATTACTTTTAATCTAAAAAAATAATTTAAGAAATAATGGACGCGGAGGGAAACCGAAAATGAGCAAATTTATCGTCCGCGGTGGCAACAGATTGACCGGGAGCGTGAAAGTTAGCGGCGCAAAAAATTCCGTATTACCGATCATAGCCGCCTCTCTATTGGCAGAAGAAGGAGTAAGCGTCATTGTGGACGCACCTCCGCTTGATGATGTAATGACGATTTCAAAAATGTTGGAATCTCTGGGTGCAGGGGTTACATATCAAAACGATATTATCCAGGTGGATGCTACAAACATCACTTCCTGTGAAGCACCTTATGAATGGGTACGGAAAATGCGGGCATCTTTTTTAGTCATGGGTCCTCTGTTATCACGGCTTGGTCATACAAGAATTTCTTTGCCTGGTGGCTGCGCCATTGGCACACGACCGATTGATCAGCATTTGAAAGGATTTGAAGCGCTTGGTGCGGAGATTAGTCTCGGCCAGGGCTACATTGAAGCGAAAAGTAACGGTCGCCTGCGCGGAGCCAAAGTGTATTTGGATGTAGCTAGCGTGGGTGCGACCGAAAATATAATGATGGCAGCGGCACTCGCCGAAGGCGTGACCGTGATTGAGAATGCGGCTAAGGAGCCTGAAATTGTCGACCTGGCCAATTATTTGAATGGTATGGGCGGAATCGTTCGCGGTGCGGGTACAGGTGTTATCCGTATTGAAGGCGTAGAACGTCTGCATGGCGTTAAACATCATGTGATTCCTGACCGTATTGAAGCTGGTACCTATATGGCTGCCGCAGCAATTACAGGTGGGGACGTATATGTGGAAGGCGCAATCGCTGATCACTTGGGACCTGTTATTGCTAAGATGGAAGAGATGGGTGTGACCATTATTCCTGATGAGAATGGGGTTCGTGTAATTAGTGACAAACCTCTTAAAGCTGTTGATTTGAAGACTTTGCCGTATCCAGGCTTTCCAACGGATATGCAGTCACAGATGATGGCATTATTGCTGCGCTCTGAAGGAACTAGTGTCGTTACAGAAACTGTATTCGAGAACCGGTTCATGCATGTGGATGAATTCCACAACATGAATGCTGAGATTAAGATCGAAGGTCGCTCAGCAATCGTTACAGGTAATGCACAATTGGTCGGAGCCAAGGTTTGTGCTACGGATTTACGTGCGGGAGCTGCGCTTATTTTGGCAGGTCTTGTTGCTGAAGGCACTACTGAGGTAAGCGGAACTCATCATATCGACCGTGGATATGTACATTTGGCTGAGAAGCTGTCTGGACTAGGTGCGGAAATATGGCGCATCTCCATGGAAGACACAGCCGCGCAAACGGTGAAGGACGAAACTCTTAAACCAGAAGTAACCAAGAGCGAATCAAGCAAAAGCGATGAGGTCAAACCTCGCTTTCAGGTTCAAGCAACTTGGGTATAATATCAGTGATTAGGTGAGAACAGGCTGCAATGATGCAGCCTGTTCTTTTTTTAAATATAAGAGTTTATATGTTCTACGCTATAAATTATCCTTATATTTCTTGCATAAACGCTTACCGTCCTTATAGGGACACCGAACGCGTTTTGCTTGTATTATTAGAAAGTAAATCTGAATCCTCATCTAATGGGGATTTTTTCGTTTGTAATTTTTTAACACGGGGCATAGTGATAGATGCGAGAAAGCTACTCTCTTTCTCTCAAATATTGTTCTAGTAGTTACTGTAAATTCATATCTATAAGAATCAACAGCGACTCACGGAAGGAGCCATAGAGATGAAAGATTTCCGCTACTTGCGACGTAACAAGTCAACGCGCTGGCACACGCGTTCCCTTGCTCCCCGGCTCAGGCGCCTCGGTCCCGCCGCCTGGCTCGCAGCGCCTATCCTGGCGGCGCTGCTGATTCCACTGGCGGTTGTACCGCTGCACCGGGGACAACCGGCGCCTCCGGCCTTGCCGACGGTAACGGCCTCACCAGCCGCACCAGCGGGGCCGGAGGCGGCTGCGCAGGAAGCGCCGCAGCCGAAGGTCTCCGTCTATTTGTCGCGTAGCGGACAAATAGAGACGTTGCCGCTGGAGGAATACGTCAGCGGCGTGCTTGCGGCCGAGATGCCGGCCAGCTTTGAGCTTGAAGCTCTCAAAGCGCAGGCCGTAGCGGCCCGCACCTTTATCCTTCGCCGCCTGCTGGCTGGCGACAGAAGCGGCGTGCCCGTTCCGGGGGCGGATGTAACAGATACGGTGAGCCATCAGGCTTACGTATCTAAGGACACGCTGGAACGGAAGTGGAAGCTCGGCGGAAGAAGCGCCGACCTCGCAAAGCTTCAGCGCGCGGTCCTTGAGACGCGCGGTATCATTATGACCTATAAAGGGCAGCCGATTACGGCCTCCTTTTTCGCCTCCAGTGGAGGATATACCGAGAACTCGGAAGAATACTGGAATGCAGCGATTCCCTATCTGCGCAGTGTAACTAGTCCTTGGGAGAAAGAGATCACCCCAAACTATGCGGTGACATCTACATTCACCATCTCGGAAATACTTACTAGACTTGGGCTAAACGACAGAGTAATCCCTGCTTCAAAAAATACTACCCAATCAGGCATGACAAAAAATATCTCTACTTCCTCTGAATTGCCGGTAGAAGTGTTGTCTCTCACCACCGGACATCGGGTTAAGGAAATCTCTATTGGAGGTACTGTTTTTACTGGAAGAGAAGTGCGAGAAAAGCTAGGGTTACGTTCCAGCCAATTCAGTTGGGGGCGAAAAGGGAATAAAATCTATATAACTACCTTCGGAAATGGGCATGGTGTGGGAATGAGTCAGTGGGGAGCTAATGGGATGGCGAAGGAAGGCGGAACGGCTACTCAAATTCTCAAACACTATTACAGTGGTATCTCTTTTACGCAAATCTCAACTCTTCTGAAAAAATAACTTGAAAGATACGTATAAAAGATAGAAGCCCGGTAACACTGGTTACTGAGGTGATAACCATATGAATGAACAAGACAAAAACAAAACAAACCATGATGAATCTCTCAAAAAATCGCAGGGAGATTCAGGTGCTAAACCTTCTTCATGGAGCAAGATGTTATCTAAACGTTGGGTGTTCCCAGCAGTCTACACGGCGGCAGCGGCAATTATACTAACTTTGGTGTGGGTCTATCAGGATGCCGGCCAAAAACCGCTGGACACCGCCGCCACATCACAGCAAGTAGGAGCTTCGACTAACGAAGCTGGTACTGCAAACAGTAATCCAGATGCCCTTGAAGTTCTTGCTTCAGCGGAAAGCTTGGTTTGGCCAGTAGCCAATCCAGGTGAAGTAGAAGTGGTCAAACCGTATTATGATGAGAATGGTACAGAAGACAATCACGTTGCCGCAATGGTGCAGTATAACGACAAATTTATTCCTAATGTCGGTATCGATCTTGCCCGTGAAGACAACAATACGTTCGACGTCAAAGCAGCGCTTAGCGGTGAAGTTACTAGAGTGGACGATGTTGCAGTGTTAGGTAAGGTCATTGAGATTACCCATCAAGGTAATATGAAGACCGTCTACCAAAGTCTTGGCGAAACGAAAGTGAAACAAGGCGATGTTGTGAAGCAAGGAGATACGCTTGCAACCGCAGGTCGCAGTGAAATCGAGAAGGACCTTGGCAATCATGTACACTTTGAAGTGTATAAGGACGGCAAAGTAGTTAATCCATCAGAGTTACTGCCAGGGCGATAAGAATATTTACTGCAGGGGGCTAATGCCCCCTGTTTTTATGTGAAAAAGGCTTTTCGTAAGCAGCATGCTTATAAAGAGCCTTATTTTTCTATGAGAAACGGTTATTGTCTTTGATGAACCAACGACGTTCCGTCTTGCTAATAACAAGGCTTCTTGGGTTGTCCATTAAATAAAATGAGCCCTCCCAGGCTTGTCATGTCTTGAAAGCGCGAATATATAAGCCCGCCCCTCATATAATGTACCAAACTATCCACAGTTGGGAGGCGGGAGCGTGCACGATTACATCAAGGAACGTACGATCAAAATCGGACGCTGCATCGTGGAAACCAGGCATACGGTCCGGACCATAGCCAAGGAATTTGGCGTTTCAAAAAGCACGGTGCACAAAGACTTGACGGAGCGTCTGCCAGAGATCAACCCTGATCTGGCCGATCAGGTGAAGCACATTCTTGAATATCACAAATCCATCCGACATCTTCGGGGGGGAGAAGCCACAAAAATTAAATATAAAAAAACGACGGGGAAAAAACGTGAGGTTGCTGTAGCATCAAAGCCATAAGATTTTCGGAAATTTAAGGAAATATTCAGCTTTAAAACATTGTGTAGTTCCCCTAAAGTATGTTATTTTTAAATTTAGTACTAACTGCTGTTTTTTCAATTAAAATAACACTTTGGGGGCTCTTTCATTATGTTTAGCAAGGATATCGGAATCGACCTCGGCACGGCCAATGTGCTCATACATGTTAAGGGAAGGGGAGTCGTTCTGGATGAACCTTCCGTGGTCACACTTGAAAGTGATACGAAGAGAGTCCTTGCGGTGGGAGAACAGGCACGTCGCATGGTTGGACGTACACCCGGAAATATAACAACTATCCGTCCTTTACGGGATGGTGTCATTGCAGATTTTGAAGTCACGGAAATGATGCTGAAGTATTTTATCGACCGTGTTGGCGGTCGCACCTGGTATTCACGGCCTCGCATTCTGATATGCGCCCCTACAAATATTACATCTGTGGAACAAAAGTCCATTCGGGAAGCGGCAGAACGCAGCGGGGCTAAGGAAGTATTTATGGAAGAAGAGCCAAAGGCCGCTGCGATTGGAGCGGGAATGGACATTTATCAGCCAAGTGGAAACATGGTCGTCGATATCGGTGGCGGAACGACGGATGTAGCCGTACTTTCTATGGGCGACGTCGTTACCGCTTCTTCGATTAAAGTCGCTGGAGACAAGTTCGATGAGGCCATTTTAAGATATATTAAACAAAAGTATAAATTGTTGATCGGTGAACGGACAGCAGAGGATATTAAGGTTACTATTGGTACGGTTCGACCTGGTTTGATGAAGTCCGAAATGGATATTCGTGGCCGGGACATGGTAAGCGGACTTCCCCAAACGCTCACTATTACGGCGGCTGAGGTAAAGGAAGCATTATGGGATCCGGTTTCTTCCATTGTGGCTGCAGCTAAATCGGTACTGGAGCGTACACCACCAGAATTGTCTGCGGACATCATTGACCGGGGTGTGGTTCTTACTGGTGGAGGTGCTTTGCTTAACGGATTGGACGAGCTACTCTCAGAAGAATTACATGTACCTGTTTGGGTAGCGGAAGACCCTATGCACTGTGTGGTAAAAGGAACAGGAATTATGCTGGACAATTTGGACAAGGTCGTTAAGAAAAAGTTCTAAGCAGCCGATATAAAAGGTAGCATTAGATTCGGAAGGAGACTACCTTCATGATAAGAGGTTTATATACGGCCGCTGCAGGTATGGTTGCGCAGCAACGTAGACACGATACGGCAACACAGAACATCGCTAACTTAAATACTACGGGATATAAGCAGGTTGACAGTGTTAATCATGCTTTTCCGGATGTCTTGATCTCTGCTATGATTAATGGCAATACCACGCCGGTGGGGCGCCTTAACACGGGAGTTTTTGCAGAACAGTCAATATCCCAATATTTACAGGGTGATTTAAGGGAGAGCGGCAAGTCTATGGATTTTGCTTTATCTACAGATTTGCAAGTCGCCGACCCTGTGACGGGTCAAAATATAGCCTTTGATGGTTCAGGGAAATATGTAAGTCCTGAGGGTGAGGTTATTTACCGTCCACAGGCTTTCTTTACCGTTCAGGATGCTGAGGGCAATAACTTATTTACCCGAAATGGAAGCTTCACAGTAAATGCGGCTACGGGAGAAGTGTTGAGCAGTGGAGGCTTCAAGGTTCTGGATTCCACTGGCAAGCCACTTGTCTTGACAGGAAATCAGGACACCCTTAAAGTGGACGGGCAGGGTAATGTACTAAATCCAGTAACAGGACTTCCGACAGGGACCAAGATTGGTGTGAGTGTAGTTACAAAGCCGCAGGAGCTTGTGCGTGATGGTAAAGGTGTGTTTCACGCTGATGATATAGCGGCGGCGGACATTCGTTACTCCAATGCAACTGATAACTTACAGGTGCGTCAAGGGTATTTAGAGGGCTCCAATGTTGACCCTACTCAGGTTACTGTTGATTTGAATGCCGCATACCGGGCATATGAAGCGAACCAAAAGATCGTCCAATACTATGATAGCAGCTTGCAGAAGGCTGTAACTGAAGTCGGCAGGGTATAAGTGCTGCTTATGAAATGGGTTTTACAGGTACAGCTTATAGGAGGTTTGATCTATGAACAACTCAACGATTAGTGCAGCAGTCTCCATGTCCAGCCTTCAGCAGCGGCTTGATATTATAGCGGATAATCTAGCCAATATGGATACAAATGGTTATAAGAGCAAGAAAGGCTCCTTTGAGGATGTGCTGACTCGTGTGCAGCAGCAATCGGATGACTATGATCAGCCGGGCCGCGCTACACCTCTAGGTTTTAATATCGGTTTCGGGACTTATGTGCCTTCGATTACGACTAATTGGGAAGAAGGTCCCCTTAAAGAAACAGGTAATCCAACCGACTTGGCGCTTCAGGGTAATGGGCTGTTTGGAGTTCAGGTCAATGGAACTACAGCTTATACAAGACAAGGTGACTTTCACTTTACGCCTGACACCACCGATACAACCAAGATGGTCCTTGTAGATAATACGGGGAATCCGGTACTGAATACAGCAGGTAATCCTTTAACGGTCCCTGTGGGTGTGAATGCAGCTATCGATGAATCCGGTCGTGTATTAACGAAACAGTCAGAGAATGGACCTGTTCGGGTAGCAGGTACTATAATGATTGTAGAACCTAAGACACAGAATGCTTTAAAGGCAGTGGACGGGAATTTCTATATGCTTGCCGATGGAGTTACAGCACAGCAGGCTTTTGTACAAAGAGCGGCAGGTGAGGCGTCTGGAATTGGAGTACGCTCAGGGTGGCTGGAGCAGTCAAATGTCGATATGACCACAGAAATGACAGAAATGATGCAGATTCAACGTACGTATCAACTCGCAGCTCGGGCGCTTTCTTCCAGTGATCAGATGCTAGGTCTGGCCAATAACATGCGCGGGTAGAGGTGAAGGAATGGAACGTCAGAAAAAGGTGAAGTCGGAAGACAAACCAGAAGACAAGAAAGAGCCGAAGCGGCGAGGATTATCAAAATGGACACTTATCCAGTGGATTCTTATTCCTTTGCTTCTCATAGCTGCACTTGGAGGCGGACTGGTTGTCGGTTACGTTGTCCTTGGCAAAAAAGAGTTTAGCGATGTTCTACAATGGAGCACATGGAAACATGTCTATGATTTGGTTTTTGCTCCATAATTTAAGATGATAACGACTCCCTTCTTGCTTAAGGGAGTTTTCTTTTTTATACGGATAAATGTATAATGGTGGGGGGCCTCGGGCAGCAAAAAGGGCCCTCTCCGCCATGCTATCGCATCCGGTGGAGAAAGCCCCTTATCTCAACCTCCACTTCTGCAGGTGGTGAAGGATATATATAGTTTTTACCGAAGCTGCCTAAATTTATGCAGTTCGGCGAAGAATAAATGAAGTAACATCCGAAAGGAGTTTTGTTAATAATGCTGGATATCAACCAAATTCAAGAAATCATCCCCCATCGGCCTCCATTTCTGCTGGTGGACAAGATCACTGAGATTGAAATGGGTAAACGGGCTGTTGGCATTAAAAATGTAACGATCAACGAACCTTTCTTCGTAGGTCATTTTCCAGGTTATCCGGTAATGCCGGGCGTACTGATTACAGAAGCTCTTGCACAAGTTGGTGCGGTTGCTATTTTAGGGGTAGAAGCGAATCGCGGTCGGATTGGCTTTTTAGCCGGGCTCGATGGATTCCGTTTCCGTGGTCAAGTCGTACCGGGAGATACGCTCACTCTTGAAGTGGAGATTACTCGCCTTAAGGGCAGTATTGGAAAAGGACAAGCTACTGCGTCGGTTGAGGGGAAAGTTGTTGCCTCTGGGGAAATTATGTTTGCGCTCAGCTAATATTAATTAGCGAATATATATTATACATGGAGAAGGAGAGATTCTAAATGACTCAATTAAGCCCAAAAGCGGCAGAAATCTTATCTCGCTGGCTGGAGAACGCATCTGTTGATGAGTCTACGAAGGCGGAGCTGCGCGCTCTGGAGAACGAGCCACAGGAGCTCGAGGAACGATTTTATAGAGATCTAGAATTCGGTACAGGTGGTCTACGCGGTGTAATTGGCGCAGGTAGTAATCGTATCAATCGTTATACGGTAGGTAGAGCTACACAAGGTTTCGCTAAATATATTCTGGAGACGCATACTGGAGAGGGAAGACCTTCTGTTGTTATCGCTCATGACTCCCGTCGTTTCTCGCCTGAATTCACACTTGAGGCTGCTCTTGTATTGGCTGCTAATGGCATTGAGGCTCATTTATTTACTTCTCTGCGCTCAACACCCCAATTGTCGTTCAGCGTGCGCCATTTGAAGGCAACGGGCGGGATTGTTATTACTGCAAGTCATAATCCGCCTGAATATAACGGGTATAAGGTTTATAATTCTGAAGGTGGACAGCTTGTCCCTGACGAAGCCGAAAAGGTCATTTCTTACATATTAGGGGTTGACACTTTTGATGGTGTGAAGCGGATTTCCCAAGAAGAAGCGGAGCGTCAAGGTCTGCTGCACTGGCTTGGTGAGAAGGATGACGAAGCGTTTACCGATACTGTCGCTGCGGTTAGTCTTGCAAGTGAAGAGATCGCCTCTACGCTTGGAAAAGACTTCAAAATCGTATACACCCCGCTACATGGTACTGGTAACCTGCCAGTCCGCCATGTGCTTGAGAAAATTGGTTTTACACAGGTGCATGTTGTACCTGAGCAGGAACAACCAGATTCCGAATTTTCCACTGTAAAATCACCGAACCCAGAAGAACGCGAAGCCTTTACACTGGCTATGAAGCTGGGCGAAGAGTTGAATGCAGACCTCTTAATTGGCACGGATCCCGATGCAGACCGTATGGGGGCAGTGGTTCGTGACAATGAAGGTAAATTTGTTGTTTTGTCGGGCAATCAATCTGGAGCTTTGATGATTCATTATTATTTGAGCCGTTTACAGGAACAAGGTAAGTTGCCTAGCAATGGTGCAGTTGTGAAGACTATCGTGACGAGCGAGATGGGGGCAGCTGTAGCCTCTCATTATGGTGCAACTGTATTTAATACGCTAACGGGATTCAAATATATTGGGGAAAAAATGACTCAATTCGAACAATCCGGAGATTACACATATCTTTTCGGTTATGAAGAAAGCTATGGTTATCTTGCAGGTAACTATGCTCGTGATAAGGACGCCGTTCTTGCGGCTATGTTGATCGCTGAAGCAGGTGCTTATTACAAAGCTCAAGGCAAAACATTATATGATGTTCTTCAGGAATTGTATGAGCAGTTCGGATACTTCTTGGAAAGCCTGGAGTCCCGTACACTGAAGGGTAAGGATGGCGTTGCGCAAATTCAAGGTATCATGAATGATTGGCGTACGAATGCTCCACAAGAAATTGCGGGATCTGCCGTTACAGAGGTGCTGGATTATTCGCTAGGCTTGAATGGTCTGCCGAAGGAAAATGTACTAAAGTATTTGCTGGCTGACGGTTCATGGTTCTGCCTGCGTCCTTCAGGTACCGAGCCAAAGATTAAAGTTTATTTTGCGGTTGTGGGTGAATCCTTGCAGAATGCTAAGGATAAGGTAGCTACACTATCCAAGCAGGTTATGGCTCGTGTTGACGGGGAACAATAAAATAAGAATATAGATCGCGCTCTATATTGTGAAATTATATTTTTTACGTAGAAACGGGTACCGTCTCTAAAAGGATGACGATCCGTTTCTACTTTTGTAAAAAGAGTTTTGAAGTGAAAGAGGAGGTACTTTTGGTGCAGCAAAAATGGCAACGTTGGAATATTTCTTCCCGAAAGTGGCTGTGGATCATAGTTGTGGTTGGCGTTTTAGCTGCCTTGCCAGTTGTCTATGACCGTCTGCAGACGGAGAAGTCTTCCAAGACAGTGGAATTTGTATTTGATTACCGTGATTTAGTTGAAGTAGCAAGCTATCGTGCAAATCCGCAGGATTATATTTCCGAACAGTTAGATCGTCTAAAAGATGCTGGTGTTCAGAGTATGGCGATTTACGAAAGCACGCTGGAAGATTATCGGAAGGCGCGTCGTCTAATGATGTGGGGTGCGGCTGATATCGCTAATCTTACGGATACAATCATTCCGGTGAATGAGAACTATACTTATGTTCTTTTTACTAATCCTGATTACTACCAGGCCCTGGCGCCTGTCATTAAAGAGGCATTCGGTAATCTTGGGATTACTTCGAAGGAATGGAGTTTCCGCGGACAACAAGGTCTTATTATTGAGACTCCAATAGAAGATGCTACACTGAAGCCACTTCAGCCGGATCCATTTACACTGGAGATGCTGCATGACAAAGGGTTCACCATTGTACCGCGTCTTGTGGATTCTTTGACTTATAATAACGCGACAGTTAAGAAGCTGTTAGATCGTTATGAAGAATTGGGTGTAAAACGAATCCTATTCGAGGGAGAGTCCGTTAAAGGGTTTAATGATGATGCCGATACGGCTAGTATCACTGACTTTGCAAATCTCCTTAAGGAACGTGGAATCGGAATTGCAGCAATTGAAAATATTAAGAAGCAGCAGAAGGGCTTTAACAAGCTTGCTTATTTGCTGGACTATAACGTAACACGGTTATACTCCCTTAGCGAAGGGGACTCTGCCTTAGATCCAAAAGTGATCTCAGATCGTTTCGCGCTGGCAACAAAGGATCGCAATATCCGCATGATTTATTTAAATACGATTCCTTCACGGAATACAGCTAAGGCACAGATTACAGATACGCTAGACAACCTTGTCACGAGTCTGAGTGATCCTGGTGGTGCCGTTGAGCAGATCAAAGACAATGGGTTTAAGTTAGGACAAGCTACGGCTTTTGAGGTTGTAGATTCGTCTTATCAGCGTTACTTCAAGTTAGTTGCGGTAGTTGGCGCAGTCTCTTTAGTAGCGCTGCTGATTTCTTACTTTATTCCTTGGCTTACGATCCCAGCGTGGGTGCTAGGATTATTGGGAAGTGCAGGCCTGCTGGTCTTGAAACCAGAGCTGTTTGAGCAGGCACTGGCGCTAGCGGCTGCGATAAGTGCACCGACCCTTGCGGTTGTACTTGCCATTCGTAAGGTCAATGAAATGGGACCTCCTCTACGGAGCAATTCCCTTACCTATAAGGCTATGAGCCCGAAACGTCGGTTCACGCATAGTCTGGTGCTTTATTTGAAAACTTCATTAATTTCTTTGAGCGCTGTGCCATTCGTAATCGCACTGCTCAACAACATAACCTACAGTCTAGTGCTGGACCAGTTCCGCGGTGTCAGTCTGCTCCATATGGCACCTATCGGCCTTGTAGCGCTTTATGTACTCCTCTATCGTGGAGAGTTTGTCTTTAACAAGACAGGTAAGCTGCTGCGTACACCAATCACATTAGCTATGGTTCTTGCCGCTATGGTTCTTGGGGTCGTAGGTATGTATTATTTAAGCCGTACTGGAAATAGCGGTAACGTAACACCTCTGGAAATGGCCTTCCGTACATTCCTAGAAAATACGGTTGGTGTCCGGCCGCGTAATAAAGAGTTTTTGCTCGCACATCCGTTATTAATTCTTGGTGCATTCCTGGCCTTTAGATATCGGAATGCAGCGTTTATCATGATCATTGCCGTAATTGGTCAGCTCTCCATGGTGGATACCTTTGCACATATTCATTCACCTGTTCTAATCTCGCTGGTTCGCGGATTGCTCGGTCTTGGTCTCGGACTGATCATTGGTGTAATTGCTGTACTCGTATGGCAGATTGCAGAAGGGTGTTGGAAGCGATGGTCACCACTCCTAAAAAGATAGTTATCTCTGGTTACTATGGTTTCCGTAACAGTGGAGATGAGGCGGTGTTGCAGTCCATTCTAAATGCACTGCAGAAACAGTCTCAAGCTTTGGGTATATCCATTGAACCTATCGTGTTATCCATTGATCCTGAGTGGACCAGCGCCACATACGGAGTGAAATCCGTGCACCGGATGAAGCTTGTTGAAGTCCGTCAAGCGATTTATGAGAGCGCTGGTCTGATCAGCGGTGGGGGTAGCTTGCTGCAGGATGTAACAGGTAGCAAGACTATTCCTTACTATTTAGGTATTATCAAACTTGCGCAGTGGATGGGTAGACCAACCTTTATCTATGCTCAAGGCATTGGGCCAGTGAATCGTAAACTTTTTCACCCTTTAATCAAATCCGTGTTTCGTAAATGTACCTATATATCTGTGCGGGATGAACAATCCCGCGAGCTTCTTCTATCTATGGGGCTAGAACAGAAGAACGTAGAAGTTGTTCCCGATCCGGTAATGGGCTTGTCTTTGCCAGAGGACACGGATGTTGCTACACAATCTTCAGAGTTATCTGATTCACTTCCGGTGATTGGGATATCGGTACGTTTTTGGGAGCAAGACCGCAGAGAACTGGAGGCTCTTGCACAAGGCTTGATTAAGGCCAACCGTGAGGTTCCGTTACATTTGCGATTCCTCCCTTTTCACACCCCTTCGGACAATGAGGCTTCACGTTATCTGATGGATAAGCTGAAGGGAAGTATAACCGAGCATGGTGGGCAGGTCAGTATTTGTGAGGATGCCATTCACCCGCAGCATATGCTACGGGAAGTGGGACAATGCGATGTTCTGATTGGTATGCGACTTCATAGCTTGATCTACGCAGCTGGAAGACGTGTTCCACTGATTGGTATTTCTTATGATCCGAAGATCGATCATTTTCTGGACAGAATTCAGACCCATCCTGTTGGAGCAACGAACACACTTGATGCTGAACATGTTGCTGCCGAGATTGTTCATCTTTTGAACACAGGACAGGAATGGAGAGCGGCACGGGAAGATGTCATTTCCAAGTTGATTCAAGAAGCAGAGGCACCAGCTCGGCAAATCGTAGAATATTTTTACCATAAAGGATGATCTAAAGTGAAAGCAGAAAGCGCGGTACCTACAGTTCCTATTTTTGGAATTAGAGTCTCGAAAGTTGATATGGCAGCAACAGTTGCCTATTTGACGGAGGCTGTTCATACACGTATCCCGCATCAAGTGATTACAGCTAATCCAATTATGGTTATGGCTGCACTGGAAGATCCAGCTTATATGGATATTATGAAATCGGCTGAATTGGTTGTCCCCGATGGGACAGGCGTTGTATGGGCTGCTAATTATTGTAATGAGCCGGTATCAGAACGGGTAGCAGGTTATGATCTGTTACATGAATTGATGCGGCAGGGTGAAAGATATAGTTGGAAGGTATATCTCCTAGGTTCTACGCCTGAAGTGATTCGGGAAACCGCTGAAAGGTTACAATTGCAATATCCGGGTGTTATCATTGCAGGATATCACGACGGTTATTTTGGCCCGGATGCAGATGAAGAAATTGTTGCTGGAATTGTTAAAGCTAATCCTGACTTATTATTTGTTGCCAGAGGTGCAGATAGTCAGGAACCTTGGATTGCTAAATATAAGTCCAAACTGGGCGTTCCGATCATGATGGGGGTCGGCGGCAGCTTTGACGTGATCTCTGGGAAGAGCAAAAGAGCGCCAATAGCCTTCCAAAAAATGAGAATTGAATGGTTGTACCGTCTCCTAAAAGAACCTACACGGTACAAACGAATGCTTGCACTGCCGAAATTCGCATTAAAAGTGGTGCGTGAGAAAGATAAAGTAACAAAAGTCTAGCAAAATGCCGATATTCACCTAGAAAATGAGATAAATAGCCTAAATAAAGGATTGGAATTTGTTTTTGTAACAGCGTATAATTCAATGCGGTAGAGAAATGGGGGTCGACTGATCAAATGTTAATCATATACATCGCTGGATTTATCGTATGCATGGGACTCGCACTTGGCCTCACACCTTTGGTGAAGAAATTCGCCATTAAGATTGGTGCAACAGATGTGCCGAATGCTCGTAAAGTGCACACGAAAATTATGCCCCGCCTTGGCGGATTAGCTATTTTTCTAGCGTTTGTGTTAGGCCTGCTTGCCGTATTGCCGATTATTCCATACGAGTTCACTCCGCGGGAGGTCAACTTCATCAAAGCGCTGCTGTGTGGTGGCGGACTGATTGTACTTATCGGTGCACTTGATGACCGATTCGAATTATCAGCAAAAGTGAAGCTACTGGGCCAAATTATCGCAGCCTGTATCGTTGTTTTCGGCTTTGGTATTACTGTAGATTTTGTGAATATTCCATTTAACAATACGTATTCCTCACTGGAGAGCTGGATTGCTATCCCGCTTACGATTTTCTGGATTGTCGGTGTTACCAATGCCGTTAATCTGATCGACGGGCTGGACGGGCTTGCGGCTGGTGTATCAGGAATTGCAATTGCTACGATTGCGGCAATGGCTTTCGTGATGGGAAACACCATGGTGGCAATGCTGTGTCTGTTGCTTCTGGGTAGCATCATCGGATTCCTGTTCTTTAACTTCCATCCTGCTAAGATTTTCATGGGTGATACAGGTTCGCTGTTCTTAGGCTTTTGCTTGGCATTACTTGCTTTGCTAGGATTTAAACAGATTGCAGTGGTTTCGTTTATTACACCTTTGCTTATTATCGGTGTACCATTGTCGGACACGTTCTTTGCGATCGTGCGCCGTAAGCTGCAAAAGAAACCAATCTTCGCACCAGATAAAGGTCACTTGCATCACTGTTTACGCGAGCTTGGCTTTAGCCATCGCCAGACTGTACTCATTATTTATGGTATTGCTGCATTTTTCGGTATTCTAGCTGTCATTCAATCATCCGCAGCTCTTTATGAAGCGAACTGGGTTACGTTCGTGGTTATCTGTATCATGCTATTCTTCCTGCAAATCGGTGCTGAAATCACTGGTTTGATCGGTAAGACTAAACGGCCGCTGATTGATTTCTTTTTAAGAATGCGTATGAAGGCTAATCCGGAAAGAGGCTCTAAGTCTTAAGCGACTAAGCAATTATTCTAAAATTTTCTAAACTTAACAAAACTCATCCGATTTCGGATGAGTTTTTTGTTGTTTTCCCTAAAAATATCACTACTTATGACCGATAAAGAACAAAGTGAAGGTTTACGAGAACTTATACTCAAAGGAGAGATATAACACATGCAACGCTTTAAGAGACCGTTCGTTTGGCTGATGCTGGCGGCTTTGATCGTTTCTATGTTCCCAGGTAAATACACGCCGATAGCGGCAGCGGCTACCACGAGCTCTACGACTTTCTTCAGTCCGGATGATCTCACATTACGTAATACCGTTTTGTTGAAGCAGGACGTTGTGCCAACAACAGATAATCAAAACCCAGAGGGGTTAATTAGTCGTTCTAGTGTCTACAAAATAAGTAATCCTACCTTTTCGATTACAGGGACTTACTCACAGGTAACTTCATCTACAATGAAGGTTACTGTTGAGCAGCTAACTCAGGATAGCTCAACCAAAAAATGGGTAACGGATTCGACTCGCTTGACTACGGGAACAGTTACAACAGATAACAATAGTCCGGACAATCGCTTTGTAGCGTCTGGTCTTGTTTTGTATACAGGGTTTAATAAGATTACTTTCTCTGGTATGCAAGGTAATCTTCAACGTTCAGAATCATTCTATGTACTATATGATCAAGTGCCTTACGTAACAGAATTAAAAGTATTGGGTGGACCTGCTGCGCTTAATTTGAACGAAGGAACACAGGTTGTTGTGCCGGTATCTACAGTTACTCTTCAAGGTAAAGTAGCGAATGCAACGAAAGTTAGTGTCTCCGTGAATGGCGGAACAGCTCTGCAAACCTCCTTATTGGAAGACGGAACATTTTTTACACCTGCTTTGAATTTGAATCCGGGATTAAGTACTCTTAAAATCGTAATTCAAAATGCTTCGGATTCAATAACCATTGACAGATCGGTTTATTTCTTTGATAAGGATCAACCGTTTGCTTCTTTGAACATCAATCATAATTCAGTCGACTATAATATTCTAAATGACAAAGTACCGACATTAACTGCTGACCTGACACCTAGTGTTGCAGGTTTTACAGGACAAATATTGGTGCCTTACAACGTAGCTCCATTCAAAACAAGTGCTTTATTAACTCTTAATAAAGGTACTACCAGTACTGAAAAAGTTGTTACCATAAAAAGCGTGGAAGAGGAATTAACTATTCCTGGTCCTGATGGCGTTACTCCCACGTACAAGTTAGTCAAATTTACGACTAACACAAATCTAGATATTCTCCCAGGCGTAAATGACTTTAAACTTTCCGTTGATTATGGCACCCACAGTAGTTCTCATATCTATTCTTATAAATTTTTAAAAGATGAGACTGTCATAACAGAAATGTATTATCTTCCTGGATATACAGGCTCAGGAGCTCTTACAAACATCTCGAAACTACCTCTAAATGGTCAACAGTTGGAGAGTGATACCTTTTATATTTTGGCAAAAACAAATAAATCTACTTCAGCTGTTTTAACTGCTAACTATTTACCTTTGAGTAATAAACCGTTAAGTATATCTCCTGTTCCTGAGGCGGTTACTGGTACAAACGAATACGTTTATAAAATTACGGGTTTCTCTAACGGTCAGCAGAAAGTACAGTTCCGATATACTGGATCGGAGTCTTATTATAATGCTGATATTTCATATGTATCTAAAAACTATATTTATGTAAGTAATTTGCAGGACGGACAAACCTACGAATTCGATTCAAGTATCGATAGAACTCTGAATGTTAATGGTGAATATATCGGATTTGAGAATATCGAGAGTGCACAAGTACAGATTAATGGTATTGATAGTAATCAATTACCTGATACCAAGAATTCAGCGGGTACAGTTATTGTGAATAAATTTGCACTTGGTGTAGTGAAGGATGGTTCAACTAGCGACAAGACGACCTTCAATTTTAATTTAGGAATTAGCCAGTCGGGTCCTTTGGTGTACGGTGAGAATAAAATCGTGTTTACAGGTGTCTCTAAAGATAGTACAGGAAATCAGCGGATTATTAAAAAAGAACTGAAACTCTACATCATTGATACCAACATATCTGGGTTGAAGCAGTTCCACCCAACCGTAGGAGATAATCGTCTACCTTTTACGTCAACAACTCTTACTAATGAAGTAGAGCGTAATGCAATTCTTGCATTGCCATCTGAAATTATTTATAAAGACGAGAAATATACAACAAGCAAAGATAAATTTGACTTGGTGCTACAAGGAAGCGGAGCTTCGACGTTAAATCTATATCAGGGTTCAACTCTGGTATTTACTTCAACAGGACAAGATAAGCTCCTAACAGACAATCCTGAAGGTCCTATTGGTCCAAAACGTTATCCTGATGAGTTGGCTGCAAATGGCCTGTACTATGAGTACATCGGAAGCGCTAAGAACTTTATCTTGCGATTACGTGACATTAAATTTGATGCCCCAGGAAGTCAAGTTTATACACTTGAGCTTATTAATAAGACAGGGGCAAGAACTACACAGCGTCTCGAGGTAGTACGAGAAGTGGCTCCATATCGTCTTCTCTCACCTGTACCAACTGTAGGTAAACAAATCGTTGTTAACAAGAACTTTGTTCGTTTCGATATTGAGGCAGAAGGCGCCACTAAAGTAATTATTGGTAAAGATGAAGCCAAAAAACGCACGGATTTTCCGAATCAAGATCGTTTTACCTATGATTATGTAGGTTTGAAGGCAGACAAATCCACGCCAATTAAGATACAAATCGTCCGTGCTAACTCTACAATTAGCGATACTATAGATGTCTATTATGCCAGTGCGGTACAGATCGACACGCAGTATATGGCAGAGAAGGTGTCTACGAAGTATAGTGTTTTCAATAAAGCTCTGGAATTGAGTTTCCCTAAAGGGACAATTATGAAGGGATTTACGAGCTCTGGTGCTGCGAAATATTACCCTAATACAAAATTATTGTTTGGTATTGCTGACCCCGCTGACGGTGTCGTTGAACGAAAGAATGATTACGGAAATATAATTAACGTCACTGGTAGCGATGACAGAACAGAAGGCGGAGGAGGCCAACTTGTGATCCCGCAGGATCTCGCGTTGCGCTTCACATCAACCGTCTCTACAAATAATTTTTCAAGAGTATCTGATATCTACTGGCTCAGTGGTGGTCTAGGAGAAGACGGTGTTAATATTGAAACCAATGGCGTTACTCCGCATTTTGTGGACGCTAGCGGGAAGACGGGGTATTTTACACAATACAGTCAAACTCGTAAAATTGTACCTTCCCAACGCGGTGAATTGACGCTTACTTTTAACTCCAGCATTGTGGATGAGGTGGGGTCGACAATAACAGTATTCCGCTACACCGATGCTGGGAAATGGGAAAACATAGGTGGAGAAGTAGATACGAAGAAGCACACCATCACAGTTCCGTTTGATGAGTTTGGTTATTACACTGTTATGAAGCTACGTCGTGGTTTTGTTGATATTACGAATCATCCATGGGGCAGAAATATTATGAATGGATTGTACTCTAAGGGTTTCATGACTAATCTTCGTGCAGATGCATTCGGGGCAGATGATTTAACGACTCGTGGCGAGTTTGCTACATTGCTCGTAAAATCATTGAGTATTCCTTTGAACTATGATACCAGTAAACAGACATTCTTCGATATTGTGCCACAAGCGGTTTCGGCGACATGGGATTTCAAACATATTGAGACTGCTGCTAGGGCGGGGATTGTTACAGGACTAAGTGATGGCTTCTTTGGACCTGACCAAGCTTTAACACGTGAACAAGCGGCAGTAATGATCGCTAGAGCGCTGAAGCTGAAGATGTCTTTGAATGACAGTAAACTCTTGGCAACCTTAAGTAAATCGTTTGTTGATACGAGTAATATGGATTTCTATTCACGCCCTGCCATTGAGGCTGTGTCCAAAGCTAAGATTATGGAAGGAAGCGCCGTGACGGTTACAGGACAGAAGAAACCCGTATATAACTTTAATCCAAAGGGTAAATTGACTAGAGCTGAGGCTGGAAAGATTACAGTCGCACTCTTGCAAAAGAGTACAAGCATCTTCCCTAAGAACTTTAACTAGAGCAAAAAAATGTTCACCGGCCTGCGAAAAAATATTCGCAGACCGGTGTTTTAATGTAATGAGAGCAATTACCAAGGACATATATTTTGTATTCTGCTTCAATTTACGATACAATAACGTAGAAAATATTATTTTCTGAAAGGTGAAAGCCAACCATGAAACCGATTTTAGCAAAAGCACAGTTGGATTACATGAAAGCCAAGAATATGTTTGAGAATAGAGCAAAAGTGTTAGAAAAGGAAATTGCGGCTAAGCGGGCACTACAGGAGATTACACAGGAGGTTATGGAGGAGCTTGTGCAGGCTACAGGATTCCATGATTCTTACAATGAGCTTGTCGTTGCTGAGAACGCTCTGATCGAATGGTCTCATACTACAATTAAGCATGAGAAGAGCTACCGCGAGAATCGCGCAGCTATTGATGCAATGTATGACAATGTAAACTCAAGTCCTGAAAAGCGTCAGGAATTGATCCAGTTATCTATGAAGATTCGTTAGAACATACTGTAATAGAAGCAAGCGCCGGCAACGGCGCTTTTTTGTTGCGTTCTATAGGGCGGATCTCCGAATGGTGACGGTAAGTAGTAGCCATTAGCTTACGAATTATCAAAGTAATGAACCAGTAGGCTGACCAAGAAAGAACATATTTGATTGAACCTATAAGCGAAGGTTTTTAGGTTATAGCTTTAAGAGCTGAAGCTCAGAAGGGGAGCCGCTATATAATCAGCCTACGGTGAATGTGAGTAATCAGGTCTTTCCGCCCCTTTATACTCAAATTTTGTAGGAATGTTTAAATAAATGGCACTAGTGTTAATGATACTTAGTAAATATTGCATAATGACGTTTAGAAAACGACTATGGTATACTATTTTCCGTGGCAACCCATGATTAACAATAGTTAGTAGAACATACATATGTATCTTCTATTGGGATTGTACCGGGAAACAAAAAAAGAAAAGATTTTTTTGAGAAACCGCAACTTTTCCAAATCTTCTGCGTTTAAGGTGTAGAGTCATTTACACAGGCAGTTGAAATTAACCGCTGGTAAAGCGAATTTAACAAAATGGAAAAATTAGCTTTACGTGACTTGAGGCACATTGTATAATACTTAGGTATAATTAGGAATCTAGTATTGTCATGTCCTGATCATTGTTTACCAGTTTCTGTGATACCCGTCACAGACATTATTTATACTTAATTTGCTCAACTCTGGAAAGGGGGTGCATCGGCTAATGAGTGACACGAGCTACTCAACTAAAGAAAAATCTCAGTTTATGAACGTCCAAGGAGGAGAAAAAAAGGTTATGAAGAAAATTTTATCCGTAGCATTATCTACAGCAATGGCATTCTCGATGTTTGCCTCTGTAGCGTTTGGTGACGCAGCAGCAACTCCGCAACAAAAATTTGACGCTTTGGCAGCAAAAGGTATTCTCAATGGGTACCCAGATGGTCAAGCTCACCTTGAAAAAGATCTTACTCGCGCTGAATTCGCGAAGATCGTTACTAAATTGTTCGATCTTACTGAAGTAACTAACAAATTGTCTTACAAAGACAAAGGTTACAACGCTAAGAACTGGGCAGTTCCTTACATCGAAGCTGTTACTGCAGCTAACTTGATGCAAGGTAAAGATACTGTTAAAGGTATCTTCGACTACAACGGTAAAGTAACAGTTGAAGAAGTAGCGGCTGTATTGTTCCGCGCTTTGAAACTTGAAACTCCAGCAACATCTGACAACAGTGCATCTGCATGGGCTAAAGGTTATGCTCAAGCAGTAATCGATGCTGGTCTGATTGCTAAAGACACTAACTTCAAAGCTAACGCTAGCCGTTCTTTGGTAGTTGAAACAGCATATGCAGTTGATCAATTGAAAGCAGCTCCTACTGTAGCTTCTGCTGAAGCAGTAAGCCCAACTAGCGTAGTTGTAACTTTCTCTGACAAAACTACTACTACTGTAACTTTGACTACAGCACTTGTAGAAGGTGTTGAAACTTCAATTTCCTTCAAACACAACAATCACGACTACACTACTAAAGTAACTTTGGCAGCTCCTAAGGTTCTTTCTGTAGAAGCTCCAAACGCTAAGCAAGTGGTTGTTAAATTCAACCGTGTAATTAGTGCTGATTCTGTGATTGAAGATGGCAAATTGCTTGCTGACACTGTTAAGGTAGTACCTGTTAGCGGAACTGCTGTAACTGTTGTTGGTTCAGCTGCAAGCTTGAATGAAGCTGGCACCGAGTTGACAATCACTCTTGACAAAGTTGATACTGACTACTTGAAGGGTCAATACACAGTAGTAGTAAGTGACAGCGTTCTGACATCAGCTGGAACTAAAGTTGCTACTTACACTGCATTGTTGACAGTTGCTGATACAGTAGCTCCTACAGTTAAGGCTATTAATGCCGTAGCTAAAGAATCTACTAAAGAAGTATTCGTACAATTCAGCGAGCCAGTAAAACAATATAGCTTTACTGCTACTATTAACGGTGTTTCTGTAGCTGTATCGAAGGAATCTGCTGATACATTTAAATTGACTACAAATACTGCACTGAAAACTGGTACAGCTAATGATGTAGTACTTAACAAAGTTACTGACTTTGCTGGCAACGTTGCAAGCACACTTAAAACAAGTGTAACTGTAGTTGCTGATACAGCTGCTCCAACGATCGTTAGCGTTACTCCTGAGAGTGACAACTATGTAAAAGTTAAATTCAACAAAAAAGTTAACGCTGCATCCTTCAAGGGTAATGTTTCCTTGCTGAAAGCTGACGGCGACAAAGTTGGTAACATGAATGTTATTACAACTGACGATAGCGACACAATTAAATTGCAAGTACCTAGTGCCTTCAACTTCCCAGCATCCGGAACTTTCACTGGTACACTGTCATTCGCAGCATCTGTTCGTGATACACTGGGTAACACACTTGGAGCCACTGTGACTCAAGCAGTTACTTTCGTTAAAGACACTACTGCTCCAACTGTAGTATCTGCTACTTACGGTTCTAGTGGTCTTGTATTGACTTTCAGTGAAGATGTTGTACTTGCAACTGGTACTGTTAGCATCATTGATGAATCCACAGGTACTGTTGTTGGTTCACCAATTACTCAAGCTGACATGACTGTAAAAGGTGCGAAAGTAACTGTTAAGACTAGCACTACTTTGGGTGGAGACTACACAGTTCGCATTACTGCTGGCTTGGTGAAGGATAAAGCAAGAACTCCTAATACTTCTGTCGCAGCAACAGTTGCTCTTACAGCTGAAAAAATCAATACCAACGATGACAAGAGACCTACTGTTACTTCTGTAGTGTACACAGCTGCTTCTTCAGAAGCTGGATACCACCAATTTACAGTAACAGCTACTGATAACATTGGTTTGAATGTAGCTTCGCTTCGTGATTCTAGCAGCTATGTCCTGAACGGTGCTGCTCTACCTTCTGGTTCTTTCGCTGTTATTGATCCAACTACGGTTGTAGGTACTGCTACTAAACCAACTACTGCTCAAGTGAAAGTATTCATTCCAGTAGGCGGAATTACAGAAACTAAAGATTACACATTCAAAGTTGTTGGTATCTCTGATGCAGCTGGCAACGGAATGGAAAATACTGCTTCTGCTTCGGTAGTTCATGAGCTTAAGAACACAACTGCTCCTAAATTGACTGAAGCAGCTATTAACAGTAATGTTGCATACCTGACATTGACATTCTCAAATAAAATTACAAATGTTGATCCTTCAGACTTTGTTGTCGTTGCAGGATTGAATGGTTCTGAGCCATCATCAGCAAATGTAGTTGTAAAAGCGACTGTTGGTTCTGGTAGCGAAGAAGGTAAAGTATTGTTGCAAATCAAAGTTGACGGTAAAGACATCACTGATTTGAACACTCTTGATTCCCTTACTGTTGAAGTTAAGGAAAATGCTAAATCTGCTGACAAAGATGGTCTTACAATTGTTAAAGGTAACAAACAAACTGTAAGATAATGAGCTTCCTTTACGAAGCAAGAATAGCCTCTTCGGAGGCTATTCTTTTTTTATAGGCATTTATCCCCACTCATGAGGAGGAACTTCATTGAAATCGGTATGGAAAGTAACAACAGCTGCTGTATTACTGGCTGGTGGTGTATGGGCTGGATCACTGTTGAATGTTACTGCTGAAGGTGCAGGTGTTGGTTCGCAGCCTGGAACAGCAGATGACCCTGTGGTTACCAAAAGCTATGTTGATCAGCAAATTCAGAAAGCACTTACAGGTGGTACAGGTACAGCTCCAGTAGCTACAGCTACTCCGAGTCCAAGCTCAGCTCCAACAGCTACAACAAACCCGACTACTAGCAGTAATGAATCCGTAATTGTCGATGTAAAACCAGGACAAACCTTAATTGCTTCCGCAGGCGCTGAATTTATCGTTCGTGCGGGTAAAGCGGTTATCTACTCTCAGGATGCAAATGGTGTTGCTGATTTAACGGATGGTAAAGACCTTGCCAATGGAGTAGCTGCACCGACTAACCATTTATTATCCTTCCCTCGTGATGGTCGTGGTATTACTGTGCAATCAGGACAAACTCTTGGCCTTGTTGTCATGGTTCGTGGTGGATATACACTAAAATAATTTGTAATAGCATATATTCATAATGCCCGTAAAAGTACTTAATCATACCTTCAAACTGATTTCCAAAGTTACAAATCATTGGCGCGATTGAAGAGTAGATGTTGGACGCACAATATTCCTGTAATCTTACAAATTCACAGGAGGTGCTTAAACATGGCACGTAATAATCGTACAGTGGTACCGGAAAGTCGGGCAATGCTGAAGCAAATGCAATATGAAATTGCAGCTGAATTCGGTTTATATGGAGCGCATTATGGAGGCGGAGCAGACACAGAGTTTGCTTCTGAATTAGGAGCAATCGGAGGTAGTGGTTCTGGCCGTAGCCAGTATCTTGGACATCTTAGTTCAAGAGATAATGGCTCTGTTGGTGGAGAAATCACGAAGAGACTCATTAAGCAAGCCGAACAGTCTCTTCTTTAATAATATCAGGGGTAAAAAAATCTTATTAATCCTATCTGATATTACTTTTTAATACTGCGGAATCAATATTTATACTGTGATGGAGGGGCTTCGGAGTAATTGACACCACCTCCCAAATAAGATAATATGACTTTTGAGGAAAGCCTTAGACCTTTTCCATATGGGAAAGGTTCATTTTTTTGAAGAGTTTAGTGAATATAAACATGAAATACTGCAATCATCCTTCATAAAAAGAACAGGCCCCTGAGTTTCTTTGTTTTATATTTTTTTATTAATTTGGCCTGTGATTATTAAGGAACTCCTTATACAGTGTCAGACTAACCATAAGGGAGGTTGTTATACTTGTCTATTAAAGGGCGTCATTTGTTTACTTCCGAGTCCGTGACGGAAGGGCATCCGGATAAAATCTGTGACCAGATTTCCGATGCGGTATTGGATGCATTTTTAGCTAATGATCCAAATGCTCGTGTAGCCTGCGAAGTAGCAGTAGCAACTGGTCTTGTTTTGGTGATCGGGGAAATCAGTACCAAATCTGAGTATGTAGATATTCCTGCCATCGTACGCAATACCATTAAAGAAATTGGCTACACACGTGCAAAATATGGTTTCGATTATAATACTTGTGCAGTATTGAGCTCACTTAATGAGCAGTCAGCTGATATTGCTCAAGGTGTAAACTCTGCTCTCGAGCACCGTGATCCAGCACAATTGGCTGAAGAAACAGCAAATATTGGTGCGGGTGATCAAGGCTTAATGTTCGGTTTTGCTACGAATGAGACACCAGAACTGATGCCGTTACCGATTGCATTGTCTCACCGTATTGCTCGTCGCTTATCTGAAGTTCGTAAGAACGGAACTTTGGAATATTTGCGTCCTGACGGGAAGACACAAGTTACGATCGAATATCAAGATGAGAAGCCTGTGCGCGTGGATGCTATCGTAGTATCTACACAGCATGCAGAAGAAATTTCTCTTGAACAAATTCAGGCAGATATTAAAGAGCATGTAATTATGCCGGTTGTTCCTGCGGAACTGCTCGATGCTGAAACTAAATATTTTATTAACCCAACAGGACGATTTGTGATTGGTGGTCCTCAAGGGGATGCCGGTCTGACTGGACGGAAGATTATCGTTGATACGTATGGCGGATATGCTCGTCACGGCGGCGGCGCATTCTCTGGTAAGGATCCAACTAAAGTGGACCGTTCTGCGGCTTATGCAGCTCGTTATGTGGCGAAGAATCTTGTAGCTGCAGGTCTAGCTGATAAATGTGAGATCCAGCTTGCTTATGCCATTGGTGTGGCTACTCCTGTCTCGATTAATGTGGATACATACGGAACAGGTAAAATCAGTGAGGAAAAGATGGTTCAACTGATCAGCAACAACTTTGATCTTCGTCCTGCAGGCATTATCTCTATGCTTGATTTGCGTAAACCGATCTATAGACAGACTGCAGCATACGGCCATTTTGGACGAACTGATGTTGATCTTCCTTGGGAACGCGTAGATAAAGCGGAATTACTCAGAGGTCAGGCAGGATTGTAGTTAATTATATGTTCTTATAATTCGTTAAGCCCGCAAGTTGGCACTTAGTGTCAGCTCTGCGGGCTTTTTTTTGTAATGGATAGAATTACTATTGATTCTAATCATAGAGAAGTAGACTACTAAACTTTGTAAGCCCTTTAACCGAAATATAAGAATATACATAAAGACGTTAGTATGGTTTGAGAGGAGTTTATCACGGCATGAAAAGAAAAATTTCAATATGGACGGCAATTTTTCTAGCGGGAGAACTGGTACTTGGAGCAGGGTATCCTTCTATCGGAATTGGAATATCGGCAGTACATGCTGCAGCGGAATTTGGCATTAGTGTGTCGCCAGCACCTGGAGCAACCTATGTAAATATCGGGTCATCTCTTAAATTAAGCTTTGATCGTCAAGTAAACCCACAGGCTGGAGAAATTACCATCACGGGTCAGGGTGATAGTACACCTTTTGTGACGATTCCTATTGGTAGTTATGGTTTAATTGGTAGTTCAAAAGACTACGAGCTTAAATTAGGGCCAAACCAACAATTCACTCCGAATAAGGCATACAAGGTCACAATTCCCAAAGGATTGTTCAAAGATAACGAGGGTAATGAATCAGGACTTACTTCATGGGCATTTACCACCGCTCCTGAGAGTAATACGGCTATCACGGCAGGCAACTTTTCACCGGCTAGTAATGCAAGAGTAGATGCCGGGAGTTTAAAGGAACTTAGTCTGACACTAAATAAGCAGCTGTTAAAAGGTGGGGGCAATATCCGAATCCTGTCCTCAGCAGATAATGCAACAGTGCAAGAGTTCAGAATAAAGGATGATGACACTAGAGTTAACGTTCTGACTGATGCTAACTCTACTACAGTTAAATTAACGTTGGAGAAAGCATTGGCAGCCGGAGGGAATTACTATGTTCTTATTGATGCCTACGCTTTTAAGGATGTTGACAATAGAACGTTCTCTGGTATTTCTAGCGGCAATGTATGGAGTTTCTCTACAAAAGGTGTAGCTGAAATTCCAATGACTCCATCCCCGGCTAACGGTGCAGGCGGTATATCTACCACAGGAGCGTTACAGCTCACTTTTGACCGTCCTATGATGCCAGCATCTGGTGTAATTACGGTGTCTCCAGGGGCAGCTAACGATGCTAGAACGAGATGGCTTAATGTGAACTCCCCAGCCGTTACTGGAGGAAGTAGCAGAACCATAACATTGAATCCAGCGTCATCAGCCTCACCTCTGCTAAACGGCACACAATATACAGTTACGATCCCCCAGGGTGCTTTTTATGATCAAGATGGAAATGTATTTCCTGCCTCGGGCCCGTACACTTGGACCTTCACAACGGTATCTTTGACTGGACTTGGCGTAAGTGCTTTGAATCCATCTGATCGAAGTGAATCTATTGCTAACAACAGATCCTTTTCGATCGCTTTTAATCGGGATGTGAATTACAACAGTGCAGTGGCCAATGGTGTGGCTCTATATAAAAGCGGAGGATCTCAGGTGCCGGTTAACGTTACTCGGAGTACCACTACAGCTAAAGAATTTATAATCACACCTTCTGTAGCGTTAGATAGTGATTCAACTTATTACATTGATATCGCTAAAGGGGCTTTTGTAGACGCAAGTGATGCTAACGTTCTATATGACGGATTAAGTGGTAAAAATTCATGGAGCTTCAAGACCTTGTCTCTGGACAAAACAGCTCCACAGCTCACATCAGCACAGCTTGAGAATAACCGAACCATTCGTCTGAAATATAATGAATCTCTCAATTCATCCATAGCGCTGTTAACCTCAAGCTTTGGAGTTACGGTGAACGACGAGAATCGAGCGATTGAAAGTGTGTATATTCAGGGAGACAGCGCTTATCTGGTGCTGAGTACAGGAGTAGCAGTTGGGCAGATTGTAAAGGTCAGCTATAATGGCGGACTGCGGACGATTCAGGATCCAAGCGGAAATGCAGCGAGCACTTTTAGCTCTAAACAGATCACGAACTCCATTGAGTCCTCCATGCCGACACCTAAAGACGGGCGAATCACGGGGAGATCTGTAGTATTAAATTTTAACGACACACTTAAATCGGTTTCCTATTACGCTCATAACCAGTTCTCAGTGACTGCAGATGGAAGCTCACTTGGGGTCAACTCGATCAGTTCCAGTGGCAATACAGTATATTTAACATTGGGTAGTGAAGCATCAAATGGACAGAACGTTCGGGTGTCCTACTATGCAGGTTCGTATCCTTTGCTGAATTCTTATGGACAAAATATTGCGGACTTTACTGATTTCAATATCCGTAACAGTAACGATACGATTGCGCCAGTGTTTCAAAGTGCAACCGGAGGCGGCACTAAAATCATTTTGAATTATAATGAAGGCTTATCTACAACCAATCTCCCACTGAATAGCCAATTCTCTGTGTTAGTGGGCAGCACGCCTAATTATGTGACTAATGTATCGGTCAGCGGCACTCAGGTCACTTTGACGCTTCAGACAGCGCTGACGGTGAATCAGAATGTGACTATATCTTATGTGCCTGGTTCTGCCGGGATAAGTGATTTGAATGGGAATCGGGCAGCTTATATTAACCTGCAGCCTGTATCCATCTCAGAAAACAGCGGCACTACTATACCTGAGATTAATTCAGCAACCGTTTCAGGTGACGAGTTAACAGTTACTTTTGCAAAGAATATGCAGGCATCCGGTTCCCTCTACGCGAATCAGTTTGGAGTTCGAGCAGACGGAAGCAGCTTGGGAGTGCAATCCTACTATCTCTCAGGTAATATTCTAAAAATAACGTTATCCTCGGTTGTAAAGACTGGTCAAACAGTGGATCTGTCCTATATGTCTGGTACCGGTACGATTAAGGATTTGAGTGGGAATACTCTTTCCTCATTCTCAGCTTTATCAGTTCAGAATCTAACTGGCGTGACCACTGGATCTGGAAATCGTCCATCCTATCTAGGAACACTTGCAACGAGTGAGTTTGGAAAAGAGTATGCACTATTAAAGAGCGATTCCTCGCAAATTGTGGATGACCGTTCTGTATATAATCAATCTGTAAAAAGATATACTTTAAACGCAGATCGAATAGCTGCCAGTTATGAATATCTGTATAAGATGAATAATGATGTATTGGCTTTTGAGGTTCCTTCCACGGAGCAAGCAGCCTTTGTAACGGCTCCGCTAAAACCATTACTAGACGCGGTGAACCGTAATAAAAATACTAAGTTCATGATTCGTCATGGAGATAATCTATTTAGCGTAGGGCTCAATGATATTGATATGAATGGGCTGGCGAGCAGCCTAATCTCGGACAGTAAAAATATCTCGCTCGTGTTCCGCTTGGATAAAGTTCCAGCAGGTACATTTACACCTTTTGAGCAAAAGCTACAGACGATGGGTATGCGAACTATTACTAGTCTTATGGATGTCCGGGTGACGGCGATCGTTAGCGGTAATTATTCGAATGCCAAGGCACTGACAGTACCAGGAGAATATACCGTACGTACTACTTCTTCATTAAATAGTGCGCAGACATCTGCGGCCAGGTTAGACCTTTCCTATTACGATGCAGCTTATCTACCTACAAAAATCAGTACGGTTGGCAACTATACGGTTATCCGTGCTCGTACCGCTGGTAATCAGATTTTAGGGACTTTTTTGTCCACCAGAGCCTTCACGGATATGGGTAAGCATTGGAGTAATGCAATCGTAGCTGAGCTTAACGCAAAGAATATTATTGATAGCAGCTACGGTAGTGCGTTTAATCCGGAGAAAAAAATTACCCGTGCTGAGTTTGCTATAATGCTCAGTCGAGGTCTAGGCTTGCTAGGAGATCGTGAGACCGCACAACGTTTCCGGGATGTGCAGCCTTCTACACAAACTGGAGACTACATTGGCGCAGCGGCTAAAGCTGGAATTATTACAGGGAACACGGATGGTACTTTCCGTCCGAATGATAATATAACACGCGAGCAGATGGCGATTATGATGATCCGTGCGATGGAATATACCAATCATCCTATTACACTAAGCGGTACTTCTGCCTCAACACTTGCAAGATTCAAGGATAAGGCAAAGATTCAGAATCAAAGTGCGGAGTTCGTCGCAAAGGCAGTGCAATCAGGGATTATTTTGGGCATGACAGTAAGTGAATTTGGGCCCCAAGGCAATGCCACCCGTGCTCAAGCTGCCGTGATGTTACAACGGATGCTGAAACAGGCTGATTACTTGTAAACAACTCTTATAGATAACCAAACAATTGGTAAAGCCCGGCAATTATGCCGGGCTTTTTTTGTCGTCTAATTATGACAGTTTTGACTCTATAAAGCTTGAAATCTCTCAATTTCGCAACTTTTTGGCTTATTTTCAGTCTATTAAAAGAGTACTAGAAAAATAGGAACCAGTTTCCAGACATTGATATGGACTGATAGAGTACAAAAGAGATGGGAGAGTTACGTTGAAATGAATGAAGTTTTCATGGAGAAGAAGAGTAGCGAGGTTGCACGGGGAATAAGATTATCTTCCACTAAAAAGTGGATTGCTGCTTCATTGGCTGGTGTGTTATGGATTATGCCGGTAATCGGCAGTGAAGGTATGATGCTGTTTGGTCAGGGATCTGCACCAATCGCAGCTGCAGCCACAGCTCCTTTTAAAGTAAGTAAGCTGGGAGAAGAAGTGATTACTTCGGGCGCCATTATGATGAAATATAAATATACTACTACACGTTCTGGGGCGAGTGCTTCTGGGCTTGCGGACGTCATTCGTGTGGATCTTAACAATCCATATGTTTCTTTAGATGTGATGACTGGTAAAGGCGGAAACCTGACTACTCGGCAAAGTACTGGCGGGATGGCCAAGGAAACAGGAGCCGTTGCCGCAGTAAATGGCGATTATTTTAATACAGGTGGAGAGGGTGCACCGATCGGTGGACAAGTATCAGGTGGAGTACTGGTGTCTACCCCTTCACAATTGGATGGAATGTATGCCTTTGCAGTGACAAAAGACCGCAAACCTATTATTGACGAGTACAGCTTCGAGGGGATGGTAACCGCGCCAGATAGCGCACAGTTTGAGATCTCCGGTATCAATAAAGGCGCTTATAGCCCTGAAGGCGGAAGCTCGACTTATAGTCATGCTAATGCTATGTATATCTACACAGATGTATGGACTGCACTCGACCGCCCTAAAAATAGCTCTACCACTCCAACAGAGGTACTTGTTGAGAATGGTGTAGTTACTCAAATTTCAGAAAATGCTGCACTCCCTATGGCGGTTCCAAAGGGAGCTTATATTTTGCGGGCACATGGCTTAGCCGCACGATATGTTACTGCCCATTTGACGGTAGGACAACCTGTAACAAGTGTGTATTCCCTGAAATCTAAGACTACACAGCAATCGCTAGATCCTGCGAATCTGCAAACAATGATTGGCGGACATACGATTCTAGTAAATAACGGAAAAGCAGCAACGTTCTCTCGTTCTACTAGTAGCATTGGAGGCTATCGTGCACGCACGGCTTTAGGATATTCTCAAGACGGACGTTATGTATATATCATAGCTGCTGAGAAAAATGGTAATAGTTCAGGGATGTCTCTAACCGAGCTGCAATCATTTATGACGAATATTGGAGTCTGGAAAGGTCTAAATCTCGATGGAGGTGGCTCTACAACGATGGTAGACCGGCCCCTCGGTGAAACCTCTACTACACTCACTTTTAATACAGAGTATGGCACAGAGCAACGTAGCATCGTTAACGGGCTTGGTGTCTACACTAACGCACCGCAAGGTGAAGTGAAAGGGATCAAAATTAGCGGAAGTTCCGCACTGTTGGTTGGACAAAAGGCAACATATTCTTTAAAAGGTTATGACACTTACTACAATCCTATTGATGTAGCAGCAGGTAACCCTACTTGGGTATCAAGCGGCGGAAGCGCAACGGTAAGTGCAGGTGAAGTAACGGCAGTGAAGCCAGGTACCGTTACCTTAACGGCTAAAAGCGGTTCTGCAAGCGCCTCTACAACTGTTACAGTTCTGGGTGGTAATGATCTTTCCAGTATGAGTGTAGGTACAGCTACAGCGCCACTGACAGCCGGAACTACTGTGTCTGTCCCTGTTACAGCGGCAACGAAAAGTGGAACAACTATCAATGTTCCGGATTCAGCACTGAAGTGGGAGTTTGTAGGCTTTAAGGGAGCCGTGAAAGATGGCAAGCTTACTGTAAACACCGTTGATGCAGGGGTTACTACGGGTTATGCTATTGCCCGTTATGATGGATTTAGTGCAGTGGTTGTATTATCAACAGCAGCAGCTACAACATGGGAAGATTTCGAGAAAGTAAGCTATCCAATCGACTTTACTACCAATGTTCCAGCGGTACAGGGTACTGCAACGATAGTGGATGGAACGGCTGAAAGAGTAGGCTCCAAGGTGCTGTCACTCAGTTATGATATGACAGCTGGTAGCGGCAAAATGTATGCTTATGCTCAGCTTAATGGTACAAGTGGAAAAATAGTTCCAGCGCTTGCAACTTCGATGTCGGTTGATGTGATGGGCGATATGAGCTTGAATTGGCTGCGTGCTGAATTTGTAGACAACAGTGGAGCTACAGCTTATGTGGATCTTGCGAAGATCATCGATTGGAATGGTTGGAAGAACATTAACATTGACTTGTCAGGCTCAGGCATTAAATTCCCAGCAACACTGAAGAGACTCTATGTTGTTAACGTAGAGGAAGGCCAAGATGAACGGGCGAAGACGGGTACAGTTGCCGTTGATAATATCAAGTTTACAATGCCATCGCTTTCTAGTGATGCAGGCTTACCGAAAGGTACGGCTTCCATGAGCATTGGTTCGAAAGCAATGACTGTAAACGGAACAAAGAAAGCTATTGATGTAGCTCCAATTGTAAAAGACGGCAGTACTTATGTGCCAATTCGGTATGTCCTTGATGCTTTCGGAGGCAGCGCTACTTGGGATCAGGTGAATAAGAAGATCATGGTATTACGCGGAGCCAAGGCACTGGATCTTACTGTAAATAAAAAAGAATATCTGCTGAACGGTAAACGTCAGAGTGCTGAAGTAGCACCAATCATTTTACAAGGTAGGACTTTAGTACCGTTAAGACTAGTTTCTGAACAGCTAGGATTAACTGTAAAATGGGAACAGAAAACGAAGACCGTAACTATCGAATCGTGATATGTTAATATAAAGGAAAACCTTTAAAACGATTCGATAGAAAAGGGGCAAGCATCCGTGGAATTTCAAACCGATGCGATTGATCGCGTCATTAAAAATACCATCGACGTGATGGAGAGCAGCAAGTATCAGATTTTTGAAATATTGCAGGTTGCGCGTGATGAACTTGCTGCACTCAACAAAGAACTGCAGCGGGTCATGGACGAAACGGATGAGACATTGAAAAAAGTAGACAAGCTGGAGCTGCAGTATCATCGCTCCAGAATCCGGCTGACAGAGGTCAGCCGGGACTTTGTCCGCTACTCGGAGAAGGATATCCGTATTGCCTATGAGAAGGCTACGGAACTACAGCTCGAACTCATGATGACGCGTGAGCGAGAGGTCTATCTTCGATCAAGACGTGATGAATTACAAATGCGAGTGCGCAGTGTCGAAAATTCTGTAGAGCGCGCAGAGTCAATTGGTTCGCAAATGAGCGTAGTGCTCGAATATTTGTCGGGAGAACTAGGTCAGGTGACGAGAATTGTCGAATCTGCGAAGAACAGACAGATGATAGGACTCAAGATAATCCTGGCTCAAGAGGAAGAACGGAAGAGAATTGCCCGGGAAATTCATGATGGTCCTGCTCAAATGCTGGCGAATCTAGTCCTTAGGACGGAAATTGTAGAAAGAATGCTGGTAAAGCAGGAATTTGGGTTGGTGCAGGACGAAGTAATAGATTTGAAAGGACAGGTTCGATACAGCCTGGAAGAAATGCGTAAGGTCATCTTTAATTTACGACCGATGGCTCTCGATGATTTGGGATTAATTCCGACTTTGCGGAAATATGTGCATGATTTTGAGGAGAAGACGAAGCTGAGGACGACCTTGGAAACCAGAGGTCAGGAACATCGACTATCTTCAGCCATGGAGGCAGCGGTATACCGATTGGTCCAGGAAGCTTTGTCTAATGCAGCTAAACATGCCTACCCGAGTTTCGTATTGGTAGAGATTACTTACCAAGCGCAGTTAATTAAGATTGTGATTAAGGATAATGGATTAGGTTTTAATGTGCAGAAATTAAAAAATCCGCAGGGCAATCGTGAAAGCTTCGGGCTAGTAGGTATGCGGGAACGTGTAGAGCTGCTTGAAGGTAGAATGGAAATCATATCAGCCGAGAATCAGGGGACAACAATCGTGATCCACATTCCGACGAACGTGGAGAAAGGGAAGGAGTAATGTGATGGAGAACTTAAACTCTACTAAAACGCCCATTAAAGTTCTTTTGGCGGATGATCATCAGCTTTTTCGTGAAGGGCTGAAGCGTATTTTGAATATGGAGGAGGATATCGAAGTCATCGGTGAATGTGGTGACGGTATCCAGGTATTAGAGTTCTGTAACGGAACTAAACCAGACATCGTACTGATGGATATTAATATGCCTATTGAGAATGGCGTGGAGGCCACTCAAAAACTGCGGGAAATGTTCCCGGAGGTTAAGGTAATTATTTTATCGATTCATGATGATGAGAGTTATGTGTTTGAAACCCTTCGTAAGGGTGCCAATGGCTATTTATTAAAGGATATGGAGGCTGAATCCCTTATTAATGCGATCCGTTCGGTCTGTGAGGGACATGCTTTTATTCATCCAAAGGTTACCGGAAAGCTAATCAATCAATTGCGGCGCATGACTTACCTTAATGAGACTGGAGTAGCTGCTGATACGGTAGTGAAGGAAGCCGGTGTTAAGTTTGTGGCCGGTGACAACAATCCTCTAACACGTCGTGAAGCAGAAGTACTGCGGCTGATGGCGGAAGGTAAGAGTAACAAAATGATCGGTGAGTATTTGTTTATTAGTGAAAAAACGGTCAAAAACCATGTTAGTAGTATTTTGCAAAAAATGGAAGTTGATGATCGTACGCAAGCTGTAATTAACTCGATCAAATATGGTTGGGTAACCTTATAAGAATATTTACAGATTTACGGTACATATAGGAATGAATTCAAGGAGAGCACAGCTTGTTCCTTTAAAATATAAGAAAGTATAAGTTTCACTCCATACTTTATGTTTTATATTTCTCGCTTAAACGCTTACCGTCCTTGCAAGGACGCCGAAGGCGTTTATGCTTGATAGGAACTCTGGGCAGTCACCGACCTTTTAAAGCCGGCATATAGTGTTGGTATACAGAGGAGGTGCATCTCCATGGTAGCCCAGTTGATATGGATTGCGGCTGTTTATGTATCCGCTGCAGTGATTATTCATATGCTGCATAATCGGCAGAAGGTGCGGCAGACACCGCAGTCCGTGAAATGGATTCATTATATTTTGATTACCCGCAATCATGCATCTGTTGTGGAATGGTACATTCGGGCGCTGACATTTCAAGCATTTTTAACCGGAAAACGATTTCGAGTAACGTTCATGGATGATGGCTCGAGCGATGGAACCCTTGGAATTGTTTCCAGGCTGGCTGATAGTGGCTGCTCTATCGATCTTGCAACATCTATGTACACTTTTCAGGTGAGTGAAGAAGAGTTGCAGCAACAAGGGATTGTGGTAGACTTGCGGTTGTCAGGGCAGTCTGTTTCGTTGCCTTTTATGGGGATGGCAGGAAGTAGGGGATGCGAATCAAAGCGCGACAGATTTTAAGTGAATATGTGAGTAACGGGTGAAGCACACTCTCCAAGAAATGGAGGAGTGTGCTTTTTTGCGTTTGACGGTAAGGTGGTCGTTGTGGGGGAGAGTGATTTATGGTGAAAGTTAAGGAGGCGGATTTTATGCGAGCGGCTGTGTATGCCTTGGAATGTAGAGGGATCTGGAGTATTTGGATTTCTTTAGATCTTACAGTAGATAGATGGTGGTGGTCTGGCGCTGGACCGGAGCGTCAAGGCAGAGGCTTAGTAATGGTGGACAAACTGGTCTTATTATCTCCTGCGCTACCGCTGGGGTGGGCGGTGAAGCTGCGCGATTATTTTAAACAAAGGAACGGTATGAGGAACTGGGGGGCTAAGGAGTGGGGTCAATATATGAGTGGTGTCCTCGAGCCTGAGTTGAAGGAGGAGAGGGGAGCAGGAGGGAAAGGCGAGGAAGAGTGGCTTAGTGAGAGGGTGTCGCTATGGCGGGCTTATGAATCAGGTTGGATGATAGAACAGAGTAAGAAGAACAATGATTGCAGAAGTTACAGTAGAGGGAATGATCTCGATTATGCTTTACTGGAATCGGAGGCAGAACAACTATCGTGGGCTGTGGCCGGCCGCTCTTTACTGCAGCCGGAAATAGAGGCGCTGCTGGCAGAAGGATTGCCAGAGATGACAGGTCGTTGGCGCCAGGCGGCACAACTGGCGCATTTGCAGGGGCGGCTGGAGTTGACAGCTGCCGTTGGTAGTCCCGCCCCGGCTGCGCACGGGGCGTGGGCCCGCCAGCTCCCTGCGGGCGCTGGCGCTCTGGCGCGTGCGGCGGCTAAGCTGCCGCACGTATTGTGGCGCGGCGCTGTCGCCCGCCGCGCGGTTTCGCGCTGCCTGCGCTGCGGCAGCGCTCCCACCGGCCGCACGGCATGCGCCGCGTGCGGCCTTATGGGCTGCGCCTATTGCGAGGCCTGCCTCGCACTTGGACGCAGCCGGGCTTGCGCGCTGCTCCTGCGCAGCGCAGCGCTTCCGGCCGTGCGGTGCACGGCCGCCCTTGACCCCACCGCGGCCGCAGGCCGGTGGGGGTTAAGCCCAGCGCAGGCGGGAGCCGCTGGCGCTGCGCTGGTTTTTTTGGCGGAGCGGCGTGAGCGCTCCGCCAATTCGTGCCCAGAGCGGTTTCTGCTCTGGGCGGTGACGGGAGCCGGGAAGACGGAGATGATCTTCCCGCTCCTAGAGGCCGTGCTCGCCGCCGGTGGGCGGGCGCTCGTAGCGACGCCGCGACGCGACGTCGTACTCGAGCTCGCTCCGCGGCTCGCCAAAGCTTTCCCGGCGGAGACTCTCGCCGTGCTTTACGGCGGCAGCGCAGAACGCTGGGTGAGTGGTCGCTTAACGCTCGCGACCACCCATCAGCTGCTGCGCTTCCATCGAGCCTTTGATCTCGTTATCATAGACGAGCTGGACGCGTACCCCTATCACAATGATCCTATGTTGGCTTATGCCGCAGAACAAGCCTGTAAGGTAGATGGCTCTTTTATCTACTTATCAGCCACTCCACCACAAGAAATGCAGCGGTTGGTCCGGTCAGGCAGACTTCCACATGCCAGAGTGCCTGTCCGCTTCCATGGTCATCCATTGCCTGTGCCGCAGCATCTGACCATGACATCTGTTCAAACATGCCTAAAGCGTGGGTTGTTACCTAGATCTCTCATACATACGCTTCGTAAGTCGCTCGAGCGCAAGGCGCAAATCTTTTGTTTTGTTTCTCGTATTGCACATATTGAAGGATTACTAGTTCTGCTTCGTCGGAGCTTTCCCCGCGTAGTTATCGAGGGTACTTCCTCCAAAGATTCCTTCCGGGCAGAGAAGGTAACTGCTTTTCGCGACCGGGCTATCTCCCTATTAGTAACGACTACGATTCTGGAACGAGGAGTTACAGTCCCACGCAGCGATGTATTTATTTTGGATGCGGATAGCGATCTTTTTGACGAAGCCTCCTTGGTTCAGATGGCTGGACGTGCCGGGCGATCTAAGGATGATCCTGCTGGGCGTGTTGTATTTGCCTCTCCCCAATGGACCCGATCACAGCGAGGAGCGATCTCCCAAATCCGTACTATGAACATCATCGCTCGCCGCAAAGGATACATTAGCAAGGAGGCGCCGAGATGAGCTCTCTGTTCTCATGGTTAACCAAATCTCGGGCACTCTTGTCCCCTTCCGTAACTCCATGCTTAACCTGCGGCAAGCTTAATCCTGGATCCTCACAATTTCCTGGAGTTTGCAGGAATTGCGTAGAATCCATTCCTTGGATATGTTCCCCACGCTGCTTGAAATGTGGTCGGCATGTGGGCTGTCCTGACTGTACCCGCAGTAGTGAACCGTCTCCAATTATTTGTAATCGAAGTGCAGTGGCTTACACTAGTGTTATGCGAGAATGGTTGGGTCAGTATAAATATCGCGGGAATGAACGGTATGCCCCTTTACTTGGCCTCATGCTGGATAGAGCCTATCTAACACTGAAAAAAGAGAAGCAGAGCGCTCTTTTATCCCGAAAACCATCCATCATCCATCGTTCTTGGTCTGCTGATTTGTTAGTGCCAGTGCCTGTCAGTGATTCCCGGCTTATGGAGCGAGGATTTAATCAAGCGGAAAGATTGGCTGATGTACTATCTAGATGTAGGAAGATTCCACAGCTTCCGCTGCTGATCCGTACACACCATACGGGAAAACAGAGCTTTAAGAGCCGAGCGGAACGACTGGCGGATATGAAGCACGCTTTTGCAGAAAATCCGGCAGTAACAACACAATTTGCGGATTGGTTAAATAGGGAGGTACCTCTAAATCGTCCTGTTCGGATTATTATTGTTGATGATATTTATACGACGGGCAGTACCATTCGTGCGTGCGCTGAGATCATACAACAAGTGGGTTCAGATTATGGTTATACGGTAGAGGTGTATAGCCTAACTTGGGCACGTTCCTGAGGAGAGCGAAATGCATGATTGTGAACAGCCCATTCACTTTTTGAAGAGATCCATGCCCGTAATAGCGTTTCTTCCGTCCCATAGACGAATTCTTTGCAATCATGTAATCTAGGAGCATAAGGATATTATGCGTTGTACAGAATGTACGGAGAGGAGCGGCTGCTTGTTATGAATCTAGACAATTGTCCAAGGTGCGGCCGGTTGTTTGTTAAGAATCTTATGGGGTTGTGCCAGCCATGCATCAAAGAGCTGGAGCATGAATATGAGATCTGCGTGGATTATTTGCGGGAGAACAAAGGAACCAACATTCAAGAGTTGTCCGATGCTACAGGAATTTCGATTAAGGAGATCACCCGCTTTATTCGAGAGGGCCGGATATCTATAGCTAATGCTCCTAATATGATGTATCCCTGCGAGGTGTGTGGAACGCTGATTCGCGATGGGCATATGTGTGATAGCTGCCGTTCTCGGCTAAGGAAGGATCTCTCCAATGCCGCCAAGGAAAGTGCTGCTGAGGATTCTACCAAAAAGACAACAGACGGTGCATATCGTGCCATAGACAAGTTGCGTGACCTATAAAATCTGCAAAAAAACGTTTGCAGCTATAAAGAATGTTTCAGTCTACGCCGATAAACTTAGTAAAGATTATCGGCTTTTTTATATTAGAAGGAAGGTGAAGTTATGAAAATTAACGAGACCGGACGAATTAACGCGATGAATCCGTATCAACGCAGCGCGGATGCGCAAAGGCAGGAACAAATGAAGAAAAGTTCACGCAAGGATGAGGTTTCGATCTCTGATGAAGCGATTCAGCTCTTGCAAGCACAGAATTCTGGTAATGATGCTGAACGTGCACTTAAGATCGACAGTTTGAAGCAACAGGTCTCCGCAGGTACCTATCAAGTAGATGCAGCTAAGCTAGCAGAGAAACTCGCCCCTTACTTTAAGCAATCCTCCGAGAATTAGGTGAAACCATCCATGGCATTGACGACATTAATAGAACTATTGGAGCGGCTGGACGAAGTGCATAATCAAATGCTGGAGCTGGCCGCTGAGAAAAAACAGACGATTATGGACAACAAGGTGGATGCATTAATCGACATCCTGAACCGTGAGTCCAAGTTAATGAAACTGATTGGACAGCTCGAGGAACAGCGAATCGCGGCGGCATATACCGTTCTGCAAGGCGTAGGTATTCGTTCCAACCTGAACCTGAACCTAACTGAGCTGTCCAGACTTATATTTGACCCTGAAGACAAGGCACGACTGCTGCATATTCAGCAGAAGCTTTCTGGCACTTTGCACCGCTTGAAAGAAGCAAATGAGCTTAATCAGAAGCTGATAGAGCAGTCGCTTACTTTTATAGATTATTCTTTGGATCTGCTGGTCGGAAGACCGAATCAGGATATCACATATCATCGTCCGTCCGACAAAGGCAATGGCGTAAATCGGTCGGGGATTTTTGATGCACGAGGCTAGAATTGTACTGATGAAGTGTTCTGTCAGAGCAGAACATAAGGAGGAGTAAGCAGCATGACATCCACTTTTCACTCGATAGAGACGGCGAGACGCAGCCTTTTTACTCAGACCGCAGCTCTTAATACGACTGGACACAATATCGCAAATGCGAATACCGAGGGTTATACTCGTCAACGTGTAAATATGAAGGCTGCTTTACCTATTGAAGCGTACGGATTTAATAAATCTACCGTTCCTGGTCAAATGGGTACAGGGGTGGAATTCTCATCTATCGATCGGATTCGGGAAATGTTTCTGGATGATCAGTACCGTGGTGAAAATTCTGCATTTGGAAACTGGAAGCTTCAAGCAGATACCCTCTCTAAACTAGAAGCGATTGTTAACGAACCATCGGATACAGGTATTCGTACCGTTCTAGATAACTTCTGGAAATCATGGTCTGACCTTAGTAAAAACCCTGAGGATCCTACTGCTCGTAAGATTGTAGTACAAACTGCACAATCTTTGACTGATGCCATGAATTATATGAGCACGCAATTAGATAATCTTGAACGGGATCTAACTACTAATATTGAAGTTAAAGCAAAAGAGGCTCAGGGTTATCTAACCGCTATCGCAGACTTGAATAAATCGATCTATAAGATCGAAGGTATGGGCGATCAGGCAAATGATTTACGCGATCAACGCGATCTGATGGCAGACAAGCTATCCAAGATTGCTAATATTACCGTCGTGGAGACAGAAGCTGGTTATAACGTTTCTCTGGGTGGACAGCCACTGGTAGAGGGTGGAGAAGTTACTGCAACCGTAGATAGTGCATTTCTTAATAATGCTTATGCCGCTGGAACCTTGAAGGGCGGCGAGGCTTACGGAATGATTTTCTCCAAAAACACTTATGTTACCGACTACAAAAAACAACTCAACGATATGGCTAGTACGATTGCTACTGGTGACGTTGAGATTACAATACCGGCAGGTTCTAATCTTCCTGAAGGTACGGTGTTGACTAATGATGCCAAGATTAAGCAAGCAGATGGCACCGTAGTTACTTTGGCCGCTGGTCAGGCAATGCCTAAGGGAGCAACGATGTATGAGGACGCTAAAACCATTGTCAAAGGCTTGAACGGACTCCACAAGTTAGGTTATGCGATGGATGGAAGCGCTGGTCGTGACTTCTTTGTAACCTCTGGTGATGCTGGAACGATCAAGTTGAATCCGGAAATTGCTGCAGATGTTAGCTTATTCGCAACCTCGCTACGTACAACTGTTGATGCAGCTGGCAACACGCAGGTTGTTAAAGGAAATAACACCTTGGCTCTTTTATTGACGAACCTCAAGGATAGTAAATTCACTACGCCGGACGGTAAAGTTAGCAATACTGTGGGCGGGCTTCTAGGCTCCATGGTTGGCCAATTGGGTATTCAATCGCAGGAGGCAGCGCGTCAAACGGACAACTCAGATTATCTGGTTGAGCAGGTTAACTCCCGTCGTCAATCTGTTAGCGGAGTATCTCTGGATGAGGAAATGTCGAATATGCTAGTTTTTCAGCATGCTTATAGTGCCGCAGCGCGTTTTATGACTACTTTTGATGAACTGCTCGACAAATTGATTAATTCCACCGGCACAGTCGGCAGATAAAAGGAGATATAGCGTATGTTGAGAGTAACCTCTAACATGATGAATTCACAGCTTCTGCTTAACCTAAACCGCAATGCACGTACAATGAACGACACACAATTACAGCTTTCAAGCGGACAAAAAATCAACAAGCCTTCCGATGATCCGGTAGGAATTACGTATTCCCTGCGTTATCGTGCGGAGCTTTCATCTAACGAGCAATATACCAAGAATGTAGATAGTGCTCTTTCATGGCTAGATTATAATGATACAGTCCTAGGACAAGCTGGAGATGTTGTTCAGAAGATTCGTGAACTGTCTGTACAAGCTGCGACAGGGACTAATCCACAGTCAGCACTGGACAGTATTAATGCCGAAGTGATGCAGTTAAAAGACCAACTTGTGGATATTGCAAATAGTACGTTGAATGGTAAATACATTTTTAATGGTGAGCAGTACAACACGAAACCTTATGAGTTCGCTAAAGGTGCAGATGGTACATATGATGTATCTAAGCCGATTACAACAGATACCGGGCAGATTCAGTTTATTGTAGGTGAAGATGTGCGTATGCCTATTAGTACGACTGGTAATGACGTATTCGGTAATACTGGGGATGCGGATAATTTGTTTGCAATCATTAATCAATTATCAGTTGCCTTGAAATCGGGTGATTCCAAAGGAATATCGGCACAACTTGGTTTAATTGATACAAGGATGGAAAAAATTCTGACGGCACGCTCTGAAATAGGGGCCAAAACCAACCGTGTAGAATTAATGCAGGATCGGCTTAGTGATTTGAATATTAACTTAACGGACTTACAGGCTAAGACTGAAGATGCCGATTATGAAGGTTTGATTATGAACTCTAAGATTCAAGAGAATATCTATAATGCATCCTTGTCTGTGGGTGCAAAGATTATTTCCACAACTCTCGTAGACTTTATCAGATAACGGAGGTGGTTCTCGTTGCTACAACCGATATTGCAAATCCGTCAGACGCCTGCTGTGATTGGTATTGATGCTGATCCGGGCACTTATTCGATCACTCAGCCTAAAGCTGAGGTTAATATAACGACTACTGCAGGTGAATTAACTGTTCAATCTACTAGACCGGAGCTTACTATTGATCAATCCCGTGCTTGGGAGGCTTATAACGGTGGGAAAATGCTGGATATGAATAAACGGATTTATTCCGGCATTCAACAGTTATATCTTCAGGGAATTGCCAGAAAGGTCGAGCAAGGGAATCGGATGGCTCAGTTTTTTAGACCTGGTAATACAATTGCAGAAGTTTACGGTATGGATACCGAACCAAATTCTTTTCCTGAGATTCGAGGCCCAGCATCATACGACAATGTGGACATTCACATCGAAACGAGAGCCCCACAAATCGATTTTCGAGCCGCGAGAGTGAACATTCAGGTGGAAAGACGTAATCCAGAAATTGAATATACCCGTGGAAAGTTAAATATATATATGCAGCAATATGCTTCTATTCAGTTTATTCCACCAGAATTGAATGTTCAAACGTAGCTTTTTAAGCTATAGATGTGCCAGAAAGCGCCTCTATAGCTTTTGTGCTATATATAATGTGGTGGGATTTTCATAAGATGTTAGTTTTGCGAAGCGAAACTTTTGAGGAGTGAATAACTTGATTATAGAAACACTATCTTGGGGCAAACTGGAAGTAGATGAAATGCAAATATATCATTTTCCGAAAGGACTACCTGGCTTTGATGAAGAAACCGATTTTGCTTTGATTGCGATGGAGGAGACGCCTTTTTGCTATCTACAATCTGTTAGAAATAGGGGTCTATCCTTTCTGTTAGGAGATCCATTTGTTTTTTATCTGTCCTATGAGTTTGAGTTGCCGGATGATGAAGCTGAAGAATTAAGCATAAATGATGGGATTGTCGTTCGTTGTATTATCACGCTAAAGGAACAAATCGAACATTCGACAATTAATCTTCTGGCTCCTATTGTATTGAATCCTACTGCTCGTTTAGCTAAACAGATCGTTCTTCATAAAGCACCTTATCATACAAAGCATAGCTTGCTGCAGGTGCAGTCGGTTATCGATGGAAAGGATGGTGGATGATATGCTTGTGCTTTCTCGAAAAAAAGGGGAGTCCATCGTCATCCAAGATCAGATAGAGCTGACGATCTTAAGTGTGGAAGGTGATACGGTAAAGGTTGGTATTTCTGCACCGAAGCATGTCGATATTTTTCGCAAAGAAGTATATCTTTCTATACAAGAATCTAACCGCGAATCCGTTGCTCCACAGCAGTCTGATCTGAAGGCACTGATCCATCAACTTCGCAAAGTGAATAATAACGATTAATGGTTATAACGTATATACTGAATTCAGAATCTGGGACTGCACGAATGCAGACTCAGGTTTTTTATTTGATTTAAGAGATTTATTCAAGGAATTTCAAAAAAACTTCAATTTGCTCTAAACACTTGGATACATACCGTCGATATATGTAGTAGACGCTGATCCGGCAGGGCGGCCGACCTTAATGGTTCGGCGTTTACCACATGGATGTGGAACTAACTCAATTTCAGGGAGGAAATATCTAATGATTATCAATCACAACGTAACAGCCTTAAATACTCATCGTCAATTATCCATTAACACTGCTAACACTAGCAAAAACATCGAGAAACTGTCTTCTGGCATGAGAATCAACCGTGCTGGCGATGACGCTGCTGGTCTCGCGATCTCCGAAAAAATGCGTGGGCAAATTCGTGGTCTTGACCAAGCTTCCCGTAACGCTCAAGATGGCATCTCTTTGATTCAAACAGCTGAGGGTGCATTGAATGAGACACACAGCATCCTGCAACGTATGCGTGAACTTGCAAACCAATCGGCAAACGGTACTAACACAGAAACTGACCGTGGAGAAATTCAGAAAGAGATTAACTCACTAACTTCTGAAATCAACCGTATCGGTAACACCACTGAGTTCAATACTCAAAAACTATTGAATGGCGATAAAAACGGAGCTGGTTCTGCCAAGGTAGACGCAGTAGCGGGTGTATTTAAAGCGGGCGTAGTAGATCCGACAGCAGCATTCACAATCGATGGTACAACCATTGCTGCTGGATCTGCTGATCTTGCTGGGCTGATTACATCAATTAATGCAGATGCAACGCTGGGTGCTAAGTACACTGTTACTGCGGGTACAGGTGGGGATGCTGGCAAATTGATCATAACCCAAAAAGCAGGTGCAGAAGCAGATCATACTCCAACTATTGGTGGCGGTACCCTACTTGAAACAGTAACAAAAGGTGTAGCAGCAAAAGCTGCAGTAGTAGCTGACGATGCTAAGAGTATGAAGTTCCAGATTGGTGCAAACCAAAACCAAAGCTTGACTCTTGATGTTGCTGACATGAGAGCATCCGCGTTGGGTATTACTACTGCAGGTACGACTGATAAACTTGCTGTAACTGATGGTACAAACAATACAACTACTGAACAGGCTCTTGATGTAACAACTCATGAGGATGCAGCAAATGCAATTACAAAGATCCAATCAGCTATTGATAAAGTTTCCGGCGAACGTGCGAAATTAGGTGCAAACCAAAACCGTCTGGAACATACAATCAATAACTTGGGAACTTCTTCCGAGAACTTGACTGCTGCTGAATCTCGTATCCGTGACGTAGACATGGCAAAAGAAATGATGTCACAAACTAAGAACAACATCCTTGCTCAAGCTGCTCAAGCTATGTTGGCTCAAGCTAACCAACAACCACAAGGCGTTCTTCAATTGCTTCGTTAATTTAAAAATTAACTTTATAGCTTTACAGAAAGAACCTTGGATTTTTTCCAAGGTTCTTTTTTTTGAATATTTGTGATTATTAATAAAACTTCGCAATTCCCGGGATTTTTTCAGGTTTATCTTTCTTAAGTCCTAAATTATCCCTGAATCTAACCGATATAAAGAGTATAAAATGAGCGTTGGTGGAGGTCGGGCTTTATGAATGTACAGTTTTCTCTTTCTGCTAGTTCTGCTAGTTCTGCTAGTTCCGTAACAAGTGTACAGGGTGTATCTGAAGCAAAGTCCAGTACTGCATCGGTGTCATCCATAAATCAAGAAACGCCTATCCGAAATGCTAAGGATATGAGTTTGAGAGAGAAGCAGGGCGTAAATGTGTCTGTTGCGGAAGAACAACTCATTCGTACCATTGAACGGGCGGTGAAATCTCTACAGGGACCCCAAACTACACTGCAGATCAGCATCCACGAGAAGACGCATGACATTATGGTCAAGGTGCTTAATAAGGATACCGGTGAACTCATTCGCGAAGTTCCCCCAGAGAAAACTCTGGATCTCGTAGCTAAGATGATGGAAATTGCCGGAATACTTGTAGACGAGAAAATTTAGGAGTAGGAGGTGCTGTTTTGGTTACACGTGTAAATGGATTTTCAGGGATGGATATCGATAGCATGGTAAAGAGTATGATGACCGCTAAGCGTGTCCCCTTAGATAAGCTTAATCAACAGAAACAGATCCTTAACTGGACTAGAGACAGTTATCGCGAAATTAATAGTAAGTTGGTTGATTTTCGTACAAATAAACTTACTGACAAATATGGCGTTAACTCAGCCTTGAATGCCAATAAGGCTGTTACAAGCGGTAATACGGAAGCGCTAACCGTTGAAGCTACAGCAACTGCTAACGGAATTGATATGAAAGTAAGTATTACTCAGCTGGCTACCAAGGCTACAATTGAATCAAATGGTGCAGGTTCTGGTTTAACTACAGCTTCTTCACTAGCTAAGGCAAAGACTAACGGTTCAAATGTTGAGATTACGGATGCTGATAAGGCAGAGAAATATAGTTTGAAGATCAATGAGCAAACTTTTTCTTTTACAGGAGCGACAGAGATTTCTACTGTTATTGCAACGATTAATGGTAACACTAAAGCTAACGCTATCGCGAGTTTTGATGAAGTCACTGGGAAGCTGATTATTTCATCTAAGACTTTTGGAAGTAAAGGTGCCTTATCTATTGAATCAGTTGATGGTAGTAATAATTTATTTGAGGCTTTTAAAGGCATTAAACAATACACTGGTAAAGATGTTAAACCTGGCATGGATGCTATTGTATTTGTTAATGATACGATGATAAAAAAAGATAGTAATAGTTTCTTGATTAACGGGGTCCAACTGACATTATTGGCTACAACATCCACCCAGACCGATCCTGAGGTGAATCCATCAACAGGAACGGATAAGCCTATTACAATCAAAACTCAATCAGACCCTCAAAAAGCTGTAGATGCAATAAAAGGATTTGTTGAAGATTACAACAGTTTGTTGAAATTGTTGAACGATAAAATAGCTGAAGAGAAGTACCGCGATTTTGCACCATTGTCTGATGAACAAAAGTCAGCAATGAAAGAGGCAGATATCACGACTTGGACGGAAAAAGCCAAAAGCGGACTTTTGAAAAACGATGATATATTAAGAGAAGCAGTATCCTCTTTGCGTGGGGTTATTTCGAACCAGATCGGTGCCTTGAGCTCTATCGGGGTGACTACCGGATCTTACTTTGAGGGAGGAAAACTGAAGTTAGATGAGACTGCTTTGAAAAAGGCTCTTGCCAACGATGCTCAAGGGGTTATGGATCTACTCCAGGGCCCAGCCAGCGCCTCCACTACAGGGGTATTTGACAAGTTAGCTAGTAAAGTCAATAACACACTGGATGCACTAGTCTCGAGGGTAGGTACTAACAAGTACTCGACTGATCTTACCAGTACCTTCAAAGAAGAAAGTGTTATGGGGAAGAAGCTCAAAAATTATAACACTCGTATAAGCGATATGTTAACCATGCTAAATAATGCCGAAACACGCTATTACAAGCAGTTCTCAGCAATGGAAACGGCAATGAATAAATTACAGGCACAGTCTTCCAGTCTTTTCCCCACATCCAGCTAAGAAATTTATAAAATAGAGGGTGAGATTATTGATTACATCTCCGTATGAGAAATACCGTCAGTCTTCTGTTCAAACCTCAACACCTGCACAACTAGTAATTATGTTGTACGATGGAGCTATTCGCTTCGTGAGAACAGCACTGGATGGACTCAGTAAACAGGACTATGAGAAGACAAGTCTTAATTTTGGTAAAGCACAATCTATAGTTAGTGAGTTAATGAGTACATTGGACTACTCCTATGAAATCTCTAATAATCTTTATTCACTTTACGAATATACAAATCATCTATTAATTGAAGCTAACATCCGCAAGAGCCCAGAAAAAGCGGAAGAGGCTATCGGCTACCTTACAGAACTTCGGGAAACTTGGCTTCAAGCATCCAAACTCGCTGCAGGCCAAGGACAGGCTGAAAGTGCTCATGGATGAATTAATCCTGAGTTTAGATCAACTCACCCGGAGCATCGTAAACCGTCTTCAAGAGACTACCTATGAGGAGTTAGAGCTTTTTGTCGAGGATCGTCAGGAGCTTGTCGATTCTATTGCAGAACAAGCCGAAATTTGTAAGTCGACGTCCGCACAAAAACAAGAAATTAATCGAATTTTGGAATACGATCATGTGATTTTAGATAGAATGAACGCTCTTCGTTTGGAAGCCCAAGACTGGTTGCAGAAGCGCAATCAGGCTAAAGTACAGCGTAGCGCATACGAGGCTGCTTACACCCCGGATAGTTTTCTAATGGATCGCAGAAAATAATTCATTTCGGTGTTTCACTATAGGAGTAGACGGGTATTAAATACCGTCTGCTCTTTTTTTATCCTTACACCAAAACTATTTTCTTAATTATGGTAAATTAAACGTCCTATTTTACGTGGTAAATTATTGCATGTAAACATTTACTTTTCCAATTGACAATGAAGAAGTTACGGTGGTATAGTCGATTTGTGAGCAAGACTCACGTTCATCTGATGACGAAGGGAATGTTTAATCAATGGAAGGTAAAGTAAAATGGTTTAACGCAGAAAAAGGTTATGGTTTTATCGAGACTGCAGACGGTGGCGACGTATTCGTACACTTTTCCGCGATTCAAACTGACGGTTTCAAGACTTTGGATGAAGGCCAATCCGTAGAGTTCGATATCGTTGAAGGTGCACGCGGACCACAAGCAGCTAACGTAATCAAATTATAATCATACGGCTAAGCCGACCTACATATAAGTAGATGGTTAGCAATTTAGACAGCGCTAGCAAGGATCTTGGGAATTCTCCCAAGATCCTTTTTTTGTGTGCTTGGGGCCCCCGCAAAGTACCTGAGTATACATCGAAGTAAAGCTCCACTTTGTGGGGATAATTTGTGCTCTCATAAGCCTCTATCAATGCTGTTAATAGAAAGAAAATAGCGTACTTTGTAAATTTATAATATGGAAAATGTTAGAACTCTTCGAAATGTGGGTAATAGGTATACGTTGAGCTGTTTATCTTACCTCGACGCACACTATGTTAGCCTAGGCCAATACTTCCGAGAAGAGATTCATATAGCCTACGCTATCAAAACTTTTAGGAGGATGATTAGCAGGATGAAAAAGAAGTTGCGCGGTCTTATGACCGGAGTTTTAGGAGTTAGTATGTTATTAGGATCTCTTGGCAGCGTATCTGCCGCCTCCGTACCTAAGGATATTCAAGGTCACTGGGCCCAAGCTCAGCTACAGGAATGGTTAGATAGTGGATACCTTGGAGGATACCCAGATGGTACAGTTAAACCAAACAAGGCAATTACACGTGGAGAGTATGTGACTCTGGTAAATCGCCTGTTCGGTTTTAAAGAAAAAGCAACTGTAAGCTTTAAAGATATGAAAAGCACAAACTGGAACTACAGTGAAGTGGCTAAAGCCGTGGAAGCTGGCTATATCGGAGGATACGAGGACAATACGTTCCGTCCTAATAGTCCGCTCACAAGACAAGAGGCAGCAGTAATGGCTGCGAAATTACTTAAATTGAGCACCAATAGCACTACTAGCAAATTTAAAGACAATGCACAAATTGCAGCATGGGCAAAAGGTGCAGTAGCCGCTGCAGCGGATAAAAAGATTATTAACGGTTATCCGGATGGAACCTTCGGTCCTAAGAGATCGTTAACACGTGCAGAGGCTGTAGGTATCATCAATACCTCAGTCATCTATTATCCAGGTAGCGGTACAGGTGGTGGAGTAGTACCTACCCCAACGCCAACGGCTACTCCGACTCCAACAGCTACTCCAACGCCAACAGCTACTCCAGGTGGTAGTACTGGTGGCGGAAGTGGTGGTGGATCTGGCGGCGATAACGGTGGAGGAAATGAATCAAAACCAACCGTTTCTGGGGCAACCTATGGTAACGTTGGTTCGGTAACAGCTGATGTGTACCTAACTCCTTCCGTAACGGGTGCTGTGTACTATGTTGTAGCTCCTTATACTACCAATGTAAGTGTACCAAGTGCCCTGCAAGTAGAAAAAGGACAACTTAGTGACGGAACTGCAGGCGTGTATCATGGTAGCGCTGCTACTGTAGCTAAGACAAAGGTTACATTCTCGGTTTACGGATTGAATCCTGGTACGGAGTATGCAACTTATATTGCGGTAGCTGATGCTTCAGGTAATCTTTCTGATGTAACTACCGTCCGATTAACTACTGCTCAGGCAACTGCAAACTCGATTACGCTTTTTGAACCAGGACAAGTAGGTACAGTTACAGCAGATGTGTATGTTAAATATGGCGTGACTGGTGGCGCTCCAACACCGGTAAAATATGTAGTATTGCCGGCAAATGAAAAAGCACCTAGCGCAACACAAATTTCTTTAGGGCAGAATAGTGCTGGTACAGTATTGACTGCTCCATGGACGGACACGCTTACGTTCGCTCCTGGTGTAAAACATACGCATACTTTGACTGGATTGACAGCCAATACTGCCTATAAGGTATACCTTATTACAGGATCAAGTACAGAATTGTCACCTGTCGAAATCATTCAAATTCATACCAAGTAACTTAATCTTATGCTATCTCAGTTTGGGAATATAAGAATGGAATTCGTACTATAATAACGTCAGGTTTACTCTTGGTCCGGTGAGGCGAATAGTTGCTCTTACCGGACTTGTTTTATTTGTGAACACAAGGACAATATTTGTTATCTAATTGTAAGGGCTGTAAGGAATTACTTTTTACTTAGCCTTAACAATTTGGTATAATGAAGGTGTAACTAAAGGAGGAGTGGCCATGCAATTCACCATTCGAGGTCAACAAATTGACGTGACCGACGCTTTGAGAGAGTATGTTGATAAGAAGCTCAGCAAACTTGAGAAGTATTTCGAAGCACCCCCTACCTCTGAAGGGTCTGTGACGCTTGGCGTAGTTCGCGGCCTTCATACGGTGGAAGTAACCATTCCGCTTGCTGGCGTGACGCTTCGTGCGGAAGATCGCAGCGATGACATGTATGCTTCCATAGATGCCGTTGTGGACAAGCTGGAACGTCAAATTCGCAAACACAAAACAAAGATCAATCGTAAGTTCCGTCAAGAGGGACTGAAGACGCTGTTTGTGGATGGAGCTAGTACCGCTGTTGCTGTAGAAGAACAAGATTATGATGATTTAGAAGTTGTGCGGAACAAACGCTTTACAATGAAGCCGATGGATGTGGAAGAAGCAATTCTTCAAATGAACATGGTAGGACATAATTTCTTTGTGTTTTCCAATATCGACACCTCGGAAGTAAGCGTAGTTTACAAACGTGATGATGGTAAATATGGACTGATTGAACAGGGCTAAGATACAATGATGCCAGTTATGCTCTAAGTATAAAGGGCCTCGAGAGTTAGTCAGAACCTAAGAAATTTAAACCGAGCCCCTATTCGCTTGCAGCGAATAGGGCTCTTGTGCGTATAAGCGACTATATTTGAAAAATGTGGCTGATACACCTTGTATTGCGGCATCTCTTACAAACTGTTACAATTTATGAAGCAGCGGAATCGAATTTATAAATGGCCCTTTCAATTTTGTGAGGATGGGCTCGGTTCCACCATCTGTGTTGCATGAAAGGGGTTAACCATGCTAGGACTTGTAAAGAAAATATTCGGAGACACCAACGATCGTGACGTTAAACGTCTCATGAAGACAGTCGATGTAATTAATGGATTGGAACCGGAATTTGTAAAGCTATCTGACGAACAGTTACAAGCTAAGACAGCAGAATTCCGTGCCCGTATTGAAAAAGGCGAAACTCTGGAAGAAATTCTTCCTGAGGCATTTGCAACCGTACGTGAAGCTTCCAAGCGGACACTTGGTATGCGGCATTTTGATGTGCAGTTAATTGGTGGTATGGCTCTGCATGAAGGCCGAATCTCCGAGATGAAGACTGGTGAAGGTAAGACACTAGTAGGTACATTGCCAGTGTATTTGAATGCTTTGCTAGGTAAAGGCGTACACGTAGTAACGGTCAATGACTATTTGGCTCAGCGCGACAGCGCACAAATGGCACAAATCTATAACTTCCTGGGCATGACGGTTGGGGTTAACCTGAGCGGTATGGACCATGCTGATAAACAAGCTGCTTATGCCTGCGATATTACGTATGGCACAAACAACGAATTTGGTTTTGATTATTTGCGTGACAACATGGTGCTTTATAAAGAGCAAATGGTTCAGCGCCCTCTGTATTTCTGTATTATTGATGAAGTGGACTCTATTCTTATTGATGAAGCACGTACACCTCTTATTATTTCCGGACAAGCTGAGAAGTCTACAGAATTGTATTTTTCAGCAGACCGTTTTGTGAAAAAGCTTAAGGCTGAAGAAGACTACACAGTTGATATTAAGGTGAAGTCTGTAGCCTTGACTGAAAAAGGTGTGGCTACTGCTGAGCGCGCTTTTGGTATTGAAAACTTGTATGATCACAGTCATGTAACATTGAATCACCATATCGTCCAAGCCCTAAAAGCAAATGTAATTATGCGTCGTGACGTAGATTACGTTGTAAACGAGGGTGAGGTCGTTATTGTTGATGAATTTACAGGACGTCTAATGTCAGGTCGTCGATATAGCGATGGGCTGCACCAAGCGATTGAAGCGAAGGAAGAAATCGAAGTACAGAATGAGAGTATGACTCTTGCAACAATCACATTCCAGAACTACTTCCGTATGTATCGCAAACTGGGTGGTATGACAGGTACAGCGAAGACTGAGGAAGAGGAGTTCAAGAAGATTTATGGTCTTGAAGTTCTTCAAGTACCTACGAACAAACCAAATCAGCGCGTAGATATGCCAGATGTTGTCTACAAGAGTGAGAACGGTAAGTTCAAGGCTGTTGTGGAAGAAATTGTAGAACGTCACAAAAAGAACCAGCCGGTACTGGTTGGTACAGTTTCGATCGAGAATTCAGAGCTCGTATCTGAAATGCTGAAGCGCAAAGGCGTTAGACACCAAGTGCTTAACGCGAAGCATCACGCTGCGGAAGCAGAAATCATTACCCATGCAGGTCAGCCAGGTACAGTTACGATTGCTACCAACATGGCTGGACGTGGTACGGACATCGTTCTGGGTGAAGGTGTGACAGATCTTGGAGGTCTGCATATCATTGGTACAGAGCGTCATGAATCGCGCCGGATTGATAACCAGCTGCGCGGTCGTGCGGGTCGTCAAGGTGACCCTGGTTCTACACAATTCTACTTGTCGCTTGGCGATGAGCTTATGAAGCGTTTTGGCGCTGACAACGTTCTGACTATGATGGATCGTCTCGGATTCGAGGAAGATCAGCCGATTGAGAGCCGCATGATCACACGTGCGGTTGAATCTGCTCAGAAACGTGTTGAAGGTAATAACTTTGATATCCGTAAAGTCGTATTGCAATATGATGACGTGATGAATCAGCAGCGTGAAATTATTTATAAACAACGCCGTGAGATTCTGGAGTCTGATAATATTAAAGATGTCGTGCTTGAAATGATCAAGCCAGTAATTGAGCGTATCGTTCTAGCACACTGCAGCGATGATATTCCTGAGAACTGGGAACTGCAAGAAGTTGCTGATTACGTAAACAGCAAGCTGCTTGAAGAAGGTGCTTTGACCCGTGATATTCTATGGGGTAAGGAAGCTGAGGAGATCATCGAGTTTATTTTCGAACGTGTGCTTGAGAAATATGCTGCACGTGAAGAACGTCTGGGTTCAGAACTCGTACGTGAATTCGAGAAGGTAATCGTGCTTCGTTCCGTAGATAGCAAATGGATGGATCATATTGATGCAATGGATCAATTACGTCAAGGGATTCACTTGCGTGCTTACGGTGGTACGGATCCACTTCGTGAATATCAATTCGAAGGCTTTGAGATGTTTAATACTATGACTGCTACGATTCAAGAAGAAGTAGCTACTTATATTATGAAGGCTCACATCGAGGCGAATCAGGAACGTCAATCCGTTATTGATGAAGACAAGATCTCTACAAACAGCGAACCTGTTGAGAAACGTCCGGTTCATGTTGAGGCTGTGACTGGCCGTAATGATCTTTGCCCTTGCGGAAGCGGCAAGAAGTACAAGAATTGCCACGGTCAAAACGCATAAGACAAACGTTTAGTAGTACTCATATTTAGCGTTCTAAGGTATAGACGAAAAAGGCATTGGGGCATGGTTTTCTCAATCTTTGTCCTTAAACTAGTCCTTATCATCGCTTTCATGGGTATACTAACCATAAAGAGCGGCTGGGCCCGGGGGGTATCCCCCGTTTACGGCCCAGTCGCTTTTTTGGATCTTTAGCACTTGAGTGAATGTGGAATGGAGAGAAGGTTTGGAACTGGAGAAGCGTAGCGCTCGCCTTTATCTTCAGATTCCAACCGCAAGTGCGGTTATCTAATCAAGGAATCTGAGGATAACAGCGATCGGAAGTCCAATCCTTCTCGGAATGGCTGAACATTCACTCATTTACTAACTATCCATTAGAGCGAAGACCGTAACAACCAATTTTGAAAGGTGAAGTGACCTATGATAGAACCAAATGTAAAGCAGGATCTGCGTGAAATAGGCAAGAAACTAACTGACCTTAGGGGGTCTCTTTGACTTAGATCTTAAGCAAGAGATGATTTCTAACTTTGAAGAGAAAATGGCAGCTCCAGGATTCTGGGATAATAGTGAGCAAGCGCAGAGTGTAATTGCTGAGATGAACGCTGTGAAATCTTCCGTAGATCAATACGAGAAGCTTCAGCAGGAATACGATGATGCTGCGATGATGGCAGAGCTTGCGGATGAAGAGGGCGATGAGGATCTGGCAACAGAAATCGGAGAGACGATCCGTAGCCTAGGCAGTAAAGTGGATGAATTCGAGCTGCAATTGCTGCTTAACCAACCGTACGACAAGTTAAATGCTATTCTTGAGCTTCATCCGGGTGCAGGCGGAACAGAATCCCAAGACTGGGGACAGATGTTGCTGCGTATGTACACACGTTGGGCTGAGAAACGTGGATTTAAGGTTGAAGTGCTCGATTATTTACCGGGTGATGAAGCAGGAATTAAGAGTGTTACACTGCTTATCAAGGGCTTCAACGTATATGGATATTTAAAAGCTGAGAAGGGTGTCCATCGACTAGTGCGGATTTCTCCGTTTGACTCTTCGGGTAGACGCCATACCTCTTTTGTGTCCTGTGATGTCGTTCCGGAAATTACGGATGATGTAGAAGTTGAGATTCGGACTGAGGATCTTAAGATCGATACGTATCGTGCGAGTGGCGCCGGTGGACAGCATATCAATACCACGGACTCTGCGGTACGGATTACTCACTTGCCGTCGGGCGTAGTGGTAACCTGCCAGAACGAACGTTCACAGATCAAGAACCGGGAACAAGCGATGAAGATGCTGCGTTCCAAGCTCTATGAGCGCAAGCTGCAAGAGCAGCAGCAGCAATTGGATGAGATTCGCGGCGAGCAATCCGAAATCGCTTGGGGCAGTCAGATTCGTTCCTACGTATTCCATCCGTATAACATGGTCAAGGATCATCGTACTTCCGTGGAAACAGGTAATGTGGGTGCAGTAATGGACGGAGACCTGGACGCATTCATTGATGGGTACTTGCGTAGCCAGATCAAGGTTGAGGCGGATTAAGGGATTTTTTCGGGAATATAGGAAAGTATAAGCTTACTCCATACTTTATCTTTATATTTTTTTAGGGGAAACGGATACCATTCTTTGATATGGATGGAATACCCGTTTCTTCTTACGTAGAGCAAGATGACACTTTAAGGAGCGCCATGAAATGCAAAAAATCAATTCTCGTAATAAACCCCCGCTGATTCCACTGAATGGACCCGTCCGTCATGTGGTGGATACAATGCTTATTCTGATCGGTTCGCTAATCACGGCATTGGGGTTTAATCTTTTTTTTCTGCCTAATCATATAGCTTCTGGTGGTGTATCGGGTCTTTCTGTATTGGCTGAAGCTTGGTTTGGGGCTGAACCGGCATTTACGCAATGGGCACTTAATATCCCGCTGTTTGTGCTCGGAGTAATCTTCCTGGGTAAACAATACGGCGTTCGCTCGTTGCTCGGGAGCTTTGTGTTGCCGCTATTTATCTTGTTGACAAAAGATTTGCCTACACCGACAACCAATCCACTTTTAGCCTCCATTTATGGCGGTATCTGTGTGGGGGTGGGACTTGGCGTTGTGTTCCGCGGACGGGGCTCAACAGGTGGACTTACGATTTTGGCGCAGATCATTCAAAAGATATCTGGTCTCAGCTTCTCGGTTTCCGTTGTGTTGCTGGACGGGACGGTTATTATGCTGGCTGCATTTATACTCGGCATGGAGCAAGCGCTGTATGCGCTGATCGGATTGTTTGTTACAGGTAAGGCCATTAATGCAATAGAGGTAGGCTTCCGTTATACGAAGGTTGCTTATATTATTTCGGACAAAACAGATGAAATATCTGCGGCGATATTAAATGATCTGGATCGTGGTCTGACAAAGCTGGACGCACATGGCGGGTACACTGGCGATGCACGTACCGTTCTGATGGTAGTGGTAGGTCAGAATGAAGTATCAAGGCTAAAGGCGATTGTCCAATCCGTAGATACAAGTGCATTTGTTATAATTACCGAAGCACATGAAGTGTTAGGCGAAGGATTTAAAAGAGAAGCGTAATCTCTCCTACAGGGGAGGTGACGCTTCTCTTTTTTTCTAAATGAGGTTATATTTAGGATGAATAAAGTTCACATATTGTGTTGTATTTATATTAATAGGGATGTATAATAATACATATTTCTAAGACGGTATGCATTATATTAAATAATATATTCATGATAAGCAGGAAGTGGGGATGACAGTGGAAGGCAAGCTGAGGGCGGCGATTGTTGGATCAACGGGTTATGGAGGCGTAGAGCTGATTCGGCTACTACAAAGTCATCCTAAAGTAGAGATTACTTCGGTAATTTCCTCATCTAGTGCAGGGGATGCGATAGAGGAAGGGTTTCCTCATTTGACGGGCATTATTGACCGAAGGCTGGATGGCGTTGATCCGGTGCAGATAGCTGAGCGGGCGGATGTGGTTTTTACGGCTACGCCGTCTGGTGTAAGTGCAAAGCTGGTGCCGCAGCTGCTGGAAGTTGGACTTAAGGTCGTAGATCTATCCGGTGATTTCCGATTGAAGGATGGCGCAGAGTATGAGCACTGGTACAAACATACAGCTCCTGCTGATGAGTATCTAGAACAGGCTGTATACGGACTTTGCGAGGTATTCGGAGAGCGTGTGGCTGGGGTTGATTTTATATCTAATCCAGGCTGTTATCCTACGGCTACACTTCTTGGACTAATTCCTGCGATTCAGGCAGGCTGGATTAAGCATGACAGTATTATTATTGATGCCAAATCCGGGGTTACCGGAGCAGGACGCGGAACGAGCCTGATGGTGCATTATGCAGAGATAAACGAGAACTTAAAAACTTATAAAATAAATAAACATCAACATATACCAGAAATCGAGCAGACGCTCACGGAGATTGCTGGAGAAAAGGTAACCGTAACGTTCACCACACATCTCGTACCGATGAGCCGAGGTATTATGAGTACGATGTATGCAGGAATGACGGGCAATTATACGGAGCAGGATTTTGTGAATTTATATCGTGAATATTATGCGGGCAGACCTTATGTGCGGGTGCGCGATGTAGGTGTGATTCCAGCGACAAAAGAAGTTAGCGGCTCTAATTATTGTGATATCGGATTTGCGACAGATGCTCGTACAGGGCGGGTGACCATAGTCTCCGTCATTGATAACGTTGTAAAAGGTGCGGCAGGTCAGGCAATACAGAACCTTAATTTGATGATGGGATGGGAGGAAACCCTTGGCCTCGGCTACACACCTGTGTATCCATAAGGATCAGCGGTACAAATAACATGAGCGAGATTGAATTATTTACTACCTTGGAAGGTGGAAGCATTACTTCACCTAAAGGATTTAAGTCCGGAGGACTGCACTGTGGATTGAAAAAAACAGACCGCAACGATCTCGGAGTGATTATTTGTGAGGTTAAAGCTACGGCTGCTGCCGTGTATACGACGAATGTTTTTCAGGCGGCTCCTCTGAAGGTGACGCGAGAAAGTCTTGTGAACGGAACGTTGCAGGCGGTAGTCGTGAACAGCGGGAATGCTAATGCCTGCACAGGTGAACAAGGCGAGGCCGATGCTTATGAGATGCGCGCTGCTGCGGCTCAACATTTGGGCGTAGAGCTTAATGATGTTGCTGTCGCTTCGACTGGTGTGATCGGTGAGCTGCTGAAGATGGATTGCGTACGTAGCGGTATTGCTGCAATACCAGAAAAGCTGGACGGTGGGGCTGCTGGAGCGGAGGAATTCTGTCAGGCCATACTTACAACTGATTTAGTTAAAAAAGAGGTTGCCGTGAAGGTGCTTGTTGGCGGTGTAGAAGTTGTTATTGCTGGAGCTGCGAAGGGCTCCGGGATGATTCATCCTAACATGGCTACGATGCTCGGTTTTATGACTACAGATGCTGATATTTCAGCGGAAGATTTACACAGTCTACTTCGTTCTGCTACGAACGTTACTTTTAATATGATTACAGTTGATGGAGATACAAGCACGAATGATATGCTAGTCTCGATGGCTAGTGGGCTTGCAGGTAATGAGAAGCTGACTCGACTGCATCCGGATTGGGACGCTTTTGCCGCTGGATTCACGTATGTCTGCCAGACGCTTGCCAAGGCGATTGCACGTGATGGAGAAGGTGCGACCCACCTGATTGAGGTTCAAGTGAATGGTGCTGTTCATGACGAAGCTGCTGCAGCGATTGCCAAGACAGTTGTGGGTTCTAGTCTAGTGAAATCTGCTATTTTTGGAGCGGATGCGAACTGGGGAAGGATCATTGCTGCGGTTGGACGCGCGGGTGTACCAGTATCGCCGGAGCGTGTGAACATTTCGTTAGGTGATATCGAGGTGCTACTGCATTCGAAGCCGGTTGCTTTTGATGAGGAGAAGGCTTTGGCCTATTTGCAAAAAAGTGAAACTGTGCTGATCACTGTAGATTTGCATGATGGAACCGGAAAGGCTACAGCTTGGGGCTGTGACCTAACTTACGATTATGTGCGTATTAACGCTGCATACCGTACCTAATTTGTGGCGGCTTAAGCCCACAAGGGAAGGATACCGAACTTATGACGCTAAATAGCGAGCTTGAACTTATAGATGCATTAGATGGTAGTGGATTGTTTGTGATGAAATGCGGAGGTAGTACGCTGGCTGCTCTTCCTGATTCTTTTTTCGAAGATTTACGAGATTTGCAGCAGGAAGGCATTCAGCCTGTAATTGTTCATGGCGGAGGGCCAGCCATTTCAGAGAATCTAGCAAAGCTGGGCATTGAAAGCAGCTTCGTGAACGGTCTGCGAGTAACCACCGAGGCAGTACTAGATGTCGTAGAGATGACGCTGGCAGGGAGTATCAACAAGGCGATTGTAAGGCGAATTCAAGGAAGTGGCGGCCTAGCTCTAGGGCTATCCGGTATCGATGGAAATATGATTACTGCTAGACCCGTAGCTAATAGCGCTGAAGTAGGTTTGGTAGGAGAGGTAACGGAAGTGAAAGCTGAGATTGTAACTGGTATTGTTGGTATGGGATATATTCCTGTCATTGCACCTATCGGTGTAGATGCTGCAGGTCAGCGCTACAATATTAACGCAGATACAGCAGCAGGGGCAGTCGCTTCTTATGTAGAGTCTCCCCAAATGATCGTAGTTACAGATGTGCCTGGCATTATGAGTACGGTGGAGGGTCGAAAGGTTGTGCTTCCATCCGTTACCGTACAGGAAATCGAAGCTTTAATTGAAAGTGGAGAAATCTACGGCGGCATGATCCCAAAAGTACGGGCAGCTATCGATTGCATTCAAGGCAGCGTTTCAGAGGTTATTATTGTGGATGGAAAAGAACCGCGGGTGCTTAGCCGAGTACTACAAGGTGAAGCGATAGGCACACGTATTATTCGTTCGTAGAATCATAGATGAATATCAATTAGAGGTGCAGCCTGGTACACAGGAGCACAAGGTGGGAGAGTGACTTAGAATGAGCAAGCTTACACAAGCGGAATTGGATTCGCAAGCAGGGGCACAGCAGACCGATACAGTAGGATCAGGTACACCGGATGTTGCAGCAGGCAAGCTGAGCGCGGTATTCCCTTCTTACGCCAGATATGATCTTAGCTTAGTTAAAGGCAAGGGCACCTGGGTATGGGATGATAAGGGCAATAAGTATCTTGATTTCACAAGTGGATTGGCTGTGACCAGTCTAGGTCATGCTCCTGAAAAAGTCGGTGCTAAGCTGAAGGAACAGATCGATACCCTCTGGCATGTCTCGAACCTGTTCCATATTCCTGGACAGGACAAAGTTGCAAACCTTTTGACAGAGAATAGCTGCGCTGATCAAGTGTTTTTCTGCAATAGTGGGGCAGAAGCGAATGAGGCTGCTATTAAGCTGGCTCGTCGTTACCACCAGAAGATTAAAGGTGAGGATCGTTATGAGGTTATCACATTTGAACAATCCTTCCATGGACGTACATTAGCCACACTGACAGCTACAGGTCAGCAAAAGGTAAAAGAAGGCTTCCTGCCGCTTCCAGCAGGCTTCAAGACTGTGCCCTTGCATGATCTCCCGGCGTTGGAAGCTGCTATTGGTGATCATACCGCTGCTATCATGCTGGAGATGGTGCTTGCAGAGGGTGGCGTGCTAGAGGTAGAACCAGAGTTCTTGAACGCTGTAGTAGCCTTGTGCAAGAAACACGGATTGCTTCTGATTGTAGATGAGGTACAGACAGGTATGGGACGTACAGGCAAGCTGTTCGCTCATCAGCATTATGGAATTGAACCAGATATTTTCACTTTGGCTAAAGGGATTGCTAGTGGGTTCCCAGCGGGCTTAATGCTTGGCAAAGGGTATTTGCGTGAAGCATTCTCACCTGGCAGCCATGCGTCCACCTTCGGAGGAACACCGCTTGCAACAGCGGTTATGGCAGCGACGATTGAGACGATGCTGGAGGATGAGCTTCCACAACGCGCTGAAGAAATGGGTAAGTACCTGACAGGTCTTTTGAAAGAGAAGCTGGCGGATAGTTCTTTTGTGAAGGATATCCGTGGCAAAGGACTGTTGATCGGGATTGAATGTCAATCACCAGTGGGCGATATTGTTTTGGCTGGACAAAAGAAAGGCCTGTTGTTCGTGACAGCGGGTCCTAATGTCCTTCGCTTGCTGCCTAATCTATATGTAAGTAAAGAGGAGATCGACCAAGCGGTAGACATCGTCTCCGAACTCATTCATACTTATGCTAAACAAGCAAACGGGGAGGTAGGCTCATGAGTCAGGGCGTACAGAGTAACAAGCACACCATTGCACAGCAACTGAAAGGCCGTGATTTACTGGAGCTGAACGATTACAGCCCGGAGGAAATTACGTATCTGATTGATTCGGCGATTGAACTGAAGAAGAAGCAGAAAAATGGCGAAGAATTTCAGCCGCTGAAGGGGAAAACGATTGGTCTTATTTTTGAAAAATCCTCTACTCGTACGCGCGTATCGTTTGAAGTTGGAATGTATCAGCTGGGAGGGCATGCCCTTTTCTTGAGCAAAAATGACATTCAGCTTGGACGCGGTGAAACGGTTGGCGATACAGCACAAGTAATGTCACGTTACCTCGACGGAATTATGATCCGTACCTTCGGCCATGACAAAGTAGAGGATCTGGCTCGTTATGCTTCTATTCCAGTAATCAACGGTCTGAGCGACCTGGCACATCCTTGCCAAGTGCTGGCGGATTACCAAACCATTTATGAGCACAAAGGAAAGCTCAAAGGCCTGAAGCTGGCTTACATCGGCGATGGCAACAATATGGCGCATTCTTTGATGATTGGTGGAGCCAAGCTGGGTGTTGATGTATCAATCGCTGGACCAGAAGGTTATGAGCCGGATGCAGCAGTTGTAGCAGAAGCCCGTGAGATCGCTAAAGAAACCGGAGCTACGATTGTGGTTACTAACAGCCCGCAAGATGCTGTACAAGACGTTGACGTCATCTACACCGATGTGTGGGCGAGCATGGGCTTCGAAGAGGAGCAAAAGGCGCGTGAAGCGGCATTCAAGGACTATCAGGTCAATGAGGAGCTTGTAAAAGGCGCGAAGAGCGATTATCTCTTCCTGCACTGCCTGCCAGCCCACCGTGAGGAAGAGGTCAGCACAGGCGTGATTGACGGCCCTAACTCGGTCATCTTTGATCAGGCTGAGAACCGCCTGCATGCGCAAAAGGCTTTAATGGCTGCGCTGATGAGTTAAGGAATCATAGATAATTAGGATTGAACTTATATTGGTCTAAGATTATATAAAATACTATATAAGATGAACTTAATAAGTAGCGTTGGAATTCCGGTGCGGAGCAATGAAGTGAAAGTTTGGAACTGTAGGAGCGTTAGCGTTCGCCTTTATAATCAGATTTCATCTGCGAAGGCAGACTACAATCATAGAAATCTGATTATAACAGCGACCGGAAGTCCAAACATTTCACGTAGTTGCGCTTTATCACCGGAGTTCTATAAGCGCATTTAAGCGAATCTTATACCCCCCACACGAAAGGAAGTTGCCACACCATGGCTAAAGAAAAAATTGTACTCGCCTATTCCGGCGGACTAGATACATCTGTTATTTTGAAATGGCTTAAAGAAACTTATGATGCTGAGATCATCGCCTTCACAGCCGATATCGGCCAAAAAGAAGAGCTCGACGGTTTGGAGGAAAAAGCACTAGCAACCGGCGCATCGAAAGTATACATCGATGATCTGCGCGATGAGTTCGCTAGCGACTTCATCTACCCTATGTTCCAATCCGGCGCGCTTTACGAAGGCCAATACTTGCTCGGAACTAGTATTGCTCGTCCACTGATCGCTAAGCGTATGGTGGATATCGCCATCGCTGAAGGCGCAACGGCTATCGCGCACGGCGCGACAGGTAAAGGTAACGACCAAGTGCGTTTCGAGCTTGGCGTAGCTGCTCTAGCACCAAACATTAAAGTAATCGCACCTTGGCGTCTGGAAGAGTTCCGCAATCAATTCCCGGGTCGTGCGGAAATGATCGCTTATGCGGAAGCTAATGATATTCCGGTACAAGCATCTGCGGCGAAGCCGTATTCGATGGACCGTAACCTGCTGCACATCAGCTATGAGAGCGGCGTATTGGAAGATCCTTGGTTTGATCCAAGTGCACCTGAGAACAAAGGAATGTTCCTACTGAGCAATGCTCCTGAGGATGCTCCGGATGAAGCGGAATATTTGGAACTCGATTTCGTTAAGGGAGACTGCGTAGCGCTGAATGGTGAGTCCTTAAACCCACTTCAAGTGATGGAGAAACTTAATGAGCTAGGCGGTAAACACGGTATCGGACGTGTGGATATGGTTGAGAACCGTTTTGTCGGCATGAAGAGCCGTGGTGTGTATGAGACTCCAGGTGGAACAATCCTATTTGTCGCTCATCGCAAAATGGAGTCCATCACGATGGACCGTGAAGTGATGAACCTGCGTGACAGCCTGATCACTCGTTACAGCACTTTGGTGTATAACGGTTTCTGGTTCGCTCCAGAGCGTATCGCACTGCAAGCTCTTGTAACACAGAGCCAACAAAATGTAACGGGTACTGTTCGTCTTAAACTGTACAAAGGCAACATCATCGGCGCTGGAGTGAAGAGCCCAGTCAGCCTGTACAATCCTGAGATTGCAACGATGGAAGCTGATCCTACACAAGCTTATGATCAAGGGGATGCAACTGGTTTTATCCACTTGAACGCATTGCGCCTTAAAGTTTCTACTGGTGTAAATGGAGCTTCGAAATAGAACGATAACATAAACTTAAACGGGCAACCCGAAGGCCGTTCCTCCCGTCAGGATAGGAGCGGCCCTCTGGCGTCCAAGAGGAGGAAACTACAGGTGAGCAAGCTTTGGGGCGGACGGTTTACTAAAGGAACAAACAAGCTGGTGGAGGAGTATACGGCTTCCATTGGATTTGATAAGGCTTTGGCCAAAGAAGATGTACAAGGCAGTCTGGCGCATGTCACAATGCTGGGCAAATGCGGAATCCTTCCACAAGAAGATGTGGAGACCATTAAGCAAGGTCTGAACAAAGTATTGGACAAGGTTAACGCTGGAGAGGTTGTTTTCTCCGTAGCGGATGAAGACATCCATATGAATATTGAAAAACATCTGATTGAGGAAATCGGTCCAGTCGGAGGTAAGCTGCACACAGGACGCAGCCGTAATGATCAAGTGGCAACGGATATGCACCTTTACCTACGGGGCCGTGTAGTTGAGCTAGTTAGCTTGCTGCATGAATTGCAGGAAGCTTTGATCGAGCAAGCCAAAGACAATGTGGAGACGATCATCCCTGGTTATACGCATTTGCAACGGGCACAACCGATCCTGTTTGCTCACCACTTGTTGGCTTACGTCTCCATGTTCCGCCGCGATGCAGAACGTCTGACGGACAGCTACAAACGGATCAACGTTCTGCCACTCGGAGCAGGAGCGCTTGCGGGAACGACCTTCCCGATCGATCGCCATTTTGTGGCCGAGCAATTGGGCTTTGACAGTGTTTACGAGAACAGTCTGGATGCTGTCAGCGACCGTGACTTCATCGTGGAGTTCTTGGCGAATGCAGCGCTTGTTATGACACATCTATCCAGACTCAGTGAGGAATTGGTACTGTGGAGTAGCACAGAGTTTAGTTTCGTGGAACTGGATGATGCTTTCTGCACAGGCAGCAGCATTATGCCACAGAAGAAGAACCCGGACGTACCAGAACTGGTACGGGGTAAAACTGGTCGCGTATACGGCAACCTGATTGGCTTGCTGACCGTACTGAAATCACTGCCACTCGCGTACAACAAGGATATGCAGGAAGACAAAGAAGGCATGTTCGATACCGTTACTACACTGACTGGTGCACTGCAATTGTTCGCGCCGATGATCTCCACCATGAAGGTGAACAAGGGACGTATGCGTGAAGCCGTGAACACGGACTTCTCGAATGCAACGGATATCGCCGACTTTTTGGTAGGTAAAGGTCTTCCTTTCCGCCAAGCACATGAAGTAATCGGAAAAACCGTGCTCTACTGCATTAACGAAGGCAAGTTCCTGCTGGATCTGACGTTGGAAGAGTTCATGCAATTCTCACCGCTGTTCGACGAGAATATCTATGCTGTTCTTCAACCGGAAGCTGTAGTTAACGCCCGTAACGTTTATGGCGGCACAGCCACGGTTCAGGTGAAGGCTGCAATCGAACGCGCGGAGCAGGCACTGCACGAAGCTAATGAATGGGTTGTAAAACACGGTGACGCTATATTGTAAACCGTATCAATACCAAATCTCGCCTCAGACTTTTATAGGTCGCAGGCGGGATTTTTTTATCTAAATGGGCTCTACTTATAACATAACTGGATTCACAGTGTTCTTTACGGTTATCCTTATATTAGGGATAGGAGGGCACGTAAGTATGAGTAGAGAGCAAATCCTAGACGAGCTTGGATCGCAATTAGAACTGGGGAATCATATTATTGGAGTAGCCACAGGTGCTGGAATAACGGCAAAGTATGCGAAGCAGGGTGGAGCAGATTTCCTTCTGATGTTAAACTCGGGGAAATTCCGGCAGATGGGGAGGAGCTCTCTCGCTGGGATTTTGCCATTTTGCAATAGTAATGATATGGTGATGGACTTTGCGTCTAGAGAGATCATACCTTTGGTAAGAGATATTCCTATTATTTTTGGACTCAATGCAACCGATCCGACAAAAGATATGGAGAGCTACATCAGTGAAATAAAGAATAAGGGGTTTTCCGGAATTAATAATTACCCCACGGTTGGATTAATAGATGGTCAATTTGGAGAAGCGCTCGAAGATGAGGGGAATGGTTATCTACTCGAAGTAGAAGCTATAAGAATAGCACACGAAAAAGGTTTGTTTACCATTGCTTTTGTATTTGACGAAATCCAAGCCGCTCAGATGATCGAGGCAGGAGCAGATATTATTTGTGCACATTTAGGCTTAACCGAAGGGGGATTATTAGGAGCCAAGAAGGTATTCTCGCTGGAAGCTGCCAAGGCTAAGGCGGACAAGATTTTTAATACATGCAATGAGCTAAAGCCAGATTTAATTAAATTGGTTTATGGTGGTCCGGTGAAAACGCCAATTGATGTGCAGTATATGTACAGTAATAATCAAAACTTGATGGGGTATATTGGGGGCTCTGCTTTTGAAAGAATTCCCTCGGAGAAGTCCATTACGAATATAACCAAAGCTTTTAAAGTGTCGGGGACACTGGATGAAGATGATTTTATGGTCAAAATGTTAGACGGCATCACAAAGCACTATGATTATGTTGAATTTGTAAAAGAATACGTAGCTCAAAATTATATGAATGAGATCTTGTTTGCAGATTTAGCTAAGGTGGCCCATGTATCCCGAAGTTACTTAAGTAGCTTGTTTACCAAAAAAGTAGGCTGCAGCTTTCAAACGTATCTCGTACAATTTCGGATGGATAAGGCAGCGGAAATATTACATAGAGACCCTATCCAGTTATCTGAGCTAGCACCATTAGTTGGGTACCAAGACTATGCGCAGTTTAGCAAAATGTTTAAGAAGTATAAAGGGTTCTCTCCAAAACAATATAAATCTAACATAAACACAAAAACATAAGACATAAAAGCGTTTTCATTGATAAACCAAAGAAGTATGATTAACTCATAAGTTGATCATGCTTTTTTTTGTTGCAGATATTTGAAGAGGAGGTTGAAGAAATGAAGACGATTGCCATTGCCGGAACTTTTGACACCAAGGGTGAAGAATATCTCTACATTAAAAGTTTGCTGGAAAGCTTGGAACTGGGTACGTTCACGATTCATACGGGTGTGTTTGAACCCACCTTTACACCGGATATCTCTAACCGAGAAGTAGCAGCAGCCGCGGGTGTAAGTATAGATGAGCTCGTTGCCAAGAAAGATAGGGCACTAGCAACAGAATTATTAGCCAAAGGTATGGGAAAATTAGTACCTGAATTATATAAGCAAGGCAAATTTGATGGAATTATCTCCTTTGGGGGCACTGGAGGGACTTCACTTGTAACCCCTGGTATGCGGGCATTGCCTATTGGTGTACCAAAAGTGATGGTTTCGACCGTAGCTTCAGGGAATACTGCTCCATATGTAGGCACTAGTGATATTGTCATGATGCCATCCGTAGTGGATGTTGCTGGACTCAACTCCATTTCAACAAAGATTTTTACCAATGCGGCCTTCGCCATCGCCGGTATGCTTAAATTTGAGAATAGACAAGTGATAGAGAAAAAACCATTAGTAGCTACAACAATGTTTGGGGTAACAACCCCCTGTGTGACGGCAGCCCGTAACTATCTTGAAGCTAGAGGATATGAAGTGCTTGTATTCCATGCAACAGGTGTAGGTGGCCAGTCCATGGAAGCGCTAATCGAGGCTGGTTTTATTGAAGGTGTATTGGATCTGACCACAACAGAATGGGCGGACGAAATTATTGGTGGTGTGCTAAATGCCGGACCTCATCGGTTAGAAGCTGCTGGAAAACATCATATTCCACAGGTTGTATCGGTAGGCGCGCTTGATATGTGCAACTTTGGCCCTTATGATACGGTACCCGAGAAATTTGCTGGACATAAGTTCTATAAGCATAACCCTACAGTTACTTTGATGAGAACAACAGTAGAAGAGAATGCAGCCATCGGTAAAAAGCTTGTCGAGAAATTAAATATGGCCAAAGAAAAAACGGTATTAATGTTGCCTCTTAAAGGGATATCCGGCATTGATGTTGCAGGGGAAGCTTTTTATGGCGTAGAGGAAGATCAAATGTTATTTGATATCTTAAGAAATGGTGTGAACAGAAATGTTGTCGAGGTTATCGAGATGGATTGTGCCATTAATGATTTAGAGTTTGCAGAAGCAGCAGCTCAGAAGCTTATAGATCTCATGAGCAAATAAGGCTTTTATAAGATAAATAAATATTTAAATGGAGGCGTTACACATGAACAAAAATACAAGAACTGAAATCATGGCGAAGTTTAGAGAAGAAGTGGCAAATGGAAAGATTCTTTTAGGCGTGGGAGCCGGCACAGGAATTACTGCAAAAAGCAGTGAAGCTGGCGGAGCAGATATGCTGATTGTTTATAATTCAGGAAGATACAGAATGGCAGGTCGTGGATCACTGGCAGGGTTATTATCTTATGGGGATGCCAACCAAATCGTAGTCGAAATGGGTTCTGAGGTATTGCCAGTTGTGAAAAATACTCCCGTATTAGCAGGCGTATGTGGAACGGATCCTTTTAGAGTGATGGAGGTTTATTTAAAACAACTTAAGGAACAAGGTTTCAGTGGCGTGCAAAACTTCCCAACCGTTGGTTTGATCGATGGCGTATTCAGACAGAACCTTGAAGAGACAGGGATGGGGTATGGTTTAGAAGTAGATATGATTAGAGCAGCGCATGAATTAGATATGCTCACCACTCCTTACGTATTTGATCCTGAACAAGCTAAAGCTATGGCAGAAGCAGGCGCAGATATTTTGGTGGCACATATGGGCTTGACTACCAAAGGTACGATTGGAGCTAAAACAGCTCTTACATTGGATGATTGTGTAGAAAGAATTGAAGCGATTATTAAAGCAGGGAAAGCAGTAAATCCAGATATTATGGTGATTTGCCACGGTGGACCGATTGCTGAGCCAGAGGATGCGGCGTATGTAATTGAACGGACAGAAGGCATAGACGGATTCTTTGGTGCATCGAGTATTGAGAGATTCGCTGCTGAAAAAGGAATTACGGAACAGACAGGATTATTTAAAAAAATCACCAAATAAGCATAATTGCCTTCGGCGTCCTTATAAGGACGGTAAGCAATTAAGCGAGAAATATAAGGATAAAGTAGTATGAAATTTATACTCTATCCTTATATTTTAAAAGAACCCTCGGAAGAGGGTAATCTCATTAGAACTGATATTAAAGGTGCAGCTTATGGCTGCACCTTTTTGTTGTCTATTAGAAGAAGCTAGTTATTACTCAACGGGAGCCAAGCTAATATATCGCGGATTTTGGCATCCCAGTAGCCCCATTCATGGTTGCCAGGACCTTCATCGTAGGTGAAATCAAGGGAGGTTGCTCGGCATGCATCGCGGAATTTCAAGTTATCTGTGTACAGGAAATCTTCTGTGCCACAGCATTGATACAGCGCTGGTTTCGGTCCCGTGGAGCGGTTCACTTCCTCAAGCAGCCAAAGAAGGTCTTCGGGCGTTCCGGCGATATCTTCTGTTCCGAAGATCATCTCGTATTCTTTGCTTTTGATGGTAGGATCTTCCGCGTTCATAAAATTATGCGCCATATCGAGTGCTCCTGACAGACTCGCTGCCGCTGCAAAAGACTCCGGTTTACGCAGTCCCAGCTTGATCGCCCCGTAACCACCCATCGATAGTCCAGCTACAAAGTTCTCCTCACGTTTATCTGACAGTGGGAAAAACGAGCGCGCAAGCATCGGCAACTCTTCACTAATAAAGGTCCAATAACGGCCGCCAACCGCCATATCAGTGTAGAAACTGCGATGCACATTTGGCATAACTACAGCTATTCCCATCTCTGCTACATATCGTTCTATAGAAGTCCGGCGAAGCCAGATCGAATCATCGTCTGACAAACCGTGCAGCAAATACAGCGTAGGGTGAAGTTCACCTCTAGTTACGTTGCTCATCCCGATTTGTGTGGTTGTTTTTTGCGGCAAAATTACAGTCATTGAGGTATTCAATCCTAGTACTTCCGAATAAAATTTGCACTCTATTAAAGCCATTTCATCCATCCCCTCTCTTTCCAAATGATAGCACAGAGCAAAAGTGAGAGATATTGTAGAAATATCTGAATTATAAGGGTTTTGAGGATTGCTGTAGCTGGATATGAGAGAATATAATGGAAGTAGAAAATTAAGGAAAAAACGTGCAAATATGAAAGCATTCTCGTAGGCGGGAGGAAGAAAGTAGGATGAAATCAGGCCTAAAGAAGGAAAAAGGATTTACATTGATCGAAGTGCTGGCCGCTATTGTGATCTTATCGATAGTTTCACTGGTACTTACGTCTTACTTTACAAACGCCATGAGTTACTCTAAATCGAATCAAAACAAGACGATTATGGTCAATCTGGCGCGGAACGCGCTGTTTTATGTGGAGAAGCAGGATTTTGAGAAGATGTGGGATTATTTTATAAAGGAGAATTATGATTCGATAGAGGCGGCGAAATGCCAAAAGGATACGGATGATTCCGTGAAATGCGATGATTACATACAGCTTGTTGAAGATACTACCATCTTAAATCAGGTTTTGAACCCTTCAATCAATGGGATCAACTATCAGATCGATATTAAGTATCAGCGTGAATTGCATAACCCAAGCTTAAGCCCAAGCCCAAGTGATTCAGATGAACAGAAGATGGCAGCATATCTATTGCCGGTATTGGTAAAAGTCAGCAGAGTGGATTCTTCTAGTGGACCTCAGACCCAATCTGTTTTGGAGGGATACATTACCGATGAAAAAATTCGTTAACCTTTTCCGCAGGGAGGGTGGATTCACTTTAGTGGAGCTAATTGTAGCCCTATCGTTATTTACAGTTGCTGCAGGAATTATTTCAGGGATCACGATGTTAGGCTTACGCAGTTATCATAAAATATCGATTGAAAACTCATTGCGGGATGAAGGGGATTTGTTAATGTCCGCAATAATTACGGAGCTGTATACCTTTGCGCCTGATAAGATTACCCCAACGATGATCCAGAATGTTGATAAGACCCAGATTATTGATAGCTTCATTACGTTAGAGCGCCAGGACGGCACCAAATCGCGGATTCGTATTGCTAATGGCATTCTTACGATAGCTCCACCCGATGTGATAGATCCTCCAGCGGACACAAGAACTAAGATTACTTCTAGGTTAGCAGAGGGTTCTGCCATTACTCTAGAATGTCAGAATAGCATTCCTTGTGATAGCGGTCTAATATCCATAGATTTATCGCTAGTTCAGAGCTATGACGGAAGAGATTACCCGTTGGAGTTGAAAAGTAAATTCGGATTCTAGGAGGAGTAGGAGGGATGAGGAACCCTAACGAAAGAGGTTCAGCTCTAGTATTGGTTATGTTTGTTGCTCTTCTACTTACGATACTTGGACTAGCTGTACTAGGGGCAACGATGGGCGGGGCACAACGAACGGAAACCAGAGAGAACGATGTGCAAAGTTTACACCTTGCGCAGAAGGGGCTGGACGAAGCGGTCGCTTACATACAGACGAAGCTGGATGGACGAAAGGATATTGATCCTGATCATATGGAAGATGAGATTAAAGGTATTGTCGATGAGGTCAAGAATAAAATCGTTGTAGCCGATTATGGTGTAAGTACGCGATTATCGGGAGCGGGTGGCACGATCAAGAGCATCGCTTATGAGAAACAGATTGAAGAAAAAAATAAGTATTATATTAATTTAGCCGCTGAAGCCACAGTAAATGGCGTGAAAAGGCAATTGAAACAAAAAATTGTCATTGATACTTATCCTGATTTTTTGAAGTATGCATTTGGTTCGGAGGCAATTCTGACGTTAAATGGAGCGCCGGCTATTCATGGGAATATTTATGCAGGTAAAGAATTACACATCAGTGATACGGCCGTGTATAAATATAAGGGGATCGTACCTCCTGGAAAAAAGACCGAATATCCTAGAGTAGAGAATGATCCCACTAGCTCAATACTTACGGAGCCTCTCCCTGAAGTGCATGTACAGTCACTGGGAAGTATAAAGTACTCGGGAAACGGAGTGGTAAATACCGCTGTGAATAAAGACAATGCTTCAAGTGTACTCCCTAACATCCTTGGTATTACTAAAGAACAGGTACTTATCAAGCCGCAGAAAAAATTTGTTCAGATTAATGTACAGGAATCGTTCGCGGATAAAGTGGTGGAAGCGACAGGACTGGTAAATTCCAAGGCTGAAATTAAGCAGGCTATTGTGGAAGGGAAATTGGGTAATTACTTAAGTGCAACAGCATTGGAAAGTTTACCTAGTTTCAACTTCCCTTATCCCAAACCTGAGCTTGAAGAAGAGCCAACAGATGAACAAAAAGAGGCTTACAATGTAGCAATGGCGGATTACGAAATAAAAGAAAAAGAATATCAGAATAACTTATTAAAAGATCGGAATAAGTCAGCAATCTATAATGGCAATGGCGATCTACTCATTGACGGGATTAAATACAAGCAGTTGACGTTTAGTAATGATGCCAAAGCAGGAACCTCTTCTAAACCAAAATGGCTCATTGTAAATGGTAATCTGGAGATAAATAACTATAGCTCAGAGCCCAGGAACTTCTTAGAGATACAAGCGAATATTCTAGTAATAGGTAATGTCACGATTAGAGGCCAAGTAAAGTTCAATTCCACTATGTTTGTTTTAGGGGAAACTATAGTAGAAGATGCCGTAATTCAAGGGTTAGGCGCTCAGGAATTGGTACTTATCTCTCAAGGGAAGATACTTATTAATCGAATTGATGCATTCAATAATCCGCCTGCGAAGCTTAAGCAGGAGGAATTTTATATGAAAGCTTTTTTTTACACGGATAGTACAGCTGAGCTGTACGGGGTTGGATCAATATTTTGGTTGAACGGAGGCTTTTTTGCCAAAGATAACCTTACTGTAAATGCAGTATTAGGTGAGGTCAAAGAACCATTAGTTCCTACATTAGGTTTTGATTTTGATCAACAGGATGTGGATCGATATACTTTGGGTCACCGTTTTCAGATCAAATATAATCAGTATGTTTTTGAGCATCAGCAGTCGAGCCTCCCGCGTGTCAAGCAGGTCAATGTGACTGTTGGGCCTTTGGAGCTTGTAAGTCATTAAGGTGAATTTGAAAAAATAATGGGGTACCCTTAAGCGATTGCTTAAGAGTACCCCATTGTTCGTGGTATTTAGTATCGATCACCATTCTCGGTAGAATTCGTTACCTTCACAGTAATTGTAGCTTCTACAGGTGCTTTACCGGGAATGCCAGAATCAAAGGTCACTTTAATAAGGGCTGACCCCTTTTTGACACCTGTAACGGTTCCTTTGGTGTTCACACTGGCGATTTCAGGAGAGTTACTTACCCAACTCAACTTATCTTTGATTTGATCTATTTTAATAGAGGTTGGAAACGCCCATAGGATATCGGCTAACTCGAATTGGTGACCTACCTCTATAGTAATAAATTCATCTCTAAATCTTAATCCCGTTAACTCAACGATGTTAACCTCGTGCACTGCACTTACAACCTCACCAGATGTAACTACAATCTGTAGCTTTTCTTTAGGAGTGCTACCAGCATTCAGCCTAGCTGTTGAGCCATCTCCTGAAGGCTCAAGAGTAGCAAAATTGTTGTCAGTAGCTTTAACAAAGCTCCAGGTTAGAGATTCTGCTGAAGAGTTATCAGCATCGGTAGGGTTCTTAATCGCCTGTAGATCAATTTGACCTTCGATCAATACCGTTGTTGGCCCCGTAATCGAGAGTGTTAGTGGGTTAGTGATTGTAATTTCCATACTCGCACTTTTCTCCTCTTTATTACCCGGATTAACAGTAACGGTTACACGGTATTTACCTGACTGCGTTACACTGAATCTCTTCTTGCTATCATCATTTGGGTAGTCTGGATCAGAGGTCAGTGCGGGAACAGTAGCTCCTGTAATGACATTAGTGACAGACCAGGTGTAGGGAATTTTAGGATTCTCTTTATATTCAGCACTAAAAGGATAAAATGTATTCACTATGCCAGCTGTACGTCCTTCAAGTGTTAATGAATGATCACTTCGTAAATCTTTTACGGTTATGATCGCAGTAGCTGAAGCATTGCTTCCGTCCATAGCCCTCACAGTAATGCTAGCAGTTCCTACTGCTAGCCCAACAACATCACCGCTGCTAGGTTCTATTTGCACAATCGATTCATTATCTGTCGACCAGAGGAATACAGAATTACTTAAATCTGAAGGTGTAACGTTTGGGATCAGTCGAATCTTATCTTCTACATAAATAGTTTTGTCCTCTAATTGCAGAGCTTTAATCTTATATTCGGCTGTAAAGGTTAAGGTCTCAAACGAAATCGTAGTACGCGCTAAATTAGCTGATGAAGGATCTGTTGGTGCTGGGACAGGCAGCGGATAGATTTCTTCTGGCAAATTGCCGGTAAAAGGAAAATGAAATAAAGTCGCTGAACTCATAGTCATTGAAGCTCCAATGATTGTTCCATACACCTGTCCTCCATCGAATGTTATGGCAGACCGTGGCGCTAGAATGGTTCCGTATACGTTGGCTTGAGATATCCTTAGTTTATGAGGATCGTTAGGATCCGTCTTAGTTGTAGGAAAATTGAATAGTACACGGCTACCATCACTGCCAAGTGGGAAATGTAAGAACGGTTGGTCTGCGCTATCCTCATTAACATTAACAATTACGGTTGATCCTTGAGGAACCTTAAGTTCGGAACTGTTAAGTGTATTTAACACTGAAGTAGAAATATTAACAATATTGATAGATGAGTTACCTGTTACTGTAAGTTTTCCGTATTTATGAGTCTCTGAAGCATTGGAAGGCAGCTTAGCAATAGCATCAGAGAGCCCAAGGAGATAACTCTCATGCTTGTTGAAATTGAGAAGTTCTCCGTATGTGATAGTACCATTTTGGATAGAACCAGGCCGTTGGTCTTTGACGGCACCTTTAACCAATATGTTTCCGTAAACCGTACCTTCAGGAAGAGAAACATCTCCACCCGTGACAATACCATATGGAACTTTGTCTTTGAATTGTTCATTTACTGTAATACCAGCGTTGTTGAAGTTGACTGTGCTCCCGGAAGCTAGTGGTCCTTTAATAGTTCCGCCACGAAGTGAGGTTGTCTGAAGGATAAATGCGTTATATTCATTTGTGATTGCCAGTGGTGGCAATGTAGCGTGAATATCGACATAGGTAAGCTTGGAATCATTTAATGCATAGGTTTGGGTCTGAGTCGGAGTAACCGTGATTTGGAACGTGATCGGTTGCTCAGAATCAGGTTTATAGATCTGTTTGCCATTCTCCGTCTTTAATGAATAAGTTATGTTACTTAGATTACGTGTCAATCTATATCCGCTAGTCACATTCCCCGTGACGATCGTACCGGCTGGTAGTTCTCCTGCAATCTCCAGGTTAGGTGGAAAGTTCTCGGTAAATACAATATCCGATATCAGTTGTGTGTTGTAGGCCTGATTGGTGGTGCTGACGTTTTCAAAAGGTACAGGTTTTGGTGTAATTGAATAACTAAGGGTTACATTTTCTCCCCGCTCTACTTTCCCAGTTATAGTAGCGTTCTCAGAAAGAGATCGTGTCACACTCAAGTTAGAGTTTATTTGCAGGACATTTACTCTGATCGTTTTACTTGAGAGCGCACCGTTTTGGTCCCATGCGTTAATCTCAATATCAAGTGCACCACCCTCCGGAAGTGGATTGTTAAATGATTGATAAATATTTTGGCCCGATTTAATGCTCGTTTTGCTCATTACAGGCGCATCCAAATACTTACCATTTGTTTTGAAACGGACTTCAGTCGTCAGATCCCGATCGTTAAAGTCCAAGTCAGTTACTGTATAGTCGACAAGCAATGTTTTTTGATAAGAAGGAATAGATGAATTATTGGTCGGTGTATGCACGGTAATCTCAGGAGCATGATTAGCACCTATAAAAGCACGATACATGGTATTGACGAATAGCTTTTGTTCCCAAATAGGGAATTTTTTTAGATTGGCCGGAATATCACTTACTCCAAAAAAGTGACCTGTACCTGAGTAGGTAATATTTCCTTTGGAATATGTGTAATATTGATTCCAGCTATCTTCGGTATCACGTTGGTATTTATTATATTCTCCATTTGGTTTAATTGAGGTACCTTCAGGCATACTCTCAATGTTATACCAGGAGACCACCTCAGGGTCTTCCAGGTTAAGCGTAAAGTACTGGTTATGTGTTGGTGCAATTTGCGGTTGAATGATATCGACCTGCTTGTTGTTGGCGTCCCTCTTGCTCAGATAAAAAGGATATTGCATCAAAAGCCCGTCATTCACAGGTTTAACTTTTGTGGAAAGATTGATGGCATTGTGGCCTAAGTTGGTCTCGGGGTTCATCTGGCCAGTGATGCCCATGAAATTATTGATCCAGTTCTTTTTATTCGCATCTAAATTAATAATGGTATCGTGAGTGAACAAGGCGCTTTGCTTGAAGGTACCAGTGAATTGTGTAATCGCGTTGGTTGCATTAGTGTTCAAGTTGGATTTCTTATAGTATTCGTCGACAAAACCAAAAATGAGCATGTCATAGGTGCCGTTTAATCCGTAGCTTTGTGTTGCAGCATATTTTTCGTTCACATATGTGTTAAATTGGGACATGGTTTTGACCGCTATATTAAGTTGATAATCGGCTGTATTCAAAAACAGAGGATCCATATTACTAGTGTTCAGGAGGCTGCTTTCCGTTAGAGTATCAGGCATAACCTGAAGAATATTTACGATGGTCTTCTCTCCGCGATAACGAATTACGCCGCTGGCAAAATCTTTTAATTGCGAACTATGATAATCATTGATTTCTAGCTTCCAGTATAGTAATCCAGAGTAAGTTTTTGGCAAAGTGTATTCGATAGTTCCACTGGATGTATTAAGCTCTGTTTCAGCAACGACCTGTTTTTCTCCCATTTTGATGGACTTATCAAGACCGATATATAGTTTGACTGAGAGCGGAGAGCTTAATATTCTAGGTGCGTTGGTAACATTGAAATTAAAAGAAAGCTTCTCCCCAGGAACATAGATTTTACTATTAGCTACATTAGGGTCATAGTCAGGTATTTTGTCCGTAATTTGAAGACGGGGGCGTTTTTTTAAGTCGTTTATGTATGTAGAGTTCTGTTTTTTTAAATCATCAAAGATATTTGCGAGTTCGGTATCATCTACAAACTTAACTTTTGGTGTGGTGGTGGAAAGACGGTAACTATTAAAAGAGCTGTACAGTATACCTCGCTCAGCTTGAGGTTTTTTATCTTTGTCTTTAAAGGGCTGACTATGAAAGAACACATATAACCCCTTATTAATAAACTCCTTCGTAATTTGTTCAGCCTTCAGCTGAGTGATATCATTCTTCATACTTTTGGTATTCAGTGCCCTAGCTCGATTTTCTTCTGAGGCTGGTTGCTGATTACCCACCTGCGCGGGACTGTAAGTCCCCTTCCCGATATAAATCGCATCGTATCTCCCGTCCAGATCATCCCTCAGCGCCACAAAGCGCTTCATACTCATCGTATCAATGGTAAGGCCAGATATTCCCGTATTTAGAGACGCAAGCTCACTAACTCCATTCTCCGTAACCTCCAGCATCCGAATCTGGTATTCATTTGAACTGGCTTCTACATTCATGAAGTGATTTTTGAGTGGCAGAACAAGCAGAAGGAGAAGCAAGATCGTTACTGTAAAAAGATAGAACCGTTTGTTACTGGCAAATTTCATGGTCATCTCTCCCTGATTGTTAACTATTGGTAGATATGGTCGAATCGTATGTTATATATGCTAGTTTACGACAGCTTTTTCAGCTGATTTCATTGTAAAATTATCCAATCTATGTTATATACATTCTAGGACATTCAGCATTGATAGACAACATAAATCTATTGAAATATACCTATAAATTTATTACTAAAGTCCCAAGTCCATTGAAAAATACGCTGGTTTGACAAAAATGACGAATCGTAATTATGGAAAAAATAATTTTCATATTTTTCAGAAATAGAACTGGTAATTTATCTTTGGTTATTCCTAGTATTATCCATTATTGAGGTCAGTGTAAAAGTATAACCAATAACGGCATACGGAGCTGAACGGACATGGTCATCGCGAAAAAGAGACTTGGCGATTTGCTGGTAGAAAATAATATTATTTCGCAGGAACAGCTGCTTGAAGCGCTTGCGGAACAGCGTAAGAGCAAGCGTAAGCTTGGCGATCTGCTAATCTCTCAAGGCTATATCACGGAGCAGCAGCTGATTGAAGTGCTTGAATTCCAGCTGGGTATTCCGCATGTCAGTTTATTTAAATACCAGATTGATCCTGCGATCACGCAGATTATTCCTGAAAGTATGGCTAAGCGTTATCAGGTACTTCCCTTCTTAAAAGAAGGAGGTAAGCTGATGGTTGCGATGGCCGATCCGCTAGATTATTTTGCGATAGAAGATTTACGAATGAGTACAGGGTTCCGAATCGAACCTGCCATTTCCACTAGGGATGAGCTGCAGAGAGCGATTGCACGTCATTATGGAATGCGTGATTCTATGAATCAGATGCTAGTAGAGCTCCCTACACAAGAAGAAATAGAAGAAACGGAGATCACAGACGAGGACTCACCAATCGTTCGTTTGGTCAACCAGATGATTCAGCAGGCTGTTGCTCTGCGGGCGTCTGATATACATATGGATCCAGGTGAGAATAATCTAACGATCCGCTACCGCATTGATGGAACTTTACGGACAGAGCGGATCATTCCTAAGCAGATGCAGGGCTTTATCACTGCTCGTCTGAAAATAATGGCCCGACTTAATATCGCAGAACGCCGTTTGCCACAAGACGGGCGAATCAAAATGCAATTTGATTACAAAATGGTAGATATTCGTGTGTCCTCATTACCTACGATGCACGGGGAGAAGATTGTACTGCGGTTGCTAGATTTAAGCACAGGTGTCAAATCTGTAGATGCTTTGGGATTCAGTGAGGGGAATGCGGAAGCTTTTAAGGAAATGATTGCTCGTCCTTACGGAATTCTGCTAATCACTGGACCTACAGGTAGTGGAAAAACAACGACTTTATATTCAGCGCTGAACCAACTCAATGTAGAAAGTGCAAATATTATCACAGTTGAAGATCCAGTGGAATACCAGCTTGAGGGTGTAAACCAGGTGCACGTAAACTCGGCTATTGGGCTAACCTTTGCAGCTGGGCTACGTTCGATTCTCCGACAAGATCCGAATATTGTAATGGTCGGTGAGATACGGGATGCGGAAACTGCTGAAATTGCGGTTCGCGCCTCATTAACAGGTCATCTAGTGTTGTCTACTTTACATACAAACGATGCGATTAGCTCCGTCTCTCGATTGCGAGATATGGGAGTAGAGCCTTATTTAATTGCCTCCTCACTAATTGGTGTGGTAGCTCAGCGGCTTGTTCGTAAAATCTGTACTGATTGCAAAGAAACCTACAAACCGTCTGAGCAGGAAGCGATTATGCTACGTAGCTTGGGGTTGCCAGCGGATGAACTACATCGTGGTCGAGGTTGCGGTAGTTGTAGCAGTTCTGGCTATCGTGGCCGAATAGCGATTCATGAGGTACTCAGTATTGACGATCATTTGCGCCAGCTTATTACGAACACTGCTTCAGTAGAAGAACTGCGTGTCGCAGGTAAAGCGCGTGGACTTGTTCAACTGATGGATGACGGACTACTCAAAGTAAGTCAGGGAATCACGACGTTACAAGAGGTCATGCGCGAGACGGTCTCACATTAGGGTCTATTAGGTGTTTTTCATTTCAAAATAGGGGGAGCAGCGGATGCCAACGTATACGCGGGATATAAGACAGCTTTTGCAGACGGCTTACTCCTCCAAGGCTTCCGACTTACATATCTCTGTAGGCTCGCCTCCGGTGATACGTATGGACGGGACACTTCATCCACTTGAGGGCGCACCCGTAACAGCCGATGAAGCTGCTGAAATGGCAGAAGCACTGCTTGGCAGTGAACGAAACGAAGTATTTGAGAGCGCAGGTGAGGTCGATTTTTCTTATCCGCTGGATAGCGGTGTGAGATTTCGGGTGAACGTTTATCGTCAGCGGGGTGAGATTAGTATTGCTGCCCGGGCAATTCCTGTGGAGATTCCGAGTCTAGAACAGCTGTCGATGCCCTCAATTTTATCCACTTTGTCACTCAAACCACAAGGCTTGATTCTAGTTACAGGCCCTACGGGCAGCGGTAAATCCTCTACGTTAGCAGCTATGCTGAATTACATTAACAAGACCGAAAGCAAACATATTGTGACACTTGAAGATCCTATAGAGTTTCTGCATAGTCATGGAACCTGTCTAGTGGATCAACGTGAAGTGGGTAATGACACAGCTAGCTTTGCGAGCGGACTACGTGCCGCATTACGTCAGGATCCGGATGTTATTCTCGTTGGAGAGATGCGGGATTTGGAGACCATTACAGCAGCAGTAACTGCCGCGGAAACAGGTCATCTAGTGATGGCAACCTTACATACAACAGACGCACCACAAACGATTGATCGAATTATTGACGCTTTTCCGGGTCATCAGCAGGGACAGATTCGTTCACAGCTAGCCTCAGTATTACTGGCAGTTATCAGTCAGCGGTTGTTTCCAAGGGCAGGGGGACGCGGGCGGATATGTGCAACAGAGATTTTAGTGAATACACCTGCAGTAGCTAACCTCATTCGTACCGAAAAGACACATCAGATTAAAAATGTGATGCAAACCGGACGCTCGCAAGGCATGCATACGTTGGATATGAGTATCCGCGACTATTTATCCCAGGGGTACATTGAACCAGCAGCAGCTAAGTCATTTATGGCGGAGGTGAGCAGCTAATGCCTCTTTTTGAATATCAAGTAAAGACAAACGCAGGCAAATCCATTAAAGGAAAGCTGACCGCAACAGATAAGCCTACGGCCATGGAGGAACTACGAAAGCGTGGCCTTACAGTATTCTCGCTGATCGAACGCAAAACAACAATTCTATCGATGGATATTTATATCGGTAATCCGGTCAAACCGCTTCATTTCATCATTTATTGTAGGCAGTTTGCCACGCTTATGCGTGCTGGAGTGTCGATTGTGGATGCAACGCGTATTTTGGCCGAGCAGACCGAGAGCAAACCGCTTCGAAAAGCACTTGTGGAAGTGAATTCAAGCCTGATGCGCGGGATATCGTTCTCACAAGCTGTTCAGGATCATAAAAAAATCTTCCCACAGCTATTCGTCAGCATGATCCGTACCGGTGAGGAATCCGGTGATATTGAGGGGACACTCGACAGACTGGCGATGTTTTTTGAGAAGCAGCATTCCACGACGGAAAAAATCAAATCTGCGCTCACTTACCCGATTACCGTCGGGGTTATGGCGATTGGAGCGGTTATATACCTCCTCTGGGCGATAGTTCCACAGTTTGTAACGATGTTCGAATCGATGAATGCAGAGCTTCCGGCGATTACAAAGATGGTATTGGCGCTAAGCAAAAGTATTCAAGGTCAATGGTATTTCTGGATACTCGGAGTTCTTCTCCTAGTGATAGCTTTTCAGATTACCAAACGCACGGAAAAGGGAGCCTATGCGCTGGATTATGCCAAGCTGAAGATTCCGGTGTTTGGCAAGCTGAATCAAAAAGGCTCGATTGCTCAGTTTACGCGAACTTTTTCATCTCTATATGCCAGCTCAGTTCCGATCCTGCAATCTTTGGTGATTGTAGAAGAGGTAGCAGGAAATAAGGTCATTGGGGGATTCATTCGAAGTGCAGGAGATTCGTTGCGACAAGGCAACCCATTATCTGAACCTTTGAAAAAAGCCTGGGTCTTCCCGCCGCTAGTTACACAGATGATTGCAATTGGTGAAGAGACGGGGGCGCTCGACACGATGTTGTCTAAGGTAGCTGATTTCTATGAGATGGACGTAGAAAATACCGTTGATCGTCTGAAGTCACTGCTTGAACCATTGCTGATTGCTTTTCTAGCAGGTGTTGTAGGTGTGATTGTGGCCGCTATTATGCTGCCGATGTTCAGTCTGTATGGCAATATGTGAACCTTGCGGTTCCTTGTAAATATTGAGAGGGGTGACGCCGGGGAGGCGGGGCAGGGTTGCAGATCCTTTGCTAGCGCTAGACAAGGAAGGACGAGCATTGTAGCGGGATTCACGGAAATAAAAGATATAGGCTGTACAATCACACACCACTTAGAGGGGGAAATAAAATGTTAGCACAAGCCATTAAGAGAAGATTGAGCAAAGAGGAAAATCAAAAGGGGTTTACGCTAATTGAGTTGCTGGCGGTTATCGTTATTTTGGGGATTATTGCGGTTATTGCGATACCGATGATTGGTGGAATTATTAATAATACACGAGAAGATGCAGATGCTGCTACTGCACGCCAAATTTATGATGCAGCTCGGTTATATGTGGCGGGAGAATTAAATGGAGTGTATGATCCACATCCAGACGTTGCAGGTGATACCGTTACAATTAACATTATTGGAACTAGTGCTAATCCGGGATTGATGTTTAGAAATTATTTGGAGAATAGTCTTGTGATGCCAAGTACTAAGAATGTCATATCAGCGGGAACAGTAATTTTTACAGATGGCGAATTGGCTACCACAGGCAATGTAGTAACTATAACTTCTGGAACGGGATCAAATGCAGTGACTCATAACTTTACTGCAACACAGGTTTTAAACGCTAAGGCAAGAAATTAAGTTGAAATCCTTTGATTATAGTGATGTATAAGATCTTCTTAAGGAATCGGACTTCCCGATTCCTTTTTTAAAATCCAGAAAGCCAACAGAGGACATCCATGACGATATTCATCGCAAGTTACATCACATTACTGGGCCTGATTCTAGGCTCCTTCTATAACGTAGTGGCACTGCGGGTGCCAGCTAAGGAATCGTTGCTTAATCCACCGTCACATTGCCCGAACTGCAATACGCGGCTAAAGGCGCGGGATTTGTTTCCGGTGATAAGCTACCTGCTGTCAGGAGGCAAGTGTCGTTACTGCGGCACAAAAGTTTCGCCTTTATATCCGCTCGGAGAAGCGGCAACTGGTTTGCTTTTTCTATGGGTGTACTTACAATTTGGTCTGACGGGGAAGGGAATCCTCGGGTTCGTGTTTGTGAGTTTAGCGGTTATTGTGACGGTTGCGGATTTGAAGTACATGCTGATTCCGAACAAGGTATTGCTATTCTTTTTGCCGATACTGCTCATTCTTGTATTGCTCTTTCCAGAGGGGCCGTTATGGCATCACTTGCTGGGAGCTTTACTTGGGGGAGGGGTTCTTATGCCCTTTGTTCTGTTAGGTGGAATGGGAGCTGGAGATGTGAAGTTATTTGCGCTGCTGGGCTTGGTCATCGGATTTCCTAATGTGATTTTGGCTTTTCTAATGGCTTGTCTGCTTGGAAGTGTGGTCGGAGGACTGCTAATGCTGCTCGGAATCATCAAACGCAAACAACCGGTTCCCTTTGGTCCGTGGTTAGCAATAGGTGCTTTAATTAGTTACGGATATGGCTCACACATCATTGGCGCGTATCTCTCGCTCATCGGATAGGAGGACATTGACATATGCTTGGATTAGGCCCTAAAGTGGCCGGGCTTTCAATTGAAGCTACCGGTATTCGTTATATTAGTTTTAAGAATAAACAGTCATGGGAAGTCCGCAAAAAACGGTATCTCCCGCTCCTTCCAGGCATGATCATAGAGAATCAGGTGGCGGATAGCGAGGCTCTTTATGATCGTGTAAGACAGTGGGTGAGGAAGGAAGGATTAAGGGGCAGCAAGGTTTCCTTGTCCATTCCACCTTCGCAGATCATTATCCGCAAAATGAGTATCCCAAGTACCAACGATAAGCAGATTGAACAGCTCGTAAAGCTCGAAGTGGAGACGGGGCTGCATTTGCCATTTGAAAATCCTGTTTACGACTATGTGACGCTCGAAGTGGATGAGGAACATAGCCATTTGCTCGTATTTGCCGCTCCGCGGAAATCGATACAGGATTATGTAGAGATTTTGGAGCGTGCGGGTCTGCGAATAAGCAGTGTTGAAATTTCGGCAACCGCTTTGGCGCGAAGTATAGCAACTGGACATGGGGAAAGCTTTGCGGAAACGATGTTGATTAATCTAGAGCCATCCGTCATGGACGTTTATATGTTCAGAAACGGGAATCCGGTATTCATTCGTACGATTAACTTGCTTGATCTGCATAAAGGTAGAAATGTTGCGGCTTTGGAATTTATGGCAGACAGTGAAGTTTTGGCAGAAACAGCAGTTGCTGTGGAAGAGCAATTATCACCGGAACAAATGGTGGAGATCACTGCGGAAATCTCGCGGATGCTCAGTTTCTACCAATATAGCTTGCACGATGGCTCGACTCGTATCAAAAACTTGGTTATAACAGGTGTCCCTTCCATTCGTAAACAGCTAGATCTAGAGCTTCAACAGTCGCTGGCAGAACTCGACATTACACCGATAAGCCTAGACCAGATGGGTAAAGATGCTGTATCTGATCTTGAGTTAAATGATTACCGAGTAGCGGCAGGGACAGCTCTAAAAAGCATGATCAGCGTGGACACGATTGACCTACTGCCGAGAGAAGATCGGGAGACGTTATTATTCCCCTATGTGACCATGAGTCTTGTGGCGATCTGGCTGGTGGGAACGATTGGGACGGGGATTTATTTTTCGGCTAATAAGGGTCAAATCTCTAATGGTAAAGAGGAGCTGCAGGGCTTGCAGGATCGCAGTTTAATGCTGCAGGTAGAGCTTGGTAAACTTAAGAACAGCGGACCTGGGCAGTTAGATCGGAAGACGGCAATCGCAGAGATTCAGAACAATAAAGTAATTGCTGTTCCTATTCTAGATGAATTAGTCGAAGGGTTACCACTGGGTTCTCTGCTCCGTGACATTAACTACACCTACCGGACATCGATTGACCTGACTGTTAATGTACCTACTATGGTAGATGCCTCTAACTATTTAAGACAACTGCGTCAGATGTCCTTTACATTGGATGCTTCTATTTCGAAGCTGACCGAAGGAACTGTGGATCAGAGTGCGGGGCCAACGAATGCAGCCACTTCCTTAAATATGTATACAGCCATTTATAAAGTAAACTTATTAGCAAATAATCAACAGACAAATGGAACGGATGCAAGCCAAGAGGAGGTGAACAGCGATGGAACAGTTCAATAAGTATCGCTCTCCAATCGTACTGGGTGTATTGATTTTGTTCTTGATGCTGTTTGCCTTTTATATGCTGGGTGTTCAACCGACAAATAAAGAAATATCTGCACAGAACGCCGAGATCAGACAGCTGGAAAAAGAAGCAGAGATTCTCCAAACTAAAATTAATGAACTAAAAAGCAGCGCTACTTCTTTAGATTCGGAACAACAGGAGCTTCTGGCAGCACTCCCGAAAGGCGATGACAGCGAAGGCTTGATTGATGATTTACGAGCGGTTGGGATGTCCTCACAGGCACGCTTAAAGGATGTCAGCTTCATTTTGGATGAGGCTAATCCGATTCAGCAAATGACTGGTTCGGCTGAAGTGCTGTTCCCGACGGTCAAACAAGTCAAAATGACTGCTGTAGTAGAGGGCACCTATACAAGCATACGGCAGTGGATGGATGAGCTACAGGCGCTGGCACGTATAGTGAATGTAGACTCATTTAATTTCCAACAGTCCTATGAAGAGCGTTCTGCGAACACTCCAGAAAGTATCTTGACAGCTAACGTAGCTTTCACAGCTTATTATGAGGTTGTTACTCCTTCTTCGAATTAGATCTCTAACCGTTGTAATAACACTATTTCACGACTCCACTTTTCCTGTAAATCAGGAGGGTGGATTTTTTTCGTTACTATAAAATATAAATGCGTTTTCATTCCTCTGTTTATTGGGTATTTTAGCTTGCGGGGTGCATAAGCTGGAACAGTGGCTATCGCCTGTATTTTTCAGATCAAAAAGGAGGAATTCCGAATGAACAAAAAGTGGATGATTGGTTCGTTGGCCCTTTCCATAGGCCTGATCTCAGCAAGTGGAGGAGCTATGGCAGCTTCACCGTCAGCAGGAAGTACGGCAATCAAGAAGGTGGCCGTGTCTGCGCCTGGGAAAGAGGGCCCTGCTACCATCAATAATTTGACGGTGAAAAGTATCATACCGCTGGTAGTCCATGCAAGAGCTCTTTATTTCTATAGTAATCGAGGCGGAAACATCTTCCCGATAGAAACCTTCACGTATAAAGCGCAGGAGTACCGTTATCTTTCCAGTGACATTGGCACAAAGACGAAGCTGATGAATTACATAAAAAAAGCCTACACTCACAATGCAGCGGCATATTATGTGCAGACTCAATTTTTGGAGTATAACGGAAGAATGTCGCAGGTTAATGCAGATGTGGGCAATTTATTGATGTATGAAAAAGCCACCGCCCGCATGCTCTCTAAAACTGCGACAACCGCTGAATTTGAACTGACTGTTCCTTATCCAGGTGCGCAGGAAAGCAGTGAGTCGGTGTATGTGAAACTGAAGAAAGTGGAGGGATACTGGAGAATCGACACTTCACCGGATATTCTTTTCTGAGGAAATGGGAAGGTATTAGAGGAAAGATGATGGTAGGGGCTATGAACTAACTGCGCTTCAGGTCAGAGATATAAACAACACCTGCGAATTTGCCTTTACGGGTAATGATGACACAGTCATTCTTCATAGGATCTGGGCGGCTCATAGCATTAGCTAATACGGATTCAAGTGATGTGGAGATATCAAAAATGAGTGGAGTTTTATTCATAAGCTTCATGGCAGGCTCTTTGTAGAACAGATCTACTCCTGATCTTCCTGTGGCTTTTAAAAAGAAACGGTCGCACATTAACAATCCAAGCGGTTCATTCATGGCGTTACAGACGACGATGCATTTGGATTCTGGGTGCTGGAACATTACGCGAAGGGCTTCTCTGCAAGTACGTGAGGCAAAAATAGCAGGTGCACTGCGGACAATATTAGAGAGATCATTTACAAGAGCTGTTGACATGGTATTCATCCTTTCTGATTATAGGTCTATTTCTAATGTACCCCCGAATCGTAAATTTTAAAGGCGAGAAAGGTCATCTACAGGTAAAATAGATGAACAAGCAAAAACGGTCAGAACCTCACGAGGTCTGACCGTTTTTTTTGTAGGTAATCTATTCACTTCGAACGCCATCCTCTACCAACTGCTTTCTAGGTGCTTCTGGAATAACAGATTTACTTACGCCTCCACGATTGATGGCGATTAACCGTTTTTGTGCGTAATACACGTCACGGGATAATTTCTTTACCTCAGTGGATTTACCGTCAACAATCCGGGTGCTGTAAGTCTCAACAACATATCCGGTCTTCCCATTTTGTATAACGCGTGAGCCTCCACGGGGGAGGGAAGGGTCGTTTACGTACTTGTCGACTGGAGGCAGCACCTCTACGATTTGTGAGTGGACTTTATATGTAACATTTTTCGGAAAAGTACCGAAGAGCTTGATCGTTAGTGATCGACCTTGCACAGCCGCTTTAATGACTAGATATTTGCCAGTCGTATTGCGAAAACGGAAGTTGATATAGCCTTCAGCAAAGGTGGCATCCTGGCCTTTGGGTAGATAGTTGACCGGCAAGGAGTGATTGCGGCGCTCCACAATCTCCAGTCCGGTGCGCAAAGCGGCATTGTACAGCGTACTGGAAACTTGGCAGATTCCGCCGCCGACGCCGGCTTGTAGCTTACCGTTCACAATAACTGGCGCTTCGCGGAAGCCGTAATCTATTTTTGCTTTTTCAATAGCTTTGCCATAGTCAAAAACGGCTCCAGGTGGGAGCACGGTTCCGTTCACAGCTTTGGCTGCTGATTCGACGTTGTAGATTCGTCCAGGTCCACTTGCTCCGAGAGAGGTGCTGAATTGCATGATTTTTCGCTCAATGCCTTGCTCCTTTAGAGCGTTTAGAGTGATGTCCGGTTGTAATATGGTTAATGGAACTTCCAAAGTGATCCCCTTCTCTTGCAGCGAGAGTAGACGACTAAAACGAGTGGGGGCAGCGGCCCATAGTGAGGTAACCATTCCTGTCCAGTCCACCTCAAGGGAAGTCTTCTCGGACGTATACACTACACGATCATCCCCGGTAATTCGCCGCGTAGCATCTACTGGATCACCGAACGATTCTCTCTCCCAAGCGGGACTTAGGATGGTCTGTAATTGAGCAATATCCAGATGGGCTTCAAGACTCCAATTCTGGGGGAAGCTGTAGCGGGCTTTTACACGATCCCATAGCCGCCCCTCCGTAAGATCTTGTAGACCTTGCTCAAAAGCAGCGGCTTCATAGGCCATTCCAGCTTGTTTAAGCTTGAGGGTAAGCTCAGAATTCCCTTCGACCTGCAACACAAGGGGGATAGATTCAAGGGCCTGTAGCTTTTTCTCCAGTTCGGAACGTACCTCTGAGATATTCAGCCCGCCCACCTCCCATCCGGCAAGGGTTGTACCTTTTGGAAGCGTGTTTTTATGGCCATATAGTTGAAGTCCCCCATAGATTAATGAGCCGATAAGAATGAGTGCAATGACTATTATGAGGGTAAGATGGATTTTTTTCATGAATAATCTCCTTCCTGGATGGCTTCTGCAAGCGGCACATTAGGTGCTTTTTATATGTATATGTACAGACATTACAAAACTTTCGAATAGTGGGGCAGTTACGGGGTACTCAATCGGTTACAGATTTGTTACAATAGATACATTGCGGAAATATTGAAGTTTATGGAAACTTAAGCTGTACCCTGTCGATTCACACAAGTGGAAAATGTCATAATTGGGAAGTGAGAAAATGATTGAAATGCAAGATGTATGGAAGACGTACCCTAACGGAACTCACGCACTGCAAGGAGTTTCAGTAAAAATTGACCGCAATGAATTTGTGTATGTTGTCGGTCCATCCGGCGCGGGTAAATCTACTTTTATGAAATTGATTTATAGAGAAGAAGTGCCAACTAAAGGTCAAATTTCTGTGGGAGGCTTTAACATAGGGAAGCTTAAACAACGTAAAATCCCATATGTGCGCCGTAATATCGGCGTTGTGTTTCAAGACTTTCGGTTATTACCAAGGATGACAGCGTATGAGAATATTGCTTTTGCCATGGAAGTTATTGAAGCCCCGAAGAAGGTCATCAAGAAACGTGTGAATGAAGTTCTCGATCTGGTTGGACTCAAAAATAAAGCAAATCGTGAGCCCTCACAGCTCTCAGGTGGAGAACAGCAGCGTATTGCAATTGCTCGGGCTATCGTTAATAACCCATCTGTTATTATTGCGGACGAGCCTACAGGTAACTTGGACCCTGAGACTTCATGGGGCATTATGCAGCTGCTGGATGAAATTAATTTTCGTGGAACAACAATTGTAATGGCTACCCATAATAGAGATATCGTGAATAAAATGCGCAAGCGGGTGCTTGCGATTGAGAACGGAAACATTGTGAGAGACCAGGCGAGAGGGGAATATGGCTATGAGTTTTAAGACCTTCTTGCGACACTTGCGGGAAGGCTTCAAAAGCGTATTCCGTAATGGCTGGATGTCGATTGCTTCGATCACTTCCATCGTCGTCTCTCTTTTTGTTCTAGGTGTATTTATTCTTCTTGTTCTTAATGTTAATGCTGTAGCGGATGAGGCAGACAGCCAGGTACAGATTAATGTGCATTTGGCACTAAATGTAGATCAGAAGTTGCGTGAGACTTTGCAGACTGAAATTGGCAATATGCCGGAGGTCAGCAAGATTACGTTCATCTCCAAGGATCAAGGACTTAAAGATCTCCGTGCAGATATGGGTGAGGACGCGGCTGAGCTTCTGGAAGGGTTCGATGAAGACAATAACCCTCTCCCAGATACGCTTAAGGTAGAAGTTGTCGAACCTACTACGGTATCGTTTGTGGCTGAGAAGATTGAAGCACTCAACAAGACACATGCTGATCAGCCCATTTACAAAGTGAAATATGGCAAGGGCTCAATAGAAACCTTGTTCAAAATAACACGCGCTGTACGAAACATTGGTTTTATTTTTGTAGCAGGTCTGGGGCTCATGTCTATGTTCCTCATCTCTAATACGATTCGGGTTACGATACTTGCTCGTCGTAAGGAGATTGGCATTATGAAGCTCGTAGGTGCGACAAATTATTTTATTCGCTGGCCTTTCTTTATAGAAGGGGCATTGATCGGTCTGATCGGTTCGCTCATTACCTCCGTTGTCTTGTATTTGGGTTACAGCACTTTGGAATCAACCGTACAGGGAGATCCTATGCTCCAATTGCAGCTAATTCCGTTCGATAATATTTGGATGCTGGTCGTCGGTGTACTAGTTGGACTAGGCGTGCTGATCGGCGTTTGGGGAAGTACGGTTTCTATTCGTAGGTTCCTGAAAGTTTAATATTAAAAAGTGAAGGATGGGGAGTGCAAGTTGAAGAAGATTGCTGCCGGACTAGCCGTAATGTTACTAGCTGTCACTATATTCCAGCCCTCTGATGGATATGCCAAAAAAACAAGTGTTGCCGAAATCGATAAGCAGCTAAAGCAGCTGCAAAAAGAGGTGCAGGAAGCTAAGGCGCAGCAGGAGAAAGCGGCGTCCCAAACGCAGGAAGCACAGCATTATAAGAATAAGACGAATCTCAATCTGCAGTATGTCTTACAGCAGGTGGATCAAGTTAAGGGCAAAATGACCGAAATCTCTACCCAAATTTCCGATACAGAACAATCTCTGAATGTTACGGCAACGGAATTGGATAAAGCAGAAGCACGAGTCGCCTCTAGAGAGGAAGTCTTAGGATCCCGTGTTCGATTAATGTATACCGATGGAGCGGTTTCTTACTTGGATGTTTTGCTCTCCTCGACAAGCTTTGCTGATTTTCTGGATCGCGCGGATTCACTTAAGATGATTGTGGATCAGGACCAGGAGCTGTTAGTTCAACATAAGTTGGACAAGCAGACGGTGATAGAGAAGAAACAAGAGCTTGAAGGGCAATATGCCCAAGCCAAGCAGCTGTATACTTCTTTGGAACAACAGAGAAGTCTGCTGAAGGAGAAAGAAGCTGAGAAACAGGAGCTTATCGCATTCTATGATAAGCAAATTCAAGAAAGTGATGATTTAAGTGAAGAGCAGAATGAAAAGCTAGTCAAACTGGCAAGCGAACGCTCTGCGCTGGAAACGCAAAAGGATAAGATTAAGGCGGAGGAAGCCGCTCGCAGAGCAGCAGCGGCTAAGGCGGAAGCGGCTCGTAGAGCTGCGGCGGCTGCCAAGAAGGCTGCAGCTGCAGCTGCAGCTAGTAAGGGAAGCAGTAGTTCTAGCTCCAGCTCTAGTGATACGGGATATTCAGGTGGAGATGGGCCGTTTCTACTTCCTGTAGGATCCGCAAGAATCTCATCCCCTTATGGACCACGGACACATCCAATCACGGGTGAGAAGGGGAAAGTACACACCGGCGTCGATTTTGCGGTTCCACAAGGAACCAATATTCATGCGGCGGATTCCGGAACGGTTATCTTGGCTGAATGGTGGAGCGGCTATGGATATTGTGTAATTATTGATCATGGAGGCGGAGTTTGGACGCTCTACGGACATATACGTAAAGGCGGTCTTAGAGTTAGTGCCGGGGATAAAGTCAATCGCGGAGATGTGGTTGCTGAATCAGGTTCCACAGGTAATTCAACGGGTCCCCACCTTCACTTCGAAGTACGGATTGACGGTAAGATTGTAAATCCTATGCCTTATCTCTAATTTTTAACGAACTTATAACTCATATTATTTGATTGTACGGCATATACTGGAAGAGATACCGTACCTTTCAGGACGGACTTAGGATGTTGTTTACAAGATGGACAAGAAGGGACGGTGGGAACATCATGTTAAAAAAAAGCACCGCGGCGTTTATGATTATCGCCGCCCTGCTATGCGGTAGTTTAGTAACCTTGGGCGTGACGGGTTATACTCATGTCTTTGGACAAGCTGCAGGACAAGGATTAGCCTCTGCGTTGCAGGTTGCAGGTCTACAGCAGAAGGAATCCCAGAAGCTTGGGACTGCGCTCAGTTTGATTGAGAGCAATTACTACGAGACGGTAGATCGGGAGAAGCTGATAGATGGTGCTGTCAACGGTATGATGGAAGCGCTAGGCGATCCCTATTCCAACTATATGGGTAAAGAAACTGCTGAGAAATTTGAAGAGAGCATTGAGGGTTCCTTTTCAGGTATCGGTGCAGAAGTCTCTTCGGATAACGGTAAAGTAGTCGTGGTCTCCCCAATCAAGGGTTCACCTGCTGAAAAAGCAGGAATTCAGGCTAAAGATGTCATTTTGTCCGTTAACGGAGAATCGCTAGAAGGCATGGATCTAAATGCTGCTGTTGCGAAGATACGCGGACCTAAAGGCAGTAAGGCTACTTTGAAAATACAACGTTCCGGCTCTGTAGAGCCTCTAGAGTTCGCTCTTACTCGGGATGATGTGAAGCTTGAGACGGTATACTCAACTATGGAAAAAGACGGTGTAGGGGTAATCGAGGTCACTCAGTTCTCCCTAAATACTGCAGAACGATTCAAGGAAGAGCTTGGAAAGCTAGAGAAGCAAGGCATGAAGGGATTGGTCATTGATGTCCGTAATGATCCAGGCGGTGTCCTCCCGATTGTTATTGAGATGGCTGAAGAGTTCATTCCAGCTGGTAAAAACATAGTTCAAATAGAATACAAAGATAAAAAACGCGAAGTTAGCACCTCCAAGGGATCTAGCAAGGCTTATCCAGTGGTAGTGCTAATGAATAAAGGTAGCGCGAGCGCCTCGGAAATATTGGCGGGTGCCTTGCAGCAGTCAGCGGGAGCCAAGCTAATAGGTGATAATTCATTTGGTAAAGGCACGGTGCAGACAAGCTTTGACAAACAGCTTGGAGATGGCAGCTTACTGAAGGTTACCATTGCTAAATGGCTTACACCGGACGGCACATGGATCCACGGCAAGGGAATTAAACCGGATATCGCGGTAGCGCAGCCGGATTACTTCTCAGTGGCTCCGATTAACAAGAGCGTGACGCTGCAATATAACATGAACAACGGTGATGTAAAGAGTGCACAGACGATGCTGGATGGCTTAGGCTACAAGCCTGGTCGCAAAGATGGCTATTTCGATACTGGCACTAAGAATGCAGTGAAGAAATTCCAGAGTGAAGCGAAACTTCAAGTCACAGGCATGATTGATGCCAAGACTGCGGAGGCGCTGGAGGTGGCACTGATCAAAGTGATCCAGGACCCTGCCAACGACAACCAACGGAATAGAGGGATTGCTGAGATTCAGAAGGAAATTAAGGCGGCAGCGTCGAAAAAGTAAGAAGGCTGAATTCAGCCTTCTTTTTTTCTGTTAAGATTAGAAAAGGTAAACACTTAGGGCAGAAGGGTACAGTTCAATGCGCAGCAGAATCTTTTGTCGTCTCTAAAGGACGCCGAAGACGTCTCTGCTTGTTATAAACTTATCATTAACCGGAAGAAAAGGAGTGTGACGAACAGTTTGAATGTGATTCAGGAATGGTTAGGAAGCTTGGGCACTGCGTTCTTACACTTATTGATCCAGCCATATTACTATATTGCTATTATATTTATTGCGTTGTATTACCGTCGGCAGGTGGCATTAGAACGTAAGCTAATTCATGTGAAGTTACATAGCTGGGGTCAAGAAACGTGGCGAACGGTGTGGAGCGGGCTGGTGATGGGACTAGTAGTTTCTATTGCAGCCATATTGTTAGGGGTATCCTTATCAGGTACAGCTGTGGCCTGCATTTGGGTAGTTAGTATTCTGTTGTCGCTATTGCGAGTGCGGTATTTGTGCTTCGCTTATTCTATAGGTCTGCTAGGTGTGATTCAATTTATACTGTCTTTCTTTCCGGATGCCTTACATGGCGGAACGGTCGGGAATATTACAACAGCCATACGGGAGATGGATATTCCCGCTTTGCTAGTTCTAGCTGCGCTATTGCACATGGCAGAGGCGCTGCTGGCCCGCTGGCAAGGGGCGAAGCTTGCGACGCCCCTTTTCTTGAAGGGCAAGCGCGGCATGGTTGTCGGCGGCTATCAGCTGCAGGCTTTCTGGCCGCTGCCGCTGTTCCTGCTGATCCCTGCGGGGGCAGGAACGGATCTGCCATGGCAGCCGCTGCTGGGCGGTGGGCTTGGCATTGTCTCTTTGCCCGTCATCATCGGCTTCAGCGAGATGACGCAGGGCATGCTGCCCGGGCGCAAGGCGGCCCGCACTTCAGGACGGCTGCTGATGTACAGCATCGTCCTGCTCGGCTTAAGCCTGCTTGCCGCTTGGTGGAGCCCGCTGACCCTGCTCGCGGCGCTCGCAGCGATGGTGCTGCACGAAGGGTTAAGCTGGTACAGCGCTCTGGAAGAGCGCAGCATCAGCCCCATCTTCGTGCATCCACCGCGCGGCCGCAAGGTGCTGGCCGTGCTGCCGGGCAGTCCCGGACAGGAGCTGGGCATCCTGCCCGGCGAGATTTTACTGAAGGTCAACGGGGTCCTGTTGACCGATGCAGCGCAGCTACATGAGGCGCTGCGCATGAATCCAGCGTTCTGCAAGCTGGAGGTGCAGAACCGTGAAGGGGAGAGCAAATACCTTCAGAGCCCGATCTACGACGGGGACCATCATCAGCTCGGCATCATTCTGGTACCGGAGACAGATGGAGCGGTTACTGCGGAGGCGAAGCCTTCCAGCATCTTCAGCATCATCGCGATGAAGACAGGTACTCGCAGCCGGCATCTTCCGAACGGCCGACTCAAACGGAACAAAGCTACTGAAGCCAAGAAGGAATCAGCGGAAGGATAACTAAAGGCAAGCCCGGACTCTGGAAATAGAGTCCGGGCTTTTTTGTAGAACTCCTATCCCCGTCCACCCTTCAAATAGAAAATAGCGATTTGCGTACGATCTCGCAGCTCTAATTTACTTAGAATATCCGTTATGTAATTTTTGACCGTACCCTCGCTAAGAAATAGCTGTCCGGCGATTTCTTTGTTGGTATGCCCCTCAGCGATGGAGGCGACAACGGCCAATTCCATTTTGGTCAGTCCGAAAGATTCCAGTGGCTGTACCTGTGGAGATTCAGGACGGGCCGCGGGCTGTAGAAAGGTGGTTAGTTTGCGAGCGATATCAGGGTGGATTAGCATGTTGCCTTCATTAACTGTTTTGACACCTTGTATGATACGGTCAGGCGGTATGTTTTTGAGCAAATATCCACTGGCACCGTTCCGCAGCGCCTCAATGATATACTCATCGTCATCGAAGGTAGTTAGCATCAGTATCGAAACCTGAGGAAAAGCCTGCTTAATTTTCTCTGTCCCTTCAACACCACCGCAGCCTGGCATCCGAATATCCATCAGAATCACATCCGCCATATCTCCCGCTTGGAGCAAATTCAAGGCCTCATTTCCGTCACTGGCAGCTCCGATCACTTCAATATCGGGGTCCATCCCTATTAGTACTTGCAGACTTTGACGAATAAAAGGATCGTCATCTACAATCATCACCTTAATCATTAGCGTAGCTCCTTCTTCATAATATAGATTTCTTTTTTGCTTCAAGTCCTACGTTGCCTATACAATCTCTCCCTGCTTATAAATGGGCAACCGCGTAACAATGGTGAATTGAGGCTCCTGCCGCCATTCCAAGGTTCCGCCGATCAGATGTGTTCGTTCGAACATTCCTTTCATCCCGACCCCTCCACTTTCCGGCAGTTTGGTTAGTTTATTGCCTTCGGGAAGCGTCCCGTTGTTGCTGACCTCCATCGTAACTCCAGTATCACTAAAGTCGACTTTAATCGAAATTGCAGTTGCATTTCCGTGACGAAGGGCATTGGTTATGGCTTCTCGGGCGTTCTTATACAAGATCACCTGAATACTAGGATATAGCGGGTAAGGTATCCCATGCACTTGGTATGAGGTCTCGATTCCCGTATCGCGGCCGATCTCTTCTAGCAGACGGTCTAACGCATAAGCTCCCTCTAATTGTGGCGTATAGTTGATACGCTTCACTGCAGAGCGCATATCGTCCATGCTGGCTGACAATTGATCTCGAATGAGCTCCATCATCTGCATTCCGCTTTCAGGGGAGGTGGGTAAGGTGAGTAGCGCGGCTTCCATCATCATTTTAATGCGGATGAGGCGGTGGCCGATATCATCATGGAGCTGGCGGGAGATGCGAACCCGTTCTTTGGACTGGGCTGCATCTTCTATTTGGGCGTTAAACTCCAGCAGTCGGTTGCGGGCTTCATCCAGCTCGAAATGCTTTTTTCGCAGCTCATCGTAAAGATTGAGGGTGTTCTCACGGCCCCGACCCGCCCTCTGTAACAATTCGTTGAGATAGGCGATGAGCAGAAAAGTAATGTTGATGAATGTGATTATAAGTTTTGGAGAATCCCAGAGCGCTATGTTCAAGGTAATCAGATGCACAACCGTAAACACGAGAGGTACTGCTTGGGGCTGAAGTCTAGAATAATAAAGTAATGCTGAAATGGCCGGGAAAATCATTATGCTGCCGTACTGGTAACATAACCAGGCAGTGAACAGTATTTCCACAATGCTTATTAAGGCATGAAAGGAACGGGGTAGCTTTGGCACCATGACCACAAGGAATAGAAGCATCAGAATATGCAACGTGAAGATTCCATAGTCGGCATATGGGTAGATGTAAATGCTAATACAAGCAGGAATTATGATGAGTAGGTATCGCAATAGGGTCAGTTCTCTAGTCACACCTAAGACATCCTTTATAGAGTTTCTTCTAATCTTAGCATATTCGCCTACTTCTTCAGGAGATGACTTAAGTCACCTTCAAAAGATGACCTTTCGTACCTCCGTGGTCAATCCCTTTAAGCTAAAATTGTAAATATAGAAGCGCAAAGACAGGAGCGATGAAAAGATGGCAATCGCCGTATTGACCGATGTGGTGAAACGATATGAAGGTAAATTAACTGTAGATCATGTGAACATGACGATAGAAGAAGGAGAAATCTTTGGCTTGCTAGGCCCAAACGGAGCGGGTAAAAGTACAACGATCAGTATGATCTGCGGCTTGCTTAAGATTGACGGGGGAGATATTCTTATCGACGGTCTGCCCGTGTCCTCGAAATCACTTGAGGTGAAGAAAAGAATTGGTTTGGTTCCACAGGAATTAGCCTTATACGACACGATGACAGCGGCGGATAACGTTACCTTTTTCGGAAGATTGTATGGTTTGCGTGGCAAGCTCTTGAAGGAACGGGTAGATGAGGCTCTTGCGTTCACAGGCCTTAGCGATCGTGCTAAAGAGAAACCCTCAACCTTTTCCGGAGGGATGAAAAGACGTCTGAATATTGCCTGTGCTATTATGCATCGTCCCAAGCTGATTATTATGGATGAACCTACGGTGGGGATTGATCCGCAATCTCGTAATCATATTCTTGAATCGGTTAAGGAGCTCAATCGACTCGGTTCAACGATTATTTATACCAGTCACTATATGGAGGAGGTTGCGGCCATTTGCGATCGGGTAGCCATTATGGATAAAGGGCATATCATTGCTTGCGGCACGGAAAAAGAACTGCGAGAACGCGTTGCCAAGGAAGAAAAAATCGTCATTAAAGCTGCTAATATCACACCGGAGCTTGTTCAGGAGCTGACGCTTCACCCTAGAATTAGACGCGTAGAAGCAAAGGATGAAGTAGTCGAGCTGTATCTGCCTTCTTCACAAGGGGAGCTACAGGACATCCTTTTTATTTTTGCCAAGCATAAGGGGATTATCGGCTCGCTAAATATTGAAGAACCTGATCTGGAGACGTTGTTTCTAAACTTGACCGGAAGGACCTTAAGAGATTAAAGGGGGGATTATTCTGATGAATACTTGGACGATTATGATCTATGAGCTGCGAAGACTATTTAGCTCACGTTCTATGATATTAAATATGTTTTTGCTGCCCCTGTTATTGATCTTTCTCTTAGGTGCTTCGCTCTCCGGTGTCGTTGGTGACAAAGGCTCCACTACTATTGATGTTGTGCGAGTGGCTGTTGTTAATCTTTCTGGTGAGGGCTATGAGAGCTCGGCGATGATGGATAGCTTTTTGAAGTCAACAGAGCTTAAGGATATCATTACTCCGGTTATGGTGGGTAGTCGAGAGGCGGCAGAAAGCGGTCTGCGAACAGGAAAATATGGTTATGCGGTTGTTGTTCCTCCAGGCTTTGATAGTAAGGTACAGAGCGGTGAAGCCGCACAGCTGGAATTTATACTGGGCCAAAAAAGTACAGATAACAGGGTGGCAGGGACGGTCTTCGATAATTTTCTGAGGAATCTTAATTATAAACAGTCTGTGGCGATGACACTGGGTCCAGAAGCTTTGAACGTTATGGCACCTAGTTCCACCAGTAATGAGCCTTCCGTAAAGCTTGGAGAACTGAGCGAGGGAGGATATTCATATACTTCTTCCCAGTTCTATGCGGTATCCATGATGCTGATGTTTTTGCTGTATAGCGGCTTGACGGTATGTACTTCTCTTTTTAATGAAAAAGAAAATCATACCCTTTTCCGGATAAATTCAATGCCAGTCAAAGGCTCAGAACTGTTTATTGGCAAAATGCTTGGTGTGGGTGTTGTAAGTATAGTACAGTGCGCAGCGATTATTATTCTGACGAATGTGCTGTTCGGTGTGAATTGGGGAAATCGCCCGGGCTTGTTACTCCTATTTTGCTTGCTGATGATAGTGGCTTCAATGACCTTATCTATCGTTATTTCTATGTTCAGCAAGACTGGAGCAAGCGCAAGAAGTGTGGTTACGGTACTCACTGTAAGCATGACCTTCATTAGCGGGGGAATGGCACCACTTCCAGAATCGTGGGTGAACTCTATAGGGGCGTTTACGATTAATCATTGGGCAATGCAGGCTATTCTGAAAATGATGTTACATGCCGATGTATCGCAAATTATGCCGAATTTGGGAGTGTTGTCGCTGATCTGCCTAGTGTTGTTCAGTGCAGCGGCTATTTCGTACCGGAAGGTGGGTTATCATGGATAAAATCTTAACGATTGCCTGGAACATGGTGAAACGAACCATTGGTACTAGGAAGGGGGTGCTAATCTATATTCTGCTTCCTTGTATTGTACTTGCAGGTATTGTTTCCGTTACTGGAACGATGGGAGAGAACCCAGCTGTTGTGCTGTATTCGAATATGGATAACGGGGCAGCAGGTAAGCATTTGCTCACTGAACTAAAGAATTCCGGAGAATATAAATTTGTAGAAAAGACTGACGAGACTGCTTTAAGAGAAGGCGTAGTCGATCAGAATGGAGAAGCGGGGATTCTAATTCCAGCAGGCTTCACTTCGGCACTACTTGCTGGAGAAGAACCACAAATTAGTGTGTATGAGCTGAAGACGAATGAAACTTCCGTTATGATTAAATTAAAAGCGAGCACAATTGCTGATGAAATGAGGAGTACGGCCGCGATCATAGGGGCAGTTAATAACGGATCTAAGGACGTTGACGCACAGTTTACTACGGTTATGCAAAGAGCGGAACAGCACAGTATTGGCAGCATTCGAACTGATTATAATCTATATCCTCGGGAGGGATTGGGAGTCGTTACGGGCTTAACGCTAATGTTTCTCATGAGCCTGGTCACGAGCTCTGTGTCTCTGATTATGGATGATCGGAAAGGCCGGACGATGATGCGAATGTTCAGTGCTCCGGTTCGTTCTTACGAGATTGCTATTGGTAATTTTCTGGGTAGCTTCATGGTCGGACTGATTCAGATCGTCGTAGTGCTCGCCTTAGGTCGCTGGGTGCTGCACTATGATTATGAAGTTCCAATCTATCTATATTTCCTTGTTCTTGCGGCATTTATGCTGGTGTCTATGGGGATCGCGAGTACAGTGGCAGGATTAATTCGTAATCCTAATAATGCTGGTATGCTGAATTCCCTTATTATCACACCGACTTGTATGCTTGGCGGCTGCTTTTGGCCTTTATCCATTATGCCGGACTATATGCAGAAGGCGGCTAACTTTGTTCCGCAAAAATGGGCCATCCAAGCGGTCGACATCGCTGCAACCGGTGGGGGCTGGAATGAGTTGTGGTTACCCTTTGCCATCTTAGGTCTTATGGCTGCTGTGCTACTGGCGATTGGTTCTGCCATTCTCCGCCCAAGTGAAGCTGGAATTAATGCTTAGAAAGCATAAGGTTAGATATTCATAGCTTGGGCTGTTACCTTCAGGTACAATAATAGGTATCAAATGTATTTGATTCTTATTATATGCAATAGAGGACATTTCTAGGAGGATGAACAGATGAGCAGCAATAAATTGGCTTGGACATGGCGGGTGAAGGAAGAATGTCTGGAAGAGTATGTAGCGATGCATTTAAATCCTTGGCCAGAAGTTTTGGAGGAGCACAGTAAGGCTGGTATTTCTAACTACTCCATCTTTCAGAATGGTAATCAATTTTTTTATTGCTTTGAATGTGAGGATACAGAAGCGGCTTTCGATTACATTGCTAAAAGTGACGCCTGCAACCGATGGAATGCCATTACTTCAAAGATGGTTGAAGGGTCATTTGATTTCAATGATGAGGTGCCAATGTTGCCTTTACGTGAAGTGTTCTATCTAAAATAGTGAAGCTGATTCTTTATTAACTAAAATTTGCATAAGGTAAAATATCGGCGTGTCTTGTTTACAGTCTTTTATATTACGGTTATAATATATTTAATATTGTTTAATTGAATAATTTTTTGTTTTTTGGAGGAGCCTGTCAACAAGGGCTCCTCTTTGTCTTTTTTTGGCTTGGAGATGTCCCTGGTTGGCAGTTCTTATATACAACAAGGGAGTGGATGAAACATGGAGTTTGTTCTATATCTTATGCTGATTATACTATTCACCAAGCTAGCTGGTGATTTATCTGTACGACTGGGACAACCGTCGGTACTGGGTAAGTTAATTGTCGGTATTATACTAGGTCCTGCGGTACTGGGTTGGATTCAAAATGGAGAGTTTATTCATTATTTTTCGGAGATCGGTGTGCTATTGTTAATGTTTATAGCAGGGCTTGAGACTGATCTGGATCAACTGCGCAAGAACTGGAAGTCAGCTTTCGCAGTAGCCGTCGGAGGTATTATTTTACCTTTTCTAGGTGGATTCGCCATCGGAGAAATGTTTGGTTTTGCTTATCATAATGCTATGTTTATGGGTGTCATTCTTAGTGCAACTTCAGTCAGCATATCGGTTCAGGTACTGAAGGATATGAATAAGTTGAATACACGTGAAGGTTCTACCATTCTGGGAGCCGCTGTAGTCGATGATATTCTGGTTGTTATTTTGCTCGCTGTATTAATGAGCTTTTTCGGCACAGGAGAATCAGTGTCCATTGGTCTTTTAATTACGAAAAAAGTGTTGTTCTTCGCTGTAGCGCTTGTTGTGGGTTGGTTCGTTGTGCCGCGGGTTATGAAATGGATGGCTCCGTTAAAGGTGACAGAGGCTGTTATTGCAGCGGCGCTAATGATTTGCTTTGCGTTCGCGTATTTTGCTGAAATTATGGGGATGGCAGGCATCATCGGTGCTTTTGCAGCTGGGATTGCTATTTCACAAACCTCCTTTAAGCACACTGTGGAATCTAAGCTTGAGCCTATCGCCTATTCGATTTTTGTTCCGGTCTTCTTTGTCAGTATCGGACTTAATGTTTCCTTTGAAGGGGTTGGCAGTCAACTAGGATTCGTCCTCTTGTTGACGGTGATTGCCATTCTGACCAAGTTGTTTGGTGGCGGTCTGGGGGCGCGTCTTACAGGATTTAATAACCATTCGTCGCTTATTATTGGTTCAGGGATGATTTCGCGGGGTGAGGTTGCATTGATCATCGCGGCAACAGGTCTGCAAAGCGGATTGTTGCAGCAGCAGTATTTTACTTCCGTAATTATTGTTGTCATTGTAACTACACTTGTAACACCACCACTCTTAAAATATATGTTCCGCGATCCAGTGCGCGCTAAACAAAAATAATAATCATAGCAAAAGGGTGTCTCGAAAGCCATTTTACATGGCTTTTGGGGTGCTCTTTTTTTGTTTGTTCTAATTCCCTATCCTTCGGAAGGAGAAAGCCCCCCGTCTTAAGACTGAGTACAAAACCAGCCGTAGGGCTGTTTTGACTTCGACCAAAAATGTCTAAACTAAATCTCGGGATGGAAAATAATACATAATGGGGCAGTCATAAGAGGAGTACCAGAAATATACGGGGTGGAAGGGGAAACGATAATGAAATGGTTAACCAAATGGTCGTTCGGTAACAAGGCGGCGGTAGGGCTTTTAGTGGTAATGGCGCTTGTAGTGGGAGGGCTGAGCTACACTTCGCTACCGATGGAATTTATGCCAGAGGCAGATAATCCGCAAGTGACTGTAACGGTGCTCGGTCCGGGTCAGGATGCCCATGCGATGGAGACGAAGGTTACGAAGCCGATTGAGGCTGGGGCCGCTTTTGTAAAGGGAAAGAAAGAAATACTGTCCACTTCCGGAGACGGATACGCACAGGTGAATATTTTTTATGACTCAAAAACAAATATGAAGGATGCTGCTGGGGAGGTGCAAAAGGTTGTAGATTCGTTGCAGTTCCCTGAAGGGGTGATGGCTCCTTTTGTACTTCAACTGAATACTTCCATGATTCCCGTGTCACAGGTCACCCTTTCGTTTGACGAAGGTCTGACTAAAGAAAACCTTAAGCTTGCGGAAGAAACGATCATTCCAGAGATGCAACAAGCAGAAGGTGTAGCCAACGTCGCCTTATATGGGAAAGTAACTCCGCAAGTGCGGGTGAAGCTAGATCCAAAATTAATGGCTGAGAAAGGAATTACGACACCTCAGGTACTAGGGTTACTTCAGGGACGTAATGTATCGGCATCCCTTGGGGAGCAGACGATTGGTGGTCAGACAGGTAACGTTAATGTGGTTTCTACAATTGATAGTATCGATACTCTAAAAAAGCTACCCGTATCCTCGGGTGTTAAGCTACAGGATATTGCTGTCATCGAATTGAAGGAAGATCAAGAGAGCGTTAGCCGCTCGAATGGGAAAGATGTTCTTTTCGCCATAGTAACCAAAGAAGCTAATGCGAATGCAGTAAGTGTCGGAGATCATATACAGGATACCGTAGCACATATTAACAAAACCATTCCAAATGCAGAGGCAGCGGTCGTATTCAGCACATCAGATATGGTGGTTACCTCAGTGAACAGTATGATGCGTGAAGTATTGCTCGGCGCGCTGTTCGCGACGATCGTAATTTTACTGTTTCTACGCAACCTGCGGGCAACACTGATTACGGCGGTTTCTATTCCGCTTTCACTAGCGGTTACCTTATATCTGCTTGATATATCCGGCATAAGTCTGAATATTATCACACTCGGAGGTGTGGCCGTTGCGGTCGGTCGCTTGGTTGATGATAGTATCGTAGTGATTGAGAACATTTACCGTAGGCTGCAAAAAGAACCTTTCTCCCGTGAAATGATTATAAGCGCAACTGGGGAAGTGGCTAGAGCGATTACTTCATCTACGATTGCAACGGTAGCGGTATTTCTGCCGATGGGTCTTCTGCGTGGTAGTTTACAGGCGTTTCTACTTCCGTTTGCCTTAACAGTCACGTATTCATTGCTTACTTCACTCGTTGTAGCTTTGACGGTAGTGCCACTGTTAAGCTCATGGCTGCTGAGAAGAACTTCAATGAAAGAACACGAACCGTCTAAATGGTTCACTCGATTCCTCGATTGGAATCTGCGCCGGAAATGGATAACTTTATCGCTAGGTCTTCTCCTTCTGATTGGCTCCATCGCTGCTTACGTGACTATGCCAAAAGGTGCGCTTGATGCTTCAAATGCCAGCTATGTCTCTGTTCAGTTGAATTATCCGAAGGATGTTCCTGTTAAAGAGATTTTGGAAAAAGGAAAGCAGTTAGAGCAAGACCTGATGAAACAGCCAGAAGCGGAAACAGTGATCATGCAATCAGGGAACAGTGCAGATGCGGCCCAGTGGGGGTCCGTCAGCTCGGAGACCTTAGTGGACTATACCGTTGTGATGAAAAAAGGTGCGGATGCGCAAGGCTTCATCGATCATGTCCGTGATGTGAAGGATTCCTACGCTGGGGCAACACTTGTTGCTAATCAAATGAGTATGATGGGTTCAAGCTCCACTAGCGAATATATTGATATCGTGGGTGATAATCTTACAGATATTACTGCTGTTGCAGCAGAAGTTACGAATAAGTTGAAGACAGTGGAGGGTATTCAGAAGGTCAGTAGCAATATGGAGGATACCAAACCTGTCTTTACATTTAAGGTAGATCCAGCACAGACGAATGCACAAGAAATTACCATGCAATTGTCGGCTATGCTGAATCCGATCCCTATGGGGCAAATCGAACTGGACGGTACACTTGCAGGAGTAGTGTTAGATCCTATAGCTGAGCCAAAGTCGGAGCAAGATTTAAAAGCAATGACGCTCATGACTGTTGAAGGTCCAAAGCCGTTGTCTCAACTAGCAACCTATGAGGTTCGGAATGAACCAGCACTGTTGTTCCATAAAGATGGGAAGCCATATGCGAGAATTACAGCGGAAGTGGATCCGAAGAAGGTGTCTGAAATCGGAGCGGATATTAAAAAGCAAACCGATAGTCTTACCCTTCCAAAGGGTGTGACTCTATTTGCAGGCGGAGCCTCGGTTGATCAGTCAGAGGATTTCGCTGACCTTGGTATGACAGCGCTGATCTCCATCGGGTTGGTGTATCTGATCATGGTCCTCACCTTCAAAACCCTTCGTGCTCCGCTGGCAATCATGTTCTCCTTGCCATTGGCTGCGATTGGGGCGATTGTTGGACTGATCGTATCCGGCGTAACACCTGACTTCACTGCCCTGTTCGGGGCTCTGATGCTAATTGGTATCGTCGTCACGAATGCGATTGTGCTTATCGACCGTATTAAGCAGAATGAAACGCATATGGGTATTCGCGAAGCCATTCTGGAAGCGGCAGGAACACGGATGCGCCCGATTCTGATGACGGCAATTGCTACCATTTGCGCCATGACTCCACTGCTGTTCGGCCATGCCGAGATGGGCAGCATCGTCTCGCAAAGCTTGGCCATTGTGGTCATCGGTGGCTTGACCGCGGCAACGCTGCTTACGCTGGTTGTAGTTCCAGCGATTTACGAGCTGTTCTACTTCCGTAAATCGGCTAAGGAGCGCAAGGGCGTAGTGAAAGTAGAAACTCCGACGCATGGTGCGTAATATCAAAAAGTTATAGTGATAAACAACTGAAACAGGCCCTTCTCAGACATTTTTAATGATGCTGGGAAGGGCCTGATGATTTAGAGGATGAGAACTTTTCGTGTAGTTGGACAGTGCGAAAAGCAGGCCGACGATACTTGGTATCGTGGCCTGCTTTTTTAATACTACTCATTAGCTGTTAACCGCAAGAACAATTCAATACCGGCTTACGTGCGGCTTGGGTCTCATCCAAACGGCTAATCTCTGTGGTATGAGGTGCGTTGATTACGATTTCCGGTGTCTCCTGAGCTTCTTTTACGATCTGGATCATCGTATTAATGAAGCCGTCGAGCGTTTCTTTACTTTCCGTTTCCGTCGGCTCGATCATCATACATTCCTCAACAGTCAGAGGGAAGTACACGGTTGGCGGATGGTAGCCGAAGTCGAGTAATCGTTTAGCAACGTCTAAGGTGCGTACACCATACTGCTTGAGGTTTTTGCCGGACATTACGAATTCATGTTTACATACGCCCGGATATGGGATTTCAAAATATGGCGCCAGACGGTGCATCATATAGTTCGCATTCAGCACGGCATTTTCGGATACCTCACGCAGTCCGTCTGGGCCATAGGTGCGGATATAGGCGTAGGCACGGACCAGAATACCAAAATTGCCGTAAAAAGCTTTCACGCGTCCAATCGATTCAGGACCGCCGAAGTCGAGTGAGAAGCTGCTATCTTCGTTTTTCACCACAGTTGGTTGTGGTAGGAACGGAATCAAGATTGATTTTACGCCGACAGGTCCGGCTCCAGGGCCACCACCGCCGTGCGGGGTGCTCATTGTCTTATGCAAGTTCAGATGCACCACGTCAAAGCCCATGTCGCCAGGGCGGGTAATGCCCATAATGGCATTGGAGTTCGCTCCATCGTAATAGAGTAAGCCGCCTGCTTCGTGCACGATTTCGGCGATCTCAACGATTTGGGTTTCGAACAAGCCGAGCGTGCTTGGATTGGTCAGCATTAATGCGGCAGTATCGCTACCGACTGCTGCCCGCAGTGCTTCAAGATCAACCATCCCTTTATCTGTGGATGGGATCGTGATCGTTTCAAGTCCAGCTGCTGAAGCACTAGCAGGATTGGTGCCGTGTGAGGAATCCGGTACGATAACCTTCGTGCGGGTCTCGCCGCGGCTTTCATGGTAGGCGCGGATCATCATGAGACCGGTCCATTCACCATGAGCACCTGCGGCAGGCTGTAAAGATACAGCATCCATGCCGGTTAGTGCAGACAAGTCATTTTGCAGGGTATACATTAATTCCAGTGCGCCTTGAATACTTTCTTCCGGCTGGTACGGGTGGATCTTAGCTAGGCCTACGATGCGGGCAACATCTTCGTTAATCTTCGGATTGTATTTCATCGTACATGAACCGAGTGGATAGAAGCCGTTATCTACACCAAAGTTTCGGCGTGACAAGGAAGTGTAGTGGCGAATGACATCCACTTCCGATACTTCTGGAAGCACGACGGGGTCGCTACGGAGTAAACCTGATGGAATCAGAGATTCCAAGGTTTCTTCCTGCGGCACATCGCATAGTGGCAAAGAATAGGCCGAACGGCCGGGACGGCTTAATTCAAAAATTAGACTTTGCTCCGGTTTCATAAACAGCCCTCCAGTGCGCTAGCGAATTGGTCGATTTCGTTTTTGCTTCTTTTTTCCGTAACGGCTACCAGCATATGTCCAGCAAGTTCAGGATAATCACGGCCCAGATCATAACCGCCTAGATAACCTTCCTTCAGCAGCTTCGAATTAATTGCACTTACGCTGCTTCCCTCCGGAAGCTTCACGACAAACTCGTTAAAGAATGGGGAGGAAAAGGTAAGTTCAGCCTCTGTTAGTTCGCTTAGTTTATTAGCGGCGTAATGACTTTTACGAATGTTCAGCTCGCCTACTTCACGCATCCCTTCTTTACCCATTACGGACAGGTAGACGGATGCGCAGAGTGCGAGCAGCGCCTGATTGGAGCAAATATTCGATGTCGCTTTTTCACGACGGATATGCTGTTCACGAGCTTGGAGTGTCAGAACGAAGCCGCGTTTACCGTTACGGTCAACAGTTTGACCAACGATACGGCCTGGCATGCGGCGCATTAAATGCTCTGCTACAGCGAAGAAGCCACAGGTTGGACCGCCGAGGGAAGCTGGAATACCGAGTGGCTGAGCGTCACCGACTACGATGTCGGCTCCGAGCTTACCTGGTGTTTCTAGAACACCAAGAGCGATTGGATTTGCACTGACGACGAACAATCCTTTAACAGCATGGATCAGCGGTTCAACCGAGCTAAGATCTTCGATGCTGCCAAAGAAGTTAGGCGATTGCATCAGTACTGCAGCCGTATCACCATCAATGGCCTCAGCAAGCTTAGCCTGATCGGTAACACCGTCTCTATAGTCAATCTCCACTACCTCAAGACCCCAAGCATTAGCCGATGTGCGTAACACTTGGCGCGCTTCAGGATGAACGGTGCGGGAGACAATTAATTTTTTGCGTTTGGTGGCACCAGCTGCGAGGACTGCTGCTTCGGATAATGCGGTTGCGCCATCATACATACTGGCATTGGCAACTTTCATACCGGTTAGTTCGCAAATGTAGGATTGGAATTCGAAGATCGCTTGCAGTTCGCCTTGGCTGATCTCTGGTTGGTAAGGAGTATAAGCAGTGTAGAATTCCGAACGGGAAATGACATGGTTGATCACCACGGGGATGTGATGGTCGTATAATCCGGCGCCGAGGAAGCTGGCGTGCGAATCGAAGTCAGCATTTCGGTCAGCGAGACCTTTCATGTGACGTAGCAGGGCGTACTCATCGAGCGGTTCAGACATCGGCATAGTGCCTTGATAACGGACGGCTTCAGGGATATCGGAGAACAGCTCATCTATGGACTGAATCCCGACGGTTTCCATCATCTCTACGCGGTCCTGTGCTGTCATGGGCAGATAACGGTGCTTCATTAAGGTTTCACTCCTTGGCTTTTTTAAAATATAAGAAAGTACAATTTTCACGTTATACTTTATCCTTTTATTTCTCGCTTAAAAGTTCACCGTCCTAATATGGACGCTAAAGGCGTTTATACTTGTAAAAAGGGGCCTTAATCACGACAGCTTTAAGCTGCTTGCCACGTATCTCTACGAAAACCTCTGTGCCTATTTCACTGTAAGCTGTATCAAGTAAAGCTAATCCCAGGTTTCGTTTCAGCGTTGGAGATTGGGTTCCGGTTGTGACCTCTCCGATTTTGATGCCGTCCGCATAGACTGGGTAATGGGAGCGTGGAATGCCTCGATCAATCATTTCTAGACCGACAAGACGGCGGGGAAGACCGGCTTCTTTTTGCTGTATCAACGCATCGCGTCCGATGAAGTCCGCTTTGTCCAGGTTCACGAAGAACTGTACTCCAGCTTCAAGAGGCGTGATGTCAGCCGACAGCTCCTGACCGTACAATGGCAATTTTGCCTCGAAACGAAGCGTATCCCGTGCGCCCAGTCCAGCAGGTGTTAATCCGTGAGGAGAGCCAGCTGCGAGAAGGCCGTTCCATAACGTTGCTGCCCCATCCAGCGGAGCGTAAATTTCGAAGCCATCTTCACCGGTATAACCCGTACGGGAGATCAGTACTTCTACACCGCAGACGGTTGCGCGTTCGATGAAGTGGAAAGGCTTGAGCGTTGAGATCGGTGCATCAGTAACTTCTGCGAGTATGGTCTCTGCCAGCGGACCTTGCAAGGCGAGCAAAAGCGTCTCGTCAGAGACATTAGTGAGTGTGACTTCACCGAATTCAGAGGTCAGATGTTCTTGCAGCCACTGGAAGTCCTTATCGATGTTGGAGGCATTTACGACAAGCATATAACGGCCTTCACTTAGTCGATACACGAGTAAATCGTCGACCACCCCGCCGTTTGGATAACAGAGCAGCGTATATTGTGCCGCACCATCGGTAAGGCGGCTGACATCGTTGGTCGTCATTTTTTGTAAGAAGGCTTCAGCGCCGCTTCCGATCACCATAAATTCACCCATATGCGATACATCGAACAGTCCAGCCTGCTGGCGAACAGCCTCATGCTCCTTCACGATACCTGTAAACTGTACTGGCAGCTCCCAGCCGCCAAAATCAATGCACCTGGACTCCGCATATGCGGAATAGAGATCATAAAAAGGCGTTCTTTTCAAAGCATCCATGTCGTCACTCCCCTAGTCTGATTACATACGAAAAAAAAGACAGGCAGAAGCAATCATGCATAAATGCACTAATCGCTTTCTGCTCTGTCCTTTGTACCTGAGAGTTACCCTGCGTAACTAACATGCAAGTTTCCCCGTTGGTGACCTGACGCACTCAGCCTCGCGTCTGATGCTCTCCAGAGGTACGTCCGACAAAGGTCCTTTTGCCTGAGAGATTCACCCCTGTTAGGGCTTACTCCTTCGGCGCCGTCTTCAAGTGAGACAGTCTCTCCCTATGCCATCATCCGCAACTGTATTTGTTTCTTATGTCTCCATTAAACGGGTATAGGAGGGCGCTGTCAACAAGAAAAAGTCAAAAAAACGACAAATTTATTTTACTTTTAGTAATATTGACATTATGCTCCGCGATCACTTAGGCTATAACTAAATTTAGAATTCCAATTTGGAAATGAGGCGGCTTGAAATGAGTGAAGTTTTAGATAACCTTCTTTACAGCGAAGAGCATGAGTGGGCACAGCAAGTGGAAGGACGCGTAGTACGTGTTGGGATTACGGATCATGCTCAGCATTTGTTAGGCGATATCGTATTTGTGGAATTTCCAGAAGTGGGTTCGGCCATTTCAGCTGGCGACAGCGTAGGCAGTATCGAATCCGTTAAGACCGTATCGGAACTGTATTCACCCGTCTCAGGGACGGTTACCAAGATTAATGACGGTTTAGAAGCTAGTCCAGAACTGATCAACGATAAGCCTTATGGCGAGGGTTGGATTTTTGAAATTGAAGTGGACGGAGAGTACGCTGATGCTGTAAAAGGTCTGCTAGATGCAGCTGGATATCGTGCATTGGTAGGGGAGTAATTCTAATATTTTTCTGAATATTAATTTCACCGAATGTGATATTTATAGCAGCAAGTTTCCGTTTTTGGGGACTTGCTGTTTGGTGTTTTTATATAGATAGTGGTGGTGATTTTTGAGTTAAATCCTGGGACTGTTTGGAATTATGGGATTTTATTTAAAATCGAATCTACTGATTGTGGAATTAGGGAAAACCTCCCTTATTTTAGACGAATATAGCGTGACACTAAGGGTTTTAGGGAATTCCTCCCTAAAATTTCAGTGAAAAGCGCTATTTCTGACTAAATAGGGTATTAATCAGGGAGGAATTCCCTAATTCTGCGCCTGGACAAGGGAATAGGCAGATAATCAGGGAGTATTTCCGTAATAAATAGTGGCGAGCCCATTTTGGTATGTTGATAAGCAGATTCGCTCCCGCACAGGCCTAGCTATTGTAACTAGCTCTGAGTAAAACATTTTTTATGCACCCTCTTGAAGCTGCCGCAGCACAATGATCTCTACACGGCGGTTCTTTTGCTTACCTGCAGCTGATGTGTTCTCCGCGGTGGGCTGGGTATCAGCATACCCTGCATATTGAAAATTGTCGGGGTTCAACCCTTCATGATCTAAGAAAAAGCGAAGCACTGACAGCGCACGAGCACCAGATAGCTCCCAGTTGTCGTTATAGTGAGAAGCCGAAGATACTGGAGTATTGTCGGTATGTCCTTCAATGCTGATCTTTGCGCCGATATCGCTGAATAAGCCAGATAACTGCTGAAGAGCAGGCAGGGCTGGAGACTTCAGGTCTGCCTTACCTATATCGAAGAGAAAACGGTCACTGAGTGTGATTTCTATCCCCTGCGGTTTGTCGGCAACAAAAATTTGTTCTCCGAGATTATTTTCCTCTACATAGTTCGTAATCACACCCATTAATTCAGCAAGTTTAGCCTCTTGTTCTCGAAAAGCAAGTTCACGTGCCGAAGGTGCTTCATTAACGGCCTTATCGTCTGTGTTAGGACTTGGTTCCGCTGCTGGATTTGAGTTATTAACTGTACTTCCCGGTTTGCTCTCAGGGGTCTTCCCAGCATCTAATATGCCGTTCCCACCCTCAAGGACAGTGCTGCCAGATTTGAAGGTCTCGGATAACGAGCCTGTCACGATGTTATATTTGTCAGTATCCAGGCTGCTCATCGCATACAATATAACGAAAAAAATAAGTAAAAGTGTAATTAGATCAGCATAAGTAATCATCCAACGGTCGCGGCTTTCCCGAGTCTCTACATGCCGCTTGCGCCGGTCTCTTTGTCTCATAGAAGACCTCTAGTTTCCGCACGGTCATTCGTGTCCGTGTCTGAGATGAATGAGTTCAGTTTTTTACGCACCAGCAAGGGGTGATCCCCGTTCTGCAAAGAAAGAATGCCCACGAGCAGCATTTCCATACTATGTAGCTGGCTTTGACTGCGGGATTTGATTTTAGAAGCGATGGGTAAAAATATTAAATTAGCGATGGCAACACCGTACAATGTTGCGGTAAATGCCACTGCGATAGATGTGCCCAGATTTGACGGATCTGTAAGGTTGCCAAGTACACGGATGAGCCCCATCACCGTCCCGATAATTCCCATCGTTGGTGCATATCCACCTGCAGCTTCAAAAATCTTAGCATAGTTCTCATGCTTCAATTCTTTAGCATCCATTTCTAATTCAAGGATCTGTCTTACCTGCTCAGGATCAGTGCCGTCGACAATAAGAAGTAGACCTTCACGTGTAAAAGGGTCCGAATGTTCTTCAGCTTGTTTTTCTAACATTAGAACGCCGCCGCGACGGGCCACGGTTGCCATTGCAATGAGTTCTTCTGCTTTTTCTACATCACGATCAGGGTTGCTACCGAAAGCCATGCGTAATGCTGTTGGAATGGAGCGCAGCTTAGATGCCGGGAAACTGATCATAACGGCGGCAAACGTACCCCCGAACACAATCAAAGCTGCATTAAGCTGCAGCAGTCCTGAGAGGCTTCCGCCTTCCCAGAGATAGCCGCCGATTAACGCAGCCAGTCCAGCCAATAGGCCGATTATTGAGGTAATATCCATGCTTCAAGCTCCTAACATTTCTATGTATTATGGTTTGCAACGATCTAGGCAACACTGTATAATGAACGGGAACACATATTCTTATCTTCCATATTTTTTAATTATAAGAAAGTATAAGTTTCACGTTATACTTTAATCCTTATAATTCTCGCACAAACGCTTAACGTCTTTTAGAGACGCCAAAGGCGTTTTAGCTTGCCATCGTATGGAGAGAGAACATTCAGACAACAATTATAATATATTAATCTAGTTTAGACGATAGAGGGGAGACGGGCAAATGAGTGATATTGTCGTCAGTACAAAGACTTTTGAATTGGAGTCCGAGTATACACCCCAGGGCGATCAGCCTCATGCCATAGAGGAATTACTACAAGGCATCCGGCAGGGCAAGAAGCACCAGACGCTGCTGGGCGCGACGGGTACGGGTAAGACGTTTACCGTTGCACAAGTTATTTCCAAATTAAACCGCCCGACGTTAGTTATTGCGCACAACAAGACTTTGGCTGCCCAACTGGCGAGTGAGTTTAAGGAGTTTTTTCCGCATAATTCGGTAGACTATTTCGTCAGCTACTACGACTATTACCAACCAGAGGCGTATATTCCCTCCTCCGATACTTATATCGAGAAAGACTCCAGTATTAATGAAGAGATTGATAAATTGCGCCACTCCGCAACGAGCTCCTTGTTCGAACGGCGTGACGTTATTATTGTGGCGAGTGTGTCTTGTATTTACGGCCTCGGTTCGCCGATGGAATACGGAAGCTTGCTTTTGTCATTGCGGGTAGGGATGGAGAAGCCTCGAAATGAGATTTTGAGCAGGCTAGTGGATATCCAGTACCAGCGTAATGATATCAATTTTGTACGCGGAACCTTCCGTGTACGTGGTGATGTGGTTGAGATTTTCCCGGCATCTCAAGGAGAACATGCCATTCGGGTCGAATTGTTCGGTGACGAAATTGAGCGAATCACTGAGATTGATGTACTGACGGGTGAACTGATCGGGGAACGCGATCATGTCGCTATTTTTCCGGCGTCTCACTTTGTTACCAAGGAAGAAACGATGCGGGTGGCACTGGTCAACATTGAAAAAGAGCTGGAAGACCGCTTAACGGTTCTTCGTGACGCAGGAAAGCTTCTTGAAGCTCAGCGTTTGGAACAACGGACACGTTATGATATTGAGATGATGAAAGAAGTGGGCTTCTGTTCTGGGATTGAGAACTATTCCGGACCGCTCACCTTCCGTGAACCAGGGGCAACACCGTATACATTAATGGATTATTTTCCGGATGATATGCTGATCGTTATTGACGAGTCCCATGTAACGCTTCCGCAGATTCGGGCGATGTATAACGGTGACCGGGCGCGTAAGACGGTACTGGTAGAGCATGGTTTTCGTTTGCCGTCTGCGCTGGATAACCGTCCACTCCAGTTCGAGGAATTCGAAGAAAAGGTGAAGCAGATCGTATATGTTTCAGCGACACCTGGACCCTATGAAATGGAGCACTGCGACACCATGGTGCAGCAGATTATCCGGCCTACAGGTCTTTTGGATCCGATCATTGAGGTGCGTCCTACAGAGGGACAAATCGATGACTTGATTAGTGAAATTCGTGATCGGGTGGAACGAGACGAACGCGTACTCGTCACAACGTTGACGAAGAAGATGTCAGAGGATTTGACGGATTACTTTAAGGAAATTGGGATTAAGGTTCGTTATATGCACTCTGATATCAAAACGCTGGAGCGGATGGCGATCTTACGTGATCTTCGACTTGGTACATTCCATGTTTTGGTAGGGATTAACCTGCTAAGAGAAGGTCTCGACCTCCCGGAAGTATCGCTGGTCGCTATTCTCGATGCGGATAAAGAGGGCTTCCTTCGTTCCGAACGCTCCCTAATTCAGACGATTGGTCGTGCGGCCCGTAACTCCGAGGGTCGTGTAATCATGTACGGTGATCGAATCACTGATTCGATGGAGAAGGCGATGAGCGAAACGTCGCGTCGTCGCGCCATCCAGATCGCCCATAATGAGAAACACGGCATTACCCCAACCACCATTAATAAAAAGGTGCGTGACATCATTGAGGCAACGAAGGTTGCCGAGTCCAAAGCGGATTACCTCACGGGTGTTGGTGGCAAGATGAATAAGAAAGAGAAACAAAGCCTGATCCAGCGTCTGGAAGCCGAGATGAAGGACGCTGCGAAGAACCTGCAATTCGAACGCGCGGCAGAGCTGCGTGACGCATTGTTGGAGCTCCGGGCCGAGTAATAAACCTTAAATGCATCACCGATATTTAAAATAAGTAATTGAACGGTGCTGTCCTGGCCGTTCTTTTTGAATAAATAGATGGACGCGTATCCCATAGGGACAGCGCTCCACAACGCTTTTGGCGCTTACACGCATCCTGTAGGGACAGCGTTCCGCAACGCTATAGTAGTTGCGATAATCTCGCACTTCCCGCTCTTAGCTAGTATGCGCCTAACGTCCAAGCGGTCCCGTAGGGATAAGCGTTCCAAGCACCACTGTCACTAAGTCCCGTCCCACCAGCCTCCTTCGCCAAAAAATGCGGGTGTCCAGAGGGTGCAACCCTTGGGGCCCTCCCTTGGAAGGGAGGGTTTGGGAGGGATCGAAAACGCTTTTAATAAAGCTCTGAAATCGTTAAAGCTTTGATATTTGATTCATTAAGGAGAGGTTCCGTTGGCGAACGATAATATTGTAATTAAAGGCGCGAGAGCGCACAATCTCAAAAACATCGATGTGACGATTCCACGTGACCGTTTCGTCGTGCTGACGGGGCTGAGCGGTTCGGGTAAGTCTTCGCTTGCATTTGATACGATTTATGCTGAAGGACAGCGGCGTTATGTTGAATCTTTGTCAGCTTATGCTCGTCAGTTCTTGGGACAAATGGAGAAGCCGGATGTGGATTCGATAGACGGATTATCCCCGGCAATCTCTATTGATCAGAAGACAACAAGTCGCAACCCGCGTTCCACAGTTGGTACGGTTACTGAGATCTATGACTATCTCCGGTTGCTTTTTGCTCGGATCGGTCACCCTCATTGTCCAGAGCATGGAATTGAGATTACTTCCCAGACCGTTGAACAAATGGTAGACCGGATTATGCAGTATCCAGAGAAGACTCGTTTGCAAATCCTAGCGCCTATTATTTCAGGACGTAAAGGTGAACACAAAGGACTCTTCACAGATATTTCTAAGCAAGGGTTCGTACGTGTGCGTGTGGACGGTGAGCTAAGAGATCTGTCTGAGGATATTGAACTTGAGAAGAATAAAAAGCACACCATAGAAGTTGTTGTAGACCGGATCGTCGTTAAAGACGATGTGGAGACCCGGCTGACGGATTCACTGGAGACGGCACTTAAACTTTCGGGCGGTAAAATCCTTGTGGATATCATCGGTCAGGAAGAGCTTCTGTTCAGCTCTAATTTTGCTTGTCCGATTTGTGGTTTTAGTATTGAAGAGCTGGCACCACGTATGTTCTCCTTCAACAGTCCGTTTGGAGCCTGCACAGAGTGCGATGGACTTGGAATGAAGATGGTGGTCGATCCAGATCTGCTTATTCCTGATGCTGAGAAATCCATTGAAGAAGGTGCTTTTTTAGCTTGGACTGGAAGTACTTCTAATTACTATCCGCAATTTCTAAAGTCCGTGTGTGAGCATTTTAATATTCCACAGAACGTTCCAGTGAGCAGCTTAACACCTGATCATATGAATAAACTACTGCATGGTACAGGTAGTGAGAAGGTTCGCTTCAAATATGAGAATGATTTTGGACAAAAGAAAGATGCGATGGTTGCTTTTGAAGGGATTATTCCGAATCTGGAGCGTCGTTACCGGGAGACCGCATCTGACGGTATTCGTGAATTTATTGAAGGATTTATGAGTGCTAAGCCTTGTCATGTCTGTAAGGGCAAACGTCTGAAGAAAGAAATTTTGGCGGTGACGATCAACGAACAAAATATTTCGGATATTACCGATCTCTCGATTGGTGACTGTCAGCATTGGTTTGAAGAAATAAAGTTAAGTGAGAAAGAGACAGCTATCGCCAATCTCATTCTTAAGGAAATCTGCAATCGTCTGGGATTCCTGGTGAATGTCGGATTGGACTATTTGACACTTAGCCGCGCAGCAGGCTCGCTATCTGGTGGTGAAGCACAGCGTATCCGGTTGGCCACTCAGATCGGTTCCAGTTTGATGGGTGTTCTGTACATTCTGGATGAGCCAAGTATTGGTCTGCATCAACGGGATAATGATCGCCTGATCTCTACGCTTGCTCATATGCGTGACCTAGGCAATACGTTGATTGTTGTAGAGCATGACGAAGATACGATGATGGCAGCGGACTATATTATTGATATCGGACCGGGTGCGGGTATTCATGGTGGACAAGTTATGGCGCAAGGAACACCGGAAGAGATTATGAAAGATCCGAATTCCTTAACCGGTGAATATTTGAGCGGTCGTAAGTTTATTCCAGTTACCGCTAAGCGTCGTGCTACCGATGATCGTTGGATAGAAATTCGTGGCGCTAAAGAGAATAACCTGAAAAATGTGAATGTGAAGATTCCATTGGGTGTATTTACGGCGGTGACTGGTGTGTCGGGCTCCGGTAAATCTTCACTTATTAACGAAATTCTGTACAAGAGCTTGGCACGGCAGCTGAATAAGGCTGTGAAGGTGCGTCCGGGTCAGCACAAAGAAATTCGTGGCTTGGAAAATCTCGATAAGGTTATTGAAATCGACCAATCGCCAATTGGGCGTACACCACGCTCTAACCCAGCAACCTATACTGGCGTATTTGACGACATTCGTGATCTGTTCTCGAAGACGAATGAGGCAAAGGTACGGGGGTTCCAAAAGGGACGCTTTAGCTTTAACGTAAAAGGCGGACGCTGTGAAGCTTGCCGTGGGGACGGAATTATCAAGATTGAGATGCACTTCTTGCCTGACGTATACGTTCCTTGCGAGGTATGTAAAGGTAAACGTTATAACCGGGAAACACTAGAAGTGAAATATAAAGGGAAAAACATTTCCGACGTGCTGGAGATGACAGTAGAGGATGCTACAGAGTTCTTCGTGAATATCCCTCGTATTCATCGTAAAATGCAAACGCTGATGGATGTGGGTCTTGGCTACATTAAAATTGGTCAGCCAGGTACAACATTATCCGGTGGTGAAGCGCAGCGTGTGAAGTTGGCTTCTGAGCTATACCGTCGTAGTACAGGCAAGACACTCTATATTTTGGATGAGCCTACAACAGGTCTGCATGTGGACGACATTGGTCGTTTACTAGAAGTATTGCACCGCTTGGTGGATTCCGGAGAATCGGTTCTTGTCATTGAGCATAATCTGGACGTTATTAAGACTGCGGATTATATCATTGATATGGGACCAGAAGGCGGCAGTGGCGGCGGAACCGTACTGGCAACAGGAACACCAGAGAAGATCATTACTGTTACGGAGTCTTACACAGGTAAGTATCTGAAGCCAGTTCTGATTCGTGATACGGAGCGTACTGAAGCGCTTATGCTTGAGACGGCGGAAACTACCTAAGCTAATAATGCTGGATAGTATAACTAATAAATAATAAAGGTCGCGGCAATTTGCCGTGGCCTTTATTGTTTGTTGTCCAAAATTATTATTTTGGGAAAACAATTGATCGGTACAATTGCTGGTAGTCACCAGTAAATTAGAGCTCACTAGCAACTTTAAGCTCATAGGCAATTTCAAAATCAAAATCAAATCATCTATCAGTTCGGGTTATTTGCATGTAGTCAAAATCTTCGTTGGAGTGTTGCTTGATTGTTCGTGTGAGTTACGTATTTTGATTATCCGATCTGATATGAGTTTCTAGTAAAAGTATTACGGCTCCTTTAAAAAGAAAACTAAATAGTAGAAGAGATAGGCATATGTAGGGCGTGTCCGTCGTAAGATTGAATGAGGAGCATGCTTTTGCTGTATGTTCGCTTAATGGTTAAAAGAATAACAGCAGGCTCAATGGTTCTTTGAAAAATAAATAACAAACGGCTATATTGCTAGCTCTATCAAATGCTTGTGATACTAGATTAGGGAAAACCTCCCTAATAATCTGATGTTTTGCAGCTTTTAAGCTCAAATCAGGGAAAACCTCCCTATTTATCGAGGCGATTCATCCATAATGAGGGTTCTCTCGTGTTTATTAGGGAGGAATTCCCTAAAAACCTCAAATTGAAGTAATAAACGGCTAATTTCAGGGAGGATTTCCCTAATCCTCAAAAGTATAGACTCTAGTACCAGATTTTTAATTCTAAATTCTAACCCCTAACCTCAAAATTACAAATTGACTAGTAAGATACTAACTCCCGGCAGAGATGCTAAATAACTTCCTTAGTTACATTCACAAAGATCGACCATTACCCGTTAGGTCTCATCATTTTCGCCGCAAAACACCAAACGTCAATGAACAAAATCATTAATTTATCCGATTTTGCAGTAATAAAATATTTTTTTGCGACAAATACATAATTTTTCTACAAAACCTATTGCATCGCCCAAATGGTAGCGATAACATAGAAGAGGATATGGGGAATACTGGATCTTGCTTGACAACATTTTTGAGGAGGTAAGGTAATGCTACTTGCAGAAGTTGCCGCGCAAGGACCGTCTAAATTTCATACCTTTGATGTTTTTATGATTTTATTCACCATCCTAATTTTAGTTGGAGTCATTCGGTTACTGAGGGCTCCCCAGAAGAACAAGTTCGCCATTGGTTTCGGAGCGGTTAGTTTATTGGTTTTTATAATCTCTGACTATGCCATGGTGATGCATTGGTTAAGTTAACGGAAGAATTAAATTGAACAGCTTTGCACCAAAAGACTCCTTTAACGCCGTGGGCGCATTGAAGGTGTCTTTTTTCAAATTATATAATGTAAAATTTATCCATTAGCATAGAGAGGGTCTGGTGAAGGTTGATGAGGATTGGGGAGAAGCTGGTGAAGAAAGGAATGGGCTTGCTGCTGTGCGGTGTGTTGCTGTCAGGAGTATGGAGTGAGTCGGTTTATGCGTTGGGTGATACGACTAAGACGGTTAGCGCGGCGACCACAACCCAGAGAGACAAAATCAAAAATTCAACAGCAGCGGAAGACCCCGTACCAGGGATTATTAAAAGTATCACCCCCTCCGTAGTGGGCATTATCGGCAAAGACGATAGTGGAGGCAATAGCGGACCGGATGATCGATACAATCTGACGCATGGTTCTGGGATTATTGTGAAATCGAATGGATGGATTGTAACCAATGCACATGTCATCAAGGATCTGCAGAATGCTTTGGTAGTGACGTCGGACTCCAAAACCTACAGCATTAAAGAAACATATCTAGATGAAGTTAGTGATCTGGCCCTGATAAAAATCAATGCAACCTCCCTTAAACCTGCAAAGTTTATTCCTTCGACCGGCAAAACCATTGTTGGTGAGAAGGTAGTGGCCGTCGGAACACCGATTAGCTTTTCTCTAAGGAATTCAGCGACCGTAGGGGTTATAAGTGGCCTTAACCGTGAAGTAGCTGCGGCTTATCGTCTGATCCAAAGTGACACAGCGATTAATCCCGGGAATAGCGGGGGCCCGCTAGTGAATATGAAGGGCGAAGTGCTGGGAATAAACAGTCTGAAATACTCAGCGGTGGGCGTGGAGAATATGGGCTTCTCTATTCCGTCGGATACCGTGCAGTATATTATGAACCAGCTTTTTAAATACGGTGAAGTAAAACACCCGAGTCTTGGATTGGAGTTAGAGCCGAGTTGGTCCTCGATTGTGGGCTTGCCAACGCTCGATCCCCTGACTGTAACTAAAGTGATTTCTGCTGAAGCACGCAAGGCGGGTGTTGCCGAAGACGACGTCTTGTACAGCATTGACGGCCACCGTGTGGTCTCACTAGTTGATATTAATGAATTGTTTAAAAGCTATTCTCCAGGTACAACGGTACGACTGGTTATGCAAAGTGATGGGGATATCGTCATCCGTAAGCTGGTGCTCACTCAGGGTGATCCCCTATTAAGTGAAGAGGGTGCAGGAGCAGATGGAGAAGAGCATACGGAAGATTGATCAGGAAACTCGAGAGGGGGACGGTAAATGGGCTTTAAAGTTTTAAAACAAGGATTGTGTGCGATGCTGGCCTTATTATTGCTATTTTCTATATTACCGATACCAACCGTACGGGCAGCAGAAACAGACAAGCTGCAGCTGAGTCTTAAAGTTGGCAGTACTTCTGCTACGGTGAATGGCAAGAAGGTGACTATCGAGCGGCCTTATATGGAGAACGGAACGGTTATGGTACCGCTCGGGGTTTTTAAAAAGACATTTGGCAGCACGGTTTCCTTAGAAGGAAATGATGTAGTGAAAGTAACGTACGGCTCTCATACAGGGTTAATGACGATTGGTAGTATTAGTGCCTGGAAGGATGCGACTAAAGTTAAACTCACCTCCGCTCCTCGAATGGTTTCAGGTGTGTTGATGGTGCCGCTGCGTTTTGTGGCGAGTGTACTGGGTGCAACCCTCTCCCAGGGTAACGGTGGTGAGCTGATCATTACCTTAGCTCCTGCTGACAATGAAGGCGATGTGCCAGTGGATACTGGTATTGATAGCGATGTGGGGAAGACGCAAATTGGGAACAGCTATTATCGATGGACACTAAATTATCCGTCTGGACTGATTGCTGGAAATAGCGGTGGTGATGAGAGTGTGGCTACCTTCTCCAGTGCGGACAATCTTTATTATTTGGAGATTCATGCAAGTGATCAGGCAGTTGCTGTTGATGCAGATGGGCTATTAGAACAACTAGTCCGGGAAGTCGAGTTAGGCAGTGAACTGATATTAGACCGGGAGTCGTTCCCGAAAGCCTCTGTACCCTATGCACGATTGGTCAGTAAAGATTCCAGCGGAGCACTCTGGGAAAACAGGCTGATCTATGCTGAAGGTAGACTTTACGAGATTTATTTGACGGATGAGAAAGCCACTAATTATAAGGATTTAGCCAAATATGCGGGGTTACTGAGCTCTTTTCGGCCCTCTTTTGACACTAAGGATAACAAAATCCGTGATCTCTCTACCGTAAAGAATGGCTTAAGTGAAGCCTATAATGAGGACTATGGTATCTCACTACAGGTTCCTGCCGCTTGGACTAAGGATGACCAGCATTTTTATTATGAAAGCAAACATGGAAGTCATTTGAGTGTGGCGATTACATCGGCACCTGCTGGTTCTACACTAGAGAGCTGGGCTGATGAGCTGAAGACAAAAACGCAAGAGAACTTTGTATCGGACGCTTATGTTTTTAAGGATAGCATGAAGTCTGAAATCTCCGGCGTACCTGCACAAATAAGTGAGACACAGCTGAATTTCGGCAACGGTTGGACGACAGAATATCAGGCAATCGTGCTCAAGAATGGGTACCGTTACTATTTTGAATATGTGACACCTCCTGGACAAGAAGACGATAAGGCCAAATTCAATGCTATTATATCCTCCATTGATATTGATTTTGATCTGTTGAAGGAGAACTTCGGGCGACTCGCTAGCGATGACTATAAGACAATCAAGAATAAAACGATAACGAAAGTATCCAAAAGATACGGCTATGCCATCGACATTCCACGTTTATGGACACCCAATCAAGATGTATTCGAGACACAGTTGGTAGAGTATCGGTTCATCGGAGGACGTTTCCAGATTAATTCGAAACCTGAGGGCTCAATCGATTATGCGGTGAATATGCTCAAAGATTCTTATCAGAATAAAAATAATGATCCTAAAGGTCCTCGCATTGAAAGTATAGTGGAGTCTACCTTTGCAGGTGTTTCTGCTACGATCCTTACTGTGCATCAAATCAAGAATGGTGTTCCTCTCCGCAGTAAGCACGTTGTTTTTGGCAAAAATGAGGTGGTCTACACGATTACTGTTACGCTGAATGATGCCAATGCTACTGCAGAACAGCAAGCTTTGTTGGATAAAACGCTGCAGTCGTTTCGGTTTACGGGGAATGAGTAGTTTAGAGGTGATTGGAGTTCATGACTAACTAATAGTAGAGTGTAATTCAATTAGATGAGAACGTCCTTGTAGCCTAAATGGCATGGGGCGTTCTTTTCTTTATATAAATGTTGGTAAACACATGGCGCTGAGATGTGATATTTGATACAATTATCAAGTTAATCAACTAGAAATGACCCGCCACATGGCGGTTTGGGAGGATATAAATGAAAGAGCAACAAATACGCAGAGAAGACGTGGAGCTATTGGCACCTGCAGGTGACTGGGACTGCATGCGTGCGGCGGTAGCAAACGGAGCGGATGCTATCTTTTTTGGCGTAGAGAAGTTTAATGCACGGGCGAGAGCGAACAACTTTCGCATGGACGAGCTGACGGAAATTATGGCGTTTTTGCATAGCTATGGTGTGAAGGGTTTCCTGACCTTTAATATACTGGTTTTTGAAAATGAATTGTCCGATGCAAAAGAACTGATTGACGCTTGTGTAGATGCTGGCGTGGACGCGGTGATTGTACAGGATTTAGGTTTGGTCAAAATGATCCGTGAAATCTCACCGGATTTCCCGATTCATGGATCGACACAGATGACCATTACTTCCCCGGAAGCGGTCGAGTTTACTAAGCCTTTCAGTTTGGAACGTGTGGTACTCGGTCGTGAGAACAATCTGAAGCAAATTAAGACGATTGGGGAGCAAGCCCGTCTGCCGATGGAAGTATTCGTGCATGGTGCTTTATGTGTCTCTTATTCGGGTCAATGTCTGACTTCGGAAATGTGGGGCGGACGTTCCGCCAACCGCGGTGAATGCGCTCAAGCTTGCCGTCTGCCTTATGATCTGATGGTGGATGGAGAAGTTAAACCTATGGGTGATGTGACTTATTTGCTCTCCCCTAAGGATTTGGCAGCTATAGATCTTATGCCTGAGTTGATCGAGGCGGGCGTAACTTCTTTCAAAATCGAAGGGCGCCTCAAGAGTCCAGAATACGTTGCGAATGTAGTTAGTAAGTACCGTAAGGCAATTGATCGGTATTTTGATGGCGATATGTCCAAACCATCGAAGGAAGAAGTTCGTGAACTGCAACAAAGCTTCTCCCGCGGTTTCACGCATGGTTTCCTAGATGGAACGAACAATAAAAAGCTCGTAGACGGCACTTTCCCGAAAAGCCGTGGTGTATATCTCGGAACGGTTGAACAAATTCTTCGTGATGGAGTTGTCTGCCGTATTCATGCACCTCTTAAGCGGGGAGACGGAATCGTGTTTGATGCAGGGGATCCGACGAAAAAAGAAGAAGGCGGACGCGTTTACGACCTTCGTCGTAAAGGTGTGAAGCTCGAAGGTGAAGCCGGAGAAGGCTGGATCATCGACATCGTAGCCGGTCGTAATGATGTGGATCTGCGTCGTCTAAATGTCGGTGACCGCATTTGGAAGACAAATGACCCTGCGTTAGACAAGGCGCTGCGCCAGACTTATGAGACAGAGAAGCCGTACCGGGTATTCCCGGTACATGTGCGAGTGCAGGGCTGCGTCGGCGAGAAGCTGACCACCTGGTGGACGGACGTTCAGAAGAACGTTACCGTCCGTGTGGACTCGGAGCTCGCGCTGGAAACAGCGCAAAAGCGTCCGATGGATGCCGCGCTGCTGGAAGAACAATTCGGCCGCCTGGGCGGAACCGTGTTCCAGCTTGACGCGCTAGAGTCGCATCTGCAAGGCGACGTCATCGTCCCTATGCGCGAGCTGAACAGCATCCGCCGCCAAGCGGTGGAGCTGCTTGCGGGCGAGCGCCCGAAACCGCCCGTGTACGTGAAACGGGCGATCGAGGTCTACGGCGACGCTACCCGCAGGGACGTCGCTCCGCAACGCGCCGGTGAAGCGGAGCTCACCGCGCTGTGCCGCAGCCTGCCGCAGGTGCAGGCTGCGCTCGAGGCCGGCGTGAGAAACATCTACGCCGACTTCGAGTTTATCAAGCAGTTCCCGGCAGCGGTAGATGCGGTACGGGCTGCAGGGGCCAGCATTGCGCTGGCCACGCCGCGCATTCATATGCCGGGCGAGAACGGCTACCACGCCAATATTCTGCGCCTGCAGCCTGATGCCGTGTTAGTACGCAATACCGGCGCGCTGTATTATTACCTGCGCCGCCGCCAAGAGCAGCCGGATGCCGTGCATCCACGCCTGATCGGCGATTTCTCATTGAATATCGCCAATCATAAGGCAGTGGACCTGTTCCTTGAGGCAGGCTGTGATATGGTAACACCATCCTATGACTTGAACATTCAGCAGATGGTTGACCTGCTTGAACACAGCGATACTTCTCGTATGGAGATCGTTATTCATCAGCATTTGCCGATGTTCCACACAGAGCATTGCGTATATTGTACCTTCATGAGTGAAGGCACAGACTTTACGAACTGTGGTCGCCCATGTGAAGAGCATCGCGCTTCCCTGCAAGACCGTATTGGAATGTCACATCCTGTTCGTGTGGATGAAGGCTGCCGTAATACCGTCTATAATGCAGTTGAGCAGTCCGGTGCGGAGTATTTGAATAATTTCCGTGATCTAGGCGTATCCTCGTACCGCGTGGAGTTCCTGGAAGAGACACCAGAGCAAGTGGCTGAGGTAATTAGCCTATACAGCCGCGCACTGCGTGGTGAGATCTCTGGTACGCAGGTATGGAAGAGCTTGAAGGCTACCAACCAGTTGGGGGTTACACGGGGACAATTGGTTAACGCGAAGTAATTAAGGTTAAAGAAATAGGGCTAGGCGACTACCAGAGTAAATCTGGAGTGCTTAGCCCTTTTTTATAGATACGATCTCGTCCTCTTTGTTACTTGCATATACTAGATAATATATAGGTGAGAGTTAGCAAAGGGGGGGATCTTGTAAAAGACTTATATAATTTCTCCCTCTCCGATTTGATTGGAATAGATATACAAATATAACAAACACTCTGACATTAATCTGTTATAACTGCTATAATTAAAGGAAATATGCCATTTTACTATACAGAGTATTTAAGATGGAAGAGTAACCGACAGAAGGAGTTAATGTGATGAAGATCCGTAAAGCCATTATCCCCGCTGCAGGTCTTGGTACCCGTTTTTTGCCTGCAACTAAAGCAATGCCTAAAGAAATGCTACCGATAGTAGATAAACCGACGATCCAATATATTGTCGAAGAAGCAGTTGCTTCGGGAATCGAGGATATTATTATCGTGACGGGGAAAGGGAAACGTGCGATTGAAGACCATTTCGACAACTCTTTTGAACTAGAGTTTAACTTAGCAGAAAAGCAGAAGTGGGAACTTCTTGAATCCGTTCGCAAATCCTCCGAAATGGCTGATATCCATTACATTCGCCAAAAAGAACCAAGAGGTCTTGGACATGCGATTTGGTGTGCACGTAAATTCATTGGAAATGAGCCGTTTGCTGTTCTGCTAGGTGATGATATCGTTGAAGCGGATAAACCGTGCCTCAAACAGATGATAGATGTTTATGATGAATATAAATCTTCAATTGTAGGCGTTCAACCCGTTCCATGGGAAGAAGTATCGCGTTATGGTGTTGTAGACGCTTCGCCTTTGGCAGAACGTGTCTACAAGGCAAATCGTCTAGTAGAGAAGCCTAAGAGAGAAGAAGCCCCCTCAAATCTAGCGATTTTGGGACGATATATCTTAACTCCACGTATCTTCGATATGCTTGGCGAGCAGCAGGTAGGTGTAGGTGGAGAGATTCAGCTTACGGATGCCATCTCCCGATTAAGTGAAGTGGAGCGGATTATTGCTTATGACTTTGAAGGTAAACGTCATGACGTTGGTGAGAAGATGGGCTTCATTCAGACCACCATTCATTATGCACTTCAGCATGAAGAGCTTAAAGATGATTTACTTCGATATATGAAAGAGCTTATAGATAGCGAAGTTGCTAAGGCAGGGCTTTAAATAGAACTCATATCATTGAAAAAAAGCGTGCCGCTGTAATTACAGCGGCACGCTTTTTTGATTTCTTTCTGTTTTAGAATTGTGAATTTGCGATGGCCTCGATTTGTGCTGCTTCCGCAGGATCAGCTGCGATCAGTGAATTGTATATCGCCTGATCTTCGCCACCAGTTTTCGTCAGTGCAGCAAGGTACCAACGAGCAATCTCACGATTGGTTGCATCTGCGAAATCTTGGCTTAAGGCCGGTTTCAAGATGGAGATTGCTTTTTGTATCTGTCCAGACATATACTGCATTTTTGCTATCTTCAGTGTCACATCCGGAGTAAATGTTTTCGAAGGATCATTATCCGCAAGTACCTGATTATAGGCCAAAAGCCCAACGACAAAGCCCGCTTTCATGTTTTCTATTCTATCTGGATTATCTTGTTGTGCATAAGCTGCCTGCCCCAAATCAAATGAACGGCTGATTAGTGAACTGTACCAATTTATATCCCACTGAGTTTCACCGTTCATTATATCCGTGTAATTAGGATCCGAATTAAGCTTCAGAGTTGTCTTGGCTGCATCCTCTTGTCCGGATAAAAGTTGCATTCTACCAACATTTAAAGCGATAGTTGGCGTTACTGAGAAAGGACGCCCTTGCAGTTGTTCTGGTGGAAGAGTCTTCAGATGTTCTATTCCAGAAAGAACGTGATTGTATGCTTCTTGAGCTTCATTGAAATACTCTTGTTTCTTTGTCTCATCCTTTTGGTTAAGGGCTTGCTGACCTAATGCAAAGGAACGACTGATGAGAGTATCATACCAACTAATATCCCAGTTGAACTTATCAGCATTATCACGGTAAACACCGTATGCAAGATCATTTTGACCTTTTAGGTCATAATAGGTTACTAACTGAGTTAAAATATTTTTGTTGTATGGTTCATCCTCTAGTGCTCGAGTCAGTACACTATAAGCCTCATTTAGAAATTGTTCATCCTGATTCTGCTTAAACACCTGTAGATCTAACGAGGATAGGTATAAGACTGATTCTGGATGACCTGGACGTGTTTTTAAAGCCTCAGTTAATGGTTTCTTAATTTCCTCGTAAGAATTACTAACCCCGATTAGATTTTTACCCTTTAGGGCTGCGTTACTGGAACCAATATAGCTAATCGAGAGGAATATCAAGAATACAGTTCCTACTGTAAGAACAGCGGAATATCCAAGCCGAAAACCAGTTTTATTCCAACTTTTACGTAGCTGTTTACTATCCATGACAACTGCCATGCCCGCCAGTCCAAGGAAGACGAGTATTCCCATAAAGGCATAGCTCATATTGAAATCTAGTAGACTGTGAACAAGAATGGATAGAGCAATAATTAGGTAAAAGAAACCATTCTCAAAATCATTTTTATCCCGCTTCACATACCCACGAATGTATTTATAGAAAATATACAAAATGAATCCCATAAATACGATAAAACCAAGGATCCCAACCTCAATCAAGTATTGTAAAAAGAAGTTATGCACTTGGCGGCTGGTGTAAGGGTTGTTCTGATAGTGCTCATATAATGAGGACCATCCACCACCACCAGCACCAAGAATCGGGTAATCCTTAACTACCTTCATGGCATCTTTATAAAAAGTAATCCGTTCAAGTACGCTATGTTGTTGGAAATTAATGTTCTCAAGACGAGTTGCCATATTGCTAGGTAAGATATTTTTTACGCTTGTACCTATTAGTAGGAAAGCTACAATTCCGACAAGTGCAACAGAACAAAGTGGAATCCATAGACCTGTTAGTTTACGTGACGACCAATTACTGAGTTTTTTCTCCAGCCAAGGGGCGAAAAAACGCTGAATGACCCAAGATAGGCCTGCCACAACTACTGAAGCTCCAATTAGGTATCCCCAGCCCTTCAAGGCGCCGGAAGAAGTGAAATTTGTATTTAGCTCTAGTCCTAGGTTAGTCACTGGAGTCGTAATGACCAACGAAGCAATACCAGCAACGCCAAGATGAAGAATCCAAAGGATTTGCTGTGCAGGTTTCAGGAATAGCAGCAGCAATATAAATACGACAGGTAGCAATACAAGACCACCACGAGATAATGTTAATAAAATTGATACAATGATAGGAACTAACATAAAGCTGTGTGTTAACGTTCCGTACCATTTTTTAGAGCGAATAAGAGCGAATATAGCTACAAATAGAAAGGCCATCAAGAATGCTGCGTAGGTATTTGCATATTGAAAGATCGAAGTCAGACGAAGTCCGTTAGAGTCCGTCATTACTGCATCTAAGTAGATATTATTTCTTACGGTGTTTGAGAACCAACCCACTAGAGCTCCCGCTAGTTTGTTACTCCCCAACCAATTTAGTAGTCCAAACCCTACTATGAAATAAGCAATTGCTAGAATGGCATTTTGAATGACAACATTTACTTGCTTTTGCTTCAAGAGATAAAAGGCTATAATGAAGACTGCAACATACATGCTCTGAATAAACAACATATTCATCGCCATATAATGCGAAACTGCGACAAACAATGATAGAGCATAAGTCAGAGGCAGTAATATTGAAGCTGAAGCTACTAAGTCCCTCTGTTCATCTAGTTTGAATTTTTTGTAGTATAAGCCAACGCAGACTAGCAGCAAAAGTCCACTTACTAGTGCTGACACATATATAGGCTTCTCGAAGTCTAACTGCTGTCCGTTAAATAATCCCACTTGAAATGGGGCCCAACACAAAAATAAAATGAAAGCAATAACCAATGCCCATATCGGACTTGCTATCTTATCAACATTTCTCGACTGAGCAGCGTTTTTACCGTATACTGGTTTCGACACGTTATAATCTCCTTTTCCTGTAGGTACGACAATATTTTAGCATATTCTGAATTATAGAATCTACATTATTAAATGACAGTTAGTTAAATAAACAATGGATAGGTGAAACTTACAGTGAACGAACTTAAAAAGTATGTTACTAATTTTATGAAATATCAAGAGTTATTAAAATTACTAGTTTTAAAGGATATAAAAATAAAATACAAAAGATCTGTCTTAGGAATATTATGGAGTATTCTGAATCCGTTATTTACTATGTTGATAATTACACTTGTTTTTCAACAATTGTTTAAATTCAATATCGAATATTTTGCAGCCTATGTAATAACTGGACAAGTTTTGTTTTCTTTTTTTTCAGACTCTACTTCATTAGCTATGACCTCAATATTTTCTTCAGGTCAGATTATTAAAAAAGTATACGTGCCTAAGTATATATTCCCCATATCGAAAATTGCGTACTCATTAGTAAATATGCTTTTTTCATTTTGCGCAGTGTTAATTGTATGTGCTGTTACAGGAGTTCATTTGAAGTGGACAATTCTTTTTAGTTTTGTCTCTATAGGATATATGTTCATGTTTAGTATTGGAGTCGGAATGATATTATGTAGTTTAGTTGTTTTTTTTAGAGACATTGAACACATATATGGAGTACTGATGACGGCATGGATGTATGCCACTCCAATCATCTATCCAATGTCCACTATTCCAGATAAATACCTCTTTCTTCTCTATAGTAATCCGATGTTTTATTTTGTTACACATTTTCGGGAAGGGTTACTCTATGGACGTATCCCTTCATTTGAATTGAATTTACAATGTTTTAATTATGCGTTCATAACGTTAATTGCCGGATTGTATTTATTTAAGAAACGTCAGGATAAATTCATTCTATACATTTAAGGAGCCGGGAAATGGAAGAAGTAATTGTCGACATTAATAATGTCTCAATGTGTTTTAATATGACGACAGAGAAAATTAGCACTCTAAAAGAATATTTAATAAAAAGGTTTAAGCGTCAAATTTCATACACTGAGTTTTGGGCTCTTAATGATGTGAGCTTTAAAATAAGGAAAGGTGAAATTTTTGGTGTATTAGGCCTGAATGGAGCAGGAAAAAGTACTTTGCTTAAAGTAATAGCGGGAGTGTTGAAACCTACTACTGGGAAAGTTGAAGTTTTCGGACGAATGGCACCTCTTATAGAATTAGGGGCTGGATTTGATGCGGAACTAACAGCAAGAGAAAATATATTCCTTAATGGTGCTGTACTGGGATATAAGAAAAGAGAAATGAAAGCTAAATTTGATGAAATAGTTGAATTCTCAGAGTTAGAAAATTTCATTGATGTACCCGTTAAAAATTTTTCTTCTGGTATGTATGCTAGATTAGGTTTTGCAATAGCTACGGCTACAATTCCTGATGTTCTGATTGTTGACGAAATTCTTTCAGTTGGAGATTTTAAGTTTCAAGAAAAATGCGAAATGAAAATCAAACAAATGGTGGATGCTGGGACTACAGTAATACTTGTTTCTCATTCTATTGACCAGATTAGAAGTATGTGTAGCCAGGGAGTGATTTTGGAGAAAGGCAAACTTATAAGTTCAGGGAATATTACAGAAATTTGTGATTATTACTATTCAAAATACAATTGAATTGTGGAGATTAATTTGCGATATATTATTATTTTATTTTATTGGATCTATTCATATTTTATTAGAATTAAAATCAAATTCTTTATTGTTAGACAATTTATAACGAGAAATAATGGATATCGAAAATGGATACTGGACAATGAAAATCACGAAAATAAGGGGTCCACTTTTGATTATATGCCACTTATATCAATAATTGTTCCAGTATATAACGTTAAAGAAATTTTTTTGCGTGAATGTATTGAATCTGTATTATTACAAAACTATTCTAATTGGGAATTGTGCATCGCAGATGATAATTCTTCAGAACCACATGTGAAATCTGTGTTGGAAGAATATAAAGCGAAGGATAACCGTATCCGTATCTCATATAGAAAAGAAAATGGTCATATATCTGCCTGTAGCAATACTGCTCTTGAATTAGTAACGGGTGAATACACAGCATTACTTGATAATGATGATATTTTGGCTCCATTTGCATTGCATGAGGTTGTGAGTCAAATAAATGAGAATAAGGATATTGATTTAATATATAGTAACGAAGATAAACTTAAGGATGGTATAAGATGTTTTCCGTTTTTCAAAAAGAAATATAATAAACACTTATTGAGACATATGAATTATATCTGCCATTTTGCTGTGTATCGGACATCTTTAGTAAAAAAGGTGAATGGTTTTAGAGTGGGTTATGAGGGAGTTCAGGATTGGGATATAGCAATAAGAATTATGCAACTAACTGATCAAGTAATTCATATCCCAAAAATTCTTTATCACTGGAGAATATCTGAAACCTCGACGGCTGGAGGAGAACATAGGAAATCTTACGTTAAACAATCAAGAAAAAAAATGCTAGCAAATATAAATAATGGTTAAAGGGTGATAGTGAGTGAGTATTGATGCTTTATTAAAAAAATCATTTTCAGTAATAAAATATGAAGGGGTAAATTCATTTGCCAAAAAATCTGTTAAATATTCTATGAAGAAGTTGCTCAGAAGAAATAGTGCTAAACACATAGCTTTCAAAGATATTTTATTCATTAATGGCTGTACCTTGCCCCATCCACAACGGTACAGAGTTGATCATCAAATAGAACAATTGCACTTTAATGGATATTCTTGTGATACGGTTTATTATGAAGACCTTACAGTAGACATGGTCAGATATTACAGATCATTTGTTTTCTTTCGCTGTCCGCATACAGAAGTAGTAGAGGATTTAATTAAAAAAGCCAAGTATTTTAATAAAACAGTGATTTTTGATATTGATGATTTAGTTATTGACTATAAATATGTAAAACAGATAAAACATCTTGAAACGATGAGTACCCATGAAATGGAGATGTACATGGACGGGGTAAATCGCACACAAAAAACACTGTCAATGTGTGATTATGCAATAACTACAACAGCTAGACTAGCCAATGAACTAAGACCTTATGTAAAAGAAGTGTATATTAATAGAAATGTTGCTTCGGAAAAAATGATTGAGTTATCAATCCAGGCTACCAAGAATAAAAATAATGATGAATCACGTGTCGTACTAGGATATTTTAGTGGAAGTATAACTCATAATGAGGATTTTGATTTAATATTACCTGTTATTAAGAATATCTTTACTAAAAATAAAAATGTATATTTGAAAATTGTTGGTTTTCTTGATTTGCCTGATCAATTGAAAGAGTTTGAAGAGAGAATTCTATTTGAAAAATTCACGGATTGGAAGAATTTGCCTGGATTGATCGCAAGTGTAGATATAAATTTGGCTCCTCTGGTGAGTTCAATATTTAATGAAGCTAAATCAGAGAATAAGTGGATGGAAGCAGCTTTAGTTAAGGTGCCTACGATCGCGAGTAATGTAGGAGCATTTAAGGAAGTTGTTAAGAATAAAGAAACTGGGATTTTGTGTGATGGATATGAAGAATGGGAATCTCAATTAACGGAATTAATCAATAGTAGAGAATACCGATGTGAAATTGCTAAAAAAGCTTTCGATGAGGTTATTCTTAATTGGACAACTGCCAAAACAGGATATAAACTTTATGATTTCATTGAAACACATTCAAATCCTAATATTGCTTTTGTTCTTCCTTCGACACAAATTAGTGGTGGGGTTAATGTAGTAATTAAACATTGTAATATTCTTAGAGATTCAGGCAAAGATGTTACAATCATTTCGATGAGTGAAGAGGATGATAACATCATTAATAATGATGGTGAGATTAATGTAATATCATATCATCGTCATGCCTTTCATGGTTATTTTGAAAAGTGTGTAGCTACTCTTTGGTCTACAACTTCTTTTTTGAATAACTATCCTAAAATTAAGGATAAATATTATTTGGTTCAGAACTTTGAGACTGACTTTTATGAACCGGGTAATTATTCACGCATATTAGCTAATCTAACCTACACGTCTTATAACGATATGAATTATATTACTATATCAAAATGGTGCGAAAAATGGTTGAAAGAGGATTTCAATAGAAAAGTTACTTTTGCGCCAAATGGTATAGATCTCTCAATATTCAAATTTAATAAAAAAGATTTCGATTTTAGTAAAAATAAAGTTAGAGTTTTAGTAGAGGGTAATTCTAAAGATCATTACAAAAATGTGGATGAAAGCTTTGAAATTGTGAATTCACTGGATAAAGAAAAATTTGAAATTTGGTATTTATCGTACAGCGGAGCTCCAAAGGAATGGTATAAAGTAGATAAGTTTCTGAATAAAGTTCCATACGATGAGGTTGGAGGGATTTATGCACAATGCGATATCCTTATAAAATCAAGTTTATTGGAAAGTTTTTCTTACCCTCCTCTAGAAATGATGGCTACGGGAGGTATAGCGATTGTAGCGCCTAATGCGGGAAATATAGAGTACTTACGACATGAAGAAAATTGTCTGCTATATGAACAAGGTAATGTAAATAATGCTATTGAAATGATTCATAAGGTATATGAGAGTTATGAACTGAGAGAAAGGTTGGTAGTAAATGGTCTGAAAACAGCAGAAGATAGACAATGGAACAGCTTGGAAAATGAAATACTAGGTTTGTATGGTTATAAAGATTTAATAAATGAAACATATGGAGAATACTATGAAAAAATTGAAATGGCTTAAGTGGATCATCCTCGCTATATTTTTTTGTGTAATTATATATGTATTCGTTGGAAACATGGGTGTGGTTAGAGAGAGTATTGATCAATATGTTGCTGATGAGACATTAAGTGAAATAACTGCTGGTAATGAAATTGGCCAATCTTTTTCTTATGATCAAAACAATTTGAGTGGAGTCTCTTTGAAAATGGCTACTTATATGCGTAATAACGATGGAACCATTCAAGTGGGGATTAGAGAAATGAATGAGGAAAATGACATATATCAAACATCGGTAAAGGCGAATAGTATTAGTGATAATGAGTACTTTGATTTTAGGTTCCCTCCAATAAAGTTTTCTAAAGGGAAAGAATACTATGTTTATATCAAGTCGTTAGATAGTATTAAAGGGAAATCTGTAACAGCATATAATAGCAGTATTGACACATATGACGGAGGAAGTCTCTATATAAATGGTGAGAAGCAAAACAAGGACTTAACATTTAAAGTATTCTATAACAGAACAGTATTAAATTATATTAGTGATAAAATAATTGGAATATTCTAATTTGTGTTGAATCAATTTTTGGTATAACTCTTTAGAATGAGTAGGAAATGGGAGGTTGATTAGTTGGTTACATCCCGGAAGATTGAATATAGTTTTATATCTCTAGGGTTAATTTTTGGTTTGTTATTTGTTTTTTTAATTCCTCCATTGCAAGCGGCAGATGAGGACAGCCATTTTAAGAAGGCCTTTTTAGTAGCGTCCTTTAATTTTTTTCCTGAAAAGAACCCGGAAGGCAGAGTAGGAAATTATATCCCGCAATCAATCCTTGATTTTGAAAACGAGCAGCGACACATTATGGGGAATATAGACGCGAAATATGATTATAAAAACCAGTATATAGACTCTCATGTGCAAGTCAACAAAGGTCAAGACGTTTTTATTGAGTATTCTACTTCAAAAACAAATCCTATTCTTTTTATTCCTCAATCATTGGGTATGTTGCTTTTGAAACTAACGGTCGATAATCCTATTTTAAATTTAAATGACAATATATCGCCTATTAATTATCTATACATAGGTAGGATTTTTAATCTTATTTTTTATCTATTAACTTGTTTCTATGCCATAAAACTGATTCCTTTTATGAAAAATACATTGTTCCTTTTATGCATGATGCCTATGACCCTAAGTTTGTCGGCATCATTAAGTTACGACGGGATTATAATTGGGATTATTTTTTTGTTTATTTCCCTAATGTTAAAAACTTGTTACGATATTAGAATTACAAGTGTTAGTAAGAAACTTTTATATTCTCTTATTGTTTTTTCGGCTGTGATTATTCAATTTAAACAGATATATTTCCCTTTAGTATTTTTATTTCTATTAATACCTATTTCTAAATTTAAGAATAAAAAAGAAAAAAATATTTGGTTTTTATTTATTTTGGGTGCTGGATTTGTATCATATTTATGTTGGAGTATATTATCGAGCCTCATTCTAGGAGCAAGCCAAGCTTCAGATGGAAGCAGCTCACTTGATCAAATTAAGTTTATCCTTGGATCACCTTTCGAGTACATCCATATCCTTATTAGATCTATTATTAATAACCTTGAATTTTATTTTATTAGCTTTGTTGGAAATCTTGGCTGGTTAGATACCAACTTCCCTTATGTTTTCACTATGTTTTATTTTGTTGTCTTGATTATATCTGCTATCATGGATAATTCCGAATCAATTAAGATTCCTTTAAAACACAAGGGTTTTATAGCTTTAGTAAGTTTGTCGATAATTGTTCTAATCGAAACGGCATTATATGTTATCTGGACGTCATTAGTAAGCGGGGTGGGTTCTCCATTTATTACGGGGGTTCAAGGTAGATATTTCATTCCGATATCACTTATTATTTTAATCATTTTTAAAATAAATATATTTGAGAAGTATCCCAAGAAGCATCGACAAGCATCTGATTTTGTTGATTTCATTATTCCAAGAATAGCGACCTTCTCAATGATTTTAACTACAATTATAATATTACTACGCTATTGGATTCCGTTTATTCAAACGTGAGGAGTGTGAGTTGTGAAAGTTTTAGGTATTATTCCATGTTATAACGAAGAGGAAAATATTGAGTCTTTAATAAAAGAACTGTCTCATTACGCAAGCGTTTTGGATATTGTTATTATTAATGATCGATCAACTGATATGACATCAAAAGTTTGTGAGAATATTGAGGCACGTATTATAAACTTGCCATGTAATTTGGGAATAGGTGGAGCAGTTCAAACAGGTTATATTTATGCTAAAAATATGAATTATGATATCGCTATTCAGATTGATGGTGATGGACAACATGATCCTAGTTATATTAAGGATCTTATTGCACCAATATTAGATGGTAAATGTGACTTTGTAATTGGATCGAGGTTTATAAATAAAGAAGGGTTTCAATCATCCATTACAAGGAGGTTAGGGATCTTTTATTTTGCCGGTCTGTTAAAGATGTTAACTAAGCAAAAAGTAACAGATCCAACCTCTGGATTTAGAGCTTGTAATAAAAGAATAATCAATTATTTCGCTGAGAACTATCCTGTTGATTATCCAGAACCAGAATCTATTATGGCTTTGAGTAGGAATGGTTACAGCATATTAGAAGTCCCTGTTAAAATGAGAGAACGAAATGGGGGAGTATCCTCAATTAAAGCTTTAAAATCAGTTTATTACATGATAAAAGTTACACTTGCTATAATCATTGATTTCACCAGAAAACAACAAGTTAATTAAGGGTGTGTCGAATGTTTCCATTAAAGTTACAACTTTTCCTAATCGTATTATCCCTGCTTTTTTTATTATTGCTAATTAATATGATAAAAAAGTTTGAATTACAACTCAAATACGCTCTTTTGTGGATATTTGTTGTATTAATTATGATAATCGTGGCAGTATTTCCACAAATAGCATTCTTATTTACCGACTTTTTTGGTTTTCAAGATCCTTCCAATTTTGTTTTTCTACTGGGGATATTATGCTGTTTAATTATCATATTTAGTATTAGTATTTCAATTTCAACTCTATCATCCAAAATGCGTCAAATGTCTCAAGAAATCGGTTTATTGAAGCATCAATTTAATAACATGGAATCAAAAGAAAAGGATCTAAAAGAGAATTTTAATAAGAGAGAAGAATGGGATATTGAATAAAAAGAAACTCTTATATAGTGCATTGTTTTGTTTGGGTATAATCGGTGTAGTGATGTTTGTGAAATGGGGATTTCAGGATATAAATTATATTTATTTTATTCTCGCTTTTTTCACATATTCAATGGTACTAGTTTTACGCTCTTTAAAAATGAATAGTATAATTAATGTCTATACAAAAATTAAGTTCAAAGAAACGGTATCATTAACGGCATCTAGCCAATTAATGGGCGCTTTTATACCTGGAAGAGCAGGGGAACTTTTAATTTCAGCGTATTTGAAGTTAAAATATACACTGGATATTTCAAAGGTTTTACCTGTTCTATTTTTAGATAAAATAATCGAATTAATATTTGTTTTACTATACTCAATAATCTCTATATTTTTCTTTAATAAACAGTTATTTTCGTTTGTTACAGATAAATTCAAACAGATTAATGGGAAATCTCAAATTTTCATTATACTGGGAGCAATTTTTTTAGCTGTATTGATATTGTTATTATTGAAAAAGTTTTTTTATTTGAAATTTAAAAAGATAATATCCAATATTTTTCAGAGCCTCCTTATTCCTTTTAGAAATCAGAAATTAGGGTTAACTATTATTTCATGTTCTTTGCTTGCTATTATCCTAGAATACACATACCTTTATCTAATATTTCACGCATTCAACGTAGAAATAACTTTATCAAAAGTAATTATTGCACATTCCTTTGGAATGATTATAGGTGTTATAAGCATGATTCCTGGGGGGCAGGGGAGCACTGAAATAACAATGTTAACTGTATTGCATATATTAGGATACACAACAATAGTTGTTATTTCTCCAATTCTTGCGAGTAAGTTTTTGACCTACGCAATATTATTAATATTTGCAATTCCTCTTCTGCCGTATAGTATTTCTGTTTTGAAACAAAGAAAATCTCATCAATTAGAAGGTGGAAAATGAATAGACTTGTATCAATAATTATAGTGAACTATAACGGAGCAGAATTTATAGAGGAATGTATCGAATCAGTTATGCATCAGACTTACAAAGAATGGGAAATAGTAATGCTTGATAATAACTCTAAAGATGACTCAGTTCAATTAATTAAAAAATATCCTTTTGTTAAACTAATAGAATCCAAAGAAAATTTAGGATTTGCAAAAGGAAATAATGAAGCAATAAAGTGTGCAAATGGTGAGTATATCGCTTTATTAAATAATGATGCTAGAGCTGACTCAGATTGGTTGGGGAATTTAGTTACAGTGCTTGAAGAAAATCAAGACCTTGGAAGTTGTGGTTGTAAGATAATTTCACATTATGATCCTGATGTCATGGATTCAGCAGGCCTACTTGTAAATGTTAGTGGTATGTCAAGAGGCAGGGGTAGAAATGAGAACATTTTGAAATATAATCATTCAGAATCTATACTTATACCGAGTGGATGTGCTGCTATTTACAGAAAGAGTGCATTAGATGAAGTAGGATTATTTGATGAGGACTTTTTTTGCTATTGTGAAGATACAGATTTAGGATTTCGTCTACAAATTGCTGGTTGGAAATGCTTTTATGTAAGCGAAGCGATTGTTCATCATAGATACTCTGCATCGGCAGGAAAGTATTCTCTTTTTAAAACTTATTTAGTAGAACGTAATCATTACTGGTTTGTTATAAAAAACTACCCAACATCTCTTTTACTAATGAATCCAATTTATACATTGAGACTTTATCTATATCAATTGGTTAATATGTATAAAGAGAAGGGGGCCACTAACGAGTTGATGAACAATTCTTCAAAAAAGGATCTGTTTCTAACTTTATTCAAAGCGCACAAAGATGTATGGGGTAAATTTTTGGTTATGATGAGAAAGAGATCAGAAATTAATAAATTAAAAAAAGTTGATAATAAACAAATTAAAGAGTGGATAAAGCAGTATAATATATCATTTTCGGATTTATTTAAATCCTGAATCGGAGGTAACACATATGAAAGGCATAATCCTAGCAGGAGGTACAGGCTCGCGCTTATACCCTTTAACAAAGGTCACCAACAAACATCTTCTTCCCGTAGGCAAATACCCAATGATTTTTCATTCCGTTCATAAATTGAAGCAGGCTGATGTAACAGATATTCTGATCGTTACTGGTAAAGAACATATGGGCGATGTAGTTAATCTATTAGGTAGCGGACATGAAATGGGTGTTAGCTTTACTTACAAAGTACAAGATGAGGCAGGCGGAATTGCGCAGGCTTTGGACTTGGCAGAGCAATTCGTCGGGGATGATCAAATGATCGTTATCCTTGGTGATAATGTGTTTGCTGATGATATCGCTCCTTATGTACGTAATTTCCGTGAGCAAAAGACAGGTGCTAAGATATTGATTCAGGAGGTTCCTGATCCTAAGCGTTTTGGTGTGCCAGAATTAGATGGTAATCAGATTCTATCTATTGAAGAGAAGCCCAGTGAGCCCAAGTCTGGTTATGCAGTAACAGGGATCTACATGTTCGATAGTGAAGTGTTTAATATTATCAAAACAATTACACCTTCTGCACGTGGAGAGTTAGAGATTACTGATGTTAATAATGCATATATTAAACGTGGAGAGTTGACCTTTGATGTTCTTCAAGGCTGGTGGACGGATGCAGGTACACATGCCTCATTAGCTAAAGCGCATAACTTGGCTCAAGACCTTCTATTTGGTGAAGAATTCGGAAAACTGAAACTTTAGATGTGAAGGAGTTTTGCAATATGAAAGTCACACCCTTACAACTACAAGGTGCGAGCATTTTAGAACCTGTAGTCCACGGTGACAACCGTGGATTTTTCATGGAAAGCTACAATGAAGAAACCATGCATAAGCTCGGCGTAAACAACAAATTCATCCAAGACAATCAATCCCTCTCTGCAGAGGTTGGTGTCCTGCGTGGTCTACACTACCAGTTGAACCCAAAGGCCCAAACAAAGTTAATTCGTGTCTTAACCGGCGCTATTTATGATGTAATCGTAGATATTCGTCGTAATTCTCCTACATTTGGTCAATGGGTCGGAGTAATACTTAGCGAATATAACAAACGCCAACTGCTTGTACCTAAAGGCTTTGCGCATGGCTTCTGCACGTTGGTCCCTAATACCCAAGTGTTATACAAGGTGGACGAATATTATTCCCCTGAGAATGATCGCGGCATATTATGGAATGATCCAGCGTTAGGTATTGATTGGCCGACTTCTAGTCCGATATTATCGGATAAAGATCAACGTCATCCTGTACTGATGGACGCGGAACTTAACTTCGAATTATAAACATAACATTTCATTGAACAAAAGGTGGGCTATAAATGAAACTGCTAGTTACCGGTGGAGCCGGATTTATCGGCAGCAACTTTGTATTATACATGCTGCAACAACATCCTGATTATCAAATCGTTAACGTAGACGCGTTGACGTATGCAGGTAATTTGGAGAATTTGAAATCAATTGAAAATCATCCGAACCACAAGTTCGTAAAAGCAGACATTACAGATGTACAGGCAATGGATGCTTTGTTTAGCCGAGGTGTTGATGTAGTGGTGAATTTTGCTGCTGAATCGCATGTGGATCGGAGTATTTTGGAGCCTGAAGTGTTTGTAAAGACGAACGTGCTTGGAACACAAGTGCTTTTGGATGCGGCGAAAAAGTACGATGTCACTAAGTTCGTTCAGGTTTCTACGGATGAGGTATACGGATCACTTGGAGCAACCGGGTTGTTTACTGAGGAGACTCCTTTGACTCCGAATAGTCCTTATTCCGCTAGTAAAGCAGGTGGCGACTTGCTTGTACGTGCATACCATGAGACATTCGGACTGCCAGTGAACATTACCCGCTGCTCCAACAATTATGGTCCGTACCAATTCCCGGAAAAACTTATTCCGCTGATGATCTCCCGCGCACTTGCGGATCAAGCGTTGCCTGTATATGGCGATGGGATGAATATCCGTGACTGGTTGTATGTTGAGGATCACTGCAGCGCGATTGATTTAGTTATTCATGAAGGTGTGAATGGAGAAGTTTACAACATAGGTGGCAATAACGAGCGTACGAATGTGCATATTGTAAACACGGTATTGCAGGAACTAGGCAAACCTGATTCACTGATTACTTATGTTCAAGACCGTCCGGGTCATGATCGCCGCTATGGAATTGATCCTACCAAGATTATGAACGAACTGGGATGGAAGCCGAAGCATACGTTTGAAACAGGTATTAAAGAAACCATCCAATGGTATCTCAATAACCGCGAATGGTGGACTCGCATTCAATCTGGGGAATACCAGAAGTACGCTGAATTACAATATGGCGATCGTTTGGGAGAATCTCTATAATGGCTCAACTGAAGGTACTTGTTACAGGCGCGGCCGGACAACTAGGCCAGGACGTAGTTTTACTACTCCAGCATCAAGGTCACCAAGTGATGGGCTGCGACCGTCAAGAGATGGATATCACCGATCTGGATCAGTGTATCCAGGTTATTGGTGAGTTTGGACCGGATGCTGTCATTCATTGTGCTGCGCATACAGCAGTAGATGCGGCAGAAAGTGACATCGATGCAGCTTATTTAATTAATGCAACGGGCAGTCGAAACGTAGCGCTAGCTTCTGAAAAAGCTGGAGCTAAGCTGGTGTACATTAGTACGGATTATGTATTTGATGGTTTGGGAGTACAGCCTTACCATGAGTATGATAATACAGACCCTAAGAGTATATATGGTAAATCGAAACGTGCGGGTGAAGTGTTAGTTCAATCCCTTTCCTCTAAGTATTTCATCGTACGCACATCATGGGTGTATGGTAAATACGGGAATAACTTTGTCAAAACAATGCTAAAGCTTGGTCAAGAAAAGCCAATGCTTCAAGTAGTCGATGACCAAAAGGGTTCGCCTACCTATACAGTTGATTTAGCTCGTTTCTTGCTTGAGCTTATCCAAACTGAGAAGTATGGTGTATACCATGCGTCAAATAGCGACTCATGTACTTGGTTTGAATTTACACAGGCAATTTTTGCAGAGGCTGAGGAAGTTTTAGGTTTGAGATTTACCGCTAAGCTTGAACCGTGTGCTACAGAACAGTTCCCGAGACCTGCACCACGTCCTCGGAATTCGGTGATGGAGCATCTGTCGATACGTACGAATGGATTTGAGGATATTCGACCTTGGCGTGAGGGCCTGAGAGATTTCCTCTTAGAGCTAAAAGAATAAGATAGTAGCAATTGAAACTCCTAAATCGGTTATAACGATACGGGAGTTTTTTGTATTCTTTCGTTATAATAAGAAGGGAGTGTGTAGTTAACAAGAAATTACAAAGTCGAGGATACTCATGAATAACAAAACAGTAAGTGTACATATCGTCACCTATAATAGTGCTGATGACATCATAGATTGTATAGAGGCAGTAATGGCACAGGACTATTTGGTCAAAAAAATTGTCGTAGTGGACAACGCTTCAACTGATGGTTCGGCGGATAAGGTCAGAACGTTCTATCACCAGTTTAACTCGGACTCACCCGCTGCATTCTTGGTGGGGCATGAAGCTATGAACTCCGCAAGGGAGATAAAGCAATATCCAACAATTGACCTTCTGGAGAATGAGCTTAACACAGGCTTCGCCCCAGCCCACAATCAAGCGATTGCCGCTACGGAAACAGATTACGTGCTCGTCCTTAACCCTGACCTTACGCTGGCTCCAGACTATATTTCCAGACTAATCACACAGATGGAGAATAATCCGCAGATTGGCAGCGCCACAGGCAAGCTTTTGCTAAAGGCAGATCATGGGCTGGTAGACAGCACAGGTCTCCTTATGAACAGAGTACGCCGTGCATTTGATCGCGGTGCGGGTGAGCCAGCTGACCAATGGACGCAATCGGGTTCTGTATTCGGTGTATCTGGAGCGGCTGCGATGTATTCCCGACGGATGATCGACGACATAAGTGTTGATGGCGAGTTTTTTGATGCAGACTTTTTTGCCTATAAGGAAGATGTGGATGTGGCTTGGAGGGCGGAGTTATTTGGCTGGCAGGGATATTATGATGCTGAGGCGATCGGGTATCACGAACGTGGCTGGAAAACGTCTGGTCGTAACACTAAGCCGTTGTTCATCCGACGAATATCTTACATTAACCGCTACAAAATGATCTACAAGAATGAACCGACTCGAACTTTGCTGAAAACAATCTTCATTTCTCTCCCCTATGAAATTGCAGCTCATGGTTATATGCTTCTGAGAGAGCCACAGTTAATTACAGCGTGGAAGTCCTTTTTTACTCAGCTCCCTGCGTTAAAAAAGAAGCGGGAGTATATACAAGCCGCGATAAAAGAGAGAAAAAAACACAAAAGCTAAACCGCATCTGGAAAAACCTCCCTGAAACGTCACCTCCTCTCAGGGAGGTTTTATGTTATAATTATTGTCGGTAGATTACTATATTTGTCAGGAGCGTTACGCAGTGAATGTAGATGTAAGCATACTTATTGTTAATTACAACACGTGTCGCCTGACGATGGATTGTCTCAGGTCGGTGTATGACTCAGCAACGAACTATTCCTATGAGATTATTTTAATAGACAACAATTCCAATGATGATTCGGTAGAGAAGATTAGTAGAGAGTTTCCAGGTGTAATGTTGATCGCAAATAACGACAATGTCGGTTTTGCCCGTGCTAATAATCAGGGGATGGAAGCTTCATCCGGACGGTATGTGCTGCTGCTGAATTCAGATACGGTGGTACGTAAGGATACGCTAGAGACGATGATCTCCTTTATGGATAGTCGGCCTGATGTAGGAGCGTCAGGGTGCAAGATTATTTTACCGGATGGCTCGCTGGATAAAGCTTGCAAGCGGGGGTTTCCTACACCGTCTGCTTCGTTCTATTATGCTTTTGGATTTAGTAAGCTATTTCCGGATCGTCCGAGGTTTAACGGTTACCAGTTAGGTTATCTGGACCCTGATCTTGATTACCCGATAGATTGTCTGGTTGGTGCGTTTATGCTGCTGCGGCGGGAGACGATTAACCAGGTGGGTGGATTAGATGAAGAGTTCTTTATGTACGGCGAGGATTTAGATTGGTGTTATCGTATTAAAGAGGCTGGTTGGGAGATTTATTATTATCCGAAGACTGCTATTGTGCATCTTAAAGGCGGTAGCGCCAGACGCAGACCGTTTAAGATCGTCTATGAATTCCACCGGGCAATGATTTTATTTCATCGTAAGCATTATAGTAAGAAGTACAACAGTATGATAAATGGAACAGTATATGCCGGCGTAGGTGTGAAGTTCGCACTTTCGCTTTTGCGGAATGCCTTAACTTCGCCTAAAACAGTCCCATCACCTGCTCAGAGTCTTAACTCCGTTAATGAAACAGGTGCACGTAACGAAAAGAATACTGAGGTGAATTTATGATTCGGCGTAATCAGAAATTTTTGACACAGCTCTATATGGTGGCTGACTTTCTTGTCATCCAGCTGTCCTTCCTTATAGCCTGGTGGCTAAAGTTTAGAAGTGGTTGGATGGAGTACGAAAACCCGTTGCCTGTAGAGTCGTACGCTTACTGGAGTATGATTTATGGCGGAATTGCAGTGTTAGTCGGTATACTGCTGTCGCTGTATTTGCCGAAGCGTAAGAAACGGTTTGTCGATGAATTCATTAAGATTTTCCAAGTGCATATTATGGGCATTTTCATTCTGCTCGGTCTGATGTTTTTCGTGAAAGAAATAAATATCTCCCGAACATATCTAGCTCTTTACATGGGATTGAACATTCTTTCTATTATGCTGTACCGTTATGTACTGAAGAAGATGCTTAAATCTTTTCGCGAAAAAGGCTTCAACCGACAGTTTGTACTTATCATCGGTGCAGGTACGCTAGGCAAAAGATTCTACAATAATCTAGAGCAATACCCTGAGCTTGGATATGAAGCGATTGGCTTCTTGGATGACTATCATACTTGGGATGGAATTGAAGAACAACGATATAAACCGATTCTTGGAACAGTTGACCAGTTGTCTGGAATGCTAGAGATGCTGCCTGTGGATGAGGTTATACTTGCGCTGCCACTTGATGCCCATTCGAAGTATCCTTCAATTATTGCGGCCTGTGAAAAAGCAGGTGTACGCACATTGATTATCCCTGACTTTTTCGACTACTTACCAGCCCGCCCTTACTTTGATAACTTTGCAGGCATGCCAATGATTAATGTTCGTGATATTCCACTAGATATGACGGGTAATAAGATGGCAAAACGATTGTTTGATATTGTGTTCTCTTTGTTCGCAATTATTATGATCTCACCAGTGATGCTAATCGTGGCTCTTGGTGTCCGACTGACCTCTCCGGGACCGATTATATTCCGGCAGGAACGTGTGGGTTTGAACCGTCGTAATTTTATGATGTATAAGTTCCGCTCCATGAAGATGCAGCAGGATGGTGAAGAGGATACAGGCTGGAGTACGCGGGAAGATCCTCGTAGAACAAGATTTGGGACCTTTATCCGTAAGACAAGTCTGGATGAGCTTCCGCAATTTTTTAATGTGTTGCTGGGACATATGAGTGTGGTGGGACCTCGACCAGAACGCCCATATTATGTGGAACAGTTCCGTGATGAAATTCCAAAGTATATGGTAAAACACCATGTACGACCTGGAATCACAGGTTGGGCACAGAGCAATGGACTTCGCGGTGATACTTCCATCGAGGAGCGGATCAAACACGATATTTTCTATATCGAGAACTGGTCTTTACTGTTCGACATTCGAATTATTTTCAAAACGATTCGCAACGGCTTCGTCAACAAAAATGCTTATTGATTCCTGCACTTATTTTGGATTTATTAAACTTTTATACGATCCCCGTTTCTACCTATGGTAGAGCGGGGTATTGTTTATCTATTGTTTTATAATCTAAACTTCGCAAAGGAAACTCTCAACTATGGATAAGAAAAAGATTGTTGCAACCGTGATTGTAATTGGAGCTCTTATTATGTTACTTGTAATCGCTTTTAGTAATGAAGACAAGCAGCCTGCAAGTGGCTTTGAAGCTCACAAGGTCGTAGCACATGCCATGGGTGGCATTAACGGCCATACATACACCAATGCTTTTGAAGCATTTGTTGCTAATTATGCACAGGGAACTCGCGTATTTGAAGTAGACTTATTATTATCGGCTGATGATCAGCTAGTAGGTAGGCATGAGTGGTCAGGCAATATGAGCAAGCTTTTAGGTCAGTTGGATGTTCTCCCTGCTAATAAACAAGGGGTGGTACTAGATTTTAAGGAATTCATGGACAGTCCAATCCTGAATATATACTCCCCGATCGATGTCGAGAAGTTGCTTGATCTGATGCAGCATTATCCAGATGCTTATATCGTGACCGATACGAAAGAAATCAAACCTGAACTTATAAATAAACAATTTACATTGTTGGTAGAAGCGGCGCAGCGCCGGGATCCAGCCATATTAGATCGGATTGTTCCACAAATATATAATCAGTCGATGCTTGATGAGATCAATAAGGTGTATTCTTTTCCAGAAGTGCTTTACACTCTGTACCAATCCAAGGATACGGATGAACAAGTTATTGAGTTTGTTAATAAAACAGGTGTGGATATTACCATGCCAGTTGGCCGAGCCACCAAGAGCTTTGTTAAAAAGCTGAAGAAGGCTGGCGCTCGTGTATATGTTCATACAGTAAATGAAGAAGCTGAAATTAGGGGACTGGCCCGTATGGGCGTGGATGGTTTTTACACTGATTTTGTACCCGAAGAGGATTTGATTAACATCTCAGGTGTACGTTGAAATCTTAGACTACTTATTACCATTAAAAAATACGAAAAAATGTTCGCATTTTTGTTCGCTTTAAATTGACACACCTGCTGTGCTGGAATAGACTAGATCTATATCTTTTGCGGCGGCAGGAGTGTCTTTGTCTTGCCCAAATGACTATTAAGGATGATTCTCATGAAATCAGTGCAGCAAATGATCAAACCTTGGCGGCATGTATTTAAGCTAGACCCTGACCGGATGATTTCAGATGAGGATTTGGAGGCCGTTTGCTTATCTGGCACGGATGCCATACTGATAGGGGGCTCAACAGGAGTAACCTATGAGAATACAGTGGATCTCCTAGCAAGAGTAAAACAGTTTGAGTTACCTTGTGCACTTGAGGTATCCGAACTTGAAGCTGCTGTTCCCGGTTTTGAGCTTTATATGATCCCTATGGTGCTTAATACGCCTGATCCAGCCTGGATTGTAGGCCATCATCGCCGAGCTATTGAACGCTATGGATTTATGATTCCATGGGATTCGCTTCTTACGGAAGGTTATATTGTGCTGAATAGTGCCTCTTCAGTTGCACGGATTACAGGGGCTGAGACGGCCATTGATGCTGAAGAAGCGGCTGCTTATGCTCAGGTTGCGGACAGGCTGATGTCACTGCCGATTGTTTATCTTGAATACAGCGGTAGGTTCGGGGATATGGATACTGTGCGGACAGTACGCGAAATGGTGGATCACGCCCAACTTTTTTATGGTGGGGGCATTACTTGTGAGGCGGAAGCCGAGCAGGCAGCAGCTCTATGTGATACAGTAGTGGTCGGCAATATTATTTATAGTGATGTACAGCAGGCACTGCTAACAGTTGCGGCTGTAAAAAAGACAGTACAAGAGAAATTCGATTAAATTATATTTCACGTTATACATTATCCTTATATTTTTCGCATAAACACTTACCGTCCTTATAAGGACGCCAAAGGCGTTTATGCTTAGTGGTTATTTTTAGGACTACTTATGATTGGTGATTTTATATTTAGAAAGGAGCATGTTACACATGCAACTTATTAGCATACAAGACGCAGTAAGTCGACTGAATCCTCCGCAAAGACAGGCTGTCGAAACTACTGAAGGACCACTTTTGATTATGGCTGGTGCGGGCAGTGGGAAGACGAGAGTGTTGACTCACAGAATCGCCTGGCTGATTGCAAATCGAAAGGCGCCGCCTTGGGCGATTTTGGCGATTACATTTACGAATAAAGCCGCGCGGGAAATGCAGGAACGTGTATCTAAGCTTGTCGGACCTGAGGGAAGAGATATCTGGGTATCCACCTTTCACTCTATGTGTGTTCGGATTTTGCGGAAGGATATCGAGCGGATTGGTTTTACCTCCAACTTTTCCATTCTGGACTCTACAGATCAGTTATCCGTAATACGTAACTGTATGAAGGAACTGAATATTGATACGAAGAAATTCGAACCAAAAGCTGTGCAGGCTATCATTAGCGCATCCAAGAATGAGCTGATCACTCCGGCGCAGTATGAGCAGAAGGTTGGCGATTATTTTGAAGGCTTAGTTGCAAAGGTATATAAGATGTATCAAAGACGTCTAAGAAGCAATAACTCGCTTGATTTTGATGATTTGATTATGAAGACCATCGAACTGTTTAAGGAAGTTCCCGAGGTACTTGATTTCTACCAAAAGAAATTCAAATACATCCACGTGGATGAGTATCAGGATACGAACAGAGCGCAGTATATGTTGTGCCGTATGCTCGCTGATAGCCATCACCGGATTTGTGTGGTAGGGGATAGTGACCAGTCGATTTATCGCTGGCGCGGAGCGGATATTACGAACATTCTTAATTTTGAAGAGGACTATCCAGAAGCGAAGACCATTCTTCTAGAGCAGAACTACCGTTCAACTGCTAATATCTTGAATGCAGCCAATGGTGTGATCGCACTCAATAGTGGACGTAAGCCGAAGAAGCTGTGGACCGATTCCGAGGAAGGCGCCAAGATTAAGGTATACCGGGCGGACTCCGAGCATGATGAAGGTTACTTTGTAACCGGAGAAATCAGCAAAAATGTGAAACAGGGTCAAGCCTACCAGAATCATGCGATACTGTATCGTACGAATGCCCAGTCACGGGTAATCGAGGAAATTCTAATTAAATCTGATATTCCGTATCAAATCGTAGGCGGGATTAAGTTCTATGATCGTAAAGAAATCAAAGATCTGCTCGCTTATTTACGCCTGTTATCTAACCCTGATGATGATATCAGCCTGACGCGTATTATTAATGTACCTAAGCGGGGATTAGGGGATACAACGGTTGGTAAGCTGGCGGCTGCGGCTGGTGAGCGTGGTGTTTCTATTTTCCGCGTACTGCAAACTGTAGATGATTTGGGCTTTGCCGGACGGACGCGGAATATGCTAGTAGAGTTCTACGATATGATTGAAGCTCTGCACCGTATGGTGGAGTTCTTGTCCGTAACAGAACTGACGGAAAAAATACTGGAGATGTCGCAGTACCGTTTGGAGCTGCAAAATGAAAACACTCTCGAATCTCGCTCGCGACTAGAGAATATCGATGAGTTCTTGTCCGTGACGATGGAGTTTGAAAAGAATAACGAGGACAAGTCGCTTGTCTCCTTCCTCACGGATCTTGCACTTATCGCAGATATTGATAGTGTGAATGATGATGAAGAGGACCGTAGTGACGCTGTAGTCCTGATGACGATGCACAGCGCCAAGGGTCTGGAGTTCCCAACAGTATTTATCGTCGGGATGGAAGAAGGCGTGTTCCCGCACAGCCGAGCCTTCCAAGACAACGATGAGCTCGAAGAGGAACGCCGGCTTGCGTATGTAGGGATCACCCGCGCCGAGAAACAATTGTTTCTCTCTTGCGCGCGGATGCGTACGCTCTTTGGGCGGACGACGGCGAATCAGCCGTCCCGCTTCATTGAAGAGATTCCGGAGGAGTTGAAGGAAGATACCGCGAAGACACAGGACCGCTTCCAACGTGGAGGCTCGGAGGTAGGCGGTGCTTATGGCGGACGCGGCTTCAGTGGCGGCAGTCGTGGGAACTTCGGCGGCCGAGGTGGAGCCGCTGGTGCGGCGCCGATTGGCAGCGGAAGTACGGCGTCAGCAGCGACAAGCAAGAGCAGCGTGACCGTAACCTCCGGAGGCGCTCAGCGCGCTACTGGAGCAGGGGCTGCAGCAGCTGGCGAATACAAAGCGGGTGATAAGGTTTCGCATGGCAAATGGGGCACTGGCACCGTTGTAGCTGTGAAGGGCACCGGGAATGATACGGAGCTGCAAATTGCTTTTCCGGCACCAGTGGGTGTAAAACGACTGCTTGCAGGGTTTGCACCGATTACCAGGGTGGAATAATAGTAGGAAACGATTAACGAACGGATATTTAGACCACGCTAACCATTAGGAAACTTATTGACGGAGGGATGTACCTGCATGGATGCTATGCATGTGATGGAAGAGCTTGTTGCGGAGTTAAATAATTATAATTACCACTATTACACGCTGGATGCTCCGCTAGTCAGCGATAAGGAATATGATGTTTTATACGACAAGCTTGTAGCACTGGAGGCTGAGAGTGGCTTCGTACTACCAGATTCACCTACACAACGTGTAGGTGGAGAGCTGCTTAAGGGCTTCACGCCGCATCGGCATCTGGCTCCGCTTTGGAGTCTCGATAAAGCACAGAATATTGAACAGCTGCGGAGCTGGAATACGCGGGTACTTCGCTTAGTGAATGAGTACAATCTTAAGAACCCAGGCAACCCTCTACCTGATCCTTGTTATGCAGTAGAACTGAAGTTTGATGGCTTGACGCTGAATCTAACCTATCGGAATGGTGTTCTCGAACAGGCATCGACGCGTGGTAATGGTGTCATTGGGGAAGGAATACTTGCTCAGGTGAAGACCATTAAGTCTGTTCCATTAACGATTCCTTTTAAAGAAGGAGTCATTGAAGTACAGGGCGAAGGGATTATGAATCTATCTGTGCTCGCTGATTATAATACCCGGGCTGCAGAGCCACTTAAGAATGCGCGTAATGCGGCGGCAGGAGCACTGCGCAATCTAAACCCGAAGACTACTGCAGAACGTCGTTTGAATGCATATTTCTATAATGTAGGTTTTGGCGAAGGTGTAGAGTTCGCCGATCATCAGGAGATGATGGATTTTCTACGGAATAATAAATTCAAAGTTAATCCTTATCTGACTTACTGTAATGATTTCGATGATGTGACTGAGCAGCTTGCTGGAATCGAGGAGAGTCGTTCAAATCTTGATTACCTCATTGATGGAGCGGTGATCAAGGTAACGGATTTCCGTATTCGTGAAGTTCTTGGTTACACAGACAAGTTCCCTCGCTGGGCAGTGGCTTATAAATTTGAAGCTGAAGAAACAACGACCGTGCTTGAGTCTGTTAGCTGGAATGTAGGACGTACAGGTAAAGTGACTCCTTTAGCTCGTGTTGAAGCCGTAGAGCTTGCTGGAGTTACCGTACAGAATTGCACATTAAATAATGTGGGCGATATTGAGCGCAAAAACTTGAAATTCGCCTTAGGTTCACGAGTGTTTATTCGGCGTTCTAATGATGTAATCCCGGAAATTCTCGGCAAGGTAACAGAAGAGAATGACGGAGGAGAAATTATTTTCCCTGAGGATTGCCCGGCTTGTGGATTTCCGCTAGAAATGCGCGGTGCGCATCTTTTCTGTAATAATAAGCTGAACTGTAGACCGCAAATTATTAGTCGGATCACCCATTTCGCTTCACGAGATGCGATGGATATTGAGACGTTTAGTGAGAAGACGGCAGGTCAGCTCTACGACGAGCTTAATGTTCATGATTCTGCGGATCTGTATGAATTGTCCTTTGAGCAGCTTGTACAGCTGAACCGTTTCGGGGAGAAAAAAGCACAGAATTTGCTGCAAGCGTTAGAGGATAGCAAAGGTCGCGATCTCGCCTCATTCCTCTTTGCGTTAGGAATCCCTAACACAGGTAAAGCAACAACTAAGATGCTGGCTGATCATTTCCGCGATCTGGATGCTGTGATGCAAGCTAAAGCGGAAGAACTTGCCGAGTTGCCAGACATTGGCGGGATTGTCGCCGAGAGTATTGTTAACTTCTTCGCAGATCCTGTAGTCATGGCGAATGTTGCTCGGTTGCGGGCGCTTGGGGTTGAAGCAAAAGCTCCTGAGGCCGCACGCCCTGTTAGCACGGATTCCTTCTTTAGCGGAAAAACGGTAGTGCTGACTGGTTCATTACAAAAGCTTACACGTGACGAAGCCGCCGAACGTCTGGAAGCACTCGGAGCGAAGGTGTCTGGAAGTGTATCTAAGAAGACGGATTTGGTTATTGCCGGCGAGAAGGCAGGTAGTAAACTGGCCAAAGCACAACAGCTGGGCATTCAGGTCATTGAGGATGAGGATGAGCTGATTCGACTGCTGGAGATGTAAGCATAATTTTACTAAATTCTAAAAGGGTACCAGTTCCATTTCGTTTAAGTACGAGTGGAGTGGTACCCTTTTTTTGCGTAACCTATTTATTGTCGTTCGATTTTAAGTACATGTATCTATTTTCGAGGAAAAACGTTCGATGGATCTGCTAATATAGAAGCTAAAGATAATTATTACTATATTTGAAAGGAAACCCCTCCTGTGAAGAGAGAAACGATTTTGTTAGTAGATGATGAGAAGGAAATTGTAGAGCTGTTATCGATATACCTCTGTAATGAGGGCTATCGCCTGCTTAAAGCTTATGATGGGATGGAGGCACTGGCGTGTCTGCAGAAGGAAGAAGTGGATCTAATCATTCTTGATGTCATGATGCCTAAGATGGATGGATTAGCTGCATGTATGAAGATCCGTGAAGATCGGAAGATGCCGATTATTATCCTTTCAGCCAAAAATACGGATATGGACAAAATCTCAGGACTTAGCATAGGAGCGGACGACTACGTGGGCAAGCCGTTTAATCCTTTGGAGATTGTGGCACGAGTTAAGTCACAACTGCGTCGTTATCACGCTTTCAATAAAGATAGTAGTAGCCTAGGGAGTGACAGCAAACTTAGCTTTGAAGATTTAACTATAGATACGTCTAAGCATGAGGTACATATAGACCAGCAGAAGATTAAGCTGACCCCGCGGGAATTTTCTATTTTAGAGCTTTTGGCAAGGCACCAAGGTCAAGTGCTCAGCTTAGAGCAGATATACGATAAGGTGTGGAACGAACCATTTTTAGATGGGGGTAATACTGTTATGGTACATATTCGTAACCTCCGCGACAAAATCGAAGTGGATTCGAAGCGCCCCCGTTATATCCAAACCGTCTGGGGAGTTGGCTATAAATTAGATGGACCTTCCTGAAAGGATTAGGTGAGGCTTCTTGAATTCAAAATATATAACTACGATTCGTTGGAAGTTTATATACGCCTTTTTGCTTAGTGTGCTTTCCGGTGGATTACTGCTGTTTGCAGGTTACCAGCTCGTTAATTTCATGATCTATCTGAATCCAGTGTCAGAGTCGGCTCCCTATTCACGTATCTTACGCTGGATCATTAATCATATTGGCTCTATGCCACTGCTGACCGCAGCTGGTATTATCAGCTTTTTACTGTTCTTTTTTATCTATACTCGTAAAGTAGTACTGTATCTGGAGGAGATCACCAAAGGAATTCGGGAAATCACAAGCTCCGGGATGTCGCACCGAATTGAAGTCAGAACCACGGACGAGCTGGGAGTGCTGGCTGAGAATATTAATGAAATGGCTGAACGTTTGCAGCACTCTGTGGAAGAGGAACGTAAAGCTGTGAATGCAAAAAATGACTTGATCACGGGTGTCTCCCACGATTTACGAACCCCCCTTACCTCTGTCCTCGGTTTTCTGGAATATATCGAGCAAGATCGATGCCAGGAAGAAGTAGAAATACGATATTACGTGAGCATAGCCTACAACAAATCCCTTGTGCTGCGTAAACTGATCGACGATCTTTTTGAATATACACGCGTAAATAGTGGGGAATACCCTCTGGTTATGGAGCGATTAGATTTAAAAGCATTTATACGGCAGCTAGCGGAAGAGTCAGTTCCCGAACTAACAAAGGCTGAAATGACCTATGAGATCGATGACCAAGCTGATGAGTTGTGGATAGAGGCTTCCCCTAAAGAATTAGTTCGTGCTTATGAAAATTTGATTACGAACGCGATCCGTTACGGTAGAAGCGGCGGGAAAGTGGAGATTGGTTTCAGTAAAAGGGGAAATGAAGCGGTTATCCGCATTAGCAATTTTGGAGAGATGATCGCAGAGAGTGATATTCCGTTTATTTTTGAACGATTCTATCGAGCAGAGAAGTCTCGTTCACAGCATACAGGCGGTTCAGGCCTAGGTCTTGCCATTTCCAAAAGTATCATCGAACGCCACAATGGCGTTATTTATGTAGAAAGCTCCCCGCTTCGGACGGATTTTATCACCTATTTCCCATTCTTCATAGAATCTTAAGAAAACTCTTGGCGGGTTCTTAAGATTTGGAAGATATCCTTGTGAGCACAAGGAGGGGATGACTATGCACAAACTTCGGACGGTTCGCATCCATTATCTTTATATTTTTATAGGGAGTGCTCTTTTGAGTGCTGCCTTTCTTTTTGCTGTCCAGCGGGCTGTTGCTTTGCTGTATTCTCATTATTCGGGGAAATCAGGCGTCTTTTTTGTTCGTCTTATCCATTGGATCATTAATCATGTTGGAACAATCCCTAGCGTCATAATTCTATTTGTTCTATTCTTCAGTGGGTTGTTTATTCTCCGTTCACAGAAAATTGCCGATGATTTACACACGGTATTGATTGGAACCTTAGAGTTGGCAGACAAGGGAGTAACAAAAGAAATCAAGGTCCTCTCTGGAGGAGAATTAGGCCAAATCGCCGCTAACCTGAATCGCATGCAAAGAATTGAAGTTCCGAATAGAGGCGTAGCAACAGAAACGATGCAGGACACACCAGCTGTAGCTTTATTGATAAGAACTCGGGCAATTCTCCGTGCTCTCCGTGAGGTAGAGGAGGCTGACAACACGGATGATGGGATGGAAGCCCAAGCACTTCTTGAAGCAGCGAGTGTTGAAGCCCGTAGTATGGAGCGGTTCTTAGAGAACCTGATTATAGAATCATGAATGCCGTTACCGAAAAAAAACAAAGTGTAGCCCATTCAGGCAAGGATGGCAGATGGATCGTGCGTACCCGGATACTCCGTCTGGGGTATTTATTATTTGATGGGAGTATCATTGGAATAATAATAGCGCTCGTGGGTTTGCTTTACGTATTTCAATACGGCGGGCAAGTGGTTAAACAGCAAGAGGATAAACTTCAGCTGCCGGAATCGAGCATCATTAAGACCTCGGATGGGACGACATTACGAATGATCCCTTTACCGGGCTCGGGGTATAGACATTCAGCGGAGCTGGAGGAAATGCCTGCATTATTGATAAATACTTTTTTAGCGGTGGAGGACCGGCGCTTTTATAGGCATCAGGGATTAGATTATAAAGGAATTTCTCGCGCTTTTCTAAATAATATTGTGGATATGGATCTCTCCGAGGGCGGGAGTAGTATTACTCAGCAGCTAGCTCGCAATCTTTATTTGAATAGGAACAAGAATGTCATACGTAAGCTAAACGAAGCATCCATTGCTCTTGCATTGGAGAGGCAGTTATCAAAACGAGAGATTCTAGGGCTTTACCTTAATCAGATTTATATGGGGCGTGGACAATATGGAGTAAAGGCAGCTGCGGAGCGTTACTTCGGCGTATCCGATTTGAAAAAACTAGAAATATGGCAAATCGCCACCTTGGCGGGAATCCCTAAAGGACCGTCTATTTATAATCCGGTAGACAATAGTACATTATCCAAAACAAGAAGGAATCTCGTTCTACAGATTATGTTAGATCAAGGACTGATTACTAAAGAACAAATGCTTGAGGCCAGAGATAAAAAGTATCAACCTCCCGCTGCGAACAAAGTAGAAGTCATTGGTGTGCATTATGTGGACGCTACGCTTAAGGAAGCGGCTCAGATCACTGGGAAGTCTGTGGAGGAGCTTCGAACGGGTGGCTACACTATCGTTACAGGGTTGAACATTAAAGCACAGCAGGCGCTAGAGCAGGCTTTTCTAAAGGGTTCTTCTTTCCCGCCTGACGGAAAAGATCAGCAGGTGGAAGCAGCTATGACCATAATGGATCATCGTACAGGTGAAGTTGTGGCACTGATTGGTGGGCGTGAACAAAATGAGGGGAGCTTGAACAGAGCTACAATTGATGCGCGGCAGCCAGGCTCCAGCTTCAAGCCGATCATTGATTATGGACCCGCGCTAGAGAGCGGGAAGTATAGCCCGAATAGCATACTTTCTGATCGCAAATACGCTTATGGCAATTATGTACCTGAGAATTTGAACGGTGTGTATCAAGGTCAAATCACAATGAGTAGAGCGCTGCAAAAATCCGTAAATGCGCCAGCTGTTTGGCTTTTGAAGCAGGTTGGAATCTTTTCTGCACGGCAATTCGCAGCCAAATTAGGAATTGTACTGACAGAGGAGGATAACCATTTATCAATAGCTTTAGGAGGGCTTCATAATGGGGTATCGCCACTTAAAATGACACAAGCCTATGGTGTCTTTGCTAATGGAGGTAAATTCAATGAGGCTCATATGGTACGCACGATAATGGATTCAAAAGGGAAGGTTGTGTATTCACATCTCTCCGAATCACGGCAGGTAATATCGCAGCGAACCGCAGAGGCAATGACGATGATGTTACGTAATGTTGTCAATGAAGGAACGGGCAAAAAAGCGCAAATGAACAGACCTGTAGCGGGGAAAACCGGAACAACCCAATTGGATCTGCCAGGCGTGAGCAAGAAAGCTAATCGGGATTTGTGGTTTGTTGGTTATACTTCGGAATGGACAGCTGCAGTGTGGATGGGGTTTGATCGTACAAATAAGGATAATTATATGACAGAGGGCAGCGGGAAGGCTGCCGCTCTATTTTCTACAGTTATGAGTAAGGCGTTAAGTGGTTACTGATGTTACTGATGTTTATTGAGCGGCCCATTCTTCTAGTTTCTCGTCTCTAGGAAGCAGGAGAGCAAGGAAACCCAAAAGAGGTAGGAATCCACAAGCTATAAACACTTTTGAAATTCCAATGCTGTCAATCAGATTGCCGAGTACCAAGGAGCCAATTCCTCCGAGCCCAAAAGCAAGACCAGTGATTAACCCTGAAACTGTTCCGATATTGCCTGGATAAAGCATCTGAGCATAGATTACAGTAACAGAGAAGCTGGACAAAAGGATGAAGCCGCCAATCAGTAAGAGTATAGCTGCCCACATTTGGTTCACGAAGGGTAGAGCCAGTGCGAAGGGCACTGTTCCGACCATAGAGAGAAGAATGAGATTACGCCGTCCGAAGCGGTCTGCCAGTGGGCCTCCAAAGAATGTACCGACAGCTCCAGCTGCCAGATACATAAAAATATAGATTTGGGCCTTATCAAGCGTCATTTGATATTTGTCCATTAAATAGAAAGCGTAGTAACTGCCGATAGAAGCGCCGTACCAAGATCTTACAAAGACTAGGAACACGAGGATGATTGTTGCCGTTCGAATACTTTTGCGGCGGGTAGGATCGATTGCGCGAGCTGTTGATTTCTTATGAAACGTATATCCCGCATCTAGCATCTCTCGATACCAGCGAGCGACATAGGTCTGTACGGCAATTCCGGCAGCCGCAACGATAGTGAAGCCAAGAGCCCCGATCTGCCCAAAGGGAATGAATATCCATTTCGTGAGCATTGGTCCTAAAGATTGTCCAGCGTTACCGCCGACTTGAAAAATAGATTGCGAAAGACCTTTCCGTTGACCGGCAGCCATATGAGCAACACGCATGCCTTCCGGATGAAAGGTAGCAGATCCGAAGCCAATTAGCATGACGGAAAACAATACAAGAATATAGTTGTTGGCATAAGCCAATAAAAGTACGCCTAGAAATGTGCTGCACATACCCAGTGGTAACAATATAGGACGTGGCTTACGATCAGCCGCATACCCAATGACTGGTTGGATAACGGAGGACGTCATGTTTAAGGCAAAGGAGATCCACCCGATCTGAGCGAAGGAGAGCATTAAGTTATCTTTGAGAATAGGAAAGATTGCAGGGATGACTGCCTGAATAGAATCGTTAAATAAATGAACAAAGCTGACAGCCAGCAAAATCTTATAGATTGTTGCTTGCTGCAGATTACGGAGCTCCTTGTCCTTGGTGTTTGTTTGGGCCGCAGCACTAGATGGATTGTTTTTCATTTAGACTCCTCTCGTACGTATTATTAGAAGTTAATATATGGGATTACGATAAATTCTATTTAGCCATAAATTAAGGATTATTGGAATCAATTTGTGTTGGTTTGTGCTAGTTTGAAAGTATTTATTCGTAGATTATTTTTATTTCAAAAAAAGCTTGCAAACATAAGAACAGCATGGTATATTATCTCTTGTGCTTATGACGCATCGAACAAATGAAACACAAACGATGAAAAAATAAGTTGACAAGAAATACGACAACATGATATACTCTAATTCCTGTGCAAGAGACAGTTGATGTCGAAATGCCGGGAGCAAGTTCTTTGAAAACTGAACAAATGGAACGCGTTAATTTTTAAAAGATTCATTTAATGAATCGTCAGTTTCAAAATGAGCATATCGCTCTTTTCAATACTAATTGGAGAGTTTGATCCTGGCTCAGGACGAACGCTGGCGGCGTGCCTAATACATGCAAGT
>NZ_JBHXIZ010000005.1:0-368084 GCF_042723305.1 Paenibacillus sp. NPDC058367
CCTTGAAGACGACGAGGTAGATAGGTTGGAGGTGGAAGTGCAGTAATGCATGGAGCTGACCAATACTAATCGGTCGAGGGCTTATCCTATACTTAATACGCAAATTCAATTCGGATTCAGTTTTCAGGGAGTCAAATTCCTGTTTGGATTGCTGTGGTACTGATATCGTTTGGAGAGATACCCAAGTGGCTATAAGGGGACCCTCTGCTAAGGGGTTAGACTGCGTAAGCGGTGCGTGGGTTCGAATCCCACTCTCTCCGCCATTTTCAATCCATAGCATTTCTAATTATTGTGGCGGTGTAGCTCAGCTGGCTAGAGCGTACGGTTCATACCCGTGAGGTCGGGGGTTCGATCCCCTTCGCCGCTACCATAATACCTGGAGGCTTAGCTCAGCTGGGAGAGCATCTGCCTTACAAGCAGAGGGTCGGGGGTTCGATCCCCTCAGCCTCCACCATTATTACTTTTTAAGAAATACTTTTTACACCGTGCCGGTGTAGCTCAACTGGTAGAGCAACTGACTTGTAATCAGTAGGTTGGGGGTTCAAGTCCTCTCGCCGGCACCATTATTATCAATGCGGAACCGTGGTGTAGTTGGCCTAACATGCCTGCCTGTCACGCAGGAGATCGCGAGTTCGAATCTCGTCGGTTCCGCCATTTTTTCCACAAGACTAGGGTGGGAAGTATAATACTACCACTTTATTTTTATGTCAATTTAATATGGCTCGATAGCTCAGTCGGTAGAGCAGAGGACTGAAAATCCTCGTGTCGGCGGTTCGAATCCGTCTCGAGCCACTTTTCCCTGGGGGATTAGCGAAGTGGCCAAACGCATCAGACTGTAAATCTGCTCACGTACGTGTTCGGTGGTTCGAATCCATCATCCCCCACCATTTATGAGCCATTAGCTCAGTTGGTAGAGCACCTGACTTTTAATCAGGGTGTCGAAGGTTCGAGTCCTTCATGGCTCATCCCAAACAGAAAGTCATCACCTTATGGTGGTGGCTTTTTTTGTGTTTTATGGTTGTATTATAGTAGCGCGCTACTGTAGCGATTAACATAATATAAGAGAATATGCTAAAATAGGCGAAAAGAGCAAAAGTGGTGGAGCATGGTGACTATGGATAGTGAGACATTGCGGAAAAAATTAGAGCAGCTCACCGGAAAGAGAACCGGAATCAAGCAGTTAGGGAGGCAGCATTCAGCTTCTCTTTTTAGCATGGGATTAGAAGGACAGGATCAGCTGGTAATCCATGAGGGTCATCTCTGGGCACCTTTGTATGAGAGTGACGGACGTATAACCGCTGTCTGGGTAGAAATGGAGGGGCTCACCTCTCTGGAAGTACAACTGGTCAACTATGCAGTTCGAAATTTTGCTATTGCACTTAAAGCTACAGGGCTTAGAGAAGAAGGTGAAGTGGAGGCGCGGCAGCTTGGCGCTTGGTTGAACACGGAGCTAGAGCAAGAGAAGAATGACACTGAAATTCCCGATGAGATCACCCTAAAGGGACGTCTATTCGGAGATATGGTTCCATTCCTCCTTAGTAGTGAGATTGCCCATAGTCCACAGATCTCTTATCGTTCACTGATGAAATTACTGCGTAGCTATTTTGAGAACGAAATTCTGCTCATTCCCCTTCAAGAGAAGGAATGGTTAATTTTAGCTCGTAAAGAATTACTTACGGGCGGGGATGATAAGGATGATGAAGAAGAGAGTGTGGATGATCTTCTAGCACAGACTAGTATGGGGTTACATGAGCTGATAGCTAGTGAATGGGTAGGAGTATTCCATTTGGCAGTAGCTCCGGCTATAGTCCCTGTTAAGGGATTGACTGGATCTGTAGCTTTGCTCAGGGAGACGATTGTACTCGGTCGTATTTTTCAAGTAGGAGAGTATATTCATTTACCTTGGGAACTGCATTTGGAACGTCTGGTTAACAGCATTCCTGATGTACGCCGCAAACAGTTGCTTGGACAAATTGGTGACTACTCCTCTGTACTATCAGATAAAGAAATGCTGCTGACTTTGGAGACCTTTTTTGAGATGGACTGTAATGTAAGTGAAACCGCCAAGAAGTTGTATATCCATCGAAATACGCTGCTTTACCGTCTGGATAAGATAAAACAAGAGACCGGAGCAGATGTACGAAGCTTTGGGGACGCTGCTATTGTGAAGCTTACTATGCTTTTGTATAAAGTGACGAAAAGGAAATAGGTTTTTTGTGAACCTTACAAATAGCCATAGTGTCCCGACTGGGGTAATATAAATGTACAAGGAAACAGAATTTTTATATTAACTAATTAATAATTAACTCGAGGGGGAAATACAATGGCAGGCGTACGTTTAGAGCATATTTTCAAAAAATACCCGGGTTCAGATAAAGCAACAGTAATCGATATCAATCTTGATATTAAAGATAAGGAATTTCTAGTATTGGTTGGACCTTCCGGTTGCGGTAAATCCACAACTTTGCGTATGATCGCTGGTTTGGAAGAAATCTCCGAAGGTAAAATGTACATTGGCGATCGTGTAGTTAATGACGTTGCACCTAAAGACCGCGATATCGCGATGGTATTCCAATCCTACGCCCTGTATCCGCATATGAGCGTATACCAAAACATGGCTTTCGGTTTGAAACTTCGTAAAGTGAAGAAGGATGAAATCGACAAGAAAGTTCGCGAAGCTGCTAAAATTCTTGATATCGAGCATTTGCTAGATCGTAAACCAAAAGCGCTTTCCGGTGGTCAACGCCAACGTGTCGCTTTGGGACGCGCTATCGTACGTGATCCACAAGTCTTCTTGATGGATGAGCCTCTTTCCAACTTGGATGCTAAACTTCGTGGTCAAATGCGTGCTGAAATCACTAAACTGGTTAAGCGCCTTGAAACTACTTGTATCTACGTAACGCATGACCAAACAGAAGCTATGACAATGGGTGATCGCATCGTAGTTATGTATGATGGTATCATTCAACAAGCAGCTTCCCCTGAAGAGTTGTACAATGAACCTACAAACTTGTTCGTAGCTGGATTTATCGGATCCCCTACAATGAACTTTATCAATGGTACTTTGTCCGAAGTGAGCGGTTCTATCCGTTTCCGTGCTGAGAACCTTGATGTTGAAGTACCAGGCGGAAAAGCTCAAATCATCCGCAACAAAGGTTACATCGGTAAAGAAGTAATCATGGGCGTTCGTCCAGAAGATATCCATGAAGAGCCAGTATTCTTGGAAGCTTCCCCGAACACAATCTTCACTTCATTGGTTGATGTTACTGAAAACCTTGGTCACGAAATGCTCCTTTACTTGAGCGGCCTTGGTAAATCTACTGTAATCGCTCGTGTAGATGGACGTTCCACTACTCGCGAAGGCAGCAAGCCTAAATTGGCTATTGATATGAACAAAATTCACTTCTTTGATAAAGAATCCGAAGCTAACATTTTGTTGGGATAAGATTGTAAAGATCTTTTCTCTCTTGATAAAGCCACCCGAAAGGGTGGCTTTATTGTTTAGATGGCCCCTGTTTGGTTAGGCGCTAAGATTGCATTCATAAGCGTTATCAATTAAGATAGCAGGAGAATTACCTCCGGAATGTAAAGAGATCGCTGCCAACCGGACGCAGTAAGCGGACAAATACCGCAGGTGACGAAAGGACGAAATTACATGGCTAAGAAAGTAAAAGTATCTGAATTGGTACAGCATTTTCAATTAGAGGTTATTTCCGGCCAGGAAGGTCTAAAGAGACCCATTACGGTCGATGACCTGAATCGCCCTGGACTAGAGATTGCTGGTTATTTTGAATATTATCCAGAAGAACGTGTTCAATTGCTAGGCAAAACAGAACTCGCTTTTTTCTCCATGCTGCCCGAAGCTGAGCGGAAAAGCCGACTTCGTGGAATTTGCAATGATAACACACCTTGTATTGTAATTACACGTGGTTTAGAAGTGCCTCAAGAGTTAATTGACATAAGTAATGAAAAGGCTCTTCCTGTGCTTCGCAGCTCGATGGCTACGACTATTTTCTCCAGCCGTTTGACGAGCTTCCTAGAAGGAAAATTAGCTCCTACAGCGACTATTCATGGCGTACTTTGTGATGTATATGGTGTAGGTATGCTAATTACGGGTAGTAGTGGGATTGGTAAAAGTGAAACAGCCCTTGAGCTTGTAAAACGCGGTCATCGATTGATTGCTGATGATGCCGTAGAAATCCGTCAGACTTCAGATAACCAGCTGCATGGTACAGCCCCTGAGTTAATCCGTCATTTACTGGAGATCCGTGGAGTAGGTATCATTAATGTAATGACACTTTTTGGTGCGGGTGCCATTCGTAATCATAAACGGATTACACTTGTTGTTAGATTGGAAGCTTGGCAGCAAGACAAGCAGTATGATCGACTTGGACTTGATGAGGAAACGACACGGATTATTGACACTGATGTTCCGCTTGTAACGATTCCCGTACGCCCAGGACGTAACCTTGCAGTTATTATAGAGGTTGCAGCGATGAACTATCGCCTGAAACAAATGGGCTTTAATGCAGCCCTGCAGTTCACGAATAAGCTAACTGCGACCATATCTGAAGATATGGATGATCTCGATTAGGAGTGTGAGAGAATGTTCCCATTAGCACTAAATCCTATTGTCTTCTCAATTGGATCACTGCAAGTACACTGGTACGGATTAATACTAGGTTTCGGTGCACTCGCGGGGTTATTTCTTGCGATCCGCGAGGGCAAACGGTTTGGTATACCACAAGAATTCTTTATGGATATGCTGCTGCTAGGTGTGCCTTCGGCCATTATTGGGGCACGGATTTACTTTGTAGCGTTTAAATGGGAGGATTATAAGGATAATTTAATAGATGTCTTTAAGATCTGGAATGGTGGCATCGCCATTTACGGTGCGTTAATTGGAGCCATTATTTGCGGAATTATTTATTTCCGCTATAAAGGCTACCCCTTCTGGCGTATCGTTGATATTTGTGCACCTGGACTACTTGCAGGTCAAATGATTGGACGCTGGGGAAACTTTGTCAACCAAGAGGCATACGGCAGCGTGGTTGAAGAGTCTTTTTTACGGGATAAACTGCATTTACCTGACTTCATTGTGAACCAAATGTACATAGGGGATGCTTTTCATCATCCGACCTTCTTGTATGAATCTCTTTGGAGCTTACTGGGTATCGCGCTACTAATGGTTCTTCGTCGTCAGAAGTTTGTGCGAGCCGGTGAGATCTTCATGTCTTACTTTATATGGTATTCCATCGGTCGTTTCTTCATTGAAGCCATACGTACGGACAGCTTGGCCTTTAATGGAAGTGCAGGCTTGGCATCCTTTATGAACGGATTGTGGAAACCGATGGAATGGTTAGGCTTTGAGCAAGGATACTTGGACCCAAGCTATGGAAATATTCGTATTTCTCAGCTGCTTGCTCTACTGATCATCGTCGCAGCTGTACTGCTTATCATTATTCGTAGGGTCACTGGAGAGCCTAAAGCACATTATTCTGATCCTATCGTATGTACTAAACCGATCAAAGCAGATACCATAGTGCCTGAAAGCGCAGTAAATACACCGCAGAAAGCTCGTCACGGGGCTCAACCTGAGCAAGGACAGCCTGCGGACGGAGATAAGAAGGAGCAGTAAAGCTTATGATAGAATGCGTTCTTTTTGATCTAGATGGAACGATTGTCGATACGAATGAGCTAATTATTAGTTCGTTTATGTACGCGCTGAAGGACAATGGTCTAGCTCCACTCACTAGGGAAGAGATTATTCCGCATATGGGCACAACCCTTCAGCAACAGATGAGAGTCTTCTCTGGACTTGAGGATGTAAGTGGTGCGCTTGAGAAATCCTACCGTTCTTATAATTATGAACATCACGATGAGTTAGTACGTCCCTTTCCTCAAGTGAATGAGACAATGGAAGAGCTCTTACGTCGTGGAATTAAAATGGGGATTGTGACTACAAAAATTCGTCCAACAACGATTAAATCGCTTGAGATGTTTGATTTGCTAAAGTACATGGATACGATTGTGACGGTGAACGATGTTACTGAACCAAAGCCACATCCAGAGCCTGTTCTGACAGCAGTCAATAACCTTGGCGTTGATCCTCGTAAAACACTGATGGTGGGTGACAGTACGGTTGATATTCAGTCAGCAAAAGCTGCTGGTGTATATGCGGCTGGAGTATCGTGGTCTTTAAAAGGCGAAGAGACTCTCCGCAAGTATGATCCCGACTATATCATCCATAACATGAAAGATATTATAGAAATTGTGGAGCGAGGAACGAGTGAATCGTGAGAAACGTAACCCGATATCCTGTAGAAGGTCATAACTCACTTTGGTACATTTACCGTACGGTCAGCCCGTGGAAGGGTGTCCGCAACTTTATTTTTATTCAGATTGCCCGTTATTGCCCGATTCTACCGTTAAAGAACTGGATCTATCGTCGGATTCTCGGGATGAAGGTAGGCAAGCATACCTCCTTCGGTCTGATGGCGATGGTAGATGTATTTTTTCCGGAAAAAATAACGGTGGGTGAGAACTCTATTATCGGTTATAACACGACGATTCTGGCGCATGAGTATTTAATCAAGGAGTATCGCCTGGGAGAAGTAGTGATTGGTGAAAATGTATTGATTGGCGCGAATACAACGATTCTTCCCGGTGTAACCATCGGTGATTGGGCAGTTGTTGCCGCAGGATCAGTAGTACACAAGAACGTGGCGGCTGGCTCTTTTGTAGGAGGCAATCCACTGCGAGAGCTACGTCCAGCTTCATCGGAAGATTCTTCGGAACAAGTGTAAAAGATGCTTCGTAAACCCTGCAGTTTCATATTGCGTTTTTTTAGCGCAGGATCTGCAGGGTTTCTTGCGTCTTGGAGAAGCATATTAAGAAAACTTTAAGATCTTCTTAAGTTTTTTATTCGGATGTAGGCGGTATAATTAACCTTAGTAATCACGTAAATCCCACGCTAGGCATTCAGCGTCAAATATCAGAATGTAAATTCAGCAAGTGCAGACTTCCTGGTATGTTCAGTTTCCACATTCCGCTTAGCGTCTCTATGAACAACCATCATAGTAGAGAAGAGGAATTTAATATGAATACTGTGAGACAGGAAAGGCTGCCCCAGCTGGATATTTTCAGAGCTCTAGCTATATTAGGTGTGCTGCATGTGCATGCCTCATCTTTTGCTGCTGGAGAGCAGGCACTGCATTCACCTTATTATTACTGGCTGAACTGGATTAACATTTTCTTTAAATTCGGTACGCCCTCATTTATTTTCCTTAGCAGCTTCGTATTGTTTTATAATTATTATGGTCGTCCTGTGACACGTAGCTTGATCATTAATTTCTACCGTCGGCGATTAAAGTATATCTTACTGCCTTATTTGCTAGCTTCTATGGGCTATTATGCACTAACTCTATATGTGAACGGACGATTGATGCAGAGCCTTGGAGATAACTTGTTAAGCTTTTCTAGAGCGTTATTCTCGGGTTCCGCATATGCGCATTTGTATTTTGTCTTTATTAGCATTCAGTTTTATTTGCTTTTTCCAGTGCTGCTTAAGCTACTGCAGAGTTCCCGCTTCTTAATGAAATGGGCGATACCGGTGGGTTTGGCGCTTCAGTGGGGTTTTATTTTTTGGAATAAGTACGAACTGCACATTGTTGAAAAAGGGAGCTTGGCGATCTCCTACCTGGCCTATTATATGATGGGTGCTTATCTCGCCATTCACTTTGAGAAGGTGAAGCTGTGGCTGATAAAGCCATGGAGTGAGCTGGCTGCCAAGCAAAAGAGATGGACTGCCTTATTAGTGAGCTTGTGGTTAATTGCAGCCTTTATCCATGTGCAGCTATGGTATGTAGCCCGCCATTTTGGGGTGTGGACGGATTCGCTGTGGTACGAGCTGTTATGGAATGTTCATACGATGTTATCGGCATTGGTTCTGTTGTACGCTACATTTTTGCTTTATCGAAAGGCCCCTCGTGTGATCGTTGCTTTCTTGACTCGTTTAGGTGAGTTGTCATTTGCAATTTATTTGATTCATCCGCTATTGCTGGCGATATATCGCAGGTTCCGATATCATATTCCCCTCGAATCGCTAACTTATGTTTTCTTCATCTATGGAGGACTTGTAGTTGCACTGGGAGGAAGCTGGTTCATGGTGCAGTTTGCTTTTCGCCGAATTCCTAAGTCATGGATCTTCTTGGGAAGTGTTCCTCGGTCTCTAGAGTCTAGTTCCAAGGTAAAGTCAGGACATGCCTCGGAGGAGATGAGGAAGGTTAATACTTGATTTGGCATCATTTTGATGCGGAGCTTAACAGGAGGAAAGATAATGAGACAAAAAGAAAGAATTCCGCAGCTGGATATTTTTCGAGCGATTGCTATTTTTACAGTGCTAGCTATTCATGCTACTTCGCGAACGTTGGCGGAGACACTAGGTACAAACATGTTTCATCCGTTCTTATTTATTAATAAATTCAGCCAGTTCGCTGTACCTTCATTCATATTTTTGAGTGGGTTCGTGCTGTTCTATAACTATATTGATCGTCCTCTGGGCGGAAAGACGCTGGGGAAGTTCTACAGTAGAAGGCTGCTTTATATTATCGTGCCTTATGTACTATTTTCACTGTTGTATTTTGCATTAAAAATGACGGCGGGACATACATGGAGTTTACCTCCAGGGGAGATGGCTTCTAAGCTTTGGAAGTATTTGTGGACAGGAACAGCATACACGCACTTGTATTATATTATTATCATTATTCAGTTCTATGTATTGTTTCCACTCATTCTGTGGTGTCTGCAAAAGGTTCGTCGTCTGGCGGCTTGGGCACCGCTAATCGGATTGATTCTACAATGGGGTTTTGTGCTGCTGAATAAATACATGACTAATAACGGGTATTGGCAGTTGTCCAAGGGCAGTCTGGCAATCACTTATTTCTCGTATTTCTTGCTGGGTGCTGGGATTGCAGTATATTATCCTTCTTTGAAAAAATGGCTGGTACCTTCACGTGAAGGCTGGCGTGCCGGTAAAGGTCCGGTATGGATTACGTTGTGGTTGTTGTGGATCGTAGCTGGGGTTGTTCATGTTGAGCTATGGTTTAACAACTATACGAAGAAAACAGTCATCAATAGTTTATGGTATGAAGGATTCTCTAACCTTCATGCGCTACTCTCTTGTGTGGTGTTGCTACAAGTCTCCTTCTTATTGTACGGAGCGGGCCGAAGCTTGCTCACAAGACTGTTGTTATCTGCCGGAGCTTGCTCTTTTGGAATCTATTTACTGCATCCGTTACTACTGTTTTTCTATAGAAAATTACCGTTTCACGGGGGTTCTCTTGCATATACCGCAGCGATTGCTGGGGGTTGGCTCTTTGCGTTGTTAGGTTCATGGGTGGTAGTGGCCTTTGCCTTCCGATATATTAAATCGGCTTGGATCATCTTCGGCTCGGGTCCACAGAAAGCAAAAGCAGAATCTAAAAGTGCATAGTCTATTGCAAGGAAATATAAAAGCGTCGGTTTTCCCACATATGTGGGCAGGCCGACGCTTTTTATTTTTGCCTTATTCTCCAGCTTGTTCTCGCTGAAATTCTGCAATGGCTTGATACTGGCTTTCGAGACTACGGTAGACAGAAATATAGATCGGCAGCAGCTGCTTGTATATTTTGGTATGTTCATCCAATGGATCATGTTTATAGGTTGAACCAATCATGTCAAACACCACATCAAATGAATCTACACGACCCGTAGCATAAAGGCCAAGTACAACCGCACCGAGGCAGGAGCTCTCGATACTCTCCGGAATGACAACCTCCTGATCAAAGATATCAGCCATCATCTGCCGCCACACTGAGGAGCGGGCGAAACCGCCTGTGGCAAGGATTCTGCTTGGGCGTCCGATTTGCTCTTCCATAGCAAGGAGAACCATATACATATTGAAGATTACGCCCTCTAGTACTGACCGAATCATATGCTCCTTATGGTGGTTCATAGTAAGGCCAAAGAAGGAGCCCCGAGCATCCGGATTCCACAGCGGTGCTCGTTCTCCAGTCAAGTAAGGATGGAATAAAAGTCCACCGCTTCCCGCAGGAACTTGCTCTGCAATGCGAGTCAGAACCTCGTAAGGATCAATGCCTAGTCGTTTGGCGGTTTCAACTTCAGAGGCCGCGAACTCGTCACGTACCCAGCGGAACAGCATGCCACCATTATTGACGGGGCCTCCGATCACCCAATGTTTTGGGGTTAAGTTATAACAGAAGGTCCGTCCTTTGGGATCGGTGAGCGGGTGATCGACTACGGTACGAATTGCTCCACTCGTACCAATCGTAGCGGCCACTACACCGGGCTCAATTGCGCCTACGCCGAGGTTGGACAGGACGCCATCACTGGCGCCAACAACAAATGGAGTTGTAGGGAGCAGCAAAAGCTCCTCTGCCAGACCAGGGAGCAGCCCTTGCATAATCTGCGTGGTGGGAACAAGCCGCGAGAGTTGATCTGTTGTAATGTGGGCAATCTCCAAAGCTTCTTTATCCCATTCTAGATTCTCCAGATTGAGCATGCCTGTGGAAGAGGCAATGGAATGATCGATGATGTATTCGCCAAACAGTCTTGCGAATATGTATTCTTTTATGGAAATAAATTTATAGGTTTGTTGGAACACTTCTGGATGTTCTTCCCGAAGCCACATTAGCTTGGTGATCGGAGACATTGGGTGTATAGGTGTACCTGTGCGTAGATACAATTCATGGCCGTTTAGCTCATCCTTCAAACGAAGTGCGCATCCGGCACTGCGATTATCAGCCCATGTGATGCAGGCAGTTAGGGCCTTACCCAGTTTATCAACTGCAATGACACTGTGCATGGCAGAACTGAAGGAGACGAAAAGGATTGCATCCGCAGATACACCGCTTTGCCGCATAACTTCAGAGATAGTATGGAAGACTGCACTCAGGATTTGTTCTGGGTCCTGCTCCGCTATTGAGGGTGAGGGCTGATGTAAGGGATATCCTACATTAGCTTGTGCAGCTATGGCTCCTTTTTCCTCGAAGAGAACTGCTTTGGTACTTGTAGTTCCAATATCAACGCCAATCATATAGGATTTAGTCACGCATTAGCCCTTCTTTCTAGTTGTAAGTAGATTTTTAGAACACTAATTACAGAATTATGAAGTACAATCATATTAGCTCATTATAGTATTGGATAAACGTGGAGGCAAAATAAAGGGATTCCCAAGTATTGGTTCGAAGTACATAAGTGTTTGATTTAGATTTTCTTTGTGAACAATTCAACCTAGGTAGACAAGCTTTAAGCATACAAGCATTAGAATTGAAGTCATAGCTTTACCCCGTTAGATTGACGAAAAAGCAGTGACCATGATACGATATTGAAAATACTTTAATTTGTTACCACTTTACCATAGTAAAGTAAATATAAACAGTATCTAATGATAACTGACGAGGTGAACAATGAAGATGTCCAAACCAAAGGGATTTGAGAAGCCGTCCGGCGTTCGGGACTATCTGCCCCGGGCTGTAACGAAATTACGCAAAATTGAGAATGATGTACTGCATTGCATGAGTCGCTGGGGTTATCAGCAAATGATGACTCCGACGCTAGAATATTACGATACAGTTGGCGTGGCTAGCTCTACGTCCGACCAAAAGCTTTATAAATTGCTCAACAATCGTGGTCAGGCGCTAGTGCTTCGTTCTGAAATGACAGCTCCGGTTGCCCGTGTTGTGGCATCTTTATTAAAGGATGAGCCATTGCCATTGCGGTTGTCCTATCACGCTAATGTTTTTCGTGCCATTGAGGAAGAAGCAGGGCGGGAAGCGGAGTTTTTCCAGACAGGGGTCGAGCTGGTAGGTGACGATTCACCTGAGGCTGATGCTGAAGTAGTGGCGCTCGCAATTTCATCTTTACAGGCTGCGGGTGTGAAATCTTTTAAAATCGCTATGGGGCATGTAGGCTTTCTGAATGGTTTATTTCAAGAGGCACTTCCACAATTGCCGGAGGCTCAGGAGGAGCTCAAAAGTCATTTGTTGGGCCGTGACTACGTCTCTTTTCGGGAGACCTTACGCCGGCTGGATCTGACGGAAGCTCAGAAGAATGAACTGGATGGACTGTTACGTTTGCGTGGAGGCAAGGAGATTTGTGGACAGGCGCTGGAGCTTAGCGATCATCCGCTTGCCCGTCATTCGATAGATCATTTATGCAAGGTGTGGGAGGTACTGGTCTCTTACGGCGTATCACAGCATGTGCTGATCGATCTGACGATGATCGGGGACTTCTCTTATTATACAGGGATGACTTTCGAAGGCTATGCAGCGGAATTAGGGTTTCCGGTATGTAGTGGAGGCAGATATGATAATCTCCTTCAGCAGTTTGGACGTCCGATCCCTTCTACAGGTTTTTCTTTAAAAACGAATCGTATTCTCGATGGTGTGGCTGGATCGAGCGAAGAGGAAGAGCTGCCTATCTTGATCCAATATGATGCTACTCGCAGAAAAGAAGGTCTGGAAGAGGCAACACGCTTACGGTCGGAAGGGCACGCAGTAGTGACTAGACTGGCAGCAGGTCCAGAAGAGCTTGAAACGGTGAAGCGTCTAGATACGGATACGATCGAAGCAGATGGTATGCGGTACGGCGAAATCTATACCTTTGTATCTTTTGTAAGTGAGCATGGCTGAGATATCGCTAGCAAGAATGAGCGGTTAAGATAAATTTTGTATGGAAATGGAAAAGGAGGCAACTTAACGATGGCACAGATTTTGAAGGTCGCTATGCCAAAAGGTCGGATTTATGAAAAGGCTGCTGAGCTGTTCCGCCAGGCAGGTCTCCCGATTCCACCGGATGGTGAGGCATCCCGCAAGCTTGTTATTCCGCTGCCTGAGGCAGGCATGGAATTTATATTAGCTAAACCAGTAGATGTACCTACATATGTAGAATATGGTGTGGCCGACATTGGAATCGTGGGCAAGGACGTATTGCTGGAGGAAGATCGTGATGTATATGAGCTGCTTGATCTTGGCATCGCTCGATGCCGGATGTCGATCATTGGATTGCCGAACTGGCAGCCGGGGATTCAGCAGCGTGTAGCGACGAAATATCCGAATGTGGCTTCAAAATATTTTCGGGAGCAGGGACAGCAGGTTGAAGTCGTGAAGCTGAATGGTTCAATTGAGCTTGCGCCGCTGATTGGTCTCGCTGATCGTATCGTGGATATGGTAGAGACGGGCCAAACGCTGCGGGATAACGGATTAATTGAAATGAAGAGCATATTCGAAATTACGAGCCGTCTTGTGGCCAATCGTGTGAGCTATCGGATGAAAAATGAAGAGATACAGCAGCTGTGTGACCGACTACAGGCGGTTATAGGGGAACCAAATTTGCGGTAGGTGACAGATGTTAAGGGGTAAAGGGAGGAACCGGCGATGAAGGTTGTATCGAGCAAGGATTTTAAGCTAGAGCGAGAAGTCGAGTATGGAACGCCAGAACAAAATCAGGCGGTAAAGGAAATTGTGACCGCGATTAAAAAAGAAGGAGACACGGCACTTCTTCGCTACACGGCGCAATTTGATCGGGTCACGCTTACGCCGAATCAGCTGAGGGTAACGCCGGAAGAGCTTCAGGCGGCGTATGGTCGAGTAGAGGAATCTTTCGTATCCGCTATTCAAGCAGCCGCAGCCAATATCCGGGCTTTTCATGCTAGACAGAAACGGAATTCGTGGATGGATTTGCAGCCCGATGGCACTATTCTGGGACAGATTATTCGTCCGCTGAAGCGGGTAGGGGTATATGTTCCTGGTGGTAAGGCAGCTTATCCTTCCTCGGTGCTGATGAACGTGATCCCTGCACAGATCGCAGGCGTGCCGGAGATCGTTATGGTAACCCCGCCATCCACCGGCGGCAAAGAAGGGATTGATCCTTACATCCTGGTTGCTGCTGCAGAAGCAGGGGTGAATGAAATCTACCGTGTGGGCGGAGCGCAGGCGGTAGCTGCTTTGGCTTTTGGGACGGAGAGCATAGCGCCGGTAGATAAGATATGTGGGCCCGGCAACATATACGTCGCGCTAGCAAAACGCGAGGTATATGGCGCCGTGGACATCGACAGTATCGCGGGACCAAGCGAGATTGTCGTGCTCGCAGATGAGACCGCTGAGCCGGCCTATGTCGCAGCGGATCTGCTCTCGCAGGCCGAGCATGACGAGATGGCCTCAGCGATTCTAGTCACGCCATCGCAGAGCTTGGCGGATAGCGTGGCTGCTGAAGTGGAGCGTCAGCTACAGGAGCTGCCGCGACAGGCGATCGCCCGTTCATCCGTAGAAAATTACGGGGCGATCATTGTTGTGGAATCTATGGAGGAGGGAATCTCCGTAGTGAATCGGTTGGCACCAGAGCATCTAGAGATTGTTGTCGAGGATCCAATGGGCCTTGTGGGCAGCATCGAGAATGCTGGGGCGATCTTCCTGGGAGCGTATAGCTCGGAGCCTGTGGGCGACTATTTTGCCGGACCGAATCATATTATCCCGACCAATGGTACGGCACGCTTCTCGTCGCCAGTGGATGTGGATGATTTTATAAAGAAATCAAGTCTGATCTATTACAGTAAAGAAGCCCTCCTGCGGGATGGGAAGACCATTATAGAGCTGGCACGTCGCGAAGGGTTAGAGGGCCACGCACGAGCTATTGAGATTCGACTCAAGAACGAAGGAAAAGGTGGAGACGGATATGGAGAACAATAATGAACAGGCCTTGCGCCAAGCAGGATTAAGCCGTAAAACAAACGAGACGGATATCAAGCTGTCTCTTAACGTAGATGGAAGTGGAGTTTCCGAGCTGGAGACGGATGTTCCTTTTCTGAATCATATGCTGGACCTATTTACGAAGCACGGCCAGTTTGACCTGTCAGTACAGGCGCGAGGAGATATCGAAATTGATGATCACCACACGGTTGAAGACATCGGGATCTGCCTAGGTCAAGCGCTGCACGAAGCACTTGGTGATAAAAAGGGAATCAAACGTTATGCGAGTGTTTTTGTACCGATGGATGAGGCGTTGGCGCAGGTTGTGATCGATATCAGCAATCGCCCACACTTTGAATATCGTGCAACGTATCCTTCACAGCAGGTGGGAAGCTTTTCGACGGAGCTTGTTCAGGAATTCTTATGGAAGTTCGCACTGGAAGCTCGGATTACGCTGCATGTGATCGTACACTACGGTTCTAACACACATCACATGATTGAGGCTGTATTCAAGGCGCTCGGACGGGCACTCGATGAAGCGACACTGATTGATCCACGTGTGAAGGGTGTGCCTTCTACGAAGGGAGTGCTGTAGCATGACTGTTGCAATCGTCGATTATGGCATGGGCAACCTGCACAGTGTGAGCAAGGCGGTAGAACGTCTCGGTTATGAGTGTGTAGTGACGGGGGAAGCCGAGCAAATTCTCGCTGCTGATAGTGTCATTCTGCCTGGTGTCGGTGCATTTGGCGATGCGATGGAGCAGCTGCGGGAAAGTGGTTTGGATCGTGTGGTCAAACAGGTAGCTGCCGGAACCCAGCCGCTGCTAGGAATCTGTCTTGGTATGCAACTACTGTTTTGCAGCAGTGAAGAGCATGGCAGCCATGAGGGACTTGATATTCTCTCAGGCTCGGTGGTGCGTTTCGCTCCTAGAGATGGCTATAAGGTACCGCATATGGGTTGGAACAAGCTGAGCTTTAGGCAGCCGCAAAGTCCGCTTTTTGCAGATCTTGATGAGGGTCATGTGTACTTTGTGCACTCTTATCATGCGCTTGTAGCGAATGAGAGTGATCTGCTGGCTGTCACCGATTATGGTTACCCAGTCACAGCTATTGTGGGGCAAGATAATGTGTTCGGCATGCAGTTCCATCCTGAAAAAAGTGGGGAGCTGGGAATCAAGCTGCTGGGCAATTTTTTGAAATTAAAGGGAGAGCGGGCGTAAGCCGCGCTATAAATATAATGTAACGAAAGTGGGGAGCGCCAAATGTCTTCTTTTATTGTATATCCGGCGATTGATATCCGGGATGGAAAATGTGTCAGGCTGCAGCAAGGGGATTACAGTCAGGAAACGATATACAATGATAGCCCACTGGAGGTGGCAAAATCATGGGAAGAGCAAGGCGGAAAGTTCATTCATTTGGTGGACTTAGATGGCGCGAAAGCAGGTCATCCTGTGAATGATGCGATTATCGGCGCTATTGCTGCTAATGCTAATGTGCCTGTTCAGGTGGGCGGTGGCCTTCGTAATCTTGCGGACGTGGAAAAATTGCTTGGGCTTGGCGTTAGTCGGGTTATTATCGGAACTGCTGCGATTAACGATCATGCTTTTACTGAAGCGGTATTGGCTAAATACGGTGATAAAGTAGCTATCGGCATTGATGCGCGCAACGGTTATGTTGCGACACATGGCTGGTTGAACACCTCTGAAGTACGTGCTGAGGATCTGGCTAAGGAATTGGCTGCAAAAGGAGCCGAGACGTTCATTTACACCGACATCTCCCGCGACGGGATGATGCAGGGTCCGAACGTGGAGGGCATTGTGTCCATGGCGAAGGTCAGCGGTAAAACGGTGATCGCCTCCGGCGGAGTCACCAGTCTTGATGATCTGTTACGTCTGAACGTACACAGCGGCATCGGTGTGGGCGGAGCTATTGTTGGCAAGGCGTTGTACACGGGCAATATTGATCTTTCCAAAGCTTTGCAGGCGCTCGGGCAGAAGTAGTGCTGAGTATGTGCGTTAGTTGACGAACCTGACTAATTAACTCGTTCTTACTCTGTGAAAAGTCTCATTTAGGGGTGCTGGTTGCATTTTGTGCAATAGAAAGCTGCTTAAAGAAGCTGAATGCTTATCTGACTGCACTTTGTACAATCCAAACAGTTCAAAGCTCTTATTTTTGTGGATTTCTCAGGAATCTATTGCACGAAATGCAACAGACGGCACAATTAGATTGTTTGAGGTCGATTCTATTGTACAGAATGCAATAGAACGTTGAACTAGGCTAATAAGCCACTAAGCTATTGAGCGACGAAGGTGGTTTCAGCTTAAGCCTGATGTGGGAACTGCTGCAATAAGTTAATTAAGCGGCAGGTTGGGCATTATCCTTTGATAGTATAAGTGTACTTCATACAACTATTGTTCCAATTCAGAATCCTTTAGCTAATTTAATTGTATTTCGTGCAGCTATAAATGAGAGTTGAGCTTATTTCTAAGCTCATTCTCAGATTTAATTGTACGAAATGCAATTAAACGGAGGGCTTGCTGGACGAGCGGTGAAATAACTGCACATTGTGCAACTAATTATGCTTATTATTTCATGAGCGCAAGCCCACAGGCCGCCTATATGAATGTGGTCTTGCGGTTGTCGCGAGCCCGTCGTCCTGCTAGGAGCAAGAATCGTGGGAACAAAGTGATTATAGAGTGAGTGGAGCGGGATTTAGGGGATCGAAAAAGCCTTTGCAATAAAGGAGGGATTTATTATGTTAGCAAAACGTATCATCCCCTGTCTTGACGTTAAGGACGGACGGGTAGTCAAAGGCGTTAACTTTGTGAATCTGCGTGATGCCGGAGATCCGGTTGAGCTGGCGGCGCTGTATGACCGTGAGGGTGCAGATGAGCTTGTGTTTCTCGATATATCGGCTTCCGTAGAAGGCCGGGCGACCATGATTGAGGTTGTGCGGCAGACCGCAGGTGAAATCGCCATTCCTTTTACAGTGGGTGGCGGGATCTCTACACCTGATGATATGAAGCGGATTCTTCGTGCAGGTGCAGACAAAATCGGCATTAATACGGCTGCTATCACTAATCCACAGTTAATTTTGGAAGGTGCACGCCGTTTTGGCTCTCAATGTATTGTGGTAGCAATAGATGCTAAATATAACGAGGCATTTGGTGAATGGGAAGTGTATACGCATGGTGGTCGCAAGCCCACTGGCATCCGTGCTCTGACCTGGGCCAAGGAAGCTGAAAAGCTGGGTGCAGGCGAGATTTTGCTCACAAGTATGGATGCAGATGGGACGAAAGATGGCTTCGACCTGAAGCTGACCTCAGCAGTAAGCAATTTACTTAGTATTCCTGTGATTGCTTCTGGCGGCGCTGGGAAGAAGGAGCATTTTTACGATGTATTTACGGAAGGGAAAGCCGATGCGGGACTGGCGGCGACCATTTTTCACTATAAAGAGATTGCCATTAACGACTTAAAGGCTGACTTGAAGCAAAAAGGGGTAGAGATCCGATGAGCGAAACAGAAAAGAATACATCCATTAGCCAAAAAGAAGCGCTGGCCGGCATTCGCTGGAATGAAGCGGGGTTGGTGCCTACCGTTGTGCAGGATGCTAACACACTAGAAGTTTTGATGGTTGCTTATATGAATTCGCAATCGTTGCAGCTCTCGTTGGAAAGTGGCCAGACCTGGTTCTGGAGCCGCTCACGCAGTGAGCTTTGGCACAAAGGTGGAACCTCAGGCAACACACAAGCGATTACTTCCATAGCCTATGATTGCGATAGTGATACACTGCTCGTGAAGGTTGTCCCTGAAGGACCAGCTTGCCATACTGGAGCTACGTCATGCTTTTTCCGTGACATTCCTTTGAATAACCAAGCTGAGGAATCTCAGAAATCGGTAGCCACTAGCCTTACGGATGCTGAGCGTTTTGCTGTTCTTGGTGAGCTGGAGCGCGTGATTGCTGAGCGGGAAGTAGAGCGTCCGGAAGGCGCGTATACAACTTATTTGTTCGATAAAGGTGTCGATAAGATCCTTAAGAAGGTAGGCGAAGAAGCCTCTGAAACGATTATTGCCGCCAAAAATAAAGATAATGCCGAGCTGCGTCTTGAAGTTAGTGATCTGATCTACCACTTACTAGTACTGCTACAAGAGCGCAAGCTTCCGCTGGATGAAATCATGGAAGAGTTGAGTACCCGCCACGAGCGCCCACGCCGGGACCAGTACTAGGGAGGGAACTGACGGATGCATATCGATTACCACACGCATCATGAGCGCTGCGGTCATGCCGTGGGCAAGCTTGAGGAGTATGTGCAGCGTGGGATACAGCTTGGTCTTCAGCAGCTAGGGTTATCCGACCACTTGCCGCTCATCCATGTTGATCCCGCTAGCTATTACCCTGAAATGGCCATGCCAATGGCTGAACTGCCTCGTTATGTGGAGGAATGTCTGACGCTGAAGGAACGCTACCGCGGAGTCATAGACCTGCGGGTAGGGCTGGAAGCAGATTATATTGAAGGCTACGAGGATCAAATTCGTGAGATTTTATCTCCTTACCCATGGGATTATCTGATAGGCTCTGTGCATTTTCTCGGGGAGTGGGATATCACAGATTATCGACAGGTTGATGGCTGGGAAGGCAAGGATGAACTAGAGGTATATCGCCTTTATTATGATGCTGTAAAGAAGTCGGCGTTATCAGGATTATATGATATTATAGGACATATGGATGTTATTAAACGGTTCGGCTATGGTCCTCAGACACCAGAAGGTAAAGCAGAGGTGAGAACGCTGGAGCTGGAAACCTTAAAGGTTATAGCGGATAGCGGAATCGCCATGGAGCTGAATGCTTCAGGACTTACCAAGCCATGTGCTGAGATGTTCCCGGCGGAGCATCTGCTACAGGAAGCTTTTAAGCTCGGTATACCGCTTACGCTTGGCTCGGATGCACATGACCCTGCCAAGCTTGGTGACGGCTTGCAAGAGGCACGTAGCATGCTTTGGCACACAGGCTTCCGTGAGCTGGCTGTATATGAGGGACGCCGTCGTACCACTGTTCCGTTCAAACTATAATTTATAATCCGCAGGAGGGTATTATGCATCATCAACAATTACGTATTTTTTCCGGTTCGTCGAATCCAAAGCTGGCGGCAGATATTGCAGAGCGACTTGGTGTTGAATTGGGGCAGATTAAGCTGACCCGTTTCATGAGCGGCGAGATTTACGTGCATTACGAAGAGAGCATCCGGAACTGCGACGTATTTTTGGTGCAATCCCTATCCCATCCCATTAATGAGATGTTCGTGGAACTGCTCGTGATGATAGATGCTGCTAAACGGGCATCAGCACGTACAGTTAACATTATTGTGCCGTATTATGGATACGCTCGACAGGAACGTAAGTCTGCACCTCGTGAACCGATCTCGGCTAAGATGGTAGCTGATGTACTTACGACCGCGGGCGCAACCCGTGTAATTACTATCGATTTGCATGCAGCGGCAATTCAAGGCTTTTTCAACATTCCGGTCGATCATTTGACTGCTCTCGATTTGATCAGCAGCCATTTGAAGGCCAAGGCTATGTCTGATTTGGTCATTGTTTCTCCGGATGCGGGACGTGCATCTATGGCTGAGAAGCTCGCAAATAAGCTGGATTCACCTTTTGCCATTATGATCAAGAAGCGTCCAGCCCATAATGAATCTGTAATCACTCATGTCATTGGTGATGTCGAGGGACGTACACCGATCATTATCGAGGACCTTATTGATACAGGGACTACCATCGTGAATGTGGTTGAGGGTCTGAAAGAGAGAGGTGCGAAGGACAGTATCGTCTGTGCAACGCATGGATTGTTCTCAGGACCTGCGCTGCAGCGGCTTGACCATCCCTCTGTTCAGGAAGTGGTCATTACGGACTCTATTGCACTGCCAGATGATCATTCAAGTCGGTTTACGGTCTTATCGGTGGCACCGATGCTTGCACAAGCTACACGTATTATTCTTGAGGGCGGTTCGATCGATAAGCTTTTCAGAGACGCGGGAATTTAATTCCCCGTCTTTTTTATTTTTATGTGAAAAAGTTGCTGTTTGTGGAGTGGTAGAGTCTTTCTCAATTTGAGAATCTCGCGGTCACATGTGGTATACTGTGTGAAGATAGCCGCACCCATAAAGGGAACGGAATAGCGATTAAGTTTGGAGCTCCGGTATACCCCATTGGGCGCCGTCCTCCTATTTTTTCGTTAGTATAAAAGGAAGCTTCTTATAAGGGGGTGCCTTGCTTCCATGATGGAGAGAACTTCAGAGTATGAGGAGAATGGTAATGTTATTCCTGTCACTCTGAATGCCAATTTTTTCTTTGAAAGAGCCGTTCGGTCCTTGGATCGCTTTCAATATGATAAGGCATTAAAGAATTTTCGCAAAGCTGTAGAGTACGAACCGGAGAACCCGGTAAATCATTGTAACGTAGCAGGTGTATTATCAGAGATGGGTAATTATGAGGCGTCTAACGACATTTTGACCCATGTGCTGGAGAATATTGATCCTGGAATGACGGAATGTTATTTCTATATGGCTAACAACTTCGCCAATATGGAAAGCTATGAGGAGGCAGAACGCTCACTCGTTACTTATCTCGAAGAAGATGTGAACGGTGAATTTCTAGCCGAATCGGAAGAGTTGATGGAACTTCTGCAATATGAGCTCGATCGTCCTGCACCACTTATCCGGATTAGAAGCCGGGAAGGGGTAATAGAGCATGAGCGGGCCCGAGCGCTGTTGGAGGAAGGCAAGTTTACACAAGCCGTAACTTTGCTTGAAGAGATTGTGAGCAATACGCCAGACTTCTTGGCGGCGCATAACAATCTAGCCCTTGCGTATTTCTATATGGGTCGTTTTACCAAAGCCAAAGAATGCATTATGCGGGTGCTTGAACAGGACTCTGGGAATTTGCACGCACTTTGTAACTTGGCGATCTTTTTGCAGTATGAAGGTGACCGCGGGCAACTTGCTGGATTATTACGTCTGCTAGAGACGACTATTCCTTTTCACCAGGAGCATTTATTCAAGATGGCCACTACGATGGGGATTCTGGGACGGCATAGAACCGCCTATGGTCATTTTCGGCGCCTGCTGAAAGATGAGGAAGTCGGCGGTGACGCCAGTTTGTACCATTACTGTGCGGCAGCAGCAAGTAATAGCGGTCTCTATGCAGAGGCTCAGCGTTGCTGGCAAAAAGCTGCTAAGCTGGATCCGGAATCGGCTGTGCCGAGATTTTTTCTGGCCCAACTGCAGCAAGCACAGGGGGAAGGCAAGGCGTTGTCTCCAATCAGTTACAACTATCAGCTCCCCTTTCAAGAGCAGCTGAAGCTGTGGAAAGACAACAAAGGCAGCTTTGCTGAAGAGGTGCGGAACAATCCGCTGCTTCGATCTTCCTTCTTCTGGGCACTTCGCTACGGTGATGCCAATACGAAGCTTCAGGTTACGGAAGCTCTGCGCTGGATTGAAGATGAAGAAATGTCCGAGATTCTACAAGGACTTCTGAAGCAACAGCCATTGCAGGAAGAAAAGCTGCAGGAAGCTGCGCTTCTGAGCCTACAGCGACTGATTGGTAGTGTTCCGGAGGAAAATGTACTTCAGGAAGCCAAAGAAACTTCTAATGCGCGTCTGAAGGGATTGCCAGAATGGAGAGAAGATTGGCAAAAAGTCATCGACCAGACGGTAAGTATGATGGACCGGAGATTTGATGCCGTCCAGAAAAAAGATGCTGAATTACTTTGGAAGCAATTCGTGAGTAGCATATATCCAGATGTTCCTTTTATCCGTCAAACGGAAGGCTGGTGTGCTGCCTTAGAATATCTGATCGCAAAAATGCATAACCTTCCAGTCACCTACCGCGAGGTAGCTCAGCGTTATGACGTATCCGTGTCGATGGTCAGCCGTTATGCTCGGCGTATCGATGATGAATGTAGTTTTCAGGGAAGTGTGAGCGACAGTCTTCCCCCGTTTACTGAAAATATCTAAATTCTTGATGCATAAACCCTATTGTGAGGAGGCCACTGTTATGTACAAAACGATTGTAATCGGAACAGGCCCGGCCGGGCTTACTGCTGCTATTTATTTGGCACGTGCCAACCTTAACCCACTTGTAATTGAAGGGATGCAGCCAGGTGGACAACTGACAACGACAACGGAAGTGGAGAATTTTCCAGGTTTTCCCGAAGGGATTCTCGGCCCGGATTTAATGGACAACATGCGGAAGCAGGCTGAACGTTTTGGTGCTGAATTCAAGAATGGTTGGGTGGATTCAGTGGATTTTTCACAGCGTCCATTTAAAGTGACAGTAGATGGTTTGGGTGTATTAGAGGCAGAGTCGGTAATTATCTCTACCGGTGCTTCTGCCAGATATTTAGGAATACCAGGGGAGCAGGAGAATGTGGGCCGTGGGGTCAGCACTTGCGCTACTTGTGATGGCTTCTTTTTCCGGAACAAGAAGATTATCGTGGTCGGTGGTGGTGACTCTGCGATGGAGGAAGCCAGCTTCTTAACAAGATTTGCTTCTAGCGTAACCGTGGTTCATCGTCGTGATGAGCTCAGAGCTTCAAAGATTATGCAGGACCGCGCACGCGATAACAGTAAGGTTGTGTGGGCACTTAACCGTACACCGCTTGAAGTAACAACCGGCGAGTCTGGAGTTAAGGGACTGACGGTTCGCAACAATGATACAGGGCTTGAAGAACTGATCGAAGCGGACGGAGTGTTTGTCGCTATCGGTCATACGCCGAATACCGGATTCTTGGGCGGTCAGATTACGACGGATACCAATGGTTATATTGTAGTAAATCCAGGTACTACTGAGACGAACATTCCGGGTGTATTCGCTTGCGGCGACGTACAGGATACCCGTTACCGACAAGCGATCTCCGCAGCGGGCACCGGCTGTATGGCAGCAATGGACGCTGAGAAATATCTTGAGGGCACAATGGTACATGACTGGAGCGAAAACTTGGGTAGTTAATATAACTAAATTAATCGGAATGAATTCAAGCAGGTGATCCTTATTTTAAAGGGGCGCCTGCTTTTTTGTAGCAGGAAGCTGGGTGCTGTTAAAATAACTGTAAAAATGTCTTTCGAAAAGGGCTTGCGCATTTAAAAAATACGTTTACAATAAGAGATAATGTTAACGTGAACAATTTTAACATATTTAGCAACGAAATTATTGTAATTTAAAGAAATAACTAAGTTTAAATATCATAATTCAAAAAAATGTTCACGTTAAACTAATTGTAACTCCCATTATGATTATAAAGGAGCGCAGCAAATCTCATGAGCAAAAAATTCATGGATGAGAACTTCCTGTTGTCGAGCGAGACCGCCATTAAGCTGTTTCATAATCATGCGAAAGATATGCCTATTATCGACTATCATTGCCACCTCAGTCCTCAAGAAATCTATGAGAACAAGACGTTCAACAATATTACCGAAGCTTGGCTGTATGGCGACCATTACAAATGGAGAGTGATGCGGGCAAATGGTATAGAGGAGAAGTTCATTACTGGTGATGCTAGTGACTATGAAAAGTTCTTGGCATGGTCTAGAACCGTTCCTAAGATTATCGGGAATCCGCTCTATCATTGGACACATCTTGAGTTGCAGCGTTTCTTTGGAGTATATGATTTGCTAAATGAAGCTAATGCACCGAAGATTTGGGATGAAGTGAACAGACAGTTGCAAGGTGAAGGATATGGGGCAAGAGACCTAATTGTTAAATCGAAAGTAACTGTTGTTTGCACCACCGATGACCCAGTAGATTCTCTGGAATATCATGAAAAAATCAGCAGCTTGAGTGGATTCGATACCAGCGTAGTTCCGGGGTTTCGTCCAGATAAAGCCCTTGAGATTAATCGTCCTACCTTCAAGCCTTGGGTAGCTCAGCTAAGCGAAGTCTCAGGAATGGATGTTGAGAATTATGGTCAGTTTCTAGAAGCATTGGAGAGCAGAGTGAGATTCTTCCACGCCAGAGCGGGCCGTGTATCCGATCATGCTTTGGATGCAGTAATGTTTGAGCCTGCTACCTTGGAGGAAGCTACGGCTATATTCAACAAAGCTCTTCGTGAAGGCGTTGTAAGTGAGAGTGAAGAAAAGAAATATAAAGGGTTCACCCTTGTGTTCCTCGGGAAATTATATAGCGAGCTGGATTGGGCCATGCAATTCCATATCCATGCGCTGCGTAATAATAACAGTGTAATGTTCGGGCGCCTCGGTCCTGACACGGGTTATGATTCCATCAATGACGGCGTGATTGCTAAACCGCTGGCAGGTCTGCTAGATGCGCTGGATCGTGAGAATGCGCTGCCTAAGACGATTTTGTACTCACTGAATCCAAATGATAATCATGTCATTGCTGGTTTAATGGGCTGCTTCCAAGGCGGCGGAATTCCAGGGAAGATTCAATTCGGGACGGCATGGTGGTTCAACGATAACAAGGATGGCATGCTGGAACAGATGAAGACGCTGGCTAATCTAGGTGTGCTTAGCCAGTTTGTCGGAATGTTAACAGACTCCAGAAGCTTTTTATCATATACCAGACATGAGTATTTTAGAAGAATTCTATGTGATCTTGTAGGTTCTTGGGTAGAGGATGGAGAAGCCCCGGATGATATGGAACTGTTAGACGGTATGATTGAGAATATCTGTTACAATAACGCTGATCATTATTTCAATTTCTCGAAACAGGCATTGGTGACTAGGTAATCGTTATGATATCCTTACATGGAATAGCCAAACCCGTTTGATAAGGAAGGTTGACCCATGGCACCTACAATCAAGGATATCGCCAAGCTGGCGAATGTTTCACATACAACTGTATCGAGAGCACTTAACAACAGTCCCCTAATTAAAGAGGTCACACGTAAAAAAATCGCCGAGATTGCTGCACAAGTGGGTTACGTCCCCAATTACAATGCCAAAAGCCTTGTGATGCAACGTTCGTATACCATTGGCCTGTTCTTCACAAGCATTGCGAAGGGCACATCGTCCGGTTTCTTCTCTGACACGATTCGTGGTGTGAATAGGGTAGTGGATGTTGAATATAATCTGTTTATACGTGGGATCGACGATTATGCAGAGTATTCTTCTATTCATCGCAGACGTTTTGATGGAATTATTCTAATGAGTCAAAGCGAAGCAGATAATAAATTCATTTACCATGTAGTACAGCAAGGCATTCCAATCGTTGTGCTGAACCGACAAATTGATGACCGTTCCATTATCAACATCATCTCGAATGACCGGGAAGGCGCATATAATGCAGGCAAACATCTAATTGAAGCCGGGCATCAAGACATTGCGATTATTGAAGGTGTCGAGGGTTTTAAATCCACGCAGGAACGTAGAGATGGCTTTATAAAAGCATTGATTGACTATAATATTCCTGCACGTAATGACTACATAATCAGTGGTAATTACGATATGCAAAGTGGATATGAGGCGATGGGCAAGCTGCTAGATTTGGAAAAACCGCCGACGGCAGTATTTTGTTCCAATGACGATATGGCGATCGGGGCTATGAAAGCTGTGTTTGAGCGCGGGCTGCAGGTGCCAAGTGATGTTTCTATTGTTGGTTTTGATGATATTGGATTTTCGCTCTTTGCGAATCCTTCGCTTACCACAGTTAAACGTCCTATTGAGAAGATCAGCGAGCATGGAGCCCGCAAGCTGCTAAGCTTAATTAAAGAACCTTTGGAGAATGACGGGCTAACCTCCATTGATACGGAGTTTATTACGAGAGAATCGGTTAGGAAACTGTAGAAGCAAAAAGCTGCGCATAGCAGCTTGATCCTTTCACTCGTAAAGGATTTTGAATTAAAATTTTCACGTGTGCATTAATTAATAAAATATTAATATAAATATTGTATTATAAAGTATATTTAATTAGTTTATCGTGTGCATTAATAATCAGGAGGCGTTTATATGAGCAGATTAAATAGTGATAGTTGGAAAGCCTACAAGCAATATCCTGAGAAGGTTCTGCAATTTGGTGAAGGCAATTTCATGCGCGCTTTTGTAGATTGGCAGATTCATACCATGAATCAAAAAACGGATTTCAATGGTGGCGTGGTGGTTGTACAACCGCTGGGCAACGGACTTGCAGAAATGCTAAATGCTCAGAACGGTTTATACACGTTGTATCTCCAAGGAATCAAAGATGGAGCAGCGGTAAAAGAACATGAGGTCATCAACTGTATTACACGAACGCTTAATCCTTTTGCCCAGCATGAGGAGTATATGAAGCTTGCCGAAAATCCAGAGCTGCGCTTTATCGTGTCCAACACCACTGAGGCGGGAATTGCTTTTGAAGCAGGCGACAAGTTAACCGATGCTCCGCAGAGCAGTTTTCCAGGTAAACTGACGGCCTTATTGTATAAGCGTTTTGAATTTTTTAACGGTGATGCTTCTAAAGGTTTTATCATCATTCCGTGCGAGCTGATTGACCGAAATGGGGATGAGCTTAAGAAGGTCATTTTGAAATATGCTGACCTGTGGAATCTGGGAGAGGGCTTTGTAAAATGGCTGAATGAAGCCAACACCTTCTGCTGCAGTCTGGTGGATCGCATTGTTCCCGGATATCCAAGAGACAGCATCGCTGAGATTACGGAAGAATTGGGCTATGAGGATAAGCTGGTCGTTGTCGGCGAGCAGTTCCATCTTTGGGTAATTGAAGGGCCTCAATGGATTAAAAATGAATTCCCGGCTGAAGTAGCAGGTCTTAATGTGCTCGTGGTAGATGATATGACCCCTTACCGGACGCGTAAAGTGAGAATTCTAAACGGAGCTCATACCGCATTGACACCAGTAGCGTATTTGTACGGCATTGATACGGTTGCCGAGGCCATTGAGCACGAAGAGGTTGGGGCGTACGTGAAGTCCTTAATCTACGATGAGATCATTCCGACGCTGGATCTGCCGGTAGAGGAATTGAATTCTTTTGCAGACGCGGTATTAGAAAGGTTCCTGAACCCTTATGTGCAGCATTACTTGATGAGCATCTCCCTTAATTCTATCTCGAAATTTAAGACAAGAGATCTACCTTCTTTATTGCAATATGTAGAGTCCAAAGGACAATTGCCCGAGAAGCTTGTCTTCTCATTGAGTGCATTAATTGCCTTCTATAAAGGACGTAGAGGGGAAGAAGAGATTCAGCTGGCGGACGATGCGGATATTTTGGAATGGTTCGCCTCCTTGTGGGGAGGATGGGATGGCACAGACCCTGGGTTACGCGCACTGGCTGTCGAAGTATTAGCAGCGACAAATCGCTGGGGCTGTGACCTGAATGAAGTGGCTGATCTTACTGACAAGGTGACAGAAGGGCTCATTGCGATTGAGAGAACAGGTATGAAGCAAGCGCTGCATGCGTACGTGAAGAGACCTGCACACAACTAATACACAGGAGGTGGATAACGACATGATTAAGACTATGAAAGAGGTACTGCAGATCAACGAGGCTGATAACGTGGCAGTTGCACTTAAAGACTATCAAGCAGGCGACACCATTGTGATTGGTTCAAAAGAGATTAAAATTACGGAAGATATTGCTAGAGGTCATAAAATTGCACTAACCAGCATTAGCGAAGGCGAGAATGTATTGAAGTATGGTTATCCCATCGGTCATGCTAAAGCGCCTATCGTGCCGGGCCAGTGGGTGCATACCCATAATACGAAGACAAACCTAACAGGGGTTGAGGAATATACTTTTGAACAGAAGCTGACACCCAATCCTTTTAAAGTAGAGAATTTGACCTTTAAGGGGTATCGTCGCTTTGACGGATATGTAGGTATTCGTAATGAGCTTTGGATCGTCCCAACGGTTGGTTGTGTGAATGGAGTGGCGGAGCAGATCATCAATATTTTTAAGGCAGAGGTTGGTGATATCGCTCCGTTCGATAACGTGCTCGTACTGAAGCATAACTATGGTTGCTCCCAGCTGGGTGATGATCATGACAATACTCGTACAATACTTGCTAACGCGGTTAAGCATCCAAATGCGGGCGCCGTACTTGTGCTCGGACTAGGTTGTGAGAATAACAATTTGCATATTTTTAAAGACATGCTGGGTAGTTACGATGAGGATCGAGTGCGTTTTCTTGTCTCCCAAGAGGTTGGAAACGAGATTGAAGAAGGCGTAAAGCTGCTGAAGGAACTCTACAATAACGTACAGGGCGATCATCGGGAAGAAGTGGCACTCTCTGAGCTGAAGATTGGTCTGAAGTGTGGAGGCTCGGATGGCCTGTCCGGGATTTCAGCGAATCCCCTTCTTGGACGTCTGTCTGACTATATGGCTGCCCAAGGCGGCACAACTGTACTCACTGAAGTACCTGAAATGTTTGGCGCCGAAAAGATTCTGATGGAACGTGCTGCAGACGAAGCTATTTTCCACAAAATTGTTGATCTCATCAATGACTTTAAGCAGTATTTCATGGACTATAAACAGCCGGTATATGAAAACCCTTCACCAGGCAATAAAGCCGGAGGGATTACTACGCTTGAGGATAAATCGCTGGGTTGCACTCAAAAATCCGGTAATTCCACGGTAATGGATGTACTCAAGTACGGAGAGCTTATCACTATCAAAGGCTTAAATCTTCTTAACGCGCCGGGCAATGACCTAGTGGCTTCGTCGGCTCTGGCTGCTGCCGGCTGCCAATTGGTGATCTTTACGACCGGACGGGGGACACCTTTTGGTACATTCGTGCCAACAATGAAGGTGTCTACCAATACCCCATTGTACGAAGGCAAACGTCACTGGATCGATTTTAATGCGGGTGTGTTGGTTGAAGATGGTTCTCCAGATGAGGTCCTGCGTGACTTCATTAACTACATTATCAGCGTGGCTAGTGGGGAATGGGTAAATAACGAGAAGAATAACTTCCGCGAGATATCCATATTTAAAACAGGAGTAACGCTATAATAAATAATTTATTACGAATTAGACTGTCCCTTATGCTATTTAGCGTAGGGGGCAGTTTTTTTAATTTCACATTATTCATAATCCATCTTTAAAAGAACAGTCCTTGCTTTCTTCTGATTTAGTGATTGCAATCACAATTGCTTTGTACGGCCTATGCTAATCTGTTGTTGAGAATAGTTCTCATATAAAGGAGAAGAGTCCAATGGAAAAAATGCTGCGAATGGATGAGTCTATCTTCGAGATGGTATCCCGGCATCCGGAGGTCGTTGAGATTATGGTAGAGCTGGGCTTTAAGGACATTGCTAAGCCAGGTATGCTGCAGACCGCTGGCCGTTTCATGACCTTATCCAAAGGAATCAAGCTGAAGAAAATGGATCTCGATACCGTGAAGTTAGCATTTGAACGACACGGCTTCGAGATTATGAAATAAAGGAATCTATCATCAAAATTTCATTAAGGAGAGATCAATAATGAGTGAACTGATAAATAACCGCGAGGTTGATGTACCGGAGCAAACTCGTCGCCAAGCCATGCTCAAGGAGATTATTAAAGAACTGCATGCAGGCAAAAGTGTTGAAGAGGTTAAGGCACGCTTCGAGGAAGCTGTAGGTGATGTTACTGTTGCGGAAATCTCTGCAATGGAGCATTCGTTAATGACTGAAGAGGGAATTCCAGTATCCGAGGTACAGCGGCTTTGTTCGGTGCATACAGCAATATTCAAAGGCTCTATTGAGCAAATTCACCGCTCCTCAAAGCCTGAAGAACAACCCGGTCACCCAGTCCACACCTTCAAGCTAGAAAACCGTGAGATTGAAAGACTTGTGAACTTCCGTTTAGATTTGCATGCTGCAAAATTCCAGAAGAATGACAGCGAGGAGCTGATCTTTAAGCTGCTGGAGGATCTTAGCTTACTGCTGGATCTAGATAAACACTATAGTCGAAAAGAAAATCTGTTGTTCCCTTACCTTGAAAAATACGGCATTTATGGACCAACCAAGGTAATGTGGGGCGTGGATGATCATATCCGTCGTATGATTAAAGAGGCAAAAGCAGCGCTCAGCAGCTACAGCGGAAATGCAGCAGATATTGGTGTTCAACTTACGGAGATCATCAAGGAAGTTAATGAAATGATTTTTAAGGAAGAAAATATTTTATTGCCTATGTCGCTGGATAAATTGACGGAAGACGAATGGGTCAAAATCGCACGGGAGAGCGATGAGATTGGATTCTGCCTAACGGCGCCGGAGCAGGAGTGGATACCCGAACGTGCCGCAGAGCCGGAAGGTGCAGCATTGCAGGGTGAAGCAGTGGGAGCCGCTCCGCAAGAAGGGTTCATCCGTTTTGAGACAGGGCTGTTGTCATTGCATCAGCTCGAAACAGTACTCAATCACCTGCCAGTAGATCTGACATTCATTGATGAGAATGATGTCGTTCGATATTTTTCACACGGGAAGGAACGTATCTTTGCCCGAACTAAGGCAGTTATCGGCCGCACGGTACAGAACTGTCATCCGCCTCAAAGTGTTCATGTGGTGGAGAAGCTTCTGGAAGACTTTAAGGCAGGTCGTAAGGATGCTGAGGACTTCTGGATCAACATCAAGGATAAATTTATCTATATCCGTTATTTCGCCGTCCGAGACGAGACTGGTCGGTATATGGGTACGCTGGAGTTTACACAGAATATCGCACCTATCCGTGCACTGGAGGGGCAAAAGCGTATTTTGTCAGAATAAATGGGTGATTTAGGTTATTTTCCAGATAATAATATAGTCAGAAGACTCTCTTACTTAGTCGTAAGGGGGTCTTTTTAGAATATAATAGAGTATAGTATTAAAATAAGGAATTCCCGGGTGTGTTGTCTTTCCTTGACCACAGAGGGGGCTTCTATTATAGTTGGTACTTAGGATTAACTATTTTAGTATAAAAAAAGGTGGCTTGTTACATGTCTGAGAATATCTACGTTGGCGTGGATTTGGGTGGAACTGCAATTAAGGTTGGAATCTGCAATGCTGAGGGAACGCTACTGCATACTTATGAGGGACCCACAGGAACTGCAGAAGGTGTCGATACTGTTATCGATAATATCGAGAAGTATGTACGCCAAATTGTGGAGGATTCCCCGTACTCTTGGGATCAGCTTGCAGGTGTAGGCGCGGGCGTAGCAGGGTTCACAAATATTCGTGAAGGAATCATTATCCTTGCGCCCAACATAGGATTTAAAGATGTGCCGATTCGTTCCATTTTGGAAGACCGCTGGAACAAGCCTGTCAAAATAGACAATGATGCGAACGTGGCTGCACTGGGTGAAGCCTGGAGTGGTGCAGGACGCGGGATTGAAAACTGTGTCTGCTATACGCTAGGAACAGGTGTTGGTGGCGGAATCATTATTAACGGAAAGATTTATCAAGGTTTTGCAGGTCTAGCAGGTGAGCTTGGCCATATCACTGTAGTGCCGGATTTGGAAGCCATTCAATGTGGTTGCGGTAATATGGGATGTCTGGAAACCGTTTCCTCTGCTACAGGAATTATTCGTATGGCTAACGATGCAGTAGCTCGTGGTGATCGTACTTCCCTCTCAATGGTAGAGAAGATTGCTGCGAAGGAAGTCTTTGATGCGGCTAAGGCTGGCGATGAAGTAGCGATTCGCATAGTAAACCGTGCAGCATACTACCTGGGTAAATCTATGGCTTCTGTTGCAGCCGTGCTTAACCCTGAGGTCTTTATCATTGGTGGTGGTGTGTCTAAGGCTGGAGATATTCTATTTGATGAAGTTCGTCGTGTGTTTGCTAAGCTCGCACCGGCTCCGCTTCAGACTGGTGTTTCGATTATTCCTGCAGAGCTTGGTAATGATGCAGGTATTGTGGGTGCAGCAGGTCTTCTGCTTCGTTCTTAAAAGATAGGGAGTATTCATATACTAATTTAGGGAGGGGACGCTTTAATGACCGAATTGGACAATACTCCAACGGCTGGAGCCACCCTGATCATTATTACCGGAATGTCAGGTGCGGGTAAGACAATTGCTGTGCAGAGTCTGGAAGACCTAGGGTTCTTCTGTGTCGATAATTTGCCGCCGGTGCTGATCCCTAAGTTTGCAGAACTGATTGAGCAGTCGAAGGGTAAGATCGCCAAGGTAGCGCTTGTGATTGACCTGCGCGGTAGGGAATTCTTCACTGCTTTGTCCGAGTCTCTAGCCTATATTAAAGATGAGTCAACCATTGGCTGTGAAATCTTGTTCTTGGATGCTACGGATTCGGTGCTTGTGCAGCGTTACAAGGAAAGCCGGCGTCATCATCCTCTAGCGCCTAAGGGACTTCCGCTTGATGGTATCAAGCTGGAACGTAAAATGCTTGAGGAATTAAAGAATTCAGCTACATTATGTCTGGATACTAGCAGTATGAAACCAGTGCAGCTCAAGGAGAAGATCGTTTCTCGGTTCTCGCATTTAGGAAAAAGTACACTCTCCGTCAACATTACATCGTTCGGATTTAAGTATGGTATTCCTATTGATGCAGACCTCGTCTTCGATGTTCGATTTTTGCCTAACCCACATTATGTGGATCACCTGCGGCCAAAAACAGGTCAGGACAGCGATGTCTATGACTATGTAATGAAGTGGCCTGAAACACAGGTGTTCCTGACCAAACTGCTCGATATGCTTCATTTCTTAATTCCGCAATATCGTAGGGAAGGTAAATCCCAGATTATTATCGGCATTGGCTGTACAGGCGGGAAACACCGTTCAGTAGCCATTTCTGAATATTTGGGCAAAATGCTGGGCGTCAGCGAAACGGAATCCGTAGCCGTTAGTCATCGGGATTCCGAGCGTGATCGGCACTAATGAGAGAAGGGGTCCATAGTGGCTGAAGAACAAAGACAGCGTCCACGTATCGTCGTTATGGGCGGTGGCACGGGGCTATCTGTCATGCTTCGCGGCTTAAAAGAAAAGCCGCTAGATATTACAGCTATAGTTACCGTAGCAGATGATGGAGGAAGCTCGGGCATTTTGCGCAGTGAACTGCAAATGCCGCCTCCTGGGGACATCCGTAACGTATTAACAGCTATGGCTGATGTAGAGCCGCTCATGGCGGATATTATGAGATATCGTTTCAACACGGGCGAAGGCTTGGCGGGTCATAGTCTTGGCAATTTAATTCTTGCCGCGCTTACAGATATATCAGGCGATTTTGTCACAGCTGTTCGTGAGCTTAGCCGATTATTTGCTGTTCGCGGAAGGGTATTACCCGCTGCGGGGGATGCCGTAGTATTGCGTGCAGAAATGTCAGACGGCACGATTATCACGGGTGAGTCTAAGATACCGGAAGCAGGCGGGATCATTAAACGGGTTTCTTTGGAGCCTGCTGATGTTGAACCGTTGCCTGAAGCACTTGAAGCGATTCGAAATGCTGATGCAATTCTTTTGGGGCCAGGTAGTCTATATACGAGCATTCTTCCGAACCTACTTGTTCCGAAGTTAGCAGAAGCAGTTGTATCTTCTGATGCAATCAAAATTTTTGTCTGCAATGTAATGACTCAGCCTGGTGAAACGGATAATTATACTGTAAATGACCATCTACAAGCCGTTTATGATCATATTGGGATTCATTTATTTGATTATATTATTGTGAATGACGGTGAAATTCCAGAGCAGGTGCAGTCGAAATACGCTGAGAAGGGTGCACGTCCGGTACAGCTCGACAAGGATGTACTAGAAGGCAGTGCATATAAAGTTATAGCGGATAAGCTAGTGTTATTCCGAACTTATTTAAGGCATGATACCGATAAGCTTAGTCATCATATCTATCAGCTTGTGCAAGATTGGATAAACAGAAACCCTAGGGTATAACTTAAAATATAAGAAAGTATAAGTTTTAAACCTATACTTTTTTTATATTTCTCGCTTAAACGCTTACCGTCCTCAAAAGGACGCCGAAGGCGTTTATGCTTGTATATATGAATGACGTACTTATTTTCAGAAAGAGGTGAGACCCTTGTCTTTTGCGGCCCTTACCAAAAAAGAGCTGACGATGGTGGAGAGTGAGCCCTGTTGTGAGAAGGCGGAAATGTCAGCGCTTATCCGTATGAATGGATCTGTGCAGCTTTCAAGCAAAAAGGTGATTCTCGACATTTCGACGGAGAACGCCGCGATTGCAAGGCGGGTATATTCTTTGCTTAAGAAATATTACCAGGTCCATATTGAGCTACTCGTGCGTAAAAAAATGCGTTTGAAGAAAAATAACGTTTATATCGTTAGAATCCCTAGTCGCGTACAGGAAATCTTAAATGATCTCCGAATTGTGTCCGAAGGATTTATTTTTACCGACGGTATTGATAAAGAGATTGTTGGGAATAACTGCTGTAAGCGTGCTTATTTGCGGGGTGCCTTTTTGGCGGGCGGATCCGTTAATAATCCGGAGGGTTCCTCTTACCATTTGGAGATTTCCTCGATGTATGAGGAGCATTGTAAGGCGCTGGTCGATCTGGCTGGTGAATTTCACCTAAACGCACGCTGCATTGAACGTAAAAAAGGGTTCATTCTATACATTAAAGAAGGCGAGAAGATTATCGAATTCTTAAGTCTGATCGGGGCGCATCAAGCGTTGTTCAAATTTGAGGATGTAAGAATTATGCGCGATATGCGTAATTCCGTGAATCGGATCGTGAACTGCGAGACCGCGAATCTCAATAAAACGATAAGTGCCGCGGTGCGGCAGATTGAGAATATCAAACTGCTGCAGCGAGAAGTGGGTCTGGAGAGCTTACCGGATAAACTGCGGGAAGTTGCAGAAATTCGAATGGCACATCCAGATATCAACCTTAAAGAGGTTGGTGAAATGCTGAAAGGTACGGTTAGTAAGTCCGGAGTAAATCATCGACTTCGTAAGATTGATGAACTGGCGGACAAGGTTCGAGGCGGCTAGTCACTTTTTTTCTAGTGTGGTTTACGTTATAATGATATAATAATATAAAATTAATGTGAAATTTTTGGGGAGAACTCAATTAGGGGGTAAGCGTTTCATGACAAAGCACCCGGTAGTTGTTCGGTTGAAGACAGGGCTACACGCTCGACCGGCAGCATTGTTTGTGCAAGAAGCTAACAAGTTTTCGTCGGAGATTTTCGTGGAAAAAGACGATAAAAAAGTAAACGCCAAAAGTATTATGGGTATTATGAGCCTAGCGATCAGTTCCGGCACGGAGATCTATATCAGCGCGGATGGTGCAGACGCGGATCAAGCTGTAAACGCTTTGACGAGTCTCGTTAGCAAAGAAGAGCTTGAGAACCAATAATCTTTTGAAGTGACTTTTTATCGAATGACTAAAAAGCCCCTAGGGGCTTTTTTTTATACCAAAAAATAGATTTTAACTGTGCAACATTTACCAAAAAGACTCGTCTAGAGGATAATAACAAATCACAAAGGATGAAAGGGGCTGGCAAATATGAAAGGTTTGGTAAAAAAGATTGGTTCAGTGTTGATCGTAGGAAGTTTGTTAATTGGAGGGATTAGCATGAGTGGTGTCTTCCAAGGTCCTGCAAAGGCTTATGCAGATGAAGTGCAGAAAAATGTTGTTAGTGTAGTAGGTAAAGGTGAGTTGTCCATCAAGCCGGATATTGTATACTTGTCCATCGGTGTGGATACTACGGCTACAACTGCGCAAGAAGCGCAAAAAACAAATGCTGCTAAAATCCAAAAGATCACTACTCTACTGAAGGGGACTTGGAAAATCGCAGATAAGGATATTCAAAGTACCCAATTCTATGTGCAACCCAACTATAGTTATAGTGAAAAAGAAGGACAGCAAGTGAAAGGATACAACGCGAATCATACACTGTTAGTGTCCTATAGAGATCTGACTAAGGTTGGTGAATTGCTAGACGCTGCATCTGCGGCGGGGGCAAATAATATCGGAAATGCACGTTTTTCCGTGGAAGATACTTCTGCCTTTGAAGCTCAGGTGATTGAAAAGGCGATGGCGAACGCAGATGTTAAAGCAGGTGCTATTGCTAAGGCAGCTAAACGTAGCTTGGGTCAAGTAATCACGGTCAGCCAAAATGATGGCAATGTCACTCCGGTTTATTTTGAACAGAATCTAAAAATGGAAATGGCTGCAGCAGATGCTGGTGCAAGCACATCCGTTCAACCGGGAGTAGTTAAAGTTACAACACAGCTGAGCGTAATGTATGAATTGAAATAGTAGCAGAACAAGATGATTGCAGAGAGGAGAGGTGATCTTCCACTAGTAATAGTGGGGGATGCCTCTTTTTTTGTGTAAATTCTCTAAGATTAGGTTTAATAAACTGGAAAGGAGTGGGAAAATTAGATGGTGAATATCTCAAAAGAAACAGTACGCAAATGGGGCATAGGTTTGATGTCGGCGGGATTATTGCTTGGTGGAGGATTGCTGCCCAGTGATACGGGTTATGCAGCTTCTGATCAGATGAAGAGCAAGGCTATTGCTACAAGTATAGTTTTAAAGGCGAATGGGGTGATTTCACAGCAGACAGGTATTTTGCAGGAAGGGAAGGTCTGGATTCCGATTACCTTTATGCGTGATGTGCTGCAATTACCTCTAACTTATGATAAAAAAGAAAATGCATACTCGATCGGAAAGGGAACGACTAAGGCCAAGTTGCTGATATCTAGCTATGGTACTTCAATTTGGGTGAATAATTATTACATTCGAGAGTATGAAGGAAAGCTAATAAACAACCGGCTCTATGTTCCATCCGGTCTGTTAAATGATTATTTGGGCTATAAAGTGGATTGGAGTCAGGGCTCTAGTAAGTTGAATGTGGTGAACAGATCACAGAATGCGTTGACGGTAACCACTGAAACCTATGCTAAGGATCGAAAAGAGGCTTTGATCCAGCTTGATTATCCGAAGTTTAGTGGATTAAGCAATTCCAATGCACAGCAGGCCATGAATGATATTTTGAAAGACAGTGCCATGAAATTCGCTGAAGGCGCGGAGAAGGATATCTCGAATCGATCCGGGTCAGAGCCTAAGTATACTTATGATATAGATTATGTGGTGACCTACAATCAGGATGGTGTGATCAGTTTAGTGATGTCAGAGTATAGCGATACGGGCGGCGCTCATGGTATGACCAATCGAGAGGCTTTTACCTTTTCGCTCAAGGATGGCAAACGTCTGCTGTTGGGCGACCTGTTCGGAGCTAACCCAAACTACAAAAAAGAGTTGAATGCTAAGTTAAACAAGCTAGTAAAAGCGGAGGAAAGTTATTTGGGAGGATTCAACGGATTGAATACGGAAAAGTATTTTTATCTGAAGGATGATCAGGTCGTTCTGTTCTTCCAATTGTATGAATACACAGCTTATGCTGCGGGGTTCCCGGAATACATCTTTACTTTCAAAGAACTGTTGCCGGAAGGCGGCAGCCCATTTGCTGCTGTAAAATAAATAGAACTGGACATCTCCCCCTTACCAGAATCACCTCGAATTCATATGCTAAATGGAGTAACTAGTTTATGAACGGGGGAGAGCTATGAGCTATCAATACACTGCAATTGGCGATTCCTTGACGACTGGATTTGGCGCTCTGCCAGGTAACGGTTTTGTACCGGTGTACCGTAGAATGGCGGAAGGGAGACTGCGTTCTAACGTAGCCTCCACGAATTTGGGCGTGAATGGATTGACTACTTCTGAATTGGAACAGCGGCTACGCGGAAGCTCTATGACGCGTGAAGCCATTCGAGCAGCGGATATTATCACTCTATCCATTGGTGGTAATGATTTAATCCATGCAGCGAAGGCTGCAGCTAGACAACCTGAAAATTTATCTAAAGAGCTGCGAAGATCATTGCAAGAGTGCAAACAGAATTTTGCTGCAATTATGAGTATCCTCTTCCAATTGAAGGCGGGAACGCGTAGACCTTATATCATTCGAATTGTGGGATTGTATAATCCCTATCCTCAGGTAGTAGGTGCTACAGAGTGGGTAAGGCAGTTTAACAGTTATGCCTCACAGTACAGTAGCCGGGTATGTGGATTTGCTTCTATTTATAGTGAGTTTGCAGGAAACGAGAGAGGGCTTTTATCAATTGACCACTTACATCCTAATGGTCGAGGCTACCGTGTGATTGCTGAGAAACTGGATGGGCTTGGTTATGGTGGTTTGTATTAATTGAGATTCGTATGAAGTAGTGGTCTGAAAAGTAAAGAGGCTGTGCACTAACCATCAAGTGGATAGGGCACAGCCTCTTTGTGTTGTTTTATAGCTTACACACCGCTAGGCAGTGTCTTCTCGATGACTTTATCAACGATACCGTAAGCTGCCGCGTCTGCAGCAGTCATGAAGTAATCACGATCAGTGTCCTTCTCAATACGTTCTAGCGGTTGACCCGTACGTTCTGCAAGAATACGATTCAACTTATCACGCAATTTGAGGATACGACGGGCACGGATTTCGATATCCGTTGCTTGACCTTGAGCACCACCCAGAGGTTGGTGAATCATGATCTCACTGTTAGGCAGTGCGAAGCGTTTGCCTTTAGCGCCAGCGTTAAGTAGGAAAGCTCCCATAGAAGCTGCCATACCCACACAGATGGTGGAAACGTCCGGTTTAATGTACTGCATTGTATCAAAAATAGCCATACCTGCAGTAATGGAACCGCCGGGGCTATTCACGTAAAGGTGAATGTCCTTCTCCGGATCTTCGGCAGCCAAGAACAGCATTTGTGCGATGATAGAATTGGCTACCACGTCATTAACCTCCGTTCCAAGGAAAATGATGCGGTCCTTCAGCAGGCGGGAATAGATGTCATAAGCGCGCTCACCGCGGTTGCTCTGTTCTACTACCATAGGAATATAACTCACGTGGAAAACCTCCTTGATATTGGTTCTTCAAATGTATTCATTTTTACTCTTGCCGTATTACCCACATGATAAACAAATTCAAACAAAAAGTCAAAGAAAGTCAAACTTATATTCAAAAAAAAGAGCCGACACGCGGCTCTTTGGTTAAGTAGTAGTATAGGCACTACTAAATTATGTACAAAAGTGAAATTAATGGCGCGCCCGCCAAGAATCGAACTTGGATCTCAGGCTTCGGAGGCCTACGTCATATCCATTGGACCACGGGCGCAACAAAAATGATTATAATACAATTTCTGTGCAATTGCAATGGACAGGAAGAAACGACGCTGTCGTCCTTTATTGACGACAACCGTTTCTCGTAGAAATATAAGGATGATATATAACGTGAAACCTGTAATTTCTTATATTTTTAATAATACTGTACTCAGGCTCTATCCCTTGTCTTCAAGGTGGACAAGCGTACATTGTGTTTCACTTAGCTAAAGAATCTGGATTGTTAATGACAGGTTTTTTGGAGCTGAATCTCTTTCCCAATCCTATAAATGTATAAGAAGACAAGCGCTTGAGAATTCTACTCTCGGAAGACTTGCACTTCGAGCAATATTTGGTTAGAATATGAGTGGGACTTAAAAAGTTTACCCGGGACATTTTGAGACCATGAACAAGGGAATAGAGGAAGACGAAGTTGCAGGAGTGAAAGTATGCGTAATTTATTAGATATCCAAAAGCAGCTTCTGCCTGATCTCATGGAAACCCTTAAGAGACGGTACACGATTCTTCATCAGATCATGCTGTCCGATATAATTGGGCGCAGAACGCTTGCCGCTTCGCTTGATATGACTGAGCGGGTACTGCGTGCCGAGACGGATCTTCTGAAATCGCAAGGGCTCATTGAGATCGAGAGCGTTGGCATGCGCATTAGCGCTGCTGGGCGTAGACTGCTTGATTTGCTAGAGCCGGTTGTTAAGAGCCTGTTTGGTCTGGATGAGCTGGAAGAGAAAATTCGGGCAACGTACGGTCTGGATAAAGTTATTGTGGTGCCGGGTGATTGTGAGTCATCGCCGTTCACCAAACGTGAGCTTGGCCGAGCGGGTGCAAAAGCACTGCTCAGTGTACTTCGTACAGATGATATAGTTGCTGTCACAGGTGGATCAACGCTTGCCGATATGGCTGATCAACTGACACCGCCGTTATCCCTTTCCTATAAGAACGCTTGGTTTGTTCCGGCGCGTGGTGGATTAGGAGAGAGTATGGAGATTCAAGCCAATACGATTGCCTCAACAATGGCAAAACGGGTAGGAGCGAATTACCGGTTGCTGCATGTACCTGATTTACTTAGTGGGGATGCCTACCAGTCACTAGCACTTGACTCTAATATTGGAGAGATTGTACAAATCATCCGCAGTTCGCGTATTATTGTACATGGGATTGGGGATGCCATTGAAATGACTCGCCGCCGCAAGCTGGATGAGGCAACTGTCTCAGAAATCCAGGGTGAGGGAGCCGTGGCTGAATCCTTTGGGTATTACTTTAACGAAGATGGTCAGGTTGTCCATACGATGCTTACGATGGGACTACGTCTAGAAGATATTGTTCGGACGGAGACAGTCATCGGTATTGCTGGAGGCAAACCAAAGGCCAAAGCCATTCATGCCATGCTGCGTTTCGGGCAGGAGAATATACTCGTCACCGACGAGGCTGCTGCTGTGGAAATCGGCAAGGAAATTGATAATCAGTTACAGATATCCTCGTAACTCACTAGAGCATATATCTTGCATCATACTTAACATTGTTGTCATGACAGGCTTCACGGTCTGTTTTGAATAAATAAAACGAATTCTAGGAGGAACTATTCAATGAGTGTAAAAGTTGGAATTAACGGATTTGGACGTATTGGACGCCTTGCTTTCCGCCGTATTCAAAATGTAGAAGGTATCGAAGTGGTAGCAATCAACGACTTGACTGACGCTAAGATGCTTGCTCATTTGCTTAAATATGATACAACTCAAGGTAAATTCCAAGGTGATGTTGAAGTGCATGATGGCTTCTTCAAAGTCAATGGCAAAGAAGTTAAGGTTCTTGCTAACCGCAACCCTGAAGAATTGCCATGGGGCGACCTAGGCGTTGATATCGTACTTGAGTGCACAGGTTTCTTCACAACTAAAGAAGCAGCTGAAAAACACTTGAAAGGTGGAGCTAAGAAAGTAGTTATCTCCGCTCCAGCTACTGGCGACATGAAAACTGTCGTTTACAACGTTAACGATGACATTCTTGATGGTACTGAGACTGTTATTTCCGGCGCATCTTGCACAACGAACTGCCTAGCTCCAATGGCAAAAGTATTGAACGACAAGTTCGGTATCGTTGAAGGCTTGATGACTACAATTCACGCTTACACTGGTGACCAAAACACTTTGGATGCTCCACACGCTAAAGGTGACTTCAGACGCGCTCGTGCAGCAGCTGAGAACATCATTCCTAACACTACTGGTGCTGCTAAAGCAATCGGTCTTGTTATTCCAGAACTTAAAGGTAAATTGGATGGTGCGGCTCAACGTGTTCCAGTTGCAACTGGTTCCCTGACTGAGCTTGTAACTGTTCTTGATAAGAGCGTTACTGTTGAAGAAATCAACGCAGCAATGAAAGCAGCTTCCGATCCAGACACTTATGGTTACACTGAAGATGAAATCGTATCTTCCGATATCAAAGGTATGACTTTCGGATCCCTGTTCGATGCTACACAAACTAAAGTATTGACTGTTGGCGACAAACAACTCGTTAAGACTGTTGCTTGGTATGACAATGAAATGTCCTACACTGCACAATTGGTTCGTACTTTGGAGAAATTCGCTAAAATCGCTAAGTAATTGACTTGATATAAGTAACATCTATAGAGCGGAAACAGAAGTTCCTTGTTTCCGCTCTTTCTAAATGTATTTCTTGTTTCCTGCTAGAAACAACTTTGGGTGTGGAGGAATTAATCATGAACAAAAAGAGCGTCCGTGATGTAGAAGTAAAGGGTAAACGCGTATTTGTACGCGTGGATTTCAACGTACCTGTAGAAGACGGTAAGATTACTGATGATACTCGTATTCGCGAAACCCTTCCTACCATTAAATATTTGATTGAGAACGGTGCAAAGATCATTCTTGCGAGTCACATGGGTCGTCCTAAAGGTCAATTCGTAGATTCCATGCGTTTGACTACTGCTGCTGAACGTCTGTCCGAGCTTCTCGGCAAACCAGTAGCTAAAGCTGACGAAGCTGTTGGCGAAGCTGTTAAAGCAAAAATTGCTGAGCTAGGCGAAGGCGACGTACTTGTACTTGAGAATGTTCGTTTCTACCCAGGCGAAGAAAAGAACGATCCTGAATTGGCTAAACAATTCGCTGAACTGGCTGATTTGTTCGTCAATGATGCATTTGGTGCGGCTCACCGTGCACATGCATCGACAGAAGGTATCGCTCATTTCCTACCAGCTGTATCCGGTCTTTTGATGGAGAAAGAATTGACCGTTCTTGGTAAAGCTCTTACTAACCCAGAACGTCCTTTCACTGCGATCATCGGTGGTTCGAAAGTTAAAGACAAGATTGATGTTATTGATAACTTGTTGTCTTTGGCTGATAACGTCCTGATCGGCGGTGGATTGTCTTATACATTCACTAAAGCACAAGGCTTTGAAATCGGTAAGTCACTTGTAGACAACGACAAACTTGACGTTGCTCTTGGATTCATCGAAAAAGCTAAAGCACTTGGCAAAAACTTCATGCTTCCTGTTGATGTTGTGGTTGCTGATAAATTCGGTGCTGATGCTAACACTAAAATCGTTAATTACAATGAAATCCCAGAAGGTTGGGAAGGACTTGATATCGGACCTAAGACTCGTGAACTTTATGCCGATATTATCAAGAACTCCAAGCTGGTTGTCTGGAATGGACCTATGGGCGTATTCGAAATCGATAAATTCGCTGAAGGTACACTTGCAGTAGCAAAAGCTTGTGCAACAACTGAAGGTTACACTGTTATTGGCGGCGGAGATTCCGCAGCAGCAGCAGAAAAATTCCACCTGGCTGACCAAATGGATCACATCTCCACTGGTGGCGGTGCATCCCTTGAGTTCATGGAAGGCAAGGCGCTTCCTGGCGTAGAAGCACTGAACGACAAGTAAGACGTATAGAAGGAGGCAATTTAATTCATGAGAACACCAATTATTGCGGGTAACTGGAAGATGTTTAAAACAGTTCCTGAAGCAGAAAGCTTTATTGCTGACATCAAAGGCAAAGCAGAAGTAGAAGGCGTTGAGACTGTAATCTGCGCCCCATTCACTAACCTGCCTGCACTTGTAGCAGCTGCAAAAGGTACAGACATCAAGATTGGCGCACAGAACCTGCACTTTGAAGATAACGGTGCTTACACAGGAGAAATCAGTGGTGTAATGCTTAGCGATCTTGGCGTAGACTATGTAATCATTGGTCACTCAGAGCGTCGTGCTTATTTTGGCGAAACAGATGAAATCGTGAATAAGAAAATGCATGCTGCATTCCGTCATGGTATCACTCCAATCGTATGTGTTGGCGAAAAGCTCGAAGAGCGTGAAGCTGATCAAACTAAAGCAGTATGTAAAGTACAAACTGAAGCTGCATTCCAAGGACTTAGTGCCGAGCAAGCAGCAAAAGTTGTCATTGCATACGAACCTATCTGGGCTATTGGCACAGGTAAATCTTCCACTTCCCAAGATGCTAACGAAGTTATTGCTTACATCCGCAGTCTTGTAAAAGATTTGTATGATGTTGCAACAGCTGAAGCTGTTCGTATTCAATACGGCGGCAGCGTGAAGCCTGAGAATGTAACTGAGTACATGGGCCAAAGCGACATCGATGGTGCGCTTGTTGGCGGTGCCAGCTTGCAGCCTGCTTCCTTCGTTCAATTGGTTGAGGGGGCGAAGTAAGATGTCAGCTCCAAGACCTGTAGCTTTGATCATCATGGATGGTTTCGGTTTGCGTGGAACATCTGAAGGTAACGCCGTTGCTCAAGCTAACAAACCTAACTATGACCGTTACTTGAAACAATATCCTAATACTACCCTTACTGCTTGTGGTGAAGCTGTTGGTCTTCCAGAAGGCCAAATGGGCAACTCTGAAGTAGGGCACTTAAATATTGGTGCAGGACGGATTGTATACCAGGATTTGACTCGTATCGATAAATCGATCCGTGAGGGCGAATTCTTCGATAATGAAACACTGGTAGCCGCAGTTAGAAATGCTAAGAACACAGGTAAAAAGCTTCATCTTTACGCGCTTGTATCCGACGGAGGGGTACATAGCCATATTAATCACCTGTTTGCTATGCTTGACCTGGCTAAGAAAGAAGATATGCACGAAGTGTATATCCATGCTTTCATGGATGGCCGTGATGTGCCTCCAGATAGTGGTAAGAAGTTTGTCCAAGATCTGGTGGCTAAGATTGAAGAAGTTGGAGTAGGTACAATTGCAACGGTATCCGGACGTTATTACGCCATGGACCGTGACAAACGTTGGGATCGTGTAGAAAAAGCCTATCGTGCTATGGTTTATGGCGAAGGACCGAAATACACAGATGCTCTGCAAGCTATCACTGCATCTTATTCAAATTCCGTGTTCGACGAATTCGTTGAACCTAGCGTGATTGTAGACAGTGAAGGCAAGCCGGTAACGGCAGTAGAGAGCGGCGATTCTGTCGTGTTCCTCAACTTCCGCCCTGACCGTGCTATTCAGTTGTCACAAGTGTTCACGAATCAAGATTTCCGTGGTTTCGACCGGGGTCCTTTGTTCCCGCAAGACTTGCACTTCGTATGCCTGACTACTTTCAGTGAAACGGTACAAGGTTATGTAGCCTATTCACCGAAGAACCTGGATAACACATTGGGTGAAGTACTTGTGCAACACAACAAGAAGCAACTGCGCATCGCGGAAACTGAGAAGTATCCCCACGTAACGTTCTTCTTCAGTGGTGGACGTGATGAGGAACTTCCAGGAGAAACTCGTATCTTAATCAACTCTCCTAAAGTGGCAACCTATGATCTTCAACCTGAGATGAGTGCTTACGAAGTGGCTGCAGCCTGCGTAGCAGAAATCGAAGCGGAAAGACAGGATGCTATTATCCTTAACTTTGCAAACCCTGATATGGTTGGACACTCCGGTATGCTGGAGCCAACAATCAAGGCTGTAGAGGTAACTGATGAGTGTGTAGGTAAAGTAGTGGACGCAGTAGTTGCCAAGGGTGGCGTTGCGATCATTATCGCCGATCACGGTAATGCAGACATGGTATTTGATGAGAACGGTCGTCCGTTCACAGCTCATACCACTAACCCGGTTCCGTTCATCCTTACGGATGAAAATGTTGTATTGCGCGATCGCGGTATCCTTGCTGATGTAGCACCAACCATTCTGGATCTGATGGGAATTCCGCAACCTGCGGAAATGACTGGTCAATCCATGATCGCTAGTCGCAAATAAGGAAACAATACCTAAGATTAAGCTTCAACAATCAAAACCAAAACATTGTTTAAAGGAGATTAACTAAAATGACTATTATTTCTGATGTTTATGCTCGCGAAGTCCTTGACTCCCGTGGTAACCCTACTGTAGAGGTTGACGTTTATCTTGAATCCGGTGCTAAAGGCCGCGCTATCGTTCCTTCCGGCGCTTCCACTGGCGCTCATGAAGCTGTAGAGCTTCGTGATGGCGACAAATCCCGTTACATGGGTAAAGGCGTTCTGAAAGCTGTTGAGAACGTAAATGAAATCATCGCTCCAGAAGTTATTGGTATGGACGCTCTTGACCAAGTGGGCATCGACAAATTGATGATCACTTTGGACGGAACTCATAACAAAGGGAAATTGGGCGCTAACGCAATCCTAGCTGTATCCATGGCCGTAGCTCGTGCAGCTGCAGCAGCATTGGATATTCCTTTGTACGTATACCTGGGCGGATTCAACGCTAAAACTCTTCCAGTACCAATGATGAACATCATCAATGGTGGTGAGCATGCGGACAACAACATCGACGTTCAAGAGTTTATGGTTCTTCCTGTAGGAGCTCCAAGCTTCAAAGAAGCTCTTCGTACAGGTGCTGAAATCTTCCACAACTTGAAATCCGTACTTCAATCCAAAGGCCTTAACACAGCTGTTGGTGACGAAGGTGGTTTCGCACCAAACCTTGGTTCGAATGAAGAAGCAATCACTACAATTATCGAAGCTATCGAAAAAGCTGGTTACAAACCAGGCGTTGACGTATTCTTGGGTATGGACGTTGCTTCCACTGAGTTCTACAAAGACGGTAAATACACACTTGCTGGCGAAGGTAAATCTTACACTTCCGCTGAGTATGTTGACCTTCTTGCTTCATGGGTTGAGAAATATCCTATCATCACAATCGAAGACGGTATGTCCGAAGACGACTGGGATGGTTGGAAATTGCTTACTGAAAAATTGGGAGACAAAGTTCAATTGGTTGGTGACGACTTGTTCGTTACAAACACTGAGCGTCTTGCAACAGGTATCGAAAAAGGTATCGGTAACTCCATCTTGGTTAAAGTTAACCAAATTGGTACATTGACTGAAACTTTCGATGCTATCGAAATGGCTAAACGTGCTGGTTACACAGCAGTTATCTCTCACCGTTCCGGTGAATCCGAAGATAGCACAATCGCTGACATCGCTGTTGCGACTAACGCTGGTCAAATCAAAACAGGTGCTCCTTCCCGTACAGACCGTGTTGCTAAATACAACCAATTGCTTCGCATCGAAGACGAGTTGGGTGAATTGGCTCAATACAACGGCCTGAAATCCTTCTACAACCTTAAAAGATAATCTGCTTTTATAGCAGAGTACGAAGACCCGCCATTATGGCGGGTCTTTTTTTAATATGTGTTTATCCTAATCTTTCAAGAAAAGCTACGACTTAACAGTCTAGGCGGTTGTATTACCGGCACTGCTATGATAAAATAAGAGTACTGTTTATGTATCGTGATAACCTCAATTACCATAGATAGTGATGCTTAGGCGTAGGAGGTGGAAGTGAATGGATATCTTTTTGAAAGTTGTGCTCCTGATTTTTTCCGTCGGTCTTATTGCGGTCGTTCTTCTGCAAAAGGGGAAAAGCGCGGGTCTTTCCGGTGCCATCTCCGGTGGTGCTGAGCATCTCTTTGGTAAAACAAAAGCTCGTGGTATGGAACTCGTACTACAACGTGTAACAGTTGGACTTGCTGCAGGATTCTTCATTATGGCGATTCTAGCTGCTGTTTTCATTGACTAAAGTACCTACAGTAAGCCCTCGCTCTGTTCTGAATGGAATGGAGCGAAGGCTTTTTTGTTATAATAAAAAGGGGATAAAGCACCTGCAGGTGCTTTTCTTTGGATAGCAGAAAGAATAAGATTCGATACGGTAAAGCCTTAATAAATAAACTTTCTCCTTCGATGTGAATGAAATTTCGTACTGCGTTTACCTTTGGATGACAGTAACAGGGATGCGCAGGATTGATTTCGTGTATACTAGGGTATGAAGTAGGTAAAGGTAAATTTTACTTGGCATTACTACAGAGCAGGACAAGACATACATATTTGCCAGCGGCTTGGAGCCGCGGAGGGCTGGGGTGACGAACATGATAACACAAGAAATATTACTCGATTTCATGCGGGAAACTGCATATAAACCAATGACTTATGAAGAGCTGGTGAGCCATTTTGCTCTAGAAGATAGCACAGGGTTTAAAAAGTTCGAGGAACTACTAATTGAATTAGAGCAGGACGGAAGAATTGTATTAACTCGTAATGCACGTTATGGCGTGCCGGAACGAATGGATTTACTGCGAGGCCGGTTACAGGCTCATGCGAAAGGCTTCGCTTTTCTTATCCCGGATGATCGTGATCATCCTGACGTATATATCCATGCGAATGATCTTAAGGGAGCTATGAATGGTGATATCGTCCTTATCCGTATTACCTCTAAAAGTCCGTCCGGCGGACGTATGGAAGGCGAAGTTGAGCGCATTGTAAAACGGGGAGTATTGCAGACGGTTGGCGTATTTCAAAATCTGGAGACCTATGGCTTTGTGCTGCCTGATGATAAACGGATTAACCGCGATATTTTTATTCCGAAGCAATCCTTCATGGGGGCGGTAGACGGTCAAAAGGTCGTTGTACGTATCGTGAATTATCCAGAAGGCCGATCAGCGGCAGAGGGTGAAATTATTGAGATCCTCGGACATAAGGATGATCCAGGAGTTGATATTCTATCTATCATCCGTAAGCATCAGCTGCCAGAGGCTTTTCCGGCTGAAGTGATGAACGAAGCGGACAACGCTCCGGATTCAATCACAGAAGAGGAAATTGCTGAGCAGGGACGTCGCGACTTGCGCGGACTAAACATTGTCACGATTGATGGTGAGGATGCTAAGGACCTGGATGATGCGGTTAATGTTCAGCGACTGGAGAACGGAAACTACAAGCTAGGCGTGCATATTGCGGATGTAGGTTATTACGTACGCGAGAGCTCTGAGCTCGATAAAGAAGCCTATGATCGGGGCTGTAGTGTGTACTTGGTGGATCGGGTGATTCCGATGCTGCCTCATCGTTTGTCTAACGGGATTTGTAGTTTGAATCCACAGGTAGACCGCTTAACGATGTCCTGCGAGATGGAATTTAACGAACACATGAAGGTCGTGAAGCACGATGTCTTTACAAGTGTGATTCGCACCAAGGAAAGAATGACTTATTCCAATGTCCGCAAAATTTTGGAGGATGAAGACGCTGAATTGCTGGAGCGCTATAGTCCATTAATTGATGATTTCCGTCTCATGAAAGAATTGGCGATGAAGCTGCGTGATGCACGGATGCGGCGAGGCGCGGTTGATTTTGACTTTGAAGAGAGCAAAATCATCGTAGATGAGAACGGCAAGGCTGTAGATATTGTGAAGCGTGAGCGTTCTGTAGCTGAGCAGATTATCGAGGAATTTATGCTGGCGGCGAATGAAACAGTCGCGGAGCATTTTCACTGGTTGAAGGTTCCGTTCCTTTACCGGATTCACGAAGATCCAGATCCAGAGAAGCTGCAGAATTTTATGGCTTTTGCGGCTAATTTCGGATATCACGTGAAGGGACGTGGCAATTCAGTTCATCCACGTGCTTTGCAGGATCTGTTGGAGCAAATCCAAGGGACTAAAGAACAGACCGTTATTAGCACAATGATGTTGCGTTCCATGAAGCAGGCAAAATATGATGCGGAGAGCACAGGCCATTTCGGACTGGCTGCGGAATACTATTCCCACTTCACTTCGCCGATTCGCCGTTACCCCGATCTGGTCATTCACCGCGTAATGCGTGAAGTGATTGAGAATGGAGGGGCGCTGAGCCAGAAACGACATGATTATTTGGCCGGCAGGATGCCTGACATTGCTCAGCAGTCCTCGGAGCGTGAGCGTGTAGCGGTAGAAGCAGAACGCGATACAGAGCAGCTGAAGAAAGCTGAATACATGCAGGATAAAGTAGGCGAGGAATTCGAGGCAATGGTCAGCAGTGTGACCAGCTTCGGAATGTTCATCGAGCTGGACAATACTGTCGAAGGCCTTATTCGTCTCAGCGCTATGAGCGACGATTATTATCACTTCGACGAGGCCCATATGGCGCTCATCGGCGAGCGCACATCACGGGTGTTCCGTATTGGTGACGAGGTGAAAATTCGAGTCGCCAAGGTAAACATGGATGACCACACGATCGATTTCGAGTTGGTCGACATGAAACCACGCGCGCCAGGTGAGCATCGCGGCGGTGGTTTTGGAGGCGGCCGCGGTGGCAAAGGCGGCCGTCCAGGTAGCGGCGGCTTCAAGGCGCCAGCCGGGGGTAAAGGCGGCGCGGGCAGCAAGGGCCGCGGCGGTAAAGGCAAGCCCGGCGCTGCTGTAGGCGCGGGCAAGGGCAAGCCGGGCGCTGGTGTGCGCGCCGGCGAAGGGCCGCGCGAAGCGGCCGGCGTTGGCGCACCGGGCGGACGCGGAAAGCGGAAGCGCGGGCGTGATGCCGGCGAGGATGCGAGCCGGGTAGTTGCGGCGCCGGGCGGAAGCACCGGCGCAGAGCGCGGGGGCGAAGCTGGCGGTAACGTAGGCGCGCCACGTGAGCGCAGCGGCGGGCGAGGCCGCGGCGGTGACAACGGCGGTGCCGGTGGTGGACGCGGCATCAGCTTCGGCTTTGGCTCCGGCAAAGGCGGATACGGCGCTCCTGCGTCTGACTCTTCCGGCGGCGAGGTCCGCGGCCTGGACGGCAGCACGAAGTTCCGTAGCCGAGAGGACCGCGGCGGTAACTTTGGCGGTGGAGAAGGCCGTAGCGGCGCTCCAACAGGTAAAGGTCGCCGGAAAAAGAAGAACAAAAGCGGTGTGTTCATCGGTCAATCCGTGACACCAGGCAACGTTCAGACGTCAGAACAAGCCGCTTCTAAACGTAGTGAAACTACAGGTAACGCACCAGACGGTGCTCCTCGTAAGAGAAAGAAGAAATAAATAACGTTATTGGGCTACATTACGTAGCTCTATGACGCAAAATTAAGCACTGCCCCCTTTGATTGGGGGCGGTGCTTTTTTAATTCTTTTTCGCGGCTCAAGTGTGAAATTCTCATTTATGACCGAGACTATTGGTTGCCACAAGTTTGTTGAGTAATAATCAGAAGAAGCTAGGTTGCAGCATTGTTTGTAACTATGACACTTGGGTTGGAGCAAAGTAACCCGTGCTATCACGATGCTTATTTTTTAATTGCATAATGTGCAGTTAAAATTCCGGCGTTTCAGTAGAGATTGAGGTTAATTGCACTTTGTACATTAAAATGTGATCAGTATCTTCAAAACGGCATGATTTTGAGTTTTTAACTGCAGAAAGTACAACTAAACAACCATCGAGCATCTAAATATATTAAATAGATGTATAAAGTGCATTTATGTAGCTTTAGGGTAGCGTCGGAGGGAGAGAGTGAATAGAAAAGGGTATGAGTTAACTGAGATGTGTGAATATAGAAACATAAACAATTTTTTATAAATAAATGTAATTAAAGTTAACTATTGGGCAAACTTACTGACAACTAGTTGTCAAAATGGCTGGGAAAGGATTACCTGATCCTTCCTTGCGCACAATCGATTCCATTTGTTACAATATAGATCAGACGTTCGATGACTATGTCGTTTAAGATTAGAGAGACATGGTTACTTTAACTTATGAATATGATTCAAGGAGTGATTCTCATGGGTAAAAAAGCAGACGGGAAAGTACTTGCCCAGAACAAAAAAGCTTCCCATGATTATTTTATCGAGGATACTTATGAAGCTGGCTTGGTGCTGACAGGTACAGAAATCAAGTCGCTACGTAATGGCCGCGCTAATATTGGAGATGCTTTTGCTACGATCCGTAACGGTGAGATTCACATTCACAACATGCATATCAGCCCTTTTGAACAAGGTAATCGTGCTAACCCTACGGACCCGACGCGTACTCGTAAATTGCTGATGCATAAGGAGCAAATTCATAAACTGCTGGGCTTGTCCAAGCGAGATGGATTTACGATTGTGCCACTCAAGATTTATGTGCGAAATGGCTATGCGAAGCTGTTAATTGGTCTTGGTAAAGGTAAGAAAGAGTACGATAAACGTGACTCTGCTGCTAAGCGTGATGCTCAACGTGATATTCAGCGTGTATTGCGTGAGAAGCAAAAGATCGCCAGATAATCTAGGAAGAATGTACGATTCAAATGAGTACCAGTTTCCACCTTCAATTCCTTTAACCTACGTGTTAAAGTATTGATAAATGTGATATACTGAGTAAGTAAGATTATTGCTTCGTTACAGACTTCTTGAAGAAGAAGCTGTGGATAGGATCTCTCTTGCTTGGAAGATCCGCTTGATCCGAAGCGCCCTTTTTAATGAGGGGCCGTTCTTGGATTCGACGGGGGTAGTTCGAGCATGAGTAGCGAGTAGTGGGGACGCGTCCGCTTCATCAACGCTAAAGCCTATTAAACGGCAAACAACAAAACAACTACGCTTTCGCAGCCTAAGAAACTGCGCGCGTGCTTCTACCCTGCATCGCCCATGTGACAGGGATAGGGGCTAACAAGTAGTGGGATACGCCGTCTGGTCTCCGCCTGGGGTCAACGGAAGAAGATAATCAGGCTGACCCAACGTATAGCCGGTTACGGGGCGATACTCGGGTGACATCAAAACTGTGACTACACTCGTAGAAGCTTATGTGCCGTTATCTTCGGACAGGGGTTCGACTCCCCTCGGCTCCATAAGAAAAACCCGCTAAAATAGCGGGTTTTTTGCTGTTTAGTGGTTGGATTGCAGACCGAATGTAGACAAGGAGTTATAGGGAACTAAATGTGTTCATTATTGTAGACATGTTGTCTACATCTAAAATTAGATCATTCACTTTGAAGTTATTAATATCTATAAGAGCCCGAACTGATATAAAATTATAGTATTAAGCATCCAAAAACAAAAACATTCGGAGGAATTACTATCATGAGTTTTACTATTGATTATGTTAAAAACAAAAACAGAATTATTGTAACATCGGACGGTATGGATGTTGAGGATGCCCTTGCGTACGCGGAACAATTTCCGAAAGTACTGAAGAAAACTAAGCGAGGGTTTACAGGTATGACTGTAATTACTGGTGGCCTGGTATTTAAGCAAGAAGTGTTGGCAATTCTTGCTCCAACTAGTGAAGATGCTGTGAAAGCTGGAATCTCTACAAAACACAAATGGGTGTATGTTGCGCCTACCTCTTTCTACAAAACGCAAATGCATCGTATGTTTAAAGATATTGCAAACTTGTACGAATCGATAGAAGAAGCTGAAACGTATCTTGATTCTGCAGGGAATTAGCAACTTCTAATAATTAAAAGGGTCCAGCCATCATCTGTAGCGGCAAAGGTACTTTTGCGTATTAACTTATATAATTGCATCACTATACTAAGGAGATATTCCTATGATCAGTCTCCTTTTTTAACCATAGATAAGTAATTTCTATACGATTCTATAATTTGTTAAATATATAACAAGGAAGAACAGTAATATAGCCAATTTTTATCTAAGTAAAATCAGACGGACTCATCAAATGCTGGTTAGAATGCTTCTAGGGTGACATCAAAACTGTGACTACACTCGTAAAAGCTAATGTGCCGTTATCTTCGGACAGGAGTTCGACTCCCCTCGGCTCCATATGGAGTGTAAGTGATGACACCTTTAGGGGTGTCTTTTTTATTTCTTTTTTTCTATTACAAGTACAATAAAATAAACTGAATTCATTGTAACGTTTTTATGTTTAGTTAGTCTTATATATGTAAGGTGGTGAACCATTGGACAAATCAGATGAATTAGAAGGAGTCTATGATCAATACTTCCGTGATGTATACATATTTGTGCTGTCGTTAAGCAGGGACGAGCAGATTGCCGAGGAAATTACACAGGAAACCTTTTTTAAAGCGCTGAAGCGAATTGACCAGTTCAGGGGGGACTGCAAAATGAGCGTCTGGCTGTGTCAGATTGCGAAAAATACTTATTTCTCCTATATGGACGGGCAGCGGAAGTTAGCTTCGTTGGCTGTACAGGAAGAAGAGGGTAGCATTAATCTGGAGCAAAAACTCATTGATCAGACTGAAGCTATGCGTATTCATAAGGTTTTGCACGTTTTGAACGAGCCGTATAAGGAGGTTTTTATGCTCAGGTTATTTGGAGAACTATCTTTCGATCATATTAGTCAAATCTTTGGGCGAACGGAAAGCTGGGCAAGAGTGACCTATCACCGTGCTCGGCTAAGAATACAAAATCTGCTAGTGGAGGATAAATGATGAACCGAATCTCATGTGACGTAGTTCAAGATCTTCTCCCCTTGTATTATGATGACATATGCAGTGAAACTAGTAAGGGACTGGTGGAGGAACACCTTGTTGATTGCCCTGACTGCCGTTCTTCTCTGGAACAATTGAAATCCAGCCTGAGCTTGCCCATTCAAGATATGGAAGTAAATAAATTGGAGGGAAAAGGGCTGCAAAGCATTAAAAGAATGTGGAGCCGTACCCGATCGATGGCTTTTATGAAAGGATTGTTTGTGGCTGCTTCCGTATTTGGAATGTTGATTGTTGGCTACTTCGGTCTTTTCCGCTGGAATATCCTACCGGTGTCATCCGACCATATTATTATTTCTGATATAAGAACCATATCAAGCGGTGAAATTGCTTTTCGTGTTCAAATCAGGGACGGGTATAGTTTCGCTCATGTGGAGAATACCGTTAAGGATGATGGGAGTTTCTATATGATCCCCGTTCATCCTCTTATCATATCGAAGAAATATAATGCCTCCAATCCAGTCAATGGCGAGATGTTCGTCAATCCTCTGAATGTAAGGGCCTATCAGAAGAAGTATGGTAAGGACGTGGAGATTACGTCCATCTACTACGGTTCACCGGATCATCCGATTCTGATTTGGAAGAAGGGAATGGAACTGCCGACGGCAAGTCGATAATTAGGGGGCTCATGTTGAGACAAGGGCTGTTCGACTCCCCTCGGCTCCATATGTTAAATCCACAACCGAATTCGGTTGTGGATTTTGCGTTTCAGGGATAAGAAACTATAGAATAAGATGCTCTTTATACAGAATTCTCACTATTTCAAATCAAATCCTTTGCTTTTTACGTATTCCGTATAACCATCCAACGGCAAATCTTTATCCAGCATGGCGATGAATTTTCCGGACCAGCTTGCCATTTGTTTGTTATTCGTTCGCGCGCCGTAGTACTCCTCGATTTCCCGGTCATATCTTTCGACCTTTGCTTTAAGATCTGGATCATACTTGTTTTCAAAAAATACGGCAGACCGTGGCAACCGTGGCTTTTGCTCTGGAACCTCGTCGGGAACACCTACTGCAAGACCGACCAAAGGAATGACGAAGTCCGGCAGTCCAAGCCATTCGTCCAGTCCAGGCAGGGCCTCGTTAATTCCGCCAATAATCACGGCTCCGAGCCCCATCGATTCGGCCGTCAGATTGGCATTTTGCAGGGCAAGCGCGGCACTCAGCACAGCGGTTTGGTAAAAATACGAGAAGCTCAGGTTACGACCCATTTTTTCTTGTTGGTCCGGGCCGGCGGCCAACATCATCCGATGAAGATCGGCGCAAAAAATAAAAAAGTACCCACATTCCTCAATCGATGGATTTTTCGAATGCACCGCGATCTTCTTCCGAAGTTCCTGATCGGTAACGCCGATGATCGAGAACGGCTGCATATGCGCCGAGGTCGGTGCCATTTGCGCTGCATCGACAATGGCTTCGATTTGCTTGCCAGTCAACGGAATATTTTTAAACTTACGGATGGAGCGATGCTGGCGGATCACTTGCATGACCTCATTCATTAAAATTCCCTCCCAATCGATGGTTTTTGTGGAAGCTGTAAGAAAATTGTGTTTTGCAAAATGGTTTCCATGGAAACGATGATAACAAGAAAAAGATATCTTGTCAAATGGTTTCCGTGGAAACCATGATATAATAAAAAGAAAAAAGGTAGGCTTGCCTTATGCCAGATATGAATGATGATTTGCTTCAGCTCAAAAACCGTATCGAAAAGTCCATTTACCGGATCCTCATCAGCGAAACCGACGAGGACCAGGATCGGCTTTGGCTCATAGAGCACATCTCCGACGACCGGCTAAAAAGGTTGCTGCCCCGCCTATCCGTCTCAAGCCTGCACGTTTTGGACGTCATCAATATGCATGAAGGTATTAAAGGGGCTGATATCGCCCGCGATATGGAGATAACGAAAGGCGCCGTCTCCAAAATCACCCGCAAATTGCTGGATTATGACCTGATCCGGAAAACCCAGCTGCCGGACAACCTGAAAGAAATTTATTTCTCCATGACTCCGCTCGGCACCGAATTGGCCGAACTGCATCGGGTATTCCACCAGGAGAAAGATCAAAAGGTGATGGAACTGTTGACAAGTTTCGATGCAGCGTCGTTGGAAATTGTGGCAGACTTTTTGGAGAAGCTAGCCCGTCTGCGATAGGGCATGGGTGCTCCGATAGGTAACGGTTTTGCATCGCCACGGTTCTCCTCCATATGGAGTACCAGTGAAAGACACCTTGAAGGGTGTCTTTTTTTATGTTTTTCAAAGTATGATCTAGACTATGTGTGGTGGTTCAAAAAAACTGCGTATTTTGCTAGGTCCAGTATCTTTCGTGTATGGAATTAAAGATTGCAGTGTAGAAAGCATGCTCGTCCCGTAATCAAAGTTGATAAGCTCTGGAAATGCTATTCATTCAGTCTTAGAGTTGTGAAAGTTTTGAAGGCCAAAAAAACTTAAGGTTCTATATAGGGATAAAAAAGGCAAACATAGGATAGGAAGAGTTAATAGGGAGATATAAATGAAAACCAGTATACTTATGCTATAATTTAATAAAGTGACTCTGTGCTTTTAGAAAATTGGATAAAGGATGCATTGACCAACCATGTATGAGAATCAGACTTCTATGCACCACAAGCTGTTTATTATCGGCGCAGGTGCTGCCGGACTAATGGCCGCCGTTACTGCGCGTGATATGGGTATCGATACTGCCATTCTGGAGGGTAACGACCGGATTGGAAAGAAGATATTAATGACAGGTGATGGCCGCTGTAACATTACGAATGAATCCACTGCAACGGGTACGGATGAAGCAATCGCTTTATCGCGCAAGTATCACAGTAATCAGGCCGGATTTCCACTTGCGGTATTGCAGCAATTTGGCATCCGTCAGACCATAGATTTTTTCTCCTTTCTTGGGCTTCCGCTTACAAGATTGAAGGAGGGCTTGATGTATCCAATGTCGCTGCAGGCAGCAGCGGTGCTGGATATTTTCCAGCTTGCGCTGGAGGATCGGAATGTTCCGGTATACCTCAATAACAAAGTGTTGGATGTTACTGTTTCGAAGAATCATCCGCGCTTCAAGATAAAATGCCAAACGGAGACAGAGGAGGAGGTTGTTTATACTAGCGACTATCTACTTCTATCTGCGGGTGGCCTTGCCGGTCCAAATGCGGGAAAAGAACCTCCTGGGTATACACTTGCCGAACGTCTGGGACACACCCTGATTAAGCCTTTGCCGGCCATTGTGCAATTGAAGTTGCAATATCCGAACATGAGGGCACTGTCCACTATCAAATCTCAGGGACAAGCTCATATCATTGTGAACGGTAAAGTCATCTGCAGTGAACAGGGCGAAATTGCCTTCACGGATTATGGTATTACCGGCCCGCCAATTCTTCAGCTAAGCAGGAAGGCTGCGTATCATCTTGCAAGAGGAGAACAGGTAACATTGTCGGTTGATCTGATGCCGGGCCGCACGGAGGAAGAGTTAGTTGAGTTTTTAGAAAGGCTCTGGGAGACCTTTGGACACCGGACTGTGGCGGATTGCCTTGTTGGCATCTTTAATAAGAAGCTTGTTTCTGTCCTACTAAAAGAGACTGGCTTAGATCAACAGCCAGAGCTGCTTTGCCAGGATCTATCGATGAAAACCAAGGGGAAATTTTATCGAATCTTGAAGCGTTGGGAGTTTAAAGTGACGGATACCAATGGCTTTACGAATGCGCAAGTGACAGCCGGCGGCATTGATACGTCGGAACTCATCGAAGGAACGCTGGAATCCAAGCTGGTGCCTGGGCTGTATTTGGCTGGCGAAGTGATGGATGTCGACGGAGATTTCGGCGGCTATAACCTGCAATGGGCCTGGAGTTCCGGATATGTGGCCGCCATGGCGCTAGCTAAGTCAATTCAATAAATTTATTAGGAAAAGGGATGCATCAATTAACATGTATAAGGATCAGACTTCTAAGCACCACGAGCTGTTCATTATCGGTGGGGGTGCTGCAGGTCTAATGGCTGCAGTTACAGCGAGGGATCAAGGTATTGATACAGCAATTATTGAAAGCAATGACCGGCTTGGGAAGAAAATAATAACGACGGGTAACGGGCGTTGCAACATTACGAACCAATCCACCGCCACCGGTACGGATGAAGCGGCCGCTTTATCACGCAAGTATCACAGTAATCAAGAAGGATTCCCAATACATGTATTGCGGCAATTCGGTGTCCGCCAAACGATCGAATTTTTCTCCTCGCTCGGGCTTCCTTTTGTAAGCTTGGAGAATGGCCGGATGTATCCGATGTCGCTGCAGGCGGCTTCGGTGCCGGGTGTATTTAAGCTGGCGCTGGAGGATCGGAATGTTCCCGTATATTATAAACATAAAGTGTTGGATGTTACCGTTTCGGCGGGACATCCGCGGTTCGCGATAACCTGCCAGACGGAGACAGAGGAACAGGTTGTGTATACCAGCGACTATCTTTTTCTATGTGCAGGCGGCCTTACCGCTCCCAAAACGGGAACAGACGGCTCCGGTTATACGCTTGTCCAACGTCTGGGGCACACCCTGATCAACCCGGTGCCAGGCATTGTACAATTGAAGCTGGATTATCCGTATTTGAAGGAACTATCGGGCATCAAATTTGAGGGAGAGGCCCATGTTATCGTAAACAATGAAGTCATCCGCACTGAGTCTGGTGAGATTCTTTTTACGGACTATGGTATCTCGGGCCCGCCCATACTTCAGCTCAGCAGAAAGGCTGCGTATAATCTCGGAATAGGAGAATCGGTGACATTGTCGGTTGATTTAATGCCGGAGCGCACGGAGGAAGAGTTAATTGATTTTCTGGAGATCCACTGGGGGATCTTCGGACACCGGACGGTTGCCGATTCTTTTGTGGGCATCGTCAGCAAGAAACTGATTCCAGTTCTGCTGAAGGAGGCTGGAATTGATCAACAGCCGCACTTGCTTTGTATGGATTTATCATGGAAAACCAAGAAAATATTTTATCGAATCTTGAAACGTTGGGAATTTAAAGTGACCGATACCAATAGCTTCACGAATGCACAAACAACAGCCGGTGGCATCGATACGACGGAGCTAATCGAAGGAACGTTAGAATCTAAGTTAGTCCCTGGGCTGTATTTGGCAGGTGAAGTGATGGATGTCGATGGAGATTGCGGCGGCTATAACCTGCAATGGGCCTGGAGCTCCGGCTATGCCGCAGCGATGGCACTTGCTAAACGACGTGTTAGCGCCACGTAAAAGGATAGATAGTTGCTAACTCTTGGTACGTTGCGGTGGAATACTTGCATGCAATGAACACAGGGCGGCTAATGGGTTTACCGTGCCACACCTCGGTTCCATATAGAGTAAATAAAAGACACCTTGTGAGGTGTCTTTTTTCAATCAATTCTTATTCCAATATTCCCAGACTGCTCCCCCTGTTGCATTCGCTGAAAGGCTTGAAGGGTGTCTTGTAAAGGATACACACTATCAATGATAGGGCGTATCGAGTGGAGTTCCATAAATTGAAGCATCGCAACAAACTCCTCACTGCTTCCCATTGAGGTGCCGATGATACTGATTTGGGGGTAAAATATGGATCGTGCTGCTATTTCCATTCGATCTCCTGAGCTTGCTCCAAACGTAACGATCCGGCCATTTGGCTTAATGATATCAAAGTACTGTTGGAACGTCGCTGGCCCGATACTATCCAGGATGAGATCCACTGTTTCTCCTTTCATACTTTCCTTCCAATCACTATGACTGTCAAAGGCATGATCTGCCCCATGTGCAAGAGCAACTTGCCTTTTTGTTTCACTTCGTGATGTGACACTGACTCTTGCACCCGCTGCTGAAGCCATAAGCATGGCATAAGTAGCCACACCGCCACCAATACCCGGAATAAGGATATGTTCACCTTGCTGTAAGCGGCCTCTCGTAAACAAAGCCCGATAGGCTGTCAAGGCAGATAAGGGCAACACGCCCGCTTCTTCCCAAGACAAATAAGCTGGCTTGCTGATGGCATTTTGCGCAGGGATGACGATAGACTCGGCAAATGTACCATCTGAAGGGCCGCCCACTATGGCCGGAACGTTCGGGACATCGTGGGTGATTTCCCATCCGATACACGGATTAATGATTACATCGGTACCTACTGTAAGTGATGTTATGCCTTCACCTACCGCTTCAATTATACCCGCCCCATCAGAGCCCATAATCAGGGGAGCATCCTCATTTTTTCGATCCGCTATGAGAAATAAGTCTCGATGATTTAACCCTGCGGTTTTCAGCCTTACTTTTACTTCACCGAAGCCTGGCTGTTTATCAACAACGTCTTCATATGTCAGGCTCTTCAAGCCGTTCATCCCAGCATGTACGATTGCTTTCATCCTAATCCTCCAGTAATTCGTTTTTCAATGAATCTATATTGAATTGTACAGAGTGGGAATCATACAGTAAAATGAACAAAACCGATTGTGAGTATCATAAATGATCATACCAAGCAGGTGACATAGAAATGGAAAGCGGAGATTTAAGAATATTTCAGGCTGTGGCTCGAGAGGGGAGCATAACCAAGGCTGCGCAAATGTTGAACTATGTACAGTCTAATGTGACGACTCGAATTCAGTATCTTGAGGCTCAGTTGAAAACACCCCTTTTTCGGAGATCCAATCGAGGAATGACGCTAACTTTGGCTGGCGAGAATTTACTGGGATATGCGGATAAAATACTGACTCTGATGGACGAGGCTGTGAAAACTACACAATACTCGGACCATCCTGCAGGGCCTCTTCGGATAGGGTCCATTGAAGCGACAGCAGTCATTCATCTGACTCCTTTATTGGCCGAGTATCAATCACGATATCCGGATGTTAATTTATCGCTCACTACGGGTGTGACACATGCGCTCTTACAAAAGGTGTTGGATTACGAGCTTGATGGAGCGTTCGTCTATGGTCCTGTTGATGAGCCAGATATAGAACATATCGCGGCCTTTGAAGAGGAGTTGGTGTTGATCTCTGAGCCGGGACAAAACGGAATGTATGAGCTACTTATGAAACCGATGTTGTTCTTTGACGTTGGATGTACGCATCGGGCAAAAGCAGAGAGTTTTCTGAGAGGCACTGGCCTGACCACTTATCAGATTATGGAATTTGGCACATTAGCAGTTATTCTAGATGGCGTTTCCTCTGGACTTGGTGTGTCTATGCTGCCACAGTCATCGATTGCCAAGGCGGAAGAACAGGGCATAATCACTTCCCACCGTTTGCCTGAAGAGTATCGAGATTTGCAGGTATGGTTTGTGCATAGACATGACACAATTTACTCAAGCGCGTTGACCAGGTTAATACAATTAGTTGAAACTAGGCAATAATAGTTCACCCGCAACGATCGATACGTCGAATGTTAGTACAGACCATTTCATCAAACAATTTAAGTAACACGCAGCAGGAGGAAATGATGAATTTTATAAAAGATCAACTAGCAGGATACGGTGTAAACGAACAAATGACAGGTTATCTTTCGAATATAATCATGGTCTTATTTATAGCACTACTCTCTGTACTGGCCAATTTAATAGCCAAAAAAATCGTGCTGAAGATAATTATTCATTTCATTAGTAAGGATCGGTATGCATGGGATAATATCGTTTTGGAGAAAAAAGTGTTTCACAAGCTGTCGCATCTCGCGCCAGCCTTCATCATCTATTTTTCTGCGTCTATCTTTCCGCTATATCAGGCTTTTATTGAAAAATCCGCCTTAACTTATATGATTATCGTAACTATCACGGTGTTTAATGCACTACTTAATGCCATCGATGCTATTTATCGCTCATTCGAGGTCTCCAAGATTAGACCGATCAAGGGGTACATTCAGGTTGCAAAGATTATTCTATTTATCATTGGTGTTATTGTGGTAATCTCTAACCTCATTGGTCAGAATCCATTGATTATTCTTAGTGGGTTAGGTGCATTATCAGCTGTTTTTATGCTGATTTTCAAAGATTCTATATTGGGCTTGGTGGCAGGTGTTCAATTATCATCTAATGATATGGTGCGTGTAGGTGACTGGATCGAAATGCCTAAATATAATGCGGATGGTGATGTAATTGACATTACATTGAATACGGTAAAGGTTATGAATTTCGATAAAACAATCACCATGATTCCCAGCTACGCCCTTATTTCAGACTCGTTCAAAAACTGGAGGGGTATGCAAGTATCTGGCGGCAGAAGGATTAAACGAAGCGTTCATATCGATACAAGCAGCATATGCTTTTGTACAAAAGAAATGATGGAGGAATTCCAGAAGATTCACTACCTTTCCGATTTTATAAGGGCGAGATTAAATGAAATTAGCATTTATAATATCGAACATCAAATCAATACGGAGAGTAAAGTAAATGGAAGACATCTCACGAATGTTGGTGTATTCAGAGAATATATCCATGAATATCTGAGGAATCATCCTAAAATTCATAAGGATATGACGCTGATCGTCAGACAGCTAGCACCAGAGGATAATGGACTGCCCTTAGAAATCTACGCGTTTAGCAATGATACTAACTGGGTGGTGTATGAATCGGTTCAAGCAGATATCTTTGATCACATTTTTGCAGTTGTACCGATATTTGGGCTTCGTGTCTTCCAAAACCCGACGGGCCATGATATTGCTCGCTTAAAAGAAAGCAAAGAGTATTCGTCTGAATACTGAAGATAAGAATGATTTGCAGGAGAAGGCATTTCTTAATATCAGTAAAAAAGCGACCATCGTGGTCGCTTTTTTACGTTTTTTTCATTTTGGAAAAGATCATAAAACGTGCGATTTATTGGGGTGCGGACATAGCTGAAGACTCTAATGAAAGTTCCCAGATTCATTTTCTGAGAATTTACCATCGCTGTCATGCTGAGCTTGTTTGCGGCGATCATTACGGGCTTGCTGCTGCTGTTGGGCCTCCAGGCTGTTTACGGGCGTGGCTTCCAGTTCTTTTACTGTGTTGATTAGATTCTTATCTGGTTGATTTGCACTCATTTGAAAGCTCCTCCCTTGATTATCTAATGGTTGTGAATTTTATTATGTGCTGGCTACTGTGTGGTTATTCGTGTTGTATTTTCACAAGAGCACAGGATACATTGCTGAAAGTACGGGTGTATCAATGCTCTGTCCTATAATCATTAACTCAGAATACTGTTAGATGTGAAAAATATGAGGAAATGATTGTATCGGAACTGATTTCTGTTCTGATATGTTGAGGATGTTTTAGTCCCATAAAATGTAATATTTCAGGAGGTGAAAAGGAAACTTTATATCTTCTTGCAAACGGTTACAATTCTATCTGCAACAAATTAGAATCAGGAGGGAATAAAATGAAAAAAAGTATTGCCAAGGTAATCAGTATTGGTGTGTTGTTTTCTCTTGCACTTTCTTTGATAGCAGGTGGATGGACAAATACAGTAGTGCATGCTGCTGGTCTTTCGATAACAGGTAGTGGAGGCTGGAATGAAGCGGCATATGTGGAATGGTCACCTGTAAGTAATGCGACAGGATATAACGTATATGTTAAACAGGCAAGCGCATCAGATTCGGGGTACCAACAGATTGATAATGAATTGATCCGCAAATATTCTTCCTATTGGAGAGCGGATGCTGTAGGGCTTGCAGCTGGAAGTTATGTAATGAAGGTTGAAGCTGCCCTATCAGGGGGAGGAACGGCAAGTTCGGTATCAAATACGTTATCCGTAACGTCATATGATCGATCTGGGTTTGCTTTTTCGGCAAGCTCGCCATTTGGTACGGGTTCTGGCGCTTATAATGAGAATGGAACCCTCAAGAATGGTGCTCAAGTGCTGTATATAACATCTCAGAATGCGAAAACCGTAACACTTGATGTGAAAATCAACAGCTCAGGTGCTGTACAAACAGGCGTTGGTCTTGGTAGCATCTTGGCTCTGAGACAAAAGGGTTATGATACAACCCCACTTGCCATCCGAATTATCGGTAAAGTTACAGCTGCTGACCTGAGTGGACAGCTTAACAGCAGTGGATATCTTGAAGTCAAAGGTAAAAATAATTATTCGGAAATGAATATTACAATCGAAGGTATCGGAAAAGATGCTTATGCATACGGTTGGGGATTGCTTCTTAGATATGTTGGTAATTTGGAAGTAAGAAATATGGGTGTAATGTTATTTCCTGACGATGGCATTTCAATGGATACAGGCAATGCGAATGTATGGGTGCATAATAATGATATTTTCTATGGATCTGCAGGGAGCGATGCGGACCAAGCCAAAGGCGACGGGTCTACGGACCTCAAAAAAGGATCAACGTATATTACGATCTCGTACAACCATTACTTTGATTCCGGAAAGGCTGCTCTAGTCGGACTTAGTGAGTCTGCAGAATTCTTTGTTACCTTCCACCATAACTGGTTCGATCATTCGGACTCCCGTCATCCGCGGATCAGAGTGGCCTCTGTTCATGTCTATAATAACTTCTATGATGGAGTCTCAAAATATGGTGTCGGCGTTACAACCGGAGCTTCGGCCTTTGTGGAATCCAATGTTTTTAGAAATACTAAAGACCCAATGCTTAGTTCCTTACAGGGTACAGATGCTTTAGGTGAGGGTACGTTCTCGGGTGAAAATGGAGGTATGATTAAAGCTTATAACAATCTAATTGTTGATGCTTCAAGTCTTATTTACGCTAACTCTAATACAGGGACAGCTCCGGCAAATGCAGCCTCATTTGATGCCTACTTAGCCTCCTCGAGAAATGAAACCGTCCCAAGCTCATACAAAGCATTAAAAGGCGGAACAGCCTACAATAACTTCGATACAAACGTCCAAACCGGAGTGAACGTATCGAATATTGACAATGTAAGCAATGTGGAACAGGTTGTTACGGCAAAAGCCGGACGCCTGAATGGCGGAGACTTCACATGGGCATTTATTGATTCCGTGGATGACGCATCGTATGCACTGAACACAGCACTGATGTCTGCAATCAGAAGCTACACAACGGGGCTCGTCTCCGTAGGGGGCAATTCAAACCCAACAAGTCCGACACCAACTCCAACAGCTACTCCTGTGCCAACAGCGACTCCATCTCCAACAATAGCACCAACAGCAACACCAACACCGACAACGACACCTACGGCAACGCCAGTGCCGACAGCGGCAGCAACCGTTCATAACTTTACCACTGATGGAACAACGAGCAGCTTCTTCAATATCCAAGGGAATCTCTCAACAAGTAAGGGAACTGTGACATATCAGGGGTTAACCCTAACTCAATGTCTAAAAATCGAGAGTGCAACCAGTATTCAGTTCACAGCTGCCAAAGCTTCAACCCTAACCCTGGTGTTCAATACAGAAGGAACTAAAATCAAAGTGGATGGAACAAGTTATCCTATAACGAATGGCATTTCCACTGTCTCCCTTACGGCGGGCGCACATACCATTACGAAGGATAGTACGGCGAATCTGTATTATATGAAGTTGGAATAGATAGTTTTTTTCTAAACCGTGCTTCCATAAACTTTTCAAGCAGCGGTTCGACGTGCCTCAGCTTCAAAAGGGTCACAAGAAAAGCGACCTATAATGGCCGCTTTTCTTTGCTTTTTTCTTGTGATCTTATTACTTGAATCATGCCGACGCAGCCGTGGTCGGATGCGCTAACGCTGATCTTACGATTGCTAGACAGTTTAGTACGATTTGCTAATATGTACTTAAGTAAATAACTTAATAGAGGAGGAATCCAATGGATAAATACAATATCCATTGCGACTTTGAACCCTACGCGAAGACGACACTTCCATTAAATCCTTTGTTATTACCAATTTTGAATAAACTCATTGCGAGAAGTATGAATAAATTCAACTCACCTGAAGGTATGAATGTAACGACAGAAGTTATTCCAGGCTATAAAGACGGAACAGTCGAGCTAACGATAATTGAACTTGGATTGAGGTTGAAGTGTATTATACCAAGGGGGCCATTCATGGGTATGATATAGCGGAAAAAAGTGAAATTGTGTAGAGAGTGTAGCAAGAAGAATTGAGGCCTTACGAAGAGCTTTTAAGTAGAAAATAAGAGTCAAGCCATGAGCATCCTTTCGATGATCCATGCGTTTGATTCTTTTTTATTTAAATCTCCATAAAATGTAAAAATGTCATATGATAATTTGATGACTACAGTCACTATTTATCTTAATTTAAAAGTATTACAATAAAGGATGGTCCTAAAGATTTAACTTTTGCTAGAGTTGAAGCCTAATAGAAATTATAAAATGATACACTGGAGGCTGCTCTTGAAGATGAACCCACAACTGTTACGAGATTTCCCATTCTTCGAACATCTTGATGATGAATATTTAGCTGAAATTGCCAAGTTATGTAGCGAGCGTACTTATATAAAGGGAGAGTCTATCTTTTTTGAAGGTGAAGAGGGAGAGGAACTCTATCTGGTTATATCTGGAGTTGTTCAAATCTATCAAGATAACCACTCAAGGGATGTAATCCTTTCTATTTTTAGAGAAGGTGATTTCTTTGGAGAGATGGCTTTATTGCAAAATGAAAGAGCACGTTCTGCGTCTGCAAGAACCATTGAGAAATCCACCTTATGTATTCTGAAAAAACGAGATTTCATACCCTTATTAAAAAGTAATCCAGATATATTAATCGGCATTTTGGAAACAGCGTTAGATCGTCTACGTGATGCCAATAAATTAATAACAGACTTGACCGTTATTGACGTGCGTACGCGCATTGCTCGTGTATTGTTGCGTCTAACAGAACAGCATGGAGTGCCCTCTGATGAGGGTGTTCTAATCGATTTGAAGCTGACGCATCAACACCTGGCGGATATGACAGGAACGGCGCGCGAGACCGTGACAAAATCATTGCTTGGATTACAGGATGAGCAGTTGATACGTATTGATCAGAGGAAAATACTTGTGTGCAACATAGATAGACTTAGAAAGATACTTGATGTGATTTGAGTTCGAGTATTTGGAAATTGTAATTGGGGTTACAGACCATTAATCGCCCAAAATGATATAACAATATTAACAAAGAAAGCGCATATTTGGATTTGTTAATCGTAATGACGCAATGATCATCCATAAATGAAAAGAGGAAATGAAATGAGCGTGAAAAGATTAGTTTTATCTATGTCAGGTACTTTTGTACTGGGGATCATTGTAGGAGGGGCTTTGTTGTATAACAATTCGGTGTATAACTCTGTTAAGGATGCCCTGAATGGAAATGCCACGCAAAATTCGGTAGGTAGCGTTGATATGAGTGGTATGACACAGGTTAACATTCAGGGCATGGATCTTGAAGCAGCAATGATGGCTGTACAGTCGAGTCGTGCAAGTATGTTAGAGGATCAGTTGAAAGATCAAATCGCATCCGTACAAGCCAAGAATGAAACAATCTCAAAACTGAATCAATTGCTAGGAGTGATCAATGAAGAGCTAGCGAAGCTTCCTTCAGGTGCCGAGGCCAACGCTGCTGTAAAGCTGGCAGATGACAAGGGGGCCATGTTTACTGCTATGAGTATGGCTATACCGCAAACAAAAGGGCAACTTGAGAATCTGTTGGGACAAATCAAATCACAGATTGATAGTGCAAGTAATAGTCAGCAAATGGACATGCTGCGCCTGCAAAGTCTAACGAATAAACGTAACGAAGCTTTTGATACAATGACAAATTTCATTAAAAAAATGCAAGATTCCAGAAGTAGTGTTATTGGAAATATGCGGTGATGAGTTAAACCTATGATACCAAGTGCTGCAGTAGATTTTCTACGTGATCATCCGTTATTACGAGGTATTCCTGATGATGAGCTACGAAATGTAATTAATGCTATAAAACTTGTGTCTTTAGAGGATGGACAACGACTTCTTATGGAAGAGTCCACCTCTAAGGACTGTTTCATTATATGGCAAGGGAAAGTGCAAGTCACCTCAGTGAACTTAGTTGGAAAGGCGTTGCTCTTAGCTGAACTTGGACCGGGAGAGTTAGTAGGAGAGATTGGTCTTATTCGGAACGTACAAAGATCAGCTAGTGTTACGGCAATCGGGACAGTAGAAGCGTTGCGTCTGGACCGTTCCTCGTTCGAATATTTGGCGAGCCTGAGTCCGCTATTTTATGAGAGTGTGCTTGTGAACATACGGATTCGAATGATCCATAGTATGCTTCGCAAAGCGACAATCTGGTCGGTCATCCCTGATGCTGAACTTCGGGGTCTTGCAGAGATTACGACGATCAAGAAAGTAACGAAGGGCGAAGAGATTATCGTAGAAGGTGCGGTAATGGATCAATTTTTCATGATTAGTAGCGGGAGTATCGAACTTCACGGTCAAAAGCGGCGCAAGACTGTTCTTCGTGAAGGGGATTTTTATGGCGAGACAGAGTTACTAACAGACACAGCCTCCTTGCACACGTTGATCGCGTTAGAAGATAGTGAACTGCTAATCATGGGTAAGTTAGAATTCTTAACTATACTTGACTATTATGCTCCGGTTCGTCAACAACTCATAGAGGTTCTAAATATACGAACACCCCATATGTTGGAGAAAGTGACCATCGCCTTCGGCGGGGATTCTGTTGCAGAGGATAATAAATCGCTACCTAAGGCCAAGGACAAGTGGATGGAGCAATTACTCTGGTTGGTCGGTGGATTCCTTGTCTTATCCTTCTTGGCACTGTTCCTTCATAGCCAATGGTGGAAGATCGCCGCCTTAATTGTTGGAGGTGTGGTGGGTCCCCTAGCATTCGTAGCTTTTGTGAGAAATCAGCAGTTAATAGGCTTTCGTCAGAGGAGGCTTGGTTTAGTTTTTGTGTCTACCGCAATTGTTGCTATCCCTCTGGCTTGGTATTTAGAGCGGATTTGGCTTTTTGAAGTCAAAGCAAGTTCCTTTGACTTTTCGCAGTTTTACGTGCCTTTGTCTGTAGCTCTAATAGAAGAAACTGCAAAATTATTAGTCTGTGTGATGCTCGTTCGAACGCGAAAAATCCATTTTCTGATGGATGCAGTGGTGTTTGGTGCCGCAGCAGGAATGGGATTCGCTGCAGTGGAAAGTATTATTTATGGATGGGTGCATATAGACGAAGCCTCTTCACTTGGGATGCTCGCCGTCCTATGGATGAGAGCATTATTATCGCCATTCGGTCATGGAACATGGACTGCGATTGCAACTGTGGGCATCTGGTATGCAAGCAGCATGCATAAGCACTCGAATTTGGGGGACGGTAAGCCGTGGACGAGAGGGCTACGTGCAATGGGGATGTTTTTGGCAGCAGTCGTGATGCATGCACTATGGAATTATCACTTTGAATCGGGTCTGATGAAGGCGGGAGCTATGGCTGTAGTCGGGTTTATAGGACTCTATTTATTATTCTCACTTATTCGTAGGGGAAGAAAAGAGGAGTTCCATGCATTGAATATGTTGAATCCAACCACGCATGAGGCGATAAGGCATGACGATCAAGTGAAGCCCATGACGCAGGAGCTTTACTGTGAAGGCTGCGGGTCATTGTCTCCTCAGGGTACCCGCTATTGTGCACGCTGTGGCCAAGCATTAAGGGTTAAATGATAATTACTCTGACATAGATCCAAAAGCTCCATTCCTAGAGGAACGGAGCTTTTTTACGTGTTTATTTAGAAGCATGTGAAGGATTGGATGGATTGCAAGCTCAATCCAGTGTAGACCCGAAATATTCCACTTCACTGAAACCCCGCAACCGAGGTGCGTCCTACGAAACCGGGTAAAACCAGAATATTCACGAGCTAAACGTACGTATTCCGAAACAAACAATCAGCAATTGCTCCCGGATCGACAGCCAAGGGTGAAACCGCAGATTGCTGAGGGATGAATTCCGGGGGAGGTGAGCTGGGTGCCGTGAGTTCCTGTTCCTCGATGTGGCTGCGACTCACTTAGCTTCTTCACATAAATCGGAGATTGCTTTGTTTTTGGTTAGTTGCAATAGAAGGTCATAGAATTGCTTTCTTTGCTCCATTGAAAGATTCTCCAGCATGTTGTCAGCGACTGTATCCTGGAAAGTAAGAACCTCCTCAATCGTGGATTGTGCAAGTTCCGTAAGCTGGATCAGTGTAGCTCGTCGGTCGGTTGGATCAGGAATTCGAACGAGGAGCTTATCCTGCTCAAGTGCATCAACAAAATCGGTAACGGTGCGTGCTTTGATCCCTAACTTAACAGCTAACTCATTCATACGGATATTGCCTGTTTCGGCAACGACTGAAAGCAGACGTAACCTGGGACCGGAGAGATGATAAGGCGTATTAAGCGCTAATAACTGGGATTGAAATTCTGTTTTAATGTAGTTGGTTGATCTCATTAATATGTGAATGACGTCTATCGCCTTGGGATGATCTGTGTTCATGGATGTAGTGCCTCCTTGACTTTATTGTCAATTTTTCATTTTCAATTCTTGGCAACGGTGAATATGTGTGCACTCTTAATGAGTACACTCTTTATATTATACTCTTATAAGGCGTATCCAGCTATAGTTCCATGTAAAGGATATAACTTGACAGGTGAGAAAATAATGAGTATCCTCAGTATTATATATTACTGAGGATACTCATTATTTATCTTTTTGCTTATAGTTCATTATGAATTTAATCAGAAAAGAGGTTTAGATCATGACGGATACATCATCACAAAATGCAGATAAGCTGCTGAAAATACTTGTAGTTACCTTAATATTCTCGGTTATGAACGGTACGATGTTCAATGTAGCTCTCCCTGAGATCGGCAAAGAGTTTAATCTCGTTCCATCGCAGGTTAGTTGGATTATGACCAGTTATATGGTGGTTTACGCGGTAGGTTCTATCGTCATGGGGAAATTGGCGGATAAATATCGGTTGAAGGATTTGTTAACGTATGGACTGCTTATATTCGCTCTCGGTTCATTAATAGGTCTGCTTGCTAGTGAGTTTTGGATTATTATTCTGGGCCGTGTAATTCAAGCTGCCGGTGCTTCCGTTCTTCCTGCAACAGCAATGATCATTCCGATCCGATATTTTGCTCCAGAGAAGAGGGGGAGAGCACTTGGGACTTCTGCGGTTGGGTTAGCGCTTGGTAATGCTTTGGGACCGGTCGCTGCAGGCCTTATCACCAGCTTTGGAAGCTGGAGACTCATGTTCGTCCTTTCCTTGCTTCCGCTACTGACGCTTCCTTTCTTCCGAAAGTATTTAGATAATACGAGAGGGAAGGCAGGAAGTATTGATGTCCTTGGTGGCGGGTTACTAGCTGCAGCAGTCGCAATCTTCTTGCTTGCCATCACACAGATGCAAGTGTGGTTGTTCCTCGGGGGACTTGTCTTATTAGCCTTATTTATCATTCGGATTCGGAAAGCTGAGGAGCCCTTTATTAAACCCGTTTTGTTCCGTAACAAAACCTACTCGATTGGGTTGTTGCTTGCTTTTACGACGACAGCTATGAGCTTTAGCATGACATTCATGACACCGCAATTTCTAGCGACAGTGAATGGTTTATCCCCTTCGACCATTGGGTTCGTGTTAGTACCAGCTGCTATTGCTTCGGCTATCATGGGACGCAAGGGAGGCAGGTTGGCTGATGATCGTGGTAATTTCGTACTTGTGTTCGTCGCTTCGGTATTGTTATTTCTTGCTTTCTCCCTACTCTCTACTTTTATTGGATTATCGGCATATTTCATTGCCATCATTTTAATATTAGGGAACGTGGGCCAGACTTTCATGCAAATCTCGATGTCCAATACGATTTCGCGGACGCTGCCAAAAGAGGAAACAGGAGTGGGTATGGGACTACTCTCCATGATCAATTTTATCTCTGGCGCGATGGCCATGAGTGTAGTCGGGAAAATGCTCGACAAGGGTACTGCTGTTGTGCAGTTCAATCCTTTGAATACTAACGCTACTGCTCATGTGTATAGTAATATTTTTCTCGTCATGTCCCTAGTGATTATTGCGGTAGTTGTGATTTACCGTTATCAGTTTGGTACGGGTGCTCCCGGGTCGATGAGTATTAAGAAAAAAATGGAGGTTTAAGTATGCCGCATTCAGCGCCTTATGGATATTATTCCCTCTATAAATTCAGCGCATGAAAAACCCATGGAGGTTATAATAGATACAAAGAAGAACCGATGTTTGCTAACCAACAGTACAATAGACCCCGTATCTTACGATGGGTGGGGTCTATTTTTTTTGGCGTAAGGCTGTAATGGGAAAATTGTGGAGTCGGTATTATTGAAAGGTGATTTAAATGTTAAAAGCTTATGGTTGGCTCACTTTTTGTGTAGTCGTATGGGGCAGTAATTTTGTGTTTGGAAAGATCTTAGTTGAGGACTTCTCCCCCGGTCTATTAACTTCACTGAGACTTTTATTTATAGTGTTATGTCTAGTAGGAATAACGGCTTACAAAAAGAATTTTAAGCTGGTGAGTAAATCGGATGTATTCCTAATTTTATCTCTAGGTGTTATTGGTGTGTTTATTAATCAATGGTCCTTTTTTAAAGGGCTGCAAACAGCTGATCCAACAACATCTGCAATCATTTTAGCTATGACTCCTATTTTAACGGGTTTATTAGCGGCAGTTTTTTTAAAGGAAAGATTAACGATCCGTATGTTGATGGGGTCTATTCTAGCGATCATTGGTATTTATTTTGTCGTTGTAAAAGGGGGATCATCCTCTTTGCATTTTGATAAAGGACTACTGTGGATTGTTGTAACGATGATAACCTTCGCCATTATGATTATTATGACTAGGGTACTCTCACAAAGAATAGATCCGCTCACGATTACTTTATATTCGAATCTGGTGGGCTTTATTGTATCGACCCCGTTTATCTTCTCGTTAGATACACCTTTACGAATGAGCTCGAATATTACGGATTGGGCTCTTCTGATCGGAACCGCTGTTGTTGTACATGGTGTAGCTACACTGGTTTGGAATAACAATATTCGCCATGTTGATGCTTCAAAAGCGTCTGTATTATCTAATTTAGAACCTTTTGTAGCTATGATCATGGGATTGATATTATTGCATAAACCGATCACAGGTGTAGAAATATTAGGGTCTTTGTTCATTCTAGCAGGAGTTATGCTATCTACGTATCAACGAAAAATGCAATATAAGCGTACAATAGGCTGATTTTCTGAGTCTTTAGATGTTCTGAAGTTAATCAAGCAAATAAAACCATTTTATGGTATGTTTTTTGCGATGGATGTTATAACTTGGGAGCTGCATAAGGATGATAGGGAATACGACAGGGAATGCGACAGACAAAGAACGGACGATATTTGATCATGCTGGAAATACGATTAAGACAGAAGATCGAGAGATTCGAATTCTTGCCAAGTATGAGGAACCGTTGGTTGTCTTGTTAGGAAATGTGCTTAGCGATGAGGAGTGTAATGAGTTAATTGAATATTCTAGGCAACGATTGCAACGTTCAAGAATTGGTGAAGACCATGCGGTCAATCCGATTAGAACGAGCAGTGGTGTGTTCTGTGAGGAGAATGAGACGGTTACAAGAATCGAGAAACGATTCTCTCAAATTATGAATATTCCTATCGAGCATGGTGATGGCTTGCAAGTTCTGCTGTATATCCCTGGCCAAGAGTATTTACCCCATCATGATTTCTTCACTCAAACGAGTCGAGCAAGTAGCAATAATCGAATTAGTACGCTCGTGATGTATTTGAATGATGTGGAGGAAGGTGGAGAAACAGCTTTCCCTATGCTTAATTTAACAGTGAGTCCTAACAAAGGTATGGCGGTCTACTTCGAATATTTTTACGATAATCATGAATTAAACGAGTCCACCTTGCATGCAGGTACGCCAGTGATCAAAGGCGAAAAGTGGGTTGCAACGATGTGGATGAGAAGACAAGTCCTTCGCTCATCATAGAGGTATGAACAGATACTAAGTTCCATATGGAGTATCAGTAAAGACACCTTAAAAGGTGTCTTTTTTCATTTTAACGGCAATGTTTACTCCACCAAAACGCCATTAATGAACGTCATAGTTTTATCTTTGAATTCAAGGATAAATTTATTTGGGAAATCCAGATCGGTTTGAATTTCCGTCCCCAACATAACTTTTTTCCCTACATCATCAAAGGGATTATGAATCAAGCCTCTAGGGGTATACCTAGTTTCGGAACCGATCACATTATTATTTTCATCGCGGATAAATTTAGTTTTTCCTGAGAACACCAAGTCCTTGCCGTTTTCCAAAGTCAGATGAACCTCCAAATGAGTCTTTGTCTTCTGATAATCGATGGTCACATCTTTAGAGGACACAGGGAAGCCAATCACAAAAAGTCCAATAAGAGCTGCAGCCAGTATGATTACCGATAAGATGGAGAGGACGATTACCTTTATGTTTTTTGATTTCACCTTTTTAAAATAATTAAGATTGTTAACTTCTTCTTTATCAACAATAGGCACGTTTAGATTTGCTGTTGCGGTCATTTCATGATATGACTGAAGGCAGCTTTCGCAGGTTTGCAGATGTTTTTCAATCTCTTCGTTGCTATGTAAAGAGGTTAGCTTTTCGATATAGGAGGGCAATAAATCCTGAATGATCTCGCATTTCATGAAGATCTTCCTTTCATTAATTTTTGTTTTCCACGGTAAAAGGTAACTCTTGCCCAGGTTTCATCCCTTCCGAGAATTTCGCCAATTTCCCGAAAGCTGAACTCTCCGGTCAAACGCAGATACAATACTTCCTTGGTATTTGGATCAAGTAAATGAAGCTGTTTAAATAACTCCATTTTGTCTTGAGCTAAAATGAATTCAGTTTCTGTTGAATTTGTGTTAGAAAAAGGAGGGTCTTCTAATTCACAAGTCTTCCTTTTGTTCTGCTTGTCCAGTTCCTGATACCACACATGCTTAGCAATCTGACAAAGCCATACATATACTTTGCAGGTTCCATCGTATTTGTGTATGGACTTTATAGCTCTATAAAAGGTTTCTTGGGTGATTTCTTCTGCCAGTAAGTGATTATGACAAAAACTAAATACGAATTTATATACTTGGGTTGAATATTCCCTGTATAATTCCTCGTTGTCCTGCATCCGTTCACCTCCTCACTTTATATATCCGTAAAAAGCTATAAACGTTACAGCCTTTCTAAAATAATTATGAGTATAACGAAATAACGCCTCGGGTGTGTAGTATGATAAAAATCCTTAGAAATGTAAAAAAAGAAGGACTGCTTTTCCTCTATAATTAGATGAGATCTTATTGTACAAGTTACAAGGGGGCTCATAAATGACAATAAAGGTGAACCGACAGTTAAATGAAGGTCCTAAAATTCAAAAAGAACAAGATATTGTCACGAAAATGATTCGTATATATTGTAAGAAAAAACATCACCATAAGGGGCTTTGCAACGAATGTCAGGATCTAAACGATTATGCTCTGAAGAGGTTAGCATATTGTAAGTTCGGGGAAGTGAAAACGGCTTGTGCTAAATGCCCTATTCATTGTTATAAACCGGAGTATCGTCAAAGAATAAAAGGGGTTATGCGTTTTTCAGGTCCATGGATGTTACTGTATCATCCCATTGAGTCAATTAGGCATATTCCATTACCCAATAAGCTGAGGAAATAAGTAAAAAACGGACATCATTTGATGCCCGTTTTAAGATCTAGCATTTTACGTTCTATTTTCCACTTGGCAGTAGTTTATTCAATAAGATCGCTGCCAATGAAGCCGCTAGGATAGGTGAGCCCAATAAATATTGCACGAATGAAGGTAAGGAATGCAAGTAGTCGCCAGGAATGAGTACCAAAGCTAACGTGATAATCATCGGTATTGCGATAATATACATTTCTTTCTCGCCAATCGTTACGTTCTTCATCACCTGTACACCATTAATTGCAATGATCCCGCAGACGATAGCGAAGACGCCGCCGATTACAGCGGATGGAATGGAAGAGATCAGAGCAGCTAATTTACCAGAACAACCGAAGAGGACAAACCATCCTCCTACTGCGAGGAAAACCCGGCGGGAGGCAACACCTGTGATGGAGATAATGCCCGCATTGGTAGAATAGCCTGTTACAGGTGTTGAACCGAGTGCAGAAGCAATAAGACAGCCAATCCCCTCACCGATAACCCCTTTATTAATATGTTCGTCTGTTAAAGGTTTATTGATTACGTTGCTGACAGCAAACCAGGTACCTGTTGTTTCAGCTAGCAGTACGAGATAAATAATAACCATGGTGATAATAGCCGAAAAGTTGAACGAGAATCCGAAATCTACAAAAGCGATACGAGGCATGCTAAACCAGTTCGCTTTGCTAATCGCTGAGAAATCTAACACACCCATCAAGTTAGCAGAGATACATCCAACTACTAACGCCATCATGACGGAAATAATTCTGAAGATCGATCCTTTATTACGGAACATAGAACCGAGAATCACGAATAAAAGGAGTGTACCTGCTGAAATAAGGGCTAACAAAACGTTCTGATTGATTGAAGCGCCTGAAGCTCCATAGATATTGTCTCTTATAGCAACAGGTAATAAAGAAAGACCAACTATGAATATGATCGTACCACCTACAATGGGTGGGATAAAGTTCTTAACGATTTTATTAAAGATCCCCACATAGCCCAAAATAATAACTAGAACCGCACCGATTAAGCTGGCACCTAACACGGAACTCCAACCCAGCTCCCCGCCGCCACTAGCGGCATAAATACTGACAATCGCACCAAGCGGAACATAAGATGGACCTTGCGCGATAGGAAGCTTCATACAGAAATAAGTCTGCACAATCGTTGCAAGTCCAGCAGCAATAAAGGTAGATTGAATCAACGCGCTTGACTGATTCGGTTGTAAGCCGATTAACATTGCAATCAGGAAAGGAACCACATAAACGTCCATTGCCAATACATGTTGAAAGCCTAGGATGATGGATTTACCGAAGGAAACTTTTTCATCGGGTAGAACGGTTAATAGTTGTGACTTCAATGGCGCTTGATCTTGTACGTTTGCTTGTGTTTCCACTCAGATGCCCACCTTATATTTTCTAGTTTTATCGATCCTTAACGTGAATGAACCTTTTCACCCTGTACCCAGACTTCACGGATATTCTCAGGTCGAGCTAAATACATCATCTTTTGAAACACGTTCTCTAAATCTTCATTCCCATCAAAAATAGGCAATTTAGCCGATGGTAATTTCGTATCAATAATTTGAACATCCCATGTATAGCCTTCTAGTATCCGACCGATAGGTAAGCTTAAACTTTTACCACCGCCAGCAGTAGCAAGATAGAAAGCTTCATCAATCTTAATCCGTGATCCTAGTAATCCACGCTCTTGTGCAGGAAGGGAAGGATTAACGCCATCCTCTAGCATTCTTGAAGACATTACAGCCTGTCTTATGTTATCGAAGAGGCTAGGTGAAAAACCGCCAGAAATATCAGACCCTAAACCAATCTCTACACCTTTGGAGTGGAAATGAGCGATAGGGATGACACTATTGGCAAAATAAGCGTTTGATATTGGACAATGCGCAATAGCCGTTCCTGTCTCCGCAAATAACTCTACATCCTCTTCTTCTAAAAAATTACAATGTGCCATTACAGATTTATCACGGAGTAGACCGAAATCATGCAAGGCAAAAGCATCGTTCTTCTGGAATCGTTCTTGTACATAACCATGTGCCCAATCACTTTCACTACAGTGCGATTGAATATGAGTATCATATTTGGCGGCTAAGTCTCCTAGACCTTGCAAAGCCTCATTTGTACAGCTAGGAATGAACCTAGGTGTCACTACTGGATAAATGCCTTGCTTAGTAGATTTGGCTAGTTCTTTTACCGCTAGTATAAATTCTTCTGTATCTTTAATTGCGGTGTCGGTGTCAGTGTCGCGATAGTATTCTGGATTTCCTTGAGGGTCGTCCATTACCACTTTTCCAACGAGTCCGCGTTGCCCTTTATCCGCACATATTTGGGCTAATAGTAAACTGGCTTCTTTATGCACCGTTGCAAAATAAAGTGCTGTAGTAGTTCCGTTCGCGAGTAAAGTATCAACCACATCAGAGTAGACCTTTTTAGCAAAATCCAGGTCCGAAAACTTAGACTCCAGTGGGAAGGTGTACGTATTTAACCAATCATAGAGTGGAATATCTAATGCAGTTCCAGATTGAGCCCACTGCGGGGCGTGAACATGCAAGTCGATAAAGCCAGGCAAAAAATACTGACCTTCAGCTAATCGATGGAAGTTGTCTTGGTCTTGATAAGTAGCTAGTAAAGTTTGATAGTCGGGTTCTTCTGGTGAAACGATCTTTTCTATCATTCCATCTGTATTAATGCAGTAGAGATGGTCTTTTAAAATTTGAATTTCCTTTGGTGATTTGCTTGAAAATGAAGTGCCTAGGAATATTTGCATATATTCAGTCATGATTTCCGCCTTAATGTTCGTCTTTTGGTGTTCGTTTGTTATTATAATCCGTAAAAAATGATAAGTCTATACCTAAAGTCGAACGAACAAGGGGGTTAGGCGCTGAATTATGCCCTGATTAGATCAAAATTGTTAGGATTACGTAAAATGTATGCGGTTACTTACTTATGCTATAATACATATAGATAAATAAGGTTAAGCGCTTAAGAAAAATGGGTTAGGAGTGTTACTGAAATGAGAAGATATAACTTTTGGCGTCCGATCATGCTAATTATTGTCGCGTTGCTTACGAGAAGCCTGGTGACTAACGTATGTATTTTGTTTGGTATGCAGACTGAAGTAGCGAGTAGTATAGGTACGCTGGGCATGGTCATCGCCGGTTTAGTGATGTATAATCGCATGAACATTCGTCGTCGAAAATAACGAACAGATTTCTAGAATCCGATCTATTTGGTTAATTAATAAGATATGAAATTAGCGCAGGAGCATTTGCTGACCCGTTATACATAAAAATAAATCCATCGGGATTTGTTTTTAGGACATAGCCAGTATCATAGAAAATAATGAAAAGGACACCCTTAAGGGTGTCTTTTTTGGGTTGTTCAAGTAACTATACAAAATAATTATAGTCATTCTTTCATCTTTACCACTGTAAATATATGTGAGTAAATAGGTGGGTAAAGAAAGGGGAGAAAAAGAATGCCATATGTTGATAAACTTCCCAAGTCTATAGAAATGCAGCTTACGGAACAACCGTTATTCCACTTTGGATCTGATTTAATGAAAGATGGACAGTTCGGTGAGCAATGGCTTGTATTGACAGAGAAGGAAGTGTCCGTTTGGGGAACGGACGGGAGAATGGTTTCGAAGTTTTTTGTTTCGAGCATAACCGATGCTCGAGTAGTAGGTGGGGTAGGAGGCGGTTCGTTACTTGTAGATACTAAAGAGGGTCCAATCATTCTTATACGTTATACCGCATCGCTTACCTCTATATTTGGATATGCGTCTAAATTAATTGCTGCTGTAGCTAAAGGGGAGGAGCGGCCAACGGCTTCTGAAAAAGAATTTCCAAGACATTGTCCGAAATGCCGCAATCCGCTACCTGAAGATTCTCAGACCTGTCCGGTGTGTAAAAGTAACGGCAAGGTTCTATTTCGAATGTTAGGTTACGCTAAGCCGTATAAAATCCAAATGATCGCAGCAGCGATTATGCTGATTTTCACTACATTGATAGAGCTTGTTCCACCTTTTTTGACGAAAATGATTGTAGATAACGTGCTAACAAAAAAGGACATGGGTTCAACGTTGCTATGGATTGTAATTGGGCTTGCAGCCACCTCTCTGGTGGTTACTCTAATGCAGACTGTACGTGGACTTATCGGGGTATGGATTGGCTCAAAAATTATGGGTGATCTGCGTCATGATGTGTATCATTCCTTGATGAAATTGTCGTTATCTTTCTTCGATCGAAGACAGTCTTCGCAATTCATTGGACGGGTAAATAATGACTCTGAGGCGATGCGGCAATTCATGACAGATGGCGTAATATGGGTCTCAGGTGAATCATTAAGGGTGATCGCAATCTTCGCCATTATGTTTAGTATGGATTGGAAGCTAACACTGCTAGCCATGCTACCTATGCCGCTTATGGTAGTACTATCGACTGTATTATGGCCGATGATTGGCAGACGGTGGTACCAGCAGTGGAGATCTATTTTTAGACTAAACGCTCTGGTTGGCGATTCTTTGCAGGGGATTCGTGTGGTTAAAGCATTTGGTCAGGAAACTACGGAAATGTCACGTTATACTTTCGCTAATAAGGAATTGGTGCGGCACAATATCCGGATTGAAGGCTTGTGGCAGGGAATGTTTCCCGCCTTTGCGTTAGTTGCTGGCGTAGGTACGCTATTAATTTGGTATTATGGCGGCAGAACGGTGCTTGATGGGCAATTATCTATTGGTACACTAATCGCTTTGGTGACTTACCTCGGGATGCTCCTCGGACCTTTGCAGTGGGTAAGTCAAATGATCAATTGGGCCAGTCATGCGATTTCAGCTGCAGATCGAGTTTTCGAAATTATGGATACACCATCCGATGTGCCTGACACTACGAACCCAGCTGATATTGGTCGTGTTAATGGTGAGGTAGAGTTTAAACAGGTCACTTATGGATACGAAAAGCATCACCCTGTGCTCAAGAACGTGGATTTAAAAGTAGGTGCAGGAGAGATGATTGGTCTGGTCGGACATTCAGGTGCTGGGAAGTCGACCTTCATCAACATGATTTGCCGATTCTATGACACAGATGAGGGTACCATCACCATCGATGGGGTGGGTATCCGAAATATTAGCCAGTCTGACCTTCGGAGTCAGATCGGTGTAGTGCTGCAGGAGACATTCCTGTTCGACGGCACGATTGCTGAGAATATCGCTTATTCTAAACCGGACGCTACAGAGCTGGAAATTATGCGTGCTGCTAAAATTGCCAATGCACATGACTTCATCGTTCAGCTACCTGATGGCTATGACACAAGGGTAGGAGAACGTGGGCATAAGTTATCCGGAGGGGAGAAGCAGCGAGTGTCTATTGCCCGAGCAATAATTCACGATCCGCGGATTCTAATTCTGGACGAAGCAACGGCTTCTGTGGATACAGTGACTGAGCGGCAAATCCAAGAAGCGATCTCGCGTCTGGTCAAAGGTAGAACGACATTCGCCATTGCTCATCGACTGTCCACTTTAAGAAATGCCAATCGGCTCGTCGTGCTGGAACGCGGTAAGATTATTGAGGTGGGTACGCATGAAGAATTGCTAGCAGTAGAAGGGGCTTACTTCAAACTGGTCGAGGCACAGAAAGAAATGTCCCAGATCAAGGGGGTAGAAGTGCATGAGTGATCCAATCAGCGTCAGTGATGAATTGAAAGCTCAAGATAAAGATAAAGATCCCTATGAAATTAACATTTTTGAACCGGGTCTGATTTCCTTTAGCCGTAGTCAAGGTGGGGTGTTTCAAGGGGTAATAGAAGGTAAGGTTTATGAAGAACTAATCCTTTTTCGTATATTTCCTTTTCAATACAACACCCAGTATATTTCTGTGAGAAATTCTAAGAGTGAGGAGATTGGTGTCATTCGTGACATTGATCAGCTGGATGAGGAAAGTCGGGGGGAAGTGGACAAAGAATTGCAGCTGCGATACTTTCTTCCCGTTGTGACCCGAATTGATTCCATCAAACAGAAGGCAGATATGTGGATTTGGGAGCTACAAACGAATCTGGGGCAGACCCGTATCGTTATGCGTAACCTGCATGAGCATATGCAATACCCGAGTCTTTACCGCATCATTCTTACTGACGTCAACGGAAAAAGATGCGAAATTCGTGATTATTCCACTTTGGATATTCAGAGTCGGAAAAAGCTGAAAGACGTTTTATAGTGGAAGAAGCAAAGTGCTTGGTAGTTTATACTACTCAGCACTTTTTTGAACTGTGTAAACATCCGCGGTTATCCCTCCTTTATGATGAGGAAACGCATTAGATTGGAGCAAATTTGTCACTAAACTTCCAGTATATGTGGTAATATATTACAACTAGATGATTACTATATGGGAGGTATGTGAGTGAAGCATAAATGGATGAACTCGCCGTACACCTTTGCATTAGGGATGTTTGCGATGATGGTTCCCAGTCAGGCTTTTAGTTCTTTTTACAGTTATTTTTATGTGGAGAAATTGGGCTTGGGCATTGGACTTGCTACACTGGCCAGAACAATCTTTCTGATCTGGGATGCGGTGAATAATCCGCTGTTTGGATACTGGTCAGACCGCACAAATACCCGCTATGGTCGGCGTAGACCCTGGGTGTTCGGCTCGATTCCGTTATTTATGCTGGCGTTTGTGCTGGTGTTCTCTCCTCCTGGCGGTTTATCCGAGAATGGACTCTTCACTTGGTTTCTAGTGACACTTATTTTCTATGAGGCTGTCGCTACGGTCTTGTGGGTGAACTATGGCGCACTGCTTCCGGAGCTGTTCCGTGGAGATCGTATTCGGGCAAAAGCCTCGGTGATTCAGCAAGGGTATCAAGTGGTTGCTCTGTTAATCGGTACGGCTCTAACGCCAAAACTTTTCGCAGCAATTAACTTCTCTAATATGGCTATTGTGTATGCCTGTGTCTTCGGCGTGTTTATGTTTTTATGTATGATGAATGTCCAAGAGAAGAAAGAGACCACTAAGACTGAACCGTTGAAGCTCATCCCGGCTTTTCGGGAAACGATTCGGAATAAGAAGTTCTGGGTGTTTAATATTTCGAACTCTTTTGCCCAAACGGTTAATGGACTTATAAGCTCGATGATTCCCTTTTATGCAAAATATGTTCTACATATTTCAGAAGCACAGGTATCTATTATGCTCGCGGCTGTCTTTGTCTCGGTCATTCCATTAGTGTTCGTGTGGTATTGGATTATTCGTAAGATGGATGGGGTCAAGGCATGGCGGCTATCGCTTATCCTATATGCTTTATCTGTCATTCCGCTATGGTTCGGGTATGATCTTGTAAGTGGTGTGGCCGCTGGCATTGTTGTCGGTTTCGGACTAGCAGGATTTCTAGTAACCCCGGCAATCGTAGGTGGCAAAATTATTGATGAGGATGCGGAGAAGACAGGTCTGAGAAGAGAAGGCATCTATACCGCGGTAAGTGGATTCATCACTCGCTCGAGCGGATTAATCTCGGCGCTGGCTTTTTTCATTGTAGGGATGATCTTTGGTTACAAGGGTGGCGATGACCCAGGGTCTGATCCAGAAGCAACGTTCCGGTATTTAATAAGCGTGGTGCCGTTATGTCTGCTAGCGATATCTGTTGTCATATCTTTTACTATTAAATTTACATTTACGGGGCAATTGAGAGGTGATGCTGACTATGATCAGAAAATTAATCATCAATTGTGATGATTTTGGGCAAAGTCCTGCCATGAATCAGGCGATTATGCATCTATTAGAAGAGGGAAAAGTATCTTCAGCGACGATCATGGCGGTGGCCCCTGGATTCGAGGAGGCAGCTAGATGGTGTAGCCGTAGGCAACAACAAAATGTGGGCCTTCATTTGACGATGACTAGTGAGTTTGAGGCTTTACGCTGGAGCAGCCTGACGGGGGACTCTTCACTACATGACGATGGCGGGCATCAATATAAGACGGTAAAAGAGTTTGAGCAGGGGGCGCAGACAAAAGCTGTGCTGAAGGAGATTGTTGCGCAGTATGAGAGAGTGAAAAAATCGGGAATAGTGATTAGTCATGTAGACAACCATATGGGAAGTTTATATGGCATGGAAACGGGACGTAGCTTGCTCCCGCAGACGTTGTGGAGAATTTCGCGCTGGGGATTGCCATCACGGTTCTTTCGATACATCCATCCAGAGGATCCTCTTCTGGGATCGCTGAAAAATATTGAACGTCCTGTTGCACTTGGATCCGGGCTGGCCGATACACTTGGAGTCCCGATTCCTGATTACTTGTTGTCGCATCCTTTTGGTGTGGAAGAGGGTGAGACGTACGATCGTTTCAAACAATCCATTATTGCCAAGATGTATTCGCTACCTGATGGTGTTAGTGAAACCTATATTCATCCCGGAATCGACGATCCGTGGATGCTTGCAAATATACCACATTGGGAGAAGCGAGTCTGGGAATACCGTCTACCCTTTGATGATGATTTTACCTATGCGATTCGTGATGCTAGTGTTGAATTAACGGACTATCGCTATGTACAGGAGCATTTAAAGCGCCCACGAGTAAAATCTGCGGGGAGACTGTTGAAGAAACTGATAAGTTCATGAGGAAAAATAAAAAGACACCTTGAGGGGTGTCTTTTGACTATCCCATTAAACCCTTCAGTCCATTCAAGAATGGAGAAATAGATTTAATCATATTGTAGCCCATTTTCACAACTGGCATTGTTCTTTGGATCATCCCTACGAAGCCCATAATTCCACCGAATCCTGAAGCGCCTGAACTTGCAGCCTCGGTAGCCCCTGCAGCTCCTCCTCCCATTCCAAAAAGTGAGCCGAATAACGGCATGAGTCCTGATACGTTCGCTTTCCGGGAGCGGGAAGAAGAGTGTTTTTTTGATTTTTTGTTTTTATTTTTATTTTTACGTGGTTTGGAGAGGGTCAATCCATCCTTATCGAGGCCAGTTATCCATCCTACATACGTACGTCCATCATGAAGCGTAACGCACACAGGTCTACCCTTGAGCTGTTCAGCTCGCTTGCGAATTTTTGCTCTGTTTGACATTTGTGGATCACCTCATTGGTCTATTTAATTATATATTACTCAGATATTCCGGTGTTGCTTGTGCGGGTTCATCATTAATATGAAAAGAAAGTCCAAAAAAATGGATGAGAAAAATTTATACACAAATATTGATCTCAAAGGTCTCTTATTATAGTCAAAGCAACAGAAGCTGATAGATCGAATGAATGAACAACGCTATAGTCCTAAGTATCTCTCGTGAAAGTCCATTGCATTTATAAAGGTGTTCTTCCGCTTATACGATTCGAATACCAATTAGTGAAGGGGGTGGAAGGATGTTATCTGCATGGATTGGGAGTATTACTTTTGCGGGAGCGGCGATTCTTTACATATTACTGTCTTTAGGATTACCTTATGGTGAATTTGCAATGGGTGGCAAACATAGAATCATGCCCTTACAGATGAGGATTGCGTGTGCGATCTCAGTTGTTATACAACTGATTGCAATCTTGTACTTGTTGCAGGCAGGCAACGTGATTTCTATTGGATTACCTTTTGATAGAGGCGTATGTTACTTTTTTACAGTCTATCTAATTCTCAATACCGTAATGAATATATTATCGAAGAGTAGAAAAGAAAGACTTGTGATGACACCTTTGTCTTTAATCACGGCAATTTGTTTTGGGTTTACTGCCATCATGAGTGGGTCTTGAGAGAGTTATTATCAGATAAAGATTCGACGTGTTTTGATTTTATGTATGCGCTTTCTTGGGACGCACCTATATAAGGTGTGTTTTTTTTATATGTCTAGAGACTCTTGATCTAATAAAATAACAATGTGACCTAGGTCTTTCTTCACACGTTAATATATTTGACACGAATATATATTAATTTTACAATCCTATACTTTTTCGTCATGTTTGTGTGATATAATATCACCGAAATTATGTAAAAACTACTAGGGGGAATAAATCTTTATGGGATGGAAGACACGATGGAACAAGCCTCTCGCTTCTGTACTAGCAACTGCAGTGCTTTCAGCACAGGTACTAGGTGGAGTCGTTTTGGGTACGGTTTGGAGTCCGGATAAAGCCGAAGCCGCATCCGATGCCACAGCCAAACTCCGGTTGATGAGCACCACGGACGTACACACCAATGTCTACGGCTGGGACTATTTTAAGAATGCAGCCTCTACAACTGTAGGACTCGATCGGACAGCTACGTTGGTTACTTATGCTAGAAGCGAATATCCTCTTAATAATCTTCTGCTCGACAACGGGGATCTGATTCAAGGTACACCATTGGGGACTTACATTGCGAACGAAAGTAACCTTATGGAATCAAAGACCAAGCTACACCCTATGATTGCGGCTATGAATATTATGGAATATGATGTTGCGACTTTTGGTAATCATGAATTCAACTATGGGCTGGATTTCTTGAAACGTACTATTAAGGGCAGTGCTAATAATCCATTGAGTGGTGCCGACTTCCCCTATGTAAATGCCAATATATATATTGATGATAAAGATGGTAACCCAGACAATGACGTAAATGCTTTTGAACCTTATGTCATTATCGACAAGACTATTATGGATAGCGATAACCAACCTCAGAAAATTAGGGTCGGCGTGCTTGGCCTTGTAACCCCTCAGATTATGGAATGGGACAAGGTTAATCTAGAAGGTCATGTCATCGTCAAGGACATTGCAGAAACTGCAGCGAAATTTGTTCCTATCCTGAAGAGTGAGAATGTCGATGTAATCGTAGCAATGGCACATACCGGCTTCGATGCAACTGCAGTTGCAGGTACTGATGCAGAAAATGCTATTAATCTTTTAAGTAAAGTTGACGGCATCGATGCGATTACCTTCTCACACACCCACAAAGTGTTCCCGACAAGTGATAATAAATCCCTCGATGCTTCTTTCAAGGACCCACTAACGGGACTGCCGTATAATAGCGCTCAATCTGTTGTTGATAATGTCTACGGCCACATTAATAGTACTCCAGCTGTGCAAGCAGGTTATGGTGGAGGTTATCTGGGGCTGATTGATCTTAACCTAGTGAAGGAGAACGGCAAATGGAAAGTCGACAAAGAAAACTCTAAAGCCTCGACCCGTTCCATAGCCGATACAAAACCAGATCCTGCTATAGATGCTGCTGTTGCAGCAGACCACCAGGCAACTATTGACTACACAGGTCAAGAGCTAGGCGTTACTACTGCTTCGATGAATAGTTATTTTGCAATGGTTCAGGACGATCCTACAGTGCAAATCGTTACCAATGCCCAAAAGTGGTATGTGGAGAAGTATATTAACACTAACCTTCCACAGTATAAAAATCTTCCGATTCTTAGCGTAGGTGCTCCTTTCAAGGCTGGACGTAACGGCCCTTCGGAGTACACGAGTATTGAGAAAGGTCCACTGACGATTCGCAGTGCAAGTGACTTGTATCTGTATGACAACACGCTGAAAGCTATTAAAGTTAAAGGGTCTGTTGTTAAGGAATGGGTTGAAATGAGTGCGGGTGCGTTTAATACCATCAAAGTGGAGAGTGCAGCACCACAAAGCCTGCTTAATGACAAATTTGCTGTATATAACTTCGATGTTATTGATGGCATTAAGTACACAATTGATGTAACCAAAGCTGCAAAATACACTCCTTCTGGTGAGATTAATGATGCCTTATCGAGTCGTGTGAAGCAAATTACTTATAAAGGTAAAACTTTGGATCCGAACCAAGATTTCATTGTTGTGACTAACAACTACCGCGCAAGTGGTGGAGGGAACTTTCCCGGTGTGAAAGGTTCAGAGATTCTAGTCGATTCTCAGGATGAGAATCGTCAGATCCTTATGGACTACATCAGAGAAGTAGGTACCATTGATCCTTCTGCGGATGGTAACTGGTCATTGGCACCTATTTTAAAAGATGTGAATATCACCTTTACTTCATCACCAGAAGCGGCAAAAGTTACTATGCCAGCCAACATTGAAGACACTGGCGAAAAAGATATTAAGGGGTTTAGTATTTATAAGCTTGCTCTCCCAGCTAAGGATGTTGAAGTTCACCTACTCGGAATCAATGATTTCCACGGACAACTGGATACAGTTTCTGTTGTGAATGACAAAAATGTGGGAACAGCTGCAATTCTTGCAACTTATCTGAATGAAGCACAGGCTAAATATGACAACTCCTTGCTCTTTCATAATGGGGATTCTGTTGGTGCGTCAGCTCCAGTATCTTCACTTGAGCGTGATGAGCCAACGATTGAGTGGATGAACATGATGAGATTTGATGTTGGATCATTGGGGAACCATGAATTTGACCAAGGTGTCGATGCATTAATGACACAATTGAACGGCGGAAAAGACCCTAAGGACAGTAATGTTATACACAAGGGTACAAATTTTGACTATGTCAATGCAAACGCGGTGAAAGCCGACACCCGCGAACCGATTATTAAACCTTATGTAATCAAAGAAGTGGGTGGTGTAAAGATCGGATTTATTGGACTTGTGACGAAGGCTACACCAAGCAAAGTTTCACCTTCCGGCACAGAAGGTGTATATTTCCTCACACCTGATGAGGAAGTAGCGGCTGTTGAAAAATATGCGAAGGAGCTCCAATCTGAGGGCGTAGAGACGATTGTTGTGCTTGCACATGATCCTGCCACTACTAAAAATGGAGTTACTACAGGTGAAGCTGCTGATCTGGCCAGAGCACTTCCTGCTGATTCTCCGGTTGATGTTATCGTTGCTGGTGACAACCATGGTCTGGCAAACGGAACTGTAAACGGTAAGCTGATTGTACAAGCGTATTCTTACGGTATGGCATTTGAAGATATTAAGCTGACCATTGATCCTAAAACGGGTGATGTGAAGGACAAGTCTGCTGTAGTAACGTACACCAATCACGATGGTGTAACACCAGATCCGGAAAGTGTGGCACTGGTAAATGCTTACCTTGAGAAGCATCCTGAACTTACCCAACCAGTGGGTACAACAGACGGAACTATCACTCGTACCGATGCTTACACCAAAGAAAGCGCACTTGGTAATTTGATCGCTGACGCTATGCGTACTGCTGACTTCGATGACAAAGCAGGTGCTGCTGATTTTGCCTTTATGAATCCAGGTGGTATCCGTGCAGATCTTCCGAAAGGCCCTGTAACCTTTGGCGATCTCGCTAAAATCCAGCCATTCGGTAATACACTAGTGAAGCTGACGCTAACTGGAGCACAGATCAAAACATTACTTCAGCAGCAATGGAATGTGACAGCTGACGGAAAACCAGATATCAAGACGTTACAAATTTCCGGACTGAAATATACAGCGAATATGTATCTTCCAGTAAAGGATCGTGTTGCGAATCTTACTTTGACTAATGGAACACCAATTGATCCTATGCAGAAATATACGGCAGTAGTGAATAACTTTATGGCTGCGGGTGGAGATAACTACAAGGTTCTGACTGAAGCGAGTGATTCTCTGGCTGGTCCGATTGATTTGGACGTATTCTACGATTACATTGTGAAGACGTTTGATCGCAAAGAGATCAAGGCGGCAATTGAAGGTCGTATTACTAACAAAGAGAAGGCTGATGATACGGGATCAGGCAATGGCGATGGAGGTTCTAATGTTGTAACTCCAACACCTACTCCAACCGTGAAACCAACAGCAACACCAGCACCAACAGCAACACCAGCGCCAACTACTGCTCCAGCAGCAAGCTTCAAAGATCTGGGTAAGGTAGCTTGGGCGCAAGAAGCTATTCAAGCATTGGCTGCTAAGGGCATTATAAAAGGATTGGATGCAAATACTTTTGCGCCAACTAAAACAGTGACTAGAGCAGAGTTTATTACTATGCTGGTACGCGCACTGAATCTGACGGGTTCGGCAACAACCAGTTCATTCAGCGATGTTAAGCAAGGAGTTTGGTACACGGATTCTATCGCCCTTGCGGTCAAGGCCGGACTTGTAAAAGGCTCTGGAAATGGTAAATTTGAACCGGGTCGTGAAGTGACTCGTGAAGAAATGGCTATTATGATTGCTAATGCATTGAAAGATAAACTACAGCCGATTGATAAGAATGCAGCGCTGGGCAAGTTTGCAGACAAGTCCAGTATTGCTCCTTACGCACAGGACGCTATAGCACAACTGACCCAATTGGGGATTGTTAACGGTGTTGAGGGTGGTAAATTTGCACCTAAGGGCATAGCTAACCGCGCTCAAGCGGCAGTCATTATCTACCGTATGCTTGAACAAGCTTCATAATCCGATAGTTCTTCTAAAAAGTGTATCGATGATCCCTAATAGGGACTCGGTACACTTTTTCTTTTTACATTAGGTATTGCCCTTTGCGCTAATATATGATAATTTAGTTCTGCACTGCATGATTCTTTTATATTTTGTGCGGTCGTGGCGGAATTGGCAGACGCGCACGGTTCAGGTCCGTGTGGGTTAATCCCCGTGGAGGTTCGAGTCCTCTCGACCGCATACCTAAGTGCTTATAAATTAGCTGTACTTTTGAATTGCTCTTCAACCTGAAGAGCCTTTTTCTATTTATAAGGATATTTCAGATTTGGATAACTCTAATGTAAAAGAAGTGAAGCGAAGATGGAACCTAATGTAAATGTCAATACGAAGCGAAGTGTGAGGTTTCTTGAAAAATATTTTTCAGGAGAATCGTTAGATTATCGCCATATGATTGCTTTATTTATCCCTATTCTGGTAGATCAAGCCTTTATAGTGGGGCTAAATCTAGTGAATACGGCTATGATCAGTTCGTCTGGTGTGGCGGCTATCAGTGCGGTGAACATGATTGATTCCCTTAATCTTTTTCTCATTAGTGTGTTTATCGCGGTATCAACAGGTGGTACGGTTGTCGTAGCGCAGTATAAAGGAAGCGGTAATAGTCTTATGGTATCAAAAGCTACCGCAGGCGCGACTTCATCAGTTTCCCTTATGGCTTTTGTTATTGGTATGTTTGGTATTCTTTTTCATAATCCGCTGTTGAACTTACTATTTGGAGCAGCTTCACCCGAGGTAATGCACAACGCCCGAATCTATTTGATTGGAAGCTGTATCTCCTATCTTGGAATAGCTGTGGTAGAGGCAGTGTGTGGTGCTCTTCGGGGAATCGGAAGGACGAGAGCCTCGCTTGCGCTATCGCTCATTATGAATTTAGTTTACGTCCTCTTGAATCTCGTATTTATTAACCTTTTGCATATGGGCGTTCTAGGAATGACCATTTCTATAAATATAGCTCGATATTTGGGCGCGATATGCGCTCTGTATTATCTGTTCCGGATGGACAATGAACTGCATATTCGAATTCGTGACTTACTGGTGGTTCAATTCTCCATGCTCAAAAAAATAATGTTCATCGGTATGCCGTTTGCGGCGGAGCAGATGTTCTTTAATGGTGGTAAGATTCTGACGCAAGTCTTTATCGTCAGTCTCGGTACTTACGCGCTTGCTACAAATGCTATCGCCTCTTCCTTTGCGGGGATTATGCAAATTCCGGGCAATGCGCTATCTTTAACGATTATTACAGTGGTCGGACAATGTATGGGAAGCAATAATGTTAAGGATGCTCGGAAATTTATTAAATCGTTTCTCGTAGCATCTTCCCTTTCCTTTGTGGTGATGGGATTGTTAGTTATGCCTTTCTTCCATCCGCTAGTGTCGATGTTTCATCCACCTGCGGAGATTGTGAGGGATATTTTCATAATTGTACTTATCAATACAATCGTACAAATACCGCTGTGGTCTGTTAGCTTCATAACACCGTCAGCGCTTAGAGCGGCGGGTGATTCCAAGTTCACATCCATGGTGTCTATGTTAAGTATGTGGTTGTTCCGTGTAGTACTCGGATACATCTTAGGTATTGTTCTTGATTTCGGTCTACTTGGGGTTTGGTTAGCTATGAACTGTGAGTGGGGAATTAGAGGATTCATATTTCTACGGCGCTTCATGGGTAAGAAGTGGGTTCAGCATCGTGTTATATAGTAAAAGTAAAAGACACCCCATGTGGGTGTCTTTTTGTTTGCCATGCATGTAGTATTATTCTTTGATCTGTGAGAACAAATCATTCAAAGCTTCACTCATTGTAGGGTGAGTAAAGATATGATCTCTCAAAAAGGTAAAAACTTGCCCTGTTTGTATTGCCATGCTCACGATATTAATCACTTCGCTAGATTCCGCACAGAACATTGTAGCTCCTAGGATTTTATTGGTTTTTGCATCCACAATTGCTTTTAGGAAGCCCTCGGTTTCGTTAATTAAGCGAGCACGTGGAATAGCTGCTGCAGGCAACTTAGCGACTTTAATTTCAAGTCCTTGTTCGACGGCTGCTTCTTCACTTATTCCTACTCTGGATAGTGGGGGATCAATAAATACACTGTATGGAACAACGTCACGGTCATTTGTGGTATGGGAATGATCGCCGAAGAGATCATTTCTTACAATTCTATAATCATCTAATGAGATGTAGGTAAACTGTAATCCACCTTTGACATCTCCGAGGGCCCATATATGGGGAACGGTGGTTTTTAGGGAAGGGTCCACCTTAATAGCGCCCCGATCTGTGACTTCTACACCGGCTGCTTCTAAATTTAATCCCTCAATGTTTGGTTTTCTACCTGTCGCAACCAGAACAGCATCGACTTTCAATTCTTGAATAGCACCATCTATCGAAAAGGAGATAACTGTTCCATCTTTAACATCCTTCATTCCTATAACCTTTGCATTCAGTTTGACCTCAATGTTCTTCTTGGTAAAGGTTTGGAGGACGGCGTCCGCGACATCGCGGTCTTCTTTAGGAATGAATTTCGAGGAACCCTCCAGCACCGTAACCTGTGAGCCGAATTGACTGTAGATCGAAGCGAATTCCAATCCAATATAACCACCACCAATGATGGCTAGTTTAGTTGGGAGCTCCTTAAGATCCATAATGGATGTGCTGGTATATACGAACTTACTATCTTGTATCCCATCAATAGTAGGAATGACGGTTTCAGCGCCCGTATTAATGAAGATTTTATCGGCGGTTAAGATTTTCGTCTCATCGGCATCCTTTACTTGGACTTCGTGATCCGATAAGAAGGAAGCTTCACCATTGATAACTTCTATATTCTCGTTCTGATTTAGATTATCGTAATTTTTTTGGCGTAGACTTGAAATAAGCTGATCCTTATTATGGACTGCTTCTATATAATCTTCCCCTTGATGGGCTTGATAAGCTAAGGATTTCGTAGGGATACAGGCGATGTTAATGCAAGTTCCACCGTACATTTTCTTAGAGCGTTCAATCACGGCTACTTTCCATTTTCGATTAGCTAGTTCTGTGGCAAGGGTCTTTCCGCCTTTACCGAAACCAATAATAATAGCGTCGAACTTGTTCATTTTAATACCTCCGGGTCACACAGGATGTTTTAAATTATGCATTAAATAGCATGTTGCTTTATTATTACCCTAAATCCGAAGGCCATTAAACGAACGATAAAGAGATTTGAAGACGAAAAAGAGATCTCCTCTAAAGGAAATCTCTTGATGGTCAATATAGCTACCTTGCCGCCTTCTTTAACAATGAAAGAACTGAGTTCGAGGTACTCAGGAGGATCGCTTTTTGGTGTTCCGCTCGACATGAAACTGTCTAGGTAGGGGAGAGTGTAGGGAATCCCATGGTGATCACTGCACCGCCATCCTTACGGTTCCCTGCCGAAATCAGACCTCCTGAGCGCTCAACGATCGCACGGGATATGGCTAGTCCTAGCCCTGATTCGCCATCTTTTCCTTTTACAAATCGGTGGAACAGGTATGGAAGCAGATCTTCTGATATGCCAGGGCCATCATCACTAACGGAGAGCAGAACCTGATCATCTTTAACCGAAGCATGAATATAGATATGCTGGTTAGCATAACGAGTTGCATTGGAAACTACATTAAGCAGCGCCTGCAATAGCTTATCTCTATCGGCACGGATCGTAAGTGGCTCGCAGTCATCGTAGGATACATGTAGGGTCAGTCCCTTTTTCATCAAAAGGGGGTTCATGCGTTCAATTGTTTCTACGACTAAATCGTCCAGAGAAAGCTCGCTAGTTCTAAATATATCCTCCTCACTATCCAGCTTCGCAAGCAGGGTCATTTCAGTAACGAGCTTCTTCAGACGACTACTCTCACTCATAATAATATCCAGACCTTTATCGATCCCTTCCCCCTCGAAGATACCATCCTTAATCCCTTCAGCATACCCAGAGATAGACATTAGTGGGGTCTTTAATTCATGTGAGGCATTCTGGAAAAATTGCTTCTGTACGTGGTTAAAACGATTTAATTCGCCAGCCATGTCATATACCGACTTAGCGACAGCGCCAATCTCTCCGCCAGCTTTGATTAGCTTAACATCCGAAAAGTGGCGTTCCTTTACCTTTTTCAGCTCTTGCTGCAGCTTCATTAGAGGTTGGATTAGCTTTTTCGTGATAAACAGGCCAAATAGGAGCATGAATGCCCCTGCTGCACCGAAAACGATTAGAAGTCTTTTGAGCAGAGCTTGTTCAATCGTTGTAACTGCGCTCATAGGTGTAAGCAGAGTTAGCGTGCCTATCGGGGTGGACTTCACTTCCGTTATATATCTTGCATCTGTTCCATTCCATATGTTCTGGAGATCCGAGGTTTGACCTGCGACAAACTGCGTATTGGAGTTTACCGCGATTGAACTCATGTTCGATGAGGTGGACAATACTTTTCCTGTCTCATCGCTAAGAATGGCCTCGACGCCTGCAGTACCAACAGTAGAAGGCATGATCACGGGTAACGCATGGAGTTCAGTCCCCATGTCGCCCTTGTACGTGCTTCCCTCAATCATAGTGGCTGACATGGCAGAGCTAATGGTTCGCAATTCTGCCTTTTGTGTACCGACAAAATGATTGAGCAGTACAAAGTGGATCACGACAGCGGTAATAGACAGGAGCAGTACCAATACGATGCTAAAGGCTATATTAATCTGATGTGCTAGCTTCATTGATCTCCATTCCCTCCTCAATACGCATACGATAGCCATGTCCCCATACGGCTTCTATCGGGAGCAGGTCTAGTTTTTTTCGCATTCGTTTAATTAAATGGTCCACGGCGCGGTCACTCCCGAAATAGTCATCTCCCCAAACATAGGTTAACAGCTCATCTCTTGTAAATGCGCGGTTTGGAGAAGCTGCAAAAACTTTTAGAAGGGTGAATTCTTTGCTGGTAAGTTCAATCTCATTTCCGTGCCAAAACACACGTCTTTCCTCCAATAATAACTGTAGGTGGCTAACTTCAATTTGCGTCGATGGGTGTGGGGTACTAATTGCGGGTTCCACGGGATTACTCATTTTATACCAGCGTTGTAACTGGCGTTTAATGCGAGCAACTAGCTCCCGGGGGCTAAATGGCTTGACCAGATAATCATCACTGCCAAGCTCTAAGCCTAATATTTTATCCACTTCATTATCTCTTGCAGAGATCATAATAATCGGTACCTCGGCTTCATTGCGAATCCGCCGACAAAACTCGTACCCGTCCATGCCAGGCAACATTACGTCGAGCACCCACATATCGGGTGGGCTTGTCTGCCATAAGGTCCATGCTTCCTCAGCGCTGCCAAGGCCGATCGTGCGGTAATTTTCTTTTTGTAAATAGGCTTCTACAAGATTACGTATATGCTGATCATCGTCTACTACGGCAATGAGATAGTTGGTATTCATTTCGTTACCTCCAGAGTATTCTTCTGCAATTATATCAATCCATAGGTGGGTATAGGGGTCTGCCATCGTTTTTCCACAAATTAACCAATGTTATGCCACACCCATTTTGTAAGCTTGGACTTGTAAGATCATTCAAATCGACGAGGAGTGTTGTATTTATGAATCAACAGATGATATTTAAAAAGTTAGCGTTGTCCGCCCTACTAGTGTCCGCAGTTGTCGCACCGACTGCAGTGAACGCAGCTAGTGGAGCAAACGATCAAAGTGCGAAGACAACAGCAGCAGCCGTGGTTACTCCAGCAAATAGTGGATCACTTTCTGCAAGCTTAATAAGCTTTGATTGGGTAGATCCCCTGGAACTGGCTAAAACATACGCACCTAATACTCTGGAAGACTGGAAGAAGACTTTGGATCAATATTATAAGGCTGCTGGATTTAGTATTACCGCAGTTTCTGAGCTTGTACCTTCTGAGCAGGCGGAGGGAGTTCAATTATCGAAAGAGATTGGATCAGCTGAAGCTCTGCCCGTGAGTTACATTGAAGCGGGTCGCAGCGTTGATATCCAATTACCTGAAGCTCAGAAGATGGAGAGTGTTGTCTCTACTTCAATTAAAGGTGTAGCGGCAATTGCGGCTGTAGAAGCGACTGGAGCTACGATTTCAATTCAAGAACTTAGTGAGGCTGATAAAGCCTTCTTCAAAGCCCAAGAGGATCTGAATAGCGCGGCTAAAACCAAAGATTCCACTGTGATTAAGGAAGCTTTAACTAAACTATTGGATCAATATAAAGAGAAAATCAAGGCGTTAGAAACGTCGAAGTAACAGTGATAACCGCAGCTTGATACAGAATAGAGAGAATGAAAAGGTAAAAGCAAAAAGACACCTCGAGGGGTGTCTTTTTGTTACGTAAATGTATCTAGTCCAACCCAATCTCGCTTTTTGATTGAACCCTTGCCCTTTTCCGCCAATTCACTCCGATCACCCCGGCAATGATCATCACCGTGCCGGTCCAATGATACCATTCCAGCTGTTCATTCAGCAGGAGTACACCGCCAAGAATAGAGACAACCGTCGAAAGACTGCCGAAGATACTCACGCGTGAAGCCTCCATTCGGGATAAAGCATAGTTGGAGAGGAAGGAGGTCACGAGGGAAGATAGCACACCGAGATAAATCATGGAGAATATGAATTTTGGCTCCTGAAAAGGTGTGAAATATTGATTCAAGGTTCCTGCTGAGCCATGTTTAATGATCGACAATCCATTAAAAAATATAAATCCAAATAAAGTAATCATATAAGTGAGCTCTTTAGGACTCCAAGTTCGTGTCAGCTTTCGGGCCGCAACATTATAGCCGGCAAGGGATAGAGCTGAGATTAGGATGAGTAAGACGCCCCACAGACTAGAGGAAGAAATACTCACGCCCGGAATGGCAAAGATAAGAATGATGCCTGCAACCGAGATTAAGGTGGAGATCTTCTGGAATCCGCTTGTAGTTTCTTTCAAGAACATCGCTGCTAAAATGATGGTAAAGATGGGCATGGTCGCCTGAATAATACCCGCTACAGCAGATGTTGTATGCAGAAGTCCAAAGGCTTGAAGTGTAAAGTACAACGATGGGTATAGTAGAGCAAGTGGGATTACCACTGCTGCCTTGGAAATACCAAACTTCACCCGCCCCCATCCTGGAAAAGTAAATAATGAAGCGGCAAGGAAAGATAACGTGAAGCGGTGAGCTAACGTATCGAATGGGTCCGAGACGGTTAAAGCCATTTTTACAAATATAAAAGAAAACCCGACAATAATAGCATTCAAGACAGCAGCTACTATCGCTTTTTGAGTAGAAGATGTATTCATCTATAAGACCTCCAAAGTGTTGCGCGCATTTAGGACCGGTCCTGTTATGCTCTTTATTCTAAGGCTAGAACAGCTATGCTACAATGTAATTATTGTTCATCTGTACCGGTACAAAATAGACTCGGAGGTAGGTGAAGGGCATATATAAGTATTCGGAGTTAATCAACGATCTGGAATTACAAATCGCTGAAGATACATATCGTGAGGGCGACAAGTTACCTTCTATTCGAGAGCTAGCGCTACGTTATGATTGCAATAAGAGCACGGTTATTCGAGCACTCCAAGACCTTCAGGACAAACATCTAATCTATGCCGCGTCAAAGAGTGGATATTATGTCATGAAACGCAGTGGGGAGCGAAAAGAAGAGGGCGCGCACTGGATTGATTTTACAGCATCTGCACCGGACCCGGATATTTTTCCGTATCTAGATTTTCAACATTGTATTAATAAGGCGATCGATATGTACCGTAAGGATTTGTTTATCTATGGAACGCCGCAAGGGCTGCCGTCTCTGATCCGTGAAATGCAGCGGCAACTGGCCTCATATCAGGTATTTGCTGATTCCAAACAGATTTTCATCACCTCTGGTGTGCAGCAAGCACTTGGACTCTTAACCCGTATTCCTTTTCCGAATGGCAGGGAGCGTGTGTTGATTGAACAGCCGAGTTACCCACTGTTTATGGAGTATTTGAAGACGTACGACATTGAGACAGAGGGGATACAGCGTTCGGATGACGGGGTGGATTTGAATGAATTAGAGCGGTTATTTAAGACGGGCCAGTTCAAGTTCTTCTATACCGTACCACGGTTTCATAATCCGCTTGGCGTTTCCTATACCCGCAACCAGAAGAAGGCGATTGCCCAGCTTGCAGCTAAATACGATGTGTATATCGTTGAGGATGACTACATGGCAGATCTGGAGCAGGATACGAAGCAAGATCCGATTTATGCCTATGACAATACATCACACGTTATCTATTTAAAAAGCTTCTCCAAGATTATATTCCCAGGTCTGCGCGTTGGTGTGGCTGTACTTCCTGAGGTGCTCTGTGAGTCCTTTAACCGATTCAAAAGACTGATGGATATAGATAGTTCTATGCTGTCTCAAGCTGCCTTGGAGTTGTATTTGAAAAGTGGAATGTTCGAGCGCCACCGAAAAAAGATGCGTTCCTGCTACGGAAAAAGATCCATGCTTCTCCATGATTCGATTATGAGGGAGGAAAATGCAGCGTCTGAACAGCATTATTCCTATGTTCCTGCCAGTCAGCTAGGCGTGCATACGTATCTGAAATTGGAGGATAACTTTAGAGCAGAGCAGATAATCAAAAGGCTGCAAAAAAAGTTCATTCGAGTGGAGATGGCGAATAGCGGTTACCTTCCCTATTTTGCGAAAAAAGAGAGAATTCTAAAGCTCAACGTATCTAGTGTAAAAGAGCCTGACATTTCTTCTGGCATTGCTCAGGTGATTCGAGAAATACGATAATGCAATAGAAGCTACAGCAAACTTGAGGTGAATAAAAAAAGCCTGCTTAATTTAGCAGACTTAAGGAAATACATTATATCTTATTGATCTTCTACTATCTCTGACTGCCAGCTTAACTGTCTGCACATCTCGCTCATTTTACGAATATTGAGTCTGGCTTCAATCTTGGTTAGTCCCAATCTGATCGAAGTATCCGCAGCCCAGCGAAGTAAGTACACCAAGGTATCAGCCTGCGCTTCTTTAGCCGCATAATCTAATAATACAAGGGTATTGTCTACGACACCGGCGCGTACATATCCCCAATAGCTGCCATCAAATTGCCGTACGGTAAACAACTCGCGATCCTCTGTCACTCCAACCTCTTCTAGTGGACTCTCCAGATGCTCCAGCCACTCCTTTTCAGAAGTGAAATGTAGTGTATATTGCGGAATGTTCCACTCAGTTGTCTGGGTCGCGAGGTCGGCAAGCTGCTTACTATTTTCTAAAGGGATCCAATTTTCCAAGGGATGATCTAACTCTGCGGGAACGTCTACGACTATTTTCCAGGGTCTGTGGTTTACTTCTACGCCAATGGACCCAAGGATCTCAGGTACGCCGACACTTTCCAAGCCTCTTTGCTTGGCGATCCGAATAAGTGCTCTCAGTGCATCCGGTGAACCTTTTGCAACATCATTACTATGCATGACTATAATGGTTCCATTCTCAAGCGTAGGTTCAACTCTGGCAACGATCTCTTCAGCAGAAATACCAGACCAATCTCCGCAGTCAACGCCTTCAATATCTAGATAATCGCCCCATTCTGTCAGCCACTCGAGATTTTCTTCCCGGAATGAGCAATACGGAAAACGCATGAAATTGGGAGAAGGGAGACCCGTTGCGTCCTGATAGGCCAGCTCAGTCAGCTTCAATTGCTCTAAGAATACCGCCTTTGGCACTTGGGCCATTCGCCGATGATGGTACGTATGCGGAGCAAGCACATGACCCCGGGACAGGATCAATCTCGCCTTCTCTGGATGGCGATCCATCCATTCCCCAGTGAAGAAAAAGGTGCCGACAGCACCTTCCTCCTCCAAAACATCAAGCCATAATTCAACGGGAAGCTGGGAAGGCCCATCATCAAATGTAAACGCGCAGATGGCTTGGTTCACATCGCCTTTCCAAACCGCTTTAGCTGACATATTGACGCCTCATCTCTATGGTTATTTAGTAAAAAAGTTCGGCAAGAACTCTTTATTGGCTTCCAGCATTTCATCCAGCATACGAACCGCCACATCTACAGATGGAACGAGTGGATGATGCACCATTGCCTGAAGGGCAAGCGCACGATCACCGGTCACAGCGGCATCAATGGCTAGCTGCTCGTAGGTTTTGACAGCATGAATAAGCCCTTTGGCCATCGGTGGAATCTTAGTCAGTGGTAGAGGTAGTGGTCCGTTCTTGGTGACAACACAGTTCACTTCAATGCTTGCATCATCTGGCAAGAAGTCCAGTATGCCACGGTTAGCAACATTCAAGGTCTGGATGTCGTTTGAACCGTTATAGAGCGATCTCATGAGATTAACTGCTGCTTCTGAATAGAAAGCACCACCGCGTTGTTCTAGCTGTTTCGGTTTCTCACTCAGCTCTAAGTTGGCGTATAGCTCAAATAGCTCTTCTTCTACGCGTTTGACGACTTCAGCACGGTTGATACCTTGCTTAAACGATTCCATCTGCTCTTCGAGCATGGCATCCGTCATATAGAAATATTTCAAATAGTAGGAAGGCACGGCGCGAAGAGATTTTAGGAATTCTGGATTCCACTCTCGGGCTGGCACGTTCTTGGCACTGTAGCCCTCTGTGAGCATATCATCCAGCTTATCTTCACCTTCAACGTCGATTCGAGTAATCCAGTGTAAGTGATTCAGACCAACGAATTCGGCATAAACACGGTCGGCAGCTACGTTATATTTGGCGGATACTTGTTTGATCAGACCGATAGGTGCATTACATAGACCGATACTCTTTACTTTGGAGTATTTCAGAACAGCCTCAGTGACCATTCCTGCAGGATTGGTGAAATTGAGCAGCCATGCGTTAGGAGCCAGCTCTTCGATATCCCGGCATACATCCAGAATGACAGGGATCGTACGCAGTGCTTTCATCATTCCGCCAGGACCTGTCGTTTCTTGACCAATGACACCATATTTAAGAGGAATCGATTCATCACGTGCGCGGGCATCAAGCATACCGACACGCATCTGAGTGCTGACGAAGTCTGCACCTTCGATAGCCTTCCGGCGGTCTGTTGTAAGATGAACTTCAATCGGAAGCCCGGATTTCTCAACCATGCGTTTAGCGAGATTTCCAACGATATTCAGCTTGCGAAGTCCAGGTTCGATGTCTACGAGCCATAGTTCACGAACAGGAAGCTCCTTGTAATGAAGAATAAATCCCTCTACCAATTCGGGTGTATACGAAGAACCCCCACCGATAACTGCGATCTTTAATCCTTGATTAGTTGCCAAGATCAACCACTCCTGTCTTTTTTGTTTGTTGGATCGATTCATAATCTTGAAATTGCCGCATGGTCTCATACGCTTCACTACTAAGGGTCAAACCATCTTGATCCATCGCGGACCAAACGGCACCTACTACGGGCTCTGTGGCAAGAGTCACCACAGTTGCTTGTGGAGCTGCGGCTTGTACAGCTTTCTCAATAGGTCCGCGAATCCAGCCGCGATCCCCACGGGTTAGCAGACTTCCCGCCAGAACCACATCGAAGGTGTCCTGCTCCATCCCAAGCTTGTGGATGACTGCAGCAGCGGACTTCCCTAACTCAACGCCTTGCCGATTTAGAATCTCTAAGGCTACAGCATCTCCTTCAGCTGCTGCTTCGAAGAGCAAGCGAGCAGCATGAACAGGGACCCTTTTCCAATGATTGAGGAAATCATTAAACATATCTGCAACTTCCTCATAACCTAGCAAGTTGAGTAGAAGTCCGGTTAAGAGGGTAGGTTGCTCCCGCCCATCCCAAGCTCTTATGACAGAACGAAAGACTTCAATGTTGAGAGCACCGCCACCACCGAAGTCACCGTACATGTAGTCAAAGCCACCACACTGATAGTGCTCTCCTCGCGTGTTTCTGCCTGCCGAATTGGTGCCTGTGCCACAGATTAGTGCAACTCCATAAGGGCGAGTCGTCCCTGCACGTAATCCGATCATGGTGTCACAGTTAATGGTGTAATTGATAAATCCGATCTCGCGAATCATTGGATGGAGAATGAGATAATCGGCCTCTCGGTCAGCACCGGCAAGCCCAAGATAGGTATGTTGGATGTCCTCCAATCGGAGTCCAGCCTCATCTAGTGCCCCGAATGTGGCCTCTCGAATGCTGTTGGCTGCCTCAAGTGCGCCTGTCTGGTGGTTGCCGTTACCGCTCCTGCCCTTACCGAGAACATTGCCATGTTCATCGCATAGCAGAGCATAGGTTTTGGTGCCTCCACCATCGATCCCCAAGTAGTAAGTCAATGGTTGTCACTCCTTGTTTATATGATTTAATTAATTGGAAGTAGTAGATTCCCGTACAATTAACTCTGGGTCAATCTTTACTCCAGCTCCGCGCTTCATCTTTCCAGAGATACGCTTTAAGAGCATTTCGGCAGCTGCTAATCCAATTTTGTCCGAAGGCTGACGGATCGTTGTTAAATATGGATGAAGCTGTGAAGCAATATAATGATCATCATAACCAATCACAGCTACTTGTTCGGGTACCCGAATGCCAGCTTCCATTAACGCGTTGATGACGCCAAGGGCGATATTGTCATCGCCAGCGAATACCGCAGTAGGTAATTGTCCTTCGTTCAGCCAACGCTTGCAGGTTTCGTATCCCATTCCAATTTCGAAATCACCATGTACAATCTCAAATGGAGTAAGACCTTTTTCCTCAAGCGCTTGTAGGAATCCGGCACGCCGCTCCCGCGTACTACGGAACATCTCCTGTCCACATAGATGAGCAATTGACGTATGACCAAGCGCTAACAGATGACTGGTAGCCATGTAGCCACCTTTGAAGTTGTCAATCGTGATAGAGTAGGTGTCATTCTCGGGCTTTTGGTTATCAATCAGCACATAGGGGATGCCGCGCCGTTTTAATTCCACAATATAATTATCCTCTTCCATCGGAGAGAGTAGAAACAAACCGTCTACACGATCCTCCTGGATTAAATAATGGCTATCATCCGATTCGATGCCTGCTGAGATGGAGATGGCCAAAAAATAACCATGCATCGCTAAGACTTCATTCAGCTCTTTGACCACTGCGTCAAAAAAAGAATCCTGCAGGGTCGTGACAATAATCCCGATAATTCCCGTCTTACCGCTTGCCAGACTGCGTGCCGCTGCATTAGGGCGATAATCCAGCTCTTTAATGGCCTCCAGCACCTTCTGGCGATTATTCTCGCGTACCGATTCGGCCCCATTTAAGACCCGGGATACGGTTACAACCGATAATCCTGATTTTTTGGCTACATCAAAAATACTCACTTTCATCTCTAGTTCTCCTCGCGGCAGATTTTCCGATCCTGTTTTCTACCTTTAGTATACAGGGTTGGCAGACTGTCCGCTAAACGTATGATTTCAAACAGGTATACCGTCCCTAAAGGGACGGCATATCTGCCAAATATTAACGATGAATGATCTCCGTAACTTTTTTCTGAATCGTCGTCATCACCTCTTCCACCGTCTTATGTCCAGTTTCTACTGGCTGCAATTCATTAATGAACATGTCATTAATTTGCGAGTAGTTGGTGATCAAATGGTTGTAGGATTCGAAGCCATAGTTCACAGCACCCTCGTAGACATTTTTGATATCTTGTGGATCGATGCCATCAAAATGTTTATAGTAAGCTTCAGCAGCTTGGGTGTTGACTGGCGGGTTACCGCCACTAAGCTCAATGGATTTCTCCTGCACTTCGGTAGTGATCAAATATTTGATCCATTCCAAAGCTTCCTTCGGATGTTTGGAGTCCTTCAAGATCAGCAGCGGATCGACGTAAAGTGTGCTGCGTACCTTATCGTTGCCTCCCCATGGTACAGCGGCTACACCGATTTTGAAGGGAAAGTCATTCGCACCTGCAAGGTTCCATGAGCCACCGATAGACATCCCGATTTTACCTGCAACAAAGGGATCGCCGTTCTGTCCGGCTACGCTTTTGCTCCACTCGGAGGAAGGAGAGACTTTATCTTTGAAGACCAGATCAAAGAGTTTGTTGTAGGCAGCAATCACTTCAGGGGAATCAAAATAAGTCTCAGAAGGCACGCCGCCATTCGTCCATGTATCCTCTGAATAAGGCTGCGCTCCAAAATATAATGGCCGCATATCGCGTTCAGACCAGGTGAAGTCTACGCCATATTGTGTTTTGGCAATATCATCGGAGACGAGAGTCATTTGTTTAGCCTGGTCGACCATCTTTTCAAACGTCCAGCTCTTATCTTCATAATCGCTTGTTGGGTAAGTCAGTTTGGCAGCATCAAACATGTCTTTGTTATAGAGCATCAAGGTGACATACATATTAACTGGGATACCATATGTGTGATCTTTAACCTTATAAATGTTCATCAGGTTCTCTGGGATGTTGTAATCTGCTGCCTTGAAACCATCCTCTTTTAAAAGGTCGGTCAAATCGAGCAGCATATCCTTGTTGTAGTATTCTGCGAAACCTCCATAACCCCAGTGACTTGTCACATCGGGTGATTTGCCACCGGCAATTAGCGTTTGCAGCTTGCTGTCGAACTGCTCATAAGGTGCTTTTTCCACTTTTACTTTAATGTTCGGGTGCTGCTTTTCGAAATCAGGAATTAATTTCTCAACAAAAGTCCGGTCTTCTGAATCTATTGTGTAATGGGTGATGGTTACCGTTTCTGCTTTGCCTCCTGAATTGGTCGAGCCACCATTTCCTTCAGATAGAGTGTTACCCGCCGATTTGCCGCCGCTACAGCCTGACAATGCCAGAACAACAAGCATGGTTGTTGCAAGTAAAAGCGCACTACTTTTCCTGTTCTTGTTCATTAGCTAAACCCCCATGATTTCAAGTATATTTGGCCGCCCGGATGGCGGATTATTACTTAATCCCTGTAAGTACAATCCCTTCGACGAACTGTTTCTGTGCTACAGCAAACAGCGTAACGATAGGAACCATAGCTAGAACCGAAGCGACCATCAGCAAATGCCAAGGTGGAATGCGGAATCTCGATGAGGTGAGAGAAGCCATCCCGACGGGTAGCGTGAACTTCTCTGACGAGCTTAGGTAAAGCACCGGTGTAAGCAGATCGTTCCAGTTGTAGATAAAAGCAAAGATAGCTACAGTTGCAAGGGCGGGTTTGGAGAGTGGGAGTGCTATAGTAGCCCACATCCGTATTTCGCCGCATCCATCAATGCGTCCGGCATCAAACAGCTCTTCAGGCAACGTGGAGAAGAATTGGCGCAGCAGGAAAATGTTATAAGCTGAGCCGAAAAAAGCAGGCACAATCAAGGGTAGGAAGGTGTCGATCCAGTTCATTTGCGAAAAGAGTACGAACTGTGGAATCATAATGGCTGGATAAGGCAACATCATTGTGCTCAACAATAGGATGAACCATATCTGATTTCCTCTACCTCTAAATCTGGCGAATCCATAGGCGACCAGTGCTGAAGAAATCAAGGTGCCTACAACGCTGAGGCCGGCAATAATTAAACTATTTTTGTAAAGCGTACCGAACTGCAGGGTATCAAATATTTCTGTGTAATTGCTCCACTGCCAGCTCTCTGGAAGAAAGGTGGGTGGGAACTTCAGCATCTCACGTTTGGACTTAAGTGAAGTGGAGACCATGAAGAACAAAGGAAGCAGCATCAGAAATGTTGTAACTACTAAAGTAATAAAGCTAAAAATCTTAACAGGCTCCACTTTCCGGCGGCGTTTGGTTCCTTTAGTCTGGGGGCTTAGCGCTCTGACTGTACTCATTTGCGTCCGCCTCCTTCGTAGTGAACATAACGGTTAGACAATTTCATAATTAGTGCGGTGCACAGCATAACTACGATGAGGAGCACCCATGCCAAGGCTGAGGAATAACCGGCACGATATTCTTTGAAAGCACTGGTGTAGAGATTATAGACATAGAACCAGGTAGAGTAATTTGGACCTCCTTGAGTCATAACAAAAGCTTGGGTAAAGACTTGGAAGGAATCGATCAGTCCCATAATTAGTTGAAAAAGCAGCACGGGAGAGATCATCGGTAAGGTAATGTTCAAGAAAATTCTGAAGCGTCCGGCACCGTCAAGGTTAGCGGCTTCGATCAAGCTAGCCGGTACGCCTTGCAGACCTGCGAGGAATAAAATCATTCCTGAGCCTGCTGTCCAGAAGGTCATGATGATCAAGGCATATAGTGCAGTGTCCGGGTTCATCAGCCAAGCCGGTCCATGAATACCGAACCAGGAAAGGATGTAATTGAAGAGCCCGATCTGCGGGTTGAAGATCCAGTACCATAGGAGGGACATGGCCACGCCGGATACCATGCTTGGAAAATACATGGCTGTTCGGAAAAAGCCGCGTAGGGGAATGGTCTGGTGAAGCAATAGCGCAAATCCAAGACCGAGAACAAGCTGGATAGGTACACCGATGAAGGTATATCTCAGCGTGACAACCACCGATTTCCAGAATAGGTCATTGTGAAACATCTCTGTGTAGTTAGCGAGCCCGATAAACTTAGGTGGGTGTATGATGTCATAATCAGTAAAGCTGAAGTAAAGCGATGATAAGATAGGATAAAGGGCGAATACTAGGAAGCCGATAATCCAAGGAGAAATGAACAGATACATGTAGAAAGTCTGCCGCCTGTTCTCGCGATTGATCATGACACACCAACCTCTCATTTTAAAGTATAAGCGCTTTAACTTTTGGTCGTGCTAATACTATTAAGTAGCAATAATAATAGATACCTTGGTATTAAAGTTTAACCGCTTTAACTTTTTTTGGTTCGCTTGATAAGCTTATCATAGAGGATGATCACTAAATAATCAATACTTATTTTTAACTATAAGAGCGCTATCAGTCATTAAACATAACATTAACCCTATTATTTTTTTTGGAAAGTCCCTCGAACAAGACTTCTAAGGTTTTTATGATAGTAATTATAACATGCTAATGTTATTTTCGATTGATATTTCTCATGCTATGATTAGGTTTGGTCATATTTTGTTAGAAATGAGGAAACTGAATGACGACTAGACCTTACTTAAAAATGATCCAGCATTCTGTTACAACCTCAGGGATTACCTTTGAGGAAGTTACACCGAATTTCGTATATAGAGCTACGGATGGATTGAAATCATTTGTGATGGTAGACGCTGAGATCGGACTAAACAACAGTGCTTCTACGATCATTGCTATGAGTAAATCTCTAACTTATGACGTTTTGCATAAGGCGAATATCCCCGCGGTAGAACATATCTATTTGCCACATCCTGACTCCAAATTTAACAACTTGAATCCTTATTCATTGGCTGAACGTTATTTCCAAACGCTCAATGGGGTGGTAGTTATGAAGCAGGATAACGGGGCACAGGGAAACCATGTGTACAAAATTAATGAGATAGCGGATCTGCACGAAAAGCTGGATTTATTATTTTCTTTACAGCTTAATGGGGCAATAGGTCCCTATTATGAAGCGGAGATTGAGTATAGAATCGTAACTTTTAATCACCAGGCGCGTGTATTCCTTGGAAAAAAAAGAGTTCGCTCTTGGAAGCACAATTTGATTAACGGGGCTGTTGCTATTGAGGTTAGCGATCAGGCCAAACGAGCGGCGCTTGCGGCGCTTGCTTCCGAGACCACTAAAGCGATGGGCCTTGATTTTTGCTCCGTGGATATTTTAGAGACAGATCAAGGCCTCAGGGTGATCGAAGTGAATCATAAGGTTATGCTAGATGAGTATTGTAAGCAGAATCCAAGTGAAGTGCCAGCGCTATCTGATCTTTATCAGGAAGTCATTCTCCAGCGCTTTGAGAAGCTATAAGCCGATATCGAGCAGCGATTGCCCGAATAATCTTTTGGCATTTCCGATAAAGGTTTGCGTGCCGACAATTACAATAATCTCGGAAGACGAGCGAGTTTGTATGTGCGTTAGAGCGTCCTCTAAATAGGGGAACTCGTAACTTTGTTCGATAAAACGTTTGGCAACATGGAGTGCATCTGTAGGAAAAGAAAGATGACTAATATCGGGCTTTGTGATGATTAATTGATCCGAGACCGAACTCATCACTTCGATAACCCCTGGGTAATCTTTATCTTTAGGGACACCGATAATTGAAGTTACAGCTCGGCTGCGGTCAGGATTCACCAGTTGAATAAGCTCAGCCAAATAGCCTGCCGACTCTTTATGAATTGCTCCGTCAATTATCGTTAATGGATCATGGCAGATCACTTCACAGCGACCCGGCCATTGCAATTGTGCAAAGCATTTGAGAACGAGTTCCCTATTCAGAGGACCACTTGTAATATCCTCACATAGTGCGACTGCAGTGGCTGCATTTAGAGCTTGAAATTGCCCCAATAACGGAATCGTTAAGGACGGGTAAATTGCTTGATTTGTCTGAACATTAAAAGTAGTTCCAACGGGTGTTATTGCAATAGAGTCAGCCCAGAACTGCTCCTCATAATACTGGACAGTGTTGGAAGTGAGGTTCGCTTTTATAGACGCAAGTACGCTCGATTTCTGTTTGCTAATATAGACGTTAGTAGCCTTGTTTTTGACGATACCCAGTTTATGTAGTGTAATGCTGTTCAGGTCAGGTCCCAAATTAGCTACATGTTCCTCCATAATCGGAGTAATGACAGCCCAATTATTCTTCAGGACATTCGTGTCATCAAACCTTCCGCCTCTTCCACATTCAATTACATTGAAATCGGTATGATTCTCCTTGAAGTACAACGTCGCAATCGCCAGACCCACCCCAACAGGACCTTGATACTCATCAGCGGCAAGCTGATCTTCAATCGTTTGAAATCCCTCGCGAACCACATTTCCTAATCGTACAAAATCCTCTGCGGATATGGCCCGCCCGTCAATCCGTATTCTTTCGTTGAAATCCACCAGATGAGGGGAGGTGAACAAGCCCACTTTATAGCCTAGGTGACTTAACAAAGAAGAGATAAACCTTGAGGTGGAGCCCTTACCTTTACTGCCTGTGACTAGTATGTATTGTTGATCTCGATCCGGATTTCCGACTAGTTCCAGCAATTCTCTGGTTAATTCCGGTCGTCTAACTTGTCCATCCAAAGTTTCTGTGATGTTGTTAATGGCTCTTAGATAAGAGCTGTAGATCATATCTTCTACCTGGGCTTGTGAAGTGAATTCCACGATCATCGCTCCATTTAGTTAATTTTTGCTCGTTCTTCAGATAGTGTCGTGTAGATGATTATCGGAAGTAGTATCAGAGAAATAGCAACGGTCAGAGCGATGCTCCAGTTCAAATCCTTATACAGCTGTACTACTGTAAACAATAGAGCAATTACAGGCAAGACCAGCTTATTTAAGTGTTTTAAGAATAGGGAGTTCATGCTTCTCTTTACGGTAACCGATGTGCCGATACTGGGGATTTCTAGTTCATTTCGTGACAAAGCGGTGATTCCGATAAATAAGTGGCTGTCGATAAATTTGAGCTGATCATCCTCCTCATTTAGCTTGATCAACTGGGCAATATGCTCAGTGTCTATATCTAAGATGGGGACGGTGATTTCTTTGTTGTTATAGGTGATGACGATTTTGTCGGTCTCTTCCATACCCAGCAGCTTTCTAACATTGGGGTGAATTCGGCATAGATTTTGGTGCTCATCAAAAGGGTAGGGATGCCCTACTCTTAGTGTAAGCTCTCTTTTGCCAATAAAAAGATTTCCTAATGCGGTTAAGGGCCGTTTGATTCCCAGATGTATAAGTTTATGTATGCCTGGCTTGGACTGAGGACTTGTTCTTGCACGGGTAATAATTAGTTGATCATCCTCAGTGGCATGAGTCTCAAGTAACAACATGATATATCTGTTGAAATATAGTGCATTCGGCTTGGCTGTGTCATCCTCTTTTAACGTTAAGTTTACCCGAAAGCCATTCTTAGGATTAATCAGCTCTACATGGTTCGAATACTTGCGGACGAGCGTTGGACAAGCTTTGACATAAGGTTTGGCAATCTCGTCCACTTTAGGAATTCCCCGAAGAATCGTGTTGTACTCAGGTTTAGTAATGGTTAATCCTGTTATGGGGCAATCTCCTAGCTTGTCCTTTGCTCTTTTAGATAATTGAATACTGCCTCTAGGGATATCACTTTTAGATAAAAGCAAACAGCTAACCTGAGCATCATTCTCTGCTTTAAGCTCGACAAAGATATGGTGGACTAAGCCTAATTCAGCCAGCTCATCGGGGTTCATCGTGAGTTCTTCCCGGGCAGTATAGCTTTGTTTGTCCAATAGGGTGAAGGTCTGCTCGATATTTATGTTAGGCACCTCCCAATTGATTGATGATTTGTTCGAGGGAATGAATGGTTTTTTGGAATAAAGCAAATGATTTCGGGTTACGATAATTTCGATTAATTTCAATTTGAATACTTTGAACTAACAGCTCTTTGGCGGAATACGATGTGACCGTTCCCGGATGAGATGCAGAAAATGTATGGTTTTGATGAACATTGGTAATACCATTATTGAAAAAAATACGTACGGCTTCATTTATATTATTTTCTTGTATGGAAGTTCCGTGTAATGTACCTAAATCAATATCAAATTCCCTTTCCTTAGAGGCACCATGCAAGTCTATAACAAAGTTAATTTGATGTTCTTTGACAATTGTTCCAAGTGCAGCTTTATATTCTCCGCCAAGGATGTAATTGGGGTCTTCTTTGGAGAAGCTATTGGAATAGATACAGTAGCAATTGGTAAGCTTTTGTAACAGCAGCGCAAGAGAGCCTGTATACATATCTGCAGGTTTTACAGCATGTTCTCTATAGTGGTTAATGGCATGCGGAGCAGACACAAGGACAGGAAGAGTACCTTCTACAATGGAGTAAGAGGGCTCTACCCCGATATCGCCAAAATAATTATTATTAGAGAATTGTAACTCATACTTTTCGATCAGAGATAAGATATGCCATCACCTATTCATAGTTATTTTAAAAAATATAAGAAAGTCGAAGGCGTTTATACTTGTCTATTATAACGTTTGAAGATTTGTAATGGCGAGTTTCTGCAATAAAATGGTTATTGAAATGTTCCAAACGGTGTGCTAATATTTCAATTGAAAACGTTACCGATAAGGATACCGGAAAAAAAGCGGAGAATATTTAAGTGAAATGAAAACGCTGACATTATTCTCGGTGAGCAAGCTCGGAGACGTCTTTAAGAGAAGTAATTTAATAAAAAGTTCGAGGGGGAAGAAAAATGAAGAATATTAAAAAATATCTAGGGCTCATGTTGGTAATGTCTATGGTTGTAGTCTTGGCAGCAGGGTGTGGGAATAAAGAGAACAATACAGCAACCAATGGTGGAAACGCTTCATCTGGTAAAAATGGATCGGTTTACTTTTTAAACTTCAAGCCTGAAATTGCAGAAATATATGAAAAAATCGCTAAGGATTACGAAGCGGAGACAGGCGTTAAAGTAAAAGTCGTAACAGCTGCAGCAGGTACTTACGAAACTAAATTGAAATCCGAAATTTCTAAGTCCGATGCACCTACGATCTTCCAAATTAATGGACCTGTTGGTTTCCAAGCGTGGAAAGATTACACCTTGGATTTAAAAGATACTAAGCTATACAGCTACTTGTCCGACAAAAGCTTGGCTGTAACTGAAGGCGAAGGCGTGTATGGTATCCCTTACGTAGTTGAAGGATACGGTATTATCTACAACGACGCCATTATGAAGAAATACTTTGCTTTAGCTGACAAAGCTGTTTCGATCTCTTCCACAACTGAAATCAATAATTTCGAGACTTTGAAAGCAGTAGTAGAAGATATGACCGCTAAAAAAGATCAACTGGGTATCAAAGGCGTATTCGCCTCGACTTCCCTCGCTGCGGGTGAACAATGGAGATGGCAGACTCACTTGGCTAACTTGCCGCTGTACTATGAATTCAAAGACAACACTGAGTTTGATAACACAGTTCTTGCCGGTCTAGCTTCTAAGGAAGTTGAATTCAAATATAACGATAAATTCAAAAACATCTTTGATCTTTACATCAAAAACTCTGTGACTAAAGAATCCCTTCTGGGTAGTAAATCTGTAGCGGACTCCATGGCTGAATTCGCACTTGGTAACGCAGCGATGGTTCAAAACGGTAACTGGGCTTGGTCACAAATCAATGATGTAGATGGTAACGTAGTTAAAGCTGAGGACATCAAATTCTTGCCTATCTACACAGGTATGGAAGGCGAAGAAAAACAAGGTCTGGCTGTAGGTACAGAAAACTATTTGGCAATCAACAGCAAAGCCTCTGCTGAGAACCAACAAGCTTCTATCGCATTTTTGGAATGGTTGTTCTCCAGTGAAAAAGGTAAAGCTTATGTAACGAACGACTTAGGTTTCATCGCTCCATTCAACACGTTTGAAGACAGCGAAAAACCAGCAGATCCACTGGCTAAAGAAGTATCCGCTTGGATGGAAAAAGATCTGACTTCCGTAGCTTGGACATTTGCGGCATTCCCAAGTGAAGAGTTCAAAAATGTCTTTGGTGATGCGCTCTTGCAATATGCTCAAGGCAATAAAACCTGGGATGAAGTTGTAACCATCTTTAAGGACACTTGGAAGGCTGAAAAGGCAAAATAATAAATGCATGGAAAAATGATTGAATAACTCTCAGTTGTTATAAAGATAAAAGCTTAGTGCCACTGGATTCCCTTTGGAATTTCAGTGGCACTAAGCAACAATTCGAGTAAATTCATCTGTTTCATCATTTTCCATACTGAGATAGGAGAAGACTCCATGGAAAAATCGATAAGAAAATATTTTGCTCTTTTTGCATTACCGACCATAATAGCCTTTGGGATCGCGTTTGTTGTACCTTTTCTGCTAGGTATATATTTATCCTTTACAGAGTTTACTACCGTCAATGATGCAACATGGATAGGGTTTGGCAATTACGCTAAAGCATTTTCAAATCAAGAATTTCTAAATGCACTAGGCTTTACTGTTAAGTTTACAGTTCTATCTGTTCTTACGATCAATGTATTCGCCTTCATACTGGCGATGTTGTTAACTAGAAAGCTAAAAGGGACTAACGTATTTAGAACTATTTTTTTTATGCCTAACTTGATAGGCGGTATCGTATTAGGGTACATCTGGCAGCTGATCTTTAATGGAATCCTGTATAAATTTGGAGTTACTTTGACCTCTGACGCAACTTATGGATTTTGGGGATTAATCATCCTTATGAATTGGCAATTGATAGGTTACATGATGATTATCTATGTTGCAGGTATTCAAAATGTGCCTAAGGATATAGTAGAAGCCGCAAGAATTGATGGAGCTTCACGTTCAAAGATTTTACGTAATGTGACGATTCCACTCGTAATGCCATCCATTACCATTTGTTTATTCTTAACGTTATCGAATTCATTCAAATTGTTTGACCAGAACTTAGCGTTGACTGCTGGTGCTCCTTCTAAGCAGACCTCGATGTTAGCACTGGATATCTACAATACCTTCTACGGAAAAACAGGATGGGAAGGTGTCGGTCAAGCGAAAGCCGTCGTATTCTTTGCACTGGTAGCCTTAATCGCCTTAGTACAACTTGTCATTACTAGAAGAAAGGAGGTTGAGAACTAATGCAACAGACTAAAGCAAAAGACTATTCCATATTCACTATTTTGTTGGTCTTGGCCATTGCGTTCTTATCTCCGATCTTTATTGTTCTGATGAACTCCTTTAAAGGGAAGTTCTACATCAGTGATACACCTTTCTTATTCCCTAATGGAACTACTTTTGTTGGTTTGAAGAACTATACTAGCGGTATAGCGAAGATTGATTTCTTCAGTGCTTTCGGAATGTCCTTGTTTATCACGGTGTGTTCGGTTGCTGTAATCGTGTTATTCACTTCCATGACCGCATGGTATATTACTCGGGTAAAATCAAAATTCACGAACTTGATGTATTACGCATTTGTGTTCTCGATGATCGTACCCTTCCAAATGGTAATGTTCACAATGACTAAGACAGCCAATGTACTGCATCTCGACAATCCGATTGGGATTATCTTGATCTATCTGGGATTTGGTTCAGGGCTATCGGTATTTATGTTTAGTGGATTTGTGAAGTCCATCCCACTGGAGGTTGAAGAGGCGGTTATGATTGACGGATGTAATCCACCGCAGGCGTTCTTTAAAGTGGTATTGCCCATCCTTAAGCCTATAGCTGTAACCGTAGCGATCCTTAATGTAATGTGGGTATGGAACGATTTCCTGTTGCCTGACCTATTGATCGGTACGGAATACAAAACCATTCCTATTGCGATACAGTACCTAAAAGGTGGATACGGATCGATTGATATGGGAGCTATGATGGCGATGCTAGTTCTAGCTATTGTACCCATCATTATTTTCTACCTCACCTGCCAAAAATATATTATCGAAGGTGTCGTTGCAGGAGCCGTTAAGGGTTAAATAGAATATGTATGTAGAAGCGAGTAGGGTGCTTTTCTTGTTGAGTCTTCTCTTCAAGAATCCCCTACTTTCTTATTTAACGTGTAAAGGAAAGGTAGAAATGGAGAGATTGACTATCATAGATATCGCCAAATTATGTGGGGTTGGCGTGACTACAGTATCTAGAGCTATAAATAATCATCCGGATATTAATGAAGAAACAAAAGCGATGGTTATGAAAGTCATCAAAGAAAACCATTATGTACCGAATAACAGTGCCAGAAATTTAAAACGTTCCGATTCGAAAACGATTGCTGTATTGATCAAAGGGATATCTAATCCATTTTTCAGCCCGATGATTAAAGTATTTGAAAAAGAGATCCAGCGAAAGAAGTACTCCTTTATCCTACAGCGAGTCGATGAGAATCAAGATGAGATTGAAGTGGCAATTGAGCTGGAGAAAGAAAAGCGCCTGAAGGGAATTGTGTTCCTGGGGGGATTATTCTCACACTCTCAAGAAAAATTACAGCAATTGACGGTTCCATTTGTCCTCAGCACGATTGGGATGACGGAAGAGTTTGATCTAAGTAACTATTCTTCTGTATCTGTAGATGACTTTAATGAGAGCTATAAAATTGTAGACTATTTATGTAATTTGGGACATGAAAAAATAGCAGTTATTACCGCGCCTGAAGATGATGTGAGTATCGGTAAATTAAGATATGAAGGATATAAAAAGGCTCTTTCTGATCATGGAATAGCTTATAATGAACGGCTAGTACGGCGGATGAAAGAGAATATTGACAGCTATAGTATGGAAAATGGATATGCGGTTACAAAAGAGTTGCTAGAGTCAGGGGAAGAGTTTACTGCTATTTTCACCTTGTCAGATAGTATGGCCATCGGTGCTTGTAAAGCCATATTTGAAGCAGGCAAGCGAGTGCCAGAAGATTACTCTGTGGCAGGTTATGACGGACTGGATATTTCCTTCTATTATAATCCTTCTATTACTACCATCAAACAGCCAGTAGTAGAAATTGCGGAAGCGTCGATTAAGATTTTGTTTGATCTCATTAATAAGAAGGTAAATCATGCGCATCAGATTTTCCCTGCAGAATTAATCGTTAGAGAATCTACGAGATCTATATTGTAGTGTCAAAAAAATTTATAGGTTTATGTTTATTTACGAATCGGGGTGGGGAGATAGAGCCGCAAGAGATTAAACTTAATGAATCAGCAACATCACACGGTTTCTCACCGCATTCGGTGACCCTACTCGGATTCGGATTGTTATTAGGTAAAAAAGGGCGCTCCTATTTAATTCCGAAATTTCAAGTCTTTGCTCAGTGCACTTCGAAACATCCCCACACTTAACAATACCAAGGGTAGAAATAACCCGAAGGTTATAATGTAGTACACCCAATAATTATCAAACACCGCGTTGTAATAGGTGTAATTCGGAGCAATGAGAGGTGCTAGTGCGATTAGGATCATCCCAGTAGGCAGAGTTAGCACCCGAAACTCTTTTAAGTTTAATAATTGGGATAACCCTAGGACGAAAGCATAGAAGTATAATGTTACTTCTATAAACAAGGTTAACATCCACATTAGAGCTATCATGGCTTCAACCCGCTCAAAGATCCCACCAACCGATATGCGTCTTGCTATGTTATAACTGGGATATATATCTCTGGTCGTTAAATCCGGACCTAGTACTAATACGGAAACAGTGACTGTCAGGAAGATGATAATCCCACCTAGGAAACAGCCCTGTAATAAGGCTTTTGTTATTTTTTTTTGTTGATTTACATAAGGGAGGAACATTAGAAAGACAACGGGTTCTAAGAAGGTGTAAGCCGAAATGGAGATGGACCCTCTTAGCACTGGCTTTATTCCGTCCTCCAATATGGGCAGCATTCTGACTATTTCCATCTGAGGAATAATGGCGACCGTTAGGATTAGAAATAGGATTATAACCATGGGAGTAAAGATCTCACCCGTTCGTCCGATAACCTCAATACCGAGTCGTGTTGCCATAATGACAATCAGTATAAATAAGATTAGAATGGCCGGAATGGGGGTTCCGGGTAACATTTCCGAGGTCACGAAATCAGCGACTTCCCGCATACTTCCTACGGTAACGATGAGAAAATACATTAAGGTCAAAAGAGATATAATAGTCCCTATCCATTTTCCAAAAACCTTTTGAATCACTTGGATAAGCGTTAGGTTGGGGTATAACTTTGCGAATTTGCTGTACAAAAAAATGGCTAGTAAACCTACGATCATTCCAATTAAGGAGGAAATCCAGGCATTTTGTTTGGCGTAGTGTGTAGTGGAAGGGGGGATTACAAGAATGGAATCCCCAATGGTAAGAAGCATAACAAGAATGGTAAGTTGACGAATACTTATTTTACCCTTTTCGAGCATGGCTTTGTTCCCTCCAATTTATCACTTCGTCTCTTCCAAGAAAGAGTTAGTTACTTTCCCTAACTGGCGAATCTCTATGTTCATCTTTACGTTTACTGGTAAGTTAACAAAGGTTTGATCCCAATTATCCTTCAGTTTTTTCCACGCCTGTGGGTTAGAGCGATGGATGACCTCGCCAAATCCAAAAATATCGGATTTGTATTCTTGTTGTACTTTTTTAATCGTAGTCTGGAATAAATGCTCTACTTTCACGTTAGCGATTTGTTCTAATTCGGTGATGGTCTTTGGATTGGTGAGGTCTAGATTTCTACATTGAACTTCTCCTAAATCTGTTTCTATATGTTGCTCGATACTGATTTCTGGGTTGTTGCCATTCATGCTGCCTTTTACTTTTGATTCGGCCTTAAATATATCAAGAGATATCTTTTTATCTTTATCTTGGGGACAATTAATGAAGGAAATCGTACTCTTTACCTTATTCGTTAAATAGTTATACACTTTTGATTCCTCTTGGTTTAGCCAACCGATCAATTTGTCCTCTTTGAATACGGCCAATCCAGAGTATTTCAATTCTGTTGGAGAATCTACGGTTTCTACATTCTTAGGAGTTTCTCCTGCATCTACATTTCCATTGATGACAACCCCTGTTAAGACTGGATTCTTACCCCTACTTACAAGTTCTGTAATCAGTGTTCCTAATGTCACAGTAGATGTAGGTGCCCATTTTTTCTCCGATGTTTCCAAGCTGGAAAACAATCGCACAGCAGGAATCTTTTCGAGGCTAGTTAATATTTTCAAAGTATCTTCTGCCCGTGCATCCTTTGCCACCACAATAAAGTAATCATTTCGCGCTTCGGTATCTCTTGACATGAAATCAAGAACGTCATTGATTCCCTCTTTAGCCAGAGCCTCGCTAAGGACTAAGATCCGCAGATGAGAGATGTAAATTTTACGTGGACTAATGGTTGTGATCTTCCTAAGCGCTTCATATACAGTATTTCCTGTCTCTTTGTAAAGGTTAACGGGTGATTGAGGACTTCCCCCTTTTGAGCCAGCGATTTGACTGGGTAAAACCACTTGTGCAGAAACTTGATATTGATCTCCGATCTTATCGATGCCGATCCCTACGGCAATCGCGAGATCATTCATTTCCTGTCGACTCCAGCAACCAGTTAACCCAATTTGTATGAGAACAAGAAGACAAAGTAGAAGTGATCTTCGTTTCATGGTGTATTCCTCCGTTAGATCTCTCGGGTTTAGTCCCATTATTTTTAAGATAACCAGGCATTTACCATGTCGGCTACAGGTTTATAGATGAACACCATCCAGGCTAACGGGTCTGAGATCGAGATATTCATGACGTAAATCAGACTAAAAAAAGTTCCCAGCAACAGAAGAAATAAAAAAACCCAAAATTCCTTGATTAAATTTTTCCTCAGCATAAGAGGCACTTCGAAGGCTATAATAACGGCTACAATGATGAGGATCACTACTATACCCAATGTTCACAACCTCCCAAACAATCTTTAGTTCCGAGATGTTAAGTCTTTGCTGAGTGCTCTACGAAAGATGCCCATACTTAATAACACAAACGGTATAAAAATACCGAAGGTTATAACATAGTACACCCAATAATTATCAAAAATAGCGTTATAATAAGTGAAATTCGGAGCAATGATTGGAGCGAGTGCCACTAAAATCATCCCTGTGGGTAAGGATAACACGCGATAATCTTTTAATTTTAATAATTGGGACAACCCCAGAACGAAAGCATAGAAGTACAAAGTTACTTTTATAAACAAAGTTAACATCCATTGTAGAGCTATCATGGCTTCAACCCGTTCGAAGAATCCGCCAACTGATATACGCCTTGCGATGTTATAACTGGGATAGATATCTCTAGTCGTCAGATCCGGACCTAACACCAGGATGGAGACGGTGAGCGTAATAAAAATTACAATACCGCCTAGAAGCGTACCCAGTAAGAAACTCTTTGTTATCATTTTTTGTTGATTTACATAAGGAAGTATCATGAGAAAGACAACTGTTTCTAAAAAGGTGTAAGTAGTGATGGAGATAGCCCCTCTTAGAACAGGCTTTATTCCGTCCTCCAATACGGGCAGTATTCTGACAATTTCCATCTGGGGAATAATAGCAATCGTCTGGATTAGGAATAAGACAATGAACATAGGAATGAAGAGCTCGCTAGCTCGCCCTATAACCTCAATACCGAGTCGTATTGCCATAATCATAATCAGTATAAACAAGATTAGAGTGGCCGGAATAGGGGTTCCAGGTAACATTTCCGAGGTCACAAAATCACCGATTTCTCGCATACTTCCAACGGAAACCATAAGAAAATAGATTAAAAATGTAAGGGATATAATAGTTCCTATCCATTTTCCAAAAGCCTTTTGAATCACTTGAATAAGCGTTAAATTGGGATATGACTTTGCGAACTTGCTGTACATATAGACTGCTAATAAACCTGCTACCATCCCAATTAAAGTGGAAATCCAGGCATTTTGTCTGGCGTATTCTGTAGTGGAAGAGGGAATTATAAGGATAGAATCGCCAATAGTAAGGAGCATGACAAGAATGGTTAGCTGACGGGCACTTATTTTTCCCTTTTCTAACATGGTTTCGTTCACTCCTAATGATTACTTCATTTCTTCCAAGAAAGAGTTAGTTACTTTCCCCAACAAGCGAATTTCACAAAGATTTTCGTTTCAAGATTTATTCCTCCGTCAGATCTCCCGGTTTTTCCGGCGGTGTACTCTTTTCCCGAACGAGATTTTTTTGATTGATTAGCTTAGGACGGGTAAACATAGCCCAACGAGGCATTCGGAAAAAGGTGTCCTTTTGATCAACAAGATTAAACGGAGCTAGCGGGCTCATATAAGGAACTCCAAAGGAGCGTAAACTGCACATGTGCAGAACAATCGCAATAATTCCGATAATGATCCCGAACAATCCGAAGGAAGCGGCTAGAAACATCATTGGGAAACGAAGCATTCTGACCGTCAAGGCGAGATCAAAGGCTGGTAGAACAAAGCTGGAGATTGCCGTGACAGCAACGACAATGAGCATGGCGGCAGAAACAATGCCAGCATCTACTGCAGCCGTTCCAATGACTAGCGTTCCCACTATAGAGACAGATTGGGCTATGGTTTGAGGCATACGCACGCTGGCTTCTCTTAGAATCTCAAAAGCAAGCTCCATTAAGAGGGCTTCAATAAACGCTGGAAGCGGTACGCCTTCCCGTTGAGCAGCTAAGCTAATGAGTAGGGTTGTAGGCAACATCTCTTGATGGAAAGTAGTAATAGCTACATATAAGGATGGGGCTAAAAGAGAAATGAATATACAGAAATAACGGAGCATCCGAACTAAGGTACCAACATCTGCACGTTGGTAGTAATCCTCAGCGGTCTGCATGAAGGAAACGAATGTAGTAGGAACCGTCATGACTATAGGCGTTCCATCTACTAAAATAGCTACTTTTCCTTCCATAAGCGCAGCTGCAATAACATCAGGTCGTTCGGTATGATGAATCGTTGGAAATGGAGTATAGGTTTCATCCTCAATTAATTCCTCGATATAACCACTCTCCAAAATGCCATCGATGTCGATTCGATCTAAACGTGTATGTACTTCTTGTACAATCCCATCATCTACAATTCCTTTGATATACATAATGGATACATCGGTTTGGGTCACACGTCCGATTTGTTGTGTTTCTAACCACAGATTAGGATCTTTTATTTTCCGCCGGATTAATGCAGTGTTGGTACGCAAGCTTTCTGTGAAGGCTTCCTTAGGTCCACGGATCACCGTTTCTGTAGCACTTTCCGTGACACCACGGTCTTTCCAACCACGCATGCCAATCGTGAAGCCCTTAGCGTATCCATCTAGTAAAAGGATCACATCTCCTGATAATAGGGAGTTTAGCAAAGAATGGAACTCCGTCGCATCTTTGATATCACCTACGGTAAGCATGTGATTTTTTAATAAGGAATAGTTGTCACTATCAGGCTCTAAGCTCAAATCTGGAATTTCTAAGACAAGAGACTCCAGAATGAAATCCTGAATAGCTTTACTGTCAGCAAGTCCATCTGTATAGAAAATAGCGGCTTTCATTTGTTGCTTGGAGCCAATGAAGAAATCTCTGATCACAAGGTCTGTGCTATTGCCAAGCGCCTTTTTTATATGTTCAATATTATCTTGAAGGTTTTCTTTGAGAGGTTCTTTAGGTAATTCTCTAGTGGGGTTGGGGTGCCCTAATGTAGGGTTTTTGAATATTTTTGTTATGTTTCTGTTTAGAAATCCCATAGTTGTTATCCCTCTTCCGCAAGCTGCTGTGAAATTAGCTATTACCAAAATGCGGTGGGATTATTCTTTGAATAATCAACTGCAGGTTTGGGGATGAGCATGCAAAAAAAAGCCGTCGAGAGAATCTCGACAGCTAGGGCTAGAACTAGGTATTTAAGAGCTTTAGGACGTCCAGTCGTTATATAAATGTTTCTCAGTTAGGATGGACAACAACTGGATACCGACCTCATTATGGCCACCTTCAGGGATGATCAAATCGGCGTATTTTTTGGATGGCTCAATAAAAGCTTCGTGCATTGGTTTAACCGTGCTCAAATATTGGTGATGGATCGATTGAATGCTCCGACCACGTTCCTCGATATCTCGGAGTACCCGGCGGAGGATGCGTACATCAGGATCAGCATCAACAAAGACTTTGATATCAAGCATATCGCGGAGGTTCTCGTCGGATAGAACATGGAGTCCCTCGATGATTACAATATTGTTGGGTTTCAGTTCTACAGTCTCCGTAGTGGAGCGGGCATGAACTGTGAAGTCATACACCGGTGCATATGCGGCCCTATCTTCTCGCAGACATTTAAGATGCTCAATAAGCAGCTCGTTATCGAAAGCGAAAGGATGATCGTAATTGATGGATTCACGTTCAGCGAAGCTGAGGTGTGAATGATCTTTATAGTAGTTATCTTGAGATATGAAAGTTACCTTTCCCGTTCCAAGACGGTCAATGACGGAGCGGGCTACGGTTGTTTTTCCCGAGCCGGTGCCGCCGGCGATACCAATGATGAGCATGTGATTCAATAACCCTCCCTAAGATTGCCGTTGCAATTCCAATATTGTAGCACAGCGCTCATGTTTTTTCACCTTAGATCGGGTAAAATTAAGATGGGATTTTTTGAAATTCGTCTATATTAGGGACAAGGCAAACACGGAAGGGGCAATTCTACCAATGAACGGAAAAAAATCAGTGCAAGAGGCGTTTAATGAAACGACTTATCGAATCGTAGGACATGGGGATCGAGATGTTCAAGTCTTGAAGGAAGCCTTTGAAGCTGTAGAGAATAGTACACCATCTGATATTTATGGATCGGGAAAGGTGATTGAGGATTTCCAGTCGGAAATGGCGAAGCTTTTGGGAAAAGAAACAGCAGTCTTCTTTCCGAGTGGAACGATGGCACAGCAAATCGCTTTAAGAATATGGTGTGATGAAAAAGGACTCAAGAGCGTCGCCTATCACCCTTTATGTCATTTAGAGATCCATGAGCAGGATGGGTTGAAGGAATTGCATCATATCGAGCCTGTCCTACTTGCGGATAAGAATCGACTAATTACCTTGGATGATGTATTACAAATGAAGGATGATATTGCTTGTCTGCTGCTTGAATTGCCACAGCGTGAGATTGGCGGACAGTTACCAGAGTATCAGGAGCTTGAAGCGATTTCTGCACATTGCCGTGCTCGGGGAATTAAGCTGCATTTGGATGGCGCAAGATTGCTTGAGACGCTTCCTTATTATGGAAAGACAGCTGCTGAGATCTGCGCCCTCTTTGATAGTGTCTATATCTCACTGTATAAAGGAATCGGAGGAATTGCTGGCGCGATTCTTGCAGGCGGTGAGGAGTTTACGAAGCAATCGAAGATATGGAAACGGCGGCATGGTGGCGACCTAATCAGTCTGTATCCATACATTATTTCCTCTGATTATTACTACCAGCAAAGAGTAGATAAGATGCAGCAGTATTATGAAGGGGCTAAAGAGCTTGCTGCTTTAGTTAATCAATGTCATGCGGTGACTACGTTACCTGCTGAGCCTGTCTCCAACATGTTTCATATGCATTTTCAAATGTCTAGGGAGAGCATTGAACCGATCCTGTCTTCTGCATATGAGGCAACAGGAATCGGTTTAAGCGCAGCGATAAGACCAACGGGAGAACATAGTTCTTATTGTGAGATCAGTATTGGAGACAAGTACGCCGACATCCCTAAAGAAGAGGTAAAAGGATTCTTACTGCTGCTCGATAAGCTAATGCGTGAATCATCTTCCGAGCAGCGTCCGAAGTAATGAGATCCGTAATAATTGTTTTTTAATAAGCTTTGTACGGAATTCATTTCTTAATTGATTGTAGATCGGCGGGCAATGGTTAAGGGCCCAATGATACATGAATTTAAAGTCTGTGGCGTCTTTCGCAGAATTTAATAAATAGTATGAGATTGTATCATATGCATTATGGTTAAACCATTCCGTCATTTCCTGCTCGTGATAGCCATATTTCTGAACGGCCATATTCTTAATTAACAGCTTCTCTTCCAGATTCTCAATTAAGAATCGCTGACTCAAATTAAAAGTAATGTTGTCCCCGTGTAATCTGTACACACCGGCAAGGGTATCTATGAAGCCAGCATCACCGATGAGCAAGGAACGCAGATAAATAGAAGCATCGTTAACCATGTTCATATTCAGGATATCCATAGCCATTAAAGCCTCACGCTTAAAGACAGTTGTTAAGGTGGAGGAGGGCTTCGGATATCCTTTTTTTTCGAAATTCATGAAATAATCCTGCTTCTTAATAATCCTGCTTAGCTGTAGGCTGCTGATCTTCAGTTGCTTGGCCTTTGAAAATTCAAGAAACACATTAGCAGCCACAAATGATATTTCGGGATGGTGATTGTGAAAGTCCACAGCCTTACTTAAATAATTCATGTCAATCAGATAGTCATCATCATCGAGAAAAAGAACATACTCACCATCACCATGAGCAGCAAAAGCCTTACGGCGATTATTTCCCGGCCCGCTATTCTTTTCGTTCTGCATGTAGATTACCCGTGACTCGCCTCCGAAGCTTTGATGCATTAACTCTTCCGTGCCATCTGTAGAGCAATCATCAATAACTGTGATCTCTATATAAGGATAGTCTTGCTTTAAGATGCTTTGGATCGCTTGATATAGAAATGCCTTTCTATTGTAAGTAGTGATAATGACACTAACCTTGGGATAATCGGCAAAGGAAAGGAGTGCTGAGTGTGAAGTATCCGTATGGGAGGACTGATGTTGGATTGCAACGATCCCATGGATTAACCCGTCAATTTCTTCGTTCACAATACTGAATTGCTCTGACAGATAGAACCTTAATGCATCTTCTGAAGCTCTCCCTGTGAGATAAGCAAGGATCACCTCAGATAAGATTTCTAGATAGGTTTTAACTTGCGGATTTTGTTCTTTATCTATGATCATGCGGCATCGTTGGAATATCTCTTGATCATCCAATTGAAGGGCAGATGAATGGTTGATTTCATCATTAAGGTCATTTAGAAAGACGTAACAGGCTTGCTGCAAAACCTCGCTATGATCCATTTGGGGGCCTCCTGTTGTGTTATTTGGATAAACCACTTACCTTAGGTCTAGCTGCAATTTTACTTTTGAGTTTATATCGATACGTTTTGAGATGCCCCCATGTATATAGGAATACTTCCCGTTCCATTAAGGAGGCAATTACGAAATATACGGGCAGGATCACAAGCCCTAACAGTACACCCCACAACATAATTCCTGCATAGGAATGGATAGGGATGTCGATGGCGCTGGAGACCAGAATAATGCCCACAAAAGCTACTGCATTCGTTAGCCATCTTCTAAAAGTGACCCAAGGGCTCCGATCCAGCAGATGTCTGCTAGCATAGACCACGATATCTATGGAACGGTACAAGAGAGCGGCTATCGTCCCCATCAATACACCGTAAATACCCATAAAGATAACGAAGACAATAGAAGCGACTAGATTGATAGCGGATTCTAGAATGGAACGGTTCTGTGTGTTCTTGAAATGTCCGGCGATCGTAATCACATTATTAGAAGAAGCTCTGGCATTGGTTAATAATTTGATGACTACGAATAGGATCGGCAGCCACATATCGATATAATTCACGTCATTTACCCCAGCGGTATACAGTTTCATAAAAGGTAGAATTAGAATGTAAGCTACCGTTAGAATCGAGAAAATGAGCCCCATAAAATACACTTCGTAAGCATCATAAAATTTAATGAAAGCTTCTTTACTCTCATGAAAGCTCTGACCGAGAGCAGCCTTCACGCTTCCGTTTATGGTTTGGACGATGTTATCTACAATCGTAAAAATCATGTTGTACATGACATAAATGCTGACGATCTTTAAGTTCGTAAATATAGTCAGGATTAGCACGTCAGTATTTCTAAACACTAAGTAGGAGATCTCATGGACTAAGACGGAATTTTTTTGACCAATGGCTTCATAGTCTGGTTTAAGATTTAGGTTGATCCATTTGTAATGCTTACTGATATAAATATAGAAGACGACGATTTGAAGTATGGTCAGTATGAAGTAGGAAGCTTGCACAGCAATGATGTTAACGCCTTGAAGTAATAACAGAATCCGAATTACATTGTTCAGAATATTAGCTACGGTGACTATAGAAGTCTCTACATAGCTTTTTCCCTCTGCAGCGAGAAGCACTTTGAATTTCCCTTGGAAATAATAATTGATCGCTCCGCCCATTCCTGTGAGTAAAATAATGAGCATAATCGATAATCGATCGATGTCAGAAGTGATCACTAATGGATACACGGTGGCGATTAGAAGGACGGCGAAGAAATAATAAATGCCTGTTTTTTTATAATAGCTAGAGGTGGCGGCCAAAATAGAGTTGATGTGGTTCTTATCATCCGAAGCTACTGGCTTGTATAGGGCTTGGATCGAAGCGGCGCCTACGCCGGCTTCCAGCAGTGCCAAATAACTAATAATTTGTACAATAGAAGCGATTAAACCATTGGCCTCTGAGCCATAGTTGACCATAATCAGTCGGGGGATAAAAAAACCGAGGATGATCGTGATGAGTTGACTCCCGAGTCCAAAAGATAAGTTAAGAATGCTCCGCTTGGCTCTCATAACGTATCCTCCTTTCGTAAAGCGATAAATACGTATCCAGATGCTCGAAATGCCTTTCGGCATGTTTGGCTTGCGGCGTGACATCCATATAGTGAGTAGTCATACTTTCAAAAACCTGCGCAGGCTGGAGCTGCTCCAGTGTAGTGAAATCGGTATATAGCCCTTTGAACTGGGCATCTTCCATTACATTGATCATTTTTTTGCTGTAAGCGACGGGAAACACTGGTTTACCCAATACCCAGCCGAGGATCATCGCATGGAATCTTGAAGCTAAGATAAAGCTGGAATGGGCTAGAACGGCCAAGACCTCTTCCATATTCGTTTTATATAAATGCACTTGGGTGGCATCCTCATAGGAGGGACCCATAAGACTCCGGATTTCCTCAATCGCCAGCTGATCTCCTTCGTGTTCGCAAAATGACATAAAATGAACAGCGTAGCCTTTTTCAATGAAATAAATTGCGAGTTCTTTCATTTTTTCATAATAGAGGTTGTCAAAACCGTTCAGACCTTTAGCAGAAGGCTTAATGACGGATAAGACGATATAATCCTCTGGTTCGGTTTGAAGATCTGACGGGTTAAGCTGAAAAATAATATCGGGTGCTAAACGGACATGATCCAGATCCTCAAATAAATCATAAGAGTACTTTTCTCTAAAACAGATGTCTGTATAGTCCTTAAATATCCGCCTGTGTTCCTCATAATATTCTTTATCTGTATAAGGGCCGAAATTCGATCCTAATAAATAGTAGGGCTTATTCTTATTCCGGATGGCTTCTGCGTTCTTAAAATGCTCCTCCCAATGCTCTGCCTGCATAAAGATCGAGCCGCCGATATGAACAACACCATCCGAGCGATTTGCCATGAATTTTTGCGCCAGATTATGTATCTTTAACCTTCTGCAAATAAAGGCAATGCCTCTTAAGAAAATGGAATCGGAAGGATACACTTTGAGGTTCCTGATCTCTTTGAAGCATAGCTTGTATAGGCGTGGAGCGCAGATTCTGAACTCCGTATCCGGATATCTCTCACACAACACCTTTATGAATAAATCATCGCCCAAATTAAATTCGGTATAGGCATAGATCAGCATCTTTTTCATATTCTAGATTCCCTTCGCTTGAACCTGGATAAGCTTCTCTCCACAGAAATGAATCTGTGATATAGAAGCGGGGAGATTAAGAATGCTCGGATATAAAGGGCTAATCTTCGATCATTGCCCCTATAATGTCTTATGAGTTCATACATTTCTTGATTTAGTTCAGGATAGGTATGATCGATGTCGCGAAGTAACTCCTGAATGCTTACCCCTTCTGTCTCATTTAGACAGGTCTTTATGTTGAAAAAGTAATTCTCGATCAGCTCACGATTTCTTATATAAGGGGATATCGTATCCAACTGCTCAAAGGGATGTGCCTGAAAGTAGGCATCGACCCGTTTGAATACATCGACGACATCAAATTTTTTCACATTATAGCTGTTGGAAATTGACGTGTTTCTTTGTAAATAAAACGATAGAATATCCGGAAGCGTGACAACTCTGGTGGCTCTGGATAAGGCTTTGTAGATGAATTCCTGATCTTCTCCATTCACACAGCATTCCGTATATTGGAGATCATGAAGGAGTAACAATTCCCGTTTGTACGCAATGCTCCCTGTCCATATTCGTAAGCTTTTGTCCACAAAAATATGAGTCAGCGCTTCACTGCCTGTTATGTCGCTATAAGCGGATGTATAACTCAAAGTAGTGACTCCATCCTCTGAAACATGGTTATAACCCCAGCAGATAATCTCGGGGCCAGCGTCATGGATATAGGTATGAATGGTCCGCACTAAGTCTGCAGAAATATAATCATCTCCATCCAGAAACAACACATAATTCCCTGTGGCTTCTGCTAGGCCTCTATTTCTAGCCGAACTAACCCCCTGATTCTCTGATCGAATGACTTTGCAGGAAAGGGTGGGGTGAAGTGCGAGAATATTTGCTATAACGTTGTAAGTGTTATCCGTAGATCCGTCATCCACGATAATAACCTCGAAATGCGGTTCACTTTGGGTAAGGAGTGAATTAAACATAGGGGTTATATAATGTTCTATATTGTATACTGGGACCACAATGCTTAGATTCATGTGCTGCTCCTTTCCTTGGTAGAACTGGATAAATAGCTATCTTAAGCTTACCCTCCGTCTCAAAAGATTGTATATACTACTTTAGTTTACTTATTGCTACCTCTATTTTGTTGTAACATTACGCGAATAATAATTATTACAGTATGTAAAATGAAAATAAAATGGATTGGTATAACATATATAAAAAGCCATAAAATCATAAACGCTCGAAGCGGAGGGACCTACGATGCAATTGCAAAAAATATTCGTGAACGGTGAGAGATTAAAGAATACGATTGAGGCATTTGCGGATTATGGGCGTACAGATAACAACGGCGTGACCCGGTTATCGCTGACGGAAGAGGATCTTAAGGTTCGGGAATATTTTTGCGCTTGCTGTGAAGAGCTGGGGATGTCTGTGAAGATGGACGACATGGGCACGATGTACGCTACGCTTGCGGGTGTAGCATCTGGGCCTCCTATTGTGATTGGTTCGCATATGGATACTGTGAAAAAAGGCGGCAGATTCGATGGTATCCTTGGGGTAATCGCTGGACTAGAGGTAGTCCGCACACTCGTGGATCACGGAATAAAGCCGAGGCTACCAGTGACCATTATGAATTTCACAAATGAAGAAGGGGCTCGCTTTGAGCCTTCGATGATGGCTTCTGGTGTGCTGGCCGGTAAGTTCGACAAGGCAGAAATGTTGAATAAAAAAGATCCGGAGGGCATTACCTTTGGCGAAGCGCTGGAGGAGAGCGGCTATAAGGGAGAAGCGAGCAATCGAATTACTGAAGCCGCTGCTTATTTGGAGCTTCACATCGAGCAAGGTCCCGTGCTAGAACAAGAAGAACTGTCGATTGGTCTGGTGGACTGTGTAGTTGGCATGGCCTGTTATGAGATTGAGGTGACGGGGGAATCGGATCATGCGGGCACTACGCCTATGGCAATGCGCAAGGATGCCTTGTTCGCTGCCACGGATTTGATCACGGAGCTTAGAAGCAAGCTTAGTGCGCTCGATTCTGAACTGGTGTATACCATGGGCAGAATGAATGTGTTTCCTAATATTCATACCGTCATTCCCAATAAAGTGATCTTCACCATTGAGGCTAGACATAAAGATATGGAGATTGTCCGTGAGGTGGAAGCTATTATTCATAGCTTGCCGGAGATGCTACTGGACTGCGGAGTAAGTAAGACCAAGCTTTGGGGTAGAGAGACTGTTTGGTTTGACCGGGGGATATGTGATTTAGTGGAGCAAGCGACACAAGTCTTAGGTTATTCTAATCGGAAGATTGCTAGTGGCGCAGGGCATGATGCTCAGTTTGTAGCTAGCTTTCTGCCATCCGCGATGGTGTTTGTACCTAGTGTGAAGGGAAAAAGCCATTGTGAAGAGGAGCTTACCTCTTATGAAGACTGTGAAAAAGGGGTAAATGTAATCTTAGAAACGGTGATGTTATTGTTGTCAAAGTAATACGCGTTACTAAACATAACATTCCAATATGGAAGTAGTGCTTTAATTTCATACAAAATCGTCAAAAAGACACTTTAAGCAGTGTCTTTTTTTATGAGATAATGATTAGGGTTGTGTTGGGTACCAAATGACATAAAGTTACTGGGCGGTTTAAGTCGAATCCTTTGTGTAAAAACACAATGATGATAGATAATATTTTAATTTTTTACCAAATTGGGAATACTAAACGTATGTTATCATTCTTTACATAAGGGATCTACATTAGACGGGAGAGATGAATGATGATTATCGGAGTGCCTAAAGAAATTAAAAATAATGAGAATCGTGTAGCCATAACGCCTGCGGGTGTAGTTAGCCTTATTAAAGAAGGACATCAAGTGCTGGTGGAAGCTGGGGCTGGTGTGGGAAGCGGATTTCCGAACGAAGAGTATGCTTCTGCCGGAGCGAAGCTAATTCAGGACGCAGCTACGGTCTGGAGCTCTGCCGAAATGGTGATGAAAGTGAAAGAACCGCTGGGAAGCGAGTACCCTTATTTCCGTCCAGGCCTTATTTTGTTCACATATCTGCATCTTGCGCCTGAACCTTCTCTGGCCGCTGCGCTCAAAGACAAGGGTGTCTTTGCCATCGGGTATGAGACGGTTGTTCATGAACGTACCTTGCCGTTATTAACACCGATGAGTGAAGTAGCGGGCCGGATGTCTGTTCAGCTTGGCGCTCAGTTCTTGCAAAAAAACTATGGCGGACAAGGGATTCTTCTCTCCGGTGTTCCCGGGGTTAGTCGTGGCAAAGTTAGCATTATCGGCGGTGGAGTAGTAGGTACAAACGCTGCAAAAATGGCTATCGGTTTGGGTGCTGATGTTACAATTGTTGACCTCAGTGCTGAAAGATTGCGTCAATTAGATGATATTTTTGGGGCACAGATCAATACGCTGATCTCTAACCCTTATAATATTGCCAAAGTGGTAGCTGAGGCAGACCTGTTGGTAGGTGCGGTGTTGATTCCGGGTGCGAAAGCACCGAAGCTGGTTACAGAAGAAATGGTCAAGACCATGAAGCCGGGATCGGTGATTGTCGATGTGGCCATTGACCAAGGTGGTATCGTAGAGACGATCGACAGAGTGACAACACATGATAATCCTGTATTTATCAAGCACGGCGTGCTGCATTATTCTGTTGCTAATATGCCGGGCGCTGTGGCCAAAACTTCGACGATCGCTTTAACCAATGTCACCGTTCCATATGCCCTGCAAATTGCCAATAAAGGCGTGATCAAGGCGATTCAGGATAATGCCGGCCTAAGAAGCGGCGTAAATGTCGCCAACGGTAAAATCACCTGCCAAGCCGTGGCTGAAGCGCTTGGCGAGAAACATTTTACGGTAGAACAAGCTATGGAGCAGACGTTCACGATGAGCTAAATAGAGCTAAATAGAGATGAATAGATGCGTTCCAAATGAGTGGTGATATTTGGGAACTGATAGACAGCGAATTCCCGCTATGGGAGTTTGCTGTTTGTTGTTTCTGGGAGTAATATTTTTGGCTCCTTTCGATGTGGTGGAGATCCGGCAGAGAATACTAGTACGATTTCAGAGGTATTTTCTCTGTATAGAGAAGTTGGTTTAAATTCGATCAAAAGTAGCTAGTTCCAACTACGTGCAGCTAGATTTGGCTAGTTCCAACTAACATTTGTTAGTTCTTGGCTTTTAAGACGGCGAGAGGTTTGTTGGAGAATTTTTAGGGAAATCCTCCCTGTAAATTACGCGAAAAAAGCTTAAAACGCTATTTTTTAGGGAATTTCTCCCTATAAATACGAAGAATATCCCCGATTGTGCCTGAATTGGAGGAATTATAGGGAGTTTTTCCCTAATTAGTAGTAAACCAAGCCTTAACCACAGAATTTTAGGGAGGAATTCCCTGAAAACTATAAGGGGGCTCTCTCAAGTAGCGGTTTAAGTGTTGTCGCGCCACTCCGTCACCTCGCTTCCCGTAATCCGCAGCAACGTAACCTTGCAACTCCGTTCCACGCCACTCCATAACCTCGCCATTTCGCAACCAACGTAACCTGTACTCAGCAACTCCGCCCCCATGCAACTCTATAACCTCGTAACTCCTCCACCCGGCGACCTCAAGGTCCCGCCATCTCGCCCCATCCCATTATCTTATAGTCAGCTGGGAGCACGCATACTATAATAAAATCACTCTAGAGTACATGGTTCGGCTATTTTTTCAGGCAGGGGTGGGGCTAGTGACGGAAAAGGATCCATTGTTTGATCGTTTCTTCGATAGTATGGAATCGTTGGCGGATGCGATTAGTGAATCTCTTCAATCCCAAGTTACGATTGAGGACAGCAATCATCATGTGATCGGATACAGCTCCCATCAATTTGAGAGTGATTCCGCGAGAATTTCGACCATTATTGGAAAGCGTGTACCTAACGCTGTCATTATTGGCTTGCGTAAGAAGGGGATTATGCAGCAGCTTGAGAGCGCTACACGTCCGATTCGGATTCCTGCGGTCATGGAGGTAGGTCTTGGCCCCCGACTCGCTATTTGCATCAAACATCAGAAGGAAATTCTCGGGTACATATGGGTAGTAGATGCAGGCAATCTAGTTGAAGGACACGCAGAGAATATTGTAGAGAAAGCGGCGACCATCGTTGGTCGTTATATATTGAAGCAACGGGGTTGGAAGACGAAGCAGGAGAAAACGCAGGAGGATTTTTTCTGGAAGCTGCTCACCTCCCATTATGACAATGAAGCGAATATCAAGCAGGACGCGGAAGTTTGGTCGATTCTTTTGCCGGACAAATATTATATTAGCGTGTTTGAGAGTGACAAGGTCATCAATGACCACTTCGTACTTCGGTTTCGGCAAACTATGACCTCCTATCCGGGGCTGAAATTATTATTTCTGACTGCTGAGCACAATCGGTTAATTATATTGTTTTCATTCAGCTTTCGCATGGAAGGTACGGGTGGTCTGTATTCGTTCATGCACAAAATTATCGAGGATATGCGTAAGAGTGAGAGCTGTATGCTGGCTGCAGGCTGTAGCCTGGATTACACTGAATATATGTCGGCAGCCATTGCGTACTGGGAAGCGGGTTCCATTCTGGAAATCAAGAAGCTGCTGCCTTTTCATGGCCGAGAGTTACTATTGTATGAGGATATTGGATTTTGGGCGTATGTTCCGGCTATTATAGAGCAAAAACGTAGTCGGACCCGTAAAAGTCCTTTACTGTATCCGCTAAAAGAGCATGATCGCGAGCATAAAAGTGATTTTCTAAAAACCATTGCCGTTTATTTATCACTCAGTGGAAACTTGAAGGAATCCGCCGCTTTTTTACATATTCATACCAACACATTGCTGTACAGATTAAATCGCATAGCAGAGATTACGGGAAAAAGCTTAAAGGATACGGGATACCGCACTTCTTTATATTTGGATATTTTGACGGAAGAGACCAGGCAGCTCAATCAGTGGTTTGTTGAGTCAGGGGAATAAAATGAATTAAGCACCAACTGGGCAGCGAACACGTACAATAACCTATATTTAGAACCTATAATATTGGAGGGACTAAGCATGGTGAAGGAAGTTCGTTCACCCGATGCCCTTGACTTTGAACGGAAAATGAGAGACAGCATCGTGGAATCGGCGGAAGCTTTAAATAACAGTGGAGCGGATTTTGCAACATTTGATGAGTCGCGCTGCAACCCGCAGTTTTGGACGCGTACAGATATTGGAGGACTACAGCTGAACGCTGGTGTGGCGCCTTCGGTGGGGATTAAAGACATTTTTCAGAACGGACATTTATATGCCTTCGAATGCGCGACAGCGATGGTCATTGTTATGTACAGGGCGACAATTGAAGCTATAGGTGAAGAAGCCTTTAATAGGTATTTTACGGATTTATTCTTATGGGATTGGAACTACGACGAGAATCTGCGCTTAATTACGAACTATAATAAGGATCAGATGCTGCGGGGAGATATTGTGTATTTCAGGAATCCAGATCATGCGCCTAGCAAGCCAGAATGGCAGGGTGAAAATGCTGTTAAGCTTGAAGAAGACCTGTATTATGGCCACGGCATTGGGATAACCACTGCAGAAGTCATCATAGCCTCTCTTAATGAGGAAAGATCGCCCGGAAGCAATACCTCAGCTTTTCTTACGAATGAGTCGATACATCCTGATTTTAATTATTTACAGCGACTATCTACAGGTTCTGTCTTACCCATGGCGGAAAATAGAGGCTCTGAGTGCACTGTGTTTTCAAGAATAGGGACTAGAAGCTATATTTATAAGATCTAGCAGCTAAGAGAGTGCTAAGAAGAGCTATCTTCCTGAAAAAAATTCCGGACCTCCGATAAGGTCCGGGATTTACTATGTCTAATAGCCTAAAGCTCAACAAAGTCGTTGCGGAATTTCTCGAAATCAGATTTTCTACATTCTAGCGCAAGCCGTGTGCCTGTTTCTTCATAGCTAGTCGATTGAACATGGGCATGCTCGTTGAAATAGGAGACCACATTGCCGCGATCAAATGGAATCAGAATTTCACACTGTACATAATCCGTAAACACATGGCTGCGAATCAGATCTGTAAGTTCAGCTATCCCGCTATTTTGTTTGGCAGAGAGATAGACATTGTCACCCTCAAGGTGAGGGTAAGGCAAGTCAGTTAGGTCAGCCTTATTGTAGGCATAAACCGTTGGAATTTGGTCCGCGCCGAGCGCTTTCAAAGTCTCATCAGTGACGGCCATATGCTGCTGATGCTGCGGATCGGAAATATCGACTACGTGAATCAATAAGTCAGCTTCGGTCACCTCTTCGAGCGTGGAGCGGAAGGCTTTGACCAGATGATGGGGAAGCTGGCTGACGAATCCGACGGTATCTGTTAACAAAAAGGTTTTGTGATCCGGTAGCTCAATGCTCCGAACGGATGTCTCCAGCGTAGCAAATAACATATCCTTGGCGAACACTTGCTTATTAGAGCCTGGATGATACGTCTCCACGATCACATTCATTAAGCTGGACTTGCCGGTATTCGTATAGCCGACGAGACAGACGACCGGAACCTCATTCTTATGCCGCTGCTTCCGCTGAATTTGGCGTCTGGCTACTTGCTGTTGAAGCTCAACTTGTAACGCTGAAATACGTTCTTCAATTCTTCTGCGATCCAGCTCCAGCTTCGTTTCACCAGCGCCTCTGTTCTTCAGCCCAGCACCACCGCCTTGTCTTCCGAGGGATTCTCGGAGACCTGTCAGGCGGGGTAGCATATACTGCAGCTTGGCTACTTCTACTTGCAGCTGTGCTTCTTTGGTCTTCGCTCGTTCTGCGAAAATATTCAAGATCAGAATCGTTCGATCAATGACCTGACGGCCTAGAGAAGACTCCAAATTGCGAATCTGTGAAGGAGACAGCTCATCATTAAAAATAACAATAGGAGCATCATGCGCTTCTAAGAGCGCAGATAATTCTTGGATTTTGCCTGTGCCGATATAGTGGGAGGGGTTGATCCGGCTTGCCTTCTGACTAAGTTCTCCGACAACTTCTAGGTCACAGGCAGCTGCCAGATTAGTGAGTTCTTCCATCGAATAGTCGAAGTTTGTTTCGTTTTGTAGCTGGACACCGACTATAATAGCTTTTTCTCGTAGTTGTTCCATATATTTATTCATCCTCCAGTAAGTAAATAGTAAACGCAAAAAAACACAGGACATCTGCCTGTGCTTACGGTTCGTTAGAGGACGTCAGAACAAATGTGTAAGGAGAAATCTCCGTTACGACATTAGGGTCTTCCATAGATATATCGAAGCAAACAACGGCTCGGTCATAGGGGAATGATAAATTAATCCCTTACTAGTAGCAGTTGGTTTAAATTATAAGAAAGTATAAGTTTCACGATATACTTTATCCTTATAATTCTCACATAAACGCTACCGTCCTTATAAGGACGCCGAAGGCGTTTTAGAGTGTTGGCTTCTATGGAGTTAAATGGGTAGACCAATCCTGAGTCCTCTGCACATGGGCAGAGCTTTAGCGCTATTCAATTAGCCGCGCAAAGTTCTAACTCGGATAAAGTCTATCACACGTAACCCTCCGTTCATAAAAAGTTAAGTCGAGTTTACCACATCCTTTATTTGGTGGCAAATCTGTATTTTATGCTCGGTGAAGCACTTCTCTATTTTAGTATCATCCAAGAATTCTAAAAAATGATTGCATACCATATATATATAATTTGATATGAATAGGAGGTGTGAAGACATTGCCTGTCCTCTCTACAAACACCATCACTAATTTACCTGTCGACGGTACTCGTCCAATAGATCAAGTTGTGATCAAAGTGGTTAACAATGGATCAGCTGGCGCGGCTTGTTATTTAACGGGTTTAGCCAATAGTGCAAGTCCTCAGACAGTCTTTATTGAAGAATTATTTGAGCTGCAATATCGGGAAACGTCAAGCAAGACCTACACTATTGTAGAGGATTTATTCCAATTTAATTTTGTGTATTCACAGGAACAATTGAAGATTCAGGTTTTTCTTGTGGATTTGAACGGTGTCTGGACAGCTGTTAATCTGGAATTGTTTCAAGTAAGCCGTATAACCTCGGAAATCCGTGATAACGTATCGGTTACATCGACTGACTTCGCGGCGATTAGCTTTATGAGGAGTTCTGCCTTTACTATTCCACAAGGTCTTGCGGCTGAGATTAGACCGGCGGCTTTAGATATTCTATCCAAAAGACCTGTGCGATATATGGTCATCGCAGGTGGCACTCTGGATGGGACATTCGAAAATTTCCCAACGCCAACTACGGATATTCCTGTCACGGACACGGCACTGCTGGTGAATTACACCTGCACTACGGTCACGGGTGGAAAGGTGATTATGCAAGGTACAGGATCGGGAATCTCCGGTGCTTATGCGAATTTGGCTGTTAATTTGCTTAACGAGCGACTCTCTTACGAGCTTCAGAATGAGCCGGTTACTCTGGTGGTTAACTCACTTTCAGGTGATGATGATCTCGCAGTCACCTTTAAGATGTCCGAGCAATGGTGAGCGTTCTTTAATCCAGTACTGAAGATAAATTCTAGTGATTGAAAAAAGGAACATCCGCGTAGATGCGAATGTTCCTTTTGATGGTCGTTGCAAGCGTTAAGATTAGTCTGTTAAGCCTCGCCGTAATGTAAAGAGGTCTTTCAAAGCCTCAGTAGACAGCTCGGTAATCCAGCCTTCGGAGCTGGAGATGACATTATCGCTTAGCTGCTGCTTACTCTCTAGCATCTCATCAATCTTTTCTTCGAGCGTCCCGAGAGCGATGAACTTATGCACCTGTACATCGCGCGTCTGGCCCATCCGATAGGCGCGGTCTGTCGCCTGATTCTCAACGGCCGGATTCCACCAGCGATCGAAGTGGAATACGTGATTGGCTGCGGTTAAGTTCAGACCGACACCTCCGGCTTTGAGAGAAAGGATGAATACATTCGGCTGATCAGACGGTGGTGCATCTGGACGTCTGGACCCTTCGTCCGCGGAAGGCGCAGGCGTCTGGAATCGCTCAATCATTCGGTCACGCGCCTGTTTGGAGGTGCTTCCGTTCAAATAAAGGACGGGCTCTCCCAGCTCCTGCTGTAGAACAGCCTGAAGCATTTTTCCCATCCCGACATATTGCGTAAAGATGAGACAGCGCTCATCCTCTGCACGCAGCTCCTTAACCATATCCAGCAGCCTTTCAAGTTTAGAGGAACGGTTAATGAGTATACTGGTATCCAGTTTGTTGTCCGAATCCGTTTCAGGGAGGGCCTCCTTAGTCACAAGCATCGGGTGATCACATAGCTGCTTAAGTCCGGTCAAAGCCCCAAGAATGGCGCCCTTACGCTCAATACCTTCCAACTTCTGCATACGGTCGAGCAGTCCGTTTACGGTCTGGTCATAGAGCGCAGCTTGTTCAGCTGTCAGATGGACATAGGTCTTCATCTCGTTTTTATCTGGAAGATCGAGCTGAATGTTAGGATCCTTTTTCTTACGGCGTAGCATGAACGGCTTCACGAGATTCTGTAAGTCCGCTGTACGCTTCTCGTCGCGTTCCTTCTCAATGGCATTACTGAATCGGTCGTTAAAGGCTTTGGCGCTACCCAGATAACCTGGGGTTATAAAATCATAAATGGACCACAGCTCAGATAATCTATTCTCAATAGGTGTTCCTGTCAGCGCAATCCGGTGTAAAGCCGGGAAGCTGCGCACAGCTACCGACTGCTTCGTTTGAGCATTTTTGATATTCTGTGCTTCGTCCAGGCAAATCGCCGCCCAAGTGAATTCCTTCAGCAACTCCTGATCAAGCGCTGCAGTCGCATAAGAGGTGAGTACCACGTCAGCTTGCGAAGCAGCACCATAGAAGAATCCTGCGTCCAAACGGCGACTTCCGTAGTGCAGCATCACATTCAAAGAAGGCGCGAAGCGCTGCAATTCCTTCTGCCAGTTGCCCAGCACGGAGGTAGGGCAGATGATCAGAGCAGGCCAACCCGGAGGGTCGGTCTGGCGACGGGATGAGCTCGGATCGGTATTTTCTTTGATATGAAGTAAATATGCGATGAGTTGGACGGTCTTGCCAAGCCCCATATCATCGGCTAGACAAGCCCCCAAACCGAATTGACGCAGGAAAGTCAGCCAAGCATATCCTTCATGCTGATAGGTGCGTAGCTCTGCCTGGAGTCCTGCGGGCACTGGAGGCTTCGGCCACTGTGAGCGCTGGCCGAGCTGACCAATGAGGCTGATCAAATGCTCGTTTAGCTCTACCTCGAGCCGCAGGCGCGCAGCATCCTCTTGAAGCTGCTCTTCTGTAGCCTCAGCATCAGCTTCCTCACTCGCTTGCAGCAAATGAAGCTGAAGCACATCTTGGAAAGACAAGCCTTGCGACTTGTCCATACCAGCCATGGCTCTTTGGATTTGCGCCAGCAGCGCGGGATCGAGCGAGACCCATTTGCCTTTGAAGCGGACGAGTCGTTCTCCTCTTGCGACCAGCTCGGCAAATTCAGCTTCGGTGAGGTCGACGTCGCCGATGGAGATTCGCCAATCGAAATCGATGATCGAATCGAGGCCGAACAGCGACTCGCCGCCGCTGCGTTTGTCCTCGCCGGAGCTGATCTTGGCGCGCAGGCGCGGTTTTTTCCGGCTGGCGGCTTCCCACCACGCCGGCAACAGCACTTGCCAGCCTGCTTCCAGCAGCCGCTGGCTCTCGGCGGTTAAGAACCGCCAAGCGATGGCATCGCTGAGCGGTTCGGCCAGCACGTCGCCGCCCGCCGCGAAGCGCTCGGGCGGCAGACTGCCGCGGAGGCGCTCCAGCCATCCCGCGGCGCGTTCGTGCACGTGGGCCGACCATGCTGTCGGCCACAAGCCGTGCGGCTCGCCATCATCGGCGAGCCTGATGGGAACAAGCGCGGATTCATCGCGCTTGTCCTGAAGGATCAGCTGCAGCCGCCAAGGGGATTCATCCCCTTCCGGCTCCAGCAGCTGAAGTGCAGGCCGGAAAGGCGCGGTATCCGCCTTCCAGCCAATGGCGATAAGCCATGCAGCGGTATCCATGCCCGCTGCAAGAGCCCCGCTTCTATCGAATAGAAGCGGGAAATCGCTCCGGAGGTCGCCTGCTTCGGCCTCCGTGCTGTAATACCTCTGCGATACGGCGGCGGAGAACGCCGCGCGTAACCCACGGCTAAATTCGCTGCCGTCATTTAGCGCCTCAAGAGCCCCTTTGGCAGTGTCATTATCCACTGCCACCTGCGCCAAAGCGCCCTCATCCCAGGTCCATTGCAACCTCCCGGCACGATAAGCGGAGATATCGGGAATATACTGTTTGTGCTCCAGACATATAGCCAGAAGTGGCGCCAGTTCAGTCAGGTGAGCCGCATCGCCCTCCCAGTTCCATTCGATGTGCACCAGCAGCTTCTGCTCTGCAAAGAAAGGGATGACCTGCTCCGCAGGTAGAATCACTAGCTCTACACCTTCACCAGCTGGTTGAACCGTTAACTCCGTTCCATAAAAAGACGCCTCATGCCAGGCGAATAACCGCTGTTTAAGCTGCAAACCGGGCACGAGATCTTCTCTTTCATTCAATCCGTATAATAAAGCGTCCCCATACTGGCTTAATGCAAGCCGGATGGTCAGCGTGCGCAAATGCATGTTCATGGTATTAGCTTTCCTTTCCGAAGCTCCTCTTGCAGCGCACGGAGTCTGCTGTGCTTTGTGGTGAAGGCAATGAGGAACTCTTCCCACCGTTCTTCTTGTTTCATTTTTTTATACAGCTTGGATAATCGCTTCAATAGTTTCACAGCCGCCTTGTAGCTATGTCTATTCTTATCCAGCACAAATCTTTCGACGGCCTGATGGTAGAAGGGGAGCAGAACTTCAGGTGCGTTTTTCTCCATAGGCTGGAGGTCTGTAACACGAAATTCGGAAGGCAGCTTACCGATGGACAGTTGATAATCCATCCATGTCTGCCATTTTTCATAGGTAATTAACTTCTCTTCGTATACTTCTCCAGAGATAGGTAACATGGTGGCTAATGTATTCCACATTTGCGGCTCAGCTTCAGGAAGATGGCGAACGGCCTCTTCCCATCTGTTCGAATAGTTATTCAGATTATAGAGTCTGCTGCTCAGCAGTGGACCGATCTGAGCAAGCCAGCCCACCAAGCGTGACCATTCACCTGCATCCAGAAGCGGGGAGGTGAAGCTCATAAGCTCATCAGGATGGAGACCTGGGCGCTCGGCAGCTTTATTCAGTAATTCCCATGCCTTTGGGTCATCCTTCAGATAAAAATACATGCGGCTCTGGGCTAACAGCCACGCATGGCGTGACAGGGAAGCGCCTAATTCACTTTCTGCCTGCTGAAGCTGTTTGATTTCATCCAGATAAAGCTTAGTTCCACCGGTATTCGGATAAATCCAGTTTCTCCACAGCAGGTCATAGCACAGTGAAAAAGAGGGCTGATCCCGCAAGCGATCGCGCGACTCCGTCAACATCTCACGCCGCAAGTAGGAGAGGGTCTCGATGATATGCGGCCACAGATCGTATTCCTGCTCTTGCTCGGGAGACAGCGGGAGTGTGCTTTTTAACAGACGTGTGATTGCTTCCTGTAGCTCAGAGACCGCTACTTGCGTGTAATAGCCGAGTGATGAGGTGAAGGCGACCTGACCGGGTAGATTGGCGGAAGGCTTAGCCAGCTTTTCTAGAAGAAAAAGATGGGCATGCAGGGTAAATAGCTTGTCCATTTCCGGTGATAACTTCGGCTTAAATTTAGTAATGGAAGATAATGCCCGATCCACATATTCAGGATTCCGAGTGGTATGTGCTAGAGGCGTGATGCAGAACGCAAAATACTCGCGCCACTCCGTGATGCCTCCGTCAGCGATCCGGCTGGCATGTTCTTTTAGCTGCTGCTGGTGCTTTCCATCAGTTCCGACAGGTGAACTACTTGATGTTTTTGGGAGAAAAGATGCGGCTTTGGCGTTAGCTAGAACTTGTACAGACCTATTCTGTTGTTCAGCAAAACTGAGCAGCACAGCGGCCATATGCTTGCAATGACCTGAAACAGGACAGTTGCAATGGCACCGAGTGAAGCTGTCCAGATCAATAGTAACGCGGTAATCCTCTCTACCTTCAACAAGGGCATTGATCTTAGATGGCACCGTCATAGTGAACGAACGAATACGGCTTTGCTTATAATATTGGAACCCTCGTTTGAGGGTGAGGTCATCGAAATAATAGGCGACATTCTGGATGAGCTTACTCCACTGCGTATCATCCATAGTATAGGTTGGTTGCATACAATTGGTCTCCCGTAAGAAAAATGGTCGTTATTTGACCTTCATTATATCATTTCTTTTTGAGTAGGATGTTTTGGCGATGTAATGAAAGCGAAATTGCCGGCTTGTATGGAACGTGGGGCCTAAACATATACTAATCGTGCTGAATTTTGAAGTATAGATCAAACAAAGGTCAAAAAAGGTCAAAACATTAAAAACATTAAAATTTGCAGCATTAAATCAGCTGATTTGCCTGAATTTGACCGAAAACTGTCTTAAATCGGTTTTGTTATTCCTCTGGCAGAGGAATATAATAAGGTCATAGGTCAAATAAAGTCAAAGTCAATGAGAGGAGAATGGATAATGTTTGATTTGGTTCCTTTTGGTAAACGTAGAGATGATGCTTTTGGTATGCTAGCTAAGTCTTTGAATGATGTTTTTAATGATGATTTTTTTGCACCGATCAAGAGCTCCACGATGTCCTTCAGAACGGATATTCGCGAGAGTGAGCAGGCTTACCTGATTGAAGCTGAACTTCCTGGCTTTAAAAAAGAAGAAATCGACATTGATTATGCCAGCCCTTACTTGACGATTAAAGCGGTGCGGAAGGAAGAGAATGCGGAGGAGAACAAGGATCATCAAATTGTACGTAGAGAACGTCGATATGGTGAATATGTTCGCAGATTCTATGTTCAGGATATTGCAGTGGAAGAGATTCGCGCGTCTTTGAAAGACGGATTACTGAAGCTGGAAGTTCCAAAACAGCAAAAACCACAAGGGAAACGCATTGAGATTCAAGACGGAGATTCTAGCGCTTCGCAGTCTGAATAAGCATAATTTAGGCGGTAATAGTTTCCGCTCAGCATTTTAGAGATAGGCAGCGAGCTTTTAATATAGTGTTATGAATAAAAGGCGCATTGTAGTGGAGGATTCCGGCTATGGTGCGTCTTTTCTCGGAATCGTACGATGAGTTGTATTTAATCAAGCGTTGAAAGGAGGAATCCGAATGGCTAACAAAAGCTATTATGATGCTTTGGGCGTGAGCAAAACAGCAACTAAACAGGAAATTAAAAAGGCTTATCAAAAGCTGGCCAAGAAGTGGCATCCCGATGTGAACAAAGCCTCTGAGGCAGAGGCGAAATTCAAAGAAGCGGCTGAAGCCTATGAAGTGCTGGGCAATGAGGAGAAACGCAAGCTTTACGATGAGGAGCTGCTTTATGGGGCTCAGCGTGGTAGAGCTGGTGGAGGTGCGTCGAGCGGGGCCTCTTCGTGGGATTCAAATTTTGGTGGAAACTGGAACGGTGGGACTTATTCTGCAGGAGGTTCTGGCATTTCGGAGGAAGATTTGTTCGGAATGTTTTTTGGGAATCGGGGATCGGCGGATCGCGCTGGCTTTGATTTCTTTTCTAGTAGTGGTAGTGGGCGTTCGAACGGCAATCCATGGGGTGAGGCGCGTAGTTCGACGCAGGCGCAGCTGGATATTACGTTGGAGCAGGCTTATAAGGGAGCAACTGTAAGAGTGCAGATCGGTGATAAAACTGTGGACGTTCAAGTTCCCCCGGGTTCTAGTGAAGGCACGATTTTAAAAATCGCAGGAACCACTCAGAGTGGCATAGCTCCGGGTGGCGATATACTGCTGGCACTTCATATTCTTCCTCATGATATATACGAGCTTCAAGCTGGCGATTTATACGGTGTAGTTGAAGTTGCTCCATGGCAAGCGGTATGGGGTGGTGAGGTGAAGGTTCCATTACCGGGTGGCGGTGCTGTGAAATTGAAGATTCCTGCAGGAATTCAAAGTGGTAAAACGCTGCGCATCCCAGGCAAAGGTTTGAAGCGTGAGAATGGTGCGAACGGTGATATTTTATTTGGTATTGAGATTGTTGTCCCTGAGCCAACCAGCGAAGCGGAGAAGAATTTGTACCGTAAACTGGCTGAATCCAGTAATTTCGAGGCTAGAGCTAAACGTCAAAGCGCTAGTGCGCAGCGTCCGAAGGCAAAAGTGGGTAATTAATAGGTAGGTAGAGGTAACTTTGTATGTTCGTGATCGATTTTGGCTGGTGAATATGGTGAATAGAGTGCTAGTAGTAGAAAAGTAACTTAATTAGAAACTAACTATAGTAGAGACCTGTAAGAAGTGTCGGGAAAAGGAAGGGTAAAAGTGTTCTAAAGGTGCCGATTTCGGCTCGATGAGCGAAAAGAGGGGTAAAAGTACCCCAGAATGCGCCAATTTCGGCTCGATGAGCGAAAAGAGGGGTAAAAATACCCCAGAATGAGCCGTATTGGGCTCGATGAGCGAAAAGAGGGGTAAAAATACCCCAGCATGAGCCGTATTGGGCTTGATGAGCGAAAAGAGGAGTAAAAATACCCCAGAATGCGCCGGATTGAGCTCGATGAGCGAAATGAGGGGTGAAAATACCCCAGATCGTGCCGAATTTGGCTCTGTGAGCGAAAAGAGGGGTAAAAATACCCCAGAATGCGCCGAATTCGGCTCGATTAGCGAAAAGAGGGGTAAAAATGCCCCAGAATGAGCGAAATACGGCCCATCCGTCCAAATGTACGGTATTAATCCCGCAGATAACGCCAAATGGGGATCATCCGTCCAAATGAACGGTATTAATCCCGCAGATAGCGCCAAATGGGGATCATCCGTCCAAATGAACGGTATTAATCCCGTAGATTATGCCAAATGTGGCTGATCACCCGAAATGTACGGTATTAATCCCGCAGATAACGCCAAATACGGCCCATCCGCCCAATTCAACGGTATTAATCCCGCTAAATTAATCTATCCCGGCCAAAACGGCCGATCCTATATAACATTCCTAAATAGAAAGGTGAGAGAGCTATGGATTTCAATAAACTTACTCAAAAGCTGCAGGAAGCAGTGGCTGCGGCGCAGTCGCTGGCTTCAGAAAGCGGACATCAGGAGATCGATAATCTCCATCTGTTAAAAGCGTTACTCCAGCAGCAAGAAGGCTTGCTGCCAAGATTGCTGCAAAAGATGAACGTCCCCGTAGCTGAGCTGCTGCGCAGCACGGATGAACTGCTTCAGCGTAAGCCGAGCATAAGCGGATCAGGGGCAAGCACAGTACGGCGTTATGCCTCGCAATCGCTGATCCATCTGCTGGAACAGGCGGAGAAAGAAGCGGCGAAGATGCAAGACGAGTTTGTTTCGGTGGAGCATGCCGTGCTGGCCATGGTGTCGGATTCGAGCAGGGATAATCGTGAGCTGCGTGATCTTTTTGTCAGTCGTGGATTAACACGCGAGAAGCTGATGTCTATACTTGCTGAGATTCGTGGGCATCAGCGTGTAACGAGTCGGGAGCCGGAGGCTACTTATGAGGTGCTGGAGAAATACGGACGTGATCTTGTAGCAGAGGTTCGTGCGGGTAAGATCGATCCAGTCATCGGACGTGACGCTGAGATACGTCGTGTGATCCGAATTCTGTCCCGTAAAACGAAGAATAACCCTGTGCTGATCGGAGAGCCAGGTGTAGGTAAAACAGCGATTGTGGAAGGCTTGGCTCACCGGATAGTACGCAAAGACGTACCAGAGGGGCTGAAGGACAAGACGATTTTCTCGCTGGATATGAGTTCCCTTGTAGCAGGTGCGAAATTCCGTGGTGAATTCGAGGAACGCCTGCAGGCGGTACTGAGGGAAGTTCGTGAAAGTAACGGCCGTATTATTCTTTTTATTGATGAGCTGCACACGATTGTAGGTGCAGGGAAAACTGAAGGCTCGATGGATGCGGGCAATATGCTGAAGCCGATGCTGGCTCGCGGCGAACTGCACTGTATCGGTGCTACAACGCTAGATGAATACCGCAAGTATATAGAGAAGGACCCTGCGCTGGAGCGCCGTTTCCAACAGGTGCTGGTCAGCGAGCCGGATGTAGAGGATACGATCTCCATTCTACGCGGTCTGAAGGAACGGTTCGAAGTCCATCATGGAGTCAAAATCCATGACAGCGCCCTCGTCGCTGCAGGCGTTCTGTCTAACCGCTACATTACGGATCGTTTCTTGCCGGATAAAGCGATCGACTTAGTGGATGAAGCCTGTGCCATGATCCGTACGGAGATTGATTCCATGCCGGGTGAGATGGATGAAGTGACCCGCCGTCTGATGCAGATGGAGATTGAGGAAGCAGCGCTTAAAAAAGAAACCGATGACGCCAGCAAACGCCGTTTGGAAATCTTACAACGTGAACTCGCCGATCTCAAGGAGAAGCAGCTTGGGATGACCGCACGTTGGGAGAAGGAAAAGTCAGCGATTCAAGGCATCCGCGACCTCAAAAAACGGCTGGAGCAAGCCCGCAAGGATTTGGTCGATGCACAGGAGGAATACGATCTTAATAAATCAGCCGAATTGAGCTATGGCATCATTCCTGATCTAGAGCGGCAATTGAAAGCAGCGGAAGAAGCGGCACAGCAGGATCAGGATACAAGATTATTGCGTGAAGCTGTAACCGAGGAGGAAATCGCAGATATTGTGTCGCGTTGGACGGGCGTTCCAGTTAGCCGACTGGTTGAAGGCGAACGGGATAAGCTGCTGCGTCTGGAAGAAACGCTGCATGAACGAGTTGTGGGCCAAGATGAAGCTGTCAGCTTGGTGGCCGATGCCGTGCTTCGGGCAAGAGCCGGGATCAAAGATCCGAATCGGCCGATCGGTTCCTTCCTGTTCCTCGGTCCGACTGGGGTAGGGAAGACGGAGCTGGCTAAATCACTCGCGGTCTCTCTCTTTGATCGCGAAGATGGCATGATCCGTATCGATATGTCGGAGTATATGGAGAAGCACAGTGTTTCTCGCCTAGTCGGTGCACCTCCGGGATACGTTGGATATGAGGAGGGCGGCCAACTTACAGAAGCTGTACGGCGTCAGCCTTATACAGTAGTGCTGCTCGATGAAGTGGAGAAGGCCCATCCCGATGTATTTAATATTCTACTGCAGTTGCTTGATGATGGACGTCTGACCGATTCGCAGGGCCGGATGGTCGACTTCAAGAACACGATCATTATCATGACCTCAAATATCGGTTCACCACATCTGATTCAAGGCACCGATGAGAAGGGTCAGCTTACGGAGGCTGCCAAGGATAGCGTAATGAAGGAACTAACTGGTCATTTCCGTCCAGAGTTCCTGAACCGGGTTGACGATATTGTGATGTTTAAGCCGTTGACCCTGGGCGAGATCGAGAAAATCGTGGACAAACTGGTGGACGGATTACGTTTACGTCTTGCTGACCGGGAGATTGGTCTTGAGTTAACTGAACCCGCGGTACGTTTTATCGCTAAGGAAGGTTTTGATCCAGTGTATGGGGCGAGACCGCTGAAACGCTTCATCCAGCGAAGTCTGGAGACCCGTGTGGCACGTGCGATCATTGCTGGAGAAGCAGCAGAAGGTACGGTGATTCAAGTAGACGAATCCGGCGGCGGCCTGACGGTGAGTATTATAAAGCCAGATGTTGATACTATGTAAAAATAAAAGGCGTCCACAAAGCCACTAAGGTTTTGTGGACGTCCTTTTTATGATTACCCTCATTCCACCCAAGGTATTAAATGAGGGTGTTCATCCAGAATGGACAGGTATTGCTCCTTCCAGCCGTATTGGCCATCGGGATCAAGGAGCATGTAACGCAGATATTTTTCTAAGCGGAATTCTGCCTTCGACCAGCCTAGATGCTTGAGTCGCAAGTTGCTTAGCTGGTGGGGAAGCTCGAAGACATTCTCCGGGAATCGCCCACAGTGCTGTGGAGATTCATTCCATACATAGTTGAAGTCTTCTTTATAACGAAGCAAAAAAGGACGGTAATTCAAATGAGAGCGCCAGTAAATATCTTCTCTGTAATGGGTGGCGTTCCATAAATCATAGAGACGGAAACAGAATAAATCGACCTCGTCAGCATACAGCAGGGGTTCGATATTTGCCGCGAAGCTCGCTTCAAAGATTTCGTCTGCGTCCAGACTCAGAATCCACTCGGGCTTCGTCTTCAGAACCTCTTCCCATTGCTGCTTTCGCAGCTCGATTTCATTGCTGAATTTGGAAATGGTATTGTGCACGAGATGAACGGGAATGCCTTCAAGCACCTCCAGGCAGATAGCTGCTGAATTATCGGTGCTGCCATCATCGATAATGACGGCCTCGTCGATGTATTTGCGATGCTCTTCCAGAACCTGCCGCAGAAAGCGTCCACTTTCATTTTTCACAACCATGGTGAGGGTTAGCTTGGGCCGCTTTCTGGCTGGGGGGACTGTCTCCTTGGAGCTTTCGTTGTCTGGATTGTCTATTGTGGGTGTCGGCATTACTGATGCAGGTAATTCGTCCGTAGATGAACTGTTCTCAGTATCAGTGGCTTCAGCTTTGGTCTCCGTAGTTTCTTTGATAAAATCCTCTACTTTACTCAAATCACTGTCTCTATACAAGTGTAGCGCCGGATAATGGGTATCGACGAACAAGGGGATGCCAAGGGCAGCGGCACGAATGCAGAAATGACGGTCTTCTCCCCAGTATGAAATGTTGCGAATTTGATTATAGCTGACTCCAGCTTTTATCGCATGCTGACTAATCAATGTACAAGCCCCGAGTCCGCCTACCTCATAGATTCCGGGAATCCGCATCTTTGCTATGAATTCATGAAATCTGCGATTAATCTCCTCTGGTTGCAGTTTTTCACCGGGCAGTAGCTCCCACTGATTGTATTCGTCGTGCATCCATACCTGCGGCTGAAACATAGTCTCTGGCTGCCACTGTGTCCAGAACACCTCTGAAATAATATCCTTGTTCGTACCTATTAGATGTCTGAGGGTATCAGGATGGAGGATGAGATCAGAGTCTATAAGGAATAAATAATCATAGTTCAAGGTTTGGGCGCGGTTGATCATGAGATTTTTAAAATTGGCTACTTTCCAGACTAAGTTGGTATTCCAAAAGTGGGTAGTATCATTGCGAATATACGCATCGTGAAAGCCGGAGCTCTGAAGATAAATATGATCACCCATGCTTTGGAATTCCTGGAGCAGCCGACTTGACTCCTCATCATCATTATCATCAACTAGATGGAAATCCAGCTCAATATCGGCAATATTCAGACGAAGCAGGGAATTCAGAAATTCTTTTAAAACCATAGGCTTTTGGTGGATTGGACTGCCAATTAATACGCGAATCTTGTTTTCCGTCATTGCCGCCTCCTTGGGGAACGCCCCTCTTTCCTTGGATGATCCTTATGTTCTCAATATATTTACAGGAGAGCGGCAATAATCCTTATTTTTCAAAGTTCTGTAAAGTAAATGAATGTTAGATGTATTAATTCGTAACAATCTGCTGTACAATAACCGAATAATTAGATACAGATGACAACATGAACAGCAAAGGATGAGCGCTATGGATAAATCACCAATCGATTCCCTCAATATTACATTAATGTGAAATGCTATCCATTGTAATTCCTAGTATTCCGATATACAATATAAAAAAACACAAGCAACGCAGAACATAGAATACGGGGGAGAAACTTATGCGTAAAGGATTATCTGGAGTTATTACTTTGATTTTGTTAACATTTTTGATTAGTGCGTGCTCCGGAGGGAACACCGCCACTTCTACAAATAAAAATCAGACACCTGCTACTAATGATGGAACGACAGCAAGCACTGAGATAAAAGATGGAGGCAACTTGATTATTGGAGTCGCTGCTGATCCTGTTATTCTAAATCCGAACTACGCGGGTGACCGTGTCAGTCTTACGATTGACCAAGCGCTCTATGCTCCACTGTTCCAAGTAAATGATGGTAAGAAGACCTTCTACTTGGCAGACAGCCTGACCCTTTCAGAAGATAACCTGACTTATACGTTGAAGCTGAAAAGCGGACTGACATGGCATGACGGAGAAAAGCTTACTGCTGACGATGTCGTGTTCACGATTGATAGCATCCTCGATGAGAAGCAAAACAGCATGTTGAGAGCGAACTTATTCATCGGTGATAAACCCGTTAAGGCCGTTAAGGTGGATGATCTGACCGTAGAGTTCAAGCTTCCGCAGGTCAGCCCAGCTTTTGAAGCTACACTAGTGCAAGTATTTCCGATTCCAAGGCATATTTTTGAAAATGAGACGGATCTAGAGAAAAGCACCAAGAATGCTAATCCTGTTGGATCTGGACCATTTAAATTTAAAGAATATAAAGCGGGCGAATATGTTACATTAGAAAGATTTGATAACTACTTTGGCGGCAAGCCACATCTTGATTCTGTTACGTACCGGATTGCTAAAGATACGAATGCTGCGAACCTCGCACTTCAGAGTGGTGAGATCAACATTAAATATCTAGATCCACAGGATGTTGGAACGATTGAAGCTTCGAACAATTTCGAAATTCTTCCTTATAGTGAAGGCCGATTGTCGTACCTGTTGTTCAACGCGAACAGCGATAGAGGTGCTCTTGCTAAAAAAGAAGTTCGTCAAGCCTTGTCTCTAGCACTAAGCCGTGATGAAATCATTCAGGCTGCTTATTCCTCTAGCGAGTATGCTGACCCGGCGAAGTCATTCTTGACTCCGGATGCATTGTTCTATACTAATGACGTACCTTCTTTCGATAATGATGTGGAAAAAGCGAAAGAGCTTCTGCAATCGGCAGGGGTTAGCGATCTGAAATTGAGATTGATTGTATCGAGCGGTAATAAAGCTCAGGAAGCTATTTCACTATACGTGCAGCAAAAGCTAAAGGCCATTGGCGCTGAAGTTGAACTGCAAAATATGGATGCCTCGGCATATGGCCAGAAGTTCAGTGATATGAATTCAACAGATTTTGAACTTGCGATTGCAGGTTATATTATGGGTTACGATCCTGATGCTTACAGAATTTTGTATACTTCTACTGCTGACTCTAACTACTCGCATTATAATAATGCTGAAGTCGATAAGTTGTTCAATGAAGGTGCAGGAGAAGCAGATGTGACTAAACGTGGTGAGATCTATAAGAAGATCCAAGAGATCATTGCTGACGATGCACCGATTTATCCAATTGCTAATACTAAGACTATTGTAGCTGTCTCCAAGAACTACGGCGGTCTAGAAGAAGCAGTCTTGAAGCCTGTCGTTATTTTTGAAGATTTATCGAAAATCTACCTTAAATAAAAACGGGAAAAAGTAAGCTGGGTTATCCAGCTTACTTTTTTACCGATACAGAACTGGGAGAATAAACGTATGAGACAACTTATCGTCCGAAGATTACTGCAAACCCTGCCGATGTTGTTTTTTGTTTCGGTTGTGTGCTTTGCGATGATTAAGCTGGCTCCGGGGGATCCGGTATTATCCTTCGTTACGCCGAATATGCACGCAGATGATATTGAGCGCATCCGGCATAACCTTGGGCTGGATAAGCCAGCCTACATTCAATATTTAATCTGGATTAAAGAAATATTGCAGGGGAATTTCGGTTATTCCCTAGTGAATCATCAGCCAGTATTGGATCAAATTCTAGAACGCCTGCCTGCAACGGCAGGTTTGATGGGTTCTGCGATCGGTCTCGCTGTTTTGCTGGCGATTCCACTCGGTCTTATTGCTGGAGCAAACCGGAACCGCTGGGTAGATAAGCTGATTAATTTCTTATCCTATGTCGGAATATCCGTGCCTTTGTTTTGGCTTGCCATCTTACTAATGTACTTATTCGCGATTAAGCTGCATCTGCTTCCTATTATGGGGATGCGAACGATTGGTGTGGAATCGGCGTTTGATGTATTCAAGCATGGTATCCTGCCTTGCACCGTGCTTGCTTTTGGATTCTTGGCTGGTTATGTGCGATACATTCGCTCTAGTACCATTGGACAGCTAAAAGAAGAGTACGTGCAGATTCAATATGCTTTTGGATCTAACAAGACAACAATTCTGTTCCGTCATGTAATGAAGCATGTGTTGCTTCCTGTAATTACATTGCTCGGGATGTCTATGGGTGATCTGGTGGCAGGCGCAATTGTTACAGAAACAGTATTTTCATGGCCAGGTATTGGCTCTTTGGGGATGACTGCAGTTAAAGGGATGGATTACCCCGTGATTATGGGAATTACTCTATTCTCCTCTTTAATGCTGATCATCGGTAATCTGGTCGCGGATATTCTATATAGCTTCGTGGACCCACGAATTAAATTAACGAGGTGACCTCATGAATCGCAGTAAATGGAAAAGTGTTGGAGATGAGCTATTTACGAATAAATTGGGCGTCGCAGCCCTCATTACTTTAATCATCTTCTCACTGGGCTCTATATTTGCTTTTTTATCTGGACATGATCCGAATGCGATGGATGTTCTGGCACGTCTGAAATCGCCGGGAGCCGATCACTGGTTCGGGACGGATGACTATGGCCGGGATTATTTTGCCCGCGCATTGTATGGTGGCCGGGTATCACTGCTAGTTGGCTTTGCTTCAATGATCATTGCTACAGGTATAGGTGTGACGGTAGGCGTAATCAGTGGATTCTTTGGCGGATGGGTTGATAATCTTCTCATGCGGATGCTTGATGTAGTGCTGTCCATTCCTTCTTTCTTAGTTCTGCTGCTGCTTAGCGTATTTCTGAAGCCGAGTGTTGGGAATATCATCATTATTATTGCTCTATTAATGTGGATGAATATCGCCCGTGTCATTCGGGCAGAGACGATGACGATTAAGGAACGCGAATATGTACTCTATGCAAAAGCCTCCGGACAGAGCAATTTCGGAATTATTTGGCGTCATATTCTTCCGGGGCTAGTGCCTGTTGTCATTGTAGGTGCGACGAATAATATCGCTTCGGCGATAATGATGGAGTCGTCCCTAAGTTTCCTCGGGTTCGGGGTACAGCCTCCGAATGCGACTTGGGGCAGTATGCTTAACAATGCGCAGGGATATATCGCTCAAGCGCCATATCTGGCTTTATTCCCTGGATTATTGATACTATTAACGGTACTGAGCTTTAATGTTTTGGGTGATATTTTGCGGGTAGGCTTTGAACCGAAGCTGATCCGAAGATAGGAGTGTGAAGACATCATGACGGAACGGCTATTGTCTGTCGAGGATTTGAAGGTTTCGTTCCATACAAGGGACGGAGAGAATCAAGCAGTTCGCGGCGTTAGCTTTCATATAGATGCTGGTGAGACGGTAGGAATCGTCGGAGAATCTGGTAGTGGGAAGAGTGTAACTGCCAAGGCGATTATGTCGTTAATTACACCTCCGGGTAAAATTATCGGTGGAAATATTAATTTTCGGGGTGAGAATTTATCGAACCTTTCGGAAAAAGAGTGGAGAAAGCTACGCGGCAATCGTATAGCAATGGTGTTTCAGGACCCCATGACCTCTCTTAATCCTGTAAAAAAAATCGGCCAGCAGCTTACGGAAGTCATCCGTCGGCATCGGGGTTTAAATAAACAAGAAGCGCTTAAAGAGGCAGCAAGCATCTTGCGTCAGGTAGGAATTAATAATCCTGAACAGCGGCTGCAGCAATATCCGCATGAATTCAGCGGCGGGATGCGCCAGCGGGTCATGATCGCCATGGCTCTTTCCTGTAAGCCAGAGCTATTGATTGCGGATGAGCCGACAACTGCGCTCGATGTAACAATACAGGCGCAAATTCTCGATCTTTTTAAAGAGTTGAAAAATAATACCAGTACAGCTGTAGCGCTCATTACCCATGACTTGGGTGTGGTAGCACAGGTATGTACACGGGTTATCGTAATGTATGGTGGACTTGTGATGGAGGAGGGCACGGTAGAGGATATCTTTTATCGCCCACAGCATCCTTACACGAAAGGTCTGCTTCGCTCGATTCCAAAACGTGACGGCAAGTCGCGGGAACGCCTTGTCCCTATCGAAGGCACACCTCCGGATTTGCTGAATCCTCCTTCGGGCTGTCCATTTATGGAACGTTGCTCTAATGCTTTTGCCCGTTGCAGCGAACGTCCTCCAGTCATCGAATTATCGCCTGGCCATCGTTCGATGTGCTGGCTGGCAGACGGTGTGCAGGAGACTCCAGCCGTAGCTGGTGTTGAAGGGAGCGGTTCTGTTGAGTGATAATAAGATTCTAGTGGACGTAAATAATCTGAAGAAACATTTCTCCAAAGGCAAGGATATATGGGGACGTAATACATCTGTGCTTAAGGCGGTAGATGGCGTAAGCTTTCAGATTCGTCAGGGGGAGACCTTTGGACTGGTCGGAGAGTCGGGGAGCGGCAAGTCCACGGTTGGACGCTGCTTGCTGCGATTGTATGACTATACAGATGGTGAAGTGTCTTTTGACGGGCAGCCGCTGAGCAAGCTTGGAGAGAAGCAGCTTAAGCCTTTTCGCAGACGAATTCAATCGATCTTTCAAGATCCATATTCCTCGTTGAATCCAAGCCTGAATGTGCTTGATCTGATCAGTGAGCCTATGAAAATCCACGGGATCCACGAAGGCGACGAGCGTATAGAGGCTGTTGCGGCACTGCTGGATAAGGTGGGTTTAAAAAGAGAGCATCTTTATCGCTTTCCTCATGAATTCAGTGGCGGGCAACGCCAACGGATTTCGATCGCTCGGGCATTATCTGTGAAACCTGAATTCGTAGTGTGCGATGAACCAATCTCAGCGCTGGATGTATCTGTTCAGGCTCAGGTAGTGAATATGCTGGAGGATTTGCAGTCGGAATTTGGGTTGACCTACCTCTTTGTTGCGCACGATCTGTCGATGGTACGGCATATTTCGGACCGGATTGGCGTGATGTATGGCGGTCGTCTCGTAGAAGTAGCCGAAAGTGACGAACTATACGAGAACCCTATTCATCCTTATACGAAGGCGCTGCTATCTTCGATTTTGGAGACGGACCCTAAGCGGGCTAATCAGAGAATTATTTTAGATGGATATTCGGCAGAGTACGGCAGGGCTGAGACCTCTACATTGCAGGAAGTTAGTCCGGGTCATTATGTTGCTTATGATTTCACGGAATAAGTAGAATCTATATACAGGTATGGGGGGAATCAGGATGTCAGACAGTTTGAACCGGGTAAAGTTATCCCAGTGGGATGCTTTACTGGTAGAATCACTTCGCGCTTTGGGCTGGTCCAATGAGGATATTCTTCGTAAAGTGGCGGAGGGCGATTTGCCCGTTGACGAGAGTGAATACGAATTTGATTATAAGCAGTTGACCACTTTACAAGCGGAGCAGCCAGAATTGTTCGAGCAAGCGGTGAAGACAGGCTATCAGATCAAGTACAACACGATTCGTGGCATTCGTAGCTGGATATGGGTTGTTCTTGGTAAAGAGGCAGAGTTGGAGCTTGAAGAGGGTAAAGAAGCCATAGAAATAGTATTGACGACAGCCGAGAAGAACCGGCTGGAATCTGTGCTGTCATTCGGCTGGCAGATTCACGGTGGAGCCGGCGTGGAAGACGGTGCCAGCGCTAACGCAAGCTACCGGATCGAGCCGATTCAACGATAGCCTCTCCGAGCAGAGAAGAAATAAAGAAAGAACGCCCTTACCTTTTCCTCATGGAAAGGATAAGGGCGTTCTTGGTTAGTTCACTTCAATCCGGCCACGCCGGAAGCTGATTTCTGCTTTGCCGGTGTGCAGCTGCCACATATGCCAGAATACAAACGGAACAATCATAATAAAGTTGATGATTCCCCAATAGTTCATGACGTCTGCATTGTACCACGATGAAGCATCCATTAGTGTCGGGAACAGGCTAACGAAGCAGGCACGTAGAAGTAGATGTGCCGCTAATGTATAGACCCGCGCAATGATGTAGAGTTCTGGGCGGCGTTTGATGATGGGATAGAGCTCGGCTGCGAGAAGAATGCATAGCGAGCTTGCAAAGAACTTCGGACTCTCGGCATAGACGAAGGCTGCATTCCAAGTTGTATAGAGGAAGTTCCAGCCGATTGTCGTATATGCAATGAGATCGCCGTGTGATTCTGTAGATATTTTCCAATATTTTGGCGCAAAAGGGATGGTTATACATAATAGGAGGCCGGTAAGCGCATTGAACGTATTCCCCATCGTAAAGTCTTTAATGGTCGCTTCCATGATATTAAGGAATAGAACGCCATATACGAACCACAATACCCAATCCTTCTGTAACCCATTCCAGAACGGTCCTTTTCGTTTCTCGTAGTTAGCAATACGAATGAATCCAACAAATATCGTTGGAAGAATTACACTTAAAATCTTGGCCCACCGAAACCAGCCTTCGACACCGCCCATAAGCCATAAGGGAAAGGTTAGTAAAGAAGCAATCCAGAACCAGTGGGCAAACTTATAATGCTTGCGCATGATACTGACAACAATAAGAAGCAGAACTATGTAGCCGATCATACTAACGCCGTACTGCCATGCAGGAATATCCATGATAAACCTCCTTTTTTGTGAAAGCGTAATCAATTTGTGCCGATACTGAGCTTCAACCCTACAAAGCTTGGTTAATTCATAAACATAACAACTGTTCGGTTTTATTGTATTAGGAATTAATTGGTTCTGTCTGTGCTAATTAACACACAAAAAACAAAGTAGATTCAGTACTCTTTTCATATAAAAATAATTCGCAACAAGCGATTTAGTTGGGCGGGGAGTTTATGTCTGAGGATAAAAAATTACATATTATTGAGGCGACGAATCGTGTTATCTATCGAATGGGTATTGCGGGTACGACTATGCGGAGAATTGCCGATGAAGCCGGGCTTAGCACGGGGGCGTTGTATCATCATTACAATAGTAAAGAAGAGATTCTTTATGATGCGATGGATCGCAGTCTATCCGTATCTACGAGAATTGCCGAGGAGGTACAGCAAGGGAAGTATAGCCGCGGGGAAGTTATTGAGCAAATCAGCGAGAATGTGAAAGATCGTTTTAACAAAATAGATGACAATCGAATGCAGTTCTATCTTGCCCAGGAAGCGATACTCGGGAACGAGGAAATCTCCAATCAATTGAAAGTTAAGTATAAGAAATGGATTGGTCATACCGAGGAGCTGTTACAACGCTTGTACGAAAAACAACCCGGGAAATACAATAAAGCCATTGCCTCATTGCTGATTGGAGCTATTGACGGGATCGTTATGCAGACGCTGCTGGGTGTGGCGAATACGGATGATATTGAAGATATTTCCGAGGTATACCACAAGCTTCTTGTAGAAGGCATTCCGAAGCTGTTAGCAGCATGGGATGAATAACGCAGAGCGTGGCGGTACGGCTAATCCTTCTGCGTGTAATTCACAGAATGAAACTCCCCGCAGCTTGCTGCGGGGAGTTTCATTATACGTTTACTGCTGTATAAGCAACCTCATATTGTGCAGCTTCAATCCAGGTTCCTGTCTTAAAGTCTCTGCCCCGGACAAGCACTTTATCTCTATATACTTCCACATAGAAGCCTTGGCTGCCTGTCTTATGCTTATCTTCGTTTGTCCAAAGGTAGGCGACAGAAGCAGCATTAAACATCGTTGCCATCTCTCCATGGCCAGGGTGCATAGTGTTGTCTACCTCTAGCTCCCAATGGGTGTGACCAGTGAATAACAAGGTCTGGGGGTGTCTCGAAAGAATCTCTTTTAATTCCTTATCTTGAGTGACACCATACCAATCTTGTGATTCTAACGATCCAGCTACTGTATCTTTAAGCGGTTGATGCAGGAAAAGAAAGATAGGCTGATCCGGTGAAGCTTGCTCCCCAAGCTTATGCTCCAGCCAATCAAGCTGCTTAGAGGAAAGATGACAGAATTTAGGCAATCCTTTTTCTGTACCTAGAAAAATAAAATGATAGCCATTAATCCAGTGATCATGATAGGGTCCAGACATTCCAGTCTGTGACGTATACATCCCTAAGCGAGACTTCCAAATCCCGAGGCCTACATCATGATTACCTAAAGTGAAAGTAATGTCGGGCAAGTCAGCCTTATGTTGATTAATGATACGAAGCATTTCTTTATATTCAGCAGAAAAACCATGGTTTGTGACATCACCGATATGCATAATCCCACTGCTGCCTTTTCCATGTGCGGCTATATCACGGAGCGCCAGCTCAAAGTTAAGATTGTACTCATGATTTCGGTCAGCGGTGACATGCGTATCCGTGATGATCTGAAAGGTAATAACAGGCTTCTCTTCAGGTAATGTGTTCGCACTCATGTTTAGGCATCCCCCTTCATCGTATGAATCTATGAAACACTCTTGCTGTTCACTAGTGCGTCTTCCCGCTAATGTTCAGTCCTATGATCCCGGTTATGATAACGGCTATCCATAGTAGGGAGGACAGGGTTAGCTTTTCTTCGAAAAATAGGGCTCCTATGAAAGAAATGAGGATGATTCCCGCCCCTGACCATATCGCATAAGCAACGCCTACCTTAATAGAGGTGAGGGCATAATTCAGGGAGGTGAAGCTGGCTCCATAGAACAGAAACATGAGCACGGAAGGCCAGAGCTGAGTGAACCCCTGAGATATTTTCATTGAGATGGTCCCTGACAGTTCGAACACAATCGCTAGCATCAGAAACATCCATGCCCATATTCCTTCTATTTTCACAGGGAAGTAACCTCGATGCTGAGTTCAGCGTAAGATCGCACAATGAGATCTGCATCCGGGAGAATATGCGACGAAGCACTAATGTCTTCATTTTCAGTGATACCTATAGCTACCTGCACACCCGCTGCTTTAGCCATTCGCATATCCCCATTAGTATCACCGATAACTGCTGTGTGCGCGGGTTCAACGGCCAACCTTTCGCAGGCAAGCTGCACCATGTCGGGGAAAGGTTTACCCTGATCCACAAGGTCTGTTCCAATTACCTCGGAGAAATAGTGCCGTATGCCGAGCCATTGGAGATGTTTCTCTGCAGCATCTGTTTCATCTGCGGTCACCACGGCGAGAGGGATACCAGCACTCGCACACTCATCGAGAAAACGATGAATACCCGGCAACGAGTGAACGGGGCGTTTCTTTTCCAACATAACATCCGCTTCCAGACGGCACTGATGAACAAGCTCCATGGACTCTGCCCACGATAAACCTTGCAAATAACCCTGCCATGACAGGATGGCATAGAGATCACTCATAGTCCCCATAGCCAGGGGTCCGTTCCGATCATAATCGGTAATGCTTCCTTGGGCATTGTGTATAGTTCCCATTAATGCAGGGAGCTGTTCTTCTGGAATCTGTAGTCCTCTTTGCTTCATATCCTTCGTGAATCGCTCTAAAAAACACTCGCCCCAGCTGCCCCAGAGGGATACGAACTGGAGCAGCGTACCATCCTTGTCGAATAGAATAGCTGCTACAGCGTATCTGCCTTGTGGCGTGATGAGCTCAGACATGAACTCCACCGCCTTTATTTTAGTTTATCAAGCGCTGCTTGCGCTGTTTCCTGTGCTTCCTTAAGTGCCTGTGCTGCAGGAATATTCTCAATTTGCACCTTATCAGCGGCGATTTTCAGCGCATCGTTGATTTTGCCGCCAGTAGGATCTTGGAATGGTGCAGAGCCATGAGAAGCTTGCATCAACGGAACCTTAATCTGTGGATTGCTTTCACTGAATGACACAAACGCCGGGTCTTGCAATGCGGATTGGCGAACCGAAATATATCCAGTATTAATGGACCAAGAGGCAGTATTCTCGGCATTTGTGAAGTAGGTTAACCATTTCATAGCCGCTTGTTTCTCACTGTCGTTAGCTTTAGATAGAATGCCGGCCATCAGTGCTTGGGCTACGGGTTTGCCCTCGCCAATCCCTGCCCAGCCTGGCTGCTCCATAGCAGAAACAATGTTAAAGTCGAGGTCACCTTGATCGCCACTGGAGCCGGTGTAGCCTGCGGATTGATTCTTCATTACATCATCAATTGTTTTGTACCAATATTCCCAGCCTTGACCCCCTGAATGAATCCGCATGATCTTATCCTCGTGGATCCATTTGCGGAACAAATCCCAGGTTTCGATCCACTCTTTAGAGTCGATCATGACTTGTTTCCCATCCTCGCTAAGAATAGTGCCTCCTTTGCTGAGCACGGCATCAATCATGTTCCCTGAACCCCACATAGGCTCCCAACCAAAGAAGGTGGTTTTGCCGCCGTCTTTCACGGTCATTTTCGCAGCTGCGGCAGCTAGGTCTTCCCAAGTCTTCAATGTGCTCGCATCAATTCCGTTCTTCTCAAAAGCATCTTTGCGATAGTACATAATCTGTGTTGTTCCATACATCGGCAGGAAGTATTGCTTGCCATCAACCTGGCCCTGATTTAGAAAGGTTTGGACAAAATCCTCTTTATTAAAATCTGGCTGCAATGCCATAAGCTCATCTATCGGAGCGAAATATCCTTTGCGGGCCCAATCTACATTTGAGGAGAGAGCAGCAGCAGGCACTTTTCCTGTAGCAATCGCCGCTTGCAGCTTCTGCTCGGTTTCAGTGTAGTCTGCCTGCGCGATACCTTTGACAATGACCTCTTGCTGAGAGGCATTAAATTTCTGAATCAGTGCCTCCATATTCTCACCAAGCTTACCGCCGAGACCATACCAGAACTCAATCGTTACCGGTGCATTTTGTGTAGGCGCAGCCTCTGCGGAGGGGGAGGAAGAAGCTCCATTTGCCGCTGTAACATTATCTGTATTCGCATTTCCTCCACAAGCTGTTAACATTGTAAATCCGGCAACCAAAGATAGGGCGGACAGTCTCTTCAATACGTTCATCATCATTCTCCTCTTATTAAATAGAATAGTTAGCTTATCCTTTGCTGGAACCAGCGGTCATGTTGACGCTTTGCATGATCGTTTTCTGAGCTAGTAGAAATACTAGCAGCAACGGGGCGATGGTGAATGCGCTAGCGGCCATGATCAGCGGCCATTTCAATCCGTAAGCACCTCCTTGAGTGAAGAAACTACGCAGACCGGCCGAGACCAGCTGTAGATTAGGATCTTTGGTGATGAGCATTGGCCAGAAATAGTTATTGTACTGATCAATGAAGGTGATCAGGGCTAGCACAGCAAAGGAAGACCGTGTAATGGGTACAAGAATGGTCCAGAGAATCCGCATATGCGAGGAACCATCCACTTCTCCAGCCTCTACCAGCTCATGGGGAACCTGAAGGAACGCTTGCCGAATTAGAAAGATGGAGAAGACACTTACACAGTTAGATAGAATCAACCCGGCATATGAATCCAGTAGATGAAGCTGGGACAATACCAGATATCCGGGAAGATAAACGGCGGTGGCAGGGACCATATAGCCGAAAAGAATGACACCTGCGAACAGCCCTCTGAAGCGGAATTTCATATGCGTAAGCGCATAGGCCATCATCCCGGAATTTATCACCTGCAAAATAACAATAGAGACGGCGACAAATACGCTATTGCCCATATATCTAAAGAAAGGGGCTTCGTGCCAGGCGGCTGAAAAGTTACTCCACAGCGGCTCTTTCGGCCAGATCGTCGGCGGAGACTGCCAGATTTCATCATTGGTTTTTAAGGCGCTGGTGACCATCCAATAGAAGGGGAAGGCCATGATCAGTGCAATAGCTGCAAAAAATAGATGGCGGGCCAGTTTGCCCACTCGTACGGTCGTGGCATTCATCAGTCGTTCTCCTTTACAGCAGTAGTTATTGATAATGGGTTGTCCGTTTACTAACCTCTAGTGAGATTACGGAGAGCAGCATACATATAAATACCAGAATCATTGCGACACTAGAGGCTTCTCCAATCTGAAAGGCTTCAAAGGCAGACTGATAATACATATAGAGCAGGGTACGTGTTGATCCCGACGGTCCACCTTGTGTGAGTACGTTAATCTGGTCGTATGCCTGTAAGGCACCGATGATCTGTACGATGAACAGAAACAGTGTCGTTGGCGAGATTAGCGGTAAAGTAATACGGCTGAATTTTTGAACAGCATTTGCTCCATCCAGTTCAGCGGCTTCCAACAGATCGATAGGGACATTGCGTAGTGCCACCAAGTAAAAAATCATCGCCCAGCCTACCGATTTCCATATCGTCACGAGCAGAACGCCGAGCAGTGCCCATTTAGGATCTTGAAGCCAGCCGATTTTTTCTAGACCGAATAGATCAAGTACAGTATTGGCAAGACCGATTTCAGGTTCGTAAATCCAGGACCAGACAATGGATACCGCCACGGTCGGCGTGACCCAAGGGGAGAAAAGAAGTACCTGATAGAGAGTGGAGCCTTTCAGCTTCCCATTCATCAGGAGTGCTAGTCCAAGTCCGATCAGAATAACGGGCAGTACACTTCCCGCACAGAATAACAAGGTTACTCTTAGCGCTTTATAGAAGGCGGGATTGCTGAACAGATCCAGATAGTTAGTTAGTCCGACAAAGGTTTTCTCGGGGCTCATGAAGTCCCATTCAGTAAAGCTGAGATAAAATACATAAAGTAATGGCGCGAGCCAAAATACCACGAATGGAATCATTGCCGGCAAGGTGAAGAGCACCGGTTTTAACTCACCTATAAATCTTGTGCGTTTCATTATTCTGTCGATACCCCATTCCATCTTCTGTTTTTTGCGGTATAATTCTGAGGAAAGCTCCTCCGTTCAAAAAAAATTGTACACTCATCGAGCAGCTGCGTGGTCAAGCGGGCGTAAAGATCGATGCGAGATTATGTAAAAGTTTAAGAGATTAGCGAAAGTAGTTGCTATTTTGTGTAAAATAGAAGTTAGATTCTAAGTGGAATGAAGGTGCAGCTATGAAACAGGTAGCCTTTGGTGAAGAGAATAGAGACTTATCTCCACGCGAGCAGCTGCTGCGTCCGATGATTGATGCAATTGCTCAGACGATGGACTTATATGGCGCCAATTACTCATTCGGGCAGCTGTATGGAATTATGTTCTTTGAAGACCGGCCGATGACGCTTGAAGAGATGAAGAATGTGATGAATATGAGTAAGAGTAATATGAGCTATGGAGTCCGATCTTTGATGGCTTCCAAAATGGTGACCAAGCTGGAGGAGAAGCGGGAGCGAAAAGATCTGTATGCAGTGGAAACAGATTTCTTTCAGACCTTTAAGAACTTTTTTGGAATGAAGCTGCAGCGGGAGATTGATGTCATGAGGCAAGCCTTGGATGTTGTTATTCCTGAGCTGGAGGGATTGGTTCATGCCGTGGATACCCCTGAGGAGGAGCGGCAATTCTGCCTGAAGGATCTGGAGAAGCTGGAGCATGCCGTTCAATATTATGATTGGCTGCAGCAGTTTGTGGACGAGCTAGGGGAAGAAAATTACTTTGTAGACAAGAGAAGATCCTAGACCGTCTACAATTACACATAGATGTACATAATTATATATAGATCTCCATGTGAGGGAGGTGTTCCTTAAGCCAGTTCAGGCTTAGGGTTCGCCTCCTATTTTTATGATAAGAAACAAAATTAAAAAGAAAATGTAACCAAAAGTAGGTGGAACTGTCACCAAATATGTAGTTACATAGTGAATAAAAGAACTTTTTAAGGAGATTCAGAGATTGCATACGAAAAAATATATGATACTTTTAGTCATTGTTCTGCTAATAAGTCTTGCTGCTATTTTCAACAATCAACACGAGTCTTCTGCAGTTACTATAGATGTGAACGGTCAAATCATTAAGACAGTAGCTACATATCCGGGCTCGCCTGATGAGCTAATGATTCCCAAGGCTGCAGCAGAACAGGCCCTTAATATGCGTATCGGCTGGCAGAAGCAGGGGGCACTTCCGAAAGGTATTTACTATAGAGACCATGTAGCTGTGCTGATGTACCATCATCTTTCAGAGAAGCCAATGCCGCAGTTTCCTTGGATCTTATCTGCCGATCGGTTTGATGATCAAATGAACCTGCTGAAGCAAGAAGGGTTTCACGTGATTACGATGGAACAATATCGTGAATTTATGCTGAATGGCGGCACGGTTCCAGATAATGCGGTGCTGCTGACTTTTGATGATGGATATGAGAGCTTTTATGAGTTGGCTTTTCCTATTCTCAAAAAATATGGCTATACGGCAGTGAATTTTGTTATCGTATCTACGATTGATCACCCAGATCCGAATAGTGTGCCGAAGCTCAATTGGGAGCAGATGCGGGAAATGAAGCGGGACGGAATGGGATTCTATAGTCACACGTACGATTTACACCATTATGGTATCGTGGATGCTGAGGGTGGGGAGCGGCCAGCCGCCAGTGCTTTGTTATATATCGATGATGAGAACAGAAACGAAATGAATACGGAGTACTACAGCAGAGTTACTCGTGATTTAGCCAAGGCGGAGCAAAGACTGAAGGAAGAGCTGGGGAATACCGATTCAGCGATTGCCTTTCCTTATGGATCATACAATGACCGATTGCTATCGGCATGTGATTCACTCGGAATTTCGCTAACATTTAAAATCCAGGATGGGATCAATGCGAGAACGGACCGGAATGCCTCCCGGATCAACGGGGGAAGTCAGAGTCTAACTGCAGTCCAAACTCTTGAGCAGGTTAAACATATAGATTCACCTATGGAATTAACCTTGAATAACCAAAGAGTAGCTCTGATAGGAAGTGCGCCCGAAATGAGGAAAGGGACCCTGATGGTTCCGTTTATACAATTATGCAAGGATCTACATATTGATCTCAACTACGATCAGAAGAGTCGAATCGTTAAGTTAATGAACACAACGGGAGGCTCATAAACGGCTAAGGAAATGTATGGAATGGATATCAGCTTTCCCTATGTTCATTAGGAGTTTACAAAAAGTGAGAAATTTCGCCAATTTGGGCGAATCACTAGTTGCTATAAGTGAATTCCTTACTGTAGACTATAATTAGAGTACTAATTGGTAGGCGAATGGAGAGAACAGATGGAAGTATTTAAGCGTTATTACGCGAATTTAACGGTCCGGCGTTTTTTTATTTTGGGGCTGGTTGCCCTGCTGCTATTCAGTATTAGAGATATGCTCAATTTAGTACTGTTAACATTTCTGATTGCTTATGTAATGAACAGCTTTCAGGTGCTGCTCACGAAGCGAATCAATAAATATGTTGCGGTCAACAGTAAAGTCATTATTGTTATTTTGTATTTAGCTCTGATTGCTCTGATCGTAGTGACCTTAGTGAATTATTTACCGAAGGTCTTCACACAGATAAAGCAGTTAACTAATTTTCTGACCAGTTTAACCCCTGCAAACATTCCGCAGAACGAAATCGTGCAGTATTTATTTGCCCAGCTTAAGGATTTGAACTACCAGTCTTATGTGAAAGATGGTCTTGAATACGTCCTGAAAATAAGTAATTGGGGCACAAGCTTCGTATTATCCACCATTCTGAGCTTTGTCTTTATCCTTGAGAAGAACAGAATTGTCAGTTTCACTGCCCGTCTTAAAGAGAGCAAGATTTCCTGGTTCTATGTTGAGCTTGAGTATTTCGGTAGAAAATTCATCTCATCGTTTGGTAAAGTGATCGAAGCGCAAATTCTGATCGCGCTGTTTAATACATGCTTTACGGTGATCGGACTCTGGATCTTAGGTTTTCCGTATTTATTCGCCTTATCGATTATGATCTTCCTGCTTAGTTTGATTCCAGTTGTAGGCTTTGTAATCTCCTTAATACCACTTTGTATTATTGGTTACAACATTGGTGGTATAGCAATGACGATATATGTATTGGTTATGATCGCCATACTACATTTTGTCGAGGGTTACTTCTTAAATCCAAAACTGATGTCATCCAAAATGAACCTGCCTATGTTCTACACCTTTATCGTACTTCTCTTCTCTGAGCACTATATGGGCGTATGGGGTCTAATTCTCGGTATTCCAATTTTTGTATTCTTCCTGGATATACTGGAGATCAATAGAGATAACAAGATAGAGACTTAGGAATTCAGTTAAATAGCGTTGAATATACGAAGAGGGTGATCCGATAGCCATTCAATGGCTATCGGATCACCCTCTTTATTTAAATATAAGAATTTATAATCTCCAAGCTATATATTATCCTTATATTTCTCGCATAAACGCTTACCGTCCATTAGGGACGTCCAAGGCGTTATAGCTTGGGCGCGGAGAAATGTTGTACGGCCAATGTATGTATCTTTCTTAGCCGAAAGAAGTGAGAACGCTCTCCGTAACGATGTCCCTCAGCTCCGCTTTGTGTGCTGCATACTGCTCGATTGTAATATTTCCGGAAGCTAGTCGTGAATCTAGCTGTTCCGTTAGCTGGGTTACCTGTAGATCGATCACATCTTCAATATCTGTGTTTTGTTCTATTGCAATATCTTGAAGTGATTTGCCGTCATATAAGGCATCGTACAGATCATCATCTGTGGGTTGGTTAAGGGCTTTCAATAATAATTCGTCTTTATCCGCAACACTTGTGGTGGACCATTGAGTTGACGAGCTTGCGTTAGCAGTAAGGCTACTCCAAGCATTTCCGAAAGACATTACTATAACTACGGTTCCTACTATAATCACTCTTTTTATATCCATTAGAGTCCTCTTTTCTTATTTTACGAATAACGTTCTATGGTTTCTGTTGAAAGTGTCTGTGATGGTTGTGGTTTAACTTATTTCTATTATAACCCGGAAAGCTGAGCTGAAGCTTAAACAATATTTAAGATAACCTAAAGATTTAACATTGAAATGATATAGCGATAATATACCCCTAGTATAATTTCCAGATGATCTAAATTGCATATTTATGCAGAAGGGTCACAATCAAACTTACGGGGAGTGTTCGGAGTTTTGAGAATAACAGCAAAAGCTAAACGTTATCTATCCAGCGTAATTGCAAGTAGTCTGATGTTGGGGATCATGGTTCCAGCAGGATATGCGGAAGAACAGCAGCCGGATACGGAGCAGACATCTTCCGAATTAGGAGCACATTTTGATGAACAGGTTGAGCTCAACACGCTTTTAAGTCAACCGACTGTAATGACAGATGTATACGCGACACCAACCAATCCAGGCTCTTTACTTATTACAGAGGTTGTTCCAGATACTAAAAATGTAAAAGGCGCGGATGGTAGCTCTGTAGATGGTTACGAATTTGTTGAGGTTTACAATAATACGGACGAGCCGGTTAACTTTAAGGATTATTATTTCTTTTATAATGACAAAGATACTTGGACACCAAATGGCGATGCGGTCATACCGGCGCATGGAAATATCGTCTTCTGGATTATGAACGGCAATAATCTGAGTGTTCCTGCCGAGGATTTCATCAAAAACTTTAATCCTTCTGCATCTCTTCAGGAAGGTGTAAACCTGTTCCGTATTAACGGTGGCGGTGGTATGGCCAACGCTTCTGCGCGCAACTTACAAATTAAAAGTAAAGCAGGAGATGCTCTTATTGTCTCTGCTTCTTATGGAAAAGAACAGGTGAAGGAAAACAACGGGATTTTCTATAAGTATTCGCAATCCGACAGCTCTATGATGAGTCTCATGGCGATTTCGGGAACGGTTGCGGCTACACCAGGAACCGTAGATCCAGAACAACTGCCTGAGCTAGATCCTGGAGACAAGCAACCGGTAATTGAACACCACTCGCAGAGCAATGTGGATCCAGCGGACCTTCCCATCACCGCGAAGATTACGAACCTAGAGATTGGACCAGACGGAACACTACCGGTAGTGAAGTTGCAATACGGCTCTCCTTCTCAGGTGAAAGATACGGTAATCACCATGACCTCAAAAGGTGATGGGGAATATACGGCCGTGATTCCTGCGGCTGCACTGGAAGAACCAGAACTGCACTACAGCATTCGTGTAAACAATGTAACAGAGAGCTATTCTGTTCATGTGAACCTGCCTGCATTCGATTCGAATAGTGTGCCGCCGCTGTTAATTACAGAGCTGCTGCCCAATTCGACGAATGTAAAAGGTACGAGCAGCGATGCTTTTGAATTCATTGAGGTGTATAACAATACTGATGCGCCGATTGATTTTAAAAACTACAAGATCTATTATCGCTATCCTGATAAAGGCAATGCTTCTGATGTGAAGTGGCCCTCTACGAAAGAGAGTTTTGTAATTCCTGCACAGCAGTCCGTAGTGTTTTGGGTTATTAATAGTGCTAACAGTACATACACCGCTAGTGATTTTAATGCAGAATTCAACACTAATCTGATGGATGGCACGAATCTCTTTCAAATCAAAAGCGATGGGATGGCGAACTCTGGCCGCCGGGCCGTCGTAATCAAAAGTAATACCGAGAAAGAAATCTCCTCTGCGTATTATGATGCTGATCTTACCTATGATGGTGGGGCTAAAGGTGACGACACCAAAGAAAATAAAGCCCTTCTATACAAGTATCCTGTGAATGGGCAAAGTAAAATGCTCAAGATTAGCACAGGATCAGCGGTTCCGTCACCAGGGCAGGTAGATGTTGCACTGCTTCCTAACACACCGATCCATGTGGATCCGGATACCGAAAATCCGACGGTAAATGATCTGACTGCTGTAACGGAGATTGATCAGTCTATGAGTCTGGATTTGAAGGCTTTCGCGGATGACAATAAAGCCGTTACGTCTGTAGAAGTAAGGGTAGCTTCGGATAAGCAGCCTGATTTTGTCAGCCATAATTTATCCCAAGACTTTAACGATAGCTTGTATCATTATAAATTGTCGTCTGCTGATTTGATCGGCAGAAATGAAATACAATATTATTTCGTCGTTTCCGATGGCACAAATGAGACTGAATCTCCGGTAATGAAAGTGAAAATTACAGGTGGTCCAGATCAATCATCACTTCGTTTGAATGTGAAGGATGGGCAATTCATTAATGGCTCTATGACGGTAAAAGGAACCTCTGCTACCGCAAAGGCTGATGAAGTGGGCCTGAGCATCGACAATAAGGTGCTTGGCAATAACGAGGTATATGCCGCGCTTGAGAATGATGCTTACTTTGTATTTGATGCGAAGAATGTAGATTATTATTTCAAAAACGGTATCACCATGGGACCAGAAGAATTAGGGGATGCGAGTATTCTATACACCTTTATGGACCCGATTACTACGTATACGACATTGACCTTCCCGATCTCCTCTGCCGCTTTGCAAGTGGGCAAGGATAATGTGATCTACATTCGGGCGGGCTCTAAATCATCGCCTTTTGACCCTCGTCCCGAGGAGAATAAAGATGATTTTGAAGTAAAGAATGTGCGCCTATTACTTGCAGACGGTACTGAAGTTTGGGACCCTGCTTATGCAGAACGTGATAAAGAAATTAAGATGGGGGACAGCGCAGGTAAGCATGAATCCATCGGCTTCCGGTTCGATCTGAAATCTGATTTGTTCCGTTCGAAGGCTTATAACTGGAATACTACAGAAATAACGGACGGAGAACATAAAGTAACAGTGACCGAAGGTGGATCCAAGGTATCGTCAAACGTAGTTGTAGACAACACGCCACCATCTATTAAAGCATCGATTGAAGATGGAAAAACTTATCGTGGTAATTTCGTAATTACTGCTGAGATCAAGGATACTTACGCAGGTGTAGATAAAGTTAGCGTGAAGCTGGACGGCAATGTTATTGAACTGCCTTATGCTACTTCATCCGGAAAGTTGTCCGGTGGAGACCATACGCTTTCTATCACCGCATTGGATAAGATAGGTAATCAGGTGGAAAAGGTAATTACATTCCATGTACCGAATGAAAATCCATTTGCACCACTCCTGATCTCACCTCAGAACTGGGAGATTGGTGTGGGCACGAATCCGACCTTGAAGGTTAAGGTTGAAGATCCTAACCAGGATAAGATGGATGTTACCTTCTATAGAGGCTTCAAGTACGATGGTAACCATCCAGAGCAAGGATTTACTGGATTTAAGAACGCATCCGATACAGAACCGCCGAAGCAATCCGTTCCTGCGGGCGAAAAAGCCCTTAGCAGTGACGAATACAGCAAAATAAGTGCAGTTGACGGACAGTACTTAATTAACGATGCGGCCCTGCAATTCCCATATCAGCGCTATGAAATTAAGCTGGATGAATCGGTGAAGGCTTCAGATCGTGTGGATATTGAATGGAAGGGTAATTCACTTCCAGGTCGTAAAGTAAGTCTCTACGCGTGGAGTCCTGCTGAAGAGAAGTGGATACAGCTGGATCATTTGATTGCTGGTACTGAGGATTTTGAACTGAAATCTACGGTGACTGTTGGAGAATTCGCTAGCGGAGGTAGCATTGCTGTCATGGTTCAGGATGAGATTGCGTCCGCGACTAAGACTGCACCTACAGTTACGCAGGATACCTATGATTTTTCTTTTGTATGGATGTCTGATACGCAATATTATTCTCAAAGCTACCCTTACATTTATCAGAAAAATGTAAAGTGGATTGCCGACAATAAGGATAATTTGAACTTGAAATATGTAATTCATACCGGAGATATAGTGGACAAATCCTATCAGGAATATGAATGGGAAGAAGCCGATCGGGATATGAAGGTACTTGAGGATGCAGGTATTCCATATGGTGTTCTTGCGGGTAATCATGATGTAGGCCATCAAACCGGAGATTACACGAAATTCTGGCAATACTTTGGGGAATGGAGATTTAAGGACATGCCAACCTTTGGCGGATCCTATGACAACAACCGGGGCCATTATGATTTAGTATCTGCGAACGGAAATGACTTCATTATCGTATATATGGGCTGGGGACTGGCTGAAGAAGAAATTGAATGGATGAATGAGATCGTTGCTCGTTATCCAGAACGTAAAGCGATTCTTTGTCTTCATGAATACCTGCTCGTATCTAATAACCGCGCACCGATTGCCGATACGATCTTTGAAAAGGTTGTAAAACCTAACAAGAACGTAATCGCAGCTTTGTCCGGTCATTATCATGATGCGGAGCTTAAGGTAGATGAGTTGGATGATAATGGAGATGGCATTGCGGACCGCAGTGTATATCAAATGCTGGCAGATTATCAAGGTGCCGAAGAGGGTGGACTTGGTTATATTCGTCTGCTTCAGTTCGATGTAGCTAACAACAAGCTTCGTGTGAAGACTTATTCGCCTTACTTGGATGATTATAATTATTATGATGAAAATGAGTTCCCTGGCAAAGATGAGTTCGTACTAGATCTCGATCTGCAGCCTGTAACCAAACGTGTAGCTACCGATTACATTGGAGTTAAGGTTTACAGTGATCAGACAATCGCGACCCAGCAGCAAGTAGAGAGCGGTACGGAGACTCAGGTCACTTGGAGTAAGCTAAATCCAGAAAGCTACTACCAGTGGTATACAAAAGTCGAGGATGATAACTCTGGTAGTGTGCTTTCAGACATTTGGGGCTTCTACACTGGGAAAGAGAATGTAACACCTACACCAGAGGTGACACCAACACCAACACCAACACCAACACCAACACCAACACCAACACCAACACCAACACCAACACCAACACCAGAGGTATCGCCATCGCCAGAAGTGACGCCGACACCAGCACCAGAGGTGACATCGGCACCTCCAGTAGTTTTACCAGTGCCAACAGTGACTCCAACGCCTACAGCCACACCTGGAGCGGGAAAAGGAAACATTGAACTGGCATTAGGAAGTAATGGAACGTATACAGCTGATCCGTCAGCCTTGAAGAAGCTGATAGAGGAAGCTGCTACAGGGGGAAGCCTAAAGATTAGCGTAGGCGGAGCAACCTCGGCTCAAGATCAGATTAGAATTGCACTTGATGCAACGAGCATCCAACAGGCTGCCGACAAGAAGCTGAATCTGAATATTGTATCTTCCAGCGTTACATTAAGCGTACCAACAAGCTCTTTACCAGCGATCCCGGCCGGAAGTGACATGCTGCTGCTGAGCGTTGATACAAGTACGACAGCTGTACAAAGCAATGTCGCTGGAATGAGTCCATCCAGAGCTAACGTTATTCTGAACCTCAGTATATCAGCAGGGGGCAAAGAAACGGCTATCCACCAGCTTAAAGGTGCTGTTACGATTACCTTGACGCTGACCAAAGAACAGCTTGCTAAGCTGGATACAGATTTTGCGGGTGTATATTATGTAAATGGCAGCACGTTGGAATATTTGGGTGGAGTGTTTAAGGATAATACCGTTACCTTTACAACAGATCATTTCTCTTCCTTTGCGGTACTGGAATACCATAAGCAATTTAGGGATACCGCTGGTCACTGGGCAGAACTGTACATTTCCAAGCTGACGGCTAAGCATGTGATTAAGGGTATCGACGATACGCACTATGGTCCACAAGCGAATGTAACCCGTGCAGATTTTGTTACACTAGCCATTCGTTCACTCGGATTGAATGAGACAAGTGAAACTACGGGGAATGGTGCTTTTGTAGATGTATCAAAAGATGCTTATTATGCATCATCGATAGACAAAGCTGTCCAGCTTGGACTCATCCAAGGCAGTGATGGCAAGTTCCGTCCTAAAGATGCAATTACACGTGAAGAAGCGGCTGTTGTCCTGCAGAAATTGATACAATACAAAGCTGGAGTGCAGTCTTCCATTGCTGCTACTGCAAGCTTTAAGGATATAAACAGCGTATCAGAGTGGGCGAAGCAAGCGGTAAGTGAATTGCAAGCTAAGGGAATCCTTGACGGTAAGGGCGACAATCATTTCGATCCTCGTGGCAAAGTAACCCGTGCTGAAATTGCAAAACTGTTATATGGAATAATCAATTTATAAGAATAGTATGGCAAAGGCAGGCAGAGGTAACTCTGGCCTGCTTTTTGTCATTTTTTGCATTCTATATTCCTTTTCTTCTAGCAAAGCAGGAAATTCTTACTATTCATATGATTTTTCATATATAATATTTTTGAATAAATTTTTAATAGACATAATCTAGCTTCCTGCTGGCAGTCATAATGATATCTTTCGTTGTTACACTAGTTATTCACGATGATCCGGCAGTTATTCTCCTTGTTACGGCACTTCTTCCAATTGGCGCAGGAATGGGTATTCATCCATGATTGCTTATATTCCTTATTCTGTTATCCACTGCCCCCTTCTTCTTTGCTTATCAATTACCAACGTATTTGAACGCTTATTATAGCGCTGGCTCGGACTCATTGCATAATACATAGATTGGAGAAACGAACCTTGAGAGTAAAGTTAGCACATATTTTGCTTCTACTTACGGTGATTTTTACGGTTCTACTGTATAGAGGGAGTCTTGACTCCATTGATCATCTGTTACAAGACCGCGTGATGCAGCACGAGCGGTCTGTGGATACTACGATTGCTATCATCGGGATAGACGATCAGAGCTTGGAGGACTTTGGCAGCTGGCCGTGGAGCAGAAATGTTCATGCACAGCTGTTAGATACGCTCTCCGAGGGACATCCAGCAGTGATCGGTTTTGACCTTACGTTCCCTGTAGGCTCGGAGGACCCGGAGGCGGATACAGAATTCGCTGCGGCTGTGGCCCGTGCGGGGAATGTAGTTTTGCCGGTATATGGCACATTTGCGCCAAATACCGAGCAGGGAAAGATCGAAGCGCTGGAGCTATCCCAGCCGTTTGAGGCTTTGCGGAAGGCTGCGGCTGCAACCGCCCATATCAATACTATTACGGATACTGATCGAGTGGTGCGTAAGGCTCTTTATTCTTTTGACTATGAAGGGGAGTCTATTCACAGCTTGTCATGGACGGTCTACCAGAAATATCGAGAGGCGATGGGGGGCACTGCTGATCCGCAGAAACTCCCACTGGATGACTTTGGGCGCTTTTATATCCCTTATTCAGGTGGCAATGGCGACTTTGAGGAGATTCCTTATTCGGCGGTTCTTAGCGGAGAGGTTCCACCATCTTATTTTGAGAATAGAATTGTGCTTATAGGGCCCTATGCTACAGGGTTTAAGGATGACTTCCTAACACCAATTAGCGGAAAAAATACGTTATATGGTGTGGAAATTCATGCAAATATCATTCAATCTCTACTGGACGATAATTATAAGCGGGTACTGGATTGGAAGTGGAACGAGGTAGTGTTGCTTTTTGTTGCGCTCCTAGCCTATCTACTATTCCGTAAAGTGAAGATGCTATATTCCTATGTGGTCATTGTGGTCATCATTGCCCTTCTTATCTTTGCAGGTCGTTTTTTCTATGACCAAGGGATAGTAATTTCACTGGGTTATGTGATTCCCTTTCTAATCGTTAGTTGTATTATCGTAATAGCTTTTCAATATTTAGAAGAACTGATGGAGAAACGTAGAGTTACGGATATTTTTGGTCGATATGTTGCCCCGCAGGTTGTCGATCAAATTCTCAAGAACGGTAAAGAAGGGCTGAAGCTGGGAGGAAGCCGCAGAGAGCTAACATTGTTATTCGTTGATATTCGCGGGTTCACTCCGTTGTCGGAGGCTGCTGAACCAGAGGAGATTGTTGAGATTCTGAATGAGTATCTGGATCTGACTGCGGGTTGTATTTTTAAGTATGATGGCACTCTGGACAAGTTTATCGGGGATGCCACGATGGCGATCTTTAATGCTCCATTGCTGCTGGAGGATCATCCAATGCAAGCGGTGAAGGCGGCGTGGGCGATGAAGGAAGGCTCGGCTGCGGTGGAACAAAAGCTGTTCGAACGGTTTGGTCTTGTAGTGAAATTCGGTATCGGGGTGCATACTGGTCCAGCTGTATTCGGGAATATCGGCTCCAAGACCCGGATGGATTATACAGCGATTGGCGACACCGTCAACACGGCAGCCCGTCTGGAAAGCAATGCGAAGCCTGGACAAATCCTCATCAGTGAGGCTACCTATGCTTTTGTAAAAGATAGAGTATCAGCCGTTTCATTAGGAGAGATCAAGGTAAAGGGCAAGGAACAAGGAATCAGTGTCTATGAACTGGAGGGATTGAGATGAGGTCGTTAAAGCTTACACTGTCGTTTATGCTGTTGTTCAGTATTCTTTGGCCAGCAGTTGTCACAGAGGCGAAGGATAGCGTCAAAGTTGGGAAAATAACTGCGGTCTCAGGCAAGTCTGAAGTGAAAAAGAGCGGTGGAACGAAGAAATTCAACGCTTTTAAAGGAATGGCGATTACCCAAGGTGATACGATTATAACAGGCAATGATGGGCAAATTAGCCTCGATCTTGATGCTAACAAAGAAGTTACGATCGGAGCTAGCACTACGCTTACCATTAGCCAATTAGTAGAAAGCGCAAAGGCATTGGGTGGGAAAACAAGCCTGAAGCTGCAAAACGGGCAAGTCCTGATCAAGGTGAAAAAGAAACTGGATGGCGATTCTCGCTTTGAGATTGAGACACCAACGGCTATTATGGGCGTTATGGGTACAGAGTTTTTTGTTAGCGTTAATAGCCAAGGTAACGTAGTCCTTAATAATGGGATAGGGAATAACGGCGATTATCTGGGAGTTCTGGAAGGAACAGTTCATGTAGTTTCGACTATTGATCCCACGCTAATTGAGCGTATGATAACAGCCTCCCAGCAGTTAATTATGGAGAATCAACAATGGATAGAGTCGCAGTTGTCCCTAAATGCATTACCACAATTTGCGCTAGAGCAGCATTTGAAATATCTGAACGAAGAAGAGGTATTGGAATTCGAATCGGCTAAGAAAAAAATCGAGCAACTACTCGAGCAAATCAAAGCCACTATGCCCGTTCACTCAAGTCCGCCTATTCCAACAATTCCACCTCAGATTAACTATGATCTATCTAGTTCAGCTCTCTTAGATATGACGAGACCAACACCGCCGGCGAGACCTACACCAACGCCGACACCGGAACCGACGTCAACACCGACGCCGGAGCCAACAGCAACGCCGACGCTGGAACCAACACCAACACCAACGCCGACACCAACGGCAACGCCAACACCAACACCATCGCCGGTACCAACACCGGAGCCAACACCAAATCCACTAGGTGCGCCTGAGTTAGACCAGCAGGAATTTAGAGAACATATCTATGACTATCTCGTCCGTGATAATGAGATTGTTTTGCCGTTTACTGCACCATTAGTCTTTAATATCACAGATGACTCTAATCCTAATGCTGCGAGGGATGGGGTGAGTGTTACTTTGAATCAAAGTGAGGACAAGCTCGATTTAGGTGAGGTATATATTCGAGAGAATAAGCTTCACATTCAGCTGCGTGAATCACTTCCTTATAGCTTTTTCGTTCAAATCAAGGTGAACGGCGGTTTGTTAAAGAATGCCCTTTCCGGGGGTGAAGTACAGGAAGAGGATCAACTGATAGCAGATGGCGGTTTTACCTATAAGGGAATGATCACTCCGAGTTATTTTAACCATACTGGCCCTATAGGTGAAGGTGAAGCACCAGAATTTATCATCCATTCGCTGGGTTATGATGTAGGGGAGATTAGATATCATTATGAATATTCTGAGGGAGATCCATCTTCACTAGAAGATACAGATTATGTACTGGAGCGGAACGGTGAGAATACCTTTGTGCTTAAACTTACTCCGGAGTTCTTGAATGGATTATTTCCCGAACCTTATATCGTTACGATTCCTCTCGTGAGGAATGAAGATACAGAAAACGGCCCTGTTGAGGTAGTAGTAGACAACCTCCAGATTAGATTATCTTTGTTATTTTAAAGGCGCAATAACCTTCGAGAGGAGAACAAACATAATGAAAAAGGAACTCATCTCCATCGTTTGTGGATTTATGCTCATAAGCGCAGTGCCATCTAGCATCGTTACCGCAGAGGCAGTACAACCCGTAAGCGGCAACGTTCAAGGGAGTATAAATCAGAATATCTCTTCTAACGCTGTACTCTCTCTTAAACAGCCATGGGGATTGACTGCTGTATCTGGCAGCAATGATCTCATTATCGTACAGTCCGGAAGCGGTACTATCAGCAAGTGGAGTAATGGTGAGCTGCAGACAGTGGCTGGACAAGGTGCAGAAGGATATATCGATGCGAATAGTGCAAAGGCCTTGTTTAATCATCCGACGTATACCGCTGCTGACAGTAAAGGCATTATCTATATCAGTGATACCGACAATCATGTCATCCGTAAAATTAAGAATGGAGAAGTATATACCTTCGCAGGAACGGGAGCGGCTGGCTATAAAGATGGACAACCCAATACCGCGCAGTTTAACGCGCCGGGTGGATTGGCAATAGACAATAATGACAATGTATATGTAGCCGATACGCTGAATCATGTGATTCGCAAAGTTACACCGGAAGGTATTGTGACTACTTTTGCAGGTCAGCAGGGTAATATTGGTGCTTATTTAGATGGTTCGGTAGCTTCGGCCAAATTTAATGAGCCCGTGGGTCTTGTGTTCGATGAAACCGGTAATCTCTATGTGGCTGACAGTGGGAATCAGATGATTCGATTGATTAAAGGCAATATGGTTGAGACCTTTGCGGGCAAAGCAACGACAGTTGATCCAGTGACTGGATATATGGCTGGAGGGTTCCGCAATGGAGATCGTCTGTCTGCGCTGTTCAATCGTCCTCGTGGACTCGCCTATGCCGATGGAGTCTTGCTGATTGCTGATAGTCTGAACCATAGGGTTCGGGCCATTCAGAAAGATGGAAGAGTCATCACAGTTGCAGGGCAAGGCACCTTGGGAGATCAAGTTGGAGCATTGGATAAAGTGATGTTTAATCAGCCTTCCGGTGTTGCGTTTGCTTCCGGGAAATTGTATGTGACGGATACGCTGAATAACAAGCTGAAGGTATTGAGTCTCGATTTGCAAGCCCTTAAGCCACTGCGTAGCGAGGGTGATCTGCTCGATGCAGTCTCGTTACTACCAGTGGGTAAGGACATGCAAGTATGGTTGGACGGAGTACAGGTGAAATTGAATACTAACAATCTACCACTTGAGCAATCCGGCAAAATTTATTTACCGGTTAGAGCGCTATTTAGCGCATGGGGAGCGGACATTCGTTGGGATTCGGCAAGCAAAGAGACGATGATTAGCAAAGGGGAGTGGACACTTTCCCTAAAGCCAGATGCAAGCCTTAATGTGCAAAACATAAAGGGCACTTTATATGTGGCAGCTGAATATTTGCCGACGGTTTCAGCTTTTATGCAGGTTTATGATGAGGACAATCACGCAATTGTGCTGGAAAGTGGCCAATAATGGTTCGTTATTATAAAAGTTAAGGCTGTCGAGAAAAATCTCGACAGCCTTTTTTTATGACGACAATCCTTCAACGACTTTATCAATATTCCATTTAATCATCTTAATGTATGTGTCGCCTTCTTCGCCTTTCTTAGCTAAAGAATCGGTGAAAATCTTAGAATGTATCGGTACACCCGTTTCATTGGAGATGGTTTCCATTGTTTTCGGATTAACGCTCGTTTCCAAAAATAAAGCCGGCACTTGATTTTCATCAATGATTTTAATTATATTTTTCATTTGTTCTGGCGTTCCTTGACTATCGGTATTGATTTCCCAAATAAATGCGGATTCAAATCCGTAGGCTTTTGAAAAATATTTAAATGCCCCTTCGCTTGTAACCAAAATACGTTTCTCCTGCGGGACTTTTTCTACCGCTTCTTTTGCATATTGATCCAATTCATTAAGTTTCTTAACATATTCTGATTGGTTATTCAGATAAAATTCTTTGTTGTCCGGATCTTTTTCGATTACATGTTTAGTGATGATATCTACATATTTAATAGCATTCTGAACATCAAGCCAGGCATGAGGATCTTCTTGAGTTTCTTTGCCTTTTTCTGTTAGGTACATTGGAGTTACTTCATCTGAGACGGCAAAAGCGACATCCTTTTTATTAGTGACATCAAGAAGGTCTTGGAACCACCCCTTACCTGTTTCCAGGTTCAATCCGTTATAAAAAACTAAATCTGCACTAGATACTTTACTTGTATCCTTAGGTAATGGATCGTACATATGCGGGTCTGTTCCGATGGGAACCATGCTATAGACCTCAGCTTTTTCCCCTACAATGTTTTCGGTCATATCCGCGATAATGGAGTAGGTTGCAACAATCTTCAACTTGTCATGGTCTGCTTCTCCCTCACTAACGTTTGAACATGCGGTAAATAGCAAGATGAACATTGTCAAAGAGAGCATCTTTATTGTTTTTTTCATCCTTGTTTAACCCCTTTTCTTAGAAAATTATTTTTGGGCGAGATAATAAATGATATAGCAAACAAACTTACCCCTACTAGAACAATGGTGGCACTTGTAGGTAAATTGAATCTGAAGCTAATGATCACACCTATAATTCCAGATACAGCGCCGATGGTGGAAGCCAGGATAATCATATGGATCAGCTTATTTGTCCAAAGATATGATGTAGCTGCTGGAATAACTAGCATTGCAATCACAAGCACAATTCCAACTTGAGATAATGAGGACACAGTAACCACGGATAACAGCATCATCAATAAATAATGATAGAATCCCGTTTTTAAACCAAATGCCTTAGAGACGACAGGATCAAACGAGCTAATTAACAGCTCTTTATACAACAATGAAATGATGGCAATAACAACAAGCATGATAATAAATGATTGCATTAACTCGGACTGCGGGACGGCTAAGATGTTACCGAATAAAATATGAGTTAGATCAAGCCCGCTCTTGGCGAAAGTGATTAAGACAATTCCTAGAGCGAAAAATGAGCTGAGAATAATTCCGATCGAGGTATCACTTTTGATATTGCTGCGACTTGTTATGAATTGAATGAGGATGGCTGCTAAAAGTCCAAACAATGAAGCTCCCACAAGAATGTTGATCCCTAAAATATAAGATAACGCCACACCCGGTAATACAGCATGAGACAAAGCATCTCCCATTAATGACATTTTTCTGAGTACAATAAAACTTCCTAAAACCCCTGAAACAATGCCAAGAATGATAGCAGACAATCCGGCGTTAAGTGCATAGATGGGAATGTTTAATAACGATGAGAAATAATCAATCATTATCGGCGCCTCCCATCCCTTTGATCACCAGATTACCTAAGGAGGCACCATAGGCACTGAGGATATTCTCCGGAGTAAACGTGTCTTTAACGTCACCAAAAGCAATCAGCTTTTTATTGAGAATGATGACTTTGTCAAAATATTCTTCGACTTCATGTAAATCATGATGAACGATCAATATGGTTTTCCCTTCTTCGCGAAGCTGTTTAAGCAGTTTTACAATGATTTTTTCACTGACTAGATCTATGCCGACAAAAGGTTCGTCTAAAAAAAATACATCCGCTTTTTGGGCAAGCGCTCTGGCAATAAAAACTCTTTGTAGTTGTCCTCCAGACAAATTACTAATTTGTTTATTTGCAAGATCACTTATATCTACCATGGCCATACATTCCTCGACGCGTTGCCGCTCTTTTTTCCCGGGGCGCTGGAAGATTCTTAAGTTTGGATAGGTTCCAGTTAGCACTGTATCGTTCACTGTGATTGGAAAAGTAAGGTCAATATCATTTTTTTGCGGTACATATGCGATCTTCCGTTTATACTCAGAAATGTCTTTTCCCTCTACCCTCACCGTTCCGCTTCTTTTCTTGATTACTTCTAACAATGACTTAATGAATGTCGATTTTCCTGCACCATTTGGCCCGATAATTCCGATGGTATACCCAAAGGGAATGTCGATATTTACATTTTCTAGCGCTGAATTACCGAAATAATCCACGTTTAGGTTTCTAATTTCAATCATTAAAAAGCTCCTCGTCTTGAAATTTATTGATTTGTTTCCTATTGGAAACATTTATTTTAATTATCTAATTTGTTTCCCTAGGTAAACATTTATTCTTAGGTACAATATATTTAACAATGGGCAAAATGTCAATGAAAAAGCTTAAAATTTATTTGATTTTGAATTAGTACAAGCATGCGATCTGCACCGGTATCGGGGTAATTTTTTTAGAATTAAAAATACATACTTGACAGGTAGGAATAAAGGGTTATATGATATCAGCAATACTTAAACACTAATTAAATGAACAGTGAAATAATTTATCTGAGCCGATTGGACCGCCAAAGGCTCCCGCACTTTTCCCTTGCCTGGGATATGTGCTGGGAGTCTTTTTTTGTTGGCTATGGAGAGAGATGAGGTAAGAATGAGCGATACGTATTGGAGACAGCTGGAGGAGACGGACTGGGTATTCCGCAAGATGGTCCGCAGATTTGTAAAGGAACGGGATAAGGTTGCAGTAGCAGGCATCTCTTTACCCGGCATGCTGATTCTACATAAAATCATTCGCGAGGGTGAACAGCGGCTTGGGGATTTAGCAGATGAACTGGACTTTACGTCAGGTGCGATCACAGCTTTGAGCGATAAGCTTGAGGCAGGCGGATTTACTGTACGCAGACGTAAGGAAGGGGACCGCAGGACGGTGATGCTGGACATCACAGACAAAGGCCGGAAGATGGCAGAGCTTAACAGCAACATTGGGGAACGATGTATTTCGCTTCTGTTTGAGGGGTTCACGGAAGAGGAATTGGTGCAGCAAAGTCACTTTTATCAGCGGATCATTAGTAATCTCGAAGGATTCTCAGACATCTTGCTGAAGCTGGTGAAGGAGAATGCTGAGGCTGAAGCTTCTCCAAACCTTGAACAGAAGCCACGAGCAGTCACAAAGAAAAGTAATTATCTTAGCTATTAAAATAAATTAAATGTAGGAGAGATGAACGATGGGACATTCAACCATATTTCCAACTGGAGCAACCGTATATAATCCGAGCAAAGCGTGGAGTGGCTATACCGTATTTCAAGCGGGTGAAGAAGGTGTTGTACTGATTGATATGAACGGTAAAGAAGTGCATCTGTGGAAGGGGCTGCTCGGGTTTCCGGCTAAAATCTTCCCTGGTGGTTATGTGCTAGGCAGTACAGGAAGGAGAGATCCCAAATTTGGCATTCAGGATAATGTAGATCTGGTGCAGGTCGATTGGGACGGTAACATCGTATGGAAATATAACAGCTATGAACATATAGAAGATCCGGGTTATGAACCGCTCTGGTATGCCCGCCAGCATCATGACTATCAGCGCGAGGGCAATCCAGTAGGTTATTTTGCACCAGGGCTAGAGCCTAAGGTTGACGGTGGCAAAACCCTAATCCTCGCTCACAAAAATATCTACAACCACCAAATCTCCGACAAGCAGCTGCTGGATGACACGATTATCGAAGTGGATTGGGAAGGGAATATCGTTTGGGAGTGGGCTCCGAATGAACATTTTGCAGAGCTAGGCTTTGATGAAGCGGCGAAAAACGTCTTATTCCGTGATCCTAACTCACGCTCCTTCGGGAATCTGGGGGGCGGTGTGGGTGACTGGTTGCATATCAATTCAGCTTCGTATGTAGGACCTAATAAGTTTTACGATGCAGGCGATGAGCGTTTCCATCCAGATAACGTGATCTGGGATGCACGGGAAGCGAATATTATCGCAATTACAGATAAGCGTACCGGGGCTATCGTGTGGAGAATCGGTCCAGACTACTCACTGCCAGAATTGAAGCATATCGATTGGATCATTGGCCAGCATCATGCGCACATCATTCCGAAGGGCTTGCCGGGAGAAGGAAACCTACTCGTATTTGATAACGGAGGTTGGGGCGGTTATGGTCTTCCCAATCCATCTTCACCCTTTGGGCAAAAAAATGCACTTCGCGACTACTCTCGAATTCTAGAGATTAATCCAGTGACACTCGAAATTGAATGGCAGTATACCGCGGCAGAAGCAGGCTTCTCCGTTCCGACGGATTCCTACAAATTCTACAGTCCTTATATCAGCTCAGCACAGCGGCTTCCGAATGGCAACACCTTAATAACGGAAGGATCTAACGGTAGACTTTTCGAGGTTACGCCAGAGCATGAACTGGTCTGGGAATATATCTCACCGTATAACGATTCCAGAAATACAAACATGGTTTACCGTTCCTATCGTGTGCCTTATGCGTGGGTACCACAGCTGGAGAAGCCGGAAGAACAAGCGATTGAGCCGATAGATGTCACGCAGTTCAGAGTACCAGGAGCTGCACCTAAGGGATCGGATTCGGTAGTGAACGTGGCAACAACCCTGCCGTTTGTTGAGGGGGCTGCTTGTGTGGCGACGACTGATGAAGGTAGTAGCCGCAAAGCCAACTAATACATTTGAGGGGGATGTCGTTGTGAAAAAGTCATGGATCAGCTCAAGCTTTCTGCTCTTATCCTTATCCGTTGTTATCCTATTATCAGGTTGCAGCTCCAAAGGTGATGCGTCGTCCTCTAAAGATGGAGCATTGAACGGCAAAAAAGAGACATTGAAGATTAAAATCGCTGACATCAATACGAATCCAACCTTTCGTGTGGCATTAGATAAAGGTATCTTCGCCAAACACGGGATAGACGCCGAACTAGTCAACTTTGGTTCCCCGGCAGAAGGTGTAAATGCACTCTTCATTAAACAGGTAGATGTTGCTTTCGGGGCCGATTTTCCCTTGTTGAACGCAGTGTCGAAAGGAGATTACGCTATCATCGCCTCTGCGGGTCTGGCGACAGATGAAGCTTCTACAGAATGGAAGCTGTTCGTACAGGATGATATCAAGACAGCTGAGGAATTGAAAAGCAAGAAGCTGAGCTTTATTCGTGGAACCTTCATTCCGTACCTTTGGGATGAATATTTAAAAGAGCATAACATCGCGCTCAGTGATGTGGAATTGATAGGGCAGGGAGCCTTTGACGAATCTTATATCGCTTTGAAGCAAGGGGCTGTGGATGGTGCATGGTTCTATGGTTCAGTTCTTAATGATAAGCTGGGTGCCCTTGCAGGCGTACATGAGCTGACGGATATGTCCAAAACAACCGTGAGGTTAGGGATGGGCATTGTAGCAGGGAATGATTTTGTAACGAAAAATCCAGAGGGGATCGCGAACTTTCTCGCAGCAGTAGATGAAGCAGGGGGCTATGCCCAGGCTCATCCAGATGAGGTTGCTGATTTGATGTACGAGGAAGTGAAGCAGCCTAAGGAATCGACGATCAAAGATCTTCCGAACAATCCATGGGCGCTCGGATTCACGCAGGCGGCTTATGACAGTCTGACGAAGCAGAAGAAATATATGGTCGACAATGGAATCATCGAGAAGGATTTCGATCTGGATAGCAAGCTGAATCTTGAACCGCTAACCAAAGCTTTGCCGGAAAAAGTCACGTATAAGAAATAGGAGGGTTCAGCATGTCATCACCTGCTAAGCAGCACACCATTCATATTGAGCAGCTTCGCAAGAGCTACAGTGAGTCAGCCGCTGGAGATGTTCATTATATTATTAAAGATGTGGATCTCGTAATCAAAGGCGGAGAGTTCTTCGTTCTACTCGGTCCAAGTGGCTGCGGAAAGTCGACGCTGCTGAATATGATCGCCGGATTTGTTTCCAAATCTGGCGGTAACCTTCGGGTGGATAACGAAGAGGTGAATAAGCCTGGCAGAGATCGGGCTGTTGTATTTCAGCAAGCAGATTCCTCTTTATTCCCTTGGCTAACGGTTCGAGAGAATGTGGAGTTTGGACTGCGAATGAAGAAAATCGCAAAGGCTGAACGGCGCACGATATCGGATAGGTTCATCGGACTTGTAGGACTGAACGGGCATGAGGAGAAGTTCCCGAAGGAGTTATCGGGAGGCATGAAGCAGCGTGTTCAGCTGGCACGGGTGCTTGCCAATGATCCAGCGATCCTGCTGATGGATGAACCCTTTGGTGCGCTTGATGCGATGACCCGGAGGACGATGCAGAAAGAACTGGTCAACATCTGGCAACAGACGCATAAGACGGTGATTTTTGTAACCCATGATATTCAGGAAGCCTTGCTATTGGGGGAACGGATCGGCATTATGTCTGTAGGCCCTTCCTCTAACATCACGGACATTTATGACAATACGCTGCCTTATCCACGGGACGTAGCCTCAGCGGAATTTTATTCGCTATACAACCAGATTCAGAGCCATTTCGAAGAATAGGATAGGGTGGGACAGATGATGAAATGGGTGGAAAAGAAATGGGTTTCTGTATCCATACTATGGATTGCCGCACTTTGCGTCTGGCAGCTTGGGGCAGTGATCTACGGTCCTGATGTGATCCCTGGACCGTGGAGTACGCTTAAGGGTGGACGGGAACTTCTGGAAGACGGAACTTTGATGCAATATATAGGGATTAGCTTTTACCGGGTGCTAATTGGCTGGGTACTCGGCAGTTTAATGGCGATTCCCGTAGGTCTGATTATTGGAAAGGTGAATGTGATTCGTATCTTTGCAGAGCCTTTTCTGAACTTTATTCGTTTTATCCCGCCGATTGCATTCATTACATTGTTTCTAGTGTGGTTTGGCATTGGGGAGCAGTCGAAGATTGCGTTGATTATGTACGCTACCTTTTTTATTGTGGTGCTGAATACCTTGACCGGTGTGATGTCCGTAGAGGAGGATAAAATCCGCTCAGCCCGTAGTATGGGCGCCAGTGAGTGGCAAATTCTGATTCATGTGATCGTCCCGGCGACGATACCGTATATTTTTACAGGCATCCGGTTAGCGATGGGAACCTCGTATATGGCGATTATCGGTGCGGAAATGATTGCTTCGAACGAAGGTGTAGGTTATCTGATTTGGAATTCCAGATTGTTTTTCCGGACAGATTGGATCTTTGTAGGGTTATTCTGTCTTGGCTTTATGGGCTTTTTCACGGATCGGTTATTTGGATGGTTCGGCAAGAAAGTGCTCTATAGATACGGCGTGGTAAGTGTGGCGGCGCGTAGAAGGTAGTATAGCTTTAAGCATAAACACGAGAACCGCCTGAGTGAATCAGGTGGTTTTTTGGTATGTCTTACTTTTTATTTACAAATATTCCTATCCTCCTTAATGCCGCGAAAATAGTACACACCTATACTGCAATTGGGCGCCTAACAGTTGGAGCATAGAGAAGCCCGCAAATAAGAAATAGGAGTGAAGGGGAAATCATGAAAAAAGGGATCAAAAATCAATTATCGATGGGTCTAATGTTATCCTTGCTCGTCCTGTTGCTTGCTGCTTGTGGAAATTCGGCTAAGGCTGACGAATCAACGAATGGAAATGCTGGCACCAAAGAATTAAGTCTGACCGAGATCGAGAGTAAAGCTAAAGAAGAGGGCAGTGTTATCAGCGTGGGAATGCCGGATTCCTGGGCGAACTGGAAGGATACATGGAGTGATATGAGTAGTAAGTATGGTCTTACACATTCAGATACGGATATGTCGAGTGCGGAGGAAATTGCCAAGTTTGATGCGGAAAAAGATAAACCAACGGCTGACATCGGAGATGTAGGGATCGCTTTTGGATCGGTTGCCGTGGATAAAGGAGTAACACAGCCTTATAAAACGACCTACTGGGATGAGATCCCTAATTGGGCTAAGGATAAGGACGGGAATTGGATTGTCGGCTATCAAGGGACGATTTCGTTTCTGACAAACACCAAGCTCGTGGCTAATCCACCGAAGAGCTGGGAAGATCTGAAGAACGGAAATTACAAAATCATCGTAGGTGATGTAACCAAAGCTGCTCAAGCGCAGATGGCTGTATTGGCCGCGGCGATTGCTTTTGGTGGCGATGAGTCGAACATTGAACCGGGGATTGCTTTTTTCGAAGATTTAGCTAAAAAAGGACGTCTCTCCAATGCAGAAGCTTCTCTTGCTAACATTGAAAAAGGGGAAGTAGAAGTTACCCTGCTGTGGGATTTCAACGCTTTGAACTATAGAGATCAGATCAACAAAGATGGCTTCGCGGTAGCCATTCCGAAGGAAGGCAGTGTGGTGAGCGGTTATGCAACGATCATCAACAAATATGCGCCGCATCCTAACGCTGCGAAGCTGACACGTCAATACATCCTTAGTGATGAAGGACAGATTAATCTTGCCAAAGGGTACGCTCGTCCGATCCGTGACAGTGTAATACTGCCGGATGATGTTGCGGCTAAGCTGCTGCCAAAAGAGGAGTATGTTAACGCTAAGCCTGTTGGCGATTACAAGGTATGGGAAGAAACAGCGAAGACCATTCCACAGTTATGGCAGGAACGTGTGCTTGTGCATTTGAACTAGAATTGTTCTTCCCCCAAAAAAAGAAACAGGGCGCCTTCGTTACGATGCCGTAAGGTGCCCTTGTTCTATTCCCGCGACAAGGAGTGAGGAAGTTGAAACAGAAAAGCCGCGGTGTGATCCTGGCACTCATTCCGTTTGCACTGATGGTGTTGGCATTTCAGCTGGTGCCTGTATTGTCCATGCTGACGGGAAGTTTCCAAAAGGCCGATGGAACTGGACTTACGCTAGGCAATTACCTGCATGCACTGCAAAGTGCCTATTACATGCAGGCAATCAAGAACAGCTTGCTGATCTCTTTAACCTCAAGTCTGATAGGGATCATTGTCGGACTTTTTTGTGCATATTGTATTACTCGGTTCACTCCGAGGGTAAGGGACAGACTCTTAATGCTGTCGAATATGACCTCTAACTTCGCAGGAGTTCCGCTAGCTTTTGCGTATATTATTTTGCTTGGTAACAATGGAGTGTTTACGCTCTTATTCAAACAGTGGGGCTGGAGTGTTTTTACCGATTTTGATTTATATAGCTGGTCTGGTCTGATTCTGGTGTATGTCTATTTTCAGGTTCCATTAGCCTTACTGCTCTTGTATCCATCCTTTTACGGAATTCGTGAGCAGTGGAGAGAGGCGGCGTCCTTGCTGGGAGCAGGACCGTGGCAGTTCTGGAAGACGATTGGGCTGCCAATTCTAACTCCGGCGATCTTCGGCACACTGGGAATACTGTTTGCCAATGCGATGGGTGCTTATGCAACGGCATATGCTTTGGTTGGCGGGAATTATAATCTGCTGGCGGTACGTATCGGTTCACTGGTTGCTGGAGATGTGGTTACTCAGCCAGAAATGGGGAGTACGCTTGCTGTTCTGCTGGGTCTGACTACGATTTTGGCCGTCTATTTGAATCATCTGATGGTTCGGCGAACGGAGAGATTTGGAGCTAAAGCGCTCAGTAAACCGGATGTGAAAACCAAATCTTCTCGGCGCTTGTGGACGGCAGCTAGTGAGGAGGTGGGGCAATGAATATACGTAAAGCAGGCTTCGCTCCGCGTACTTTCATGCTAATGCTCATGGTGTATTTATTACTTCCACTGCTAGCAACCGGTATTTATGCCTTCGCGCAGGACTGGCAAAATACCTTATTGCCTCAAGCTTGGACACTGAATTGGTTCGGAGAAATGTTTAAGGATATTCGTTTTTTGGAGGCGCTTTGGACTTCGCTGTATTTATGCCTGATTAGCGTGGTGCTGAGTCTGGCCGTGATGCTGCCAGCTGTTTTTGTCATCACTATTTATTTTCCGCGCTGGGAGAGCTTTATGAAAGTGATTGTTGTTCTGCCTTATGCGGTGCCTGGTGTAGTGGCTGCGGTGGGACTTATTCGTACCTATTCCTCTGGCCTCTTTGATATCGCTGGAACAGCTTATTTATTGGTGGGGGCGTATTTTGTGGTCATTCTTCCCTATATGTATCAGGGCATTCGCAATAGTCTGTTGACCGTTAACGCCGTAGAACTGCTGCATGCCGCAGAATTGCTTGGAGCCCGCCGCAGAACGGCTTTTATGAATGTGATTTTGCCAAATATCTGGCCTGGCGTTATCGTCTCTACCTTATTATCATTTTCCGTTCTGTTCGGTGAATTTGTCCTTACAAACATGCTAGTTGGCGGGCATATTCAGACGATTCAGGTGTATCTATATCAAAGAATGGGCGAAAGCGGACATTTAGCCAGTGCGATTGCCATCTCGTATTTTCTGTTTATTCTAGTCCTTTCGATGGTACTAATGAAGCTTGGCAAAAAGATGGGAGGAGGCGTTAAGGGATGAACGATTATCTGAAGCTGCAGGGAATACTCAAAATGTTTGGTGAGACCTGTGTGCTAGACAATATAGATTTGGAGATTCGTGAAGGGGAGCTTGTGACGCTGCTAGGACCTTCCGGTTGCGGGAAAAGTACGTTACTTCGCTGCATAGCTGGCCTTTCGGAGCTGGATGGCGGCAGAATCCTTCTAGAGAATAAAGATCTGGCAAATCTGCCGCCCCGTAAACGCGAGGTGGGGATGGTGTTCCAGTCTTATGCTCTATTCCCTAATCTGACGGTGAGCCAAAATATTGAGTATGGAATGAAGATGCGTGGTTTGTCCAAAGCCGCCCGACGTAGCCGCTGCGAGGAACTGCTGGTTTTAGTCGATCTAGAGGAGAAGCGGGATGTCTACCCGCAGTCACTCTCCGGTGGACAGCAGCAGCGGGTAGCGCTGGCCCGTTCTCTAGCCGTGCAGCCCAAAGTATTACTGCTGGATGAGCCCCTGAGTGCACTTGATGCCAAGATTCGTAAGAATCTACGTGCCGAAATTCGTGATATTCAGAAGCGCTTTAACATGACGACCCTATTCGTTACGCATGATCAGGAAGAAGCGCTGATTCTATCCGACCGCATCTGCATTATGAATGGTGGACGCATCGTCCAAGATGGAACACCGGAAGGACTGTACACCGCGCCGCGCACAGAGTTCGTTGCCCGGTTCATGGGCAGTTATAACGTATTGACTCGGCCAGAGGTGATGGCGCTGTTCCACGGAATAGATAGTGGGATGGACAGCTTTGCTATTCGTCCTGAAGCCGTAACGTTACTGCATGATGGGGCGGGTCAGCAGGAGGCTGCTGCCGGAGCACAACTGGTGAATGGAATGATTAAATCGGTGTCTGTGCTAGGCAATATTATTCGATGTACGGTTGAGGCTGAAGGAATCCGCTTAACGGTTGATCTTTTAAATGATGGACGCTGGCTAGGGGCTAGAGAAGGGGACAAAGTCACATTGGCGCTGAACCCTTCCGAGCTTTTACATTTAGAGCGAGAAGGAGCGTGAGTAGAATGACGGAAATGACCAATAAACTCATTGTGGTTGTCTTGGACGGACTTAGATATGATGCTGCTCGCAAATACATGGGGTATCTGGAGCATCTTGTGGAGCAAGGATCCTTATCTTGTTATCGAGTACAGTCGGAATTACCCAGTCTGTCGCGCCCGCTTTATGAAGTACTTTTGACGGGTACACCCGTGTCCAAAAATGGAGTTACGGCTAACCATATTGTGAGACCTAGCCATGAAGAAAGTGTATTTCATTTGGTAGTAGCCGCTAATTTGCGTACAGCTGCTGTCGCCTATCATTGGGTCAGTGAGCTTTATAATTCTGCACCCTTTGATCCACTGGCTGATCGCCATCAGCATAATGTGATGAAGCCAATTCAGCATGGCAGCTTTTATTTCGAGGATCACTATCCTGACAGCCATGTATTTGCCGATGCCGTGTATTTACGAAGTGCCTATGATCCGCATTTTTTATACATTCACTCCATGAATATAGATGACGCCGGGCATCATTATGGGGGGGAGAGTAAGGAATATGAGCTTTCCGTGCGTAATGCTGACGGTCTGCTAGCCACTGTTTTGCCTATTTGGATGGAGCAGGGGTATAAGATTCTGATTACGGCAGATCATGGAATGAACGCAAATGGGTACCATGGTGGGGTAACCTCTTCCGAGCGGGATGTGCCGTTATATACGTTCGGAGTAGATGTATTACCACTAGAAAAAGAGGATCAAGCAATTCCCCAGTTACGGCTAGCTCCGCTAATGTGCCATTGCTTAGGGCTTGCACCTTCGGCTGCAATGAGCAAGGAAGGACTGCCTCCTTTTGTGCAAAATCAACCACTTCATGAGGTGAATGAACCTGTGATTTTAGGATGAAAATAAAATAGTAAATCACGATAAAAATCATATACGGGAACGATGGTTTTTTGTATAATAAATAGTATATTTTACCTATTGGGAGGTTGTCTTTTGAGCGCTTCTAGAGCTTTGAAATGGATTACAGGCTCATTTGAAATTATTTTAGCAATTCCAATTCTGGGTGCTGCTATTGTAATTGGCACTGGGTACTCCGCACTGGGATTGATGTTTATTCTTCACCTGGTTACTTTGATTTTATCTTCAAAGAACCAAGAATCTATTTATGGTTCAGTACTCGGAATTGTAACTTCTTTACTCGCTTGGATTCCATTCGTGGGATGGGTACTACACTTGATCACAGGGATTTTGTTGATGGTAAGCGGTGGACAGAAGACTCGTCATTCTTCGAATCATACATATCCACATTAATTCAGACATCCTAATACAGCCCGATTCGGACGTTTGTCCGGTCGGGCTGTATTCATGTTATAATGAGGGCACATTTTAGCATGAAGTACATGAAAGGAGGCACATCCATATGGAAGTAACAGCACAAGATGTAGCGGAATGGATGGTTAAGGAAATTCGGTTTACGGGTACCTTGTATCAGACCGCGGCGATTGAATATGTGAAAGAGAATTTTGGGGAACAATTTGTATTTGTGAATGAGAATGGCAATGCCTCACTGTCCAAGGAAGTAAAGAAAGCTTTCCGGAAGCTGCACGGCGGCAAAATCGCGTGGGATCGCGATGGATTTTTGTGGGCGTGGACTTAAGCTGGAGGTGAATATATGCCGGTTATCCGAAGTAAATTAAGTGTGGTCATGGAGAATCATGATCCCAAACTCTCTATACGAAAGCTTGCTAAGGATATTAATTATCACTTTGATTCGGTTCGCCGTATGTATAAGGATGAGATGGTACAGTATCCCAGAGACTTGCTCTTAAAGCTTTGTTTATATTTTAATGTACAGCCTGGGGAACTCATTGGAATCGAAGAGTTGAATGAAAGTGATTGTACAATAGAAGAAGTGATAGGTGAACATGGTTTAAGTAAGCGTTAAATAAATTGAGAAAGTGCAGTTGGGAAGAGTTGAGGAATGGGAAGTTGAATTCACTCAAGTCTTCTTTTTTGTATGGAAAAGGGGAGATTTCTGCTAAATTTGACTAGATTATATGGTCATGTTATACTTAGACTGACAAGAATTTATGGTCAAAGAGAGCAGGAAATAAAAAATGAGTAAATTTATTCAATTAAACAAGCGTACTGGCGAAACAAAGTCCCAAAAGAAATTAGCGAGAAAACAGGGACGTATCCCGGCTGTATTGTATGGAGTGGGTAAAGATACTCTGAACGTAGAAGTGGATGAAAAAGAGCTGTTGGGTACTTTGAAAAAAAATCCACGGGCTATTCTGCAAGCAAAAACAACGGACGATGAAGCAATGCCGATCATTGTTCAGCATATTCAAAAGGATTCTCTGTCAGGTAAGATCTTGCATATTGATTTCCAGCATGTGAACATGTCTGTAAATATGGATAGTAAAGTTACGATTCATTTTGCAGGGGAAGCAATCGGCGTGAAAGCCGGTGGCGTATTGCAAGTGGAATTGTATGAAGTAGAGGTTCGTTGTATGCCGGGCGTTTTGCCTACTTCTATGGAAGTAGATATTAGTAAACTTGATATTGGCGATCAGCTGCTAGTTTCTGACCTGATTTTCCAAGATGGAATCGAAGTGCTGACCGATCCGAATGCAGTAATGATTCAGATTAAGACTGTGCATGAAGAAGTTGAAGAAGCAGTAGTAACTACAGCTTAAATATATATTTATATTAAAAAAAGCAAGTTTCCAGGGAAGAGGAAACTTGCTTTTTTTGCGTGTAAATCATACGGGAACTTCTCGCTGATCCTTTGCCATAGGTGAGCTGCATAAGGGGCAGGGCTTTGAGGTTAGATGATCCTCAGCTCCGCCAGCTTTCATGCGTGTCCAACCAGGACAACTGCTGCCCGTGCAGTTCCATACCGGAACGACATGGGTTTTTGTAGCGGCTGTTCGGCTGGTCGGCAAGGATCTTGTTGTCACGGTTCTACTCACCGTAGTTGCTGCTGTGGAAGAAACCGCTGAACGGAAGGCGGATAACATGAAGCGGGAGACCTCCGCTTTTTTACCCCGATGCTGTGCAGGTGAGCTGATGAATAGCTCCTCTCGGGCTCTCGTAACGGCCACGTACGCCAGTCTCCGTTCCTCCTCCAGTGCTGCTAAGCTTGAGGCTCCGCTGCTTCCGGCAGCAAGCTTGCGGTCTTTTAACCGGTCGCCCTCCAGTGCAGAGCTATGCGGAAGAATTCCCTCAGACGCTCCAATTAAAAAGACTACAGGAAACTCTAGCCCCTTTGATTTATGAATGGTCATTAATGCAATCCGATTGCCTTGCTCTTTAGTGCCTGGTTGGCGATTATGCTCGTTACGCTCCGTGACATTATCTATGAAATCAAGAAAGGCAGGGATGCTGTCGAAACGCGCCGCGGAGGATTCTAGCTCATCTAGCATTTCTTTTAACGTCTCTCGATGCAGCGTCGCTTGATGCCGTTCATTCGCTTCGATGAAATAATCATAGAATTGGGTACGAATCTGCCGGATTGCTTGTATTGGGGTCAGTTCGCGTATATTTCGGATTAGATCGAGTCGATCTCTTAGTTTAGTCCCTTTGAAGTCTTCCATGCCAGGCATAGACAATAGGTGGATTAACGGTCCTTGCTTGGGCTGTCTAGCTTCCATCTGGCGGATATGATTCATACCTTTTTCACGGTTCATATATAGTGTCGGCAGGATATTCTCCATCGCTGCAAAATTTCGCCGATTCAAGGAGAGTCGCAAATGATCCACTACCGGAGAGATCAGCCAGTGCTCGTACAATAATTGCCCTTCTCCGTAATCAATATAGGGAATATCGCGTAAAAGGAGCAGTTCGAGAACGGCCCGATTGCTGCTCGAGGCCCGGTACAACATGGCGAAGTCGCTATATTCTCTTTTGCCGCTAGAGACCTCGTTTAAAATATGCTCGATCATCTGCTCGGCTTCTTCATCTGCAGTTTGCGGACGCATATATCGTGGCTGACTTCCACTACCTTTTGCGGCTTGCAGGGTTTTGGAACGCCGACGTGTATTGTGCTTGATAATGCCGTTGCCAAGTCCAACGATAGCTGGGCCTGAGCGGTAATTAATATCGAGCGTAATAACCCTTGCTCCCGGATAGAGCTTCTCGAACTCTAGAATGAACTCACTGCGCGCTCCGTTGAAGGAATAAATCGTTTGGTCATCATCACCAACCACCATTAGATTATGCTGTGGGTGAGCGACCATTTTGACAAGTTCGTACTGCAAGGCGTTTGTATCCTGGAACTCATCCACCATCACGTACAGATATCTCATCTGCAACTCTTGCAAAAGCTCCGGACGCTCCTTCAGCATCCGATAAGCAATTAAGAGGACATCGTCGAAATCGATTTTGAAATTGTCTAGCTTCCATTGTTCGTATATTTCCAGAATGGACTTCATTTCTTTTTCGGCGGTGGTGCCTTCTGGTAGATCTTCCACGGTGCCCATGTTCATTTTGCAGGAAGAGAGCAGAGAGAGTACGGTTTCCGGTGGATAAGCATCCTTCGGCAGTCCGAGCTCACGCATGATCTGCTTCAATAGGATGTGCTGGCGCCGTGTCTCACTGAAAATTTCCTGTTGCAATCCTTGTCTGCGCAAGAAAAATAAGAAAAAAGAATGGAACGTACGGGCCTGAAGTCTTGCAACGTCCGCTGTGCTAACTCCCGGGAGCAGGGCGATTCGTTCGCGCATTTCTGCCGCGGCTTTACTCGAAAAAGTCAGCAATAGCAGCTGACTCGGCGAGACGCCGCGCACGGACAACAAATAACCGGTTCTGCAGATCAGAACCGAGGTTTTGCCGGAGCCTGCACCGGCCAGTGTCAGCAGCGGCCCTTTATGATGCCGCACCGCAGCAATCTGCGGGCGGTTGAGCAGGATGCCGCCTTCCTCGAGCCTGCGGAAATAAGCGGAGTCCCCCTCCTCCCGCTTCACTAGCTCCTTGCTAGTCTGGGCTGAAGCTACTGCCGCTTGCGGGATGCGTTCGCCGGTTGCTCCCAGCGGGATATTATGAAATAAGAGCTTATTCAATAGATTCACCTTCATATATTTCTGTATAGAGTGAGCTCAACAAAACTAGTTGGAGAATGGTTGAGTTCATCTTAAAATGTGCCGATTAAAATACGCCGAAAATTTAGCCAATCTACAATATACCATCCCAGCCTTTTTGCTGCACAGAAAAAAATGCTGGATATAGTATGGGGGAGTGTGGAGCTTGATTGTGTGAATGGGGATTGGTGGGCAAGATGTACGGTATAAATCCCGTAGAAAAGCTGGAATAGGGCTCGAGTGGCGGGATGTACGGGATAAATCCCGTAGAAATATGGGAAATGGGCTCGGTGAGTGAAATGTACGGTATAAATCCCGTAGAAAAGCTGGAATTGGGCTCAAGTGGCGGGATGTACGGTATAAATCCCGTAGAAAGGCTGGAATCGGTCTCCGCGGGCAAAAAGAAGGGTATAAATCCCCCCCTTGTCCTCTCTTAAGTTTACATTAAAGCCCATTCCCTTTCCTTATTATCCTCATATCCTAAAGCAAAATCATGATATGGAGATGACCATATGCCCTCGCCCAATAAGGTCCGCATAAGACATGCCGTTACCATAGATGTACTGATTCCGGCTATCGAGAAAGATTTGGCTACACTCCCCTATGTTATTGACGCTGTCCGAACACATGTTAAGCATCCGATAGGTCGTATATTGATTGTTGCTCCAAAAAAGACTCGTATACTGGATTTCTGCCGAAAAAAGGGCTGTACCTTTGTCGATGAGAATACAGTCCTTCCGATTACAAAAAAAGATATCCATTACCGTTCACGGAAATGGGAAAGATCCGGTTGGTTGTTCCAGCAATTGTTGAAGCTGAATGGTGACAAGCTGTGTACGGCTGACTATTTTTTAGTCATCGATGCAGATACGGTCTTAATCGCTCCTCATCGATTCCGTGAGAAGGGAAAGACGATTTTTTACAGTCGTAATTGGAGTCAGCCTCAGTACTTTACAACCTATAGGAAGCTAATGGGTAAGAAGGCGGCATCTGCTTCTTCTTTTGTGACGCATTATATGCTGTTTGAACGCAGCCAATTGACTCAGATGAAAAGAGAGATTGAAGCAAAGCATCAGAAGCCTTGGTATTCGGCGATTATACACAGTATGAACCGAACTAAGCAATTTGCTTTTTCTGAATTCGAAACTTATGGGAATTACCTGTATTCGAAGGATCGTGGGGGCATGAAGATCCAAAAAGCACGCAATAAAGGCCTCCATATGAATGCAGGTCAGCTGTCCAAGCAGAAGCTGAATGAGCTGGCGGAAAAGTATAGATCATTGTCTTTTCATAAACGGAAGGGGTATGTGAGAACACCGAGTAGTAAGTCCAGCGCAGGGGGGCGATAGCGTTGCAGATCGTGCTCCTTTCAGGGGGATCGGGGAAGAGGCTGTGGCCGCTGTCGAATGAGATCAGGTCAAAGGCATTTTTAAGACTTCTCCCAACAGAAAATGGCGGCATGGAGTCGATGATCGAGCGAGTATGCAGAGGGCTGGATGAGGCAGGATTGTTAGATTCAAGCTGCATTGTAACCCATCGCAGTCAGGTGGAAATTACCCGCAAATCTGTTGGCAATCAGGTTGCTTTACTGGCGGAGCCACAGAAGCGGGGAACTTTTACTGCAGTTGCATTGGCGGCGAGCTATTTGCATTCCGTGAAGAAAATAGACTTAGAAGAGATCGTTGTGGTCATTCCGGTGGATTCTTATGTGGAGGCTTCTTTTTTCAGTCAGCTTCGGCAGTTTCCCAGCGTGCTGTCCGAATCACAAGCGGATATTGCCCTGATCGGTGTTACGCCTGAATTCCCATCCACACAGTTCGGGTATATATTGCCGAGTGAAGGTTCAGAAGGGACGTCTTTTCTAAATGTGAAGCAATTTGCAGAGAAACCAGACGAACTAGCGGCGGCCGAGTTCATTTCCTGTGGAGGACTATGGAACTGTGGGGTGTTCTCCTGCACATTAGGATACTTGCTCTCAACTATGGTGGAACGGAATCTTTCAGCAGATTACATGGAGCTAGTGGAGCGTTATGACGAATTGCCAGAACGAAGTTTTGACTATGAAGTGCTTGAGCATACGCAGCGAGCGGTAGTTATTCCTTACACCGGAGTTTGGGCGGATATTGGTAGTTGGGATGCGCTTACCCCTCATTTGCAGGAAAAGGTAATTGGCAGGGGGAGCATTTCTGAGGATTCAAAAGGAACCTATTTAGTGAACGAACTCTCTTGTCCCGTACATGTCATCGGTGCCCCAGGCTTGATTGTGGCGGCGGGTGCGGATGGTATTTTAGTTGCTGGGATCGAGCAGGCGAAACGGATTAAGCAGAAGCTGGAGGGTCATGCCGCGAAGCCGATGATTGAAGAAAAGCGGTGGGGGAGCTCACGCATTCTGGATTTCTCACGAACAGCAGCAGGAGTTGAGGTTACGACTTCCAAAATCACGATGTTGGCAGGGAAGCACACCAGCTATCATTTTCACAGGCATACCAAAGAAATATGGTCTTTTCTTTCGGGCAATGGAGAGTACCGTATGAACGGCGTTCTTCATGCAGTTGCAGCCGGAGACACAGTTATAGTACCTGCCGGTGCGAGACATGGTTTGCGGGCGATTACGCCACTCGAATTGATCATTATTGAACTGGTGACATCTTCTGATGTGGGGGATTATGTACGTGTTTCTGCTGAATGGGTGGGGGAGGAAAGCGCTCCTGATCATTTGTAATTCAATAGATTGAAAAAAATCAACCGGGTTTAATCCAGCGTACATGTCCCGGTTGAATTTAATTTTAGAGTGTAACTAGTTAACATCACTGCATTTAAAAGAGTTATAGATTTGAGCCACCTTCGTATCTTTTGGATGGAAATCGAAATGTGACCTCCGTTCCCAGTCCTAGAATACTGGTAATGGACAAGCCGTACTCTGGTCCGTACATTAGCATAGCCCGGTCATTTACATTTTTGAGCCCATAGCCTATAGACTGGGATTTAAGCAGAAGATTGAGTCGTTCTTGTGGGATGCCAACGCCATTATCCTTTACTTTGAAGATGATACACTCCTCCACCATTTCTCCGGATAGAATAATTTTGCTTCCTTCTTCTTCTCTATTCTCAATACCATGAATAATAGCATTCTCAATTAGAGGCTGAAGCATCAGGTTAGGCATGTAATAAGAGAGAATAGCCTCGTCGATCTGATATTCTATCTCAAAGCTATTGCTATGCATGTTAAGCTGAATCTGTATATAAGATTGTACATTCAATAGTTCATCTGAAACCGAAATAATATTATTCCCTTTATTCAGCGTAGTCCGATAGAACGTGGATAGAAGCTGCGCCATTTCACTTATATCTGTTGCATGGATTCGGATGGCTCTCCAATTGATGAGCGAAAGAGCATTATATAGAAAATGAGGATTAATCTGAGCCTGTAGGGCTTTCATTTCATATTCTTTTCGTGAAATTTCCTCAATGTAGACTTTATCGATTAACACTTTTGTTTTGTCAACCATATTGCCAAAGCCTCTAATTAGATCCCCAATTTCATCTTTGGATGTGCTGGTGACGGTGACTTCCAGGGATCCCTCTTCTACGGTGCGCATATTATTGCGCAGACGCTTAATTTGTGAATTGAACTTTCGAGAAAATAGATTGGCGGTTATAGCAACGGCAGCAATACAGGCAACAATAACAAGCCCAACTGTCGAAAGGATTTTCCAAGCAGAATTCGTAATCATCTTCGTAGGTTTGCATAACATCACTGTCCATCCTGATATAGGAACTTCAGATTGCAATACAGTGTACTTTGTATTTTTCCATTGCAGCGTATCTAAGTTGTTTGTGCTATTGGAAGGAATATATCCTTCTATACCAGGCGAGGCATAGATCGACTTTCCATAAGCATCTTTGACGAGAATCTCTGAACCTTGAGAGAGTAGGGAGTCAAAAGGTGTGAATAACGAATCGTAATTCACACGTGCATACAGCACATTTTCTTTTGGATCTTTCTGTTTCGTATTAATAATGCGTCGAACAGCAAAAATCTCCTTATTATCCGTAAACCACAGGACATCGACTGACTTCATCAACGTCGGGTACCAATGTTTCTGTTTAATATCATTTAGGGCTCGGACAGTATTGCCATGTGCCAAAAGATTGGTTCCTGTATACAGAGTGATTTGTTCTACACCTGTATTTAGATACCGTGCCGTATTGAAATTTTGGTCAATCACATGGGTTAACTGATCATACATTTCATACATACTTGTGTAGGTATGATTAGCTGAATTAATAATTTCCTGATTAAAACTCAAGAAATTCATGAGTTTATTGTAGACATCCAGATGACTATTTAAAGCTAAAGCCCCTTGATTTAAGGCTGCTTTCAAATCAGATTTGGATTGCTTAATGAGGGATGATTTGGCTTCTTGATAGCAGAAGCTGCCCAATATAATCACAGGAATCATACTGATTAACATAAATGAAAGCATGATCTTGGTTTGAAACTTCAAGTCGCGAATATTTTGCTTAAGTGTCCGCCAAAGTTGCATGATGCTCCTCCCGATATACAGAGGACTTCTGATTATACTGTCTATATTTTTCTGGTGTGTACCCATAGAAATCCCTGAAATTTTGGCAGAAGTATGAAATATTGCGATAGCCCACTGCGGTGCAAATATTTGATATTTTTTGATGCGTATTTGTTAACAACTCTTTTGCGTTTTGCATGCGGACATTCTTAATATATTTATTAAGCCCACAGCCTGTCTGCTTCTTGAATATGGAGCTAAGATAATGTGGAGACAAATACACTTTAGCAGCAAGCATTTCCAGACTGAGATCATCTGCATAATATTGTTCAATATATTGTTTGACGGCATCGACATCACGGTTCTGAGTAGGCTCATGGTTAGTAGAGTTCTGATCAATCCGAGCGATACCTTCAAATATGATATCTTTGATATCCCGCAAATCTTCAGATCCATATATGATCTCGACGGCAGTCTGCAGCTCCATTTCTGATATAGGTGCAGCTTGTGTCATGATCTCTTGATAGATTGTGGAGAACATATACTTTACATATAAATGTGAATACTGTACTTGATGTACGTATTTTTGATATAAAATCTCAGTATTTGCTCGTAAGCTAAAAATATCTTGATCCTTCAGATTATTTCGAATCTGATCTAGTAGATGGCTATCTGTAAGGTCTGGATACAAGCCCTCAGAGAAATGTAAGTCATTTTGTGTATTAAACACAAAGGTATCTGGGAGAAAAAAACGATATTCCATCAATTCTTCTAATGAAGTCAAAAGTGAACCTAAATCTAGTATTGAGGTTACTTCCTCTTTCATAGCGAGATAACAATTTACTTTATATTTATCAAAGATGCAATTATGCAGGTGCATCGCTGAATTATTATCAAACTGGGAAGAAGGGGACTCTTGCTCGGGAAACAGTAGTAGACTCTGACATCCGTTTAGATTTAAGTAATCAGCAGATGTGTCTACTAAACCAAGAACAAACTCTTCGAACTCCGAATCCACAGATTCAAAAAATGGCTTATCGAATTCTAACAAAAGCATTTTATTGTAATGGCTGGGTAATTCAATAGACAGCTCTTGAAGAGGCGGCGGGCTTCCGATGCCATTGACTAGAGAGAAGAGTAGATGTTTTCTCACATAGCTTAGCTTTCTTTGTGACGCTTCTTCTTTTTGTTGCTGGTTCTTTAATTCCTGAATAACTTTTTCTAAAGTAGTTTGGAATGCTTCAATGTTAACCGGTTTCAAAAGATACTCGGATACGCCCAGGGAAAGGGCTGTTTTGGCATACTCAAATTCAGCGAATCCACTGAACAAAATCACCTTTAATTTGGGGTGCAACTTTAATGCTTCCTTTGTTAGCTGTAATCCATCCATTATAGGCATCCGCACATCGGTAAATAGAATATCGACAGAGTGTGCGCTTACATATTCAAGTGCTTTACGACCGTTTTCTGCAACATGCAATTGGAGGGGGAAGCCAAGCTCCTTAATGAGGAAAGCAATCCCCTCTCGCTCCTCCTTATGATCATCTACCACCAATATGGATAACATTATTTACCACCTTTCGACATGTAGTGACATTGATATTGTAGTATAAGATCTTCGACCGTAGCAATTATTCCTCGATATTATCGTTAATGATGAGTATTTATTTGTGTAAAACATAATTTTTTTGCGTTTACGATGGATAGCAATAATCTATAAACTTAAGGAAGTAACAATATAAATTTTTTTGAAGCTGGCCGGCGCTTTGAAATCGTTTTCTAATACGAGTTTTTTTATAGAAAAAGGGAGGCTCTTATAATGAAACATAAATTGAGAAAATCAAGCTCCATAGTATTAGCATCACTATTAGCTGTTGCTATGGTAGGTTGTTCAAGTTCTAATAATTCTTCAGCATCTACCCCAAAGACAGATGCGAGTGATCCTGCATGGAAAGAAGCACAGACGACTCCATTTGGCGCCTATCCTGAAACAGTTACTTATTCTGTTGGACAAGTGGCAACGAGCTATTCAGCACTTGCAGGAACGCCTTATGAGAAAGATAATGCCACAAACAATGTGTGGACAAGATATTTCAAGGATAAGCTGAACATTCAAAATACGACCTCGTTTGAGTCCAATGATGGTACAGACTATAGTCAGAAAGTTTCGATGGCGATTGTAAGCGGTGAAATCCCTGATCTAATGGTGGTTCCTGACTACGCGACATTGCAACAGCTTTATGAGAACGATCTGATTGCAGATCTGACCGAGGTTTATGAAAATACTGCCAGCGATCGAATTAAGGAAATTTATGATTCCTACGGTGGTCGTGTTCTGGATAGCGCAAAGTTCGATGGCAAGCTGATGGCCATACCAACTACTGAAATCTCACATGGTCCTGGTATCCTCTGGCTTCGCAAAGACTGGATGGACAAATTGGGACTTGCTGAGCCGAAATCAATGGCTGATGTCGAGAACATTATTAAGCAATTTGTAGAAAAAGATCCAGGTGGTAACGGAGCGGGTAAAACGCTAGGTCTTGTTGTCGATAATGAAAACGTTGCCGGTGTCTCTGGTGGACAATTCTCATTTAATAATATCTTTTCACTATATGGTGCGTATCCAAAACAGTGGATTGATGATGGAAGTGGAAAGGCTGTATACGGATCTGTTCAACCAGAGATGAAGCCAGCACTGACCAAGTTGTCTGAAATGTACAAGAATAACTTGATAGATCGTCAGTTTGCAGTACGTACTGGTGATGACCGCAAGGCGCTACTTACAAGCGGAAAAAGTGGGTCGTTCATGGATAACTGGTGGGGAAGCTGGACTGTGGCTGACACGCTTAAGCTGAATCCAGAAGCGGAATGGGTATCTTATGTTGCCCCACAATCAGAGGATGGCTCGCTTACAATGTTCACTGGAAATCCTTCCAGCAGTTATTTGGTTGTTCGCAAAGGCTTTGAACATCCTGAACTTGCAGCCAAGCTTGTGAGTGTTCAATATGACTATCAGCGTTACCAAGAAAAAGATGAAAAAGCTTTGAAAGAATTTGAAGATTATAAGAGTATGAATGTTGGCGGATCTCCGCTCGCTATTAATATCGATTATTATGACGCTTTCTATCGTAACGTTGACATCATGAAAGAAGCATTAGAAACAGGCGATACAAGTAAATTAACTAGCAATGAGGATTTAACGGCTTATAACTCCTATAAGAAATTTCTTGATAGTAAGAAGAATGGAGAAACACCAGACTCCAATGCATGGGCTGGATATACTTCCAGTATTACGACAGCTAGTTTGGTGAAAGCCTCTAATATTAAAGAAGTGAATCCATTATTCTTTGGAAGTACATCATCCATGACGTTGAAATGGCCGACACTTACTAAAATGGAACTTGAAATGTACTTGAAGATCATTACAGGTGAGCAAACACCTGACGCATTTGATAAGTTTGTAGAAAGCTGGAATAAAACTGGCGGCGAAGTAATTACTAAGGAAGTTAACGAAGCGATAGCAACCAAATGATGTTGAAAGAGATGATCCGTAAATGAAAAATAAAAAAGATCAGACAGCATTCCATCTCATGATGGCGCCAGGAATGATTTTCCTAATTATCTTTTCGTTTATTCCAATGTTCGGTATTATAATGGCTTTTCAAAATTATGTTCCGGCTAAGGGAATGAGTGGTTCATCCTGGGTAGGTCTTGATAATTTCAAATTTATGCTCCAAATTCCTGACAGCAAACAGATTTTCAGTAATACGATCGTTATCGCGTTATGGAAAATTATCGTGGGTACTTTTACATCCATCGTGTTTGCCCTGTTATTAAATGAAATTCGGGTAAAGTTTGCTAAGCGATTCATACAGACGGTTGTTTATCTGCCGAACTTCTTGTCATGGGCGATCTTAGCTACTGTAGTCATGAATATCTTCTCTTATGAAGGTCCTGTTAATGCCATGTTAAGTTGGTTTGGGATTGACCCGGTCTTGTTTATGGCCAGCAATACTTGGTTTAGACCGATGCTAGTATTAACAGATGTCTGGAAGGGTTTTGGGTACGGTTCAATCATCTACCTAGCTTCCCTGACATCCATTGATCCCGGACTTTATGAGGCGGGCTCCATTGATGGAGCCAACCGGTTTAAGAAACTGTGGCACATCACGTTGCCAGGCTTAATGCCAACTATTTTGCTGGTTACAACCTTGAACTTGCCGAATGTATTGAATGCTGGTTTTGATCAGATCTTCAATCTGTATAATCCTTTGGTGTATGAATCTTCGGATATTATTGATACCTACGTTTATCGGGTGGGTCTGGTAGAAAGACAATACAGCTTAGGTACAGCAGTTGGCCTATTACGGTCGGTCGTTGGTATCGTACTGATTCTTTCTGCGAATAAATTGGCCCAAAAACTTACGGATTATCGTATTTTCTAAAGAAAGGGGGGTTCTCCCATTTACGCATCTAACATCAAGGGTCGTATTGCAGATGTTATTATCTGGGTATTTGTTCTAGCGTTCGCCTTGTCCTGTCTCATACCGTTAGTCAATTTAGTAGCCATCTCTTTCAGTGATAATGCGGCGGCTTCCGCAAATCTAGTAAGTATATTCCCGGTTAATCCGACGTTTAGCTCCTATGAAAAATTATTGTCTGACAGCCAGTTTTGGCGTTCATTCATGATCTCTGTAGAACGGGTAGTGTTAGGTCTGCTTGTGAATATGGTATTGATGATTCTTACAGCCTATCCATTGTCTAAAAGTTCACGAGTATTCACGGGTCAGAAGGTTTATATGAATCTCGTTATCTTCGCGATGTTATTCTCAGGCGGATTGATTCCAACCTTTATGGTAGTCAAAGAGCTTAATCTTTTAGACTCCATCTGGTCATTGATCTTGCCGGGTGCAGTACCGATAGGGAATGTTATCTTGCTGATGAATGCATTCCGGGCTGTACCGAAATCTCTAGAGGAAGCTGCAAATATAGATGGAGCTTCACAGTGGAGAATATTAGGAACAATCTATCTTCCGATAGTATTGCCTACACTTGCCACCGTTACGCTCTTTACTATTGTGGGCCATTGGAATGATTACTTTGGTGCCCTGGTATATATTAATAAAACGGCGAATTATCCATTGCAAACCTATATCCAACAGCTTAGCGTTGAGGTTCAGAACATTACAGATCCTGAAAAATTATTGGAATTAGCAAAAGTTTCGAATAAGACTTTGAACGCTGCTAAAATCGTAGTTTCTACGCTACCATTGTTGTTGATTTATCCGTTTATGCAAAAGTATTTCGTATCAGGGATTGTCGTTGGTTCGGTTAAAGAATAAATATTAGTAGACAGCCGCTATGAAGCTTCATAGCGGCCTACTATTTTCAAGTAGGAGGCTTACAATGAATAGTAATCAAGTTCATACATCAATTCTGGATGACATGAAGACATTTGTCTCTCAAGAAGCCAATCGGAGTATTTCATTTACGAATAAAGAGGCAGCATTTTATTTTACGCAATCCCATCATACGGATCATGTGGAACATGCATTTTTTGAGGGACTTAATATTGCTAAGAATAGAATTTTCGGTGGATACACCTTATTCGTAGGTGAACAGAAGCTAGACAATCGACAATCTGAAGTTTGGGCCTATCCTTATAAAATGGTGCGTAAGCACGCCGATCTTACAGAAGAGCTGTGGTTGTTGGATTATCATAATCTATTAGAAATTAGTCTCGCTAATGCTAAGGAAGACATGGGCATCGTTTTAAGGGGAGAGAATGTTAGCTATATAAACCAACAGGATCATATCGCGTTCTTTAGCGCTATCGAGGGAGATTGGGTGATTGCAGTTAGTGCTATCATCCTTTCACCTTTGCATATGGATAATGAAGTTCTAATTGCCGGTGCAAACGCTGGGGGTTATTATATCGCTGCAGGTAAGACATCCGAAGAAGCAGCAAGCTTAATCCTTAAAGCTAGACAAGATATTAGCACTTTGAAAGATGAACGTGTTAAGCGGATGGAAGATTTCTTACACCATAATGCCCATCTAACCAGCAGTGATGATACGTTTACTTTAGCCATGAATTGGTTGAACATCACAATGGATCAGTTGGTTACTAGACAGCAGGGTGATGGTATCTATGCAGGGCTGCCATGGTTTAACGAATATTGGGGACGGGATCAATTCATAGCTCTTCCAGGCGCCGTGCTCGTTACAGGGCAATTCGAAACGGCTAGAAATATCTTGCTATCATTCGCAGAGTTTCAGAATACGGACGAAGATTCTAAATACTTTGGTAGAATTCCAAATATCTTGTCTCCTGGAAAAGTGGATTACCATACAACGGATGGTACGCCGCGATTCATTATCCAGTTGCAGGATTACGTTAAGTATTCAGGAGATACAGCGATCATTAAAGAGCTTTATCACAATGTACAATATAGTATTGAAGGTTCCATAAAATATTGGGTAGATGATAAAGGGTACTTAAAGCACGCAGATAATGAAACTTGGATGGATGCCCGGGATGGCAATTTGGAGTCATATTCTCCTCGGGATACCCGTGCCAATGATATTCAAGCACTCTGGTATAACCAATTGCTTGCTGGTGTTTACTTTGCTGAATATATGAATGACAAGGTGAATGCAGATAAATGGAAGGGCATTGCTGAAACCTTGAAGCGCCATTTTGAGGTTGATTTCATTGATCAAGCGCATCCTTATTTAGCAGACAGACTGGATGCAGAAGATAAGCCGGAATTCTCCCTGCGCCCAAACCAGTTATTTGCTTTTGAAATGTTTGATGATAACGATTTTAAGGCTAGAGCGATTCGTACCGCGTGGGAAGAGTTGGTCTATCCATGGGGTGTTGCTTCGCTAGATAGACATCATCCATTGTTTCGTCCGTTTCATTTAACATCTCATTATCCGAAAGACGAGGCTTACCATAACGGTGCGGTTTGGATTTGGCTTAATGGTATTGCGATGCAGCGTATGATTGAAGCAGGGCAGGAAGAAACGGCCTATCAGCTATTCAAGAATATGAACTGGCAGGCCTTGAATTTAGGTGTTGTTGGTGGACTTTGTGAGAATATGGATGCTTATCCTGAGGAAGATGAGAAATGGGCGAAGTTGACGGGTGCATACCTGCAAGCTTGGTCCAATGCTGAGCACCTGCGTGTGTGGTACCAATATTTCTTAGGTATCCGTCCAGACCTGATTAACAATACACTGACAATTGCTCCAAGAATTCCGCAAGAGCTTGAATCCTTGGCTTATAATGTGAACATAGGAAAGGGACAGATCGAAGCCACGTATAACCGTGGACTTGAAATCACTTACGCCTATACATTCAAGAATGTGGGACTGGAAGTTATCATCGATATGTCTCCTTTCGAAACGGTATCGCTTGAAGTTAAGCCCAATATGGAGCTGGTTGTAAGACAAGATGATCATACACTGGCAGTTACCTTATATGACGAGAATCGTCAAATGCTCAAGGAGATTCAGTCAGGGCTATCCGAATCACGTGTTATGCACAATAAGCGGAATAACGAGTTATTAAAAGACGTTGAGTTTGCCAAGCCATTGAGCTTGGACAATCATCCTTGTATAAAGCTGTAGCTATAACTAGTTAAGACAATCTTAAAAAAACCTCTAACCCATCCTCAGGATGATGTTAGAGGTTTTTTTGGCAGTTTATGATTTAAGCCAGGCATGTTGGTTCAGAATTTAGCCATAAGATGCTCAAGTCCTGTCGCCACTCCATCTTCGGCATTACTGACTGTAACAAATTCAGCCATTTCCTTTAGAATCGGTGCTGCGTTAGCCATGGCAATCCGGTAGCCTGCCACCTCGAACATCGGTTGATCATTATAGCTGTCACCCATTACGGCTACATCTGTTAGCGGGATGCCATAGTGGGCGGCGAGCATAGCTACACCGGAGCCTTTGTTGGCGTCCTCATGGTTAATTTCGATATTATTGACATGGGAGGCTGTAATAATAAGGCCAGGGATCGCGGCGAAGCGGGTGGAGGCTTCTTTGAGCAGTTCCCGTTCTAGAGAAAAGGCTAATGTTTTATAAATGACGTTTTCTTCTTTACTCCAGATCTCTTCCATACTTTCGACGTAAGTTACAGCCGCTTGTTGAAACTGCTGATCGATCATTGCTTTTAGCAGCCAGCTGACTTCCTCAGGTACTTCTTCTTCACTTAGTGCAGATAGTTTCTCTAATCGTACCCGTTTATTGAGCTCCACATATACGTTGTCCTCTGTGTATACCTCGTAATACAAATCCGGAATTTCGTTCATCCAGCGTAATGCAGGAATGATGTCTTCCTTCTTCAGCGGTTTACTTGCTGCCAGCGTGTGGTCAGACAATGTAACCACTGCGCCATTCAGACTGACTACAGGGCATTCCAGATCTGCCAGCCGCAGTTGTCGTTCCGCATCCATAAAAGAGCGTCCCGTAGCAATAATTACGATATGACCTAAATTTTGAGCCTTTATAATCGCCTCGCGGTTCTTTGGGCTAATTTGTCCTTCTTCGTTCAGCAATGTTCCATCCATATCTAAAGCAATCAGCATAATGTAAGATCTCCTTATCCAGTCATAGTTGTCCCCTTCGCGGGCTAGTGAGAACGTTAATTGTATCTTATCATTAATATTCTGAAAACCAAAAACACCTTTTCATTCCTAGTCTAATCGTATATTTTTAGAATATAGTTCAGTCGTGGTACAATAGTTGTTAAACTAATCGACTAGCCGAGTTTATCGTCAGTTCATGTTCGTGGGACGTGATCCGTCGGTATTTTTCCTGCGTAAGGACATCGGCAGCTGTGTATGTAAGGGGGACTAATCGTGAGATCCAAAAACTTGGCCACCATGTCACTAGCTTTTATGGCATGTGGGTTTCTGATTACACTATTTCTACCTGAAAATCTCGCTGTAATTCTACTAAGAGGTGGCTTTGAGGCTGGGCTGGTTGGGGGGATTGCCGACTGGTTCGCGGTAACCGCGTTATTCCGCCATCCGCTCGGGCTGCGTATTCCACATACCTCACTGCTGCTCAAGAATCGGGATAAGATTATTCAGTCGTTAATTACCGCTATGGAGACTGAGCTGCTGAACAAAGAGAGTATTGAGAACAAGCTGCGCAAGTTTGGCATTATGTCTATGAGTTCCAAGCTGCTGACGAAGTTCTTTAGCAAGAAGAAGGCGAGAGCCCAGATCCTAGAGCAACTTAGCGAATTCGTGTCACGTCTTCCGGTAGAGAAAGCTGTACCTTTTCTTCAAAGGGCAGCCTCTGACTATATTCGTGAAGCGGAGCTTGGAGTTGCGGCTGATAAGATTGTCACTAAATTAATGAACGACGGAAAAGATGTAGCGGCTCTGGATTATGCGCTGGAAGGGGTATCTAACTGGAGCGGTCGTCCTGAAACGAAAGCTATGCTGGGTAAGATCGCCAGCGAGAAACTGGCTGAAGTAAAGCTCGGTGGACTGAAAGGGATGGCTTTTCAGGCTTTCGTTGGATTCATGGATGCGGATATGCTTGGTGAAATGCTGCAAGGCATGCTGCAGTCCGGTATTCGCGATTTTCGTGAAGAGGATAGCCCTTATCGTGAAGAGATCATCCGGGAAATCCGGGTGGCGTTGTTCCAGATTGTTAATGATGAGGCTAGAATGACTTCTGTGAAAGAATGGGCACTACAAGAGCTTGAGGGAGAAGCAGTAACTGCTTTTCTGCATACTCAATTGGAGAACGTACGTAGTAAGGCACTCTCCTTATTAGAAGAGGACCGGGCAGCTGGCGGAAGAAAACTATTTGCACTATACACCCTTCTTATGCGCCGTATTAGTAAGGAACAAGAGTGGATCGGTAGCTGGGAGGAGCGGATTCGCGCTTCATTGATTGCATTTGTAGAGGCTAACCACTTCCGAATCGGTCTTTTGGTGAAGGAGAATCTGGATAGCATGGACGATGCTAGTCTAGTGAATATGCTAGAGGATAAAGTAGGTAAAGATCTTCAGTGGATTCGTGTGAACGGTGCCTTATGCGGTTTTGTTGTAGGGCTTGTACTTACAGTTGTTCAATTTATTTAAATCAAAGTAGTCCGTCTCCAGTGAATGGAGGCGGACTACTTTTTTATGTTTATAGGATCTATTGCTGTACTAAGGCAGCTTGATAAAGCCGTTCCAAATCAGTTGCTGTACGTTGCCAATTGAAGGCTTCAAGCGCATCCGATCGTCCTTGTTTCCCAATGGTTGCTGCTACCTCCGGATTCCGGCCTAGTCGCAGCAAATCTCTAGCAAAGGGCAAGGCCTCGCGATATCGTTCCACCAGATATCCGTTATGGCCGGAGTCGATAATCTCACGGATACCGCCATTGCTAGAAGCGATGACCGGTAGTCCCGAGGCCATGGCCTCTACATTAACAAGCCCAAAGGATTCATGATTCTGAGAAGGACATACGAAGCAGTCGGCTGCTTGATAAAGGGTATGGATATCCTCATGAGCTACATTTCCAAGGAAGGAAACGGATACGCCTAGTCGCTGTGCAAGCAGCTTTAGCTGTCGCAAATATGACGGTTTCCCTTTGCCTGCAATTACAAGATGAGCAGGAAGGTGCTTATTTAAATGGTACATAGCACGTATCAATACGGGCACCCCTTTGCGGGGAATGACTCGACCGACGAATAAGACGGTAAAGACCCTCGGGAGTCTGTAAAGTTTGCGAAGATGGTATTTTTCCTGTAGCGCTACAGGAGTGAATCGATCAAGATCTGCTCCGAGCAGGACAATACGGATTTCATTGTTTAATTGAGGGAAGCGACGGGTTAGTCTTCGCTGTAGAGAGTGGCTGTTCACAATAATCAGATCTGCTCTAGCCAAGGCTCTAGCAGTCTTAACTGTGTCCGGTGTGAATGTAAGAGAATGCAGAAATAGAAATACCGGAAGATGAGGGAGCCGTTTCTTTACAGCAGACATAAGATGGGGGCGATTATCGACCTGAACTATATCAAATGACTCATTCTGAATGTAGTCTAATACCGAAGTACGATAATGAACGGGAGTACTTGCGGGCAACCGAATGATTCTGACCCGTTCCAATATGGAAGCATCGGGCAGTCCCAGCACTTTGCGGCTCACAATGGTAACCTTATGTTTCTCAGCCAGCTTTCTGGCAATGGCCCAAATGCAGATTTCTACTGACCCGTCTCCCGGAACCGGGAGACGTTCCGGCGCAATAATACAAATATGCATGGTTCATGCCTCCTCTGATCCGCTAATGGTTATCCTCTTCCCACCATATGCAGCTTGAGTATCTGGAGATACATCTGAGAGCGGAGAGGGCGTTCAACCCATTCCATTCATATAGTCGGAGCATAAAATACTAAGGTTAAGCAAGGCTGTGATCATTATTTGAGTGACAGGGGAGAGGGCAATTGGGAACAAAGTTAAAGTCTGCGTTGACCAGCAAATGGATTAAAACCAAGGTGCTCATGCAAAGTTCCGAGATTTCACCGCTCATTCCAGAAACAGTGAAGTTTAGTAAAGCAAACTTAAGAACGATGCTCTTGAAATATGGGATGATTTACGTTAAGCCGGAACATGGCACCTATGGTAACGGTGTAATGAAGGTTGAACAGAGTAAGGATTCTCATGGAACAGAATATAAATACCAAAGTGGAACAAAGATAAAAACCTTTGGAGCCTATGACACCTTTTATTCATCCCTTAAGAAAGCAACACGCGGACGCAGTTACTTGATTCAGAGAGGGATTGTTTTGCTAAAGCACGGAAAGCATCGTTTTGATATCCGTGTGATGGTCCAGCTCAGTCCGCGTGGCAAATGGGAAACTACCGGATTGATTGGCCGAGTAGCTGAGAAGGGCAAGATTGTTACCAATTATCATAACGGTGGTACGCTAATGTCTATGGAGAAGCTGCTGTCGCCTTATTTGAACGATGCTCAGCAAGCTCAGATGCTTAAAATATTGCGAAAGCTAGGTGAGGATACCGGACGTTTCTACCATAAGAAATATCCTGGCTTTAAACAGATTGGTGTAGATGTAGGATTAGATAAGCACATGACGCCTTGGATTATTGAAGTGAATACGAGTCCAGATCCATATATTTTCAAACATCTTTCTAATAAAAGCATGTACCGCAAAGTGATGGCTTACCGCAGAGCAAATGAGAAGAAGAAGTCCGCTAACTGATTTGCTTCTTCGTATTCGCAATAACAAGGGAAACCTTTTGTTCGAGCTCAATTATTTTTTGCTTATGGGTTGCGATCTGACGGTAACCGGAGACCAGTGCAGCTAAGGACTGGTTGGTTAGGGTAAGGTTTTGTTTGCGAATCGCTGCTTTAAAGTCAGTCCAATCTGCTGAGACACGTTTGTTTAACGAGGTGATCACGCTCTTGTTAGATTTGATCGTGATTTGAGGACTTTCAATGCCAGACAAGGTTTTACGCGCTTCGGCTATCTTTTGGGAACGTTTCTTTTTCGCGGCGTTCAGCTGATTCTGCTTGTCACTGATCTCTTGGCGTGCCAACTGAACCAAGATCTTCATAGCATCACCTTGGGCACGCAGTACGGTATTCAAGGTCTTGTCCTTAAGTGACTTGGCGATACTAATTCGCTTGTTAAGTGCACTATACTGGTCAAATAAGGGCTGATAGCGCTGCTTGCTACTCTTAACGGAGGCTTCCAATCGGGTCACTGTTTCAAGATCAATTCCTTTAATTTGTTGACGAACCACAACTAGCGATTGCTCATTATTGTAGTGAAGGATTCGGATTTGCTCCTCGCGCTGATCATACTGCAGCTTTAAGGTGGATAAATCATTGTAAAGAGAAGTCAGCTTAACCCTGGCAGGACCTTCTGCCGTTGCGGCCGTCAGATCAAAAGCTGCTTTTATAGAAGGGGTTAATTCTGTTGTAGATGCAGCAATAGCTCCTGATGATGTGCTTAGCAGTAGCAGGATCGTAAGCAGTAGTAAGGGCACTGGCTTAAATATTTTCATTTATTCTCCTCCTATTGTCGTTACCTAATGGCAACAAAAAAAAGCACCCGTAGCAAAGGCAAAAGCCTTTATTACGGGTGCTTCCAGCGTAATAGGTCACGAACGATATTATTATGTTTAATAATAGTTTGCCCCAGGCCATCCAGTCAATATTTAAAATTAAGCTATTCACAATTCAAAATGATACGGAGGGCATTTCTATACTCACTTCTCTTATCGTATACTGAACTTAGGATGGAATAAAGGATGCAACGTTCGCAACAAAGGAGGTCTGGCGTAGATGGATAACGCGGTAGAATATAGCACAATGTTGGAACATGCATTTATGTGGTCCCCAGAGGGAATAGCCGTACTGTCTTTAAACGATGGTAAGGGCAACTGGCTGAAGGTCAATCCGGCTTTTTGCAATTTACTTGGCTTTACGGAAGCTGAGTTTCTTGCTGGGGCTATTTTTGCAGAAATGGAAAATAGACAGACGTCTTCGAAAGAGCTTTCCTATAGATTGGTGATGGACGAGCTTCAGAATTCTCCAGCAGGGAGCTGGAAGAAGGAAGAATGTTTTCACAAAGGGGATCAACCGGTATGGCTTTCCCTGACATTCTCAGGATTTGGAACAGCAGGACAAGCCCCTTCGTGTATTATTGTGTACGCCGAAGATATTACAGACCGAAAGATTGCAGACCAACAAATGGCAGATCAACGAGATCTAGAGGAACAGATTTATCAAAGTGAACGTAATTATAGATTGATTTCCGAGAATTCGCTGGATTTAATCTCGCGTCATGCAGTTGAAGAGCGCAAACAGTTCGAATTCAAGCTTCAGGAGAATGAACAGCGCTATAAATCCTTATTTGAATATAATCCCTCTGCTGTGTACTCAATGAATTTGCAAGGCGATTATTTAACAGCCAATGCGAATCTGGAGAAGCTGACCGGGTATTCGCTGGAAGAACTGATCGGAATGTACTTTGGTCCCGTTGTGCATGAGAAGGATATGGAGAAGACGCTGTATCATTTTAACTTAGCTGCTAAGGGCTATCCCCAAAGCTATGATCTGACGCTTATTCATAAAGAAGGCCATCTTGTAGAGATTAATACCACTAATATTCCGATCATTGTAGACGATCAAGTGGTTGGTGTATATGGTATTTCCCGTGACATTACGGAACGTATAAGATATACAGAACAAATTGAGAAGCTAAGCAATGAGTACACTCTTATATTAAATGCAGTATCTGAGGGTATTTTTGGACTCGATATGGAGGAGAAGGTGACCTTCATCAACCCTGCAGGTTTGCATATGCTCGGCTATGAACATGATGAGATCATGGGTCATACCTATCTAGATCATATTCAGCAGACAGCGCTTGACGGGATCCATTATCGGCCAGAGGAGTCGCCACTTATCAAAGCCATTAGGTCAGGGGGATCTTACCAGAGCAAGGATGCAGTTTTATGGCGTAAAGATGGTACAAGTTTTCTTGCGGAGTACCAAGTAACCCCTCTTTTTGATAAAGGTGAACCTAAGGGTGTTGTAGTCGTGTTCAGGGATATTACAGATGAGAAGGAGATCATTCGGGCGAAGGAATCTGCGGAAAAAGCGGACCAGGCTAAATCAGAGTTTCTAGCCATTATGAGCCATGAAATACGCACGCCTATGAACGGCATTGTAGGGATGACTGATCTGCTTGCCGAGACGGAACTAGATGAAGAACAACGTGAGTACACAAATATTATTAAGGAGAGCAGTAGCTCTCTTCTATATATTCTGAATGAAATTCTCGATTACAGTAAAATTGAGGCCGGAAAAATGATGATCGTACATGAGCCCGTACATCTTCGAGAGGTACTGGACAGTGTAACGGATCTGTTTATGGCTAAGGCTTTGGAAAAAAATCTTGAGCTGTCTTACAGCATGGCACCAGGAGTTCCTACGTTCATTATGGGAGATGCAGGACGATTACGTCAGGTATTGGTTAATCTGGTCAGCAATGCGATTAAATTTACTGACCGAGGTAAAGTCTGTATTTATGTGGAGCAAAAATTGTCCGTGGTTTCAAAGAAATCTACTTTGAAGTTTAATGTCAGAGACACGGGGATAGGTATTCCTTTAGAAAAGCAGCATCAGCTGTTTCAATCATTCTACCAGCTGCACTCCTCGTTTAATCGTAAGTATGCCGGGACGGGGTTAGGACTAGCCATTTGCAAGAAGCTTGTCGAGCTGATGGGCGGAGCCATTGCGGTGGAGAGTAGCGAAGGAAACGGCTCTAATTTCTATTTCACACTACAGATTAATCCTGAAAACAAATATGAGGGCGAAGAGGAAGATATTGCTCAGGCAGAGCAGAAGCCTGCACAGGAAATGGAATCACGATCTAATTCAGAGGGATCTATGGATGTTGGTGAAAATGTGATTTTACTTCCGGAAGGCCCTGCCCTTTCAGCTTCTAAGCCGAACTCTTCAAAGGGAGAACCATCCTGATGAGACATAGAAACTCCAGTCTTAGTAACAAACTATCGGTAGATCCATACACACAGTGGGAGGCTGGGGTTTCATCCCCGTCTTCTGCATGTGGACCAGCTACGCTGGCAGCTTTAACCGAGTATTGGAATACCCAGCTAGGAATGGACTTTATTCGTGGCAAAGGTCATTTTCACTCTAAAGCAGCTCATATTAATTACATATACAGTCATCACGGAGGTACCCCTTTGGGGATGAGTACACGTAGTTTTGTAAAGGGAATCACAGCTTATATCCACTCTTCAATCTCGCCAAAAGGGGGACATAAGCTTTCTGTCTCTACTTTTAACGATTTTGATGTGTATAAAGTGGAGATTGATGCAGGTCGGCCAGTAGCTGTTAAATTTGATAAATGGTTTAATTTTCGGTGGAGAGGGAATTTTGCTTACGATTACCATTGGGTATTAGGAATAGGATATGAAGTACCTGATAACGGGGATCTTCCAATCCTCATCGTTCAGGATAATGGTGTGAGGTATAAGGATGGAAGGATTGCTCTTTGTAAAGAACGCCGCATCCCATATTATGCAAATAAAGACATCATTACAATGGTGGGAATGAATATCATAGAAACGCCTAGTTAATCGTGATTTAGCTATGCAATTACCCTGGAAAAATGATCTGGTTATTTTGAGTCCAAACGTTTGCACAAATTCGAGGATCATACTATAATCCAGTTAATAACTGGAAAAGGGGATAGGTGCTTTGTCCGTACAAAAGGAAATGAAGGAACCGATTTATTATGGTGATCCTGCGACTACTAGAGGGATTTCCGTATTCGCTCAGGAGTTTGATCAGTTGTTTAGTTATGACGGGGATGATCTCGGACTTACATATTCATCGGCCTGTTCATCATTTTGCTTGTGGGCCCCTACGGCTCAGGAGGCAGAGCTAGTAATTTATGATTCATGGCAGGGAGCTGCGGGGTCTAAATATGCTATGATTCGCGATATTCGGGGAACGTGGAGAGCTACGGTTGACGGTGATCTAGATGGCAAGTTCTATACCTACCGAGTACATCTAGGTGAACAGTGGAATGAAGCAGCAGATCCTTACGCGCGTGCTGTCGGCGTGAATGGGGACAGAGGTGCTATTCTAGATTTGCGCAAGACGGACCCTGAGCGGTGGACGGAAGATAAGCCGTCGTTTGAGGATCCTGTAGACGCTATTATTTATGAGCTTCATTTGCGTGACTTATCCATTCATCCAGCCAGCGGTATGGCTCATAAGGGTCAATATCTCGCTTTGGCGGAAGAAGGAACCCGCGGACCAGAGGGCATTCTCACCGGACTCGATCATATCGCAGATCTCGGTGTAACCCACGTGCAGCTATTGCCTATTTATGATTATTCTACAGAGAGTGTAGATGAGACGAAGCTGGATGAGCCTCATTTTAACTGGGGTTATGATCCAAAGAACTACAATGCTCCTGAAGGCTCCTATGCTACGGATCCTTATGTGCCCGGACTACGTATTCAAGAACTAAAAACAATGATTCAAGCGCTTCATGATCGTGGACTCCGCGTCATTATGGATGTTGTTTACAACCATGTGTACGACGGATATCGCGTGAATTTCACTAAACTGGTTCCTGGCTATTATTTGCGTTATAAACAAGACGGAAGCCTGTCGAATGGCTCGGGCTGTGGGAATGACGTGGCTACAGAACGCTTGATGATGTCCCGCTTCATTGTGGAGTCCGTGGTCTATTGGGCTAAAGAATACCATATCGACGGCTTCCGCTTTGATTTGATGGGCTTGATGGATGTCGATACGATGCGGGAAACCCGGCGGCGTCTGGATGGAATAGATCCGTCTATCATGACTATCGGTGAAGGCTGGATGATGGGGACTGAGCTACCGATGGAACGGCTCGCTCATCAGAAGAATGCCTCCCTTATGCCGGGAATCGGACATTTTAATGATGATTTCAGGGATGCTATTAAAGGAAATATCTTTTTGTACGATCAGCCGGGCTTCATCAGTGGAATGATGGGTCTGGAGCCTGCGATCAAGGCGGGGATTGCGGGAGGGATTGACTTCAGCCCAGGAATTAAGCAATTTGCCGAGGAGCCTCAGCAAAACGTTAATTATGTGGAGTGTCATGATAATCATACCTTATGGGATAAAATCGTATTGTCCACCGAGGGTGAGACGGTTACTCAGCGCCGTTCCATGCACAGACTAGCTTCTGCGATAGTGTTCATGAGTCAGGGGATTCCTTTTATCCATGCAGGACAGGAGTTTATGCGTACGAAGGACGGGGTGGAGAACAGCTATAAATCTTCGGTCGAGATCAATCGTATGGACTGGGAATTGTGCGCCGCGCATCAGGAAGATGTGGCGTATATGAAACAGTTAATCTTACTGCGTAAAGCTCACCCGGCCTTCCGTATGCGAACAGCAGCGGACATTCAGAACCATTTGGTTTTTGAAAAAGCACCGGCAAGTGCAGTAGCTTACACGCTACGTGGCCATGCTGGAGGAGATGCAGCGAAGCATATTTATGTTCTTTTTAATGCGAATGCTGAACAGACCACTGTGGTTCTGCCGCAGCTTGGAGCATGGAAGACCATCTTCGGGGCTGATCTTACGCAGGAGCTGACTGGAAATAAGCTGACTGTAAATGGGATTGGGACAGTAGTCCTGACGGCGAAATAAATAGTCTTTTACAAGATCATTATTTAAAAGCATGCGGAGTAACGTACTTTAATCAGGTACAGTACACTGTGTGCTTTTTTTGTTTTCCATTTTCTTAATTTGATTGTTTCATTTTACATAAAAAGGTGACATTACTCATTTTCGATGATGATATTGGATGTTAATATGAAGGCATTTACTTTGGCGCTTTAGAGTGGCATAGGCTTGGCAGCAGACAAACATAGCGCGTACTTTTCTTTTTTAACGGTTTAGGAAGTATATATCTGTGGGGATATTTAGAGAGGATGAGAGAGATGGGGAAAGCAACCGGATTTTTGGAATTTGAACGGCAGACGCCTTCGGAGTGTGAGGCGCTTGAGCGGATTAAGAATTGGGATGAATTCTCGATTCCTATGGATGAAGAGAATCTGCGCGAGCAAGGCGCGCGTTGTATGGACTGTGGTACGCCATTTTGTCATGTAGGACGTCTGTTGTCTGGTATGGCTTCCGGCTGCCCTCTACACAACTTGATTCCTGAATGGAATGATATGGTTTATCGTGGGAACTGGGAGGTTGCACTGAAACGTCTGCATAAGACCAATAACTTCCCTGAATTTACTGGACGTGTGTGTCCGGCACCTTGTGAAGGTTCTTGTACAGTAGGGATGAACGGCAAGCCCGTAACGATAAAGTCGATTGAAAAGTCGATTGTAGATAGAGGTTTTGAAGAAGGTTGGATTGTTCCTGAGCCCCCGCTTACTCGCACAGGTAAAAAGGTAGCTGTAGTGGGCTCGGGTCCAGCAGGTCTTGCCTGTGCAGCTCAGCTTAACAAGGCAGGGCATTCGGTGACCGTGTATGAACGGGCAGATCGGATTGGTGGTTTGTTGACGTATGGTATTCCGAACATGAAGCTGGATAAGAAGACGGTTCAGCGCCGAGTAGACCTGCTGACGGCTGAAGGCATTACATTCGTAACTCGTACAGAGATTGGGAGAGATATCTCGGCGTCACAACTCAAGGCGGAGCACGATGCTGTTGTCTTGTGTGGCGGGTCTACGCAGGCACGAGAGCTTCCTATAGAGGGTCGTGAGCTGCGGGGCATTCATCAGGCGATGGAGTTTCTGACACTGAATACTAAGAGCTTACTGGACTCAGAGCTTGCTGATGGTGAATACTTGTCTGCGGCAGATAAGGATGTAGTTGTAGTCGGTGGTGGGGATACTGGCACAGACTGTGTAGCTACGTCGATCCGCCACGGCTGTCGTAGTGTAATCCAGCTTGAGATTATGCCACGGATTGCTCCGCTGACCCGTCAGCCTAGCAATCCGTGGCCAGAATGGCCAAAGGTTCTTAAGGTGGACTATGGCCAAAAAGAAGCGGCTTCACTGTATAAGGAAGATCCACGTCGTTATCTTGTTTCGACGAAACGTTTTGTTGGTGACGATGGTGGACATGTGCAGGAGCTGCATACTGTGCGCATTGAGTGGACTCGCAATGAACAGGGACGGATAGTTCCGGTTGAAGTACCAGGCAGTGAAGAAGTTCTAAAGGCACAGCTGGTACTACTCGCATTAGGATTCACAGGGCCCGAAGAGTCTGTGCTAGGTGAGCTTGGGGTGGAACGTGATGAGCGGGGAAATGCCAAGGCAGAGTTCGGAGCACAAGCGACCAATGTAGAGGCGGTATTCACAGCAGGTGATATGCGCCGCGGACAAAGCCTTGTAGTTTGGGCCATTGATGAGGGGCGTCAGACAGCCCGCGAAGTGGACCGATTCTTGATGGGATCATCGAATTTGCCGTGAGAATAGAGGCATATAGGGCAGGGCGTTCCTTTTGGAGGAACGTCCGCTTTTGCGTTGTTTGCCTATTCAAGGTTAAAATTGAAACCTAAGCACAAGATCTATTTAAGTCGAAAAGGAGAATACATGATGAAGCTAATGTTTATTTCCGATATTCACGGTTCTTTATTCTGGTTAGAACGGGCTTTGGAAAAGGTAGAGGAAGAACAGCCAGACAGTCTTGTAATCGTAGGAGACTTTTTATATCACGGTCCCAGAAATCCACTGCCGAAGGGTTATGACCCGCAGGGAGTTGCTAATAAACTGAATGAATATAACAAAAAGAAGCCTATAACGGCAGTACGTGGTAACTGCGATGCTGAGGTAGACCAGATGCTGCTGCAGTTTCAGATGATGGGCGATTATGTGATGCTCCTGCATGAAGGCAGACGAATCTATGTTACACACGGTCATGGCTTTAGTATTGAGAATTTACCGGCACTATCTGAGAAGGATATCTTTATTCAGGGGCATACCCATCTTCCGGTTGCGGATGTAAAAGAGGGTGTATACGTGCTGAATCCCGGTTCGATATCGCTGCCTAAAGAGAATAACCCGAATTCCTATGGTATCCTTGAGGGTGGAGAATTCATCGTTAAGGATTTTGAGGGCGATGTGGTAAAAAGGATTACACTATAAGCTCAGTCAGATCACATGTGACCCGAATTCCTTCCAACATTATTAGTGTTCTAGGGAATTGAGCACTAGAACATATTATTGTATGATGAGGTAGGAGTTTTAGGGCAGGGCTGGCTCCAAATATAATAGTAAAGGTAGTTAACACATGAATCCTAAAGATTTGAACTATACAATGCCACCGGAATGGGGCAAGCATGAACGTACTTTTATCTCCTGGCCGGTGCAGGAATCTATGTGTTTCCCGGACAACCACGAGTCGGTATGCCAAGGTTATGCTGACATTATTACAGCTATTGCCGAGTTTGAACCGATTACGGTCATCGTTAACCCGGAGGACGTGGAAAAGGTAGAACGTCTGGTCAGCGGACCGAATGTAACGCTACTACCTATAAAGCATAGCGATGCTTGGTTGCGTGATAACGGGCCTACCTTTGTTGTTAATAAAGACGGCGTTCTAGCAGGCGTGAACTGGAAGTTTAATGCCTGGGGCGGTAAATATTCACCTTGGGATCTGGATGATGAGGTAGCTCCACAGATTCTCGAACACACACAAGTGACACGCTTTGATGCGCCGCTTGTGATGGAAGGCGGCTCGATTCATACGGATGGAGAAGGCACCTTGATTACTACAGAAGAATGTCTGCTCAATACGAACCGCAACCCGGATTTGAAGCGCGAGAATATTGAAGAGTACGTGCGCAATTATACAGGTACAGAAACTATTATCTGGCTTAAGCGTGGTCTAAGTGGTGATGAAACCGATGGTCATGTGGATAATATCGCTTGCTTCGCTGCTCCAGGTAAAGTCATTATTCAGGTCTGTGAGGATCCGCAGGATGAGAATTTTGAGATTACACAGGAGAATCTTCGTATTTTGGAGAATGCCATAGATGCCAAAGGGCGTAAGCTGGAGATCATCAAGATTCAGCAACCACCACGGGTGGATCATGATGGCAGCCGTCTGACGCTCAGTTATTTGAACTTCTATTTCGTAAATGGTGGAATTATATTGCCTGTGTTTGGCGGTACGGCGGTGGAAACAGATAAACTTGCCGAGGAAGTACTGGCTGGTTTGTTCCCGGAACGTAAGATTCGTACAGTTAACGGTATGGCGGTCATCACCGAGGGCGGGAACGTTCACTGCACTACGCAGCAAATGCCTGCTCAGCAATAATTGAAGGAAACTAAACGTCCAAAGGGACATTTATATATAAGGAGGACAGATTCTTGAGAAATGTAAAAGTAGCTGCGACGCAAATGAGCTGTTCCAGCAATATTGATGAGAATATCAGCAAAGCCGAAACATTGGTCAGAGAAGCGGCGGCACAGGGAGCACAAATTATTTTGCTGCAGGAGCTGTTCGAGACTCCGTATTTCTGCCAGAAAGAGAAGGCTGATTATTACGCATATGCAACAGAGCTTGAGCATAACAAAGCGATTAATCATTTCACAGCAATAGCCAAGGAACTGCAAGTGGTACTGCCAATCAGTTTTTATGAGAAAAAGAACTACGCACGTTACAATTCACTAGCTGTAATCGATGCCGATGGAACGATACTGGGCAAATACCGCAAGAGCCATATTCCAGATGGCCCAGGATATGAAGAGAAATTCTACTTCAATCCGGGAGATACTGGCTTTAAAGTATGGAACACTCGCTATGCCAAGATTGGTGTAGGGATTTGCTGGGATCAGTGGTACCCGGAAGCGGCTAGAGTGATGAGCCTGATGGGAGCAGAAATTCTGTTCTATCCAACCGCTATCGGATCAGAACCACAGGATGGATCGATCGACTCTAAGGATCATTGGCAGACTTGTATGCTTGGGCATGCAGCGGCTAACCTTATTCCAGTCGTTGCCTCCAACCGTATCGGTGAAGAAATTGATGAAGATTCTAGCATTAATTTCTACGGCTCTTCGTTCATTGCGGGACCGCAAGGCAATAAAATTGTTGAAGCAGGCCGAGGCGAGCAAGCTGTAATAGTGAGCGAATTTGATCTGGATGCTTTGGAAGTCGGACGGATCGAGTGGGGCGTCTTCCGTGATCGCCGGCCTGAGCTGTACAAAATGATTGGTTCTTATGATGGGGACATCATTCTTTAAAAGAATTCACAGTTAAATGTGCTAAAGGCATTGCTAGAGAGGATAGAATCTCTGGCAGTGCCTTTTTTGGTGTTTCAACGAGAAATACGGGGGTTCTTTGAACAGAGGAGCAATTGTTCGGAAATCCTGTGCAAGATCGGACACAATCTTTTCTATCAAAAGTGCTGTAAAAGTCTGGAAAAGTAGAATATTGATATTTTATCAGGTATATTAGAAGAGTAAACCGTGATTCAGGGATCTACTATGAAAATTCTGTCGGATACGTGGAGAGGAGGCTCTGGGATATCTTTTGTTATCATAATCTTGCAGTGATAGAAGGAGAAAACGATGAGCACATTTAAAAACTGGTTGAACACAACCAAAAACGGACTAACAGAACAAGTAAAGAAATTCAAAAATAAAGATTTCATGAATGCGGTAGTTGCGGGCTGCGCCTTGGTTGCTGCTGCCGACGGTAAAATAGAAGAAGCTGAAAAGAATAAAATGGCTGGTTACATGAATATGAGTAATGAGCTTAAGGTGTTTGACATGAGAGATGTCATTACCCAGTTCAACTTTTATGTAAGTAACTTTGAGTTCTCACCAGAAATCGGTAAGCAGGAAGCACTGAAAGCAATCGGTAAGTTTACCGGTAAACCAGATGTGGGACGTGTAATTGTGGGTGTGTGCTCAGCTATTGGATCAGCTGATGGTGATTTTGATGACAATGAAAAAGCAGTTGTGCGGCATATTTGCGGTGTCTTGGGATTAAACCCTGGTGAATTCAGTTTATAAATGATGTAATACCATATACATGAGTTCGGATGAAACGTATTTAGTTCTTTAGCGTATCACTCATATAACATCCAAAAGCTAGACTAATAGATGGTGATTCTTTTTAGGGAATGGAGGTACGTAAAGTTGGCTGGAATTAATCTGGTAAAAGGTCAGAAGATTGATCTCACAAAAGGTAATGCAGGCTTATCTAACGTAATTGTAGGTTTAGGTTGGGATCCGGCTGAGCCAGCTCGAGGATTCTTCGGTGTGAAGAAACAGGCCAACGTGGACTGTGACGCTTCAGCACTGATGTTGAACGAGAATGGTAAGCTAGTTAAGAAGGGTAACCTGGTGTGCTTCCATAACAAGCAAAGTCCTTGTAACTCTGTCATTCACTCCGGAGACAATCTCACGGGTGATGGTGACGGAGATGATGAGCAAATCATGGTTAACCTGAATGCCATTCCTTCCGATGTACACAAGGTTCTGGTAGTTGTGAATATTTATGATGCCACGAACCGTAAACAGGATTTCGGATTGATTAAGTCAGCTTATATCCGTGTGATAAACGCTGTAGGTAACAATGAGCTAATCCGTTTCAACCTATCTGATAATTACAATGGCTATACGGCGCTTATTTGTGGGGAACTTTACCGTCAAGGTGGAGAGTGGAAGTTCGCTGCAATTGGTGAGGGTAGTCACGCGGCACATATCAATCAACTGGCAGAACGCTACGTATAATCCAAATAAAAGAAAAGAGGAATGTTATCATGGCAATTAATCTATCCAAAGGTCAAAAGATCGATTTAACAAAAACAAATCCAGGTCTATCCAAAATCACAGTAGGTCTTGGTTGGGACACTAATAAATATGACGGCGGTAAAGATTTCGACTTGGACGTTTCCGTATTCTTGACTAATGCGAACAGCAAAGTTGAAAAAGAAACCAACTTCATTTACTTCAATAATAAACAGAACGAGAACGCTTCTGTTGTTCATACAGGTGATAACCGTACGGGTGACGGCGATGGTGATGATGAGCAGATTCAAGTGGATCTTCTGAGTATCCCAGCGGATGTAGAAAAGGTAGCTTTTACTATTACAATTTATGAAGCTGAAACAAGAAGCCAAAACTTCGGTCAAGTTTCTCGTTCTTATGTACGTATCGTAAATGATTTGAACAATGAAGAACTAATCCGTTTTGATTTGGGTGAAGACTTCTCTATTGAAACTGGCGTTGTTGTCGGTGAATTGTACCGTCATGGTGCAGAGTGGAAGTTCAATGCAATCGGTAGCGGCTACAAAGACGGCTTGAGCGGTTTGACTCGCGATTACGGCTTGCAATAAATCTTGAAGTATAAATCTTGTAGTATAAATCTTGTAGTACACAGTGAATTGAATCCACTCACGAAAGAAGGTTATGTCAGTGACGATCAGTCTTTCCAAAGGACAGCGGATTGATCTTACCAAGACTAATCCAGGTCTGACAAAGGTAGTAGTTGGATTGGGCTGGGACACTAATAAGTATAGTGGAGGTCAAGATTTTGACCTCGATGCTTCAGCGTTTCTGCTTCATGAAGACGGCAAAGCTAAAGGTACAGATGATTTTGTATTCTATAACAACCCAAATGGTGGCGCAGGCTCTGTAGTCTACACGGGAGATAACCGTACAGGAGAAGGCGACGGAGATGACGAGCAAATTATCGTTGATTTTAGCAAAGTCCCTGCCCATATTCAGCGTATTGGTATCACCGTAACGATTTATGATTACGAAACTCGTGCACAGAACTTTGGACAAGTCTCCAATGCTTTCGTACGTGTGGTCGATGCTTCCACAGATCGCGAAGTACTCCGTTTCGACCTGGGTGAAGATTTCTCAACAGAGACGGCAGTTGTATTCTGCGAATTCTACCGCAATGGTGCGGATTGGAAATTCCAGGCAATCGGTAGTGGTTTTGGCGGCGGTCTTAGTGCATTGTGTAAAAATTATGGGCTGGACGCGCAATAGCATCTTCCGGGCGGGGTCATCACCGATCCTGCCCTTTTTTTAATTCTTTATGGATTGCCTCACAAAGGAAATGGAATGGGTCTCGAAGTATAAACTCCACTTTGTGGGGTTATTTAAAAATATAAGTTTCACACGATACATTATGTCTTATATTTCTCGCTTAAACGCTTGCCGTCCTTATAAGGACGCCGAAGGCGTTATGATTGCTCCATTTATAAAGGTGGTGTAAGAATGGGTATTACAGTTGTCAAAGGACAAAAGGTTGATTTAACTAAAGGGAATCCTGGACTTGATTCTCTTATCGTAGAGATTGGCTGGCAATCGCCTTCTTCACTTGAGATTGATACTTCTGCTTTTCTGCTTGGAGCGCAAGGTAAAGTAAGCAAAGATGAGGATTTGATATTTTATAATAATCCGTCTACACCTTATATCAGATATAAGGAAATGCCTACATCAAACAGCCTCAAGCAATTTGACGTGGAACTAAACAAAGTTCCTTCTGATGTGATGAAACTCGCGTTTACACTTACCATTTATGATGGCGAGAAGCGGGGTCAAAGCTTTAGGCAGGTAAATCAGGCCTATTTTCGGATTCTGAATCAAGTAACAGGTGCGGAGCTTCTCCGATGTGATCTTGAAAATCATTTCTCCGTGGAAACGGCTGTTGTGGTAGGAGAATTATATAGATATAACGGTGAATGGAAATTCAGCGCCATTGCCGCGGGTTTTGCTGGTGGTCTACAGGAACTGTGTAGGAACTTTGGGATAGAAGCGAACGATGAACCGGCACCGACACCAATACCAGTGCCTAAGCCTGCTGCTCCACCGCAGCCAGAGCTTAAACGTCAATCAGCGCCGGTAGCGGAGCCTAAGATTCAGATTCCACCTCCTCCTGCAGCTGCGCCTTCACCTGTAACACCCCCTCCGGTCAATCTCAACCTGAAGAAGATCGAACTGAAGAAAAAAGGTGATTCGATCAACCTGAAGAAATCAGCTGGTGGTTTGGGCGAATTGCTAATTAACCTCAACTGGAATCAGAAGCAGGGTGGAGGGCTATTTAATCGTAAAAATGGTGTGGATTTAGACCTTGCTTGTCTATATGAGTTGAAGAATGGCAGTAAGGGAGTAGTTCAGGCGCTGGGCAATGCTTTTGGCTCATTGAACCAACCTCCTTATGTCATGCTTGATGGAGATGACCGGACAGGCTCTGTAACAACCGGTGAGAATCTGCGGATTAATGGCAGCAAAATTGCTGATATTGAACGGATTCTAATTTTTTCTTTTATTTATAAAGGTGTTACCAATTGGTCAGAAGCTGACGGTGTTGTCACGATTACCCAGAGTGGTGGCCCCGATATTATTGTCAATTTGGACGAGCATAACAACCGCAAAGGCATGTGTGCCATCGCGTTATTTCGGAATGTGAATAACGAGACATTCAGTGTTGAACGGCTGGTCCAATATTACAGTGGTCATCGGGAGATTGATGAGGCATATGGTTGGGGACTGCGCTGGGTTGCTGGCAGTAAATAGACGATTTTTTCGGAGGCGCAAGTGTAATGGATTGGTTCGCTGATTTTTTCAGGAATATTAGTGAGAACTACGGTCATTTTTTCTCATGGAGCGATGTGGTAGGTACGCTCTCAGACCCGGTTAGCTGGGGCATTATTGGTAGCTTAGTGCTACTAGAAGGGCTGCTCTCTGCAGATAATGCGCTTGTTCTCGCCGTCATGGTTAAGCATTTACCTAAAGAACAACAGAAGAAGGCGCTCTTTTACGGTATTATAGGAGCTTATGTATTCAGATTTTTGGCTATCGGTCTAGGGACATTTCTTATTAAATTCATGTTGGTTAAGGTTCTTGGTGCAGCCTATCTCTTTTATATCGCTTATGGCGGGTTATTTAAGGGCGGTGGCGATGAGAAGATCGAGAATAAGGGGTTCTCTTTTTGGAAGACGGTTCTCCTTGTTGAATTAATGGATATTGCTTTTAGTATTGATAGTGTTATTGCTGCATTTGGTGTTAGTAACCAGGTTTGGGTGCTCTTTATGGGCGGAATCATAGGCGTTCTGATGATGCGGGGAGTAGCGCAATTATTCTTAAAGCTTATTGATAAAATTCCGGAACTCGAGCGTGCCGCTTTTGCGCTTATTGCCATTATTGCTGGAAAAATGCTCGCGGGCGCTTTTGGGTACGAAATGCCACATGTATTATTCTTTTCAATCATTATTCTTGTATTCGGTGGTACGATCCTTTACAGCGTACTGCGTAAGAAAAAAGAAGCCCATAGAAATGCTTGATTTCAAAGCTAGTTGAACACTGCTGCTTTCAGGTAATCGTATATGTTTATAGCGTAGGCCTTCACTTATATATGAGAGAACCGGATAGGGTATAGCTGGTTCTGCCACTCTCTATAGGAGAGGCCTGCGCTTGTTTTGCTTGGCTTCGCAAAACTATAAGGGGGAACCATCTTGAGATACTTCGATTACCTGACGAAAGAACAAGAAATAGCCTTATTTTATAATCCGCCGATTTCATTTAACCATAATACTACGAGTAAAGATTTGCTGGCTCATGCTGTTGGAGCTGCTCTTTATATGCCAGCAACTCGTGCTAGTGTTCCCGAAGATATTTTGAAGCTTAAAAGTGCAGGACTTGTAACCGTTATTATTGATCTGGAGGATGCGATCGGAGATAACGAGGTTGACCATGCAGAGGAGTCTCTCATTCAGCATCTTATTTTTCTTGCCGCATATGAGGAGAACGAGCCAAGCGGGAGTGATAGTCTTCCGCTCCTCTTCATCCGAGTTCGTAACCCGGAGCAGCTGCGGCAGCTGATTTTTCGGTTAGGATCTTTGGTTACGATGTTAACAGGGTTTGTTTTCCCTAAGTTTTCGGTCGACAACGGAATCCAATATTTCGAGGCGATAGCCGATTACAATAGAACGCGCAGTTACTCAGATCCAGTGCTTTATGGCATGCCAATCCTGGAAAGTGCGCCTATTATTTACCGGGAGAGCCGGGTAGATAGTCTTTTATCTATTCGTAATTTGCTAGGCAACTACCGCGAATATGTGTTGAACGTTAGAATTGGAGCAACAGATTTCTCAAGTTTATTCGGACTGCGCCGTAGTCCTGATATTAGCATTTATGATCTTACCCCTATTCGAGACTGCATATCGGATATTATTAATATTTTTGGCAGAGTGGAAGAAGGGTATGTAATTTCCGGACCAGTCTGGGAATATTTTGCGAATAAAGGGCATCGGGTGCTCAGACCACAGCTACGGCAGACTCCGTTTGAGGACACCTATGGTAAAAACGGCCGCGACATGCGAAATAGTTACATTTCTAGCAGCATGGATGGGCTTATTCGTGAAGTGATTTTAGATAAAGAAAATGGGATCTTGGGCAAGACAATTATACATCCCTCACACCTCAGACCTGTTCAGGCCATGTACACGGTAATGCACGAGGAATATGTTGACGCCTGCAGTATCGTAGAGAGTAACGATGGTAGCCTAGGAGTCTTCAAGAGTCAATATTCTAATAAGATGAACGAGATTAAGCCGCATTTGAACTGGGCAAAACGGATTTTACTACGATCACAAATATACGGGGTGTTACATGAACAACAGCATTTTGTCGGATTATTACCCGAAAACGAATTTACACACGTATAACATAGTCGAGAACCTGCAGGTTACGGTTACCGAAACATCTAATCCCTTTCATTTGCCTGTGGATACTTTATTCTCCATGGCAGCCCGGATTAATAAGAAACGTTCCTTTTTGTTCGTCAGCAAGGTACTTGGTAAACATATTCCTGTTAATCCGTACACCTCTCTGCTAAGTGGTGCTGCATTAGCGCTGCTGTTATATCAGGAGATGAACGGTAATACTGCGGATAATGATAGGATGGAAGATTTATTAGATAAAGCTGTACACGGACTGATGCACCCTGAGTCTGCCAAGGAAGCCTATGAGCATTTATTAGCTGCAAGATTAGTTCTTCCTAGGCCTGTTGTCTTTATTGGTTTTGCTGAGACTGCAACTGCGCTGGGTCACAGTGTGTACAACATGTTTGCCGATGCAGCATCATATATTCATACTACCCGTGAACATATCATCGATTTGGAGTCCATTGTTAGCTTTGAAGAAGAGCATTCACATGCGGTTGACCATCTATGTTACGCCTTGAATACTAAGCTATTATCAGGGACTGAGCCGATTATTTTGGTGGATGATGAGATTACAACAGGGAATACAGCAATTAATACGATCCGTGATATTCAGTCCAAATTCCCTCGGGAGGAATACGTAGTCGTTTCTATTTTGGATTGGAGGAGCGGTAACAATCTTCATACCTATAGCGAATTAGAACAGGAACTGGGGATTCGGATTAAGTCCTTGTGTTTGCTTCAAGGTAGTATTGAAGTAAAAGGCACGCCTTTGCTAAATGCTAGGAATGACAAAGATTTGTTATCGTCTTCAGTGGAATCCGAAGTAGTGACCACTTATGTAGTGGACGGTTTAGAACGTCTGCAGGCAACATCCGTAGATTCATATGGTGACACCAACTCGTCTCCTTATGTGAAATACAGTGGACGTTTCGGACTGGAGTCGCTGAATAATGATGATCTTGATGTAGGAGTAACCCGGATAGCCGCACAGCTAAGAGAACTACGAGGGGGAGATTCTAAGACTCTAGTGATGGGTGTAGGGGAATTTATGTACCTTCCTATGCGGATAGCGGCTGAGATGGGGGAAGGCATTTCATATCAGTCCTCTACTCGCAGTCCAATCCACCCTGAACGTCGACCAGATTACGGAGTGCATAGTGCTGCCGCATATCCTTCAGCTAGCGATCCGGAAATTACAAACTTTATTTATAATGTGGATTCTGATCAGTATGATGATATATTCGTGCTGATTGAGCGTGATGTACCGCATGAACGAATGAAACCCATGCTTGATATACTGAAGACACTTGCCCGCCATAAAGTGCATCTTATTGTACTGACTCCTGAAGGAAGAAGTGGAGGCCTCCAGTATGAAGGGAACAAGTAATCATAAAGTCATGGACAAAAAAATAGCAGAACCGGTTCCGCTAGGTAGCTATCCACCGTCAGATGTTACGTTTCTGCTCAAGGATCTTAGTGACGTTTCGCTGGAGCTGGCGACAGAGGAAAGGGAGGAAGCTATTCAATCCGGTGTCCATTATTCTGAGATGTTGCCCGTTGAATATCAGCCTACCGAGCAGTATATCGACTTGTTTCATGAGACGCTGCAGCAATCAGCTAAGAAGGTTGCTTTAGCTGTTGCCATTGTTTCTGAGATGATTGTCTCAAGAAGAGGACTAAGTACGGTGCTTGTCTCTTTAGCTAGAGCAGGAACACCCATTGGTATACTGATTAAGCGTTATATAGCTGAGAGATACAAGGTAGACTTGCCGCATTATAGTATTTCTATTATTCGAGGAAAAGGTATAGATGAGAATGCGATACTTTACATTCTGCAGAAGCATGGACTTGATGCTGATTTGCAGTTTGTGGATGGGTGGACAGGAAAAGGGGCTATCCGTGGGGTGCTGATTGATTCTTGCAACACCCTCTATGAGAAGTATGGTATTCGCTTAAATGATGATCTTGCCGTATTGGCTGACCCTGGAAACTGTGCAGGCATGTTTGGGACTAGAGAAGACTATCTCATTCCTAGCGCCTGCTTAAACTCCACCGTTTCAGGGCTGATGAGCCGAACGGTGTTACACGCTGATCTCATTGGTCCTGAGGAATTTCATGGTTCAAAGTTTTATAAGGAGTGGCTGGATGCGGACGAGTCCAATGTATTTATTGATACGATTTGCCCGTATTTTCCTTCTATAGTAGCAGAAGCGAAGAATATTGCTGGACAGATGCTGGAGCATCCGCCAGAAATCACTTGGCAGGGTCTTCGTGATATTCAGAGTATTCAGGAGACTTTCGGTATAGATAACATTAATCTGATAAAGCCGGGAGTCGGCGAAACAACCCGCGTATTACTGCGCAGAGTACCTTGGAAAATTCTTGTCGATACTATGGATAATCCGAATCTAAAGCATATTCTTCTCTTAGCGAAGGACCGGGGCGTTCCTGTTGAGATCTTTCCTGGGATGACGTACTCCTGCTGCGGAATAATTAAACCGCTGAAGGGGGAGACAGAATGATATATGCTAGTGATCTAGATCGTACTTTGATCTATTCTTTAGGTGCCATAGGTGTGCCGGAGAATACTCCAGGTTTAATTCCGGCGGAAATAATAGAGGGAAAGACGAGATCCTATATTTCGCAGCAAGCATTAAATCAGCTGATGGATCTGAACACGCGGATTATTTTCATCCCGGTTACTACGCGTACGATACAACAATATAAGCGTATTAATCTGTTTCAAGAGACGGTCATACCTGACTATGCGGTTACAAGCAATGGGGGAAATATCCTAATCGGTGGAGTTGTCGATAAGGAATGGAGAGAATCAATCGGTAGATTGGTAGCTCGTCACTCTGCTGGGGCTGAAGAGGTTAGATCATATATCAAAGCGGTTGTACGTGAGGATTGGATCATTAGTGAGAATTATTGTGATGATCTATTCTATTCCTTCATGGTTTATCGGGATCAGTTGCCTTTAGATGAAATCACTAATTTATCAGATCGGCTCTATAATCTCGGCTGGAGAGTTTCTTTACAAGGCCGCAAGCTGTACGCTGTGCCGGCTGCCGTGAACAAAAGCGATGCTATACTCCATTTGCGGCGCACCGTTCGCTCTGAACCAATGGTGGCCTCCGGGGACTCACTGCTAGATAAGAGTCTGCTTGAGAGTGCCGACTATGCTATTGCCCCTTGCCATGGTGAAATATTTGCAGAGCAACAGAGTGGTCTTGTAAAATCAAGATATCCATTTACGAAAGAATCAGGTGTATTTGCTGGAGATGAGATTTTGCAGTATGTAAATATGATCTATAATAATCTAACTGCATTGGGAGTGGGGCCACTATGAAAAAGGTAAATATTTATTTCAATCGTTGGTTTTCCGTGGCTTACCATTATATGAATCTCCTCCGCAATAACGAGGATGGTATACCGGTTCAAATCTTTGCGACACACCCGGATATCCGCCACATGTCGCTACAAGGTGCTGACTTTGCTGAAACCGAGCCGGCGCTGAAGGGAATAGAATATGTTCAGTTTTGCGTTGATTTCTGTCGGCGTAATGAGATCGATGTTTTTATTCCACGGTTGCATATGCTTGATATTGCTCTCCATGCGGCAATGTTTGATGCGATTGGTACAAAGGTTCTGGTATGTAGAGATCTTGATTTGCTGGAGTCCATTATGGACAAAGGTAAATTTTACGAGAATGTTAGTGAGCAAGGCATTATGAGTATCCCAGATTATCATGTGGTTAGTACAGCGGAGCAGTTTAAAGAGGCATACGAGGACCTTGTTGCCAAGGGACATCGTGTTTGCTTTAAGCCTACTGAAACAGAAGGCGGGTTAGGATTCCGTATTATCGACAATACCCGCGATCCTCTTCAAGAGCTTTTTGGGTATGTAACTCCATTGATTACGTTTGATGATGCCTATCGTATTCTTGCAAGCAAAGAGACCTTCCCTGATTTGATGGTGATGGAATTACTGGAGGGTTACGAGTATAGTATAGATTGTCTGGCAGATGAGAACGGTAAGCTGTTAGTAGCTGTGCCACGTCGAAAAGTGGGTGGTCGTCTGCGATTGATGGAGCATATCCCTGAACTGGAGGAGATTGCAGCTAGAGTTGCAGAAGTTTATAAGATCCCCTTCAATTTCAATATTCAAATGAAATACAATGGAGATATTCCAAAGCTGTTGGAAATTAACCCACGAATGTCCGGTGGACTGCATATGTCATGTCTGTCAGGGATTAATTTTCCTTATTTAGCCGTCAAAAGCGCACTCGGTGGCGAGGTTCAGCCTATGAATTTTGAAGGTGATGTATTGGCTAGCCATCTGGAGCAACCGATGATTATGAAAATAAACGGCCAATCTGTCATTCCGGATGCCGTGAATTGAGCGTTCATAAAGTCGCTCACAAGAGGTGAGAACAATTCAGTTTAAATCGAAAGTATTGCTTTACGCCGGTATCGGCTACGTTGTTGCTGTATTAACGAGTTCTTTTCTTCCCGAATTCATTTCTCTGCTGTTGCCTTTAGCGGGTGCGGGGATAGGTGCTCTGGTAACGAGAAGTCCAAGAACCAATCTCCCAGCGGAGGTGTTGCCAGCAGGCCCTGTGACGACACCTATTGCTAAGGCACCCGCTGCGAGTGCTCCTCAATTAAGCAACACGACAAATGATACTACATCAGGTAATCACAGCTATGACGGTAGGACTGAGAGCGCGGTGAAGATTGGACCGGAGTTCGCTCCGGTTGTGGAGTATCTTAGCATTCTGGAAGATATGATTATCTCAGAAGGGCAGAAGGATACGCTGGACAATGAAATTGTCGAGAAATCATTGGCGCTCTTCGCGAGGCTTCAACGTGTAATTCCACTGCTGCAGGAGCTGAATAACGGCGAGATTAATCATACGGTCCGCAGATTGATTCTGAAGGATTTGAATGGTGTAATCAACCCGTTCTTACGCCTAGGCGGTGAAGCAAAGACGAAGAATCGGAGAATGCTGCTGAACGGTCTAAGAGATGTCGATTCCAAAATATCGGATATTGCGTCCACGATCGAACATAAAGACCTGATGGAACTTCAGACGAAGGCGGAACTGATTCATCAGCGGTACAGCAGTTCCGAACTATAGGAGGGAATCCCATGTCCACGCAGTTGATCCAATTAAAAAAAGAAGATGAACAAAAGGTTGTCGAGGAAGCGGCACAATTAATTGAGAAGGTATCCCAAACGGATACTGTTACACTGGATTCCTTGATGGATGATATCGGTAAGCTTGGGGTTAAGACGCAGGAAAAAGCAGGACAAACCTTGAAGCTGCTGGATCGCCCGGTGAATGACCTGATGTCAGGTAAACGCGTTGAAGTGCCTAATATGATTATGAAGCTGCGGAATGAGTGTGAGAATCTGCAGCAAAGTAAGAATGTGAGCTTCTTTGGCAAGATGCTACGCAAGAGTCCGATGAAGAACTATGTGTACAAATATCAGTCGGTCCGCACGAACATTGATGCCATTGTTACAGGGCTTCGCGATGGTAGAGATACCCTCGAAGAGAGCATTGTAAATATGCGTCAGCTGAAACGTACTTCCATGGAAGAGATCTATAACCTACAGACCAAAATTGCTTTCGGCACTAAGTTGAAAGAGTTGTTCGAGGTAGAGATCGCGAAGCCTGAGAATGAGTACCGTAAAGCTTATCTGGAGCGCGGTTTGCGTAAAGTGATGGTTCGAATTCAGTCGATGACAGAAATGATTCTGCTGTACAATCAAGCAATTGCTGCTACAGATATTATTAATGACAATAATGACAAGCTGATTGATTCCGTGAATAACGCTATTGATAAGACCTCTAATCTGATCACGGTGTCGGCAATGATTGCGATGTCTTTAGCGGATCAGGAGAACGTCATCAATGCTGTAGAAGCGACGAATAAGACGATTGAAGATCAATTTAAAGAAAATGCACGTCTGCTGCGTACCACAACAGAGAAAACCACCGAGTTGCTGTCTAAGCCTTCTATGTCTATGGAAGCTGTGAATCAAGCGATCGGTGATCTGCTTAGCGCATTAGACACTTCAGAACAGTCCAACCGTCGCATTATTGAGAGCTGCCAGGATTATACGTCTAAAATGACAGCAATCAATACTCAACTGGGCAATCGTTTAGGACTAAATGAGGCGGACAAGCCTCAGGCACTGAAGCAAGGAGAGGCTGAGAGTCAACTGAGCAGTTTCTTGAACTAAATTGTTTCTGACAATAATAAAAATACAGAGAATAGATTGAGAAGCCTGTTGAATTCATTCAACAGGCTTTTTTAAACGCCAATACTCAATCATAAAGCCCTATCTTCACACATAAGTTGTCACAAGACTACATGTGGAGGAAGTGAGGATAGGCATATGATCTTAGGGTGCTTGATACTCGTGCTTATCATCGTAGCCAGTAGTGAAAGAGCAGAAGCGATTGCAAAAATGAATGAGGACACTTAGGATTTTTACCATGATTTGGTTCAAGTAATTTCCAGCTGGTTATTGGGTATAATAACGCAAGATTGCACGATTAGCCCATAACTAGCTGGAAAACCCAAATTCCTAAGGAGGTCACATGGAGAACGAGGCGCTGCTACAGGTTGAACAATTAGCACTTAAGAAACAAAAGATCTATCGGCAAAGTATATTGCGCTATATTGCCAGAGCCATGCTGGCCAGTATGTTTATCGGGTTCGGCGTAATTGTAGCATTCAAGACAGGCAACTACTTCTATATGGAGCATTCACCATTTGCGTATCCAATGGCTGCGATTACTTTTGGAGCAGCGATCATCCTAATCTCATACGGGGGAGGGGACTTATTTACCGGAGATACTTTCTACTACACGTACACTGCTTTGAGACGCAAAATGAAATGGTCCGAGGTTGTACGCATGTGGATCATGAGTTATATAGGTAACATTCTTGGTGCTGCTGCATTTGCACTGTTGATTTTTTTAACAGGCCTGTTTTACAGTTCTGATGTAAATGGTTTTTTACTATATGTGGTTGAGCATAAAATGGAGGCTCCGGCAGGTCAGCTTTTTTTCCGTGCTATCCTCTGTAACTGGCTCGTTTGTATGGCTTTTTTCATCCCGATGAATATAAAGGGCGATGGGGCCAAAATGTTCGCAATGGTCTTATTCGTATTCTGTTTTTTCATCTCTGGTTATGAGCATAGTATTGCCAATATGTGTACCTTTGCAATTGCATTAGTCCTTGACCATCCCGGAACGGTTTCGTGGGGCGGTGTGGTACATAATCTTGTGCCCGTTACAATCGGAAATCTAATTGGTGGTGGAGTTCTGATGGGGGTTATGTATTATTATGTGAACAAACCTTTTCTGGATGATCCGAAACATTAAGAAGAAATAATGTGAATCCGCAACTTCGCTCTTTAAAAGGGCGGAGTTTTTTTGTGCTGCAAGAAATTTATTCGCATTGGGATATTTTGATTTTTTAGGGTTCAAAAGGATTAGGGGGAAAGAAGTAGAATACATATTAGTATTACAAAATTGAAGATTCATACAGAATGGGGTAAGGCTTTGGAAAAGACAACAGGGGTACTGACGGATGAGACTATCATTAAGGCTTCCAATCAGCATTGCATTGATCAAGGAATAGACCCTGAGCAGCCTCCTATTTTTCCAAAATGTTATGCTGCAGATGAACTGGGGTCGCAACTCCGTGTATATAGTGAAGTGATTGAGGTTATTGATTTTTTCGTAAACAAGTTTCTTTCTTCAGTAAAAGGTAATCCGATCCTTGTTACCATATCGGATGATGCAGGTTATCTATTGGCGTTCAAAGGGGATCCGACGATTATTGATCTCGTAGGGCAGGTTGGCATCAAAGAAGGTGTGCAACTAAATAAAGAAGTGGGTACAAATTCAATTGCGTTGTGTCTCGAACACCATCGGCCTTTTCAGTTGAAGGGACAAGACCATTATCATCAAATTCTTCATCGTTTAGTGTGCTGCACGGCTCCTTTTTATAAAGAGGATGGGCTTGAAATATTGGGGACGATATCATTTATGGCGGATATAGATGTGGCGCATCCCCACTTATTGCCATTGCTCTGTACCATGGCTGACTCCATCGAACGCGAGATTTTGCTGCGTAGAGGGAATGCTGAGCTTCAGCTTTTAAATCGAATCCTATTGGATACCAATTATTTGGGTGTTATTATAACGGATGAACTCGGAACGATCGTCAATATAAATGAGAACTGCTTAAACATGCTTCATTTGGATGGTGAACATCAAGAATCTGTTATCGGTGCCAGTGTCTTCGAAATTCGAAATGTTGGCTCTTATTTTCAGCATGTCATTCTTCAGCAAGAGGCATGTGCTGGGCTGGAAGTGATTCAGGAGAGCAACGGTTTGTTTGAACATTATATGCTGGATGTGCTTCCGGTTTATGATTCGAATGCATGTTTAGCTCGTGTGATTGGGAGTCTTCGTAATATCACAGAGATGAAAAAAACGGAAGAAGTGCTGCGCAATACAGAGAAGCTAGTGGTTGCTGGACAACTAGCCATGAGTATTGCACATGAGATTCGCAATCCGCTAACTACAGTCAAAGGAATGCTTCAACTGGCCAATAAAGATTCGCAACTGCTACATTATGATCTTATTATGTCAGAAGTAGAAAGAATGAACCTCATTGTGAGTGAGTTCCTCATACTAGGTAAACCGCAGGCCGCGCATTATAGGGTAGAACAATGTAGCACGATTCTGCAGGAAGTGCTCAGCATCTTTGCGATTCAAGTGGAGATGAATAATATATCATTGAACACGCAATTCCATTTTGATGCGAATATCTTGTGTGATCGCAATCATATCAAGCAGGTCTTCCTAAACATCCTAAGAAACTCAATGGAAGCCTTACCCTTTGGCGGAAGCATTACAGTTGCCCTAGATGTGGAGAATGGCTTCCAGAAGATTACCTTCACAGACAACGGAGAGGGTATGAACCAGGAAGTACTGGAGAAATTAGGCCAGCCTTTTCACACGACCAGAGGTGATGGTAATGGACTGGGAATCATGATTGTTAAAAAGATAGTATCTGCACATAGAGGGCGAGTGGCCATAGCGAGTGAAGTGGGCGTAGGTACGGCCGTTACGATTTATCTGCCAATAAAATAAAGGGCTTGTCTTGGTTATTTCTTCGTCATGCAAGCAGTAATTCATAATAAAAGACTCTTCCGCCCAAGCAGGCTGGAAGAGTCTTTTGTTTGGAGATAGTCTACCACTTGGATCCGCCTGATGAATTTCGGCCGGACTTCCCTCCGCCGCCCCAAGAAGATCCGCCGGAGGATCTGCCACCGCTGCCGCCGCCACCCCAGGAGGAGCCACCGGAGGAGCGTCCTCCACCGAATCCACCTGATGAAGGTGGGCCAGAGGACATTCGCTTGCGAGCCTGCGCGCGACGTTGCTGTTCTCTCATCATAGCTAATTGAGCTAATCGTTCTTCTTCTTCCTTCTGACGAACGAGTCGGTTCGCTTCATTCACAAAGGAAGTGATCTGTGAATCATAAGAACGGCCAAGGGACTCCAGTTCCTCAAGATTATAAGGCCGGGATGCCAGGCGATGATCCAGTGCACTGTATTCCGGCAGTAAGGATAGCTCGAAGTGAATTCTAGAAGATAACCCTCTGCTATGCAGCATTCGTTGGGTCGTTTCCACCCGGCTTTGCCCTTCGGAAAAGAGGCGAGTGACCTTATCCAGTCTTTCATGAAGTGCATTTAGACTTTCTGAGACACCATCGAACTGCCTTGCAGCTTCATCTAGGAGGGATAGCAACTGTTCTAGCGCATTGTGGGCCTTATCATATTCGCCGCGCTCATCACTGGTCCAATTCTCAATCTGCGCTACTTCACTAGCACCTTCCCGAAGGCGTGTACTCCACTCTGTAAGGATGTTCTCCACAGTTGATACATGTTGTTCTTCAAAATACATACGTGCTTCGGTAATCTGGCTTTGCAGTCCGTCTCGCCGCTGTTTTAATTGGCTCCATTCGGTGCGGAATGTCTCTAAATCTCTGCGGTTGTTCTGCCGAAGGAGTGCTTGTTGTTCTGTCATAGCAACAGCCTCATCCAGGAGAAGGTCAAGAGTGGCGCCAATCTTGCGCACCTCATCCATATCTCCAACACGCAGCGGCGCTTCAAGCGTCAGCGATTCTGTGCGGGCCTGCTCCAGACGGTCAAATGGTTTTACCTTCATGTTGTGAAGTGAATTCTGCTCGATGATGTTTGTGATTTTGGTACGGGCTGCAGCTAATACCGTAGGGAACTGGTTTAGCTTATCATCGTAGAGATCGACATCCTTCAGGTCTTGTTCAATCTTTTCTTGGCGATCTTGTGCATTCTCGGTAATTTCTTGTGCGGCGATAGGGTCAAAAAGCTCCAATTGATCTGCCTTTGAGGTCTCCTCGGCAAGCTCCTTGAGCTCTTCTACAATTTCTTGAAGTGCATAGCCAGTTTCTTTAACCGCACCTTGTAGCTGCTCTTCAAGCTCTGGTGCATCCTCTTTCAGCTCTGTAATTCGTTGTTTAACATTGCGATCAGCTTCACTGATGACAGCAATGTTCTTCTCTTCCTCCTCAAGCGCTGCGCGGAAGGAGTCCTCTGTCTGCTGTAATTGTTCCACGGCTGCCTTAAGGGCAGTCAAACGATAAAAGGGTGGCTGTACACCTTGCCCATCATTTTGCAGTGAAGAGATTTCAACGAGCTTTGCAGAGAGTCGTTTTGAAATGCCTTCTACCAGTACCTCGGTTTTTCCCTGAACGATCCCTTGAAATGGCTTTAATGACTCCAATGCTCGATTCGCCCGTACTAGCAAATCGGATAACTGCTCTTGTTGTGCGTTTAGCTGTTTGCGTCGACGTAGACCTGTGATCACAATAAATAGCACAAGTAGTATTAGTACGATTCCGATTAGAATGGCGGCAATCGTAAACATGGAGCTACTGGAGCTGCTTCCTGTACTGACCGAATTCCCAGGTTTACCGGAGGTTCCGTTCCCTGAACCGCTATTCGTACTGCCAACTGCGCTACCGCTTCCTGCACTTCCTCCAGCATTTCCGGTACTCTCCCCGATGGAATGGACCGCTTTAATTAAAGCCTTTGTCCCTCCAGCGAAGTCTCCTTCTCTGGCATAAGGGATGAAATAAGTATCAAGCAGCGCTGTAATGGCAGCACTTCCTGATTTCCCTCCCTGATTTTGGGACCAGGCATTTAACGAGGTTTGAAAGCCAGGATTGTTAAAATTAAGTTCAATGGACTGATCGCCAGCAGAGATCAGCAAGAGAATATCGCGAGTGGACAGTCCCCATGAGGCGTAAGTATCCTCGGCGTATCTATCGGCCGGAGTACCGTTTAAGGAATCTACGGTGAGTACATGCATAGTAACGAGATCTCCAGTGGCAGCAGCAGAAATGGACGTCGCTTCTGCGGAACTAAACATTCCAGCTTTATCGGTTACTAATCCCTGTTGAGCAGGGATTTCGGCGGCGTATGCAACGGGTATCCATAACACGCTGATCAATAAGAATAAAGCTAAATACTTTTTCAAGCTGACACGCTCCAATCTGAAGGACTTTGTATTCAATATATTATGCTGATAATTATACTATATCATTAACCCTCACGTGACGCGGGGATACTCTTATTCTTACATGGCTGCCAATCATACAAGCAAAAAAAGCCGCATTCCCTAAAGGAATGCGGCGAATATTCAGAAAGATTATCTTGTCGGCAGACAAAGAATGTATTGCAATCTGGATTTAATTTCTTTTTGCCATTTTAAATCTCCAACTTTAACGGCAAGATTGAGCAGATCCAGATAATCGTCAACCTGTAGTGTTGTTCGGGTAGAGGTAACGTTCATGGGTGATCAGTCTCCTTTTAACTTAAATATTGTAAAGTGAAATCAATAACTTATTTAATAATGATAATCATTATCAACTTGTATCATTATTGCTATTATCCACATTTTCCATCTAAAAAGCAATATAAAAATGTAGCATCCGTAATTTTATATAATTTACAAAGGGAAGGGTTCATTGCTGGGATTTGCGTATATTATGTGACGAGGAAAGAAAAAGCAGGGGTATTGCCATATTTTGTCGAATAACATTTAGGATATTACTGTAAATTCAGTAAAAAGGGGGGGATGAGCGATGAAGCAGTGCAGACTGTTGCTTCTGATTAGCATTCTATTTATGCTCTTACCTCCTACTGCCATTCACGCCGAAAGAAAGGAGATCGAATATCAAGTAGAGCTGGAATATCCACCTTATAAATATATAAAAGATGGGTACATGACCGGTTTTGATATTGAATTGAGTAATATGATCTTTGAGAAGCAGGATTACGATGTCCACTACAGTACAGGGAAGTGGCCTGATGTATATAATCGGCTCGTTCAGGGAGATATCGAAACAGCGGGTCTAATGGCAGTAACGGAAGGACGAAAACAAGAGTTGTTATTTTCGGAACCTGTTTTCAAAAGCTATATTTCAATCTACGCAAGGCGAGGGCTTAAGGGTGAGGTCGATTTAAATAAGCTTGGAGGTTATAAGATAGGTCTAGGAAACGGGCAGTATTCTGAAACAGTACTGAACGGGAAACTGGGAATTAATGATTACGTAGAATATGCAACGATTCCTGAAGCCTTGGAGGCTTTAGAAAAAGGGGAGATTGACCTTCTATTTGAGAATCAGGAGGTGGTCGATTATCTGCTCGTTGAACAGGGGAAGACGGACAGTATTATTAAGAAAATGAATGATCTTTATCCCAGGGATGTGGCTTTTGCAATCAATAGGTCTACACCGGAGTTAGTTTCTTATGTTAACGAGAGATTGGTGGAATTACAGCATTCGGGTGCTTTTGAAGAATTGTACCAGAACTATTTCTTCGTTCATTCTGATTATTATAAAGGCATGATCCACAAAAGATGGGTTTACGGAGCAATCCTTCTATTCTGTCTTCTTATGCTGGGTGGAGTCCTGCTTAAAATGAATATTAATCGTTTACGGCGTGCTGTTTATTCAGAGCATCAATTTTTTGAGGATGTTATAGAGCATAGTGGTATGGTAGTTTGGGCGGTGCAGGCAGATAAAAAGGTAGTGCGGTTTAACAAGTTTGCTGAGCGGATGACGGGTTTAAGCGAAAAAGAGGTGCTGGGAGTAAATATTGAGGATATCGATGGTCTAAAAGGTAGTACGGCTGCAATCCGTGATCTTTTGATGCGGGCAATACGGAATGAATATGTTAACAACGTAGAAATTAAGCTCCCAGACCAGTCATCTGAAGCGCGATATTTCTCATTCCGGACAGCCTTATTAAAAGGACTTGATAAGCAAGCAGCCGATATCTTTGTACTTGTAGGTGTGGATATCGATAATCGTAAACAAAATGAGCTGAGGCTACAGCTAAGTTATAAGGAATTGGAAGCTACATACGAAGAGCTCTCAGCGACAGAGGTCGATCTACAGGAACAATTTAATAGGCTTCAAATCAGTGAACGACGTTTCCGGCTCACCACAGAAGGTTCTGGTGCATATATGTGGGAGTTTGATTTGGAGGCGAGACGATTTCATTTATCAGACCGATGGTATGACCTCATAGGTTACACGAAGGATGAAATCAACTCGTTTGAAGAGGGAGCTTTTAGTATTGTTCATCCCGATGACATAGCTTCAACCCGTAAGCTTAAACATGATCACCTGGAGGGTGTTACACCTATTTTCGAAACGGAGTTCCGCATGATTACCAAAGACAATCAAATCGTGTGGTTTGAAGTTAGGGGTAAGGCTACCGTTAATCCAAAGGATGAAGTTCTATTATTTATGGGCTCCTTGATTGATATCAGCGAGCGGAAGCAAGCGGAGCTTAATTTGAGCAACAGCTACCAAGAACTTGGGGCGACCTATGAGCAGCTCACGACCACTCAACAGGAGCTTCTGGTACAATATAATATGCTTCTAGACAATCAGAAACATATGCATCGTCTGGCTTATGTGGATGCGCTTAGTAACTTACCTAACCGTTTATGTCTGCTGGAGACCATGGAGAAGTATCTAAAGCATCCGGGAGGGAAATTTGCACTACTGTTTTTAGATTCAGATAATTTCAAATACATCAACGATACCTTAGGTCATAAATCCGGGGATGTACTCATCCGGAAGGCAAGTGAGAGATTGCAGTCACTGATGCGGGAAGGAGATATGCTCTCACGGCTAGGTGGAGATGAATTTGTTATTTTTATTAAGGATACAGAGGACCGTGAGGCTGTATTGAATCTGGCAGAGCGTATAATGAGAGCGTTCAGGCAGTCCTTTTTAATAGGAGAGAGTAATCTGTACGTCTCGCTAAGCATCGGGATTTCCTTTTATCCAGAGGATGGAGAGACGGCCGAGCAAATTTTGAGTAATGCGGATGTGGCGATGTACCGTGCTAAAGAGGATGGCAAGGGAACTTATGTAGTCTATAACAAATCGATGCATACAGCGTTTAATGAACGAATGAATATAGAGAAACATTTGCGCAGTGCAATGAACAATAATGAATTTGAACTGAACTATCAGCCCCAGATGGATATCGAATCCGGATTCATCTCAGGCTTTGAAGCATTAATTCGTTGGAACAGCCCATCGCTTGGTTCTGTATCTCCACTTTCGTTTATAAAAATTGCTGAGGATTCCAGACTGATCATCGATATTGGTGAATGGGTGCTTCGTGAATCTTGCATCTTTATGAAAGGTATTCAAGATCGTACAGGTATTCCTTATAAAATATCGGTCAATATTTCGATTATTCAGCTATTCCAGAACGATTTTATCGAGATGGTACAGGATAGTCTGGCAGTAAGTGGCCTAAATCCAAGCTGTCTTGAGCTGGAAATCACGGAGTCTATTTTTATGAAATCATTTGAGAGTATTCTGGGTAAGCTGCAGTTTCTTAAATCTAAGGGCATTAGTATCGCCTTGGATGATTTCGGAACGGGTTACTCATCACTTAGCTATTTGCAGCAATTGCCGATTTCAACGCTCAAGATGGATAAAACCTTTATTGATTCACTCTCAGAAAAAGCTAACAGCCAGTCTTTTGTGCAGTCCATTATACAGTTGGGGCATAATATGGGACTCAAAGTTGTAGCAGAGGGTGTAGAAGAGGTTATTCAGATGGATTTGCTCAAGCAATTAGGCTGCGACAAGGTTCAAGGCTACCTGATTAGCAGACCTGTGCCGAAGCAGGCAGTCGTAGAGCTTTTGGAAACACAGAGGCGCTATGGGATTTAGCAGTCAGATTCAAACAGATGAACACAAACAAGCCCGTGAAAAGATCCGTGGGCTTATTTGTTCAAATATAAGAATTTATAAGTCTCACGCTATATATTATCCTTATATTTCTCGCATAAACGCTTACCGTCCATTAGGGACGTCGAAGGTGTTTTTGCTTGTGTTCGGTCTTTAGCTGATTACGATTTTGTTCTTCCCGGTGTTCTTAGCCTCGTAAAGTGCATCGTCTGCTTTTTGAAATGTAGAGTTTTTGGAATCTGTTCCTATAAAATCGTGCATACCGATACTAACGGTTACGTTTTTATCGTTCATTTCCGCAAAGGGGGTATCGGAGATGGACGTTAGAATATGCTTCATAATCTCATGAGAATGATCAAGGGTTTTAGAAGTCAGAATGACGACAAATTCTTCCCCGCCAAAGCGAGCCGCGAAATCATCAGGACCGACATGCTCGAGGAGGATCGCTGCAACCTTTTGTAATACGATATCTCCAACGGAATGCCCATAGGAATCATTTACTTTTTTGAAGTTGTCGATGTCCATAACGGCTAGCTGCATGGGAAATGGATTACTCTGCTGATGATCGATCAGCCATCCTAAGTATTCATGAAACGTCTTATGATTATAAAGGTCCGTCAGAGGATCGATCTTGGATAGCCGATCCATGATTATATTCTGAATGCGTAATTCCTGTTCTGACTTTACGGAGTTCTCCAGTGATCTCATCAAATCACGCCCACGACCGATGACTGCAAAGCCTGCTAAAGCAGTAGCGGCAAAAATAAGAACAATAATGATAGTTTGGGTGATGGGGACGTATCCGTGATTAGATGCCTTGATGAATAAAATGATCGTGTACAGTAGACAAACAGCAGAAGAGGCTATCATATAACTAGACTTCATATAGATCATGGATACAAGCAGCGGCAGCAGCATAATTAATGACATTACATACAGTTCATCATTGAGATTGATGATAATCAGAAGCGCAAATAAATGGCTCGCTACTGTAATAGCTAGCTCGGACCATAAGGGTTTCCATCTATAGATAAATTCCAGAATAATGATCAAAGTCAATATGATGGAATCAGGAATCAGCGACTGAGTAATAAACTCTCCCATGGTTAGGGTATCCGAATGTTGGCCCCATAGGCATTGAGAAACAAACATATGAATACTTAAATCCACAATCAGGATGATCCAGAATGCATTAAGCAGCACGCGATTCCAATGGGTCTGACGAGGAGTTTGAGATGTAGTATGCATAATGTGTTCCTCTTTTCCAGTGGCAATTTGCTTATATATTCGACAATAATTACGGATTCCCTCTCGACCAATTATCTCCAAATATATTCGTATATTACGGTAACGTTGGTGTAGGTCCTCCAGGGATATGGATTTGCGTGTGAAAAGACTGATCGAAAAGGAATAGTATAGAAAGTATTTCCTTTAATTAACTCTGCTGATATAATGTTAGAATACATAACATCAATCGAGTGGAGTGGGAATAATGATGCAGATTCGCCCTAGCCAGATTTTTGTAGTCGTCCTGTTGCTCCTTGTCAGTGTTTACAGTTTGTTGATAGACATGTTCTGGATTCATAAGCTGGTAATCATCCTGCTTATGGCTTCTCTAGGCTGGGTCTCACTGAATTTGTCCCGCTACGGTTACCGCAAAGAAGCGCTGCTGAAGGAGTCGCAGAATAAAGTTGAGCTGCTTGGCAATGAGATTGTAGTTACTTCGGACCGACTGCATGGTGCACTCGAAGAAATCAGTCGTCATACAGAAGAGCTGCAGCAGACAGCAGATTATTCACATGAATACGAGATGGATTTGCGGATTCGCAGTAACGAAGCTAAAGCTAATATTGAAGGTGCTTATCAGACAATGGGCGGAGTAGCATCCGTTACCGCACATATCGAAGAGTTGACGGAGAGACTGGGGTCAAATATGAAATATGCTCGTCAAGGAATGACAACTATGGTTGATTCCTTGAGCATCGCAGATGCTGTGATGAAGGATTTACAGATGCAGAGCGGGGACATGTTAGCTAAGTTTACTATCTTGAGTAATCATATTGCGATGGTAGAAGAGATCAATACGCTTATTAACGGAATTGTGAATGAGACCTCACTGCTAGCGCTTAATGCTTCCATAGAAGCGGCCCGGGCGGGGGAACAGGGCCGTGGATTTGCGGTGGTGGCCAGCCGGATTCGGCAGCTGGCTGATCAAAGCAAGAGCTCGGTAGACCGTTCCTCTGGCATCTTGCTCGACATTAATAACGGAGTACAGCAGGTGCTGGAATCCGTGACGAAAGAGCAAGCTTCAGTAGAACGTGGGGTGAACGAGGTCGGCACTGTGAAGCTTCGACTCGATGATATCGCGACGAGAGTCGATGAGGTAGGCAGCGCCGTAACAGAAACCATCGATGCTGCCGCGAAGCAGAGCAAGCTGATTGTTGAAGTGACGACGGAGCTGAGTGGGGCAGTGGCTATCGTGAATGAGACGATTGCCAATGTCGATCTTACGCTGGAACAGGTGACACGGCAGCGGAGCCAGATCGGGCAGCTGAACGAAGTCAGCGCTAATCTGTTAGCGGAGTCGCAATCGTTGCAGCAATCGGTTACCAGCATAGCAGCCCGAGAAGAAATCGAGATGAGCCAATATGCAGCCCGGCTTCAAGAAATGCAGAGTCTCTTGGAGACAATTTCAGCTAAGGAAGAACTGTACGACCCGGATACTGAAGTTCATCAAGGTGTTTTGACCTCTTACATTAAAAAAATTCCGGATGTAGAAGCCATTTGGTCCAATCGGACGGATGGGACCTTTATCTATTCCGAGCCAGCGGCTGGCCTCTTGAATGCCAAGCGACGTGATTGGTGGAATGGGGCCATAAATGAAGGTCAATATGTCTCGAATCCTTATGTATCAGCGATTACGAAGCGTTCTTGTGTTACATTATCCAGAGCGATTAAGAATCGTCAGGGAGATGTCGTTGGTGTAGTAGGTATCGATTTGGCGGTGTAAAAAAACCAGAAAAGCAAGCCCTGCTATATTGGGGGCTTGCTTTTTGTTATTTTAGGTAGTGCTGATCTGCAACTGTTTCCACGTCGCCTGCCAGTTCTTTTTAATAACGCGTTGTTCATAAATAGGGAGTAAGCTTGGGTTTTCAGTAAAATGTGGGGTAGGTCGTAATACTACATGAATAACATCGGAAATTCCGTGTGGAGCGACTAGGATGATTTTACCTGTTGGATCTAAGGAGAGTCCAAGTGCTGTGGCGGTTTCCGGAAACTTGGATATCGCATCAACAGCTGATGTATAAGGTGGAAGTTGATTGACGGTATGCATTCTTGCTTCATTTTTAACAGACCAGGGAACATTGGGGTTTAAATCTCTTAGCTTCGCCTCCCAATCCTTCTCCACTTCCTCTTGAAGATTGCTGTCGTCATAATAAATAACATCAACATCTGGCAAAGGTGTCCGTTCTTCGAAGCCATGAAGGGTGTCCCAAATTTTTGCACGCACAAAGCCAGCGCAAACCCACCAGTCAGGTAACTGCAGCGATCTAGCATTTTCTAATATATCCATCATCCAGGGATCATTTTGTACAAGCTGTATGATATCTGCCTCGTGTTCTAATTTTTGCAAACCGCCCACCTCCGTATATGTATGCTTTTATTCTGTTCATATCATACAACAAGAGTTTCAATAGAGGTATTAAAGGATAGGCTGAATGGACAGAGGCATGAACTATCTTTATAATAAGTCGACATCTAGTCCTTTGGAGGCGGAGACCGTGCAATATACGTTTACGATTTTACTGCAATTATTCGAAAGAGCTGCACTACTGCTGATGTGTCTGTTCGTGCTGACTCGTCTGCCGCGGTTTAAAGAGATTTTTCAAAAAGGAACATACGCCCCGCAGGAGCTTGCCATAGCGACGACGATATTCAGTTTATTTGCCATCTTCGGTACCTATAGTGGCATTAATGTGGAAGGCTCGCTTGTGAATGTGCGAATTATCGCCATCGTGTCTGGTGGGATTTTGTTCGGGCCATGGGTAGGACTCATAACAGGCATCATCTCAGGGGTTCACCGTTTTTTAATTGACATCGGAGGGGTAACCTCTCTTCCTTGTCTGATTACGAGTATTACCGCAGGGATTGTGTCAGGGGTAATATACCGCCGCACTTCTGGTGAACGTCGCTGGATGGCCGGTATTTTGGCTGGGATGGCCTGTGAAGCCCTGACGATGCTGCTCATTCTAGTGATGGCCGAACCGTCGTCACTGGGTGTGGATATCGTGTCCAAAATTGCTTTTCCGATGATTATGAGCCAGATTAGTGTGGGTCTGATTGTCATGCTAGTGCAGAGTGTGGAAGGTGAAAAGGAACGGATTGCGGCGAAGCAGTCCAAGCTGGCACTGGATATTGCCAATAAGACCTTGCCTTATTTTCGCAATATTAATCCCGAGTCGCTTCGTACCATCTGCCAAATTATCAAAGAAGATATCGGTGCAGATGCTGTAGCTATTTCGGATACAAGACTCATTCTCGCTTACGTTGGTGTTGGAGAAGAGGATTATACTACGACCAATGAAATTATAAGTGAAGAAACTAAAGTGACGTTGTCCAGTGGTGAAATTACGATCCGTAACGACGATAGTGATTATGTGAATCCGGAGATTAAATCGCTGATTATTATTCCATTGAAGGAAAAAGGTGAAGTGACGGGAGCGCTCAAAATCTATTACACCAGAGCCCACAAGATCACTTATTCTCTACAAGCTATGGCTGTAGGTTTGTCGCAAATGATCTCTACACTAATGGAAGTATCGCGGGTTGAGGGCATTAAAGAAATGGCGAACAAAGCGGAGCTAAAGGCGCTGCAGACAAGCATTAACCCACACTTTCTGTTCAATGCGCTGAACGCGATTGCGTCCTCGATTCGGATTAACCCGGATAAGGCGCGCGAGCTGATCGTGAATCTGTCCGGTTATATGAGATACAATCTGGAGCTGACGGATGAATTCATTGATATTAAGCGCGAGCTACAACAGGTTCAACAATACGTAGAGATTGAAAAAGCGCGCTTCGGAAGCCGGCTTAATGTCCTCTATGATATTGATGAGGTTCAGGTTCGGATTCCGAGTCTAATCATTCAGCCGCTTGTAGAGAATGCGATCATACATGGCATACTGAAGGTACGAGGGACGGGAACCGTAACGATTTCTGTAAAAGATCAAGGCGATAATGTGCGAGTTGGCATTCGGGATACCGGAGCTGGCATCAGCGAAGAAACCATAGAGAAGGTCTATGCTGGCGATATGCCGGAGAATAAGATCGGACTGTTTAATGTACATCAACGGGTCAAGCTCATCTATGGAACTGGTCTTACGATTCAGAGGCTCGATAAAGGGACGAACATTTATTTTGATGTCAAAAAGGAGGGCCTATGAGAGCAATTATCGTGGAGGATGAAGAGCTAGCGAGACAGGAACTGGCTTATTTAATAGAGACTCACAGTGGAATCGACATTGCTGCACAATTTGAAGATGGGCTGGATGCACTAAAATTTTTACAGGTTGAGACGGTAGATGTGATTTTCCTGGACATTAACATTCCCTCGATTGACGGAGTCCTGCTGGCTCAGAATATTAGCAGATTCTCGGTAAAACCTTATATAGTGTTTATTACTGCGTATAAGGAGCATGCCGCTGAGGCGTTTGAGATTGAAGCGTTTGACTATATTCTTAAACCTTACAGCGAGGTTCGCATTAAGGCTATGCTGCACAAGCTAGAGGGGGCGTTCGCTGCTCGCGGAAGACAGGGGGAAGAGGAACGTAATCCAGTAAGTGATAAGGTGAATCTGTGGAAAAATGAGAAGATTATCGTAGTGAATGCTGATGATATTTATTACGCCTCCGCACAAGAGAAAAGTACGAGCGTAATAACTAAAGGTGAGGAATATAGTATGGCGCTCAGCATCAGCGATTTTTATAATCGACTGCCGGAGGATCGTTTTTTCCGCTGCCATCGTTCCTATATCGTTAACCTGTCCAAAATCAAGGAAATCATCCCTTGGTTCAACAATACATACTTGCTGCGCCTGCATGATTTGGAGTTTGAGGTGCCGGTAAGTCGAAGCAAGGTAAAGGAATTCAGGCAGATCATGCGCCTATAAATGCAGTTCATTCTTCATTTTCGTCATCTCATGCCAGATTTCTCTCAACATCCGCTGGTTTAGCTACAATAAAGAGGCAATAGAAGCTCTTGTAGCAGATCACGAGAGGGAAAGAAGGAATAGACCATGACTTCGACGATGGACAACAAAAACGCCAAACGGTGGCTTATCGTATTAGGAACAGTAATTATGCAAATGGGTCTAGGTACCATTTATACATGGAGCTTGTTCAATGCACATCTGGTAACAAAATTCGGCTGGGAGCTTAATTCTGTTTCGATTACGTTTTCGATCACGAGCTTTGCACTCGCTTTTGCGACTTTGTTCGCAGGGAAATTGCAGGATCGTTTTGGTCTTCGCCGGTTAACTGCCGCCGCAGGGATTGTGCTTGGTCTAGGATTGATTCTTAGCTCTCAGGCGAATTCGCTTCTAATGTTCTATGTATTGGCTGGTGTAATCGTTGGTTTTGCAGACGGAACAGCTTATATCACTTCATTATCTAACTTAATTAAATGGTTTCCGAATAATAAAGGCTTAATCTCCGGTGTGTCCGTGGGTGCTTACGGAACGGGGAGCTTGATTTTTAAATATATCAATGGTAGTTTGATCGACTCGGTGGGTGTGTCTAATACGTTTATGTATTGGGGCATGATTGTTATGGTGATGATTGTAATCGGTTCCTTACTCGTCAGAGAAGCTCCAGTACAAGCGGCATCACTGGATGCAGCAGCAACATCGACTATCGCTAAACCAAAAGACTACACGGTAAAAGAAATGCTACGCACGAAAGAAGCTTATCTGTTGTTCATTATTTTCTTTACCGCTTGTATGTGTGGTTTGTATTTGATCGGTATTGTAAAAGACATCGGTGTGCAGCTGGCTGGACTTGATGTACAGACGGCAGCTAATGCCGTAGCGATGATCGCAATTTTTAATACAGCAGGACGTTTGATCTTGGGTGCCTTGTCTGACAAAATGAGCCGTTTGAAGCTGGTAGGCGCTTCGCTTGCAGTAACGGCAGCCGCTATGTTGACCCTTAGCTATGCGACGCTTAATTTCGGACTGTTCTTCACTTGTGTAGCTGCCATTGCATTCTGCTTCGGGGGTAACATTACAGTGTTCCCGGCGATTGTCAGTGACTTCTTTGGTCTTAAGAATCATAGTAAGAACTATGGAATCGTATATCAAGGTTTCGGTATTGGAGCCCTTTCAGGTTCGTTCATCGCCGTCTTCCTGGGCGGGTTTAAACCTACTTTCGTGATCTTTGGTCTCCTGTGTCTGCTGGCCTGTATCATCGCAATTTCGCTAAAACCGCCGGTGGAGAAAGCGAAAGAGAAGAAAGCGCTTCGGCTCAAAGCTACAGAACGGACGGCTTAACCTTATCAAGTGCACCTCTTAGAATAGACATTGGAACAGCCTCCGGGTAAATCTAATGTCATTCTAAGGGGTGCATTTTTTGAGCTGACTATTAAGATTATCTGAAGTATCTTCCTGTAATAATTTGCTCCACTAGCATTGAAATTTCTGTAGGACTGTCAGAGGCGTTATTTTTGATATAGCGAGCAATCACTTCAACTAGTGCACCTGATATAAAGGCCATAGCATATTCTTGATCTTCGCGCTGTGGTGCATTTATGATGTTTCCAAATTGAATCAGATACTGCTCAAATTTATGGATCATAATATAGTTCAGATTATTTCTTACAAGTAAACTAATAAAATTCTTTTTACTAATAAGATAGGAAATAGCTGAATTACATACCTCGCTGACAGTGGTTTCTTTTGTTTCTTCGAATGGTTGTACATAGTCAGCAAACAGCTTGTCAAAATATAATTCAATAACCTGTTCCTTCGATTTAAACAATGAATAAAAGGTTTGTCTTGAAACAAGTGCCTTATCGCATAGTTCTTTAATATTTATTTTGGAAAATTCTTTATTCTCCATGAGTAAGAGGAGCGCGTCCGTAATCATTTTTTGGGACTGTAAGGCAATCGGATTGTTTCTTGTATACATTGACAGATTCTCCTTTATGTCTAACTTATTCGAATAACATTGACAGGTGTAAAGGCTATCTCTATTATAAATTAACGTTGACACCTGTCAATGCTAATTAGATAAAGGAGGAAGCAATTCTGATGGAATTATTCTTAACGTTATTAAGTGGGATAGGATGGATTATCGTATACGAAGAATGTATACGACTTGGCTTTAAGCATAAATCATACGCTATGCCACTTTTTGCCTTGGGGCTTAACTTTGCATGGGAAGCCATTTATGGATACTCGGATCTATTTTTAGAGGCACATGGCCCTAATCCCGGGATTCAAGCATACGTTAATGCATCATGGGCTTTTCTAGATATTATTATTCTCGTTACCTTTTACAAGTATGGAAAGAAAGAATGGCCACAAGCACTAAGCAAAAAGTTATTTGCACCATGGCTGCTATTGGTTTTAGTGTGCTGCTTTGCGTTACAGTTGGTGTTCATAGAAGAATTTGGATTCGTAATGGGAGCTCAGTATTCCGCATTTTTACAAAATCTTTTGATGTCCATTATGTTTATCGGGATGTTCGTTAAACGAGGTAGTATGGAAGGACAGTCATTACTGCTAGCATACGCAAAATGGATTGGTACTCTTGCTCCTACAATTTTAATGGGAGTTATAAACTATAATCCCTTGGTTCTTGTATGTGGTATTTTCTGTACCATATTCGATGTTATATATATTGTATTACTTACACGTACCAGGAAAAATATAGGGGGTTATCACCCTATGCGAGCATCGCGATGAAAAAGTTGTAGCTGAAATCGTAGCATTTCATAGATATACTGAAAAGGCATCTGATCATTATCAGATGCCTTTTCTTTTTTTGTATCGCAACGTTAAAAAAACTTCGAGCAGGCACTTTTTTCGCTGCCCAAGTGTTATAGAAGATATAAAGGTTAAGGAGGTGCTTACATCGCCACAGGATTCGCTAGACCCAAAGGAGCTGGAAGAGTTAATCATTAGTATTCAAAAGGGGAATATCGAACGGTATGCTTTTATCGTTAGAGCTTTCCAAACGCCAATCTACCGCTATTGCTATCGTTTGTTAGAAAACAAGCAGGATGCGGAGGACGCAGTTCAGGATATTTTGGTAAAAGGCTATCAATCTATCCATCAATACAAGCCGCAGATGCATTTCTCGGCATGGCTCTATCGAATCGCGTATCATCATTGCTTAAACCTGCTACGCAGACGGCGTTTGCAAAAGCGAGTCATGAGTATCTTCAAGCCTGATTTTATGTCTGCAAGTCCTGAACAAGAGCTGGATGATCGGTTGTTTAATCCCTCATTGTCAGCCGCTTTAGCACAGTTGTCGCTGGAAGAGAGGAATATGCTTATTCTGCGGGTGTTCGAGGAAAAAACTTATGCGGAGATAAGCGAAATTCTTGGGGTCAGTCCCAATGCACTGACGAAGAGAATGAACCGGATCAAGCGGAAGGTGCAGGAAGATATGAAATTGGAGGAGGAGATCAGATGGAACGAACCACAATCAGCGATGAATACCAAAATATAATTTATGCCTCAGCCGGGAATGAACTTCTGGGTGAGATCGATGTAGAAGAGAAGGTTATGGGACATATCCGCGGCATATCAGATCGAAAGCGATCGTTCTCGCTCTCGCTGAAGACGATGAATAAAACAACGGCAGTTGCCAGTATGTTAGCTTTGTTCCTGATGATCTCAGTGACAGCGTATGCTGCATCGGAATATATACAGATCCGCAATAGTGAAGGCGTAGTAAAGGTTCAGCATGTTGCGCCGAATGAATCTGCAGGAGTAGCTTCCTATGATAAGTATGCACAGAAAGTAGATGCTTTCGCTAAACCGGGAGAATTGATCGCCTATCTTGTGAACAATAATGCAGGCGCAGCAGGCTTGGCAACAGAATTGTCTTTTAAGTATAAAGAGCAGCGGATAGGCGAATATTCTGATTTCTTGAAGGAAATCAAGCGGACAGGGGCGCCGACACTCCCTGCATTGGCATCAGGGTATGCTTTTGAATATGGGGTTATAAACCCTAATCATCCGACTACGGATGCGGAGAAGAACAGTTCTCTATATCAGGAGACGTTACAAGATCTTACTGCCCAAGCAAACAAAGAGAAGGGGAGCGGTAAGTTATTCATGATGGCTATACCGTGGTCGGAGCCCGGTTGGATAAGCGCTACTTATTCCAAGGATAACGCTTATATAGGTATCTCTGCATCGATCATGCATGGTGGCAAAATGTTTGTGGAGCAAGAACCGGAGAATCAAGCGGATAAGATTATAGTGGCTGGCACAGAAGTGATCTATAACAAAGTAGTGAAGGAAGAGGTCAGCTACGATTATCTGAATTGGTATAACGAGAAGCAGGATGCGTATTATACACTCAGCAGCTACGGAGATAAGATTTTGAGTAAGGAGCAATTTTTACAGTTGGCTGGGGAGCTGTTGAAGTAGATTCTTATAGTCTTGTAGTTGCATGCGCTAAGTTAGTTGTACTATATACAATTAAAGTTAACTAATACCTTTATATAAGCCCTGTAGTTGTATTTAATACAGCTATTACTGGTTAGATTAGTGGAAATAAACGTTTTTACGGATTTTAGTTGTAGAGAATGCAATTAAGGAAGAGGATATGGGAGATCAGAAATAAATAAGTGTATAAAATACAGTTAGATCATATGCAAGGTAGGAAGCATCCCCGACAACGCCGGACTTTCTAACCTAGGGATTCATGATTCACCTTGTACTTATGAAATACTTCATCTCAAAAGTTGATTCAGATATAAAAGAAGGTATCCCTAATGCGAAGCTTTAGGGATACCTTCTTTATATTCTTAAGTCGAAAGATCGATCAGGGTTAGCCTTCCAGCAGCAGGGCTTCTGGATCTTCCAGCAATTCCTTCACTTTGACGAGGAAGCTAACCGCTTCAGAGCCGTCAACGATCCGGTGATCGTAGGAAAGGGCGATATACATCATTGGACGGTTAACGGTTCTTTCTTCGTCCAGCGCAATTGGACGCAATTGAATCTTATGCATCCCTAGAATACCTACTTGAGGGGTATTCAGAATCGGGGTAGATAATAGGGAACCGAATACACCGCCGTTGGTGATAGTGAACGTACCGCCTTGAAGCTCGGAGAGACTAAGTGTATTAGCGCGTGCCTTGGAAGCGAGTTCGCCAATCTGACGTTCGATTTCCGGGAAGCTGAGGCGATCTGCGTCACGGACAACCGGAACCACCAGACCTTCCTTAGCTGCAACGGCAATACCGATATCGTAGAATTTCTTAACGATCAGATCTTCACCGTCAATCTCTGCGTTCAGCAGAGGGTAGGTCTTCAGCGCACCGATCACGGCTTTGGTGAAGAAGGACATGAAGCCTAGTCCTACTTCATGCTTCTCTTTAAAAGCATCCTTGCGGCGCTTGCGGATGTCGAGGATCGCTGTCATGTCCACCTCGTTGAAGGTGGTCAGCATGGCCGCGGTCTGCTGCGCTTCTACCAAGCGGCTGGCAATCGTGAGCCGTCTGCGCGACATGCGCTTGCGCTCCACGTTCTTGCCATCCTCCGGCGCGGCTTTGCTCGCTGCCGGCTTCGCTGGCTCCGGCTTGGCTTGTGCCGCCGGAGCTACCGGTGCAGCGGCCTGTGGCGCTGCTGCACCATGACCCGACACATCGGCCTGACCAATCCGGCCGATAGGATCACGGGCGCTAACATCGCCGAGGTCGATGCCGCGCTCCCGTGCCAGCTTGCGTGCGCCCGGCGATGCCAGTGCAGCGGGGCTTTCGCCACCCGCTACAGCGACTTCGGGCGCTGCTACAGGTGCGGCTGCTGCGCTGCCGCTTGCCGGTGCCGCTTCAGGCGCTTTGCTCTCAGCGGCCTGCGGCGTACTACCGCTAGCGGCTCCAATGATGCCGATGGCTTCGCCAACGGCTACGTTCTCGCCCGCTTGACGTAGGATGGAGGAGATGACACCCTCCACCTCCGCACTAATTTCTAAATTGACTTTATCCGTCTCTAACTCAGCAAGCACATCACCTTGACCTACCGTGTCGCCTTCTTTAACCAGCCATTTGTAGATGGTTCCTTCGGATATAGATTCTCCCAGATCGGGTACTAAGATTTCTGACACAGGCCGTTACCTCCCCAAACATAATGGTTTACGCTATTGTGATACCGTCCTCTTAAGAGGACGGTACAGCTGTTTGTACTTGTGAATTTGCTTTTAGGGCCTCTGAAACAATTCTACGCTGTTCAAAGCTATGAACATCTGCATAACCACTCGCAGGGCTGGAACGTTCAGGACGTCCGATATATCTCACGCTAGTGTTTTGCGGTGCGATGGCCCGTAACCGTGGTTCGGTATAACTCCACCCGCCCATATTCTTCGGCTCTTCTTGCACCCAGACAATTTCCTGAAGGGATGTGAAGGAGCTTAAGTGAGCACTCAGTTCATGTTCTGGGAACGGATAGAGTTGCTCAAGGCGCAGTACATGTAGCCATGACCAATCTTTGTCTGAAGCAGCTTCTAGCTCTGTTTGGATGTCGATAGCTACTTTACCGCTGCAGACTACTAGACGTTTGACCTCACCTGGCTTCTGGCCTAGCAGGGGCTCTGCTAACACAGGCTGGAATTGTCCGGAGGCGAGCTCAGTTCCGGCAGATGTGCTGCGCGGATTACGAATGAGACTCTTCGGTGTCATAATCACCAGTGGTTTAGCGTCTTCCTGTCCACATAAAGCAGCTTGGCGTCGCAAGACATGGAAATATTGAGAAGCAGTGGTCAAGTTAGCAACGGTCCAGTTCTCTTCCGCGGATAACTGTAGGAAGCGTTCCAATCTACCACTGGAATGCTCGGGTCCCTGTCCCTCGTAGCCATGCGGTAACATGACGACGAGATTGCTGCGCTGCGTCCATTTCGCACGTCCAGCGGCAATGAACTGATCAAATATAACCTGACCTGCATTGGCGAAGTCGCCATATTGTGCTTCCCAGATGACGAAGGTTTCTGGTGCGAACACATTATAACCATACTCAAAGCCTAACACAGAAGCTTCAGATAGCGGACTGTTATATACGCCAAAGGAAGCGCGAGAATTACTTAGCTGATGAAGCGGAGAGAATAATTCTCCTGTCTTGCTGTCGTGCAGCACCAGATGGCGGTGTGCGAAGGTGCCGCGCTGTGCATCCTGACCGCTAAGTCGAATTGGCGTTCCATCCTTCAGGATGGTTGCGAAGGCGAGGGACTCAGCGAGTGCCCAGTCGACCTTTTCACCCTCATTCAGCGCGTCCTTGCGACGCTGCAGAATTCGCTCCAGTTTCGGATAGACTTGGAATCCATCAGGTACGCTCAGTAGCTCACGATTAATCTCTTGCAGACTGGAGATCGGTACGGCTGTAGTGCCTGCCGCTGAGCGATCTGTATGAAGAGGAATGAAGGCCTTTGGTTCTTTTTTCTTATGATTGCCTTCCTTCATACTATCGTACGCACGTTGCAATACGCCTTCTGTTTCAACGTGCATCTTTTGTACATCTTCAGCTGTAAGAATTTTTTCACGCTGTAGCCGCTCCGCATACACCTTGTAAACGGTTGGATGATTGCGTACCTTACCATACACGATAGGTTGTGTAGTTTCAGGATCATCCATTTCGTTATGTCCATGACGACGATAGCCGATGAGATCAATAACGAAATCCTTTTTGAATTGATTGCGATATGCACTAGCTAAACGAACGGCTGATATACAGGCCTCAGGATCATCAGCATTGACATGGATAATTGGAATTTCATATCCTTTGGCGATGTCACTCGCATAATGCGTTGAACGGGAGTCTTCGCTTTCTGTCGTAAAGCCGATCCGGTTATTAACAATGATATGGATCGTCCCGCCATTCTGATAACCTTGAAGTTTGCCAATATTAAGTGTTTCTGCAACAATCCCTTCACCTGGAAAAGCAGCATCGCCATGCATCAGTACCGCCATAGCTTTACTGGTATCAATCTTCGGCAATCCGGCTGTGCTCCGATCTTCTTGAGCAGCACGAGTGAAGCCTTCCACGACAGGATTGACGAATTCCAAGTGACTTGGGTTATTCGCTAGTGTTATTCTTGTGCGTACGGTTTCTCCTTCACGGACAGCGCGATCTGCACCCAGATGGTATTTCACATCACCCGTCCAGCCATAGTTAATGCCTGTAGAGCCTTCGGAAGGGAAAAGCTCCTTGTTCGGAGAATGATGAAACTCTGAAAATATAATGTCATAAGGTTTGCCCAAAATATGTGCAAGAACGTTGAGGCGACCACGATGCGCCATGCCCATCAGAATATGCTCTGCGCCGTCATGCGCAGCAGCGCGTACGATTTCATCCAGCATCGGTACGAGTGCGTCATTGCCTTCCAAGCTGAAACGCTTCTGACCCACAAAGGTTTTGTGAAGGAAGGTTTCAAATTGCTCTACTTGGATCAGGCGGTTTAGCAGCTCTTTACGTTCTGCATTATTTAAAGGCGCTGGTGAGCTTGTGGATTCTGCCTGTCTGTTCAACCATTTCAGTTCTTGTTCTTCATGCACATGCCCGAATTCATAGGCGATTGTCTTGGTGTAAGCCTGACGCATACGCTGAACTGCATCCCATCCGGTATGCACATCATTCGGCGCATTCTCCCAAATGAGCGTGGCAGGTAGTGCGAGCAGATCCTCACGAGTCAGCTCATAGGTTTCGAGTTCAAGATATTTAGCCATGGGATTGTGATCGCGCTCAAGCGGATCAATATCAGCGGCCATATGGCCATATATACGAATATTAGCGATTAGCTTGGAAGCTCTTACTGCCTTTCTAAGCCATTCGGTGTCTCCCGAAATGCGAGGCTGTGGAGCCGGTTCGCTATCCGGTGTTAGGGGTGGGGGACCCGAATTTGTAAAAAGCTCGCGATAATTATTCTCTACGGTGGAAGGATCTTTCACAAACTGTTCATATCTTTCTTGAATGTAGCCTAAATTGGGTCCGTAATACTTACTCCAAATGGATTCGTTATAGGGCTCTTTGGCTGCCATGAATACATCCTCCTTAACGGATGAACTCCATACGTGACATTTTGTGTCAACGCTTACTGGAGCTGTGATGATTGCGGTTTCATTTCTCATCTTATTGTGCTACTTTCCACACGTGTAATCAATTCATTCTTTCGTCCAATACGTTCGCAAAATGGTATGGGTTAGCTTGTTCTAATGAAAAGAACGCTGTTTCTTCTCATTACCCATTCCTAAGGCCCACTAAAATGATTCTAATATCCTTATTTTTAACTAATAGGGAAGGAAGTATCATTATATTGGCTTAATTAATTTTATGAATGGGACGAGTATCGTGTTAATAGGACAAGATATCGCACAAAAGCGCTTCTATTTTTTGTTTTTTAATGGAAAAACTAATCAGAAATCGACACACTTTTCCACTTTAGTATAGTATAATGTTATTGCAGTTAGCGATTTTCATATATTTCAAAGTAGATCCTTTCGTGTAAAGGGTCCAGTAAAAGGTAAACCTGCCGAAAGACAGGGGCACAAAGTCGCGGGTCTAAGGTAGAAATACTATGACAGCCGGATTGCCTGGGGACGTAAAATCTTAGGAGGAGATTTTTTGGACAAGTCCAACCAGGGAAGCAACAGAGAACAGCAGGTCATTGATCTAGACGTTGAGTGGGTACATTTATTATTAGCAGCTAAGAAGGCTGGCATAAAGGCAGATGAAATTCGTCGATTCTTTCATGAGAAGACTGTGCAAGCCGTGCAGTAATACATTTAGTGCGTTATATTTTGAAAAAGGGCCCAGCGATAACTCGCTGGGCCCTTTTTCAAAATATAAGAAAGTATACAAGATAAATAGTCCTTATATTTTACTAGAATATAAAACGCCTTCGCGGTCCATGTTAGGAGGGCGAGGGCGCTTATGTTTAATAGTATGAGTAGAAGAGGATCTTATCAGGTCAGGTGGAATATTAATCCTTCTGATCAAGGCGCCATTTCTGGTAGTCCAGAAACTCCTTGAATTCGCGTTTGCTTATGCCTGAGGCCATAGCTTCCTGCACCAATCGGAACCATTCCGAATCTAAAGGTGACTCCTCAGCATCATTAGGTTCTCCATAGAGCAAAGCGTGGATGGATACCTGAAGCGCATCGGCGATCTTTTCGATAAACTGGATTGAAGGATTGGATTGGATGTTTCTCTCCACATTGCTAAGATACGACTTAGCAACATCCGCTCTGTCCGCAAGCTCAGATAGGGACAATCCCTTTTCTAGGCGGAGATGCTGGATACGTTGGCCCATATTTTGTGACACTATGCTGACGCCCCTCCGTAATTTTTGTTATTAGTATAGCAAATATCATTAAATTCGACAAAGTTTATTGTAAAGAGAAGAGCAGCATCTACTTATCCGCTTTCCGGAATCAGGATCTGCTGCTCTTCGAGTATTATATTAAATTATTCTATTAATCTTAGTAATCTTTTTTAGCACCTTGTTTAGCTACGAAATCCCATGTCAGGGTTATGCTATCGCCTTGGAAAATATTTTGATCTTGGTTATTTTCCACAAATTCAAATTGGACGGAGAAGCTGTCATTGGTGCCGGCTTTAATACCAGATGCTTCGGTGAAGAGTTGATCCCAACCAGTATTTTTTACGAGATCCGGATGTTGAGATTTTAAATCAGCAAGCGTAGTTTGATAGACTACATCTTCAGGAGAAACGACGGTTCCTTTATCGTTATTTCTAAGGAATTTGACCTTAATGAATTGGGCTAAATCCAGGTAGTTGTCACCTTTAGCATCCGTAATTTGAGTGGAAGTGTTCAGAATAATAGATCCGATATCGAGCGAACCATCGTTTTTCAATTTGAAGGATTTGGTTACAGTATCACCTGGTTTTAGGTTTGGAATATTTACGATAACTGAAGGGTCGGAGTTCAAATCGAGTGTACCTGCAGCAAATGTAGCAGTGCTTTGTGCAGTGTCACTAAAGTAAGCGAAGGTTCCTCCACCAATCAATGATAAACCCAGTGCTGCTGATGCTACGCCAAGACCCAATGTTTTTTTGATACCCATAATTAAAATTCCTCCTCGGTTTTTGTGGTTTTTTTTATAAAAGTTATATATTGTAACTTCCGGTTCGTAAGCGGAAGCGGACAATCAACGAATTACTGTATTTCAGTTGGGGGTGGAGAGGCGGGCAGTATAGCAGCATTTTTCTTTTCGAGTGCAGCTACAGCCTTCCATGACGAATACAGAGCATAGAGCAGGAGCATCAAGCCTGGTACGATCATGAGCATGACACTTCCAGCTTTGGAAACTGCGAAATTCATAGCGTAACCTACGTAAGGTACGGTGACCCCGGTATACTCAGCTACAACATTCGTGGAACTGGTAGGGTTCATATCAGGCGCATCATTGTTATCGCCTTTCGTGCGATACATGGCTTCACCAGTAGCGTTGTTCATTGTTGCTTCTACAACACGGTGAGTAATGAGCAGGTTTTCTTCATTTCTAAAGGTGATCACATCGCCTTTTTTGAAGCGATTCATATCTCCTCCGGGTTTTAAAGCGACAATCGATCCGGTTTGAATCCCTGGTTCCATCGAACCTGAGAGTACCGATTTGATCTGGTATCCGAAGAAGGCAGGTTCACCGCCGGAGGCCTTTGATAAAACTACGGCTACCACCAGCAGAATGAATATCACAAGCATGATGCTCGATAATGTATTGTTGATCATTTTTTTAATCCGCATATTATTCGCCACCCTTAACTTGTTGAGGGTCCGAAGGGGCTGGTGTTGCTACCGGTGGGGAAGTGGTTGTATCTTCCGCTTTTGGCGCCTCCTGAGGAACCGCTTGCTGTGGTACATCTTTTGGAATCGTTAGCTCTTCACCAATTTCCGGAACGACCGGGTTAGTGGCTGGGGCTTCAGGCTGTTCTTTATTTATGTTCTCTGGAGCAGCTTCACCTGTCGGTGGAGTCACTTCCGATTTTGCTTTCTCCTCAGCTTCAGCTTTCGCTTTGTCCTCGGCTTCTTGCTTTTCTTTTTTCTCAAGTGCCAAACGTTCTTCTTCTTTCTTCGTTTGTTCCAGCGCCTCTAGTCGGGCTTTCTCAAGTGCTTCCAATTGTTGTTCACGGGTTTGACTGATCAATTGGAGCTGACTCTGAAGATTGCTGATTCCTGAAGTAGCCGATTCTTTAAGACCATTCATTTCAGTATTGAGATTTTCATAAGTGGAGGTAAGTTCGCTAGAGATATTGCCGGCCGGCTGACTAAAAGGAATCAGGAAAGGTAACGGCTGCTGAAACGCCTCGTTGCGTAACTCGGGTTGTCCATATACATCACTGGTCACTACCGAAGCAAATGGAAGCCCGATGTCGTGTATGGAGTTTAGATATTGGATGACTCCCTTTAAGGAAGCATTCAGGGATTCAGAGATTACACCGCTTTGATTCAGGCTGCTTTGCAGCTCTCTGAAGAATTGTTCATCCTTGATTTCTAGACAGTTTGAATCTAGAGAGGTCATATATCCTCCAATCTGGAATAGGACGGCTGCTGCTGCGTTCAGCTCTCCATTGATTTCGTTCCAAATTTGGCTGTTGGTGGCCAGTTGCTCATTCACGCCATCGATTTGAGATTGAAGCGCGGAGATTTGTGTGGAAATCTCTTGCGCTGCGACATCAAGCTCATCCAGCGTCATGCCTTCTATTCCCGAAACGTCTGAGAGACTGCCTGAAGGGGTATAGCTTTGCAGCGATCCTTTTAAAGCAGTAGCTCTTTCGATATGATCTTTGAGTTCTGTTAGAAGCCCCTTGATCGAGTTTGGAAATACTTCGCAAAAGCTAATTGTGCTAGTGGTTTGCGTAGTAGCTCCAAAACCACCATAGGTACTACCCACTTGCTGCGAGGTAGTCAGAAACAAGACGGAGACAGCCATTCCTGATTGCAGAACACGTAATCCGATTTGTTTCTTTCGTTTAGGTCTTCTTTTTGCTGATCTGGGTCTCAGAGGAATACCTCCCCTCAATGTCTTGAGTTACTTTGGTTCGTTATTGTTGTTCTTTATTGAGAACAACTTCTGTAATGAATAATACATGGAATAAATTGAAAAGAAAACTGTCAATAAGTCTCGTTTGTGCTCTATAAAGAACAAAAATGTTAATTTATCTCTATTTATCTCGGTTTATCGCTTGATATCTATTTTTATTCGCAATAAAGAACGATACATAGGAGGGGAATGTATTAAAAATAGCCTAATCATGCGAGAGGCACGATTAGGCTATTAAGAATTCTTGCGAGTTTAATTGTGGGCTCAGTTAGGGAAGGCGAGTACCACGTGAACTAACATATAGGTCATACCATTCTTTTCGAGTAAGCTCCAGCTTGTCCGCATCGGCGCAGGCAACGATGCGCTGCGGATTCACAGTCCCAATCACAGGCTGAATAGCTGCCGGATGTGTCATTAGCCAGGATAGCACTATGGCTTCGGGTGTTGTTCCTTTTTCATCTGCAAGTTGTTTAACCATGGCAGCTGTCTGGACGATATTCTCTGGTTGATCCTCTAATGAACGTCCACTAAATAAGCCTTGTGCGAGTGGGCCCCAAGCTTGAAGCTGAATGTTCTCCATTCGACAATGTTCAAGGGTTCCTTCGGGAAAGGTAATATCCTTCCAAGGTTCACGGTTTACACTGATTCCAGCATCGACCCAGCTGAGCTTGGCTAGGCTCATGTGTAGCTGGTTTACGATAAAAGGTTCATCGCAATAGGCTTGCAGCATTTTGATCTGCGCTGCGCTCATATTGGAGACGCCGAAATGACGAACTTTACCTGTTGCCTTTAATTGATGCAAAGCAGAAGCTACTTCCTCTGGATCCATTAGGGGGTCAGGCCGATGGAGCAGCAGAATATCAATATATTCCGTTCCTAGTCGCGACAATATTCCATCTACACTGCTTAGAATATGCTGGCTTGAGAAGTCAAAGACATTAGAGCTGTCTCCAGGCTCCATTAGCTTAATACCGCACTTCGATTGAATAATGATTTCTTTGCGGAGTCCTGGGCGTTCTTTAAAGATTTGACCGAATACCTTCTCGGCTTTACCACGGGTATAAATATCTGCGTGATCAAACATATTGATACCAATAGATAGTGCTGCGTCGACGGCTGCATGTCCTTGCTTAACATTCTCGGCGGTAATCGGTTCATGATCCCAGCCTCCACCAAATCCCATACAACCTAGAGCAATACGGCTGGCTGGTATACCGCGCTTGTTTAAAGGCAGCGTTCTCAACATTGTGATTCCTCCTAGGAAAATATGATTGCGTACACGTACATATTGTACACGCTTAGATTCTAGTGTGGTATTTATTGTCTCTGCAAAAGCGAAAAAAAAAGAGTAGAGGTCCTAAGGACTCTACTCTGTATTAAGTGGTGTTCCAATGTCATTCAACTTGCGTGCTACAACATCATCATAGAGACGTTGTAGCCATTTTAGTTCAATAAGGGTGTGTTCATAGGTGCCGTACATGAGATGAAGGGCGGAACGAGGAACAATAGGAATATGTTCTTCATATACCTGATAAGCCAGATTCACCTGATGTTCGGTTTCCCGAATACGTTCTTCGAGCAGCTTCTCCACCTTGTTTTGATCAACATGACGGGACATGGCTAGAGCCATATACATCGGATGATAGAAGGGCTCATTCTTTTTAATTTGCTGTAGAATTAACTGCTCGAATAAATTTTTACCTTGCTCAGTAATACCGTAAATGGTTTTGTCTGGGCGATCACTGCTGCTAATCACTTCTAAAGCTTCGATATAACCATCTTGTGCAAGTTTATCGACAGCATAGTAGAGAGACCCAAGCTGGAGCTTTGTAATCCGGTCCATGGAGCGCTCTTTCATGACTAGTGTAATTTCATAGGGGTGCATATTTCGTTCAAGCAATAGTCCGAGAATAGCCAATTTCATCGACATAATCGTTACCTTTTACCCTCGGACGCCTGAGCAGTTTTACTCGGAATGGTGAGGCGGTCTTTTGGCATAAGCAGCACAAAGACTAAACCAAGGACGGCAGGAATCATGGCCCACATAAAGGTATGTGCGATTGAAGAGGACAATGCACTAGATATTTTCTCTAAAATTTCAGGTGGAATCTTGGCTCTTGCTTCAGGTGTCAGGGCTGCCCGTGGATCGCCGAAGGCTGCTGACTGCTCACTTCCGCCAAAAGCTTCGCTAATGCTGCTAGTGAAGTTGTTACGCTGAATAATACCGAAGATCGTAATCCCCAACGTCATCCCAAGCGAGCGCATAAAGGTACTTGTTGAAGTTGCCGAACCGCGTTGGCGCATATCGAAATTATGGATAGCTGCCATGCTTAGCACGGAGAAGGAGAAGCCCACGCCGAATCCAGTTAAGGCCATGAATACATTAAGCATGAGACGGGAGGTATCTGGTGATAAAGTGCTTAGACTGTAGACACCTGCTACAAAACAGACTGCGGATAGGATCATAATGTTGCGGAAGCTGGTTTTAGTTGTAAGTAGTCCACCGGTCTGACTGCCCACGACCGTACCGATCATCATCGGCATGAGGATCAGTCCAGAGTTCGTAGCGGAGCCGCCAAATACGCCCTGTACAAAGATAGGAATGTAGATGGTGGCTACGATAAAGGCAGAGCCATAGAACAAGGCTGTCACACTACTTGTTGCAAACAACCGTTTACTGAACATCGCGAACGAGATAACAGGTTCAGCCGCCACTCTCTCAATGAGGATGAATGCCAGCAAGAGTACAGCGAAGCCGGCGAATAAGCCGAGAATGACACTGGAATCCCAAGCGTATTGATTGCCTCCCAGTTCTAGCGCAAACATTAGGCAGATAATGGCGCCGACGAGAGTGAAGGCTCCGCCCCAGTCGATGCGCTGTTTAGCGTGAGAGATCGATTCTTTGTAAGAAGTTGCAATCAGAAAAAGTGCAATAATTCCGAGCGGCAGGTTAATGTAGAATACCCATTGCCAGCCTACATAGTCGGTAATATATGCACCCAATAATGGTCCGAGTACACTGGAGATTCCGAAGACCGCACCGAAAAGGCCGGTCAGCTTTCCTCTTTTTTCAGGAGGGAAAATGTCGAAAACGATGGTGAAGGCGATAGGCATTAGTGCACCGCCGCCGATTCCTTGAATTGCCCGGTAAATACTTAGTTGTGTAATACTGGTTGCAGTACCGCACAGTGCTGAGCCAATCAGGAATACAATCAGCCCGAACATGAAGAAACGTTTACGTCCATACATATCCGAGAGCTTGCCGAAGATAGGGGTCCCAGCCATTACCATGACCATATAGGCCGAAGTGACCCATACGATTTTGTCCAGACCGCCAAGGTCGGAAACAATGGTTCCCATAGCTGAAGCTACAATGGTATTGTCCATCGCGGACATCAGAATACCGAGCAGCAGGCCGATAACTACGAGTTTAAGATTACTTTCTTTAGTATGCATGCTTCGCAGGCTCCTTTTTCTAATAGTGATAAATCCGTTCAATAAATGTTCATAGGTTAGAAGCAGAATTTATTATATTCAAATTTGAATAGGGTAGCAATAGTTTTTTTCAAATATAAGAAGTATAAGTTTCACACAATACTATATGTCTTATATTTCTCGCTTAAACGCTTACCGTCCTTATAAGGACACCGCAGGCGTTTAAGCTTGAAAAAATGGGATTTGGGGGAAAGGAAATAAAGAACGCCTCTTGACATACCCTACGGGGGTATATTATATTATTGGCAAGGAGGTTGATTCTTATGTCTACTAGTAAGCAAGAACAAACTGAGAAATCCTGCGAAGCTGACTGTCATTCTTCAGCATCTGGAGAACGAATGAGTCATCATTCGACAGATTTCAAAAATGGTTTGAATACTCGCCTCAACCGGATTGAAGGCCAGATCCGCGGGATAAAGGGTATGATAGAGCGGGATACTTATTGTGACGATGTGCTCAATCAGCTCGCAGCGGTTCAAGCGGCACTAAACGGTGTTGGTAAGATGCTGCTGGAAGGGCATATGAAGAGTTGTATTATTGAACGAATCGAAGCCGGTGAACATGAGGTTATCGATGAGCTGCTAATTACGGTTAACAAATTAATGAAATAATAAGCTAATGCTCCTTGAGCATGGCTTCATAACATTTACTGGAGGTAATTATAATGTCGAACGCTACATTAAACGTTGAAGGAATGTCTTGTGGTCACTGTGTCAACTCTGTAGAGAAGGCTGTAGGTAATCTTGGAGCTACTGCTAAAGTTGATCTTGCTGCTAAAAAAGTTTCCGTTGAGTATGATGAGAACAAGGTGAGCCTTGGAGCTATTAAAGAAGCTATTGAAGAGCAAGGGTATGATGTAGTTTAATTTGAAGCAAAGTAATAAGGCTTGGAGCTGTATGGGAATGCCATAAGCTCCAATGCCTTTTCTTTTTATAGAAATTATCATACTCTATAGGGGTATGAGGAGGCTTTGGAATCATGGATAAGTTAAAAATAACAGCTTCACCCAATGAACAGCAAGCGACCGTACAGATTACAGGCATGACCTGTTCTGCTTGTGCAGCTCGAATTGAGAAAGGTTTGTCCCGGATGGAGGGTGTTTCTCGCGCAAATGTAAATTTAGCCTTGGAACAAGCCACTGTCGGATTCGATCCTTCTGTATCAGGGTTACCACAAATTGAAGATAAAATCCGCGCTCTTGGTTATGATACCGTCAAAGAGACCGCGGATTTTGATATATCAGGCATGACCTGCGCTGCATGCTCGGCGCGGATCGAAAAAGTGTTGAGTCGTACGCCGGGGATCGCAGCAGTGAATGTGAATTTAGCGCTGGAAACGGCACATGTAGAATATACTCCCGGTAATATTAGTCCAAGAGAGATCATGGAGAAGGTAAGCAATATCGGATATAAAGCTACTCTTAAAGAAGACCGCAAGGATCATGTGGATCGTCGTGTACAGGAAATTCAGCATAAGAAGTGGAAGTGGATCATTTCTGCTATTCTTTCTTTCCCATTGTTATGGGCGATGGCAGGTCATTTCTCATTCACAAGCTGGATTCCAACACCGGAGTTATTTATGAATCCTTGGTTTCAGCTTGTTCTGGCGACCCCCGTACAGTTTATCATCGGTTGGCAGTTCTACGTAGGCGCGTATAAAGCACTTCGTAACGGAAGTGCCAATATGGATGTGTTGGTCGTACTGGGGACATCAGCAGCGTATTTCTACAGTCTTTATCTGACGATTGATTCATTAAGTATGAAGGGAATGAATCATACCGCCCCAATGTATTATGAGACGAGTGCTGTACTCATCACGCTCATCCTCGTTGGTAAATGGTTCGAGGCGCTAGCAAAAGGACGTTCCTCTGACGCCATTAAGAGCTTAATGGGGCTTCAGGCAAAGACGGCTCTCGTGATCCGCGATGGCAAGGAAATGAATATCTCTACAGATGAAGTGATTCCTGGTGATATTGTATTGGTGAAGCCCGGAACAAAGGTGCCGGTGGATGGCGAGGTAGTAGAGGGTTCCTCTTCTGTGGACGAGTCTATGTTGACCGGAGAAAGTATTCCTGTAGAGAAAAAACCTGGAGATACCGTTATCGGTGCTACATTAAATAAGAATGGGATCTTAAGAATCAAAGCCAACAAAGTAGGAAGAGACACTGCACTCGCTCAAATCATTAGAGTAGTGGAGGAGGCCCAAGGCTCCAAAGCGCCGATCCAGCGGATCGCGGATGTCATCTCAGGTATTTTTGTACCGATTGTTGTAGGCATTGCGATGATCACTTTCTTGGTCTGGTACTTCTGGGCAGCACCTGGTCAATTTGCCGATGCCCTTGAAAAAGCTATTGCGGTGCTCGTAATCGCCTGTCCATGTGCGTTAGGTCTTGCAACACCGACCTCCATTATGGCGGGATCGGGCCGCGCTGCGGAGCTGGGTATTCTGTTCAAGGGTGGTGAGCATTTAGAAGGCGCACAAGGGATTAAGATCGTTGTTTTGGATAAGACAGGTACGGTTACAAATGGTAAGCCCGTGCTGACTGATATCGTGACTACCACTGGAATTGCCGCTTATGGTAAAGAAAGTGCAGAGAATCGTCTATTAGCTTTAACTGCGGCAGCCGAGAAATTATCAGAACATCCGCTTGCGGAAGCAATCGTAGCAGGAGCCGCTGACAGAGGTTTGATCTTACCCACCGCTGAACAGTTTGATAATGTACCTGGACGGGGAATTATGGCTGTTGTCTCCGATCAACAAGTTAGGGTGGGTACACGGCGTATGATGGAAGATCATCAATTGGACATCACAGAGTGGACCCCAGTCATGAAGAGACTGGAAGAGGCAGGAAAGACAGCTATGCTTGTAGCGGTGGACGATGAGATTGCCGGGATTGTCGCTGTGGCGGATACGATTAAGCCAACCTCAAAAGCAGCTGTAGCTGCGCTTCATGCGATGGGCATAGAGGTCATTATGATTACAGGTGACAATAAAATCACCGCAGAAGCTATTGCGAAGCAAGCAGGTATTCGAAAAGTGTTAGCAGAGGTTCTACCAGAAGGCAAAGCGGAGGAAGTTCGTAAGCTGCAGCGGAATGGGACAAAGGTAGCTATGGTTGGGGATGGCATCAATGATGCTCCTGCACTGGCTACCGCAGATACGGGCATGGCGATTGGTACAGGGACGGATGTAGCAATGGAGGCTGCAGATATTACACTGATGCGGGGAGATCTGAAGAGCATACCCGATGCCATTATGATGAGCCGTAAAACGATGAGTAATATTAAGCAGAATTTGTTCTGGGCACTTGCATACAATACAATAGGTATACCGATTGCTGCACTCGGATTTCTGGCTCCATGGCTAGCTGGAGCTGCGATGGCATTCAGTTCTGTGTCCGTCGTCTTGAATGCACTTCGTTTGCAGCGGGTAAAGCTGTAAGAGAAACCTAACTATGTAAGGAGTGGCCGCTGTGCAAGAAAACAATGAGACAATATCTCTATTAATGAACCATGCATCTGTCCGCAAGTATCAGGATAAGCCAGTAAGTGAAGAGCAGCTTGCAGCTATTATTGAAGCAGGCCAAATGGCTTCGACTTCCAGCAGTGTACAAGCCTATAGTGTTATTGCAGTGACTGACCCGGCTCTAAAAGCAGAGCTTGCCGGATTAGCGGGTAATCAGGCTTATATAGAACAATGCCCAGTCTTCTTGGTCTGGTGCGCGGATCTGTATCGGTTGCGTGAGGTGACAAAACCTCATTTGCAGGGAGAGACATCGTATGAAGATTCTACGGAGAACCTTATTGTAGCTACCGTTGATGTTGCGCTTGCTGCTCAGAATGCTGCTGTGGCTGCGGAATCACTCGGGCTCGGGATTGTTTATATCGGCGGAATCCGTAACCGGATTGCGGAGGTTTCTGAGCTGCTTGGACTGCCCGAGCTGGTTTACCCGATATTTGGAATGTGTGTGGGCTACCCTGATGGAGCCTCAAGCCTGCGTCCGCGTCTGCCATTAGAGGCTGTTCTACATCGCAATCGCTACAATGCCGAAACCACAGTGGAGCAGGTCAAGACTTACGATAAAGTCTCTTCAGACTATATGCGTGAGCGGACTCATGGTGCCAAGGATACACCTTGGTCGGTGATTATGGCAGAACGGCTGGCACAGCCAGCGCGAATGCATATGAAGGAATTCCTGCTCGAAAAAGGATTCTTCAAGAGGTAATCTAGCGTTTTCGCTTAAAGAGGTTGCTCTATTCGTAGTTAATACTACGGATAGGGCAACCTCTTTTTCGTACCCTGAGGCATGAAGGTGACAGTTGTCATCTTAAAGAAATGACAGTCCATACTAATGTCAGGTCTCTTTTTTCCATATGATTGAAATAGATCAAACGCATTCGGAATCGGAGGGGTTACGAAATGGACAGTGTTATTGAGATGAATGGAGTTAGCAAATTATATAAGGATAAGAAAGCAGTAGATAATATCAGCTTCAACATTGCCAAGGGTTCGATTACAGCTATTCTTGGACCGAACGGAGCAGGCAAAACAACGGCATTGGGAATGTTATTGGGGCTATTAGAGCCCACTGAAGGTACAGTGAAAATATTTGGACAACATCCAAAAGATAAAATCGTACGTGAAAAGACCGGCGCGATGCTGCAAGAGGTCAGTGTGATGGATCGGCTGAAGGTTCGGGAGATCATTGCTCTGATCCGTAGCTATTATCCACAGCCGATGGATATGGAGTTTCTAATTAAAGCTACAGGGCTTGCGCCAGCGGATCTGAATAGATACGCCGAGAAGCTCTCGGGCGGTCAAAAGCGTAGTCTAGGCTTCGCGCTGGCCCTGGCTGGTGATCCAGAGCTGATCTTTTTCGATGAACCTACGGTTGGACTTGATATTACTTCCCGGCGGCGGTTCTGGGATACGGTTCGTGGACTTGCGGAGCAGGGCAAGACGATTGTGTTCACGACACATTACTTGCAGGAAGCTGAAGATATTGCGGATCGTATTCTGTTGTTTAGCAAAGGCCATTTAGTTGCAGACGGAAGTCCAGATGAGATTAAATCGCGGATTGTGAAGCGTTCGCTGTCCTTTTTGCCAATAGGTGATCGATCAAAATTACGCAGGAGCCTGCTGGAACTAACCGCTATTGAGGGTTGTTATGAAAAAGAGGGCCGAATTCATGTGACGACAGACGATACGGATGAAGCGCTGCGAGCGATTTTTGTTACTGGACTTCCCGTGAAGGATGTTCGTATAGATCAGGGACGTTTGGATGACGCTTTTGAACAATTGACCATGAACCAAGAGGAGGCTATCTAAAGATGAGATTAATTACTGTACAGTGTAAAGCCGAGATGCTGAGGATCGTCCGTAATCCTTATTACGTATTCTGGTCATTGCTCATGCCCATTATGTTCTACTTCATCTTCACCCGCGTGGTTAATACAGGTAACGATGACCCGACTTGGCGCGCTCACTACTTAATGTCGATGGCAACCTTTAGTGTAATGGGCTCTGCGATCATGACGCTTGGCATTCGTTTGGTGCAAGAACGAACACAAGGCTGGACTACCTTTATTCGGATTACCCCGCTACCGGGTTCCGTCTATTTCTTCGGAAAAATGTTCGGGCAAACGATGATGCATCTGTTTTCGGTCATTTGTATTTTTGCCGCAGGATATTTAATCAACGGTGTCTCCTTATCTGCGGGTCAATGGGTGCTTAGTGGGCTTTGGATCCTGATCGGTTCCCTTCCATTTTTGGCGATTGGTACGCTTGTGGGTGCTATGAAACGGGTAGATACGGCTAGTGGAGTCAGTAACGTGATTTATATGGCGCTTGCTGTAGCGGGGGGCATGTGGATGCCAATTGAGATTTTACCACGTTTAATGCAGAAGATTGGTCATTGGTTACCTTCTTATAACTATGGAAATGGGGCGTGGGAGATTGTACGTGGTTCAGCCCCGCATTGGAGTAATGTCTTGATTTTGCTCGGATATTTGGTAGTTTTTATGTTACTATCGGTTTATATTCGAAAAAAACAGGAAGCGGTGTAAAGTAATGACTGAGCGTGGAAAGTTCCAGTTATTTCCGAGAAGTCAGGGGTTTTTCCCTTATGTATGGGCTGTATATCTGATTTTGCCCATCCTGAATTTGCGCGGGGAGACTGGAGTGAAGCTCATTCTAGGTGGGATTATGATAGCGGTGTTTGCCATCAGCTATCGCCAGCTGTATTGGGTTCGGGGTGGCGTGTTTAATGTTTGGTTAACGACTCAAATGGTGATCATCGTGGTGCTTAGCTTGTTCTATACGCCCTTTAATCTGTATATGGGCTTTTTCACCGTGAATTTTATAGCTTATTATACGGAGAATAAAGGGTTTAAAATTGCATTTACTTCTTTTGTGGTCATGGTACTTTCGGTGCTGGTCTTAGTAGGCCGTGAGTTGGAATGGGTTAGTATTATGTTCTTAGTCCCGTTTATCGTTATTATGCTGATTATGCCATTCGGCGTAAGATCCATGCATCAACATCAGAAGCTGGAGAAAGAGCTAGATCAAGCTAATGAGGTGATTAAAGAGTTGGTGAAGCGTGAGGAACGCATGAGAATCGCTCGTGATTTGCATGATACCCTCGGGCATACGCTGTCCTTAATTACATTAAAAAGCCAACTCGTAGAGAAGCTGGTGACCAAAAATACGGAGCGAGCCCAAGAGGAAGCGCGGGAAATTCAGCGTACTTCGCGGGCTGCGCTCCGACAGGTACGTGAGCTAGTGTCGGAAATGCGTGCGATCTCAGTAGCAGAAGAACTGGCAGAAACCGGGGAGATGCTGCGCACGGCGGAGATTGCCTTGGAAGTGGAAGGGGATATCTCGCTAGAGGGAGTATCCGATCTGACGCAAAATATTCTCAGCCTCTGTATCAAAGAAGCAGTGACTAACATTGTGAAGCATAGTAGAGCGGATAAATGCTTCATCGGGGTGGTAAAGACCGCCGGAGAAGTTCGAGTTACCGTTAAAGATAACGGAATTGGCCTCCAGAACGGTGAGAGATGTAATGGTGGGCTTAGTGATGGAAATGGTATGAAGGGGATGGCGGAACGTCTATCCCTGATTGATGGCTCTCTGTCGCTAAGCTCAGAAGAAGGTCAGGGAACTACGCTGATCGTTATGATCCCTCTAATCGTTAAGGAAGCAACAGGAGGTGAGAGTGCATGATAACCATCGTTATAGCGGAGGATCAACGTCTGCTTCGGGGAGCGATGGCATCGCTGCTGGATCTTGAGGATGATATCGAAGTCGTCGGAGAGGCTTGTGATGGAGCTGAGGCGTTAGCTTTAATCGACAGGCTTCAGCCGGATGTATGTCTCATGGACATTGAAATGCCGTTCAAGAGTGGGCTGGAGGTTGCAGAAATATTGCGGAGTAAAGGTTGTCCGACTCGAATTATCATCTTGACTACCTTTGCCCGTCCGGGCTATTTCGAGCGTGGAGTGAAGGCTGGTATACAAGGGTATTTGTTGAAGGACGAGCCTGTAGATAAGCTGGCTGAATCTATTCGCCGTGTCATGGCTGGACATCGGGAGGTATCCCCCGAGTTAGTTTTTGGTAGCCTGCGGGAAGAGAATCCACTAACAGCACGGGAACGAGAGATTTTAAAGCTGGCTGGTGAAGGGCAAACGGCGGCGGAGATCGCTTTTTCGCTACATCTTTCTTATGGAACTGTTCGCAATTATATTTCAGAAATACTCAATAAGCTGGAAGTGAAAAGTCGAATTGAGGCGGTAAGACTGGCAGAGGAAAAAGGCTGGATTTGAGGGGAGCAGGGCATTATTATGCAAATATTTCTGATTCGTCATGGTGACCCGGACTATTCCATAGATGGTCTAACAGAATTCGGGCATCAGGAAGCAGCAGCACTAGGAAAACGCATGGCATCTATCGGTCTGGATGAACTATATGCTTCACCACTGGGTAGAGCACAGACAACAGCCAGTTATGTGGCCAAAGAGACGGGACTTGTAATTCAGACAGAACCTTGGACTTGTGAACTGGATTGGACAGAGATTATGTTAGATGGGCAATTGTCGTCTATTTGGGATAGCCCCGGAGAACATATTAGCGAACTATCGAGTGGAAAGAGAGTATGGTCTGATGAAACAGATCATTGGTTAAAGCAAGAGGAATACAGATTGCGGTTCAGCGAATTACAAGCGGCTTCAGATCAATTCTTACTCCGACACCATTATAAAAGAGAAGATGGCCTGTATCGGATCCTTGAGCCTTCTACCAAGAAGATTGGAGTAGTATGCCATGGTGGCTTTGGTCTCGCATGGCTAGCTCATTTATTACAGATTCCTTTAGCTTTGGCTTGGTCCGTATTTTGGTTAGCGCCAAGCTCGGTAACGACGATCTTGTTTGAAGAGCGTAGCGAGCACTTTGCGGTTCCTAGATGTATTGGACTAGGAGATGTCTCCCACCTTTATGCTGGCGGCATGAACTATCGCCCGAGGGGATTAATGGGCAATCATGTTTAAAGTGAATGCTTAAGAGTGAGTAAGAACATTGCCTATGAAGTGAAAGGCCATCCCACAGAGGATGGCCTTTTTACTAGCTCTATTTGATCGGAGCGAATAGGCCACTCTTCACCGTGGATTTAATTTCACCTGTGAACCTTTGCCGCCTGTCTGGATGCCAGTGTCCTTCGTTCCAACTTCCTTCAAGTCAGTCACTAGTCGCTCCAATACGGCCTTGGAGGCAGCCGCTTCTTTGGCGCCGGATGCCTTCACGACTAATTGCACCGGCTTGCCGGAGCGGAGATGCTTCTCAGCCTGACGGAGCTTCGTATCGTAGTCATGCTCTTCAATATGAGCCGTGAAGCGGAGCTCTTTGACCTTCTCCTTGCTGCCGCCCTTTACTGCTGAGCCACCACTAGCCTTGCGTGCTGAGGCTGCTTCTTTCTGCGCGGCCGCTTTTGCTTTGCCCTTTGCAGTTAGGCTGCAGGGCGGTGGGCTGCTCATTAGTGAGGTACATACCAGATCAGCACCTGCTGAACGAGCCATGGCCAGCGCCTCTTCTCTGGACACAATCCCCAGCTTCTCACCTCTAAGTCCAGTAAGTACTACTTCGGATGCTCTAATTTGTTCGTTAATTAATACAGCCACTTGGGTGAATCCTCCCTGAGAACAATGATATAGCTATCATATATGGAACTAGCTTGAGGTTCAAATGTGGAGCGTAGGATTAGCGTTACTAATCCTCTCAATTTCTTCTTTTATGATTTGTAGGATTAGTTTTTTAGATGATGTTGCTAGATATTCTCGGTTGCGCCGCTGTAATATACCCACTTGAATGAACGGCTCGCTTAGTTCAACATCTATTTTTACGATATCTGTCATTAATGCTGTCGAATCAAGCACTACCCCCACCCCAGGGTTCTTTCTTACAAAATGAGGAATAGCAGAAATTTGGTTTATGGTTGATAAAGTGGGCTTTGATTCGAATCTCGAAAATTGCTTAGCTAACCGAAGGTAATATAAGCAAGTGCGTCCTCCAGCTATAATTGGATATTCAAGAATTTCTCGAAATGAAATATCGTCTCGTCCGCTTAAAGGATGATTTTCATCTACTATAAAAGCGATTTTCTCGTGATAGAGGAGTTCGAAATAAAAGAAAGACAGGTCGGACGGCTCACCGCAGATGGCGAAATCCAGTTCACTTTGTAGAACAAGTTGTGAGAGCGAATCAGTGTTACCCTGAATGAAGTTACATGCCATTTTTGGTTTTTGCTCCTGAAACTTTCGCAAGGCGTTCGGTAGGACGGATTCCATCATGGATTCAATGCCTCCGATATGAAGTGTGCCAATTTCGTCATTCTGTAAAGCTTTGGTGAGTTCTGATACATAGTTCCAATGTTGAATAAGGTTATCGATTTCCGCTGCAAAAACTTGCCCAGCACTTGTCAGTTCTACTTCCCAGCCTCTGTGAAAGAGTTGTATGCCCAGTTCTTTTTCAAGTCGTTGAATTTGGTTGGTAATGGTAGACTGCGCATAATTCAACTTCTCGGCAGCGCGTGAGAAAGTGCCTTCTTGAAGAATGGTCTTAAAAGCCATCAGTTCTTTTAGATCCATCGACTGTCACCTCTATCGGTATAATTGATTAAGATTATTATCTTATTCAATTATATAAATCGAAATACTGAGAGTACAATAAAAGAATTCCAAAGAAGGAGTGAATTAAAATGCCATTCATTAGAGTCAGTTATCTGGAGCAACATTATGACATTCATCAGCTAGAAGGAATATGTAGAGCGATTATGAGCGCGTTAATTCAGCATTTCCATGTACCGGAGGATGATCTGTTTCAGGTTTTTCATGCGCATAAAGCGGGGGAATTTTTTTATAGTAAAGATTATTTAAATATTGAACGAAGCGACGGACTGATATATATCCAAGTTACGCTAAAATCAGGAAGATCGACGGAGCAGAAAACAAGCTTTTACGCGATGTTAGCCGAGGAATTATCGATGACGCTAAGCATCAGAAAAGAAGATATATTCATTGTGCTCGTCGATACGGAATTCGAAGATTGGTCGTTTGGTAACGGTGTTGCTCAAATGCTACAACCTCCGGTTAGGGAGGTGTAATATGGCGCATCGGAAAATCGTCACAAATGTACGGGAATCGTTAGGGGAGTTCGCTCCAGCATTCGTCGACTACTCGGAAAATGTGTTATTTGGGGACTTATGGAGACGGGAGCAATTATCACTTCGGGATCGTAGCATGATTACGATTTCTGCTTTGGTGATGGGGGGCATGACGGAACAACTCCCCTATCATTTGCGCTTGGCTTTAGAGAACGGCTTACAACTTGAAGAAATCGTGGAGGCCATCACTCACCTTTCTTTTTATGCAGGTTGGCCGCGAGCCTCTTCAGCTTTAGAGATTGCAAAGGATGTAATAGGGGAAAATAAATAACATCTGACTTTTTTAATCACATCCGTAACCTTTGGGGACTTCATTGGCACTTGTATATAATACGGAAGAAGGGAGCGAGCGAAGGTATGCTTCAGTATATTGAAGAGGCAGGGCGAGGAGATCGTCAAGCTTTTGAACAGATCGTTAGGCATTTTACACCAATGGCGAATGCAGTTGCGTATGAAAAGCTCCACGATTACCAATTAGCGGAGGATGCTGTGCAAGAAGCTTTCACAGAAGCCTTTTTGCATTTGAATAAATTACGAGCAGTAGAGGCATTCCCGGGCTGGTTTAAAGCTATTGTGGTGCGGCAATGTTATCGTATCTTGCGAAGAAAGCAGCATCCTGCATTACCCTACGATGAAGCTGCGCAAGCGACAGAATCTTCATTTAGTGTGGCGGACATTATTGAGAAAAAAGAAGCGCGGCGACTGCTTCACGAGTCTATAGCTGCATTGACATCCAATATGCGGATCGCCGTTCAATTATATTATTTTCAGGGATATTCCCTTCAAGAGATTGCTGACTTTCTGGGGACTTCAGTCCCGGTATTGAAGAAACGACTCTTTGATGCCCGCCGCAAACTGAAAGGTGCATTGCCTGTGGCAGATGTTCTTTCCGTATTCAACCATTTGTACGAAGGGGGAAAAGATGTGCTTCACATTGTAAATGGAGATGTAGTGGGAGAGAAGCTGCGGCAAGGAATCGTGAAAGGTGATGTACTAGTGTGGAGAGAGGTATATTCGCATGGGCCGGTCTTTTTAGAGCCTGCGGAACAGAATAACCGCTTAGTAAGAGCGCATTATTTAGAACAAACGATGGGGATTCCGCAGAAGGAATTTATACAGAGTAGTAAGGAACAGGAAAAGATCTTAGCTGATTTTCATAAATATGATGAAGTTGTATTATGGTTCGAGCATGATCTATTCGATCAGACGATGCTGTGCTATTTGCTCCATTGGTTCTCGAAGCAGAAGAAGGGATCCACGAAGCTGAGTTTATTGTGCATTGGAGAATATCCTGGCATTGAGCTGTTTCGAGGACTTGGACAACTATCTGTAGAGCAAATGGAGACTTTATCAGGAACGTGGAAGTTAATCGGCGACAAGGAGCTAAAGGTAGGCCAAGAACTCTGGGAAGCCTATGTATCACCGAATCCAGAATCATTACAACAGCTACTAACTAAGGATACGTCCGCATTGCCATTTGCATATGACGCCTTCATAGCGCATTTATCTCGGTTCCCATCGACCTCTAATGGACTTGGTATTGTTGAACAGATGACTCTGGAGATGATTCATGCTGGAATTAACTCCCCTTACGGGTTGTTCAAAAATGTGGGAGATAAACTTCATATCTTAGGCATGGGTGATCTGCAATATTGGCATATTCTAAGACAGATGGCACAAGATCCATATCCGTTACTGCAAACCTATGGGTTCAATGATTTTCCTGGTTATAACGATCCAGTAATGCCATTCAAAGACTGCGAGCTTGCATTAACCGAGCTAGGCAAAAGTGTATTGGGTGGAAATGAAGACTGGGTTCAGAAAAAAGGAATCGATGAATGGTATGGAGGGGTGCATCTGCAAGGATCAACTCCACGCTGGCGATGGAATTCTTCTTCGCAAACGATTCAATAATATAAAGATTGTAAGTTAGAGAAGGGGCTGTCTCAAAAGTAGTGAATGCTACTTAGAGGTAGCTTCTTTTCTTCAATCATTATTCATAAACGTCTTATGATAGGCGTTACGATATTGGGTCGGTGTCATGTTTTCGTATTTTCGGAAGAGGCGCATGAAATATTTATCGTCGGTGAACCCCGTCTCTGTCGCGATTTCCCTCACGCTGAGGGCGGTTCTGGTTAGCAGCTCCTTCGCTTTAGTCACACGTACGGAATGAATATACTCCAAGGGTCCCATCGAGGTATGCTGTTTAAATAGCCGGGCTAAATAATCCTTGTTGTAATTGAATTTCTCCGCGATGATTGCCACCGTAAGAGGTTCGCTTGCATGTATTCTTGTCCACTCGGCTATTTTTACAAAGGTGACATCTTGCTGCGCACGGATTAGCTTACTGGCGAACGGCTGAAGTGCATGCTCAGATAGCTCAATTAAGAGTGAGGTCAACAAATAATTAACACTGGAATAGGTCAAATATCCCGAGTTGGCTACATGGAGGATTTGATTCGCCAGAATATGAATCCGGTCACTGTGCTCGATCTTTATGAACTGTGGTAGATATAGATCATGTACGGACCATAAGCGCTGTGTGCGCGAAAAGATTTTTTCCGCCTCAGGCTTCATTTCCTCCTCACTCAGCAATACCCCCTCGCTTTTCAGCTCGAAATGAAACCAATAAAACTTAACCCCGGGTCGTGATTCTCTATAGCCGACATGCGTGCGATTAGGCATAAGCAAAAGAGCTTCATCAGGGCCTACTTCGAAGCTTTTGGTCTCCTCATTTAAATAAACCGTTTCATTCACGCCTATGATTAGCTCATAATTGCCCATTGCACGTTCTACATGCTTCCATGGCGTTTCTGAGATGAATTCACCTGCCGCAGTAAAATGAACAGGTATATCTGCATTTATTTTCAAATAGGTCATGCGGTCCTCCTAGCAATTAATAAGTCGGATTTGTCCACCATTTGTATGGCTGATCTACCGACAAATCAAGGTTCCGATGTTATCTTATGGATACAAATATACACTTGTCATATCACCCTGACAAGATTGCGAGGGAGCGATTTCATTGAAGACGCAAGCTTTTGATTTGCAGAATGTACGCATTGATTCAGGTCCACTTCTCCATGCGATGGAGTTAAATACGGATTATTTACTCAAGCTTGAGGCAGATCGGCTTCTGTCGCGTTTTCGCCAATATGCTGGCTTAGAGCCTAAGGCTGCTCACTATGAAGGCTGGGAATCTCAAGGCATTAGCGGCCATACGCTAGGCCATTATATCTCTGGATGTGCGTTAATGTATGCCTCGACAGGGAATGGAGAGCTGCTCACCCGCGTGAATTATGTAGTAGACGAATTGGAGGATTGTCAGGATGCGCATGGTAATGGCTTCATTTCCGGGATTCCTCGTGGCAAAGAGCTCTTTGAGGAAGTGAAGGTAGGCGACATTCGCTCACAGGGCTTTGACCTCAACGGTGGCTGGGTACCGCTGTACACGATGCATAAGCTGTTTGCGGGTCTTCGTGATGCTTATCGATTGGCCGGAAATCAGAAGGCGCTCGTTATTGAAACGAAGCTTGGGCTGTGGCTTGAAGATATTTTTGCACGACTGAATAAAGATCAGATCCAAGAGGTACTGCGTTGTGAATTCGGCGGCATGAATGAAGTCCTCACAGATTTGGCAGAGGATTCTGGCGATGACCGTTTCCTCACCTTAGCCGAAAGCTTTTACCATGGAGAAGTCCTTAATGATCTTGCCGAAGAAAAAGACACATTAGCAGGAAGACACGCCAATACTCAGATTCCGAAGATTATTGGAGCGGCAAGACAGTATGAGGTAACGGGACAGGAGCATTATGCAGGTATCTCTCGCTTCTTCTGGGATCGGGTTGTGAATCATCATTCTTACGTGATTGGCGGCAACAGCTATAATGAGCATTTTGGCGAACCGGATAAGCTGAACGACCGATTGGGAGAGGGGTCATGTGAGACGTGTAACACCTACAACATGCTGAAGCTGACCAAGCATATGTTCCAGTGGGATGGTTATGCCGCATATGCAGATTACTACGAACGTGCGATGTATAACCATATCCTTGCTTCACAGGAGCCGGTAGATGGACGTGTGTGTTACTTTGTATCCCTCGAAATGGGTGGGCATAAGTCGTTCAACTCCCAGTTTGAGAGCTTTACATGCTGTGTAGGATCAGGTATGGAAAGCCATTCTATGTACGGATCGGCAATATACTTCCATAGTGAAGATGAGCTATATGTCAATCAGTACGTACCTTCAACAGTGACTTGGAAAGAGCAAGGTATTAGTTTGAAGCAAGAGACCAAGTTCCCTGAGGAGGGACAAGGCACCTTATGTATCAGCACGGAGAAACCAACTAAATTCACATTGAAGCTAAGATACCCTTACTGGGCAGAGCAAGGCATGAGCGTTAAAGTAAATGGTGAAGACATTCAAGTGAATGTGGGCAAATCCAGCTACCTAGCTTTGGATAGAGTATGGCAGGATGGAGACGTTGTCGAATATGATATTCCGATGTCGGTAAGAATCGAGTCCATGCCGGATAATCCAAACCGAATTGCATTCCTCTATGGACCGCTTGTGCTTGCAGGTGATTTTGGACCTATAAATGCTGAGCTAGGCAGTGATCGCGCCCTTGCTTCTGTATTAATCGGAGATCGCGAGACGCTAACGGACAGCCTGATTCAATCTAACGTTAGCAAAAATGTGTTCCGGATGAAAGGTTTAGGATATGCAGGAGACCATGAGCTTCGTCCATTCTACCCTATGCATGATCATCGTTATTCTGTGTATTGGGATTTGTTTACGCCGGAGGAATGGAAGCTGATAGAAGTTGAATATCGCGAAGCCGTGGAGAATAACTTGCTGCTTGAACAGCTAACCGTCGATTCGGTACAACCTGCTGAAATGCAACCTGAACGTGACCATAACTTCGAAGGAGAGTATGTAGGCTTAGGCAAAATCTACAACCGCAAGTATCGCGATAGCTGGATCAATGGCTGGTTTTCCTTCACGATGGAAGTCTTGCCAGAGGAGCAAGTGGATCTGGTGGTAACGTATTTGAAGTCCAACGATACTTCGGTGGCTTTCGATATTACGGCAGATGGGGAACAACTTGGGCTAGGCGTCCTTGAGTCTGAAGAGATGAACAAGCTGGAGACCATTCGTTACGAGCTTCCGCAGACGATCACGAGGAGCAAATCAGCGGTTACGATCAAGTTCGCTTCACATGAAGGACATAAGGTGGGCCAAGTGGCAGGTCTACGTATCGTCAAACGTAATTCTTGAAATATATGGATTAGAGAATTATAATAGGAACAATTCTTTTAATTGGGGTGAAATGGATGTCTTTCCGTATCGTTCGAAGTAACTAGTTATCGGGCTGGGTCAAACGCGTACCAGCTATCAAGGGGGGAGTCTACCCTTTTGATTACATTAACTAGAGCTTTGAACGGTGCCATAGGCAGCTTTTTGTATAGAGCCAGGCACTTAACCTATTTAACTTTGAGAACCGTTTAATTGTGGATGGTTTTTTACAGTTGGATGGTGGGGTTGCCTGGCTTTTTTGCATTCAATTAAAAGATAGGGGATTAACGATATGTTGAAAAAGAGTCTAGCTCACCTGAAATGGTGGATATGCGGTTATATTTTATTGGGTTTTACTATTCAACTGCTGAGTAGTTTAGGCATTGTAGTGTTTCAAAAAATATTAGACAAGGTCACGGTGATCAACAGCTTTGGTGAGCTATTTAATTTAATCTTGGTGTACGGCCTTTTGCTGGCTGGGGTGGTGATCCTAAATTATGTGGATGAATACCCTAGTGTGTATTTATCGAACAGTATAACGGAGAGGTTAAAGATACTTGCACTATCTAAAATATCCAAAATCGACTATCAAGCCTATCAGGATATGGGCACAGGTCAGATGATTAAAGTGATCGAGAATGGAGCAGCGGCTGGAAACAGCATGATTTTCTCCTTTTTCCTCAAAACATTACATGAGTTATTGCCCACTCTTCTGTTCAGTCTTATCTTTATCAGTTTCTATGATTTAAGGATCATGGTAGTGATTGCTGCTGGCTATGTGGTCGTCTTTTTGATAACGAATCTGCTGTTGAAATTTCTGTATGCGAGGAAGGCGGCCATTCTACAGGAACAAGAAAAGATGTCCAGATTCTCTATCCGTGGATTTATGGAATTAGTCGTCTTCCGAACGAACAAAAGATATGAGAAAGAGATCGATAAATTAAGCCAGACTGCACGCACTATCATTCAAAAAAATGCTCAGTTACAAATGATCCATGAAGCTTTTTTCGCGATATTCGAGTTGTTTGTCACGATTATTAAAGTCGTTGTTTTAATTTACGGTGTGAAAAGCATTGTCGCAGGTGAGACGTCACTTGGTGTTGTGGTCGCTTTGTTTATGTTTATTGATAAGATTTATTCGCCGATTGCTATCTTCAATGTCCTCTTTGTAGATTACAGACTGAATAGAGTGACCTACAAGAGATTTGAAGAGTTTATTCATGCCCCAGAAGATAAGAATCTAGAACGAGGAGAAGTTATCACTGAGATCCACGGTAATATTGAATTTAGGGATGTATCTTTTAACTATGGTAATGTGGGAATTCTGAACAACCTGAGTTTTTCCGTTGGGCGAGGAACGTCCGTTGCTATTGTCGGATTAAGTGGGGGCGGGAAATCAACTCTGATTAAGTTAATCGTAGGCTTATTAAAAAAGGACAAAGGTGAACTCTTATTGGATGGTAAGGATATCGATGAGATCCATCTGGATAGCTACTATGATCATATCTCTTACTTATCACAAGACACGCCGATTTTTGACGCTACGATTAGGGACAATATTATATTTGATGAGCATTCCTTGTCCGATGAAGAGTTGTATGAGATTTTGGAAAAGGTTCATCTGCAGGAAAAGGTAAGCCAATTACCGGATCGTTTAGATACTTTGGTAGGTGAAAAAGGGGTTAAATTATCAGGCGGGGAGAGACAGCGATTAGCTTTTGCCAGAATCATTGCTCAGAAAAGAAACATTCTAATTCTAGATGAACCTGTTTCTGCACTTGATAATATCACGGAGCAAAGTCTCATGGAGACGATTTTACAGGAATTTAAGGATAAAACCATCGTTATTGTTGCCCACCGACTAAATTTTATAAAAGACGTTGATAAGATACTGGTAGTGGACCAAGGCTCGGTCGTGGGTGAAGGAAAGTTTGATGATTTAATAGAGCATTGCGAAGCTTTTAAAGCGTTATGGAATAGAAAAATATCGTTTACAAATGCTGATTAAATTGTTAACCTCTTTTAAAAAGAGGTGCAGTCTATGGCTTGGCCAACACATATTGTAGCGGCAGGTGGATTCGCAGAAAATGAACAAGGAGATGTCCTTTTAGTAAAGACGCATGATGGTGGATGGGTATTTCCTGGTGGACAAGTAGAGGTCGGAGAGAACCTGGTGGATGCATTAATTCGAGAGATTAAAGAGGAAAGTGGAATAGATGTCACGGTATCTCTATTGATTGGTGTGTATTCCAATACAGGCATTCATAAATGGTATGACGGTGTAACCGATGTTCCTACTAAGGTCATGTTTGATTTTATCTGCAAGCCCGTGGGTGGGGAATTATGTACCTCGGAGGAAACCTCTGAAGTGATGTGGGTGGCAAAAGAGAAAGTGCTTGATTGGATTACACAACCGGCTATTCGTACCCGCTATCAAGCTTATTTGGATTACGATGGGAATACGAGGTATATGGATTATGTAACTGGAGACACGTTTGAAGTTAATTTGGATCGAACTGTGTAAATATAAGTGATAGGCCATCCTGCAAAGGATGGCTTTTTAAAATATATAAAAGTATAAGTTTCACGCGCCAAAGGCGTTTATGCTTTGATGCCCTCAAAGGCAGAGGTGATCATATATTTCACAAAAGCTTCGTCTAGCTCATCCCCTGTGATCAAAAGCCGATAAAATATCGGTCCATAGAGCAGATCAATCGTGATCCCAATATCCAGATCCGCTTTTAATTGGCCCCGGGTCACTCCACGCTCCAACAACTGTCGTGCCTCTTGGCGGCGGGGAGCGAAAAACCTCGCACGATAGGCCTCAGCAAGGCCGGCATCAAATTGACCTTCGCCGATCAACTCGGTAATGATCTTTCCTTCTCGGCTGCGAAGAAAATTAGCCAGGTTTGTGGCATGCATCATAATATCGTCCATGACCGAACCGGTGTCCGGCACTGGCAATCTTGCGGATGCTGCAGAGAGGTAGCCGTCCATGACCACAGCTGCTTTGTTGGGCCACCATTTATAAATGGTCGCTTTGCTTACCTTAGCCCGTTCGGCAATTTTCTCTACGGTCACCGCCCCAAATCCGGTCTCCAGCAATAGATCATACGATGCTGCCAGAATAGAAGCCTCGGCTTCGCTATTGCGCGGCCGTCCTCTTTTTTTATCCATCAGAGATCCCTCCCGATTAATCTATCCTTTATTTAACTTGCGATCTAAAAAGAAACTATACGTTCATTATACAAAAGGTTATGTGAAGTAGCCAATCGCCTATTTACAAAACTGAACGTTCAGTATATATTTAAATTAATTAATGAACGGTACGTTCAGTATTTATAATCGAAGGGTGGAGATCTTATGAATCAAGGAAGACGAATGAATCCTGTAAGTTCAGGAAGTCCAGTGAATTCAGCGATGGAGCATGCGGAAGGAAAGACGATCCCTGGATGGATTACATTTCTTTTAGCGGCCTCCTGCGGACTAATTGTGGCCAATCTGTATTACGCCCAAACCCTGATCGGACAGATCGCCCAAGCTACGCAGCTTTCTTCTGGGGCAGCGGGTCTGATTGTAACTTTGACCCAGGTAGGATACGTTCTTGGACTTTTGTTCGTAGTACCGCTTAGCGATATTATTGAGAATCGCCGCCTGACAGTGGTGTCGCTGGCTGTGGTGGTGGTATCACTGGTAGCAGCCACACTAGCTCCGAATGCAGCGATCTTTTTGGGAGCATCCCTGTTCATTGGTCTCGGTTCCGTAGCTGCCCAGATTCTTGTGCCGTATGCGTCTTTTCTGGCTGCTGAAGAGCAGCGCGGCCGGGTGGTCGGTAATGTAATGAGTGGGCTGCTGCTCGGTATTATGTTCGCCCGGCCACTGGCCAGCTTTGTCTCTGGATTGTGGGGTTGGCATGCGATTTATGCCATATCCGCCGTAGTGATTACCTTATTAACACTTCTATTGTCCCGTGTGCTGCCGCAGCGCCAACCTGTGCCTACAATGAATTATGGCGGATTGATCCGTTCTCTAGGTACTTTACTGAAGAGTACGCCAGTGTTACGCCGCCGGGCGATTTATCAGGCTAGCCTGTTTGGAGCTTTCAGCCTGTTCTGGACGACGGTCTCTTTGCATCTGGCCGATACGTATCATTTAAGTCAGCAAGGCATTGCCTTGTTTGCGCTGGCCGGAGTGGCTGGGGCTATCGCTTCTCCCATCGCTGGGAGATTGGCTGACCGGGGCTGGACCCGGCCGTTGACCGGACTTGCGTTTGTGCTGGCAGCTGTGGCTTTTCTTCTTGCTTACTTGTTTCAGAATGATTCAAGAGTGACGCTCGGATTGCTGGTTGCAGCAGCTATTATGCTGGATATGGGGGTATCGGGTAATCTGGTGCTTGGACAAAGGGCAATTTATTCCCTTGGCAACGAGGCGAGAGGACGTTTAAACGGATTATTTATGGCGATATTTTTTGTAGGCGGAGCCGTTGGCTCTTCACTAGGCGGCTGGGCATATGCGTACGGAGGCTGGAGTCTGACCAGCTTGATTGGTCTGGCGCTGCCGATCTTGGCCTTCTTGTACTATTTAACGGAGAAGAAGCAAGCGTAAGGCGTTCCAATAAAGCCGGTACTTACAAGGACTGCTCTCCGGGCTGGATATAGTCAGCCTAAAGAGCAGTCTTTTTTACGTAAATATAGGATGGCTCGAGGACATAATCATCACAGTGTTGCTCAAAATGTGATGATTGACTAATTAGTAACTATATCGGTGGATAAACCTGCAAAAGTACATCTTTTTATAATACTTGAAGAGCTGAAGCACTTATTCCTGCGAATCTGCGGTTATTTTTGCGCTAGAAGAAGCTTTCAAGCCGTTTGTGAGGATATTTCCTGTACATTTGCAGTTTTTGGTCTGCATGATGAGGATGCCTGTACAAAAAGCTGCACTATTGCAGGTTTTCACTAATCCAGCGAGAGGTATGCAGCGAAAAGTAGGCTCCAGGATGCTTCCTTCCTGCCTCGATTCCGATAAGCCTCCCTAAACATTAATGCTACATCGTATAAGGATTTTGGCGAATCATTTGAATAAGGTTTGCCGCCGAGGCGGATAACGGTTCATTTTTTCGCGTACAGATCGCAATGCTGTTCTTCAGATGTATGCCTTCAACATAAACTCGGCATAACTCTCCACGTTCAACATATTCGCGAACAACGAGTGAAGAGACGAAGTTAGCGCCATACCCGGCGATAACGGCTTGGATCGCTTCATGAAGTCCATTAAACTGCAAAGAGATCGTGGGAGCTGGCGTATTATATGTACGGCATAACGATAATAATCTCTCTCTCGTCGAACTCCCTTCCTCACGCATGACAAAGGGCTCCTTCATCATTTCGGATAAAGAAATTCGCTGATGTGCATAGGGGTGATGGGGTGCGACCACAAACCATAACTCATCCTGAAATAACTCTTCTGTCCGGATCGTATCTGGATAGGCCTCGGTAATCCCTCCGTAAATCGCCATATCCACGTCTACATTTAACAGCTGCTTCAGGGCATCGCTTGAATTGGTGGTAGTAATCACCATTTCCACTTGCTCATATTGTTGCTTGAACTTTGCGATCCAGGTAGGGATAAGGAAATGAGCGGGCAAATACGTCGCGGCTAGACGAATACTTCCATTCGTGCCGTTTACGTAATCTTGAGCAAATTGTTCGATCTGCTGTTCAACGGCGAACAGTCTTTTCGCGAGTAGGGCAAGCTCTTCACCTGCATCCGTTAAAGCAATTCCTCTACCTTGAGGCTTAAATAGGGTGAAGGATATTTCCTTTTCGAATTTCTTGATCTGAGCCGTAATCGCAGGCTGACTGATATTTAAAGTTTCGGAGGCGCGTGTCACACTTCCTGTCGATGCGATTACATGGAATAAGCGCAAGGCGTGTAGATTCATGGTTAAGCTCCTATCTGCTATCGTTTAATTCATATATTTAATATATAGTTTAGTTTTAAAGATATATTATATTTATGATTATAACTGATTTACAATACAGGTATAAAGTTGAAGTTGAAGTTGAATATGAACTTGAAGTTGAATATGAACTTATATTTTGGACTTAAATCTTTAGTTAGGGAAAGGAGTAACGAAGAGGAGGTTTGGAACTGTAGGAGCGTTAGCGACCGCCTTTGTCTTTGGATTTCACCCACTATCAATTAGTAAATTAAAGAAATCTGAAGACAACAGCGGCCGGAAGTCCAAACACTCCTCGTAGGTACGAACGATCCCTAATTGTGGGTTGGAGTGTTCTTTTCAGTAAAGTAATTAAAACCAAAGGAGAAGTGATAAATATGAATCAAACGACTACATGGGATAAAGTCGATCAGTACATTACAGAGCGCTTAATTCCGCAGGACTCCGTGCTGGAGGAAGTGTTGTCCGCTAATCAACAGGCAGGGCTGCCGCCCTTTGATGTCTCACCTAGTCAGGGCAAATTCCTTAACCTATTGGTTCAAATGAAAGGTGCACGCCGGATTCTGGAGATTGGCACTTTGGGTGGGTACAGTACAATTTGGATGGCAAGGGCGCTCCCGTCTGACGGACATATCGTTACCTTGGAGCTAGATCCATCGCATGCTCAGGTGGCTGGGGCCAATTTCGCGCTTGCTCAGGTAGATGATCTGATAGAACTTCGTATAGGCGATGCTTTGGGGCAATTGTCTCAGATGAAACAAGAGGGTGTGGAACCCTTTGACTTTATATTCATTGATGCCGATAAACCCAACAACCCTAACTATTTACAGTGGGCGCTTCAATTTTCCCGGCCCGGTACGGTGATTATAGGCGATAATGTGATTCGTGAAGGCGAGATCATTAACAAGAATAGCAAAGATCCTCGTGTAGTAGGCGTACGGGAATTTTATGATCTGTTGGCTGAAGAGCCTAAGATTTCGGCTACTGCCATTCAGACAGTGGGAAGTAAAGGATATGATGGTTTCGTATTGGGGATTGTGAATAGCTGATATATGTATTGCAATATCCAACAATTGTAATATAATCTATTGAAAATCCAATAGTGAGAGGTACTTTCTATGCAACCTACATTTGAAACACAAAGGTTAATACTAAGACCGTTTCAATCCACAGATGCAAGTAAAGTTCAAGAGCTTGCTGGGGATATAGAAGTAGCTAGAACAACGCTGTCTATTCCTCATCCATACCCTGATGGAGCGGCTGAATCTTGGATTGGTGCCTGTAGGAAAAGCGCAGACGAAGGGGAAGGATTTCCTTTTGCTTTAATTAGTAAAGAGAGTAATACCTTAATAGGCTGTATGAGTCTAAATATAGACAAATCGCATCAAAGAGGTGAGCTTGCTTATTGGGTAGGAAGATCTTTTTGGGGAGATGGCTATGCGACTGAAGCAGCTAAGCGATTAATTGATTTTGGATTTGAAGACCTCGCATTAAATAAAATATGGGCAGCGGCAATGACTAGAAATCCTGCCTCCTCTAACGTTATGAAAAAAGCTGGAATGAGATTTGAAGGGGAATTTAAACGGCATATTTTAAAATGGGATAAATTCGAGGATATAGTCTTCTACGGGTTAACTAGAATTGAATATGAAGATAGGAGATAGAGGTATGATAACAACAAGGGGTTCCTAAGCCATGCTGGCTTGTGGAACCCCTCTTTTTTTAAAGTGACTCTTTAATTACCTTTTTATAATAGAACACGGATAGCACTGCAAAAATCGAATACAAAGCGGTGTATAGCAGCATCACCAGAATCATCGGTGTCATGAGCTCTGTACCGAAGAAGAACCATCCTGATTTTACGGCGAAGTAACTGTGAAGCAATCCAATGACTAATGGAATCCCAAAATTAAATAATTGTTTCGCCTGAATCCCTCTAAGCAGATCCCCTTGCGTGAAACCAAGCTTTCTGAGGATCGTGTAGTTGGGCTTTTCATTCTCACTTTCATCCATTTGTTTAAAGTAAAGAATGCATCCAGAGGTAATCAGGAAGGTTAGCCCCAGAAAGGCCACGATAAACATGATAAGTCCCATAGTTTGCTTTTGATTGTTCTTCGTCTCCAGTTGAGAGTCGTATTTGCTGTCTTTTTTAAATTTCATGCTCTGAAAAAGCTCATTAGCCTGCTCAACGCTTGCCCGTTCTTTCATATCGATGCCGATATTAAGAGAGGACTTTCTTTGAAGGGCTGGATCTAGATCCTTCTTTAAGCGTTCAAAGGTCGTGTCGTCTACAATAGCAAGGGGTAAGCCACCACCTGTGAAATTGTATAAAACGGGGGCTTCCATATCAATTCTTTTATAAAACTGCGGAATGACTTCATGTTGTCCCTTGAATTCAATGCCACCCTGGTCCTTCATAGAAATCAGATTCTCCATTGCACTACTTGTCTTCGTAAAATAGGCCTCATCAGAGGATAGATCAATGCCCTCCAGCGAATTTTCACTGATGACGGGAAGAGTCATATTATTCGACATCATACCGAGCGCCTTGGAGTTTTCTGCCAGAATCTTCTCTATATTTACATCCACTTGAATGACTTCGGTTATTTTTTCCGTAAACAGCAAATTTTCAGTCGTTAATGCCTTTTTAAATTGTTTAGCATCCTGGATATCCGTAAGAATAAAATCTGACGGAACATAGAGCTTCGCACTTTTCTCAGCAGAGTAGAAAGAAATATAACTCAAGGATAATAAACCCAGCGCCAGAGCTGATACCGTTGTAATGATGGTTAACAGTACGGCATTTGATTTCATTCGGAACATAATGGAGGAGAGAGACAACACCTCTTTAATATTCAGATACCCGTTTTTCTTTTTACGAATGAGATGAAAGATAAAGCTTACCGAGCCTTTATAAAAAAGATAAGTCCCGATGATAACTGAAGCCAGAATAGTGATCATGGATATAGATAGCTCAGTCATTGATGTTAAGTCTCCACTAAATAATCGAGATGAAATCGAATAGCCAAGCAGAATCAATCCAATCCCAACGATCCCAATAATCATTTCAAAGACGGACAGCTTTTTCACGTTGCCTTCTGTGGTTGAGGTCACCCGGAATAAGGATAGAATGCTTTGTCTTTTAATAAATCCATAATTCATCAGCATGATCAAAAGATAGATTACAAAGAATACGATCAGCGTTTGAACCAGGGCAGGGGTAGAAAAACGAAGGGATGCTATCGCATCGATCCCCATTATTTTAAAAAGAATCATGAGAATTAACTTTGAAACAGAAAAGCCTACGGCGATCCCTAAAACTAAAGAGCCGAAATATAAAATGAAGTTCTCTGCTGAAAGAATTCGAAATATTTTACCTTTGGTCATCCCGATTAACTGGAACAGGCCAATTTCTTTTCCCCGGCGTTTGATGAAGATAGTGTTTGCATATAACAGGAAAATGGATACAATCGCGACCAGTAAGACCGAGGCAGCCTTGATTGCTGCGCCACCTTTGATCGAGCCTTCTACCGCATCCATCGAGGGATCGTATTGCAACGTAACAAAGGCGAAATATAAGGCCACGCTAAAAACGAGAGCAAATACATACAGATAGTAATTTCTGATGTTTTTTCGCAGATTTCGAAGCATCAGTACATTAATGCTCATTCTGCACACCACCCAGTACACCTTGTGTTTTTATGATGTCATTAAAGAAGACTTGTCTTGATTGTTCTCCTTTATTTAATTGCGTATAGATCGTACCATCCTTTATAAAAATAACTCTACTGCAATAGCTAGCTGCCACTGGATCATGTGTAACCATAACGATCGTTGCTTTTCGTCTTTGATTTAGTTCACTCAGCTTGTTTAACAAATCAGAAGCAGATTTAGAGTCCAAGGCTCCTGTAGGTTCGTCAGCAAAAATAATGCTTGGATCATGAATGAAGGCTCTAGCTGCAGAGGTGCGTTGTTTTTGACCCCCAGAGATTTCATTCGGGTACTTATTTTTCAACTCTAAAATCCCCAGCTCCCTCGCGACGTTTTCGAATTTCTCATTGGCAATTTTCTTAGGGGTGTTGGTAATGGATAGAGGTAACAGGATGTTCTCCTTCACCGTCAGCGTATCTAAGAGATTGTATTCTTGAAAAATAAATCCTAAATGATTTTTCCGAAATTCAGCTAATTGCTTTTCTTTCATATTAGAAATTTCAGTACCCTCAATGGTAATCGATCCGTTGCTGATCTGATCAATTGACGAGAGAACGTTAAGTAGGGTGGTCTTTCCTGAACCGGAAGAGCCCATGATCCCAACAAATTCGCCTTCTTCTATAGAAATATCCAGTCCACTCAACACGGATTGTTTGTTTAATTTATTTCCGTAGCTTTTATGAATTTTAGTGGCTTCAAGAATTACCATAATGATTCACTCCCTTTTTATACTCGTTCTTTTTGTATAGCTTTATTATAAAAGGCTTTGTCGTTCTTATCCTTCGATTGCCCGAACAAAATAAAAAAGCATGTGACATTGTTGTCACACGCTTGAGAGCTTCACAAATTCATTTTTAAGCGGAAAGGTTAAAGTGAACGTCGTTCCTGATCCGAGCCTCGACTCAACTCCGATGACGATCAACAAGGATTGCGCCGCTTTTTTGGCTAAATATAATCCCATACCTGTGGCGGCATTGTCGCGATGCACGGTGGTGGAAGTAAATCCTCTATCAAATATCCGAGGCAGATCCTTGGGATCTATCCCGCGCCCGCCATCCTTCACCTTAAGAACGATATGCTCAGCTTGCTGATAGCTACTCACTGCAATATCTGAAGCCTCACTATATTTTACGGCGTTGGTTAGTAGTTGTCGGATAATAAAAGCCAGCCATTTGGCATCACTAAGCACTTCAGCTACTTCCAAGTTCAGCTCAAAGCCGATCCCCTTCTGAATACACCAGGATTGCAACGTCTTAATCTCCCCGAATATAAGCGTTTCTAAATCGATATGTTCTATATACAGATCATTTTCGATAAAGGGAATTCGCCTTTGATGTAGCTGTTGATCCAGCAGAAGATGTATGCGCAGCCATTCATAGGTCAGATGTTTCCTCATTACATCATCTTCGATTCGCTCAATCATTAAATGCATCGCTGTCAGAGGGGTCTTCACTTCATGAATCCACGATAATAGTTCATCTTTTTCCTGTTCTAACGTCATTTGATTGTTCGAGGCAGCCTGTTTTAACCATTTAGCTTGATTGATAATACTCTCTTCAATAATATGCTCAAACGGGCTTTCGGGGGTGGCGATACTCGTTACATCCAGATCATCATCTCGCTCAACCAAGCTTTTATAGAACCTGGTTTCTCTGGGATAGCGAAGGATTAAGAACATCACAAAAAAAAGCATCGACAAGGAGACCAGATAGAGAACTGAAGAGAATGGGATTGATGAATCCATATAGGTGACAAAAAGTATAAAAAGATTGGTAAAGAGGACTAGTAGGATCCAGCTACTTCTTTCCAAGAGATACTTTTTAATCATAGTGCTTCCTCTTCGATGGCCATATACCCTTGTCCTACTTTCGTTTCAATGAAACTACCTAAGCCTATCTCATCCAGCTTTTTTCGCAGCCGGTTTACGTTGACGGTAAGGGTGTTGTCACTTATAAAACGTTTATCATCCCACAAGCTATTGATTAATTCCTCGCGGGTGACGATTTTATTTTTTTTCTCAATAAGCAATTTCAATATAAAGATCTCGTTTTTCGTAAGCTCAATCGATCCCATATCATGCGTCAATACATTTCTCTCATAATCCACGGTTGCTCCACACCATGTCTTGAGCTCAAGGTTATCCGTGTTGTAATTGTAGACGCGCCGAAGAATCGCTTGTACTTTGGCAATGAGTACATCGAAATGGAAGGGCTTTTGAATATAGTCATCGGCTCCAAGTTGCATCGACATTACCATATCCGTAGGATGATCCCGGGATGATAAGAAGATAATCGGAAGGTTAGAGTGGGAACGAATCATTCGGCACCAATGAAACCCATCAAATTTAGGTAATTGGATGTCGATGATGACTAAATCAGGTTTGATCTCTATAAATTCCTGCGTGACATTGCTGAAATCTTGAATGCCATACACATCATAAGACCACTGGGTAAGTCGCTCCTTGATCTCATTAAACAGCGTTGAATCGTCTTCGATTAATAATAGCTTGAACAAATGCTTCACCACACTTTTAGTTAGCTTTACAGCATTTTAGATAATACATCCTGATAATGCTTAAACTCTTTGGCTTCATTTAGATTAGGACATGTTCTTAAGGATAGCAGAGCACTTTCGATTAAGAACTGTCTCGGTTCCTTGTTGTTCATGATTTCTTCCTGGATAAAGTATAACAGCTTTAGATAATTAGTGAGGTTCGCATCACCAGTTGTAAATGATCTCTCTATTACTTTTTTTAAGCTGATGGTCGCAAAGGATAAATCATTATTGAAAAAATCACTGTATTCCGCTGCGGGTAATAATTTGCCCACATGCTCTGGTGAGATGAGTTGAATGCCCATTTGACTTACTTCTTCAACAATGGTTTGGATAAGCGTAGTGCAATAATCAATGATCTGCTTTGAGGTGATGACTTCATTCATAGCACTGTTGATTTGTAGCATATTTTGTAGAATTCCTGTAAAAATGATGGCTCCGTCCAGTAAATAGGGTTTCTTATCCTCAGGGAAAATATGAAGGAAACGTTCATGTACCCAGGTAAGGAGGTTGAACTTTGTTTTTTTGATAAACGTTATTAAGTCTGGGTCATTGGAGACCAAGGCATCTTCTACGAGCTGTAACAATTTATTTTTCTTATTGATTTTCATGACCAGCTGAATCTGCTCGGCAAATATCTTAATGTCAGAAGGATCTTGACCTATGAGCAGGGAATTTCGCCCTTCTTCAAGTCGATCGTGAATGGACGTAAATACAGCCTTAAAGAGATCCCCTTTTGAAGGGAAATAGTTATAAAAAGATCCTTTGGAGATCCGGCTATGATTCAAAATATCCTGAATGGATGTGGCGTGGTAGCCTTTTTCAATAAATAATTCATGCGCTTTATGAACCACTTGCTCTTTTCGTTTATTTATCATCTGAGGTGCCCCTTTAAGCTGAACTCTTTGTTCCAATATAGACTAGCGTATATTTCCACTTAATACAATTTCAATTTTAAGTGATTTTTGTCTTGCCAAGCGAGAAATAAGGGAGTAATATGTTCTACACCGGATTATAACACGAGTTCAATTTTGAACCGTTAGTATGATTATAGAATGGAGGATTCCAAAATGAAAGCAAAAGAAAGTAAAGCATCTTACGGGATATTGGCAATCCTCATGATTGGTGCATTTGTTGCTTTACTGAGTAATACCCTACTCAATATAGCTTTACCATCGATTATGAAGGATTTTAATGTCAGTGCCTCAACGGTACAGTGGCTATCAACGGGCTATATGCTGGTGAACGGGATCATGATTCCTTCAACAGCTTTTTTGATTCAAAAGTATACCGCGAGACGGTTGTTCTTAATCGCGATTGGATTATTTGCGATAGGAACCTTTATCGGCGGATTAGCACCAAGCTTCCCTGTGTTGCTGATCGCCAGAATGGTTCAGGCTTCAGGGGCTGCGATCATGATGCCATTATTAATGAATGTATTGTTCACTACCTTTCCACCTGAGAAACGTGGTTCAGCTATGGGGATGTTCGGGCTGGTTATGATTTTTGCACCAGCTATCGGACCTACATTATCTGGATGGATTATTCAGCACTATGAATGGCCTGTACTATTCTTTATGATTGCCCCAATCGCTGTATTGGTGTTCATTCTGGCCTTCTTCAAATTGCATGATCCTAAAAAAGATGTGGCTATTAAGATTGATTTCTTATCTGTAGTTCTATCAGCGATTGGTTTCGGGGGTCTCCTATATGGCTTCAGTTCTGCTGGGAACAAAGGATGGGATGATCCAATGGTCTACTCCGCGCTTATTATCGGAGCGATTGGATTAGTGATCTTCATTATGCGCCAAATGAAGATGAAGGAGCCTATGCTTAACTTCAGAGTGTACAAATATCCGATGTTCGCTTTATCCTCAGCGATTTCGATTACACTGAATATGGCAATGTTCTCAGCGATGATGCTAATGCCGATTTATCTGCAAAATATTAGAGGGATTTCACCACTGGATTCGGGACTTCTGATGTTGCCTGGTGCGTTAATTATGGGTGTTATGTCACCAATCACAGGTAAATTGTTCGACAAATTCGGCGGTAAGGTATTAGCGCTAATCGGTCTAGCTATTGTAGTGATTAGTACGTATTTCTTTAGTGATCTGACTGAAACGACTAAATATTCGACACTCATGATTCTATATTCTGTGAGAATGTTCGGGATCTCTATGGTGATGATGCCAGTTATGACCAATGGTTTGAATTCTATCCCAGCCAAATATACGCCGCATGGTACAGCTATGAACAGTACGATTCAGCAAGTATCAGGGGCAATAGGTGGGGCACTGCTCGTAACCATTATGTCTAACAGTACCACTTCACATGTGAAAGATATGGTCGCTGATGCTGTAAGTAAATTAACGACTAAACCTTCGGCAGACCAATTGCTTGGTATACAAAATCAAGTCATTGCGAAAGCTACTATTGAAGGAATTAATGATGCATTCTTAGTATCTGTAGGCGTAGCGATTATTGCATTTATTCTAGCCTTCTTTATTAAAAGAGGTGTACAGCCTAAGGAAACGGCAGAAGAGAAAGTGACTGCAAAGAAAGTAGCTGCTAAGCAGGTTACAACGCATTAGTCTATATTCAAAAAGGCGCTCACCTTATAGGTGAAGCGCCTTTTTTTGCAAATATAAGAAAGTAAAGATTACTTATAATGATGTGTTAATCTTGGACCATCCTGAATGACTGTGATGGAATTGTCGTTCGCGACATATAACCTGTTCGTTAGTGGATTAAGTGCGATGTTTACGCCTGTTACGGAGGGGAATACCGCGATTTTTTTAAACGTACTGGCGTTATACACGGACATTCTGTTCTTATTGAAATTACTGACAAATAAATGATTTGTAATCGGGTTGATGAATGTGCTGGAGGAGGAAGATAACACTCTAGTTGCAATCACTTTATTGGTATTTCCATTAAGCACAAAAAGCTTCCCTTGTTTAACCTGTTGAGCACTGGACACGTAAACACGGTTTGTAAGCGGATTAAGGATGACCTCGCTTTGTAACCGTCCAAGCTGTACATTCTTGAGGAGCTTGTTGGTGCGGCCATTGATCACGGAAAGAAAGCGGCTTAAGTTGTTCGCTACATAAATACGGTTCGTAATCGGATTTAGCGCAGGTGTGATTACTGGGTTGTTGCCAACCTTGATGGTTGCTATTACAGTTTGTGTACTACCGTTAATGACAGATACGGAATTGTTTATCGTATTCGTTACATAAATGCGATTGGTACGTTTATTAATGACGATAGCGGAAGGGCGGCCGCCGATCTGGATAGTAGTCCGAATGCAGTTCGATCTGCCATCGATGACGGTTACGATGCCAGAGGCACTCGACACATAAATCAGGTTCGTTCGAACATTAACGTTAACACTATCAGGGTTCCTGCCCACTTGGAGGGTCTTGATTACACGGTTTGTCCGTCCGCTAATTACAGATACCGTTCCATCACGGAAGTTGGTGACGTACACACGGTTTGTTCTTGGGTTGATGGCAAGCTTGAGCGGAAATCTACCTACTTGTATGGTTGCAATGATCCGATTGGTCAGGGTGCTTAATACACCAACAGTTCCGGCTGTGGTGTTAGGATTTACGAAGTATACCCGATTAGTGATGGGATTTACCTCAATATCTCCGACAGGTACGGATGTAGGAACTGTGGTTATGATGGTGGGTAACGCCATGATATAACCCCCTCTTCAAATGACTAGATGATTCATTATATTTGGGCAAGGGCAAAAGGGTACTATATATCGTTGCAAGATGTATCTCTAGAGTATAGAATGATATTCCCAAATCCACATTTCAGATTAAATGTAAGCGCTATATTTACAAGAGGATTGAGATCGATTGGAGGCTGATGGATACGATGATGAAATCAGTATTGTCGGATATTTTACTAACACCTGATAAGTTGCTACTTCATCGCGAATTACTAGAGGAGATTGGAAAGTTCATTACGCAAGAGATCCTAAATCATCCGTTATTGCAAGAAGATCGTCAGAGGGTAAGCATTATCCTAGATGGATCGACCGCACTCGGGGTGGTAGATGGGCAGTCGGATGTAGATATAATCATTATTTGTGAGGATGAGTCTTACAACAGTATTAATCATCGGTTCGAGGAAGCGGGGCTAATTCCGGAGCACAGTAGTTTTTTTATGGATTTAAGGCTTCCGAGTGGGAAGACAGGGCATTATACACTCCATAAAATATCTGATATCAAAGAAGCTTTAATGAGCGGGGATATGGAATGGCTGTGGAATGCATCGGTGTCCTATATTTACTACGATCAGCTGGATCTGAAGTCACTTTTTCATTCCTATGTTCCACTCCAATCTGAAGTACTAATGAAATTTCGTAAGAATTCATACATACAGCTAAGAAGCTATGCCAGAAGTCTAGATAATCCTGTAGTTCGTGGCGACGCCTTTCCAATCTTGTTCTTAGCGGTTTCCCTTTATAAAGAGGCTTTACGCTGTGCAATCACTATTGAAGGTTATCCGTATCCCTATGACAAATGGCTTGTTCCCGTAGCGCAGCAAACGGTCGTAGGTCGAAAGATTTTGGAGTGTGCAGGCGATTTTTGGAGTTATCTTAGAGAGGATGAATCCTTTGCTCCCATGCACCAGGAGGACAATAATTTTGTCGAAATGGAAAAACAATTTCGAAAGATACTTTTGGAGGAATTCCGCCTGCGAGGGATCGATGAACCTTGGTTAATAGAGTGGTGGAAGTTTTTGGAGGAATAAACAGAGTAATGACGCTGACTATCCTTCTTGATTACGGTAAGGTATACTGGAATGAACTTTTCAGTAAGAGGTGATTAAATGGCTGGGACAGTCTCTATATTAGGCGTTCCTTTTTCAAAACTAACACTAAACGAGACAACACTTCATCTAACAAAACATATTCAATCCGGAGAACCGAAGCTATTTCATTTGATTACGGCGAACCCGGAAATTACGATAACAAGCCAATCGGATGAGCTGCTTCGAACCATACTCCATGAGGCAGATTTGATTACTCCTGATGGGATTGGCATTGTGCTGGCATCGAGAAGAAAAGGTGACCCTATAGCTGAACGAGTTACGGGGTATGAACTACTTCTTGAGCTGCTCGCACAAGGGAATAAGCTGGGCTGGAGCTTTTATTTCTTAGGCACGGATGAGCATACCAGCTGTAAAGCGGTCGAAAAGATTACAGAGCGATATCCGAATGTGAAAATTGCCGGAAGACATAATGGTTTTCTTGCTAAAGAAGAGGAACCGGCCATTGTGGCAGAGATTCAGCACGCACAGCCAGATTTCCTGATTGTCGCGATGGGGGCTCCATACTCTGACAAGTGGGTTTATAAGCATAAACAGGCGCTTTCTCAGGTTAAGGTTGTGTTTGGCGTGGGGGGAAGCTTGGATGTTATAGCGGGAAAAGTGACTCCAGCCCCTGCGATATGGAAGAAATTCAATTTGGAGTGGCTGCATCGACTCTTATTCGCACCTGTGGCCAAAGGACAAAAGTCGCGCTGGCGCAGGCAAGCAGTTCTTCCTAAATTCGTGTATCGAGCTATGATTAGGAAATAAGATACAGCAGTAAATATCGTCTTTCACTATTTCTGCAATTTGTAGAAATAGTGAAAGACTTTTTTTGTTATCGCTTTACAGGAAATATGCCCTAAGTATTTAAGAGAGAATATTGGCTGGAACAATTCCAATATATTACTGATTGCTTTTTTAAGAATGTTGTAATAAAATCTTATCAAGATAATAAATTATTATCAAAATAGAAAAGACGTAAAACAAAAGGAGTGAGATGCTCACATGTTAGAAGATCGCAGCTGCCTGGAGTCCTATTTTCCAATCGCTTCTTTTATTGCTTCAATTATAGGTTCAAAATGTGAGGTTGTTATTCATGATATAAGCAATCCAGAGCGTTCAATTATTTTTATTGAGAACGGATACATTAGTGGGCGTAAAGTAGGCGATAGTTCAACAGATCTCGTGCTTAAGCTGTTGAAAGATGAGTCCTACCGTGAGCAACCGTTTATTGCTAACTATAAAGCGCGTGGTTCGCAAGGTCAGGTATTTCGCTCCGCTACTTATTATATTAAAAACAGCAGCAGCGAATTGGTCGGTATGATGTGTATTAACATTGATGTCACGCATATGGAGGTTGCAGCTGAGTGGATACAAAACATTTTGCAAGGAGGATCAACACTTCCACCAGTACCGTTAATACCACAACAAGAGGTTGTAGAGAAGCAGACGGAAGAGTATTTACAAGGAAACGTAGATGACCTGCTCCAGCACATGATTGATTCGGTGCTCGGTAAAATTAATGTCCCGGCAGAGCGATTGTCCTCGAAAGAGAAGATTGAACTTGTGAAAGTACTTAACGAGCAGGGCGTGTTTCTACTTAAAGGTGGAGTTTCTCAAGTCGCTAAGACCTTGATGATATCTGAGCCAACAGTTTATCGTTATTTGCAAAAAATCAAGTGAGAATAAACAGAACTCTCAAGAGAGGAAGTGGGCTAGATGACAATTGACTTTGATAAGGTTGTTAGCCGATATGGGACCAATTGCGCTAAATGGGATGGTATGGCGCAAGTTTTGGGCAGAGAAATGATAGCGCTTTCCGTCGCGGATATGGATCTTCAAGCCCCTCCACAGGTGATTGAGCGAGTAACGGAGATGGCGAAGCATGGCATATATGGATATACCGATCTTTTTCCACCTTATTATGAGGCAGTTCAGGGATGGATTAAAAAAGCTTACGATTGGGAGGTTCCGCAAGAATGGATCGTGTTTTGCCCTCGTATTGTGCAAGCGGTTTCTCTGATCATTCAGAACTTCACTCAACCAGGTGATCAAGTGTTAATCCATACTCCAGCCTATCAGCCGGTTGCTAAATCGGTAGAACTAAATAACCGCGTATTAGTGGAAAGTCCACTTCGTGAAGTGAACGGGCGTTATGAGATCGATTTTGCTGATATGGAGTTGCGGATGCAAGCAGGGGTTAAAATTGTACTGCTCATCTCACCGCATAATCCGGTTGGACGAGTATGGACACGAGCTGAACTAGAACGAATCGTTAGCTTGTGTACAAAGTATGATGCTTATATTGTATCGGATGATATTCATGCCGATTTTATCCATGAAGGCCATAAGCATACGATAATCGGAAAGATATCGACTGAGGCAGAGCAGCGATCCTTTATCTGTACTTCCCCAGGGAAGACCTTCAATCTTGCAAGCCTTGAAATTGCTAACATCGTGATTCCGAATGATCAGCTGCGTGAGAAATTCAGACATTGCTTACAGCAAGCAGGCTGTCATAACCCAACCTTTTTTGCAGTACCTGCATTAGAAGTGGCTTATACGGAATGCGATGAATGGCTGGAAGAATTACGAGGGTATATCACGGCCAATATCGATTGGGTGAAAGCTTATATAGCTGAATATATGCCTGAGCTTCGCGTGATCGAGTCAGAAGGAACTTATCTATTATGGGTGGATTGTAGGACAATTAGCACCAACGAAGCAGAGCTAAAGCAGTGGATTGAGTCCGATGCTAAGGTTAGTGTGAGCTTTGGAACAGGTTTTGGGGCATCAGGAGAAGGCTTTATTCGCTTAAATATTGCAACGCCATTGCCCATGTTACAAGAAGCTTTTCATCGGCTGTATCGAGCCTATCCATTAAAAAATTCATAATAAAAAACTCTTTATCAATGACCTTGAAAGACCGTTAGTAGCCTTTCTCAGATCCGTATCAAGGGGGAGAATAATCATGTCCAAATCAGAAACACCAAGAGTCAAGAAACAGCCGACGATGTTCTTAGCGCTATTGCCGATTATTACGATGATTGTGTTACTTAGTTTAGGGTATGTGTTGTTTGAATTACCACCAGAACCACTTATTATTACCTCAGCGGTTGTTGCTGGTATTATCGCGATTATTCTTGGTTATAGCTATAACGACATACTAGAATCTATCGCTGGTAAGATCGCGAAAACGATGCCCGCCATTCTTATTCTGATCATGGTTGGTTTTATGATTGGGGCATGGATGGTTGGTGGAACGATTCCGATGATGATTTACTATGGATTGAAAATTATTAGTCCACAATTTCTGCTTATTACCGCATTTATTGCGACAGCTGCCGTTTCGCTTTGTACGGGCACATCTTGGGGGTCAGCGGGAACGATCGGGGTTGCTTTTATGGGTGTTGGCGCGGGTATGGATTCAAACCTGGCAGCAGTGGCTGGTGCTGTAGTTGCAGGTGCTTATTTTGGTGATAAATTGTCACCGCTTTCAGACACAACGAATATTGAGGCGTTAGCAACAGGTGTCAATCTATATGAGCATATTGGACATTTATTGTATACCACAATTCCTTCCTTTATTGTCGCAAGCGTTGTTTTTATTATCACAGGCCTAAACACAGATGCCGCAGGTGCTATTGTTCCGGAGAAGGTTGGAACAATTATGGGATCGTTGAATACCATTTATGACTTTAATCTGCTGCTTATAGTACCCGTATTAATCATCTTGTATGGTTCAATCACGAAGAAACCGACAATACCGGTCATGCTGATTTCTTCTATGTTCGCTATGGCTAACGCACTTGTATTCCAGGGATTTACTTTGAATGATGTCGTATCTTCTGTTGTTAATGGATTTAATATTTCTATGGTTCAAGTAGCTGGGTTTGATTCTGCCAACGTTATTGAAGATGTACCCCGTCTTCTAAATCGTGGCGGAATGAACTCCATGATGGGTACACTTCTCATTTGCTTCTGTGCAATCACGTTCGCTGGAACCATATCTCTGACGAAGTCCTTGGAATTGATTGTTAATAAGCTTTTGAAGTTCGTCCATTCCACAGGTTCAATGATCGTAGCAACAATTGTTACAGGTCTTACGATGATCGGAGTTACAAGTAATGGTCAGGTATCCATCTTAATGCCAGGTGAAATGCTGCGTGAAGCATATATCCGTCGGGGCTTGCATCCGAAGAACTTGGGACGTACCATCGAGGATTCAGCGGCGATTACCGAGCCTATTCTGCCTTGGACAGCTGCAGGTGCTTATATGGCGGGTACGCTGGGTGTTGCAACGCTAGATTATTTACCTTGGGCTGTTCTCTGTTGGACAGGAATAATCTTTGCGACGATATGGGGCTTCACGGGATTCGGTATCGCAAAGTTAACGCCAGAGCAACAGGCAGAAATGCTAAAGGAATATGACGGTAACACTAATGAACAAGCTGGATAAAGGAGTCTTTTAAAATGACAAATATGCATAAAGAAACTGTAATAACAACGGATGCACCAGGTGCAATTGGACCCTACTCTCAAGCTGTAAAGCTTGGGAATGTCCTATATACTTCAGGACAACTCGGACTAGACCCGGTTAAGGGGACTTTTCCTGCTACGGTTGAGGAACAGACGGAACGGTCGTTGCTGAATGTCAAAGCCATACTGGAAGCGGCGGGTACAAGCATGGATCAGGTAATAAAGACGACCGTTTTCCTAAAGGATATGAATGATTTTCTTAAGGTGAATGAGATTTACGGAAGGTTTTTTGCTCAGCCATACCCTGCTCGCAGCGCTGTTGAAGTAGCATGTCTGCCTAAGGATGGGCTCGTAGAAATTGAAGTTATAGCTTATATACCATAAGTGATCTAGTAGCGCTCAAATTACGGGTTGCTTTAGAATTTCAGATAGTTAAGCCTGCACACCCTCTATGGAAAAAGGATTAGGAAATAAGGCAGATGGCCGCCCTGGAAAGGGTGGCTTTTTTTGAGTAGTAAGCTGAGGAAATATTGAAAGTAAGAATTTTTATGAAAATTTAAATGAAAATATTCATGGAAATGTAACAGTAACCATAACTAATTACATAAAAAACTTCCCAAAACAGCATCTTTGCGTTATCATTAATGTGAAAACATTCACAAAGGGGCGTTATAAAGATGAAGAAGACAACAAGTACTGCTCTCATTCTCATTCTCTCTGTCATGCTCGTAATCGCAGGCTGCGGTAACAGTAATAGCAACAGCGCAGGTAATAGTAATGGCAACGAGAACAAAAGTAAGGTAAATGAGACGGCCAAAAATGATAAAGCTGAAGCCGTATCAGGTGCATCAGAAGCTAGTTACACACCACTGGATCAATTAAAAGATAATTATGATATCGTTATTGTTGGTGCTGGTGGTGCAGGAATGTCTGCTGCACTGGAAGCTAAGGCCAAAGGCTTGAACCCTGTTATTTTAGAAAAAATGCCGGTTGCAGGTGGGAATACAAGTAAATCCTCCTCAGGAATGAACGCTTCCCAAACGAAATTTCAAAAAGAGCAAAGCATTGAAGATAGCAATGATAAGTTTTATGAAGAGACACTAAAGGGCGGCCATGACACGAACGATAAAGAGATGCTTCGTTTCTTCGTTGACAATTCCGCAAGTGCAATCGATTGGTTGGATTCGATCGGAATCAAGCTGAACAATATTACGATCACAGGCGGCATGAGCGAAAAACGCACCCACCGTCCAGAAGACGGCTCTGCGGTAGGCCAATACCTTGTCAAAGGATTGGTTAGAAACGTACAAGAAAAAGAAATTCCACTGTTTGTGAACGCGGATGTTAAAGAAATTACTCAAAAAGACGGTAAGGCTAACGGTGTCAAAGTACTCTTTAACCAAGCTGATGAAAAAACCATTACAGCGAAGGCAGTTGTTGTAACAACAGGTGGTTTTGGATCCAACATGGATATGATATCAAAAGTTAGACCTGATCTGGAAGGATACGTAACGACTAACCAAATCGGCAGTACCGGCGACGGAATCAAGATGATTGAGGCACTTGGCGGAACGACCGTTGATATGGATCAAATCCAGGTTCACCCAACAGTTCAACAAGAAAAATCTTATCTGATCGGGGAAGCTGTACGCGGCGAAGGTTCTATCCTCGTAAATAGCGAAGGCACACGGTTCGTAAACGAATTGACTACACGTGATAAAGTTACCGAAGCGATCAATGCACTTCCTGAAAAAGCGGCTACGCTTGTCTTTGATTCCGGTGTCAAATCACGCGTGAAAGCAATTGAACAATATGACAAAATGGGCTTCGTGATCCAAGCGGATACCATCGAAGCATTGGCGAAAGAAATCGGTGTTTCAGCCGATAAGCTAAAAGCGACACTTGATACTTGGAACAGCGCGGTAAAGAACAAGAACGATGCTGAATTCGGCAGAACAACAGGGATGGACAACGATTTGTCCGCGGGTCCTTACTACGCTATTAAGATCGCCCCAGGGATTCATTACACCATGGGCGGCGTGAAGATCAATACGAACACAGAAGTATTAAATAAAGACGGCGCTGCTATTCCTGGCCTGTATGCGGCTGGTGAAGTTACAGGTGGATTGCACGGTCAAAACCGGATTGGTGGTAACTCTGTAGCTGAAATCATTATTTTCGGCCGTCAAGCAGGGATTAAATCTGCTGAGTTTGTACAAGCACAATAAGATTTAACTGCTATTCTGGTTAAAACAAAAGAACCGCTTGGGCTAATTGAAGCCCGGGCGGTTCTTTGTTTAATCTCTCGTTTAAAGTGAGTGGAGTGACCTCTATTCAAAAAGCTACTTCTCGCTTTTAGCTTGTTCTTCTCGCATCCACTGTGACAGCTGGCGTTTGAGTTTAAGGAATTCCGGGGAATCCGTAATCTCATCGCGGCGTGGCCGTGGAAATGGCACATCAACAGTATGTAGAATGGAGCCGGGGCGACCCGAGAATACATAAATACGATTCGAGAGCAGCAACGCTTCTTCGATGTTATGGGTAATGAATAGCACGGAGCGGCGATTCTCCTCCCACAGCTCCAGCAGCCAGCGCTGCATTTCACTGCGAGTTAGTGCATCCAATGCGCTGAAAGGTTCATCGAGCAGCATCAACTCCTGCGGAGCCAGCAATGCTCTGAGAAAAGCAGCACGCTGCTGCATCCCACCAGACAGCATATGCGGATAAGCCTGTTCGAATCCATTCAAGCCAACCTTGGCGAGCCACTGGCGCGCTTCTTCACGAGCTCCATCCTGCAGAGCGCCTTTAATTTCCCCGGCTAGAAGTACATTATCTTCAATCGTTCGCCAAGGAAAAAGCGCAGGCTGCTGCGGCATATAACTGATTTCACCACGTTGACCCGTAACGGCTCTGCCGTTCATGCGGATCGTTCCTGCATCGGGCTTCACTAGTCCGCCGATCATATGGAATAAGGTGCTTTTTCCGCAGCCGGAAGGACCGACGATCGAAACGAACTCTTGCTGCTCTACCTTAAGAGAGACGTTGTTAAGCACGTTCGTCTCGCGGCGACGATGGGTGAAGGACTTGGAGATGCCGCTTACTTCAAGAGCAGGTGGTGCAGTATGAGCTTCAGGAGAGCTTGTGTTTTCAGTTGTTCTTTGCTCTATTTGCGTCGCTTGAGACATACAGGCATCTTCCTTTCTATGAGTTACGGCGCGGTTTCCAGCGAACTAACCATTTTTCGAGCAAGGCGATAATCGCAAAAAGCACAAGACTAAGGAGCACAATAATAACAATAGCGACAAACATCCGATCCGTACGGTAAGCCGATTTTTGCAGCAGCATATAATAGCCAATCCCTTTATCCGCGCCAATCCACTCAGCGACCACGGCTCCCATAACCGCATAAGTAGCAGATATTTTCACGCCGGAAAATAGTGCCGGGATAGAAGACGGAAGCTCCAGCTTGGTGAAGACTTGCCACTTGCTTGCGCCAGCCATTTTCATATAATTCATCATGACCTGATCACTTTGAGACAAGCCGCCCATTGCAGCGACAGCTACCGGGAAGAAGCATACCAGTGTAATCAGCACGATTTTGGGCAAAAGACCGAAGCCAAACCAGATGATAAGCAGTGGTCCGAGTGCGATAGAGGGAACATTTTGACTCAGAATAATGAGTGGATAAAAAGCCCGTCTAGCCCAAGGTAAAAGATGCAAAAGTAGAGCGACGATCAAGCCTACACCTGTACCAATAGGAAAACCGATTAATGTGAGTCGGAGTGTAGCCATCGTATGAGCCCAGAGACCTGAGGCATTACTGGTGGATTCGCGAGCAATATCAGCAGGACTCGGCAGAATCCAGGATTCGATATGGAATAGAGAAACAGATAACTGCCATACGGTTAAAAAGAAGACGACCGCCACAAGGGGCGGCCATATTAGCTTCCAGGTCGATCTCACGGCCGATATTTCTCCGTCAATTTATCCATGCTGATTCCGTTAGGGTTATGAGCGATTTTGATTTGGGAGATCACGCTTGGACTACCTGCTTCGATCAGCGCCTCCTGCATTTGACGTACAACCTCCAGGAGCTCGCTCAGTTCACCTTCCATAGTAGTTTCCAGTGGATTCACCTGATGTTTAACGCCGGATTTTTGAATAACTTCAATCGCTTTATCTACGTATGGGATGGAGTCCTCATTGTTTGGAGTCTTAGGAATTACTTGAATGCTTAATAATGTGTTAGCCACAATAATCAATCCTCTCAAATTGTATAGGTAAGTTCAAAAAGCCAACTTTGATAACGAAGTAATTCAGGAAGCAGATTCGGCGTCGAATCTTGAACGAACTTGGGAAGTCCGGTACTCACGTAGCAAATCACTACGCTCCGTTCCTCCTTCCTCAAGTAACGTTCAACCTTCTTGGTTCTGAAAGCTGACTTTTTGAACTCTCATTGAAATAGGTAAGTTCAAAAAGCCAACTTTGATAACGAAGTAATTCAGGAAGCAGATTCGGCGTCGAATCTTGAACGAACTTGGGAAGTCCGGTCTACTCCGCCGGTAAAAAATCATTCGTGAATGCACTAGCTGCATCCAGCGGTTTGTCCAGCAGCTTCAAATCATACATCCAGTCGCCGTAATTCTGCCAGACCTCGGTTTTTTGCTCTCCCCAGCGTGGGGCGTCGTCCTTATATTTCGGGCTAAGCCATTTTTGGCTAGCTAGGACAAGCTCGGCATCAAGGTCAGGCACAGCCTTGGATAATGTAGCGGCAGCCTCTTCTGGATGATCAATCGCATATTGATAACCCTTCGATGTGGCTTTCAGGAAAGCCTTCACCAAATCTGGATTCTCAGAAATCTGCTTCTCACTCGTGGTCAGCACAGGGGTGTAATAATCGAGCTGAGGCGCATAATCCTTCAAGTAGAGCATATCCAGAGGCTCACCACGCAGTTCGGCTTCAATACCGGTCCAAGCGTAGAAGATCCAAGCGAAATCAATGTCACGTTTGACTGCGGTAAAATAGTCAGCTTCACCAATACTGATTAGCTTCACCTTTTTCACATCGCCACCAACAGGGTCCATGATCGCCTTCATGGCTGCTTCCTCAGCGGGAGAGCCCCAACCTCCGTAAGTTTTACCCTCAAAATCTTTTGGTGATTTAATATTGCGGTCTACTGGAGCGGCGAATCCCGAAGTATTATGCTGAATAATGGCTGCAATCGAGACAAGGGGAACGCCTTGTAGACGAGCTAGAGTCAATCCTTCTTGTGCGCTGATTCCAAAAGCAGCTTCGCCAGAGGTAACCATCGTATCAGAACCCGCTGCGCCAGGTTGAACGATTTCTACATCCAGACCTTCTTCCGCGTAATAACCAAGATCCTTGGCTACGTATAGACCGGTGTGGTTAGTATTCGGTGTCCAATCCAGTGCAACCTTAACTTTGGTAAGCTCTTTTGGAGCATTTGATCCGGTCGCTGCATTCGAATCCGCAGCATTTCCTTTGTTTCCGGCTGTATTCCCATTGTTGCTGCCGCATCCGGCAATCGCAAGAATGAGCATACAGGTGAGGCTAAGCATAAGTGCTTTTTTGAGTTGCATGTCTTCTTCTCTCCTTTAAGGTTGCCAGATCCCGTCATCCAACATGAACCATAAAGTGTAGTATGTACATTTCTTCTACATCTTTTGTGATCTACACAAAAAAAGCGCCCCGAGTGATCGGGACGCTGGCTTGGCGCAAGGTTAGTAAAGGTCACAGGGACCAAAACCAATTGGCGATTCCTACGCTGGCATTATCCAGATCAGGTATAAGGGTCAGTATCTTGTGGGATACAATCTCAGCCGGCCAATTCCAGCACCCCTGGTTCTATGAAGTTAACGGGTATTTCTCGCTTAAACGCTAATCGTCTTTATAAGGACGCTGAAGGCGTTTATGCTTGCATACGGTGTATTATAGACGGCTGTTCTCGGAATGTCTAGTAGCACGCTCCTAAATTTTTCAAATCTCTCCGTCCGTTTTCATTAATCCAGATCCTTATGTTTCTTGCGATGACGCCGCTTAAGCTCAGTAACCAGAGCACCTAGCGTAAGGACAACACTGATCATTATCCCGCTCATAATCACGAAAAGAGCAAGAAACTCAAAGGGGGAATAGCTAATCATCTTACTCCATTGAATCTTTCCATCCAGATCGTCAATGACTTGATTCATGCCATAAATCCCACTTACCACCGTAAATACAGTGAGGATCATCAGCAGATTATCCCGGCGCTTCGATTGGAACTTATCTTGATACTGAAACAGGTCAGTCAAGGTTTCTTTTACTTCCTCGAACAGAGCGTCGTTCCCGTATACTTTACGCAGCTGAAGAAAAATCTCCCGTCCTTGCGACTGTGAAATCAGCTCTAAGAAATAGAACTTTGCCGAGAATTTATTAATCGAGTAGATTAAATTATCGATCTCATCATAATCGTGGTTTATGCGTAGTCGGGAATGCATATTTGCCAGCTTTAGCAGAACAATTTTGTGGAAAATATTGAGTAGAAATCCGTAATAATATTGCCCGTACATCTGGTTGGCGAGGCTAACGGCGATCTTTGGTTCAGCTCGGGTCAGACAGCAAAAGGTCTGCTCATTCATCATATAATACGAGTCTGGGCCCCATCGATTATAGGAATGCTCATGACAGTAGTTCGCAATATACGCTGGATCGCTGGCACTGGCATAGGGCTTCCCGTTCAGATTAATTCCATCAAGCTGAGAGGCGCGATAGCGTATATTTATACTAATTTCATCAGAATCCCCTTCACTCTGAAAGCCATAAAAGGCTTGCACCTGCATTCTTTCATCTACGAAAAAGGGAAGGGTCTCGAAATAAGCCCCATTAATATCCGAGTGATCCAGAAAAGGCTCCAGTCCATCCACCAGATTTCGGAAGACAAAATCCTCTACCATCTCATAGGTCTGTTCTCCGCAATGGATATAGGTGTAGTCATCCTGTACGAAGGTATTCTCAAGCGTCCGGAAGCGGTCCGCGAATTCCAGTGCAATACTAAAGGGAATCGAATCTCCCTCAAGCTGGACACGTATCGTCACAAATCCAAGCTGAAAAGGACATATGAATATATCTGTTGAGAGAATTTTAAAAAATATAGACTGCTGAGGAATCTCTAGAATACAGTCCAGATTATTGACTCTGGAAAAGCGGCGGAAAGAGTCTACATCCTTCTTGCGTGGAAAAAGAATGTGTGCAGCAAACGGTAAATAGGTGCGCTCCATCCGTTCATGGGAAACACAGTGATCTTCTCCGTAATAGGCATTTTCTAACTCTTTATTATCCAGAAAAAAACGTGTGAAGCCATCATCCTGCAATTGTTGGATAAGCTTCTTAGAATCGCCCTTTTTTATTGAAAAGGGAAAAATAAACTGCATAAGCGCAGTATGTAATAAAGGCTCAGTTGAAAGCTTATCCATTCATCGTCCATCCTTGTGCTCAGAATATGCTTATAGATGACATTACCCTAAAAGGATTAGGTTGATACCATTTTAACATTCTAAATACTGGAACTCTTTCTTTGCACTGCTTGTCTGGATTGGAATCTCCATGCGGCAATGCTCAGCAAGAACAAGAAGGCGGCAAAACCGGCAAGTAACCCAGCAGTTTGTGCCGCTTTTAGATGGTCCATAGACCAGCCCATAAATAGGGGCAGCAGAGCTCCACCGACACCTCCAGCAGCGATCATTATGCTGGGTGTTGATTCTTCGGCTCCTGGCAGCATCTTGCTGGAGAAGACTAGAGCTATGGAGAAAATACCGGACATAAATAGCCCAAGTAGCATAATTACGATGAATGCAGCTAATCGATTATCTGTGAACGGAAAAAGAGCCAGCAGTAACAAGGTCATTAAACAGCTACTTAAAATGTATACACGGTAAGAAATTTTCTCTGCAATCACTCCAGCAAACAATCTTCCCGTAGACATAGCTAGCCAAAAGAAAGTGACTGTCAGCGCCGCCGCAGATTCTGTCATCCCTAGCTTGGCGATAAAGATGGCGGGCATAAAGTTGACCAGACTCATCTCCGTACCTACATAGAGAAAGAAGAAAAGGATGAAGATGCCCAGCAGAATCCATTGTTTCCCTTTATACGGAAGCTGTGTGCTGGACTGCGAGGAATGTGCGGATGCTGAGACTTTGCGAGGTGCTCGCTCGTCCAGTATACGCTGCAGATTCCCAAAATGGCCTCTTCCCCAGAGAATGAGGGAAAGTAATGAGAAGCCAGCGACAATTAGGAATGCCAATCTCCATGCTCCGGTAGCAATGAGCGGACTGGCGATAAGAGGCATAACAAGTGCTCCTATCCCAAATAGGACTTCAAGTCGGCTCATCGCGATCGCGGTTCCTTCTGTCACAGCTCCGATAATGATGGTGCCGATGACGGCTTCGATCATACCGAAACCAAAGCCAGCCGCAACAGCAATGACATACATCCACTCCCAAGGTGGTAGAAAAGCGTACGCAATCTCAGCAGTCAGGAGAAGAGCGGTGGCGATAATGATGCCTCCTCGTTTCCCAAAACGGCGATTGAGTAGGGGAGAGACAAGCACACCAGCCAGAAAACCAGCAAATTGACTAAAGATTAATTGCCCGCCGGCACTATAATTTTGATCATAATGCTGTAGCAGAACGGGAAGAATAGATCCCAGCACTACATGAGCAAGGCCAATGACAAAGTAGGAAAGACAGCCGATCCAGATCAGTTTTTTCACGAAGTAAGCCCCTTATATTGAAAGTAGTTTATGGAGTAAGGTCGGATTCAATGTGAACCTGAAGGGTACATTATAATAAGCACCATTGTTATGATAAATCCAAACGGTGAGCTTGGATATATAAACTTTTGTTTACATGCTTGAAGGGAGAGATTTACGTAATGGATAACAAACAACTGGAGCAACTCATTATTAGAGCATTGGATGACAACAATTTCGGTTCCTTTGGTACGATCGAAGAAGGAAATAAGCCGAAAGTACGTTACATGGCCATTTTCCATGAGGGTTTGAAGATTTATTTAGCTACGAATCGCAAAACTCATAAGGTGGAGGAATTATCGAATAATCCGAATGCTTTTTTGCTGCTTGGATATGAGTCAGGCGGAAGCAAAGACGTGCTGGAGATTGAAGCCACCGCTACCGTTTCTAAGGATGAAGGGCTGCGCACAAAGGTGTGGAACAAAGAGCTGGAGCCATGGTTTACAGGGCCTGATGACCCTAATTATGTTATTCTTGAACTTACTCCAACGCGTATTGAGTATGTTGGCAGTGATAAAGAGCACGGCGTGTGGACTCCCTAAACCAATTTAAAATCGATTCCGAAAGCCTTCCTATCCCCCACGGGTTTAGGAGGGCTTTTTTAAAAGATAAGTCCCTGAGTGACCTGTTAAAACATGTTATAATGACTTCAACTTTTTACGTAATTTCTCAGGGGAGGACTTAAAATACATGACCGTTACTCTGTTATATATTGAAGATGATCATGAAATCGGCAGCGTCGTGTCTGCGGATTTAAGTGAGCGTGGTTATAGTGTGCGTTGGCTGCGGAGCGGGGAGGGAGCGACGGAGGAAGCGGCGCCTTGTCAATTGGCCATTCTGGATGTAATGCTTCCGGGCCTGGATGGCTTTACTGTCGGACAACGATTGAAGCGGGCGTACCCTAAGATTCCGATCTTGATGCTCTCTGCGCGAACCTCTATTGATGATAAACTGCAGGGGCTTGAATTCGCCGATGATTATTTGACGAAGCCTTTTCATCCGGATGAATTGGCTGCCAGAATTGAAGTGCTGCTCAGGCGGAATGGGGCATCTGTTCAGGATTCGCTCACGCTTAAACACCTAGTCGTATATGAAGGGGATAACCGAGTAATAAATGCTCAGACACAGGAAGAAGTCATGCTTACGGGTAAGCAATTTCAGATTTTTTCTTATTTGCTGCGTCATCTCGGCCAGATTATGACAAAGGAGCAGATTTATGAAGCCGTCTGGGGAGAAGCCTATCTCGAAGGGGATAAAACTTTGATGGTACATATACGATATTTGCGCGAAAAGTTAGAACTTGATCCAGGCAATCCGGAAATTATAGAAACTGTCCGGGGGATCGGATATCGGGTAAGAGCATGAGGGGGTTAGGGCGTATTCGCAAGCAGCGTAGCTCTTCTTTGCTATCGGGATATTTGCTTATTATCGTTTCTGCACTGCTTTTTATCCCTGTGGTCCTGCCGTTATCTTTTGTTCTCTACAATATGGTTAATGAAGTGACTAAAGGGGCTCCACCTGTAGACACCACTCTGTATTCGAGTGTTGAAGCGCTGGAGACCATGTGGCATAAAGAGGCGCTTCAATTGGAAGATACTTCTTCGGAAGGCATAAATGAGCGGCTACATGAACTGAGCCGGAAATATACTGAGGCTACTATGTTTTGGGTAGATGGGCAGGGAATGACCCAGTTGATTCTCACACCTGATGAAGGCAATCCGGACCATGGCAGCGAAGTTCCGGAGCAGTGGACTGCGGCTGAGGCTATTTTTTTTATGAAAGAAAGTACAAAGCGTGATCCTTTAGCCATCGTCGCCTTTATGGGAGACCGAGTGGATGCGGGTAAAGGGTTTATGGTAATGCAAATTCCAAACAAGCTGCTCAACAAAGGGGCTTATGGGGGAGTCGGGGCTTGGGCTTTGTATTACTTTGTGCTCTTTGTACTTTTTGGAGGGTTCGCACTGGTTTCTTTGCTGTTCTTTAGAAAAATACGCAAACGGCTACTACAGCTGCAAACCGCGATGACGATTACGGGGCCGGATAGAATGCCTAAGTCTATTATGACGGGCAAGCTGGATGAGATTGGCAGACTGGAGGAAGCTTTTAACACGATGGTGGCGAAGCTTGACGAAAGTCGAAAGAGGGAAATCGAAGAGGAAGAGCTTCGTAAGCGTCTAGTATCTAACCTATCTCATGATTTGCGTACACCACTAACGGTTATTCGCAGCCACATCCATGTAATGACTAAAGAGAGCTTAACCCCGCAAGGACAACAGTCCTTAGAGCTAATGGATAAGCGAATAGCAGATCTTAGCGTCTTAATCGAGAATCTTTTATCCTACAATCTCCTCAACAGCGGACGGATCACTTTGAAGAAGGAGCGTAAAGATGTCTTGCGCTTGTTGCGGGAAAGTGCTGCTGCTTGGTACCCCGTATGGGAAAAAGAGAACTTCGAGATCGATATTGACCTGGAGGCTGATCCGCTGTTCTGGATGGTGGATGAGGTCTGGTTCCGCCGTATTCTTGATAATCTGTTTCAGAATATTGTACGTCATGCCAGCAGTGGTCTTTATGTAGGGATTTCTACGGAGTCCCGTAATGGGCAACGTGTTATTTTGATTACGGATCACGGCAGAGGTATCCAGAGTCCATCCGATTACAAAGGGGCAGGATTAGGGCTGTCCATCGTGGATCTGTTAATGAAGCATATGGAGTTAGAGTGGGATATGGAGAGTACAGGAGATGGCACCTCTATTGTAATCTTCAATCCACGGGATGAAATTTAAACAAAACTTAAACTTCGTGCCGCCTTGTTCTTAACCTTGGGACGTTATGCTAATTACCGAGGTGAGGAACATGAAAGAAACAGTGATTGAAACGAAAGATTTATTAAAAAAATACCGTGGCCGGGCTGCGGTGGAAAATTTAAATTTGAACATCCGCAAGGGAGAGATCTATGGCTTTCTTGGCCCGAACGGGGCAGGGAAAACAACAACAATTCGTATGCTGCTTGGACTGATCACTCCAACATCAGGAAGGATTGAAGTCTTCGGCCAGGATCTTCGCAAGCATAAACTGCAAATTTTGCGGAAGGTAGGGTCGCTTGTCGAGTCTCCATCCTATTACGGGCACTTAAGCGCTGTGGATAATCTTGAAGCCATCCGGCGTATCCTTGGTGCTCCGAAGTCACGGATTGCTGAGGTGCTAGATATTGTTTCCTTAACAGGGGAAGAGAAGCGTCCAGTTAAAGGGTTCTCCCTTGGGATGAAGCAGAGACTAGGTATTGCTGCTGCCTTGCTCGGGGAACCGGAGCTGCTTATTCTGGATGAGCCGACGAACGGACTTGACCCATCAGGGATTCAGGAAATTCGCGGACTGATTAAACGATTGCCGCAGGAACAAGGGATTACCGTCGTAGTATCCAGTCACTTGCTTAGTGAAATTGAGCAAATGGCGGATACCGTAGGGATTATTCGTCAAGGGCAAATGGTGTACCAAGATAGTATAACGAATCTGCAGCGGCAAGCCGGGGGAGAAATGCGGTTAGCAGTCTCGGACCCGGAGGCCGCGCTGCGTCTTGCTGAAGAACGGGGGTACACAGGGATACTTCAAGACCAAAAGCTAGTTTTCTCCCGGATGATCGATGCAAGAGTTGCCTTGCTAGTCAAAGCGTTGGTAGAGAATGGGCATGCTATTTATCGTGTAGAGGAGCGGAGACAATCACTTGAGGACTTCTTCCTGCAGGTTGTAGGAGGAGAGGAATCATGATGTGGCGGGCACTGTCGGCGGATTGGCTCAAAATCCGTGGCAAGGGACTCTGGTTTCTAGTGTTTCTTGGACCGCTTGGACTTGTAGCCATGCAAGGCTTGAACTTCGGCCTTCGTTATGATTATCTTCGCGAGCAGTATAGTGCGGATTTATGGGGTGGGCTTCTGAACAATGTAGCTGCATTTGTGCCCATTGCTCTTTTTCTTGGAGGGACCTTAGTGTGCTCGTTGATTGCAAATGTAGAACATCAGATGAGCTCGTGGAAGCAGCTCTTGGCACTACCTATCTCACGTACTTCAGTATTTATGGCTAAGCTGGTGTTATGTTTGGTGCTAGTGGCGGTTTCTTGTTTGCTGCTCTCGGTGGGTACAGTTGGTTTAGGGCTTGTTTTGGGCTTCAAGGTCGAACTGATTCCGTATTTGGATGTGTTACGAATTGGCTTTATGTCCTATATTGCAGCGTTGCCGGTTATCGCTTTGCAGCTGTGGCTTTCTCTGGCTAACCGTAATCAGACATTGCCAGTTGCTCTTGGAATAACCTTATCTCTGGTGTCTATCTTCTCCATGTTACTTTCGGAGTGGGTTCCTTTAACATGGCCATACATGGCTTGGGAATCTTCGCATCGTCTCTTATTTAGCGGCGCAGGGTTGCTGCTGGGGCTGCTGATTCTTTTGCCGGGTGCACTGCACTTCGCACGAAAGGATGTGGATTAACGATGAATTCATTTTGGAGAGTGTTGTCGGCAGAACGATTAAAAATGTCTAAATCATATGTCTGGCTTTTAGTTATAGGCAGTCCGATTTTAGCATTACTTCCCGGGGCATTGGCAGATAATCAAGGGGAGAAGATGAGTTGGGAACTACTATTAAATGTGATGTCCATGATGCATGCCTTGCTATTTCTACCTGTGCTCTCGGGTATTTTCGCAGCGCTGATCTGTCGTTATGAGCACCATGACGGGGGCTGGAAGATGTTGCTGTCTCTGCCTGTGACTCGGTTATCAGTGTACCTCTCAAAATATGTGATGATTATCGGATTGCTGGCTGCGGTTCAACTAACGTTCCTGGTGATGGTGCTGGGAATGGGTTTTTTCCGAAATATTCCGGATTCGATCCCTTGGTCGCTGCTGCTTAGCTCGGTATTTGGCGGCTTTATTGCCTGTCTGCCACTCGCTGCACTGCAGCTGGCTATCTCTCAAGGCTGGAGCAGTTTTGGCGCACCGCTGGCGCTGAATGTGAGTCTGACCATTCCTAATATGCTGATCGCCAATTCTTCAACCTATGGCCCCTATTATCCTTGGGTACAACCGATGTTGGCTATGATGCCGTATGGTGATGACACGTTTGGGGCTTTTAATTTACCGTTCGAAACGCTGATGATGGTAGTGGGCGGTAGTTTTATTGTGTTTTTTGCGGCAGGACTATTCTCCTTTTATCGTAAAGCGGTCTGATTTAGTACGATTCTTATAAACGCCTTCTCCATGGACATCCAGAGCTGGTTTTCATATAATTGAGGAAAACAATCAGCAAAGCTGACTAGCTGGTGGAGGAGGCGATAGCATGGAGCCAACGGCATTAGAAGATTGCGATAACACATGCAAGGGTTCGGAGCTTGAACCGGAATCCATTGCATTGATTCTGCCTGACCGAGAAATAACGGATAAAATGGCAGAGATGTTCAAAGCGTTGGGTGATCCCACACGAGTGCGGCTCATTTACGCTTTGTCCCAGAAAGAATTATGTGTACACGATTTGTCCGTGATCCTTGATATGGGACAATCTGCGATATCCCATCAGCTCCGTTATTTACGGAATTTACGAATTGTGAAGCGTCGTAAAGAAGGAAAGACGGTATTCTATTCGCTCAACGATGCGCATGTAGAGCAGATTTTTCTGCAGACGCATGAACATGTCCGTCATGAATAGCTGTACTTTTCAAAAAAAGAGCGGTTCTCCGATTGTTGGAGAACCGCTCTTTTGCGTTAACTAGATTGATTTAGGTTGCTCGATAGGGTTGGTTTTCTAAAGGATAGAGCCAGCCAGAGACAATGCACAGCGAGTACGAGAAGGATGAATAGATCGATCCCCATATATTCGCTTGTATTATCATTTCCAACAAACTGAATCAGATTATGTACAAAATGAAACAATATCAGCGGTAGAATATTATTATTTTTCAGCATCAATAAAGAAAGCACAAAACCGATCAGAAGAGAATATACGAGCTGTAGGATGATTTGCGTCATGTCTGTACCGGATAAAGCATTAAGCAAGTGGGTAATAGAGAAGAGTATGCTTGAAGTAATCACAGCCGTTTTAGCGCCCTTAGTGAGTAAAGTCTTGAAAATCAATCCGCGGTAAATACTTTCTTCCACAAAGGCTACAAGCAGGGTGAAGAAGATAAAGAACAACACCTCAGACGTACTGATCTCACGAAAACCTTTAAAGGATATGGTGATCAGGACGACAGCTAGAGGTGCGTAATAGATCCACTTCCCAGAGGAAATGGTATTCAGAGGACGGAAGCCAAGATCACTCCATTTGTTCTTAACCGTGAAGTAGATGATCAGTACAAGCGCGATTGGAATAAAGGAGATCAGTACAGGGGCGGTATACGAAAGCTCTTTAATTGTAGCGTAAGTCCCGGCGGCAGATACAGCTAGAAGTAACAGCACCTCAATAATAACAACGGTCCAAATAGGGTGTTTCTGTGAAAAAGAAGACGTCTTGGCTAGCTTTGACATGGTCTACATTCATCCTTCCTTCTGTGTAATTTAGTTGCCAATTCATCTCGGGTGCGATCATACATGATTTACCATATTTTCACGAAAAGATCAATTTATTTAATTTTTATGAGAGCGGAGAAAAATGGTGTATATGACGTATTGACCTTCAAAAATAAAGGGAATATAATAGCAATAAGAAAACATATGAACAAGTGCTCATATATGGTTTTTATTTGAGGAGATGTGCCGTATGGATACGATGCAAGGAAAAGTAAAACGTCAGTGGGAATTAGAAGGCTTAGATTGCGCCAATTGCGCAAGGAAAATCGAAGATAAAGTGAAGAAAATTGAGGGCGTATCGTCTTGTTCCGTTAATTTTGTTACGAAGACAATGACGATGGAAACCGCCGCAGGTTATGAGGAATCGGCGATTGTAGAAGCAAAGAAAACGGTGAAGGCACTTGAGCCCCATGTAAATGTAAGAGAGAAGACTCAGGGCAGTCGCAAGCTGCAGAATAACAGTAGTCATACGCATGGAGAGGATCACAAACATGGCCATGAACACGATCATCAGGCTGCAGACGGACATAAGCATGATGATGCGGATGGTCACAGCCATGGCCACAGCCACGAGCATGGGGAAGGCGATACGCGTAAGATTATACTGCGGTTAGGTGGCGGTGGGATACTCGCGCTTGCCGGAATATTCTTACCGGTGGAGGGTGTAGTAGAACTGCTGATTTTCTTAGCAGCCTATCTCATTGTGGGTAGTGAAGTTGTCTGGCAGGCGGTTAAGAACATTATCCGGGGTCAGGTATTTGATGAGAATTTCTTGATGGCTCTTGCAACCATCGGTGCTTTTGCGATTGGTGAGTATCCAGAGGGCGTAGCGGTTATGCTCTTTTACCAAATCGGAGAGTTGTTCCAAGGTCTAGCAGTAAACCGTTCACGTCGATCTATCACGGCACTTATGGATATCCGTCCCGAATTTGCTTACCTTAAGCTTGGAAATGATCTAAAACGAGTCTCTCCTGAGGAAGTAGCGATCGGTGATATGATTGTTGTGAAACCGGGTGAGAAGGTACCTCTGGACGGAACGATCCTTGAGGGAAGCGCCATGATGGATACATCAGCACTTACCGGGGAGTCTGTACCGCGTTCGGCTGGACCGGGAAGCACAGTATTAAGTGGATTTATTAATCGGAACGGCGTTATTACGATGCAAGTTACACAGACCTTTGGTGAATCAGCCGTATCCAAAATTCTGGAGTTGGTACAGAATGCTTCAAGCAACAAAGCCAAAACAGAGAACTTTATTACTAAGTTTGCACGGGCTTACACACCTATAGTAGTGATCACAGCTGTGCTGCTAGCTGTCGTTCCTCCGCTAGTGATTAGCGGGGCAACCTTCTCAGATTGGATTTACCGGGCGCTTGTATTCCTCGTAATCTCCTGTCCATGTGCGCTTGTGGTCTCGATTCCACTTGGTTTCTTCGGAGGGATTGGAGCAGCTTCACGCAGTGGTATTCTGATTAAAGGAAGCAACTATCTTGAAGCGTTGAATGATGTGAAGGTAGTTGTCTTCGATAAGACCGGAACGTTGACTAAGGGGCAATTTAAGGTTACAGGAATTTATCCGTCAGGTGGCAAGTCCAAGGATGAATTGCTGCAGACAGCTGCTTATGCGGAGAGCCATTCGAACCATCCGATTGCCGAATCGATTAGGGCGGCTTATGGAGAACAGATTTCTAAGGAAGCGATCTCGAATTACAACGAAATCTCCGGTCATGGAATCGAGGTTTCGATTGAAGGCAAGACCGTACTTGCAGGTAACGCACGTCTAATGGAGCGAGAGGGCATAGCTTATGAGGTGCCAGCGCAAAGCGGTACAGTTGTTCACATCGCGGTGGATCATCAGTATGGGGGTTATCTGGTGATTGCTGATGAAGTGAAGGAGGACTCACAGCAGGCTATTCAGAGCCTCAAGAAGCTTGGCATCCGTAAAACAGTGATGTTAACTGGCGATGCTTCATCTGTAGCTGAAGATGTTGGGAAGCAGTTAGGTGTAGATGAGGTTCACGCGGAGCTTTTGCCGCAGCATAAGGTAGAGGCCATCGAGAAGCTAGATCGTGAAAAGTCACATCGCGAGAAAATTATTTTTGTCGGTGATGGAATTAACGATACCCCAGTACTAGCTAGAGCAGATGTTGGGATCGCAATGGGCGGACTGGGCTCCGATGCTGCGATTGAAGCGGCAGATATTGTAATTATGACCGATGAACCTTCGAAGATTCCTGTTGCTATCGGAATTGCCAAGCGTACACGGATGATCGTATGGCAAAATATTATTTTCGCTTTAGGTGTTAAAGCTATATTTCTTATACTCGGCGCATTTGGGATTGCCACGATGTGGGAGGCTGTATTCTCAGATGTTGGGGTAACCGTGCTGGCTGTACTGAACAGTATCCGAGCATTAAAGGTTAAAGATCAAGGATAAAAAAATCGCTCTTTAGGGTATTGGTGTTATCTACCGATCCCCAAAGAGCGATTTTTTCTGTTTGAAGGAAATTAAATGCTGTCTTCCAAGTGTAGGCTCTCAATGCCTGAGCGAACAATGCTGCAGGAGGCGTTGAATTTCTCCGCTTCTTCGGTGTTTAGGTTAAGCTCCAGTAGTTCTTGAATTCCAGTGTTGCCAATAATGGCAGGTACGCCGGTACATACACCACTTTGCCCGTACTCTCCATCCAGAATTGCGGATACGGCAATGATCTTATGCTCATCATTCAGAATGGAACGAGTAATGTAAGCCAGTGCGCTGCCAATACCGAAATGTGTGGAGCCTTTTTTAGTGAATATCTCCCAGCCCGCATCTTTGGTCTTGCGGGAGATATCCTCCAGATCCAGATGCTGGAACCGCTCACGATGCTGATCCATAATTTGCAGGATGGGCTTACCGCCAATCGTCACATGTGACCAAGCTACAAACTGGGATTCACCATGTTCTCCAAGTGCGTAGCCGTTTACGCTGCGTGGATCGATGGAGAAAACATCAGATAGTAGTGTCTTTAGGCGCGAGGAGTCAATGGAGGTTCCTGTACCAATAATTCTGTGGCGAGGCAGCCCTGATATTTTCCATACCATATAAGTGACAATATCGACTGGATTAGCGGCGACTACGAATATTCCATCGAATCCCCCAGCCATAATGTTGGTAATAATTTCTCTAGTAATGACTGCAGAAGCTTCCAGGACGTCAAGTCTTGTCTGCCCTGCCTTTGGATTAGCGCCCGCGGTTAAGATAACTACATCCATTCCTGCGCAGTCGCTATGGGTTCCGGCATACACCTTGGTGCGTGTGCTTGTGAAATCCATGCAGTGTGAGAGATCAAGTGCTTGTGCCATAGCGCGGTCATAGGTGCGGTCGATCATCATGATCTCGTCGCAAATGGCCTGATTGACCATGGAGTAGGCGCAGCTGGAACCGACCATCCCGGCACCGACGATGGCAACTTTTCTTGATTTACTTTTCAATTGCCTTGACCTCGCTTTCTATTGTTAGGTATGCATATATTTTAACGTATCCCTCCACAAGTTACCTAACATCGGACACAGAAAAATGTTTTTTCCTACAAGGTATTCATCCACGTAAGAAGCCATCTCAATCGTATGAATTGAAATGGCTTCTTAGAATAACAATATATACTTATGACTGTAAGGACTGTGCCTCCGAGGAGGTCATAGCTTTATAACGTTTGTACATAAAGAATCTCCAATGAAGAATCATTCCGAAGGCTAAGATGAAGAATAACCCACCGGACTGAGGGATACTGACATAACTATTAATAAATTCATGAAGTAAGGTGCGAACTAAAAGGAGTCCGAGCAGAATGAAAGCAAAGCTCTTAGAACGCTGAGCATAAATTTGTCCATCCCGTTGTTCGAAGTTTGTGCTGCGCATTAGAGGATACGCGAAGATGAACCAGCCAATCAAAAAGGCGAGTGCTGCCCACCATAAAGGAAACCTAACTTCAGGTACAACGAACATGGCAAAGCCAGTCGACATCCCGAGAGGTGGAATCCATATTTTTCGAATGGTAACCGGACGTGCGCTAGCTTTTAGACGAATAAAAATAACCATTAGCGCCATGAGCAAGGTCCCTATAGTGGAGCCGATATGTAGGAGTGAGGGGTTAATGCTACCCATGATTCACGACCTCTCTATGATTTGAGTCACTTGTATCTTCATTATAACAGAAAAACGATGGCGGAACATTGAAGTGTAGCCGCTGTATGGAGGTAGTAGCTCCGTGAAAAGCACTGCATACTACATTAAGTAGAAAGAGGCCGAAAACACCAAATAGCAGGTCAAGGTAGTTAACCTTGACCTGCTATTTTTTTAATAATATAAGTAGTCCAATAATTATTGGTTCAGCCTAAGCTTATGAACGGCTACGTCCATTTGTTGAGCGAAGAATAAGGCTGACGATAAAGATCAGAACAACGGCCCCGATCAAAGAAGGGAAGAAATAGAAATCACTTACTTTAGGTCCCCAACTTCCCAGAAGCACGCCACCGAGCCATGAACCGATAATACCTGCGATAATGTTACCAATTACCCCGCCTGGAATATCTCTGCCCATAATCAGACCCGCTAACCAACCAATGATCCCACCAACAATTAACATCCATAAAAAACTCATGTTACTTCAACTCCTTCGTTTTGTTGTTTTCGATGTCTACTATTAACCTTGCCAATCATGTTTAAACCACTTGTAAAAACTTACTACTGCCGGAAGAGTTAGGAAATGGCTTCAAAATTGAACTCGATAATGTATTACAACTATAAACATGCTATAGTGAAAAAATATTATAAAATACTGAGTAAGTTGCTATCAGTAAAGGGTAATTAAGAAGTAAATACAATTTATACAAACAAAGGAGTCGCTACTATGGAACGGCCTAATGAGGTATTGTTTTATGTGGGAACGTACAACCCTGAAGGTGAGGAAGCTATTCTACTCTGCTCACTTAGTCCTTCATCAGGGGAAATGAAGATTCTTGAGGGTACTAAGGGCATTGAGAATCCATCGTTTTTAGCAGTAAACAGCACAGGCAGCGTGCTCTATGCGGTTAGTGAGAAGGATGAGGGCGAGGTCTATGCTTTTGCTATTGATCCTGTTACTAAAGCGTTGAGTCCACTTGGAAGTCGTCCTACGGAAGGTGGCGCTCCTTGTTATGTCTCGATCAGTCCTAAGCAAGATTACATATTCGTCTCTAATTATTCCGGTGGCAATGCCAACGTATTTCCTGTAAATGAGGATGGTTCGCTTCAGGTCATGTCTGATCAAGTGAAACATGTAGGTTCAGGAATTCGTGAAGACCGTCAGGAAGCTCCGCATCCACACTCCGTCATTCCGGATGGAAGTGGCAAGCATATACTGGTTTGCGACTTGGGACTGGATCAAATCCTGATTTATCGCCTTGAAGAAGGTAAGCTGTCTAAGCATCGGGAGATTAATCTCCCACCAGGTTCAGGTCCACGCCATCTGGCGGTACACCCTTCAGGACAATGGATTTATCTGGCGAATGAACTAAACTGTACCGTAACGGTATTTGCTAATGATGAGCAGAATGGAAACCTCAGCATTTTACAGCATGTCAGCACGCTTCCAGAGCAATATAATGCGGGTAGTGATGATACAGCTTCCGATATTCATGTATCGCCATGTGGTAAATTCTTGTATGTCTCAAACCGGGGACAAGATAGTATCGCCTTGTTCCATATTGAGGGTTCAACAGGTCATCTTGAAGCGGTAGATTGGCAAGTTACAGGCGGACGTACTCCGCGTAATTTCGCCATTATTGGTGGCAAGCTGCTCGCTGCGAATCAAAATAGTGATATTATTACTTCGTTCTCCATCGATAGTGACAGTGGCAGATTAATTCCTACAGGGAACGAGCTGAAGATAAAGACACCGGTCTGTATTCAAGCCGTGTAGGCTGGGAATAGGTTATTGTATGTTTCAATATTAGGGGCTATTCCCCGAAATTTATCAAAATAAAAGGCCTTCCAATCAGCTGTACATGTGCTGAGGGAAGGCCTTAAATGGTATAATGGCAAGTTACCTTAAAACATATTTCGAATTCCTAGATCGTAAAAGCCTATGTCATCTAGCATGATTTTATCTCCCTCGGCTTCAAGGTAGAAGGTGATTTCCGTCAGGTTCTCAGGCTCTAGCTCAGGTTCTTCCTCCTGAAACTGTTCGAACGGCATCTCATAGGTCTGAAATACAGCTTCGGACAGATCACCGTACTTCCCATCATTAATCCGTTCTTCAAGCCATGGGAATAACGTGAACTGAGTTTGCGGCAGTGGAAGAATATCCATTACCTCACTTAACGGCAAGCGTGCCGAGGTATCATTTTTGTCGGTTAACTCAACCTCTACATTGGGAGGTAGCGGAATACTTAGTTCATCTTTGATATCACCATTGAGGTTTGCTAAGGAAAATGTAAGGCCATCTGCGTCTGAAAGGGCCATTTCAGTAACAACACTGTCTTTAAGCTTAATGTTGTAATAAGCTTCCTCGTCTTTTTTGGCTGTGCGTTCAAGAACGACACCATATGTGGCTTTGCTCTTCGATTCACGATCCTTCGCGAGCTCTTCCGACCAGGATAATCCGGATGCTTCTGCTGTTCCGAGATTAACGGTATTCTTGTTGCGGTCCTCGTCAAATGTGGCTACAGGCCGATATCCCCCATCCTGGAATCGATTGTAGTAAGTGGTCTCCGGTAGCCATTTCAGTCCGCTGCGGTAATCCCGGAACAAGCTCTGGTATTCGTCTTTTCCATGCAAAGTGGTCTCTAGAAAAGCTGATACATACACTTTAGCGATTTGCCGCTGCTTGTCTGCATCCATAGTTTGCGCTCGATTTAAAAAGAGGCCAGCAGGTAATGTCTGATCATACGCGCCCCAATCACTGTTGAATTGACTGTGATTGGCGTCCGCAATATACAGCGAGCTTTTGAAAGCAGAGGACCCTTGGGAATAGGATGTACGTATATACTGCCGGTCACCATAGAAATCATGTACATCCCCATCACGAGCCCCTTGCAGAGTCAAATAGTTGACATCCTTGAGACGGGCTTGCTGATCGTCTATCGTTTTGTCCGTAGGGGCAAGGGCGACCACAGAGGCTATATTAAAACGATCTACTGCCTTCATAACGGGATCATTTTTGAACCAACGCTCGGCGTCTGCTGCCATAGCAACAGCTTGTCCTCCACGGCTATGGCCGAGCAGGGCGGTTTTTGTGAAATCTATTTTTTGATAAAAAGGATTGTCTGGTTCATCCGAGAAAGCTGCTAGCTGTTCCAGGTGTTTCAGAATGATCCAGGTCCGTACTTTGAAATCATTGTCCGGAATACCGGACCAAGCAGAATAGTTCAGGAAATTCTCATCCAGGGAAATTGCGATAAACCCCCGGCTGGCCAAGAGTTCACCGAGATAAGCGTACCCTCCGTCAGAGTAATCTTCCATCATATGATTTCCGTGCACCATCAGAACTACCGGATAGGGACCATTGCCCTCAGGCATCCATACTCGGCCGTTCAGTGGAAGTGCATTATAATCGAAACCCCAGAATAAAGTGCGCAGTTTTGACCAACCCTTAATATAAGCAGAAGCATCTACTGTAGAAGAGATCACATTGGTATCCTTGCCGTATTCGGTCCGATGCAGATCCTTACCGCTGGCATAAGTGAAGGTCTGATAGGCTTGATTGCCAGGTTGTGATGGACTTGCGGCTGTCAATGGAATCACATCGGAATCACTGATATCAATGGGTTCCAAAGTAGGTATTTCCTGCACTCCGTTTGCCAGAGCAAGTTGGGAAAAAGTCACCGTAATGGTAAGCAGAAGTCCCATGGTTATTCTTTTGCTGCGCAGCAGTCCGATGGCTAATCCACCCAATGCACCTAATACGGATAGTAGAACAGCAATGAGAGCCGCAGCTTCAATCTCAAAATCTGCGTAATATAAGATTAGTAGAATCGCTCCAACATCGCTCAATACACAGCCTGCGAATAGTCGTGGAATGCGCAGTCCGGTCAACGCGATCAGTACAGCAATGATATTACTGGCAATGGCCAGCAGAATGGTACTCGTACCTGCAGCAAGTGCAATATCAGTTGGCACCCCTAATCCAGTGGGTATACCTAATACGGCAGTGGTGAAGGCCAAAAAGCAAACGATCCAAAGACCAGCGATTGCTGTCCTCCAGACCGTTGTATCATAACGGTAAGTTCCCCTAATCCTTCGACTAATTTCTTGAGTCATTCTCCTATGAAGCCGTGGTCTTATCGGCGCAGGGACGTACTCTAAATCCATACCCATGATTCTCACTCCCGACATTAAGCGGTAATTTCTCTAGACCATAAGCTGTAGCAATAATATTACTTTATAGCATCAATAACAAGTGGATCTTACAGGAACCCACACCATTGCCTGTATAGCGTGGGATTTGAAAGATTCCTTTGTCATTGGCTGGAAAAAAAGGTTTGACACGGTTAAAGGGTTTCAGTATTATATCCATATAAACCAACTAAGTAGATAGGAATAATTGAAGAAAGTTCTTACCGTACAGACGGAGGAACGCCTGCATTAGGCTCGCAGACACGTGTCATAGGACCGGTTTGACCTGCCATACGTGGGCTTTCCTCCGTTCTTTTTGTTATCCACAGGAAAGAAATGAAGGCAAGAAAAACATGGGGGAGTGGAAAAGATGAAGAAAAAGATGAATAAAGGGCTTCTTGTAGGGTTTAGCTTGTTGCTGACGGCAGGGCTTACTGCTGCTTGCGGCAGCAATAACAACAACGGCAATAGTGCTAGTTCGGCAACAGACGCACCAGCAACAACCAATTCAGCGGAGGCCACAAATGCGGCTGAAGCAACAAAAACTCCATCTAAAGATCCAGTAGAGCTACTGAACGTATCTTATGACCCTACTCGCGAATTGTACGAGAATTATAATAAAGCTTTTGCTGCCTATTGGGAGAAAGAAACAGGACAGAAGGTCACCATTAAACAATCCCACGGTGGATCGGGGAAACAAAGCCGTGCTGTACTTGATGGTCTGGAAGCGGATGTTGTGACCTTAGCACTTGGTTATGATATTGATGCCTTGCAGGAAAAGGGACTTATTAATGAAGGCTGGCAAAGTAAATTTGATCATAACAGTTCACCGTACACCTCGACGATCGTATTCTTAGTACGCAAAGGAAATCCAAAAGGAATCAAAGATTGGCCGGATTTGCTTAAGGAAGGCGTAGAAGTGATTACACCAAATCCGAAAACATCAGGTGGCGCACGTTGGAACTACTTGGCGGCGTGGGGTTACGCGCTAGACCACAACAATAACGACGAAGCTAAGGCTGAGGAATTTGTAAAAGAATTGTTCAAACATGTTCCGGTGCTAGATACGGGTGCGCGCGGTTCTACGACCACTTTTGTAGAGCGTGGAATTGGCGATGTGCTGATTGCATGGGAGAATGAAGCTTACCTTTCTGTAGAAGAGCTTGGTCCAGATAAATTCGATATCGTAAATCCATCTGAGAGCATTCTGGCTGAACCGCCGGTAGCAATAGTAGATAAGGTTGTGGATAAAAGAAATACGCGTGAAGTGTCCGAGGCTTACTTGAAGTATCTCTATACGGAAGAAGGACAAAAAATCGCGGCTGAGAACTACTACCGTCCAACGCTAGAAAGCGTGAAAGAACAATATAAAGATAAGTTCCCGGAGATAAAGCTCTTCACATTGGCTGATAAATTCGGAACCTGGAAAGAAACGCAAGAGAAGCATTTTAACGATGGCGGGATCTTTGACAAGATCTATGTGCCGGGTGCTAAATAACAGATTAATAAAACGAAAATTATATTTTTCTTTAAGAGATTTGTCCCTAGTAAGGGGCTGATCGGCTAACCTGCCGAAGGCGAGAAAGGATGAATAGGGGATGAATGTCACCGCAACGACTACAGCTGTATCGGCGACAACGCGGCGAAAGATACTACCCGGTTTTGGGATAACGATGGGGTACAGCGTACTTTACCTGAGTCTCGTGGTACTCTTGCCACTTTCAGCACTGTTGTTCAATTCTACGGGGCTGAGCTGGGCGAAATTCTGGGATGTAGCTACCGATCCGCGTGTATTGGCTTCGTATCGTGTCAGCCTGTCTACGGCAGCGGCTGCTGCTTTTGTGGATGCTATTCTAGGTCTCTTGCTGGCGTGGGTACTAGTGCGTTACGAATTTCCGGGCAAAAGAATATTTGATGCGCTGATCGATCTTCCGTTTGCTTTACCGACAGCTGTAGCTGGTGTCTCCTTGACGGCTCTTTATGCCACAAATGGCTGGATCGGAGCGTGGCTTGAGCCACTAGGATTAAAGGTGGCATTTACTCCGCTTGGCATTACCATTGCCTTAATGTTTATCGGGATACCGTTCGTCGTTCGAACGGTACAGCCGGTGCTGGAGGATTTGGACCGAGATATGGAGGAAGCCTCGGCAACCCTCGGTGCAGGCCGCTGGAGAACCTTTCGTTCAGTAGTACTGCCTGAGCTGTTCCCGCCGTTGTTAACGGGCTTTGCTTTGGCATTTGCCCGTGGTATTGGTGAATTCGGCTCTGTCGTATTCATCTCCGGTAATATGCCGATGAGAACGGAGATTGCTCCTTTGCTTATTATGTCCAAACTGGAGCAGTATGATTACGCTGGTGCTACTGCCGTTGCGTTGCTCCTGCTTCTCATTTCCTTCTTAATGCTGTTAGTCATTAATACGCTCCAGCGTTGGGTGCGTAAGACTTCTCGGTAAGTCTTTCGGTGTTACTCTCTATATTGCAAGTATTTAATTTGGAAGTTTTGTTTTGCTGAGCGATTCTTAGCGAAGCTATACCCTAACAGGTAAATGACGACTTTATTTTACGAAGCATACTTGCTTCCGTAAAATGTAGAATCTTTAGGCGAATTGAGGAGTCGCAGAGTGAATTTGCTTTTAGAGGAGCGATAGCGATCTCGAAGTTTTGAACTCAGATAACTGGTAAGAAAGGAACGGAGAGGAATATTGGAACTGTAGAAGCGTTAGCGTTCGCCTTTATCCTCGGATTTCTACCGCGGACAGCGGTTCAAATCAGGAAATCTGAGGATAACAGCGATCGGAAGTCCAATATTCCTTGGAGTGACCCATTACCAGTAATCTTGTTTAAACGATTCCAGCCGCCCGATAACTCCCAAATTCACTCGAAGACATTTCATATTTCCCGTTGTTCGGCATTTTTCAGAAGCTAATCATGCTTTCGTAAAACCCTTTAAAGGAGGAATAACTTGTGGCAGGCACTATCCCACTCCAAGCCCCCCGGCTACAGAAGAATACGTCCTCGCCAGCGACAACGGAAACCAAGGCTGTAAAATGGGTGTTGATCGGAGCTGCTGGACTAGTCCTTTTTTGGCTGATTGCCTTGCCTTTGATTGTCGTGCTGACAGAGGCACTCAAAAAGGGCTGGGACGTATATATAGCTGCTCTGACCGATCCAGATGCCCGTTCCGCTTTGCGGCTGACGTTGCTTGTTGCAGCGATCACTGTACCACTGAATACCTTTTTTGGTGTAGCGGCTGCATGGGCAGTAACCAAGTTTCGTTTTCGCGGTAAAGGGTTTCTCATTACCTTGATAGATCTCCCCTTTGCAGTATCGCCTGTCATCGGCGGTCTGATCTTTGTGCTCGTCTTCGGCGCCAACGGTTGGTTTGGCCCTTGGCTGAGCGCCCATGATATCAAGATCGTATTTGCGCTTCCAGGCATCGTGTTGGCCACGCTGTTTGTGACCTTTCCCTTTGTGGCGCGTGAGTTAATCCCGCTGATGGAGGATCAAGGGACACAGGAGGAAGAGGCAGCGATTACCCTCGGAGCACATGGGTGGCAAATCTTTTTCAGAGTCACGCTTCCTAATATTAAATGGGGTTTATTGTACGGTATTATTTTGTGTAATGCGCGGGCCATGGGCGAGTTCGGCGCAGTTTCTGTGGTGTCCGGGCATATACGTGGGGAGACGAATACACTGCCGCTGCATGTTGAGATTTTGTACAATGAATATCAATTTTCAGCCTCTTTTGCAGTAGCTTCACTGCTCCTGTTGTTGGCTTTGGTGACGATGATTATTAAAAGCTGGTTATCACGAAAAAATGCCCATTGACAGTACTTTTGGTTCCGTGCTAAGTTAATTCATAGTATACGGGTTGGTAATAACGGAATTATGGAATTTAGGCGGATATAATCCTTTGGATGGGGAAAGGGAGGCTAGAGAATGGCTAAACCGCTGAAAGTGGATGATTTATGGCTTACGCGGATTGCAGGGCTTCTGGATGATATGGAATTTGGCTCCTTGCACATCGTAGTGCATGAAGGTCAGATTGTTCAGATGGAGCGTACGGAACGCAAACGTTTTGAGAATGGCAATGGCAACGCAAACGGGCGTTACATTAATGAGAGTGGAACCCGGCGGGCCGATTCCCAATCGGCAGGACGTTGATACAATCTCGGGCAATCATAAAGGTGTATATCATATTTAAGAATAAACGCTAATAACCCACTCCTGAATAGGGGCGGGTTATTTTTCTGACGATTTAGGTGCTCTTATTAATAACGATTTGCCTGACGTGAAGAGGAAATCCCTTCAACGAGCAGTACGAGCGCAGTGATGCCATGCATGATCCAACCTAAGAGTGGGATAAACGCTAAAATCGAGGTGATAATGCCTAGAACATTCCCTACGATGGGTTTCCGCTCTCTTTGCAGGATTACAATGGCTACAGCGTGGAGTAAAAAGGCAACGGCAAGTGGGACCCAACCATTGGCTATAATAAAGAGACCGCCGAGGACAGGCAGAGCCAGAAAAGCCTCATACACACACGTTCCCCATTTAAACAGCTTTGCTACAGGAGACATTATGCCACCAACCTTTTTAGAATATTGTTATATATACTATTCCACACAGTGAGTAATAGGATTCAAGAATATAATACTTACCACTTTGGCGGATGTGTATGAATTTTGGGAATGGACGGTATTTTCATATTCATATATAGTGTGAGTTAGATATTTCCAAAAGAGTGTAAAGATATACGCTCACCCAATAAGGATACGAATTTTACCATTGGGTGATTTTCAATTTATAAAGGAATCATCAAGGGGAGATCACATTGCTTAGAAAATCCTTTTTCACAAAACTACTTATCGCTTATCTGGTTATTATTTTCGCTTACACTATGATTGCTGTCTGCCTTTCTTTTTTTAAGGACAGCCAAAACGTGCGATCGGAATTAAGCCAGAAGCAGCAGAATTTTCTCATGCAATCGCGCGACAAAATTGACACGAAACTCGGTGTTTCTTTCAATTTAATTACACAATTGAGATTAGATGATCATGTTGTTAAATTCGCTGAAAAAGATCGCGATTATTATGAGATCACGCAAGCCTCTTATGCACTGAAAAATCATATAGATGCATTCTCTGAATTCGGCTATAGCATCGATTTAATGAAGACTAACGACGATTTGGTTATTACGCCGCAAATTTCGTCGGATAGAAGACGCTATATGGAAGATATGGGAATCACTAATGAGGATTTGGCACAATTAGGTACAGACAGCACGAGTCCAAACATAACGGTATCGAGCAGCCAAAATACAACGTCGACGAACAATGAAAGCGCATCCATAAGAATCGTTAATCCGGAACGGGTAGGAATAGGGAACTCATTATTTTTTGTGGTCTCATTCTTTGAACAATTGCTGCTGCCACCCCTATCACCTGATGCGCAAGAAGCTTTTGCCATTATCGAAAATGGCCGATACGTAACGCTTAAATCAAGCTTTGACGATAAACGGGAAAAGCAATTGCTTGCCTATCCACTGGCACAACTGGATGAACAGGCAACCGTGGATTATAAGAAGCTATCCAATGATGAATTCGATTTCCATTTAATCCGCTCGAATACAATGCCGCAATGGTCGTATATGTATGTTACACAGAACTACTCTTTGGTGGACTCCTTTTCCCCCAATTTAAAAGGGACTGTACTTTTATTAGCCATTCTTATCTTTGTGGGACTTGCGTTCGCCTATACAGTTTCCAGGCGCATGTACCGGCCTGTGGGTCATCTCGTCGGATTGTTCAAGAGCTACGGTGAGCCTTCGGGAGCAGACGAATTCGCTTTCTTGAATGAGACAGCGACGACTATAAGTAAAGCCAATGAACAGATGAAATCCGCGCTAGATGAGCACAAGCTCTCGATGAGAGACAAGTTCCTGCGGGATTTGCTCCATGGACTCGTTCCACCTGACAAGGTGGATGACCTGCTAAATGCACATCAACTGCAAAGCCTTTCTAGCAACTTGAGCGTTTGTGTGATTTCATTCTCGAACGCTAAGGAATTGGAGGAGCAATATTCGAAAGATGCGATTCTTACGATAAAATCAAAGACTTCCTTGATTATTCATGAGCAGTTGAAGGTTCATTTCCCTTGTGAACTGCTTGATCATGATTTCACCAAATTTGTCTTCATAATCAGTGAATTCGATACGGAATCCATTCAGAAGAAGCTCATGAAAGCGATGGCTCAAATCGAGGACGCGCATGCATACGGATTGACTGCAGCTGTAGGCCAGCCTGTAATTTCTGCTGGGGAAATTGACCGCTCCTTTATCCAGGCACTTGATATTCTGAAGAGAAGATCGGCTGTGGACAAGACTTCCGTCATTACTTATAAACAACTCAGTCAAGTTCAGATGGTCAGCTATTATTATCCTATCGATACGGAACGCGAGCTGATCAGCTATGTGATTCGCGGCAAGCGGGAGAATGCTTTAAATACGCTAAACCGTCTGCTATCGGAAAATCTGGAGCAAAGGCAGTTAACCAGGCAGCAGCTCGACCAGTTCAGCCTGCTTGTGTTGGCTACGCTGAGCCGAATTATCCAGCAGTTGAATATGCCTTTTGAAGAGTTCGTTCAAGCTCATAAGGAATCTCTGGACATCGTACAGCACGGCGAATCGAAGGAGCTTATGGTTTCCGCCATTACTTCCTTGTTCGGCGCCATGATGGATACGATTGATCAGCAGAATGAAATGATGGATAACAGTACGGTAAAGCGGATGATTGAATATATTCATGACAACTACAATAGGGATTTATCGCTTAGCATGATAGCGGAGGAGTTTAACTTCTCTCCTGGTTATGTCAGTATCGCTTTCAAAAATCATTCCGGAGAAAATTTTAAAGATTACTTGAATTTTTATCGTGTGCAGCAAGCTAAAGAGATTATGCGTCAGCAGAAAGATATCAAAATTGGAGATTTAGCACTAATGGTCGGGTGCAATAATGCAAACACGTTTATTCGCATGTTCCGCAAGTATGAAGGGTTAGCTCCTGGCCAATACGCAAAGAAGCTTAACGAGAAGGAATGAGGCTTCAAGTAATGAGAACTGTTGATTCAAAACAAAGCCGCCTAGCTTAATTGCCAGGCGGCTATTGTATGTTCGACGGGCGTTTCTCTATATAACGAGAAATTGTTGATACATAAAATAATGCACATTATGAACCCAGACATAAAGAGATGCCGCTAGATGAAATAATGGCGATAGACAGCGCTTACATTCATTCCTATAGTTTAAATTGCAACGCTGACCTTTCAATTGGGAGCGCTCCTGAGGGGATCAGCTAAACATCGTTGCGAGAGGAGAAGAGAGTGCTGCTTAACTTTAAAGAAATAAAAACCAACCTGATCAGGGACCGTTATCTTTATCTACTCCTGATACCGTTTCTGGCTTGGTATATCATCTTTGCGTATAAGCCGATGTACGGCCTGCAAATCGCCTTTAAGGATTTCAGTGTATATAAAGGAATTGAAGCGAGTCCCTGGGTTGGATTTGAACACTTCGAGACCTTTTTTAAAAGTCCATATTTCTGGCGGCTATTAAAAAACACAGTATTGCTCAGTTTGTATCAATTGCTGTTCGCGTTCCCTGTGCCGATTATCCTCGCTTTGTTATTTAACGAATTGAAGAATGGGGTATTCAAAGCAACGGTGCAGACCTTCACGTATTTGCCCCATTTTATTTCGGTCGTTGTCGTAGCTGGGATTGTTACTAACTTTTTGGCTCCTAGCAACGGCATTATCAATATCCTGATCGAAATGATGGGTGGAGAAAAGCAATACTTTCTGACCAATCCCGATTATTTCCGTACGATTTTTATCGGGTCCATGGATATTTGGAAGGAAGCGGGATTTGGTACCATCATCTATATAGCTGCATTGTCCGGTGTCAATCCGGCTTTGTATGAAGCAGCGGTTATCGATGGAGCTAATAAATGGAAGCAAATGTGGCATATCACGCTTCCCGCCATCATTCCGACGATCGCAATCATGCTTGTCATGAAGGTGGGCTCCATGTTGGAAGTAGGCTATGAGGCGATCATTCTTCTGTATCAGCCAGCCACCTATGAGACGGCCGACGTTATTAACACCTACGTGTACCGGTCTGGTTTACAGGATGCACGTTACGACCTGGCGACAGCGGTGGGACTGTTCAATGCCGTCGTTGGATTTATTCTAGTCGTATTTGCCAACAAGATGAGCAAGAAGTTAACAGAGACTGGATTATGGTAGGTGATGGAAGATGAAAAAAACCAGAGGCGAAAAGCTGTTCTATATCTTTAACTGTGTATTTCTTGGAGTAATCGCTTTGCTTGCATTATATCCGTTTGTCTATGTCTTATCCGCATCCATCAGCTCCTCTGATGCGGTCGTTACCGGCAAGGTGATCTTGCTGCCGCGCGATATTAACTTTGACTCCTATGCAAAGGTATTATCGGAAAAGGGGATTTGGATTGCCTATTTTAACACGTTTTATTACACGATATTCGGCGTAATCGTCAATTTAATTCTCACCATTTGCGGCGCCTATGCCCTGTCCAAGAAACGGGTTATGGGGCGTACGGCCATCAGCTTCTTTATCGCGCTGACAATGTGGTTCCAACCGGGCATGATTCCGATGTATCTCAATTTCAGAGATTTGAACATGCTTGACAACAGGTTTACGATCATTATCGGTTTCGCGATTACGACCTTCTATGTCTTCCTCATGAGAACGTTCTTCCAGAGTATTCCGGAGGAACTCGAGGAAGCGGCAAAGGTTGACGGAGCAAATGATCTGACGATTTTATGGAAGGTGTATCTGCCGCTGTCCAAAGCCTCTCTTGTAACGATCGGATTATTTTATGCGGTGCACCGCTGGAACGGCTATTTCTGGACGATGATCCTACTAAGCGACGAGAGTAAGGTACCGCTACAAGTCTTGCTAAAGAAACTCATCGTAGAAATGAACGTGAGCGACGAAATGGGGAATATGGCGGTATATTCTAAGGAAACGATCATTTATGCAACTATTATCGTCTCCATTATACCGATTGTTGCAGCTTATCCCTTCATTCAGAAATATTTCGTCAAAGGCGCCATGATCGGTTCCGTCAAAGGCTAATGGCTACTTCAATCCTTTTACTATGAAATCAAGAAACCAATATTGGGAGGTCATGAATATGGGTAACAAAAAATGGATGAAATCATCTGCAATAATCATGATGTCAGTCGGTATGCTGCTGGCAGGCTGTAGTAACAATAACGCTCCGCAAAATAGTGGAAGTTCAGCGAATGATTCAAAAGGGTCGGATACAGAACAACTATCCGGGAACTTGATCTCTAAAGAGCCGGTTGAACTGACGCTCCATATGCACTACTCAGATAAGTTTATATTCGACGATAACTGGCCCGTCTTCAAAGAAGCGGAAGCCATGACCAATATTAAGCTAAAGGGTACTGCATCTAAGGCCTCGACGAATAGTAAAGAACTGTTCAATACAATGATGGCTTCCGGAAAAATTCCGGATCTGGTCCATCATCAAATTAAGGAGCAGTACGACAGCCTTGGGATTGAAGGGGCCTTTCTTCAGCTAGATGACCTGATTGAAAAATATGCCCCGAACATTAAAAAGTTCTTTTCCGAACATCCAGATGCAGCTAAATATATGAAAGCCTATAACGGCAAAACGTATTTCCTTAACTTTACGCCAGATGGACCGGCTGCAAGGGGCTGGTTTGTACGTCAGGATTGGCTGGATAAATTGGGACTAGAGCAGCCGAAAACTGTAGATGAGCTGTATGCGCTCTTGAAAGCCTTCAAAGAAAAAGATCCGAACGGTAATGGAGTAAACGATGAAATCCCATACTTCAGCCGGTCCAAGCTGGATGGAATTTACGATCTACTGATTCAGTGGGGCGTGCAAGGCGGGGCCGATGCGGCCAAACGCGGATTTTACGCGGATAACGGTGTCGTCAAGTACGGCATGTATGAGCCGGGTTATAAGACTGCCATCGAAAATATTGCGAAGTGGTATAAGGAAGGCTTAATCGATAAAGAAATTTTCACCCGCGGAGAGAAGGCGCGTAACATTTTGCTCGGAGACAATGTCGGCGGCATGACGCACGACTGGTTCGCCAGCACAGCTAACTTCAATGACATTCTTGCGACTGAGATTCCAGGCTTCTCTTTTGTTCCGATGACGCCTCCAGCGAACACTGAAGGCAAAGTAATCGAAGAAAGTTCCCGCAAGGGGACGCATGCAAGCGGATGGGGAATCTCGGCGACTACCAAGCATCCCGTAGAAGCGATCAAATATATGGATTTCTGGTTTTCCGAAGAGGGCCGGAGACTGATGAACTTTGGCATCGAAGGTAAGGACTACGACCTCGTGGACGGCAAACCGAAGTTTAAAGATTCATTATTGAAAAATAAAGAAAAGACAGTCATTCAACAGCTTCAGGAAGAGGGAGCCCAGATCGAGCTCGCCTTCCATCAAGACTACGCTTACGAAGAACAATGGACAAACGCAACTGCGTTGAAAGGCATCAAGGAATACATTGACAATGGCTATATTATGAAGGCTTATCCGCCGATTTCTTATACAGATGATGAACGGAGCAAATTTGAGGAGTTAAATGCGGGCGTACTGACTTATGTGGAAGAAAAGCTGCAGCGTTGGGTGCTCGGCGTGGAACCAGTAAACGATGAGACATTTAGCAAGTATATTAAAGAGCTGGAAAGCTTGGGCATCAAGGATTTGCTTGCTCTGGAGCAAGGTGCATACGACCGTTACATGAAATAGCTGGAATCGCTCCTTCCGGAGTCTTGATGATTTCGGAGGGGGCATTTCGAATTCAAAATAACATAATGGAGATGAATAAATGAATCTGCAATCATTGCTGAAAGAGCCGATGACTACGACGGAGCTGTTAGCTAACTTGCGCTCACGGCTTGAGCCGATGGACGAGAAAGCCGCCTATATCGCAGCACATATGCCTGATCACGTGCGCGAGACGATTGCGAATGCCGAATTCGCCTATCAAGGAATGATCATGCTTCCTGGTACAGGGGGAGTCAGAGAGTTTGTCGGGAATCCGCCTAGCTGGCTAGAGCGCAGACATAATGACAATGAATATTTATGGCAGCTGAATCGCATGACGCATTGGCAGGATTTACTGGAAGCCTACTCGCTCACCAAGGACGCCAAATACGGACTCAAGGTCATCGATGAAATGCTGGACTGGATCGAAACGGTCACTATTCCTGAGAACTTACTGGCTAAGCCGATTGGCTATTTTACGGAATGCCATCCGCTGAGGGTTTTGGAGATTGGTATCCGGGGCTACAAAATTTGGCCGCTTGTTCTGGAGCATCTAGGCCCTTCGGAGTTGTTCACGGAAGAAATTTTGGAGAAGTATTTAACAGTCATTTACAAGCAAGTAAAAGCTTTGCGTAACGTGTCGCCTCAGCTGTGGCCTAAAGCAGATCATAACCATTATTTAATGGAATGTTTGGGCCTTCTGACGACTGCTCTTTACTTTCCCGAGCTGAATGAAGCTGAGGAATGGAAGGCTTTTGCGATCGAGGGCATCGAAAAGTGCAGCATGGCGCAACTGACAGAGGATGGCGGTCAAATTGAAGGCTGTCCATCGTATCATAATGGCTGCATGTTCTGGTTCGGGCTGGCTGTCGTTCTGGCTAAACGTTTCGATTTTGATTTCTCTGCGGAGTACATGGAACGGTTCAGAAAGAATTTGGATTACTCGATCTACTCGTTAAGACCAACCGGGAAATGTGTACCTGTCGGAGACTCTTTTGCAAATCCGCTTGCGGTAATGTCTGGCGTTTATGGGTATTATGCCTTGAATGATAGCTCCTGGCTAGGGCTTGCAACGAATTTGATTGATGTACACGAAGTTGTAAGGGAAGCTAGTAAGCATGTATGGAGAGCGCTCGATGTCCGCCAATTTGTGGAGGAGCTGTATTCCTTGCAGGATAGAGAGTTTGTATTGGATAAGCCCACGACATTCTGGAATCGTACATTGGATCAAGCAATTATCCGCAGTGGCTGGGATTCGAAGGCTCTCAGTTTTTTGTTTACATGTAAAAGCCCGATTCAGAATGCCCATGCCCATATCGATCTGATGAGCTTTGATTTTACGGCGCTCGGAAAAGACATGATTTGCGATCCCGGATTTTTTTGTTATCGGAATGATGAGGACCGTAAGCAGTTTAAGAGCTCGAATTATCACTCTACGCTGCTGATCGATGAGCGAGATCATTTCGAGTATATTAATTCCTTTACATTTGGGCCACAAAAGCCTGGTGGAATCTACAATGTAGAGGATAGAGGCTTCTACCAGCTCGCCAGCGCCAGCCATACAAACTATGATCCGGTTGTCCATCATCGGCATATTTCACTAGTCGATAATCGGTTCATTGTTATTGCAGATCGGGTAGAAGGACTAAATGATCGTAGCGTTCAGCGTTATTTCCATCTGGATTTTGTCGAGGTGAAAGAGAGCCTAGGCGGCGTGATTGGGACTAGCGATATTGCAAATCTGGCGATTGCGACAAGCCATACGGGGAAATTGGATCTTCTGGAGGGAAGGCTGTCCGATGAGACCGATATCTCAAGGCCTTCGACAAGGGTCCGCTTTCAGGATAGGTACAGCGGTACTATGACTTTCTTGACCGTGCTTATTCCTTTTCAAGGGGGGCAACAGCCTGCCGTTCAGATTATTGAAGAAGAGGAAGGTGTATTTAGCTTCGAGATTGGAGATCAGTACTTGGTTTCGATAAACGAAAGAGATATGCACATAAGCAAACGGGCTTGAAAAGGGGTGACCCTTAGAAAGTTAAAAAATAGGAGTGAGCAGATTGTTGAACCTTCAGGCTGATGATCAAATTTGGGTAGATAATGTCATAGCTAAACTAACGGACAAAATGGACGTCGTATGTGAACGATCAAGAAACAAAATTCCATACACGACAAGAAATGGTACGCACGATAATCAGATCGAAAAAGATATCAACTGGTGGACGAATGGATTTTGGGGCGGTATGATGTGGCTCATGTACCATGAAACCGGCGCTCAGAAGTACAAGGAAATCGCCAATTTTACGGAGGATGCATTGGATGCCTGCTTCCATCAATTCTACGGTCTGCATCATGATGTCGGATTTATGTGGTTGCCTACGAGCTTGGCCAATTATAAAGTTACCGGAAATCCGGAATCTCGTAAGAGGGCAATGCACGCCGCCAACTTACTTGCTGGACGATTTAATCTGGCAGGCGGATTTATCCGCGCTTGGAACGATGATACGGCCAGCGAAGATACAAGAGGGTGGGCGATCGTGGACTGCATGATGAATCTACCGCTTCTCTATTGGGCGAGCGAAGAGACTAAAGATCCGCGATATGCGCAAATCGCAATGAGGCATGCGGACACCGCTCTAGAAGCTTTTATCAGGCCGGACGGGTCCGTGAATCATATCGTGGAGTTTGATCCGTTCCATGGAGGCGTGGTCCGAACTTACGGCGGCCAAGGCTACGAGGATGGCTCGTCCTGGACACGTGGGCAGACCTGGGCTTTATACGGCTTTATGATCAGTTATACGCATACGGGAAAGCCGGAATATTTGCAGGCAGCCAAACGGGTGGCGCATTATTTTATGGCTAATATTCCGGATAACGGGGTTATTCCAATCGATTTCCGGCAACCGAAGGAGCCCGCTTACGAAGACTCCACGGCAGCGGTGATCGCAGCTTGCGGACTGATCGAGATCGCCCAAGTTGTTGGCGAGCACGAAAAGGAGGTCTACCTGAACGCCGCGCTGAAGCTCGTGAAAAAAGTGGACGCTACTCGCTGCGACTGGACGACCGATTCCGATCATCTTTTAATGGGCGGTTCAGCAGCGTATCATCATAAAGACATTCATGTTTCAATCATTTATGGCGATTATTATTTTATGGAAGCTATTTTTAAGTTAAAGGGGAACGACTTGTTCTTGTGGTAGTAAAACGATATACCAGATCAGTTAACCAGAATATTGGGAGTAATCGCCTTTTTAATAAGAAGATAACACTTCATAATAATGAAAATCATTGATAAAAAAAGCCGCCTAGCCTATGTGCCAGGCGGCTATTGTATATTCGACGGAGGCAAGTCTTGCCTGTGCACCATTGAGTCGTATATAGTTGGAACAGCAATGCTGAACGGCGCTAATTCTATTTTATTGTAGGATGCTAGGAGGAGAAAGGTATGGGGACAACAGGAAAGCTGGATATACGTCATGAATGTCCTTCAGTGGAACAGTATTTAGCACTGAGAAAAGAGGCTGGACTGAGTGCAATGAGTGAAGAAGGGGCTGCGATAGGGCTGCCTCGTTCTATTTTTGCAGTAACCTTGTATGAGGAAGATACCTTGGTGGGGATGGGCAGGGTGATTGGCGATGGGGGATGCTTTTTTCAGGTTACGGATATCGCAGTGAAGCCTTCTTATCAGGGTCGCGGTTTAGGAAAATTGATCATGGGGGAAATCAGGGATTTTCTTCATACTGTACCGGACAAGGCTTATGTCAGTCTAATCGCGGATGGGGAAGCCTCTAAATTGTATGCACAATATGGCTTTGAATCGGTCATGCCACGTTCTCAGGGAATGTTTTTACGTCCTTAATGTGAGGACATGCTACTTAGTAGAGAGTGCCCCTTGTATTGGTGAAGGGGTTTTTCGTTTGGAAGTTAACGGATGCGATTTGATTTCAAATGGACCGCAAGGGATAAATAATGATTAAAGGTTGTAAGGGAAAGGCTATTGAGACGAGTATTGAAAAATATAAATAAGCAGGAAGGCCGCACGCTGGCCTTACCCGGAAAAAGTGAGGAGAAAACAGATGGATGTTGTAGTATTGGGTGCATCAGGAACGATTGGAAAGGCGATTGTACAGGAGGCTTTAAAAAGAAAACATGAGGTTACAGCTGCGGTACGGACTCCAGAATCAGTAACCCTTGAACATGAACGTCTGCACATCACGACTGTAGATGTTCTAGATCCTGCTTCAGTCGCAGCTGCAGTCCGTGGTCATGAAGAGGTAATCAGTGCATACGGTCCAGCACTCGGCCAAGAGAAGGATTTGATAACAGCAGCTAAGGCAATTGTAGAGGGAATGCAAGAAGCTGGGCTAAATCGACTGTTAGTTGTGGGTGGTGCAGGGAGTTTGAAGACTGAATCAGGAGAGCTGTTGATGGATACGGCAGATTTTCCTGCTCAGATTAGAGCACTGGCAGAGGCACATGCGGAAGCTTATGAAATTTACAAAAACACAGAACTGGATTATACGTATGCCAGTCCTGCTGCGGTAGTTCATTCCGGTCGACGTACAGGTCAATTTCGCATTGGACTCGACCGTCTCGTTTTTGATGAGAACGGCGAAAGTATTATCAGTGTTGAGGATTTTGCTGTAGCTATGGTGGACGAGCTGGAGGAAGGGAATTTTAGCCGGACGAGATTTACTGTAGCTTATTGATATCAAGCTAGTTGTGGATTGAAGTGTAGCGGAAAGGGGCCGAACCATGTATCTGGTAACTGCTGAGCAAATGCGGCGGCTGGACGGAGAAACAATCCAGCGGCTGGGGATTCCAGCTATTGCGCTGATGGAGAATGCGGGAAGAGTGATCGCAGAGGAGATCATTGCGCTGTGCCGGCGGAGAGGTGGAGAGGGCTGCAGAAATGCAGCTGGATGGGAAGACGCCGGGAAGGATGCCGCGCTGGCTGTCGCGGCATTTCAGGTCAGCGCAGATCATGCGCTGACCTTGGACAATGCCGCCGCCGAGCGATGGTTTATCCTCGTCGGCAAAGGCAACAACGGCGGCGATGGCCTCGCCGCCGCACGGTATCTTCGCGAGACCGGCATCGCCGTCACGCTCGTTTATGCGGTGCCGCCGGAGTCGCTCTCCGGCGAGGCCGCCCTGCAGCGCGATGCGGCTGCAGCCATGGGCCTTCCTGCCGTGGTATACGGCAGGGATCGGCTGGACCTTGCCGAGTGCAGCGGCATCTTGGATGCGCTGCTCGGCACTGGCGCCGCGGGAGCCCCTCGCGGTGCCTATGCGGAGCTGATTGCCGCAGCGAATAGCAGCGGCAAAGTGATCGTGTCCGCGGACATCCCGAGTGGTCTGAACGCGGACACCGGTGAGACGCATGAGCCTTGCATTCATGCGTCGGTGACGGTTTGCCTCGCGTTTCTCAAGCGAGGCCTCCTGCAATACCCCGGTGCAGGCGCAGCGGGGCATGTGAAGGTCCGGGCCATCGGCATTCCGTCTTCTTTGGCCCCTGAAAGCGGTGTGCAGGTTCACCTGCTGACACCGGAAGTGCTGCATGCCCATCTGGGCGTGGATCTGGCCCGCCGGCGTTCGCCTGAAGGCCATAAGGGTACTTATGGGCATGTCCTTCTTGCTGCCGGCACCTTAAGAATGAGCGGCGCCGGACTGCTCTCTGCCCGTGCTGCGCTCCGGGCAGGCTGCGGATTAGTGACATGGGCGCTTCCTCAGAAGCTGCTGCCCTGTATCATCGGTTCTGCCCCTGAACTCATGTTAGCCGATGTTGGGGGCAATGAAGATGGAACCTGGCAAGCAGGGAGCGTTTCAGAGCTGCTGAGGCTAAGTAAAGAGCGAGATGTTCTTGCCATTGGTCCCGGTCTTGGTCGGTTCGAGGCTGATACAGAATGGCTTCGCAATCTCTGGGAAGAGACGGATTGTCCTCTGGTGATCGATGCGGATGCTTTAAATATATTAGCTGAAGCTGATTACAAGAGCTGGGCAAGTAGACGCCATCCGGTGATTCTGACGCCTCATCCAGGTGAGATGGCCCGTCTTGCTAGTATAACAACAGCTGAGGTGCAACGGGACCGCATCAGTCTGGCTATGGGATATGCGAAAGAGAATGGGGTTACCCTTGTATTAAAAGGAGCACATACGGTTATAGCAACGCCTGAAGGGCAAGCTTATGTAAACACCACAGGCCATCCCGGCATGGGTACTGGTGGAGCCGGTGATGTGCTAACGGGCATCATTTCCAGCCTGCTGGCTCAGGGAATGAATGAGGCGCAGGCAGCAGCTTTTGGTGTATATCTACACGGATTAGCAGGGGAGAGAGCCGCCCGTCAGCGGAATAATCCAGCGGCTATTATTGCCGGTGATATCATAGAAGCACTCTGAGTGCAGCTTATAACAGCAGCAAGCAGAGCAGCGGTAGAAATAGTGCAAACACAGGCAGTAGTAGAGGGGAACGCTCTACACCCAGTTGCGTCACTCGTAGCAGCAGCAGTCCCAAAATTCCAGCCAGGCCCCACAGCAGTAGCTCTGAACCTTGTTCTGCTGCCAGCCATAGACCTGCACCGAAACCTGCGGCTACGTATACAACAAGGGAAACGATGTGGGATGTGGTACGCAGGAGGCGCAGCAGAACATCGGCTACTAGTGCGGCTGGCAGTCCATAAGCGTAAATCGCATAGGGGATCGAAAGTGGCCAACCCTCTGGTATGCCGTTATGTTGTGGAAACCCAAGCATAAGTAAGGAGATAAGGACGTACGTTAGCCCTGCGCAGGCTAATTTTGTTAAGGCATACATGCCACTTGTTAAACGGACAGAAGGAATATCATAATCGGGCATCTTATTCATAGGTATACATTCCTCTCGTGGTGAGTTGTGTATCAGCTGGTGACCATATCTCCACCGTTGACATGTATACATGTCCCGGTAACATATGAAGAATCAGGGCCCGCTAAAAAGAGATATGCTCCTGCTAGCTCATAAGGCTGTGCAGCACGTTTAAAGGGTGTATCTGTACCAAAGATACTAACTTCCTCTGCAGAGTAGCTTGAGGGAATCAGTGGGGTCCATACCGGACCGGGAGCTACACTGTTGACACGGACGCCAGCGTCTACGAGAGATAAGGCTAAAGAGCGGGTAAAAGAGACCACCGCCCCTTTGGTGGAGGAATAATCTATGAGCTCCTTATTTCCTTGATAGGCAGTAATGGAAGCGGTATTAATGATGGATGCACCTTTTTTAAGATGTGGAAGTGCGGCCTGAGCAAGGTAAAAGAATGGAAAGATATTCGTCTGGAACGTCTGGTACAATTGCTCTTCTGTGATATTCAAAATACTTTTTTGTGGATATTGGACCCCGTGATTATTGACCAGAATGTCCAGCTTGCCGAAGGTGCGAATCGTATGCTCCACAGCCCTGAAGCAATTCTCCTTATGGCGTAAATCAACTTCAATCCTTAGACAACGTTGCCCTAATTCTTCGATCCGCTTTTGAGTGACTTCCGCATCTGAGGCTTCGTATAAATAAGCTATAGCAATGTCTGCACCTTCTTTTGCAAAAGCAATGGCTGCGGCTTTACCAATTCCGCTGTCGCCTCCGGTGATGAGTGCAACCTTTCCCTTCAGTTTTCCACTGCCGATAATTTCCGGGTTTTCACTGATGGGACGAGGATTCATCAGACTCTCCAGGCCCGGCTGACGATCTTGATGCTGTGGAGGAAAAGCAATAGGCTGCTCTTTACATACTGTCCGCTCCCCATAATAGGGGTAGATGGGATTCATTTTTTTGAAATAACCTCCTTGCGTTCTACCTTCCGTATATTTCTATGCATGCGCCCAGAAAAGCGTGCGCTGTCATCAATACATACATATGCTTTTATAAACCCAAGTCGGAGGAGGCGCTTGTCCAAAATGAATGATTGGAGAAATGTCGATTATTTGATTCATGGAACCGTGGTTCAGAAAGAGGTCTATAACCTTCTTACAGAGCTGGAGATTATGAATTTGCTAACAGACTACACCCCTTTGTTGGTTGGGACAATACCGCTTGGAATTCAAGTAGAGGGCAGCGATTTGGATATCATTTGTGAGGTTTATGATCCTGTGAAGTTTAAGGCGCAAGTTGTTCGATATTTTGGAGCCATGGAGGGGTTTGTTAGCGAATCACGAGTGGTTCAAGGCATTCCTCGAACGAAAATTAACTTTATGGTAAAGGGCTGGCCTATCGAACTGTTTGGACAGCCGAGGCGAACGGAGCTCCAGAATGGTTATTTGCATATGATCGTTGAAGCTGAAATTTTAGCTCAGATGGATGATGATTTTCGCGAACGGATCATTCTTTTAAAATCAAGCGGATGGAAGACAGAGCCTGCCTTTGCGAAAGCTATGGGATTAGAGGGCGATCCTTACGAAGCGCTGCTGGAGCTGGAAAAGCTTCCTCGGAGCGCTCTTCATGCTTTATGTCATTCTGTTCGAGCGAGGGAACAAGTATGATCTTGTCTTGAGAATCTCCGCGCAGCCGGTATTGCCAAGTGCCACCTGATGGTTATTGAAACCAATGAACATGGAAGAGGGTTCTGGGAAGGGATGGGCTGGCAGTATAGAGGTGGAATTATGCTGTGCTCCCAGGATATCTTGTGATACTCAAGACATGAAATAGAAATACTAGCCTTTGAATACGCAAAGTCAGGCATTTGGATATCACAGCAAATGTCACGGTGAACTCCGACTGCTAGTGCAGTATACTATATAGGAATACGATAATTGCCTATTCTTGCAGGCAGGAGGTCTTTTATGCGTTTTAAGGATGTATTTTCAATTATTGGTCCGGCGATGGTCGGTCCTTCAAGCTCACATACCGCTGGGGCGGCACGGATCGGGAGGGCTGCAAGGCAGGTGTTGGGTGAAGTACCGCGTGTGGCTGAAGTAACGTTTTTTGGTTCTTTTGCAGCAACTTATCAGGGACATGGCACAGATCGGGCGATTGTTGGAGGGTTACTTGATTTCACTACCGACGATCATCGGCTTCCAGATTCCCTAGAACTGGCAGTCGAAGCCGGGATGGAAGTTTCTTTTAAGCAAGGAACAGGTCTGTTCCCACATCCGAACACCGTTAAGCTGCATCTCATCGGACAAGAAACAGGAAGTGAACTGACACTAACAGGGACATCTATTGGTGGCGGAAACATCGAGATTGTTGATATCGACGGTTTTGGAGTGAAGCTTACGGGGATCTATCCGACGGTTCTGATTAATCATATGGATTATTTAGGTGTTCTGGCGAGTGTTACGGAAGTGATGCGTAACGGACAGTTTAATATAGGGCATATGTCTCTGGATCGCAAGAATCGTAGTGGTGCAGCCTTAACGGTGCTGGAGCTGGATGAAGCGGCTACACCGGAGCTTATTGAAGCGCTTAAAGCGCTCACTGCTGTGAAATCCGTGAAGCTGGTTAATTTAAACGAAGGTAAGCAAGATGAGAAGGGGAAGGAAAGTTTAACATGAATTTTCAAACACTTAGCGAGCTGGCTGTATTGTGTGAGGAACGTGGTCTCACGATTGGAGCACTTATGCTCGAAGAGCAAAGCGCGGAATCTGGACGTTCCAGTGATCATGAATTTTCCACGATGCGTGAATATTATGGCGTGATGAAAGAGGCTGTTCATCGCGGGATGCATGAAGATACAACTTCGCGCAGCGGCCTTACAGGCATGGATGCCCAGCGTGTAGGAGCATACAACGCGGCTGATGAGCCATGCCTAGGTGGACCTGCAGGTCAAGCTATGGCTTACGCGCTGGCTGTATCCGAAGTGAATGCTTCTATGGGCCGGATCATTGCGACGCCTACTGCTGGTTCATGCGGGATTATTCCGGGTGTATTTCTCAGCTGTCAGGAACGGTTTGGCTGGGATGATGACTACATGGTATCCGGATTGTTCGCAGCCGGGGCCATCGGTTATGTCATCGCCAATAACTCCTTTGTATCGGGTGCGGAAGGCGGCTGTCAAGCTGAGGTAGGTTCTGCCATTGGGATGGCAGCAGGCGCGTTAACCGAGCTACGCGGCGGAACGCCTGCACAAGCAGTGCATGCTGTCGGGTTAGCACTTAAGAACACTTTAGGCCTGATTTGTGATCCGGTTGGCGGACTTGTTGAGATTCCTTGTATTGTTAGAAACGGATTCGGTGCAGTTACTGCACTTGCCGCCGCAGATATGGCACTGGCTGGTGTTCGTAGTGTGATTCCTTCTGATGAAGTTATCAAGGTCATGCTCGAGGTAGGCTCAGCTATGCCAGAGAAACACCGCGAGACTGCAGGGGGCGGTTTAGCTCAGACACCTACCGGCCGTAAAATCATGCAGGATTTACGCAAAAAGAAGTAATTAATACGTCTCAAATCACAATTTGTATTTAGAGCAGTTTGAAACGTTCCAGTTGATCCCATTGACCTTCTTGTCGAAGGATTTCTGCCTGCCTAGGTCCAATGAGGTCAAAGTGGGGAAACGATGAACGATTATGAATATATTGGGCAGGCAATCCATTCTCCTCGCACCAGTGTTTCAGTGTGGTAAGATCACTACAGCCCACCTTGGTGACGGTAGTGATGCCGGGAAAGCGTGGATCCAGCCAATAATGAGTCAAGAAGGCGATCTCTCCTGCGGAGACCGCTTTTTTCCACCGGGATAATTCTTCTCTATTGATGCCGAAGGCCATAACGTCTCATCCTTATCTATTGTAGTTGACAACATTATAACCCATGAAAGGGGATTACATCATGAACGGACAAGTAAGAGCGGATATTCGTCCTGGGCTTGAAGTGGATATTGTACTTAAACAGGATCAGCCTACAGGCAAGCTAACACACGGTACGGTGAAAGATATTCTCACGAACTCGCCTCGGCATCCGCATGGCATTAAGGTCAGATTGACTAGCGGACAGGTAGGACGAGTTAAGAATATTACAGGCAACTAAATAAACTACACTTCTCCACATTAAAAAGCGACCCTAATCTCGTAGGTTATTCTGTTCACGGAAACAGAACAACCTACGAGATTAGGGCTTTTTGATTTAAGTTGTTATATTCGGCCCATAAAATCCTCAACAGATTTATCAGCTTTAGTCTGATTACATAACGTGCAAGCGCAGACGCAATTATCTGGGGTTGTATGACCCCCTTTAGCACGAGGTAGTAAATGATCAATGGTGTCCCCATAAGCGCCGCAGAAGTAGCAGGTGTAATTGTCTCTGGCTAGTATATAAGATCGAAAATCCTTATTACTATACAATCGTCGAATCGTTCGACGGTTTACAACGATAGCGGCATGTTCCCTGACCAGGATAATTGCAAGCGCTAGATCAATCTCCTGATGCCAGCGCCGTCCCTTGTCGCTATGACCGCGCATTAGAATCATCCCTTTGGTAGAAGGAATCAATTGGGTTGGATCTTCGGGATTTAGCTTTGTGCTTTGAGAATGCGGCCGTTTTCTTCGTTGTTCCAAACCTCGTACGCGTCGGTTCGGATTAGATTGTGCTGAAGAAGCAGCAGCGGAAGACGGCTTTCCCTCTTTGGGACGCTCCAATAGAGTGTGCTGATGGGTTTGGATCGTATCAAGCTTCACCAGTAAGGGGTTTGCTGTGAGTTTTATATTTAGTGTTTCCCGTTGTTTCCGACATTCGCGGCAGGTACCACGGCGTGACTGCCCCTTGGAACGTTTGCCTGTACGTCTGCGAAATTCTGTGAGCGGCTTTAGCTTGTGGCAATAAGCACACTGCTTGGTAGATAGAAGGTCGGTATCGTTCATAGGTATGTTAGGTGCAGCGCATGTGTACGCATGTCCTGTCTCCTTGTTTTTGAAATAAAAACTATAAGTTCCACACCATACTTTATGTCTTGGGTTTCTCGCTTATAAGGACGTAGAAATTGTTTATGCTTTGGATTCAATGATGTTCATTTATGAGTTCCGTTAATTGAAATGTTAGCTTCTAAACTTAGTATAACGTAAAGCGCTGCTGTTCACATCGTACGTAAAAAAACCATAAACACAGCCAAATTTGTGATATGCATCTCGGTGATAAACAGGGAAAACTTGTAAAATAGAAAAAAGGGCAGATTCGTTATCTAGATAGGGTTGCTCTAATTCTTATTTGGAAATGGGGAAGTGAAATGGAATTAACGAAGGGAAGGCCGGGTACAGTAACATGGCTTTATATTCTTCTTATTTTTTTAGGGGTTGGAGCGTTAGGAGGGGGCGGTGCTCTTGTAATAGATCCAAGCGGGGATCTAATGAAAATGCCGACTTCTATGCTGGAAAGATCGCCATTCTCTGATTTTTTATTCCCGGGTATTCTGCTATTTATCGTATTTGGATTACTGCCCCTCCTCGTTGTTTATGGTCTGATCAAGAGACCTCAGTGGCACTTGGTGGAACGATTAAATCCGTTCAAGAAATTATATAGCTTCTGGGCTTTGTCTCTGTATATCGGGTTTGGGCAAATCATTTGGATAACGGTGCAGACGTACATGCTGAATAGTGTTGCAATTATACATCTGATCTATATGAGTCTGGGGCTGTTGATTCAGACCGTTACACTACTCCCCTCTGTACAAAGTTACTTTTCGCTGGACGGCGGTACGGAAAGACGTTAAAATTGCAGTGAACAAAAGGCATTTCATTTGTCAGGGCAAGGAGCGAGCCGATTTGACAACGATATACGATATTGCCAAAAGAACCGGTTACTCTCCAACAACGGTTTCTAAGGCGTTTAATAATTATTCCGATGTACGTGAGAAAACTCGTCAGGAAATATTCCAGGTTGCCCAAGAAATGGGGTATTTGCCAAATTCACATGCCCGTACATTGACCACTAAGAAATCGTGGACCATCGGCGTGCTGTTCGTAGAGAATACGGGATTTGGTATTCGCCATCCTTTTTTCAGCGCTGTGATCGAAAGCTTTAAGAAGGTTGCTGTTGAAAAGGGTTATGCCCTCATGTTTATCTCCAAAGATGTCGGTGGTAAGCAAAGCGGTTATTTAGAGAATTGCAGGATTCGTGGCGTAGACGGCGTTGTTGTCTTCTTGTCCGATTATGAGGATCCGTATTTCCGTGAACTGCTTGAGAGTGATATTCCTACCGTTATTATGGATTTCGAGACTTCTGAGACGCATACGGTATGCTCAGATAATACTTCTGGAGCCCAGCTGGCAGTGGAGTATCTAGCCTCTTTGGGGCATCGCAAGATTGCCCATATATCCGGCGGCATGAACACATTTCCAGGTAAAATGCGGGAGTTGGGTTACAAGACCGCTATGAAGCAGCGAGGGTTTAAAGTACCTAAGTCCTATGTGGTAAACGGAGCCTTTTATTCTCGGGAAAGCGGATATAACGCGATGCTGGAGCTTCTTAAGCTCCCTGAACGTCCAACCGCCGTCTTTGCTTCCGGTGACTTACTAGCCTTAGGGGCTATTATGGCCGCTAAAGATAGTGGACTTTCCGTACCGATGGATATTTCAGTTATGGGTTACGATGACATCGATCTTGCCGAGTACGTTACACCTGCATTGACAACGGTGCGTCAGGATACGGAGCTTCTTGGAAGCCAAGCGGCGGACATTCTTTTAACCTCAATTGAAGGTAAAGTATTAGATAAGGAAGCGATTTTAGTTCCGGTGGAAGTGGTTGAACGGGAATCCTGTGCACCTCCGATTAGCGGAAAGTAGTCTGATAAATCTTGACGAACTGAAAAGAGTCCTGCTAAAGTAAAAGACAGTATAGCTTTCAATTGTTCTTATGAGATGAGATAGTGGTATTTGGCACATCTTATGTAGTGAGATGGAGCTATAATAGACCCATTGTTATAAATGCTCTTTCAATTGATTTGGAAGATCATTTTTTTTCGAAACAAACGAAACCGGTTTCGATTGTTTCGATTTGATGGCTCATTGCTCCGAATCTATAACATCGGAAGATGATCCAGTAAAGACTAGTGCTTTGGTAAGAAAACAATTCAAAGGAGCTGGATGAAATGGCAAAAGTTCAAACTGTGGTAACTGCAAAAGATACAGGGGAACGCTTAACTCCAAAAGATGCAATTGTTTTTAGCGCAAGAGTAGGATCTGGGTCTGCCGATGTGGAGATTAAGCCAGAGCAGGAGTTTCAAAAGATGATTGGATTTGGTGGCGCTTTCACTGAAGCTGCTGCTTATACGTTGTCACGTCTGAGCTCCGAGAAACGAGCAGAGGTTATTCATCGGTACTTCCATCCAGTAGAGGGATTAGGCTATAGCATGGGGCGTGTTCATATACACAGCTGTGATTTTGCCCTCGGTAATTATACTTATGTTGCTGATCATGACACAGAGCTAGCTACTTTTGATATCTCACATGACCATAAGTGGGTACTTCCGCTGATAAAAGATGCCATGGAAGTAAGAGGCGGTGCATTCACGATGCTGGCTTCTCCTTGGAGCCCTCCGGCATGGATGAAAACAAATGGAGAAATGAATAACGGTGGATCACTGAAGCCGGAATACGCAGAAGTTTGGGCGCGCTACTATACGAAATACATTGAAGCTTATGGAAAAGAGGGAGTACCGATTTGGGCAGTTTCCGTGCAAAATGAGCCGGCTGCCGTTCAGGTCTGGGATTCATGTATTTATAGTGCGGAAGAGGAACGGGATTTTGTTAAAAATTATCTTGGACCGGTGATGCATCAGACCGGCCATTCAGATGTGAACATTGTAATCTGGGATCATAACCGCGATATTATGGTCGAGCGTGCTTCGGCAGTATTATCTGATCCTGAAGCTGCAAAGTATGTGTGGGGTACAGGTATTCACTGGTACGGAGGCGAGGAGTTCGACAAAGTAGAAAAGGTACATGATTTATTTCCTGACAAGCATTTGTTGTTCACAGAGGGCTGCCAAGAGGGCGGCGTTAAGCTGGGAGAATGGTTTACAGGCGAACGTTACGGCAGAAACATGATTGGAGATCTCAATGCGTGGACAGAAGGATACCTGGATTGGAACCTGGTACTGGATGAGACTGGAGGTCCTAACCATGTAGGCAATCTCTGCGATGCGCCGATTATTGCAGATACTACAACGGATGAAGTGCACTATAACAGCTCCTATTATTACATTGGGCATTTCAGTAAATTCATTGCGCCAGGTGCAGTACGGATCGGATTTACATCTGAAGCGGAAGGTATCTTAACCACAGCATTCCGTAATCCTGACGGTAGTATAGCTGTCGTACTGATGAATGAAAGTGAAGAAGAGCACAATGTAACGCTAGGTCTAGGCGAAGAGATTGCAAGCTGCGAGCTATCGCCTCATTCCATCGTAACGCATTTGATTTCATAAATAATCTACAACTTAGGAGGACATAAATATGAGCAACTATTATTTCGAATCAGGTACATTTGTAATGGAGCAATTTGATGAAGGAAAGCCTTTTTCCAGTTTCTTACCGGGTCTTGCCGGACTGAAGGGAATTCCGATGTGGACTTTTTATGTGAATCGGGGTCAGGCCATTTGCAGCTTCGGGGTACGCGATAAGAATTCGCCGATCATGGAATTCTCTCCTGCAAATATCTCTTATAAGAACGTAGGGACGACCGGTTTCAGAACCTTTATCAAAATTAAAGGTGAGCAAGAGATTTATGAACCGTTTCAATCTGCACGTCCAGATCCTGCTGCAAAGCGCCTCATGACCATTTTGCCTAATGGGCTTACTATTGAAGAAAGCCATGCCGGACATGGTCTGAAGACGACCGTACACTATTTTAATTTGCCTAATGACGATTATGCAGCATTGGTACGTCGGGTAGAGATTGAGAACATCGGCGGTAAAGAGATCGAGCTGGAGCTGATGGATGGTTTGCCTGAAATCTTGCCTTACGGCGTAGAAAACAGTGGATACAAGGAAATAGGGAATCTGCTGCGCAGCTGGATGGACGTATACAACTTAGAGAATGGTATTCCGTTCTATAAGCTGCGTTCCAGTACCAATGATGATGCACAGGTTAGCGAAATTACCAATGGCCATTTCTACCTGTCGTTCACTGGAGAAGGAGAAAAAGTCTCGCCAATCGTCGATTTCGAGCTAGTCTTTGGTGGCAATACCTCGCTTACGTACCCGGACCGCTTTGCGGGATTAACCCTTGCCGAACTGGGCGAGCTTCCACAATACCCCGTCAACAAGGTTCCGTGCGGTTTTAGCGGAGTGGCAAGACGTTTAGCACCAGGTAGCAATCTGATCCTGAATACACTGGTTGGACATGTAAATGACATCGACAAAATCAATAAGAAGGCGGAGCAGTTATGCCGCGATGAATATATCCTGTCTAAATCTCAAGAGGCCGCAGGTCTGACGGAGGAATTAACGGAAGATATTGCTACTCACACTTCATCGGCTGTGTTTGATGCGTATTGCCGTCAATCCTATCTCGATAACTTCCTGCGTGGAGGCTATCCTTTTGTCTTTGACAATGGTGGTGATGGCTTTGTAGTTCACTTATACTCGCGTAAGCACGGTGACTTGGAGCGTGACTACAATTTCTTCTCACTCGCCCCAGAATATTATTCACAGGGGAACGGAAACTTCCGTGATATGAATCAGAATCGTCGGAATGATGTGTTTTTTAATCCGAAGGTGGGTAGCTTTAACATCAAAATGTTCTATAGCTTGATTCAGGCGGATGGTTACAATCCACTGAGCGTGCAAGGAACAACCTTTGAAGTGAAACCGGATAGTAAGGCACAAGCTGCGGAGTGGATTGGAAAAGCTGCGGCAGATCATCAAGCTGAGCTTGTAAAGCTGTGTAGCACTCGGTTCACACCAGGTAGCTTAGTGAACTATATTGCGGATCATAACGTTGCCTTGAAGGTAAGCGAACAACAATTTTTGTCGGGATTACTTGCCCTGTCACAGCAAAACATTGAGGCAGCCTTTGGCGAAGGCTTCTGGTCGGATCACTGGACATATAATATGGATCTGGTAGTAGGTTACTTGGATATCTTCCCTGACAAAAAGCAGGAGCTTCTATTTGGGGATAACACCTATGCGTTCTATGACAGCCCAGCGTATGTGCTGCCACGTAGTGAGAAATATGTAATCAGTGACGGAAAGGCCCGGCAATATGGTGCACTCCTTGAGGATGAGGAGAAGCTGCACAAGCTGAAATGGAAAGCTGGAGATACCCATTGGCTGCGTACTGAAGGCGGTCACGGCGCCATTTACCACACCAATCTGTTCGTGAAGATGTTGTCTCTTGCCTTGAATAAATTTGCTACGCTTGATCCTTATGGTATGGGTGTAGAAATGGAAGGCAATAAGCCGGGCTGGAACGATGCTATGAATGGACTGCCTGGATTGTTCGGCTCCGGAATGAGTGAGACTTTTGAGCTGAAACGTACCGTAGTCTTTTTGTTAGATGCTCTGAACAGCAAAGAAAGCGTCCAAGGAGCTGTAGACCTGCCAGAAGAAATTGCCCAGTTGCTTGAAGAGGTATATCATGCGGTCACGGCGGTTCTGTCGGGAGATTTGGAACAATTTAATTATTGGGATACTGTAGCTTCGGCGCGTGAGGCTTATAGAGCACGTATCCGTTTCGGTATTACTGGAACTGAGTCTGAAGTAACCTTAGAATACATTCGTGAGGCCCTCTCCAAGTTCTTGGTCAAAATCGACGAGGGAATCAACAAGGCAGTAGAACTTGGTAACGGACTTACCCCAACCTATTTCCGCTTTGAGGCGAAGAAATTCCAGCAGGTAACAGATGCTGAAGGTCAACCAGTACTTAGCGGATACGGCCTGCCAAAAGCTGTGGTAGAGGAGTTTGAGGTCTATGCATTGCCATACTTCCTTGAGGGGCCTACTCGCCTGTTGAAGACGCTGAAAGATCCGGTGCAAGCCAAAGAAATCTATAATTTGATTAAGCAAACAGAGTTATATGATCCGACTACGTCTATGTATCAAACTTCGGTTAGTCTAGAGGGTGAGTCTCATGAGATCGGACGAATGAGAGCCTTTACGCCAGGCTGGTTAGAGCGGGAGTCCAACTTCCTGCATATGTCCTATAAATATTTACTTGAGCTGTTGAAGGGCGGGCTTTATGAGGAGTTCTACGGAGAACTGAAGACCTCGCTAGTTCCGTTCCTAGATCCGGCTGTCTATGGACGCAGCACGCTTGAAAATTCATCCTTTATCGCTACCGGAGGTAATCCTGATCCGAACAATCATGGTAGAGGGTTCGTTGCAAGATTAAGTGGGTCGACTGCTGAATTCTTGAGTATGTGGAGAACGATGATGGCCGGAAGCCATGTTTTCAGAGTAGAAGATGGACAGCTTACATTATCTTTGGATCCGGTTCTACCAGGCTGGCTATTTGATGAACAAGGCAATCTCTCTTTCACATTTCTAGGTGGCACGGAAGTAACTTATTCGAACCCACAATGTGAGAATACATTTGGTGAGAAGAAGGTTGTTATTCAGAGCATGACGCTCGTCTATCACGATGGAACAGTGACCGAAATTTCAGGAGCACTCGTTCGTGGCGATGAGGCAGAGGCTCTGCGGCGTGGAGAGATCAAGCAAATTCGAGCAATAATGGCATAGAAAATAAGGGAGGGCCTAGGCCCTCCCTTTATTTTTTTCTCCAAATATAAGGATAAACGCTTACCGTCCTTAAAGGATGGCGAAAGCGTTTTAGCTTGAACCCGAAAAATGGAACCTATAATCCGAAATTCAATACCTTATGGAGACAGGCAAAAGCAAATACAATGAATACATAGATATTGTAAACGCTTTATACAAGAGCGGATATAGAGATTCTGGAGGTCCATATGATGGAGAAAAAAACAAATGGGGAATTAAGCCCAGCGATGAAGCCTCAATTTTCGGGCAATTTCGAAACCGGTAAAGTAAATCGTACCCCGCTTTGGAAGAAGTTCATTACCCAACGACATTTGCAGACAATGGCACTGCTCGGTGTAGTATGGATGATTATTTTTAACTACATTCCGATGTATGGCATTATTATCGCCTTCAAGGAGTACAACATCGTCAAGCCAATCTCAGAAGCCCCTTGGGTCGGTCTCGCGAATTTCAAAGAGTTCCTGGCGGACGATAATTTTGTGCATGTAATGAAGAATACGCTGGGCATCAGCTTAATCAAACTGTTGATCTTTCCGTTGCCGATCATATTCGCTCTCTTTCTGAATGAAATCCGATCCGTTCGCTTTAAGAAGAGTATTCAGACGATATCGTATCTGCCCCACTTCCTGTCTTGGGTCGTCCTTGGCGGGATTCTTGCCACTTGGCTGGCAGATATAGGCATCATCAACAATATTCTGATGGCGCTGCATGTGATCGACCAGCCAATTTCGTTCCTGGCTGAACCAAAATATTTTTGGACTATTATTATTACCTCGGATTTATGGAAGGAGTTGGGCTGGTCAGCGATCATCTATCTGGCTGCCATTACCAGCATATCTCCCGAAATGTATGAAGCGGCCACCATCGATGGTGCCGGAAGATTCCAGAAAATGTGGTATGTTACCGTACCGACCATTAAAGGAACGATCAGCATCTTGTTTATTCTGGCGGTTAGCGGTGTACTGAACTCCAATTTTGATCAGATTCTGGTACTGCGCAATTCGCTGAATGACAGCGCGAGCAATGTGATTGACTATTATGTTTACTATACCGGTCTGCTTTCGGCCCGCTTCTCGTATTCAACTGCAATTGGGATGTTCAAATCGGTTATCTCGCTCATTCTGCTGCTAATTGCCAACCAAGTATCCAAAAAACTCAACGACACCTCGTTGTTTTAGGCCAAGGAGGACCTGTACATGATTACACTGAATCGCAGAACCAAGGGCGAAGTCGTCTTTGATATAGTCAACAATATTGGAATGCTTTGTATTTGCTTCGTTACGCTGTATCCGATCTGGTACGTGCTGGTTAATGCTTTTAATGACGGGAAAGATGCTATGCTGGGTGGGATTTACTGGTTTCCGCGCAAGTTTTCATTGGAGAACTTTAGTGCCGTATTCGCTAGCCCGGGTATTATGAGGGCGATGTGGCTTACCGTAGCCAAAACACTTCTTGGCGTAGGTCTGCATGTGTTCTTTACGGCGATGGTTGCTTATGCGTTTTCCCGCAGGGAACTGATTGGGGGCAAATTCTACATCCTGTTAGGCACGATAACCATGATCTTCGCAGGCGGACTTATTCCGACGTACCTACTCATCAGAGATCTTCATCTGCTAGAAAATTTCCTGGTCTATATTATTCCGGTCATGTTCAGCTTCTTCGATCTAATCATCTTCATGACCTTCTTCCGGGATATTCCTGATGGTCTCGAGGAAGCGGCGCGTATTGACGGAGCTAATGACTGGTCCATCTTCCTGCGGGTTGTCCTACCGGTATCCTTGCCCGTACTGGCTACCATTGCGCTGTTCCATGGCGTTTATCAATGGAATGATTATTTTACCGGAATGATTTATATGAACAATGAAAACATGCAACCGATTCAAACCTTCCTGTACCGGGTTGTTGCCCAGTCCAGCTCGAATCTGATGATGACTGCCGTCCAGGGAAGCGCCGTGACTAGGACGGTGACCTCGCAGTCCATCAAGCTGGCTACCATGGTTGTTACAACACTTCCGATCGTCTTTGCTTACCCTTTCCTGCAACGTTATTTCGTCAAAGGGATGATGATTGGCTCCATCAAGGGCTAAGTGCCGGTCGCACTTCACCCGAACTAGTGGTGTCTCCTCCAGACTGCTCCCGCAGTCTTGGAGTTGCAAATTATAATTATTAATCAATCTAAGAAAAGGGGTAAACAAGCATGGACATGAAAAGAAAGCCAAAGAAAATAATGCTGCTGCTTATGGCAACAATCATGGTTCTGTCCGTAGCGGGCTGTTCCGGCAACAATGGCAACGCCGCAAACAAAGGTAATACCGCAAACAAGACTGAAGGCAACACAGCAGAGGCAACAGCTACAACAGCGCCAGAAGCTACAGCACTATCCGCTGATGAGCCGGGTTGGAAATCCGACACATCACCAATTACGTTTGACTGGTACCTGAACTTTGCCTGGTTCCCTAATAAATGGGGTGTGGATCCAACTTCCCAATATATCACTAAAAAAACCGGTGTTGACATTAACTTTATCGTTCCAGCCGGTAATGAAAATGAAAAGCTGAACACACTGATTGCTTCCGGTAAACTGCCGGACTTCATTACACTGGGATGGTATGAAGATGCAGTTAAGAAAATGATTGAAGGTAATCTCGTGCTTCCTCTTAACAAACTGGCAGAAGAATATGATCCTTACTTCTTCAAAGTATCCGACCCTGACAAACTGGGATGGTACACACAAGCTGATGGCAATGTATACGGTTATCCGAATGCTTCTTCCTCACCTAAAGATTACGAGAAATATGGCGACACTTATGTATCCAACCAAACCTTCGTAGTCCGCAAAGATATTTATGAAGCGATTGGCAGTCCTGATATGCGCACACCGGAAGGATTCGTGGCAGCGCTGAAGGCCGCTAAAGAGAAATTCCCTGCAATCGATGGTCAACCGATAATTCCGCTCGGTCTGCACGAATTTACCGCAACTGGTAACGATTCTCTGGAACAATACATTCAGAACTTCTTAGCTATTCCAAGAGAAAAAGACGGCAAGTTATACAATCGTGAGACTGACCCTGAATATATCCGCTGGATGAAAACTTTGCGTCAAGCGAACCAAGACGGCTTGCTTTCTAAAGATATCTTTATTGACAAACGTCCTCAAATGGAAGAAAAAATCGCTCAAGGCCGTTACTTCGCGATGCTGTACCAACGCACTGACTTTGCAGCCCAATTGGGAACTCTGTACCAGCAAGACCCGAACAAAATTTATATCGCTGTTGACGGACCGGCTAATACCAACCTAGATGCACCTACTCTGAACGGCCCTGCCATTTCCGGATGGACAGTAACGCTGATCTCCAAAGATGTTAAAGACAAAGCACGCGCTATTAAATTCCTTAGTTACCTGAACAGTGAAGAAGGTAATAAAGATCTCTATCTTGGAGAAAAAGGCGTCAGCTATGATACCATTGACGGCAAAGACCAATTTAAACCAGAAGTCTTTGATCTGATGAATAAAGACCGTTCGGCATTCGACAAGCAATATGGTTCTTCCTTTACGTTCTGGATGCTGATGAATACCAATATTACAGCGCAATGGACACCTACAGCTGTAGAGCCTTTCAAACAGCTTGAAGACTGGACTCGCGGAAAAACAAAAAGTATCTCCGAGTTTGATCAAATCGATCCGTTGGCAAGCTCCCCTGAGGGCGTCATCTTATCTAAAATTAAAGATTTGCGCAGCAAAACGTTACCGAAGCTTTTGATGGCTCCATCCGATGCTGAATTTGATTCCATCTGGACAGATTACATCAAGAAGCAAGAGGATCTGGGTCTGGCTAAAGTGCAAGCCTTCCAGCAAACAAAATATGAAGAGAATAAGCAAAAACTCGCAAAAAAATAAAATAAACAGGACCCAATCGCCCGCTAATGCGGGCGATTGGGTTATTTTCAATCTATAAATATGGTATAGATATTAAATAGGTTAAGTATTCACTATTTTAGCGAGGTGGACAGAACAGAAGTGTATAGTGTGAACAGGCGTGAGCGAGCTAGAGCATTATGGCATTCTTTTAGTTATTGGTGGGGGAGAAGATCTCTCCAGAGTCGTTTAATTTCAGCCTATGTTTTTATTATTTTAGGCCCGTGCTTGCTGGTATCCGTCTACTTCTATGAGTCTATCAATAATACCTATCTCAGAGATGCCGTCGAGAAAAATGATTATTTGCTGCAAATGGAAAAATTACATATCTATAATCAAATTGAGGCGATGGAACGTGCGGCGCAGATGGCTTATTCTGATACCGATGTAGAAGAATTCCTTGCGAATGAAACTGAACCCCAGCTAGTAGATTTGATTAATTTCAATACAAATGCCTATGTGAATATGACTCGTATTCAATTTAATAATCCGAATATTGAGCATTTGAGGCTGTATTCGAGAAGCGATAAAGTGCATGAAATTTGGCCGATTATCTTTCGGGAAGAGCGGGTTTCTTCCAAGCCATGGTTTCAGAAAGCGCTTCAATTGAAGGGACAGGAATACTGGTCTTTTCAGAAAAGTGATCCTGATCTGATGCAGAGATACTTGGAAGCACCGGCGGAGAGTCTGCCAAAGGTTTCGTTGTTGCGTGAGAAGAGTCGTCCAGCAGACAATCATATCGGTATGGTGCAGGTGGATATGCTGCTGAGTCGTTTTACACCCAAGACGTATACAGACGTCCGGGATAATCAGACCCAGATGTTCCTTGTGGATAGTGAGCTACAGGTTTTCACCAGACCGGATCATTCTTTTTTGCAGGATAATCTGAAGATGGCCGATATGATTGCAGAACGGTATAAGCATTTTCGGGAAACTGGAGAATGGGATAGTGATTACTCGGAGAATGGTCGATCTTTTTTGTTGATTAACACTCCGCTAGAACGTATTGATGCTTATTTGTTAAATGTAGTGTCCATGGAGGGAGTTATGAAGGATATCTCCCGAACGCGCAACTTAATCATTGGAGCCAATGTCGGGTTCATTACCCTGCTAACGCTGATTGCTTATGTGACAAATGCCTTTATTCTAAAAAATCTACGTAGATTGACCGAAACAATGAAAAAAGTGCGCAGAGGTGAAGCCTACAGTGGAATTATGATTCGTGGTGGAGGGGAAGTCGGTGAGCTTGCCCATCATTTCTCCAAACTGATGAACACGATCAATACATTGGTGGCTCAAGCAGTGAGCAAGCAAGCATTGTCAAAAGAGGCTGAGCTACGTACGCTGCATAACCAGATTGACGCACATTTTTTGTATAATACGCTGGAAAATATTAAAATGCTGGCTGAAATTGAGAACCAACGAACGATCTCGGATGCATTAACCTCACTGGGGGGGATGATGCGTTATAATTTCAAATGGTCCGGAGAGTATGTGAAGCTGCGAGATGAAATTCGCCATATTGAGAACTACATTGAAGTGATGAATATTCGTTTTGAATATCCGGTTAAGCTGGTGCTTCATATTGAGCCTCGATATATGGAGCTGGAGGTGCTTAAAATGTCACTGCAGCCTATTGTGGAGAACAGTGTTAAGCATGCTTGGTGTGGGGAGAAAGAAAATTTACAGGACCCGAGCATTAATATTCATATTTCGGAAACGGAAGGTGATATTTCCATAGAGCTTCGTGATAATGGTATCGGTCTTACCCCAGAACGTCTAGTTGCTTTAAACGAGGCGATATATGCTAAGGATGAATGTTGTGATTGTGATAGCTCCTGTGAACAGCGGGAAGTAAGCCAGAGAGCAGGGGGCATAGGACTGCGAAATGTACACCAGCGTCTGCAAATCTTTTATGGCGAAGAATACGGGCTTGTAGTACAGAGCGAGGCAGGGAGTTGGACGATGGTACGTCTAAGCTTGCCGAAAGTTCTTTTGACGGGAGAAAAACAACCATGAAGAAATTACTGATCGTTGATGATGAGAAAAATATTCGTGTAGGTCTGAAGATCATGATTGAAAGGGAATTTCCATCCGCATATTCGATCATAATGGCGAGCAATGGTGCAGAGGCGCTCGAGGTCTTTAAGACAGATGGTGCAGATATTATTATTACGGATATTCGTATGCCGGTAATGGATGGAATTACGTTGTTGGAGCGGTTGTCTTCGGCGACAGGGGGCGAGAAAAGTCCGGCAGTGCTAATTTTAAGTGGGTATGACGATTTCGAATATGCCAAAAGCGCGATCCGTTATCGCGTGAAGGATTATTTACTTAAACCGATTCGTAGAGATGAATTATTCGAAATCTTGAAGTGTATAGACAAGGAGGAGGAGGAGCAGAATCTCAGCGCAAGGCAGCAGGAACAGGAAGCAGAACGTTTTCGCCGAGAGCTGCGTTCTAGCCGTTTACGCGAGCTGCTTATGCAGCAGGAAGTTCAGTTGGAGCGAGAGCAGCAGGAGAGCCTAGATGACTTGGAGGTTCCTTTTACAGTAGGTGTGTTGAATTACTATTGTAATGACGGAACAAGAATGAAGCCTGGGGATGTTCAGGGGCTGGTTGAACGATTGATGGGACCACTTGAAAAATATTTCTCGGAAATCACAACGGACTGGGACGGTAAGCTAGTATTGCTCGGAACCAGAAAACAGGACTTTATTGAGCTGTCCAGACAAGCTGAAGCCAAAGAAATAATGGGATTGTCGATTGGGATAAGTAGCGAAGGAGGAAGTCTTGCAGACCTTCGTTCCTGTTATAAGGAAGCTTGTCGGGCATTACAGTATACTTTTGTATATCCACAAGTGAACTTGTTGAATTACGAGGATGTGAGTCAAGAACGGTCTAATTCCCCCTTACCAAAGGAGGAAATTCGCAAGCTGCTCAATATGCTTGGAACAGAACGCGAGAAGGAGATGAAGCATCTTCTGGCTGTGATTTTTCAGACTGAGCATTTGAAGGCGCTTGACCTGTCTTATTTGGAGTCGGTGGGACAGAATATCAATGAATTGGTGCTGGATGAAGTATTTCGGGTGCATGGCGAGGCCTCGGTAGAGGTGTTGAAGCTGTATCGCACAGTGGGCAATATGTACAATTATCGTCATTTTCATGATTATTATCGTGCGCTTGAGAATTTGCTCCTGAGTGTGAGTAATTACATTGTAGGGGTACGCTCTGCTCATACGGAGCATGCTGACATGGAGGAAGCGCTGCACTATATTGAAGCCAACTATGCTCGTCCACTAAATATGGCTATGGTTAGTAACCATGTTTCTTTGAATTATTCTTATTTTAGCGAAGCCTTCAAAGCATATACTGGTGAGAATTTTGTCATTTATTTAAAAAAGGTACGCATCCGTCATGCTAAAGAACTGCTAGCGAAAGACTGTGGCAAGCTTGCTGAGGTTTCGGAGAAAGTAGGTTTTGAGAACAGTAAGCAATTTGCCCGTGTATTCAAAGAGTTGGAAGGGATCTCTCCAGGGGATTATAGAGCCAAAATGCTGTCTGAAGATCTGTCGTAAAAGGCAGGATAAGTAGCTTTAGTATAAATATCATTGCTGAACTGTACCTTGATGGGCGTTAAGGGTGTCGTTAGAAGTGATCCTCCTATATAATGGCAGTGAGAAGCTTTGCTAGGATTAGCAGCAAGAGAGTTTGGAGGAATGAAGGGTGGAAGAAATTCAAGGCAATTTGATTACAGTTCAGACGTTGGCAGAGGACTTTCGGCGACTGGGTGTACAGGCGGGGATGACGATTATACTGCATTCGTCCTTCAAATCACTAGGCCAATGGGTGGCAGGTGGCCCGGTTGCCGTTATTTTGGCGCTTGAGGAGGTTCTTGGAGAGTCAGGTACACTTGTGATGCCCACGCATTCTAGTGATCTGACGGACCCTGCTGGCTGGAGTAACCCACCGGTACCCGAATCTTGGTGGCAGAGTATCCGTGAGCAGATGCCGGCTTATGATCCAGACCTGACCCCACTGAGAGGAATGGGGGTTATTCCGGATTGCTTCCGTAGACAAAAAGAGGTAAAGCGCAGCGATCACCCCATTCATTCATTTGCGGCTTGGGGCAAGCATAGGGATGAGATTATATATGGTCACTCCCTCGAATACGGTTTGGGGGATGACTCTCCATTAGCTCGTATTTATGATCTGGGGGGAAGTGTGCTGCTGCTAGGCGTTGGTAATCTGAATAATACTTCATTACATCTTGCTGAATGCCGGGCCTTCTATGAAGGAAAGAAGGAAGCCATTGGCGGAGCACCTATACTAGTGGATGGTCATAGACAGTGGGTGGAATTCAAGGAGCTAGATTGGAACTCTGACGATTTCGTTGATCTTGCTGAGCAATTCGGGCAAGAGACAGGGCTCATTACAAATGGTCATATCGCCTCAGCTGCAGCTCAATTGATTCCACAGCGTGAAATTGTAGACTATGCGGTGAACTGGATGGAGCAAAACAGGAAGTAGACTATCTCTGAATTTGGGATTAGGAGGAGAAGCAACGGATGAGTACTACAACGATATATCTAACGCGTCATGGACAGACAGAATGGAATGTGCAGAATCGTATGCAAGGTCATATGGATTCTGCGCTGACGACGCTTGGCGTACAACAGGCGGAATGGTTGAGCCAGGGAATGCAGGCTACAAATCTGGATGTCATTTATGCAAGCTCTAGCCCAAGGGCGCTGCGTACAGCTGAAATTATACGCGGAGAGCGGGATGTTCCGCTGAAGATTTCCGATGCATTTAAAGAAATTGGCATGGGCGTATGGGAAGGTAGAGATTCTGCTGAACTGGCAGCTCAGTATTCAGACCAGCATCGTTATTTCTGGAAGGAACCCGACCGGTTTAAAGTGGAGGGCAGCGAGACCTTCGCAGAGGTGCAGACAAGAGCACTGGAGAAGCTTCAGGAAATTCTCACTGCCCATCAGGGTGAGACGATTCTTATCGTAACGCATACGGTAGTGATCAAGCTCTTGATGGCTTATTTTGAGGGCAGAGAGTTGCCTAAGCTATGGGATCTGCCTTACATGTATCCAACCTGCTTATCCAGGATTGATTTTACGGATGGCGTGCCGGAGATCCTGCTGCACGGGGATACAAGTCATTATGAAGAGAATGAGGCTGGGATGGAATCCTAGAGGTTATATGAAAAAGAGGCGGTTCCTCGAGTGCATTATGCACCCTAGGAACCGCCTTTTTGTCCTCAGAGCTGTGGGCCTTTATTAATTGATGAACTGAAGAGATTTCAAGGTCTTCTCCAGCATCGTAACGGCTTCAGCACGAGTTGCCAGCTTTTGTGGAGCAAAGGAACCGTCTTTCGCTCCTTGAATGATGCCCTCAGCAGCGATTTCTGCTACTGCTGCTTGGGACCAAGCAGGAATGCTTGCTGCGTCACTGAATTTAGCTAGTGCTGCAGGATCGGCATTTAAGGTTTTGCCCGTGTACTTGATGGCTTTAGCTAATACAGAGGCCATTTCTTGCCGAGTGATCGGGCTACCTGGCTTAAAGCTGCCATCGGTATAACCAGAAATCAATTCGGCTTCTGCAGCAGTGCGAATAGCATCAGCATACCATGCGTTTGGATTTACATCCTTAAAAGTTGTCTCGCCACCCGTTGTCACAAGTCCAAGAGAACGCGTAATTAATGCTGCGAACTCAGCCCGTGTGATCGACTGTGAAGGAGAGAATGTGTCGCTATTGGTTCCACTAACGATCAGTTTGGAAGCTAACAGATCAATGGACGCTTTAGCCCAGTGTCCGCTAATATCTCCGAACGTTTTGGAAGATTTAACAACGGTGTAATAGCTGTTGCTGTTCCGTTTAATCGTAACATCTGTTGTTCCATTAGCCTTAGGGGCAAATATCGCAGGCACGAAGGAAATCTTGCCTGTAGCAGGCACGAAGACGACTGCCGTTGCGTTATTTGAATTTAAGGAAGTAGGTACATTGATCGTCCGATTAACATAAGTACTGCCGAAGTTGTTCAGCGGTACACGCTTAGATCCGGCTACTGCTGAAACACTAAATTCGATTACTGGAGCAGCTAAAGTAGCATTACCTAGCTGTGAAGCGATAGCTTGGTTTGTGCTGCTTAGCGTTTTCGAATCCGCTAATAGAATGGATACTGTAATTGTAAAGTCGCTGGTGCCTAATTGAGCGGCAAGCGATACACTGTTTATAACACTGAGCGGCAAGGAATACGAAGCGCCATCAGTAGTAAGGGTAAGAATGGTGTTAGGCTGTGCAGCAGCTTGTTTTACAAGCACACTGCCTGGGAGTTCTACTTGAGCGCCGCCAGTAGTCGCTTTAACCGGAATAACCAGTTCATGTTTACCAGTTGGCAGTTCAGCAAGTTGTTTGGTCAGATCAGCAGCATCAATTGTTGTTACTTGCGGTGCAGCCGTTGGTGCTGTTGTTGCAGTAGGTGTTGGTGCTACTGTTGCTGTTGATGTTGGAACTGTTGGTGATGTTGGCACTGGTGTCGGCACTGGTGTCGGAGTTGGGGTTATCTCCGGCAATGGTGCACCCTTCAGATCCACAATCCGGCCCTCAACAGCGGAAGTGTTCGCAGTGACATTTCCAATCTTCTGAAGATACTTCGTAAATACATCAAAGTCCGGCAGGTACAGTAGATTCACGCGACCTTCTTTATAGGCCTTTTCAAGTGAAGTATAGAAATCTCCACC
>NZ_JBHXIZ010000005.1:368182-445193 GCF_042723305.1 Paenibacillus sp. NPDC058367
ATTAATGGATTCGCGAATACCGCCACCATTTTGCAGGGCGATTACCGCATTAGTGCCAGCTTTCTTGGCTGCAAAAAGCATACCATCGGCAATCAGATTACCAAGGTTAGTTTCCTTTGTACGAACATTATCACGAACACCGTTTAGAACAACCTCTGAGTTTCCTACTACCTCATTGCTCAGTTCTAGAATACCTGGCTTATAGTCGGTATCCAGGATCTTTTTAGCTTCAGGATCCTCTGCGATAACATAGTTAGCGCCGTTCTTAGCGTCGATGGAGATTAATTGGTCTTTCCAATTTGTCAGTATGCCATCTTTGTTAAATTTAACTTCAAGCTGACCAAGGAAGAGTCCTTTTTCACCAGTTTGTACGATAAGCTTCGGTGCATTAGGATCGCTGTTATCTACAACCGCTTGATCTAATTGCGTGTGGCTGTGACCACCGACAATAATATCAATGCCATTAACCGCTTTGGCTAACTTGAGATCCTCTTCGTAGCCAAGGTGTGAGAGAACAATAATCTTGTTAATCTTTTCTTTTTGCAGCATAGCGACAGTTTCTTTTGCCTTCACTACAGCATTCTCAAAAGTCACTTTACCTGGTGAAGCAATGTTCGCTGTATCTTCTGTCGTCAGACCAATGATACCAACCTGTTCGCCGTCTACTTCTTTAATCAGAGCAGGGTAGATGGTTGCCGCATTACCCGATCGACCAATTTCGTTGGTGAACATTTTGCTTAGAATATCATCTGCAGAGAAATTCACATTAGATGAGACAAAAGGGAACTTAGCGTTGCCGATAAATTTGGAAAGCGTATCAGAATCTTTATCAAATTCATGATTACCGAAAGTCATAGCGTCATATTTGACCAGATTCATAAAGGCCAGATCTGCTTGACCCAGATACTTGTTGAAGTAGAGTGTTCCGGAGAACACATCACCCGCATCGAGAAGAATAGGGTTTTCTGTAGTCGCCTTAGCAGTTTTGATTGCTGTTACACGGCGCAAGATATTGTTTGGTGAGCTTACAGTATCTAATCCTGCATGCGTATCGTTGGTGTGTAGAACTGTTAATGGAAAATCTTCAGCAGTACTAAAATCAATCTGTGCTACAACCGCATCATGATCGGATACCCGACCTTTCGATGGAGAGAAGTCGGCATTTAGATGGACGACATCTACTTTGGAAGAAGCCGTTAGATTTTTACTGACAAGAATATGATCCAGTACTTGAGAGTTTCCGTCATAGGTGTACGTATACTGCTCATTTAAAGGCAATGTGTCGATCAAATTGTCCAGCTCTGTACCTTTTAAAATAGTTGCAGTTTTAGTGAATTGGAAATCATTCAAATCGCCAAGAGCTACGACGTTGGCTTCAGGATTAGCAGTCAGAACCTCTTTGACAAATCCGTTTACGACCGCCGCAATTTTATGACGTTGTGTTTCACTGGACAATACCGGTGGCTGAACGTTCCCGAAAGGACCATTATCGCCGCCTTTTGAATTGAAATGGTTTGCGATCACGATCACTTTTTCGCCGCCGAAAATAAATTGTGCAGCAAGTGGTTTACGTGAACTAGCAAATGCAGCATTCGTTGGATCAATTCGTCCTGGATTGTAAGTCAGCTTGTCTGTCGCTGCATTATAAGCAACGGATTGCGTAGATGTACCTTTTTGACCGTTTACACTATCCGCAAGCTGTACTCTTGCTGGATTGTACAAGAAGCCTACGCGAATGTTTCCGCCTGGAGCTCCGCCATCCTGATTGTTGACTGGAGCGATGTCTGTGTATTTATATACAGGACCGCCTGCAGTTTCAATAGCCTTAATTAGTTCGTCAGCACTTGCTTCAGTGATTCCATTATTGGTTTCACCATTGCTATCCTGCATTTCGACCACGCCGATAATGTCAGGCTTTTTCATATTATTCGTGATGGAGTCGGCAAGTTTCTGGATTTTTGTTGCTCCGACGCCTGGGTAGAAGTTCTCAATGTTGTATGAAGCGATTAATAGCTTGTCCTCATTAACCTCAAGAGTAGTTGTTTCTTGTTTAAAAGTACTTGGGGTAATGGTTGGCAGCTTACCGTTCTCCGGAATTACTTTGAAATTGCCATTGTTGTATCCGATGACCCCTGTAACATCTCCAGCGAACTTATCTCCGGTGATGACTTCTTGACCCGGATTTCCATAAGCAATGATAAGGCGCTGAGGATTGAATTGGTTATATTCTTTTAGAACTAGTCCACCAGCTGGTGTGATGACATCAGGAGTATCATTTTCTACTCTTGTAGGGATGTTATAAAGCATGGAATTTCCGCTACCACTTGTCCAGTAAGGACTAATAATCGTAGGGGTAGGGAGTTTTACAAGCATACCTTCTAACGATTCATAAAAATCTATGGCATCTTCACTAGGTTCAAAATCAGCCATGCTGTCATTATCAATGATGGAAGAAGGAATAGCTCTTCCACCTTTGCCAAGTACGATAGGTTCAGGCACAGTATAACTAGAAGAGGAATCTACTGTTAGTGATGTCATATTAATTTGAGTGGAGGTTAGATTGCTCGCACTTCCTTCGTTATACTCGGAAACGGCTCCATTAACGCGCACTAAATCTCCAACTTTAGGTTTAAGGGATGCATTTGTGCTGTAAACGAAAATACCTTCCGATGTGTTCACATTATTGTCCGGCTGAGGGTCCTGCATAAAGAAACCTCTATAAGCGCCAGTTGCGAATGTGTATCCGTATTGGGTAACGATACCTTCTACGTCAGTAACGTTCTGACCTACATACTCAGAGGCATGAGATTCTCCTTGAATATCATGTATACGAGGGAGATCAGAAGCTTTATAAGCAAAGGTATACACCTTACTTGTCTTGCCATCTGCTACGACAATTGCATTAATGGTAAGATCTTTACTAACTGTAATTGGATCTGAATAAAGCTTGCTTGCTGCTGTCGGTTCAGTTCCATCGGTCGTGTAATGAATTTGTGCTCCAAGGGTAGGGCTGGATAGGGTCACAGTACTTCCTTTAATGATGCGACCTGCACCAGGGCTCGCCATTACGGAAAAGGTTTCTTCCACCAAAGCGTTTTCGTTAAGTGGAATGAATTGATAAGTTGTATTATATTGCTCGACAACCCCAGTGATATTATCAAAGGTTGCACCCTTTACTAGTTTAGGCAGGGTTGAGAAAATTGTGAATTGTTGTCCGCCTTGACTTGCAGTCACTGTATTTCCATTTACATTATCTATAGTGACATTATTCATAGTTACCAGCTGAGCTTCATGGTTTTCTCCGTTCGCTGCAGACAAGTCGGTTGCTGTAATCAATTTAGGTGCGGGTACACCTACATCACTCGCAACGACAGAGTATTGAAGTCCGCTTTGGAGTTTGAGCTCTTGCAGGTTGCTGTAGATATCCATCTCGCCACTAACTGCAACACGATCTCCAACGTTTGCGAACTCTGGGAATCCATAAAGTACGATCCCACCGGTTCCATCCTGAATATACATTTTTGCTGCGTTAATGTGAGTTACGATACCTTCTGTTGAAATATTCTGACCTTTATTACCAAGGCGTGCTGTTGCGACGTCTGTTTTGGTCAGAATCGTGTAGTCAAAAGTTGTTATTGCGCTGTTTGGCATATTCGGTTCTGAAGCATACGCCTTAATCGTAGTGTCCTCAGTTAAGGTGATAGGCCCTGTGTAAGGTTGGAAATCAGTTGAACCACCTGATCCATAAACAGCTGAATAGACGGATGCTCCAACTGTCGGAGAGTTCAGAGAAATTTCAGTGCCTACCGGCCAGGCATTAGCGGCTGGTGAAGCTACTACGGAGCTAGCTGTCTCTGGTGCTTTACCATAACTACTATTGCGTGGACTTGCTGCTTGAACAACAAAATCCGCAACGTTGTTATCCGTATCTAGACCACGGCTATCAGCTGGTGCACCAGCTGCGGCTTTACGAATAGCGGCTGTCGCGTTGGTGAGAGCAGGGGTTGGAGTTCCCTCAACACCTGTAGCTGTACCATAGCCAACTAAATCTATCGTATTATTCGATGGGTCAACCAAGTCGACTTTACCGTTTGTCCCACTCATAGCTAGGATACCTGCGGCATCAGGAGTAGGTAGTGCAGCAGTTCCTCCTGTTCCTGCAGCCTCTTGGACGAGGTAGTATCCATTTGCAGGAATAGTTCCTGTTAATTCTGTTCCGCTGCTAAAGGTTCCAGTTGCGGAAGTATACCGAACTTTCCATCCAGTCAAAACTACTGGTTTGTTGGTAGGATTGTATAATTCAATAAAATCATTCTTAAACTCTGCTCCGCTGTTTCCACCACCGCCATAGACTTGTGAGATAACAACATTGCTATTATCCGGTGCTGCCTCGGCAGTCTGAATAGCTGGTAGCACACTGCCGACAAGCATTAACATTGCCAGTCCACTAGCCCACCATTTCCTTACTCTTGAAGAAATAATCATTTGGATAAGTATTCTCCCCTCAAATCTTTTATTAGAAACCTACTAAATCTTATCATTCAAATGTAAAATGAAAGGTTGGTTTGCATTAATATAAATTAAAGGTTCTATAAATTAAAATAAAAAAATAAAAAGTTATTGTTTTCGCATAAGAATAGGGGCTGAAAATAGTGCATAAATACAATAATCCTTAAAATCTAGTGTTTATTGGATGATGAATAGTCCCATATATGAATTAATTTTTATAGTTGAATTATCAAAGGATTACAACAAATGTATTCTATACTTCTGTTAAATTTTACATTTGAATAACAATAGAGAAGGAGTTATTGGGCTCGACTATTTGGGAGGTCTTAGAACAAAAAAATGCCCATTCAGCTTCTTGTTGAGAAGTGAATAGGCATTATTTATTTTAAGTTTACTTGGATAAAACAGACTACTGTTGTGGAAGTTCTAGCCGCTCTAATCCGTCCATATATTTGCGCAGCGCCTGAGGAATGTAGATAGAACCATCCTCTTGCTGGTGATTCTCCAGCAGCGGGATCAGAATTCTTGGCGTAGCCACTGCGGTGTTATTTAAGGTGTGGCAGTATTGTAAGCGACCGTCCGCATCCCGATAACGGATGCCCGAACGGCGAGCTTGGAAATCGAGTAGATTAGAAGCCGAATGGGTCTCACCGTATGCGCCTCTGCTAGGCATCCATGTCTCGATGTCATACTGCTTATGCGTCTTCAGGGACATATCCCCTGTGCAGACAGCCATGACTCGATAGGGGAGCTCTAAGAGCTGAAGAATGTGCTCGGCATTTGCGAGGATCTCGTGAAGCATATGGTCCGAGACACCTTCGTCATTTCGGCATAAGATGACTTGCTCAATCTTCGAGAACTGATGTACGCGGTACAGCCCGCGCACATCTCGCCCCGCTGATCCAACTTCACGGCGGAAGCAAGTCGACATTCCGGCTAGTCGCATGGGTGTGTCAAGCTCTACAATCTCATCACTGTAGAGTGAAACTAGCGACACTTCAGATGTGCCTACCAGCCAGCGATTATCTCCGCTGAGCTCGTACGTCTGATCCATCCCACCCGGGAAGAATCCGGTTCGCTCCAACGCTTCAGGGCGGACAATCACAGGAACATCCATCACGGTGAATCCGCGTGCAGTGAGCACATCTAGGGCAAGTCTTTGTACAGCGAGATGTAACATCAGGCCGGCTCCTTTGAGCACATAGCTGCGAGGACCGCCTGCTTTGACGCCACGGGGAATATCAATAATATCGTGGAGTTCACCTAGCTCCACATGATCACGAGGCGCAAAGCCGAATTCCGGCACCGCTCCGTTCAACCGCAGTTCTACATTATCGTTATCATCGTGGCCGATGGGTGTATCCTGCGACACCGAATTCGGTGCGAGCAGCATGAGCTCTCTACAGCGGCGTTCAGCCTCGTTCAGATCTGCTTCCAGCAGGCTCAGCCGATGATTGAGTTCTCGTACCTGTACCTTGACGATCTCTCCAGCAGGGCGGTCACCCTGCCGTAATAATCGTTCAACCTCTTTGGTTAGCCCATTACGTTCGGCTCTCATTTGTTCGGTTTCTTGTCGCAGGCTTCGGCGCTTTTCATCCCATTCCAGCAATTCATCCAGTGGGAAGTCGACTCTTTTCCATGTGGCAGTGTTTCTTACAAGTTCTTGATTATCCTTGATCCAGTTCATTTCCAGCATATCGCTCGCTCCTTTTTGTTTAAAAGATAAGAAAGTGTAAGTTTCACACTTCACTTTATCCCTCTAGTTCTCGCACAAACACTTACCGTCCTTAAAAGGACGCCGAAGGTATTTATGCTTGAAAAAACGCAAAAAACGCCCTCATCCATGGGACGAGGAGCGTCAGCTCGCGGTGCCACCCAGGTTGATCGAATCTCCTTAACAGCAGGAAAGAATTCGACCCTCTTTGGTCTTCGCGGTAACGGGCGAAACCCGGTGAACTTAGGGAGTCATTATAGGCTCCGGTCGCAGACGCCTCACGGTTGGATGCCGGTCATTGGCCTGTTTCTTGGATTTAATATTGTTGCTTAGTATATCGCAAGAGTGGGATGAGCGCAAGCGTTTATGGTTTGACAATAATATCTGATCTGCGATAGGATTAATATTAATTTGAAGTATTCCTGTCGGGATAAATACTTGCAGTGTGAGCTGCTTAATGGGATGAAAGAGGTGGAGAAGTGGCTAAAATTGTTGTGATTAACGGAACACCTTCCTTGGTATCGCGCATCAATGCAGTTATAGAGTATGCGGAGGCAAGCTTAACGGATCAGGGCTTTGAGGTTGAGCGTATTAACGTTGCAGAGCTGCCAGCGGAAGATTTGATTCATACCAAGTTTGAGAGTGATTCTATCGTCAAAGCGAACGGCCTTGTAGCCGAAGCGGATGCGGTAATCGTGGTTAGCCCGGTTTATAAAGCCTCTTATACAGGCGTGCTGAAGACCTTCTTGGATCTAGTTCCACAAAAGGGATTGGCCGGCAAAATCGTACTCCCGCTCTTCATGGGTGGCAGTCTTGCACATCTACTTACGATTGATTATGCTTTGAAACCTGTGTTGTCTGTACTCGGTGCACGTTACATTCTTGGTGGAGTGTATGCCGTGGATTCTCAGGTGGTTCGTAATGATCACGGAGTGGTAGAGCTTGCTGAGGAGCTGAAGCTGCGTCTGAATGATGCGTTAGCTGAGCTTGCAGAAGAAACTACACATCGTGTGGAACGCAAGGCTTAAGACTAAGTAGCAAGCATTCTGTTTCGAATGGATTCATACCAACTATATAAGCGTCTCATTCATACCTGATCCAAGGGGTGAAGAGACGCTTTTTGCTATAGTAAAAAGGCCATCTCACTGTGAAAGTAGAGAATGGCCTTTTTTTTATATAGGGTTCGTTATAATCCGGTCTTACAAATCGTCGAATCCGTTATCGTCGCCAACCTTACCGTAGTTACGGGATTTAGCTTCGAAGAAGTCGGTTTTGGTGGCATTAAGCGCATCATCGGAGAAAGGTTTGATCCAAGGCATACAGTTAACATCAACGCCTTGGTAGGCTTTTTCCATACCCATCAAGGTTAAGCGCTTGTTCGCTGTATATTTGATGTAGTCACTAAGCTCGTTAAGATCAATACCGCGGACATTAGTAAGGGTGTAGTAAGCCCAGTTGGTTTCAAGCTCTACCGCGCGGTCGATCGTACGATACACGTAATCCATGTTCTCTTTAGTGTTCAACTCAGGGAAATCTACAAGCAGCTGCTTAAATACTTCTGCGAAGAAATAGCAGTGCTGATTCTCGTCACGTTGGATATAAGAGATCATTTGGCTGGTCGCCATCATCTTCTGGTCACGGGCCAGATTGTAGAAGAAGGCGAAGGTGCTGTAGAAGAAAATTCCTTCCAAGATGAGATCGGCTACCAGCGCATGGAAAAAGGTTTGTCTCGTAGGGTTATCACGGAACTCTTGATAAATATCAGAGATAAACTGATTGCGTTCCAGCAGGACAGGGTCTTTTTTCCAATATTCAAAAATTTCTTTCTGCTCACTTTCCGACACGATAGAGGAAAGAACATAGGAATAGGATTGGTTATGCACCACTTCTTGTTGTCCGATAATGGCAGAGATAGCTTCTAGAGAAGAGTCAGTAAAATAACGCTTCACGTCGCTTACGAACATCGTCTGCATCGAGTCTAACACGGCGAGCAGGGAGATGTTGATCTTAAATACGCGTTGCTCCTCAGCATCGAGCATAGGGAATTGTTGCGCATCTTTGGACATTGGGATTTCATCCGCGATCCAGTGATTCAGCAGCAGCACCTTGTACAGCTTGTACATATGCGGCATGCGAATATCGTTCCAGTTCAGAATACCTGAGCACTCACCGTCGATGATGCGTGTGGATTGGTTGGGTGCTTCAGTGTTAAAAATCTTTTGTAGTTGCATTTAATTTCCCTCCATTTTTTTGCGCTGGTAATTCGTCTTGTCTGATCTTTAATTAAATTAGGTTGATGAAGTAACGGAGAGAAAGTTTGGAGCTGTAGGAGCGATAGCGTTCGCCCGAAAGCTTTCCGTAGGAAAGCTCGCATCGAAAGCATATGCTATCCTCGGATTTCTACCGCGAAGACGGTATAGATCAAGAAATCTGAGGATAACAGCGACCGGAAGCCCAAACATTTCTCGCAGTTACGATTAAATCACCAAATTTTTTAAAGCAGTAAGACTCTTAGCTAGCGCAAGAATCACACTCTTCTATTGTCAAAGCACGGCTACGCACATAATAAGTTGATTTCAATCCGCCCTTCCAGGCGTTCAGATGCAGCTCAAGGAACTCGGTAGCCTTGATGTCAGGACGAACATACAGGTTAAAGCTTTGGCCTTGATCGACGTGACGCTGACGAGCAGAAGCCATGCGGATCGACCAGTTTTGGTCAATTGTAAACGCAGTTTTATAGTACCAAATCGTCTTGTCGGACAGATCCGGTGCTGGGTTAGCGATCTTGTAAGTTGTTTTCTCTTCATAGGAAAGCAATTCATACAAAGGATCAATGCTGGCTGTGGAGCCGGCAATAATCGATGTGGAGCCGTTCGGTGCAATCGCGAACATCCATGCGTTACGAACACCGTCTTTAGCCACTTCTTCTTGCAGCTCGCGCCATTGTTCAGTGGTTACATATTTACCTTCTTGTTCACCGCTAACGTAGCCACGTGAAGTAAAGTATGCACCTGTCTCCCAATCGGAACCGGCGAACTTCGGATAACGGCCTTTTTCACGGGCAAGCTCCATGCTCGAACGTACCAACAGGTAGTTGATGTGTTCATACAAATGGTTGTTATATTCTACGGCTTCATCAGATTCCCAACGAATGCCCTTGAGTGCCAATAGGTGATGCAAGCCGAATGTGCCGAGACCGACTGCGCGGTATTGGCTGTTCGTGTATTGTGCTTGCAGAACTTCAATATTATTAATGTCGATTACGTTGTCCAGCATACGTACTTGGATAGGTACAAGTCTTTCCAGCACACCAGCTGGAATCGCACGTGCCAAGTGAATCGAATTCAGGTTGCAGACTACGAAATCGCCAGGGATTTTGGAGATAACAATCCGGGTCTTGCCATCTTTGGTTACTAATTCTTCCTGTTCAATAACGGTAGCGGATTGATTCTGCATAATTTCTGTGCACAGGTTGGAAGAGAAGACCATACCTTGGTGACGGTTCGGGTTCGTCCGGTTAACCGTATCACGGTAGAACATATATGGAGTACCTGTTTCAAGCTGTGATTTCATAATCCGTTTCATGATGTCGATCGCAGGAACGGTAATACGGGACAATTCCAAATTGGCTGTAGCTTCAGCATATTTTTCACGGAAAGTGCCTTTACCAAGCTCTTCATCGTAGAAGTCTTCCAGACCAAGCGGACGACCGTTCTCATCCGTCCAGCCCATAACCTTCTTCACTTCATGTGGGCAGAAGAGGTTCCAGTGGCTGCGTGATTCAACGGCTTCCATGAACAAGTCCGGCAGGGTTACACCGTGGAATACGTCATGTGCACGCATACGCTCGTCACCATTATTTAGTTTAAGATCGAGGAAAGCGAGAATATCTTTATGGAATACATCAAGGTAGACAGCGACAGCACCTTTACGTGTTCCAAGTTGATCTACACTGACTGCTGTATTGTTCAATTGGCGAATCCAAGGAATTACGCCGGAGCTAGTGTTCTTATGGCCACGGATATCCGAACCCCGTGCCCGTACTTTACCAAGGTAGACGCCGATACCGCCACCCATTTTGCTAAGGCGCGCTACGTCTGTATTGGAATCAAAGATACCCTCTAGGGAATCGTCTACCGTATCAATGAAGCAGCTGGATAGCTGTCCAGCGACCTTTTTGCCGGCATTGGACATTGTAGGGGTAGCAGCTGTCATGTAGATGTTGCTCATAGCCCAGTAAGCTTCTTTTACAAGCTCAAGACGTTTCTCAGCTGGTTCACGGTGCATCAGGTACATAGCAATAATCATATAACGTTCTTGTGGAAGCTCCATTACACGGCCGTCAAAATCATGCGCCAAATAACGGTCGGATAGCGTAAGCAGACCGATATAGTCAAACAAAAGATCGCGTGTATAATCGATACACCCACCTAGTTCGATAATTTGTTCTTTGGTGTAATGACTTAGAAGCTCTTCACGATAGATTCCTTTTTTTACGAGATCCGTAATTAGCGGGTACAGCTCACCGTAAGGCTCTTCTGGATAAGCTTTATAGCGGCGATGAACGGCTGCTTTTTTATAAAGGGTAGTCAGAAGGGCACGGGCAGCTGCAAACTTCCAAGTAGGCTCTTCTTTCGTTACAAGCTCTAGAGCACTCATGGTGAAGGCATTGCTAATTTCTTCTCCGCTTACGGAGTCACGACGCAGTTTGGAAATTACTCCCCGCAGCAATGTTTCTTTATTTAGTTGATCAAGACCTTCTAAGATACGGTCGGCGTATACGGAAAGGCGCTTCTCATCAAAAGCCAGTTGGCGATTATCTGGTTTTACTACGAATTGTGGCATGGTTATTTCATCCCTTCTTATTTTGGATTAATTTTGAATATCAAAAATTGATATATTATAGCGCAGTAGGCTGCCACAGAAAGACCTCCGAGCCGTTCGTACTGGCCGGAATGTCGATTATGCGTTGGTTAGAGCTTCCTCGGTAAGGAAGTGTAGTATCTTTCAATTCTTCTATAAAACGTCCATCTATTAATACCTGACACTGTGTAAGTAGATTCCACTCCGGCGAACCGGGAAGGGCGGTTAGTTCCTCATACGTATAACCACTGTAAATCCAGATGGGGAAGCCAGGGAGCACGGCGCGAAGCTCATGAATGAACCCAAGTACCTCTTCTGCCGAGAAAAAAGGATCGCCGCCTGCCAGTGTTAGACCATCCAGCAAAGGGTTAGCGGCGATTTCTGCAATGATTTCATGTTGACGTTCTAAGGTGAAGGCTTCTCCATATTTAAAGTTCCATGTCTCGGGATTAAAGCATCCCGGGCAACGATGACGGCAGCCGCTGATGAAGAGGACGGCCCGCATGCCCTCTCCCTCGTTAATCGACTCCGGATAGTATCCGCAAATATTCATAGATGCTTAACGCGATCCCGTACTTCGGCTTGTTTGGCGGCATTGAAGCGGGTCTGATAGTCGCCAGTTAAATAACCTGTAACTCTGCGCAAACGACGGATGTGCACGTCATTCTCATGTGCGTTGCAGGAAGGACAGTTTGTCCCAATTACGCCTTCGTATCCGCAGCTGGAGCAGCGGTCAATCGGATGGTTAATGCTGAAGTAGCTGACCTGTTGTTCTAGTGCATATTTAATGATTTTGATAAAAGCAGATGGATTGCTGCGGGCATTGCCATTTAATTCGACATAAGAAATAGCCCCGGCATTGCAGTATTCATGGAAAGGAGCTTCCAAGCTGATCTTCTGAGCAGCACCTAGATCGTAGTATACAGGGATGTGGAAAGAGTTCGTATAATACTCACGGTCAGTTACGCCCGGAATAGAACCCAGTACCTTGCGATCAATCTTGGTGAATTTGCCGGACAGGCCCTCTGCTGGTGTTGCGAACAAGGTAATGTTGAGATTAAGTTCCTCACTTTTAAGGTCGCAATACTCCCGCATGTGACGCACGATAGCCACAGCCTTGGCATGGACTTCCATATGCTCGCCATGGTGTTTGCCGTACATGGCTTTCATGCATTCCGCCATACCGATGAAGCCAAGCGACAGACTACCATGCTTCAGCAGTTCGCCTACAGAGTCTTCAGGAGCGAGATTTTCGCCGCCTTCCCAGACGCCTTCTCGCATCATGAAATCGGATGCTTTAGCTTTTTGCGCGCTTTGGATGTGGAACCGATGAAGAAGTCCTTCCAGCGCAATATCCATATAGTGGTTTAGATCCTCATAGAAGCCAGCTTCATCTGCGACGGTACGTCGGCCTGTTACTGTGCCGTGTGCCAGACCGAGCCGAACCAGATTCAGTGTATTAAAGGAAAGGTTGCCCTTCCCGGAGCAATGATTACGCCCAAAACGGTCACCGAGCACTCGGGTGCGGCAGCCCATTGTAGCAAATTCCGTATCAGGATCACTTGGATCATAATACTGCAAGTTGAGCGGAGCGTCCAGATTAGCGAAGTTCGGATATAGTCTGCGTGCAGAACATTCCGCCGCTTTTAGGAACAATTCATAGTTAGGATCACCTTGCTGTTGATTGACTCCTTGCTTGCATTTGAAGATTTGAATCGGGAACACAGGTGTTTCTCCGCTGCCAAGTCCGTTCATCGTTGCTGTTAGCAGGGAGCTGATCACAAGCTGACCTTCTGGTGAAGTACAAGTACCATAATTGATGCTGGTAAACGGAATTTGCCCACCGGATCGGCTGGACATGGTGTTGAGATTATGTACCATACTTTCAGCCGCTTGCAGGGTTTCGATTTCGGTTTCCTTTAGTGCAAAACGAAACGCTTTTGGATATAACTCCGCCAGATCGATCCGGCTCATTGTAATCTCGCCCAAAGAATCATTAGCTTGTCCCTCATCAAAATAATCCAGACCCTTGCGGAACAGCTTAGCGAAGGATTTGGTTACATAAGGTGCCAGATCATAGTCGAGTTTATTGGCGGATACGCCGCCATATTGAGCATTTTGCTGGGATTGAAAAATAATTGCTACCAGTGACATAGCTGTCATTATGGAGTTCGGAGGACGAACACTGCCGTTGCCGGTGTTGAAGCCTTCGCGGAGAAGCTTATCGAACGGGATAAAAATGCAGTTAGTCGTTCCGATTGCGTATTGATCCAGATCATGCACATAGACGACATTGTCATCAATGGCTTGCACTAGCTGCGGCGGCATCGTAAAGTTGCGGGCGTACCATTTTGAATATTCACTGCCGAACTTGCTCATTTTACCGGAGAAACTCTCTCCGTTCAAATTGGCATTCTCGCGCAGCAAGTCCAAATCCCGGCTGTCGATAATATCGCGTCCTAAATCAATGAGCTCTTCTAAAAGAACTTCTCGTGCATTTGTTGTACCGTTAAATTGTCTCTCCAACAACGTCATTGTATAGCTCTCCTCTCAGTCTATCGTCCTATCATTAAGAAGTGGGGCCGCATAAGCGGCCGTATATTCATTGTGATCTCATAAAAAAAGCATCCTCTAGCGAGGATGGCAGAAAATGCCCGATGCGTTATGTAAATATCCACACAGATATTTGCAGTGGTCTCTAAGAAGATGACCGCATGCGGACACCGTTCCTGTTCCTCGCAGGCACTCATAGTTGGTGTCGTCGAAACAGGCAGGTCTCCTGGCTTCCGTAGGACCTCTCAGCGCCTTCCCAAGGGGGCTCTTACCCCTCAGTGGCTTCTGCCAGGAGATCTGCCCGTCTTAAAAAAGCTTGTAAGGGGCATCCGGTTACAGTGGCGGGACCGCAGCGGATTTTCACCGTACTTCCCTATTAAGCTCTAATTCCGATAAAGGATCAAAGCGCCTGTCTCCACTATATTTTGTTGTCGTTAGATAAAAATAACCCAAGATGTTGTGTTTGTAAATAGTTTTTTAGAAAACCCGCGTGGGGAGCGGGTTCTTCAAAAGTACTCCACAAATGATCCACAGGCTGTCCATAAGTAATCCACAATTGATCCACAGGCATATGAAAAATGATTCATAAATTGTCCGAAAAGATGCCACAAAGAGTCCATAAATGTAGTGCAGATGACCCTAGAATTCATGTTAGAAAAAATACTTGTGGCGAAAGTCATATTTCGGAGAATTTTGGGGAAAGAAGAAGGGGCATAATAAAGCTGAGATCATTTGTGGGAGAGCGGTGGAGTTGTTACAATAGAAGGAGACACATACTTTAAAATTCCGAGGAGGTATTCCCATGCCTATTGCTGAAGTAACCGTTATTCCGATTGGAACAGGTAGTACGAGCCTTAGCAGCTATGTTGCGGATATGCAGCGAGTGCTGAAGACGGTAGAAGGGATTACTTATGAGCTTACATCCATGGGTACAATCATCGAAGGGCCTCTTCAGCGTATTTTTGCTGCAGTCGAAGCGCTGCACGAGTCTCCTTTTGCCGCAGGTGCAGAGCGTGTCTCTACCTCACTTAAAATAGACGACCGCCGCGATAAACCCTCCACTAGCCGTGGAAAGCTGGAGTCTGTGGAGCGTAAACTACAGGTGGAATAGCAGTTCGGGAGAGTAGGGAAATAGGGAGAAATAGGCTTGCGTTTCTGGCTGAAAGTTGTATAATATTTTTTGTTTGACAGAAAAATCAGCCTTAAGCTGGTGTAGCTCAGGGGTAGAGCAACGCACTCGTAATGCGTAGGCCGGGGGTTCAATTCCCTTCACCAGCATCCCAAAAAACCATATTTGGCGCGGATTCTTGAAGTTTGGGGAGTCGCGCTTTTTTGTTTCTTCTACCATTCTTCTACCGAAAGAGTGTCTTTTCCGCTTGTAATGGAGTCCCCAACGACCGGGGCCAAAAGGCAAAAAACCACGTGGTGCGTGAGAGCAACATGCCTGCAGTACTCACGGAGAATTTATTTTTGGATGTGGCAACCGACGCTGCCAAACTCAAAAAAGATGTGGTTATCCAAGCAATCATTGATAGCCATGTGATCGGGATTGCAAAGTACCTAGGGCTGAAAAAGAAGGAAACAGCGAATCAGGGCAACAATGACAATACAGTGGTAGTACTCGTAAACGGCAAGAAAGAGCAAGTAAGACAGTTAACCTTACAAAGTGAACTGGAAAGTTAATTTGTCGAGCCGGAAGTTTTGGGCGCTGCTGGCCGTTACCGGCGTAACCTCTCATCATAAAATAAAGTAATACGAGCGAGGGGGAGTTTCCTGATGGATGCTTATTGCAGCTGCTTGCGCTACATGAATAGAAGAGTGCGGATTCTGACTAAAGATGGTAGACAGCACGTAGGCGTAATTACAAATGTGGACAGAAATAATGTTTACTTAAGAACGGAACATAACGGATCTGTGCACACTTCAGCTTTTTTTGGTAATCCTTTTGCTACAAATGACATCTTAACCTTGAGTTTGTTCACTCTGCTGGCTATAGCCCTTATTTAAAAAATCATAAAACCGGGAAAAACCGCCCACTGGCTTCGGCTGGTGGGTATTTTTTTGTTTTTTACGAAATGTCGGATCCCGCAACAGGCCTACTATTTTCGTTTCTTTTTTACCCAAGCACCGATACAAATCCCGCATATCTTAGTTTTGTATCCAATTAAAAAGGAGGAATTGACAAATGGGCGAAGTACGTGGAGAACGTTGTTGCGGCGTTGGTGAACGTGAACGTGAACGTGAACCTGAACGTTTTGTTGGTGGAGCCTTTACATCCACAGGGGCAATCTTAGTGCTCTTTATCCTGCTGGTCATCATTACAAAAGCTTGTATATTTTAAATTGTATTCAATTACAAAGGAGGAGTTAAAATGGGCGAATTCGCAGGAGGATATGGTGGCTTTACTTCTACCGCCGCAATTCTGGTTCTGTTTATCTTGTTGGTAATCATCTCTAAGACTTTGTTTATTTAAGTTTCAAACCTCCCAATATAGCTGCACCTTATTAAATCCGCCAGTACTCATGCTGGTGGATTTTTTTCATACATAATCAAAGACGCACCCTGTCAACCTTAAGTGGTAGGCAAGTATCCCAAATGGATTATGTTGAAATTATGCGGAAGTATCGTACCCTGCCAGTAATGGTGGGGTATTTCTTTGCGTTCAGGCAAATTTTTTTTATCAGTGATATAGAGTTCATACACATAACGTTACATCCGTCTAACCTTTACTCAAGTAAAATGGCGGAATGACCCAGTCTCTCTTGTGTGATATTTGGGTGTACACCGAAGACGAGATTCGCCCCGAAGACTATACATCAATCACGTGCAGGCAGGTTGCAGTGCTTACCTTTAGGTAAGTACGTGAACTAAAAGTGCATACTTACGCGATGTCATGGTGGGAGGTATACTCAAGTCCTAAATCTGATTCAAACATGGAGGATACACCAATGAAAACACTTATTGTCGTCACGCACCCAAACATCGAAACATCCGTCGTTAATAAACGCTGGATCGAAGAACTCCGTAAATATCCAGACAAATATACGGTGCACGAGCTGTACAAAGCCTATCCCGATGAAAAAATCAACGTGGAAAAGGAACAACAGCTGATTGAAGCGCATGATAAGCTCGTCTTACAATTCCCTGTCTACTGGTTTAGTAGTCCACCTCTGCTTAAAAAGTGGCTGGACGAAGTATTTACTTACGGATGGGCATATGGCTCGAAGAGTGATAAATTAAGAAATCGAAAAATCGCATTAGCTGTAACTGCCGGAGGAAGTGCAAAAGACTTTAGTGAAGAAGGTAAACTCGGCTACGGGCTTGACCGTATTTTATCTCCCTTTGACACGACTTTTTTGTATTGCAACGCTGATTATCGTTCCTTCTATGCCATTTATGGCACGGAATCTGAGACGGTAGGAAGTACGGATTACTTAAATAAATTGGATATCAGTTCGCAAGGCTATGTTGAATTTATCGAAAATATGTAATTAGATTTGAAGCAAAAAGCAGCATTTTCATTAATGGAAATGCTGCTTTTGTCATAAGTTGTCGTTAAATCGTAAAAGGTATGGTTATCTCTTGCGCGGCTGGAACGAAGTTTTTCTCTCCCCAAGTGCACATCATATCCAGCACCGGAATAAGCGATTGGCCCTTCTCGGTCAAGGAATACTCAACTTTAGGGGGAATCTGGGGGAATTCCTCGCGCCTGACGAGACAGTCGGCTTCCAGTTCTTTCAACATAACGCTTAATGTCTTAAAAGGTATTGTACCGATACCCCGTTGCAGTTCATTGAACCGCACGATCTTGTTTTCAGAGAGATAGTAGAGAATAGTCATTTTATATTTACCGCTAATAATAGACAAGGTGTAGCCAAAGCTAGTGTCCTTCTGTTGAATGCCAGGCGGTATACAGATTTCATCACTCATGGGCTATTACCCTCCTTCAGAAAATATTCAACGAAAAGGCAAACGCCTGTTGTCGCTCCGTACTCAGGTCCCGACTTTATTATGTTTTACAACCTGCTATCAAGTCATCCTGTGAGAACGAATTCACTATATCATTTTGAAACAATTTGTTCAAAGCACTCGTGGCTAACTATCAATCGGTCGATTTTCTCTGTCGGCGAAGCGGGCCTCTTTGGTTGGAAATCAAAAGTGCCAAGCGGATAGCCTAAGCGACGAATTGAAGTTTTTAATGTAATTTTCATGTGAGCATCATCTTATTTTCAGGTTCAAGGTATATATTGAAGACACCAAACACCCCCCAGTGTTTTGTGGTATAAATCTCTCAGGTCTTGCCAACTCCCATGGTAAGGCCTATTTTTTTGTTCGCTAATTAAATGAGGGAGGGGGGCAGCTTCTTCGCTACTTCACTTAATCTGATACTGCTCTTCATAGCTCTTAAAAGATGAAATATCCAGACCGAGATATCTGCGCATATGAATGGCAGCTTGGGCAGCGACGATGTCGTTTAACAACAGCATTCGTTCATGGTATCCACGACATATAAATTTGGCTTCTATCCCCGTGTTAAGTCTGTTCTGCTCATAAACCTTGATTCCCCGTTTTCTCATCTCTGAACGAACATCTCTTAGATCTGTTGTAGCAACTGCTGCGGCTGTTTCAAGAACCTCCAGATAGGGGGTAGGTGTTCGTAAATGTGCAGATAGAATGGCGGAGTCCCGTTCGAAAGCTGATAAAATCATCGGAAGCAATAAATAAGATTTGACCAGCATGTTGTCCCTGCTTTCAGCTCTATTCATGAATCTCATCACCTCTAATGGGAACGTATATTCGTATTCTACCCCGATATTCCAAAAATAATCAATGGTATTTCTAAACAGATAGTCCAATGTGATTGAATTCACAACTAAATTAGAAAGAATAAAATATATTAAAATTGTAATAATAAAAAATAATGCTTCAGACTTATATAAAGGGAGAATTAGGATGAAAGAGGAAGGAAGTCTCCACCGTGGAATGGTATTTGGTTTGATTCTAAGTATTCCATTATGGATATCGATATTAGGTTGGATAAAGTTACTTTAAAATTGAAGGAAAACCTTTGTGTGAAGCGCCTTTAGGCGCTTTTTTTGTGCTTGCTTACGCGTATGAATATCAAAAGGAATTGATTGACAATTGTAGGAATGGAGCGCTAAACTATTATTAGTTCAAAAGTATTAAAAGTCATAGACGATTATTTAATAGGATGCTTAAAATGCTAGTTCTAATCCGCAAGTCAATACATATATTATCATGATAATAGCAAACCGCCTGAAAGGGTGGGACGCAAAGTCCAGGAGTCTAAAGTGTCTTAAATGCGCTATGACCGTCCGACTGCCATGAGAAGGGAATTCCACTTCTTTTTTGGCGGTCTTTTTTGTTGTTAGGTCCTTTAGAGTTTCTGGTAATTATTCTGATTAAATATAAATCATAGATTTAGGAGGTGTGCTTTTTGAAAAGAAGAATGAAACCGCTGCTTGCACTAGTATTAGCGGGGATATTGACGGTAGGTAGTGGTCTTTCTGGAGGTCATTTGGTAAATGCGGCTGGGGAGGTGCTTCCCTATACTCCTACACCTGTGTTAGGTATTGCAGGGAATTTTAATACTTTTATTTTTGGGGATTTCAAACAATCTAATGATCAGGTTCATGGGCGCCTTGCGGCCAAAGGTAATATTACTTTGCAGAATTACGGCGTATCCAAGGATAATCCAGGTGGAGATGTTCTTATCGCTGGTAATGACATCAGTTTTACTAATGGGACTGTTCATGGAGCATCCGTTTATGGTGGTGTTTTTTCCAGCAACGGTGTAGATCTTAAAGAACCAGCGAGAAAAGGGACTCCTATTGATTTTGATGCTGAAGAGCAATTTCTTATTGGACGTTCTAATGAATTCTCTTCGCTTGCTACAATAGGAACTTTCAAAAAGGAATATGGGAAAATAACGATTGATGCTCCGGAACCATTTAACGTTCTTAATCTTAGTGCTGCCGATTTCGCTGGTGCTAATGGCTTACAGTTTAATATTGCAAATAGCGCCACAGTTATCATTAACGTTAGCGGAAGTTCAGTTAACATTCCAAGCTTTCAAATCTGGGGAGGTAGCCCTAACAAGGTATTATTTAATTTTTATGAAGCTAGCACTGTTGACATTGGAAGTTTAACAATAGAAGGAACTATCCTAGCTCCGCTTGCAAAAGTAACTTATAATTCCGGTGAACTGCATGGGACGCTGATTGCAAAGGGATTTGCTGGTGGGGTGCAGATGCATTGGTATCCATATGGAGGGGAAGAACCACCTCCGACACCAACGCCGACCGTGGCACCAACACCGACACCAACCGTAACACCAACACCAACGCCGACCGTGACGCCAACACCAACGCCGACCGTGACGCCAACACCGACGCCGACCGTGACACCAACACCGACACCAACCGTGACGCCAACACCAACGCCAACCGTGACACCAACACCGACGCCGACCGTGACGCCAACACCAACGCCGACCGTAACACCAACGCCGACCGTGACGCCTACGCCGTGCGTGACACCGACACCGAAGCCAACACCAACGCCGAAGCCAACACACACACCGAAGCCAACACAAACGCCGAAGCCAACACACACACCAAAGCCAACACACACACCAAAGCCAACGCCGATCGTGACGCCAACACCAACGCCGATCGTGACACCAACACCAACGCCGACCGTGACGCCAACACCAACGCCGACCGTGACGCCAACACCAACGCCGACCGTGACACCAACACCAACGCCGACCGTGACACCAACACCAACGCCGACCGTGACGCCAACACCAACGCCGATCGTGACGCCAACACCAACGCCGACCGTGACGCCAACACCAACGCCGACCGTGACACCAACACCAACGCCGACCGTGACGCCAACACCAACGCCGACCGTGACGCCAACACCAACGCCGACCGTGACGCCAACACCAACACCAACGCCGACCGTGACGCCAACACCAACGCCGGAAGTAACGCCAACACCGACACCGTCGCCGGAAGTAACGCCAACACCGACACCTTCATCAGAAGTGACGCCAACACCGACGCCGGAGCCTCCGGTGTTCCCGACACCAACACCATCATTTGTAATTGGTACTATCGTTGTTAATGATGATCCTGTGCCGCTGGGCCCTGTAGCTTCGTCGACTCCAGCACCAGTACCAACACCAACACCGTCGAGCAATACAGAGGTACTTGTTGATGAGGAGGAGATTCCATTAGGACCAGTATTGACAGTAACACCAACGCCGTCACCAGAGGATATTGCTGTAGTGGATGATACAATCCCGCTAGGTAATCCACCTGTGGATGAACTTCCAAAAACGGGAGAATCAAGTTCAGTCCCTTATTATGTAACTGGTCTAGGTTTTGCACTTATTGGATTGCTAATGAGAAATAGATTCTCGAGCAAGAAATAATAAACGGTGATTGTAGCTTGAATACAAGTTATGCCGTGGAGAATAGTAAAGCCGCTTTCGGGACATATTCCGATGGCGGTTTTCTTTTGTTATGATTGTTATATTTTGGCGCATTCTAAGTAGATGTTATACTGATTTACAACGGATATGAGGAAAGGACGGGGAAGATGAATTGGTATGGTTCTTCATTAGCGCTGTCATCGCCATAGGAGCTCTGATCTATGCGGGCTTTTTCTTTTATGGAATTGCTATTAAACGAGCACCGAAGGAATTCCTGAGTAATAATCGTGATTTGAAGGTTGATCCCCCGGTTGCCGGGGCTTCTTGGGGTGAGGGGAAGGATTGGATCTCTAGTCAGAGCTTTGAGAATGTGGAGATTACATCTGAGGACGGGCTACAACTAAGAGGGTACTTGCTCCTTTCGGATCGTGCTGAAGGTCGTACAGCGATTCTAGCTCATGGTTATTCTGGAAAAGGGAAGGACATGGGGGCGTACGCCAAAATCTATTACGAGAGACTGGGCTTTAATATCCTGATTCCCGATGCCAGGGGACATGGGGAAAGCGCTGGGAATTATATTGGTTTTGGATGGCATGAGCGCAAGGATTATTTGCAGTGGATTGATTATATAATTGAAAAGACTGGGCCCAGTGCTCAAGTTGTACTACATGGGGTCTCTATGGGTGGTGCTACAGTGCTAATGACCTCAGGCGAAAATCTCCCGTCGCAGGTCAAAGCTATTGTCTCGGACTGTGCTTACAGCTCAGTTAAAGCACAATTAGCCTACCAACTACGGCGTATGTATCGCTTGCCAAGTTTCCCTTTTATTCAAAGTGCGAGTCTAATTACTCGTTTGAAAGCAGGGTATGGTTTTAGTGAAGCGTCTGCCTTGAAACAGGTGAGGAAGGCGAAGGTGCCGATTCTTTTTATTCATGGGGATGCCGATAATTTTGTACCATATAGTATGATGAATGAATTGTATGAGTCATGTCAGAGTCCCAAAGAGAAGTTCGTAGTGCCGCAAGCAGGGCATGGGTTAGCTTACGATATGGATAAGACGGGGTATATAAACGTAGTAACAGCTTTTGTGAATCAGTATGTAAATTAGATGCCCTGAACGTAGACAGCGCCCGATATCCGCTAGGTAGCGGTTATCGGGCGCCTATATTTTTCCACACATGGCATGTGTCCTTATGTAAGGTTCGTACAGCCATGCTTTTTCGTTATATTCATCCCCCGCCGTTCGTGAGTAACGGGTGTCTTAATTCCTTGTTATTTCCAGCAGCCGTGTGGCGAGAATAATCCTTCCAATACGACAAAAGCCCTACCTCTCTTTTGCCCTTGCGGCTCCATTGACCGCGCCAGTGTGAATCGGAATGCTATATTTCGAATTTAGTCTCATAAAAAGGAAAGTTTCTGCAAGAAAACATGAAGCCTCTGTGTCCAAATTGCCGAAGTGTAAAATAGTCGGCCTGACATCTTCTTGATGGGGATATTCAATATATCGAAAAACAAATACGATATAAATATAACACAGTATTGTTTAAAAGGCAAATATAATAATGAATTCCAAGATAAGGGTTGTTTGATTTAGAAGGGGAACAAGCAGAGCAAGAGAAAGCGTTTGATTTGAATATATCGTATGCTGGATTATTTGTGGATTAATTCGGAAAAGCTAGAAAGCCAGAGTAAATGGGGCTGTGGGGGTTATTTTGCGTGCCTATTTTGTGAACTGGTCTCTAAAACTTACATTAAACCCCAACATTGATTGAAGGATTGAGGGTAGACCGTTATAATTAATAAGTCTGGATTTTAATTAAAAAATAAGGGAGATTTTTATGAAACGCGCAGATGTGTGGTTGATTTCCATCGTGTTAATTGCTGCGCTCGCTTTTCTCGCACCGAGATGGTTTTCGGACAATGATGATAAAGGTGGGGCCGGTAAAAATCTCGTAGCCAATGTAACGGTGGACGGCGAGTTATTTAAAACGGTAAAGCTTACAAAAGAAGAACAAACCATTGAGGTTCGTACCGAACGTGGCTATAACCTCTTGAAGGTGCATGATTACGGGATTGAAATGTACGATGCCGACTGCCCGGATCAAGTATGCCTAGGTTTTGGTTTTATTACCCTGCCCAAACAGACGATTGTCTGTCTACCGCATAGAGTATTAGTGGAAATCACAAGTGCGTCGGGGGAGGATGATATAGATGCCTATGTCCAGTAGTGAATCTGCAACAGCTTTAAAAAGAACGGTAATTATTGCGATTTTCGCCGCAGTGGCAGTAGTGCTTAGTCTAATAGAAGCGCAGATTCCGTTGTCAGGAATGGGACTGGTGCCAGGTGCTAAACTAGGATTAGCTAACATCATGATTTTGACTTGTATTTACTTTTTACGTGGACGGGACGCATTCCTGCTTGTCATCCTCAAAACGTTGCTTACTGCATTTTTGCTAGGTACTTTTTCAAGCTTACTATTCAGTTTATTCGGTTCGCTGTTTAGCTTTGTTGTAATGTTCGTATTAATGCTGATTAGTGGCAAAGGCAAGAGTATAAGCTTGATCGGCATTAGTATAGCTGGTGGGATTGCACATAATATCGGTCAGCTGCTGGCAGCTTCTATGGTATTCTCATCCCTTAGTATTTTTTATTATCTTCCCATGCTGCTAATCACTGGAGTAGTAACAGGAATTGCCGTGGGTTATGCAGTCCGTTATTTGGTGGCTTCATTGTCAAAAATATCGTTGTTTGAAGAGTTTTTGGACTGATTAGTCACATCAGCGGAAGGATGACTAACATGAATGAATCATATGAAGGTCAAGAATTAGAGGGAGAAGGACAAGCTATCATCTCTCTAGATGGGGTATCGTTTGGTTATGATCCTGAGCATCCGATTCTTCAAAATATAACGTTATCTATTTCTCAGGGACAATGGGTTAGCTTGGTTGGTCCTAATGGCTGCGGAAAGTCTACGCTAGTTAAGCTACTAAATGCTTTGCTGCCTAAGAGTGCTGGCGAGATTGTGGTTAGTGGTATGCAACTGAGTGAGGAAACGATCGGAAGCATTCGGCAATGCATTGGTATGGTGTTCCAAAATCCAGATAATCAGTTTATTGGAGCCACTGTAGAGGAAGATATCTTATTCGGCCTGGAAGGGCTTTGTTTGTCGTACGAAGAGATGGCTGAACGATTACACTCTTATACGACGAGGCTGGGAATAAATCATCTGCTGTCCAAACACCCAGGTGAGCTGTCTGGAGGCCAAAAGCAGCGTGTCGCTATCGCCTCCATTCTTGCTATGGAACCAGGCATCGTCATTTTTGACGAGGCCTCTTCTATGTTGGATGAAGGAAGCAGAAATGATCTTCTTGGTATTTTGCAGGATATGCGAGCGGAAGGAAAGTATACGATCCTTATGATTACGCATGATGCAGATGAGATTTTGGCATCGGATCGGGTGCTTGCGCTGCATGGAGGTGGTTTAGCTGCTGATGTTACACCGGCGGAATTGTTCCGGAACGAGGAGCTTCTGCAAAAATGCCATCTGTGTGAGCCGTATCCTTGGCGCCTTGCACGCGAGCTGCAGAATCAGGGCATCCATGTGGATGTTCCCGCCAGTGAAAAGGAGCTTATAGACACGTTATGGCCATAGAATTACAGCAAGTAAGTTATTCCTATGCTGACCGAAGCCTATGGAAGCTGACGGCGCTCCGCGACATTAACCTCAGTGTTCCAACAGGCTCTATGGTTGGTATTGCTGGAGCGACAGGCTCTGGTAAATCGACACTGCTGCAGTTGTTTAACGGGATACTGAAACCAACGGAGGGGACGGTAAAAGTACTCGATGTAACCATCCAGGCGGGGGAGAAATCACCTAAGCTGATGCCGCTGCGCCGTAGAGTCGGATTGGTATTTCAATTTCCAGAGCAGCAAATGTTTGAAGATACGGTCGAAAAGGATCTTATCTTCGGTCCTCTTAACTTCGGCATGAGCCTCGAAGAGGCAAAGGCACGCGCAAGACAGGCCATGCTAGATATGGGGTTGGATCTGGCGCTGCTAGAGCGGAATCCTTTTAAATTGAGCGGTGGGCAAATGCGTAAGGCAGCTATTGCCTCCGTACTAGCTATGGATCCTGAAGTCATCGTTCTGGATGAACCGACGGCTACGCTTGATCCCATCAGCCGTGCAGAACTAATCCACTTGCTGGAGCGTTTATGCCGTGAGCAGGGGAGAACGATCATCGTCGTCACGCATCGGATGGATGAGTTATTACCTTACGCGGACAACTGGCTTGTCCTTAAAGAGGGCAGTACGGCATTTCAAGGCAGCGTAAAAGCGCTGGCAGATGACCCTTCGATTCTGGAACAGTGTGGCTTGACGGTTCCGCAGTCCCTTCGTTACTGGCGTGCAGTAGCTGATCGCTTTGGTCTTACGGATGAAGCTCCTCGCTTAACGGCTGAGAGCTTAGCAGAGCTAATCGCTTCGCTGCCATCTGGATCAGGCAACTCTAGCGAGCAGCACGAAGGAAAGAGGGATGGCCATGAATGAGAAGCTAATCATAGGGCGCAGTATTGAGACCGGTTCATGGGTGCATAAGCTAGATGCTCGTGCCAAAATCACCGGAATGCTATTATACGTAGCTGTTATCCTGCTCTCCCGTTCGTGGATGGCTATGGCGCTGCTGGCTATTTTCTCAATAGCGGTTATGGCTTCCACTCGGATTCCGCTTAAATACTTCCTGAAAGCAGCTAAACCTTTACGGTATTTAATGCTATTTATCTTTATCGTACAGCTGCTGTCTGTGAAGACAGGTGAGGCGGTGCTGACGCTTGGTTCGTGGTCCATTTATGAGGGAGGGCTAAGATTAGGCGCGTTTTCGGTCATCCGCATGTTCTTTCTGATCACTTTCACGGCGTTACTTACATTCACCACAACGCCGGGTAAGCTGAATCAAGGGCTGGAGGGGATTTTGGCTCCATTCAAAAAGTTTGGCTTGAAGCCCGACCGTATCACACTGATGATCAGCATTTCCCTTCGTTTCATACCTACGATTCTAGATGAATCGCAGATTATCATGAAAGCGCAGGCCTCACGGGGTGCTGATCTGAAAGAGCTACCTTTAAAGGAAAAGGGGCGAATGTTAGTGTCCTTGCTGGTTCCGATTATCGCTAGTGCGTTTAGGCGTGCGCAGGATCTGGTATATTCCATGGAAGCTCGTGGCTTTCGTATGGATGCTCCGCGTAGCCAGTATCACCGCCTAAGGTGGGGCATATTCGATACTATTTTTATTACTATGTTTATTGTAATGGGGATTGCAGTAGCTTTGGTGTAAAGTACAACTTGTATGGAGAGTATCAACTTGGGAGGGAACTTGAATGGCACGTTATTTTAATGGTAGAGAGATTGAATTATTAGCACCCGCAGGAACGTTTGAGATTTTCAAGGAAGTGATCCAGGCACGATGTGATGCAGTTTATTTTGGTGGACCTGTATTGAATATGAGAATGATGCGTAAAGGATATAATCTGTCTCATGAGGAGATCGTAGAGGCACTAGATATTGCTCACCGTCTAGACAAAAAAGTGTATATCACAGTGAATAACCTATTTAGTGAAGAAGATGTGGAAGAGGCTAAAGAATATTTGCGTTTCCTTGATGGTGCTCGTCCCGATGCCTTGATTGTTCAGGATATGGCAGTGCTGGAGCTAATTCGCGAGATGGAGCTTAATCTTCCTATTCACTCTTCGGTCATGATGAATGTTCACAATCTGGAAATGATCTACGCATTGCGTGATCTGGGTGTAAGTCGTGTGGTTACTTCGCGGGAAATGGATTTGCAGACAGCTAAGCTGCTAGGTCAGCGGAGTGGGATGGAACTGGAGTATTTTATTCACGGGGATATGTGCTCCGTTCACGGTGCGAATTGTTATTTCAGCTCCCATGTATTCGGTATGAGCAGTAACCGTGGGAAATGTATGAAGCCTTGCCGCTGGGATTATCGGGTTAAAAAAGACGGGTATGTATATCCGGCCGAATACCCCCTAGCTGTAAAAGATATGTTTATGTATGAGCATCTTCCGGAATTGATTGAATCAGGGATCACCTCCTTTAAAATAGAGGGCCGCATGCGGGATAAGGAGTTTATGGTGATGCTGGCGAATAGCTACGGCGAAGCCATTGACCGGTATATCGATGATCCGATTGGCTTTGATCGTACGGTAGATACGAAAGAGCTTCATAACAACCGTAAACGTGACTTTTCGACGGCGTATGCCTTCGGCAAACCAGGACTGACTAACATTAACCGTCGTTATGAAGGAACTGGTAAATTCTATAGCACTGGAAAAGTATTCAGTACACCAACTGCAGAGCGTGAGCTGTCTGAGAAACGAGTTGAGCAGTTGCGGGAAAGATTGGCTGAGGTCGAGCAACCGCAAAAGACAAAAGCCAAGTTAGCTGTACGTGTGAATAATATGGAACAGGCACGGATGGTCTTAGAGCTTGGTGTAGATAGCCTGTACTTGCCAGGGGATGTATTTGAACCAGATAAACCTTTTACAAAGCGTGACATCAAGGAACTGGGTGAGCTAAAGGGCGATAGCAAAATCTACTTGGGTTTACCACGGATGATGACCGAGCTGCATTTTGATCAATATGATCAATTGCTTGGCGGAGAACGCTTGCCGATTGACGGTATTATCGTTACAAATTTAGGAGCTATTCGTCGTTATAACAATACAGGTTATCCGCTAATTGGGGACAGTAACTTAAATGTATACAATCATCTTTCAGCGCAATTATATGCTAACTTAGGTTTAACTCAGCTTTCGGTATCGCCAGAAATGACGCTAGAGCATTTTGCTACCTTTGCCTCTCGTTGCAAAACGCCTTTGGAAGTTGTTGTTCATGGTACACCTGCACTAATGTATATGGAACATGATCTTTATGAGAATACGGAGTTAATGGAGCCTATTGCTGAAGAGGATAATCAATATGTACACAATAATGTATTGGTACTAAAGACAGACCAAGGCGAGAATCCGGTATATCGTGATCAGCACGGCCGTTGCCATCTTTTATTCGCAAAAGAGCTTTGCTATTTACCTTTGTTGAGTGAGATGAGTGGACTAGGTATATCAAGCTTCCGTATTGAAGGAGCAACCTATAGCGTCGAACAGCTACGTGAAATTATTGTTTCTTATCAACAGGCAATCAACCGATCTGATATCGGGGATGACATGCTGGGCGGCCTTAAGCCGGTCTATGCTGGTTATACTTTGGGCTCGCTACAGTTCAACTAATTGTATTTTAATGGGAACTAAATATCGCCTAGTGATAGGGCGGTGCACAGGACTCTATGAATAAGTTACTATTTTCACAAAAAGGAGAGAACCCTTCATGGAACAACAAGACTTCATCGGAAGAGAAGCAGTAGCAGCCAAACGTAAGCAATATTTCTATCCTTGTACACAGCATTTTTACCGTGATGCACCTCAGCTTGTTCGTGGTTCAATGCAGTTTGTTTATGATGAAAAAGGAAAGTCCTATACGGATTTCTTCGCTGGCGTATCCGTAGTCGCATGTGGTCACTGTAATCCGGCCATAACAGTACGCACGATTGAACAACTGCAGCAGCTGCAGCATACGACAACCATCTATCTAACTCAACCGAGTGTAGATTTGGCAGAGCGTTTGGAAGAGGTTATGCCGGGTGGGCTACGACGGACCTTCTTTGTTAACAGTGGCTCTGAAGCTAATGAGGGAGCTCTGCTGCTCGCTCGGATGTATACGGGACGTAAAGGGTTTATAGCGCTGGAGAGTGGCCTGCATGGCCGTACCAATCTAACTATGAGTGTGACAGGCCTGCCTATGTGGCGTACCGATAAATACTTGGATCATGACGTTGAGTTTATTCCTCGCCCTTATCATCCGGATTTATCGCTGGAGGAAGCGGCATCGTTATCCCTGGAATCGCTAGAGCGGGTGCTTGAAGAGAAGGGGAATACTATCGCTGCCATGATCGTAGAGCCAATCCAAGGCAACGGCGGAATGATTATGCCAACCCGAACCTACTTCCGTGATGTAAAAGCATTGTTAGAGAGATACGGTGTACTCCTAATCGCTGATGAAATCCAAACTGGATTTGGACGTACTGGTAAAATGTTTGCTATGGAGCATTTTGACGTTGTACCCGATATTATAAGTATGGCCAAAGCACTCGGTAACGGAATTCCAGTTGCAGCCTTCGCTACAACCGATGAGATTGCCCTTGCCCTAAACCGTCCTTCAGCTTCCACATTTGGGGGGAATCCGGTATCTGCTGCAACGGCGCTGGCTGTGCTTGATTATATTCGAGATGAACGGCTTCCTGAACGCTCGGTACAGCTCGGAGAACGATTGAAGGCAGGTTTGAAGGCTTTGCAAGCTCGTTATCCTTCGATGATAGTTGATGTGCGGGGAACTGGACTAATGCTGGGTGCGGAGCTAACGGGTGTAGATGCTGAGGGTGCAGCGGCACTTACAGATCAAGTGCTGGAGGCGATGAAGGACCGAGGTTATCTAATCGGTAAAAATGGCATAGGACGCAATGTACTAGCCTTCCAGCCACCGATGATTATTACAGAAGAAGATATCGACGGGATGCTTGACGTCCTGAACGAAGTTCTTGCGGAGCTTAATGACTAATACAATGAATTTCAAGTAGCGAAGAAAGAGGAAAACGAATGGCTATTCTAAACATTTTTAAAACTGCAGGCCTAAAGCTTAAAATGTTCAGCGAACTGGTGATGTTCTCTCATACACTTTTTTCGCTGCCATTTGCCATTATCTCGATGGTGTGGGCCGCTGGGGGCTGGCCATCAGGACATGTGATGATCTGGGGATTGATTGCATTGATAGGCGCCCGTAATGGCGCCAATGCATTCAATCGGCTGGCGGACCGTACGTTCGATGAACAGAATCCTCGTACGGCACATCGACATCTGCCTCAACGCTTACTGGCGGAAAAAGAAGTTGTTGTCTTTGTTATTGTCAACTATGCCATTTTCATTGTGGCTTCAGGCATGCTTAATTTGCTCTGCATGATCTTGTCACCGGTGGCTATCGTATTGATATCAACCTATTCCTACACGAAGCGGTTTACCTTTCTAAGTCATTTATATTTAGGATTTGTTATTGCTTCTGCACCGATTGGCGCATGGTTCGCTGTAACCGGAAATATCGCATTTACACCGTTTGTTATCGGTACTGTTGTTATGCTGTGGATTGCCGGATTTGATATTATTTACGGCACTCAGGATATTGAATTTGATCGGCGGCATGGTCTATGGTCTATTCCTAGCTTTTTCGGTCTAGAGAACGCGCTGCGCATTGCAAAAGGACTACATTTCATCATGATTATGCTGCTATTGTTCTTATATCTATGGCGTGATCTCGGCTGGATGTATCTGGTGGGAATTGGGATTGCGACGCTGCTCCTGATGACCGAGCATAAGATTATAAAACCATCGAATCGTAAGCTGATGAAGGTGGCCTCTTATAATCTGAATCAGGTGATCAGCATAGTAATTTTATTGTGTACGCTGATTGATTTTTTTTATGTTAGCTAGGGAGCAATAAGGCGGTGGTTAGGAAGCTGCACTGCGTGGAATGTTGGACTTTCGATCGCTGTTATTCTCGGATTTCTTTGATTTGAACCGCTATTTGCGGTAGAAATCCGAGAATAAAGGCGAGCGCTACGCTTCTACAGTTCCAAAATTCCACTACGTTCCGTCCTAACCTCCAAGCTAACAACAAAAGACAATAGCCTACCCAAAAGGGAGTAGGCAATGGGATCGGAAAGCTGGCTACGCGGCTTTCCTTTTTTGTTTTTGTGGGCATCTGCGAGGGGGGCTAGAGCAGTGCGAGAGGGCTGAACTAATCCAAGGTAGACTTATAGGGAAAAACTCCCTATATTTCCGAGCTTAAGTGACTTTCGATCTTGTTATAGGGAAAGTCTCCCTCTAAATTGGCTGATTAGTCTATAAACCATACAAATTCAGGTTTTTAGAGGGGGGAATTCCCTATAATCGTGGATTATAAGCGATTTTAAGTTAATTATAGGGAGGATTTCCCTATATGTTCGGAATAGTAGAGCCTGGAAGCTAAAAGGCTAAATACGCTCACGGGCGCTGCGCTACGTTCGGCTTGTTTAGCTAATGTACATAAAAAAACGGATACCAACCCAAGTAAATGGGTGGTATCCGTTTTTGATTGCTGCGAGAGCAGACCCTTAGCGATCACGGTCGGCAAAATATTGCAGCAGCGTATCCAGATCGGCATGCGCCGGATAGGAGGAGAGCTGCTGCACAATCGCTCCAGCCTTATCTAGGTAGTTCTGGCTGAACTGTTCGGCGCGAGCTAAGGCATCGCTTCTCTTAATAAGGGCGAGCACATGTGCCACTTCAGCATCCGAAGAATCAGGGCCGATTGAACGAATCACAGGCGAAAGCTTTGGATCCTGTAATGCATAAAGCACTGGCAGGGTAACCTGACCATGACGCAGATCGCTGCCGGCGGGCTTACCCAGCACAGCCTCAGACTGCGTGAAATCCAGCAGGTCATCTTGTATTTGAAAAGACATGCCTAAGGCTTCGCCAAAGGTATACAGAAGGTTGGCCACTTCCTCTGAGCTTTCGGTGGATAATGCACCCACACGTAAGCAGGTGGCCATAAGAAGAGCTGTTTTGTTTAAGGACTTCTCAAGATATTGTTCCATTGTAATCTCATAATCAAAAGCATGTTCCATTTGCTGATACTCACCTAGACAGAGCTGAGCAGTAGCTACAGAAGATAAGTCATGAACATATTTGTTTTTGTCTCCGGTATATTTGCTTAACAGTTCGATAACCCGAGCGGACATATAATTGCCAATATGCACAGCTGATAGTGTGCCCGTCTTAGTATGTAGGGCGGGTTTGCCCCGCCGTAACTCAGAATCGTCGATGATATCATCATGAATTAATGAGGCAACATGAATAAATTCAGCGGCAGCAGCTAATTGAAGCGCTCTTCGACCTGTATCCTTTCGGCCAAAACGACTGCCAACAATGACCATAAGAGGACGGAGGCGTTTACCTCCAGAATTTATAAGCTCAAGAACACTCTGCCCGAGTTGTGATTTCTTAGGAACATCCTTATCTCGTGCCACTAGATTTACGATTTCACGATTAATTTCATCTATGTCTATGTTTAAGGCCTCATGCAGCTTCATCTTATAGATCCCACCTGTCAAATGGCTTTGCTTGTGCGACTGCGCTGTCTGCACTCTTGAATCAAGAACTGTTCGATTCCAGCCGCTGGATCATGTTCCGCGAAGTCTCCATTTGACCGTCTAATTTGCATTTTTTTGATCGAAGGAGCTAGATAAGCAACTAGGTCGAGCTCACGGCATTTCACCGCAAACTGAAGGTAAAAGCTGTACAAATAATCTCCATCCAAAATGTTGCGTGTAAGGTCGGGATGATGTGGGATACATTCCATATGGCGCTCAGCTGCCAAAGTGAGAATAGTGTAAATACCCAGCAAATTGACTTTGCGGTTGTATTCCAGATCATGGCGTTCTAGTACCGAGATTAGCTGTTCACATGCAGCCGGAGAGGGATTAAGCTCAATTCCGGCAATAGGTGACATTTCAGTATGCAACAACCGGAGGGTATCTTCTATGAGTTGTTTGTTCACAAGATTCTCTCCTTCTTGTCGGTTTTGCCGGAAGAAACCATACCCCTGATCATCCCTACAAAACCATTCATTAAAGAATAAATTGACCATTTCCTGATATTAGGAAGATTATTTTCTTCTTGTAAATAAGGAGAGTAATGTGTCCTAGGGACACATTACTCTGAAGTACATCCATATTTAGCTTACTGACATGCAATCTACATATTTTCTTTAAAATAAATTACACGAATTCAGGGCTTTATAATCAGTCGGTGTATAGATACCATCGTCTGATGATCGGAACTCTCTTCCAATGTTTCTTAAGCCAAGGAAGTACATAGTAATCTAGGCCAAATGTGCTGCCCGATCCGCCGATGCAGGCGATACCCGCACCAACATACCATAACATTTCTGTAGAAGCCATTTTGGTCGACCAGATCATGACGGACATGGCTATCGTCGCTATAGAAGCAATAGCTGTGAACAGACCAACGATAAGCATAATACCGAACACGATTTCTGCACATACCATACCGATTTGGAACCATTTCGCGAGGAATGTATAACTTCCGTCGTTGTTGTAGAACATCAAATCCATGAACCAGTTTGTAATATTATAAACGAAGCCAGGAACTGGCAATGCTTCAACCGCTTCTTTTGCAGTGGATACTGCTGAAGCTGCAGATTGTGCATCTACTGTTGTTTTAACTGCATCCACCGCTACGCTGGCTGCTGATGAAGCATCCGTTGCAAAAGGAGCGGCTGGAATTAGGAATATCTTGTTTGGATCTACCCAAATTTTCCGTAGCTTATCTATACCTTCATATAGCCACATTCCACCAAGCAGCATGCGAAGCGGAACGAGCCAGAAGTTAGGTGAACGCTTGGAGAAGTGTCCGCCCAAGAAGCTCTTACGGTTCTCAACATGGAAGAACTCATGCATCATGTAAGTCCAAACTTTATTGAAGCCTACAACCTGAGACAGGTAGAACATATTGATAAAGTGTTTGGATAACATTGCCATAAAACCAGTAAGCATAAAGAACTTGCCTGGCAAACCAACGTTTGCTACACCGTAGCGGCTACCGATGGATACCATAGTACCGTGGAAACCTGGTTTGTATGCTTTTTTAGCAGTGTTCTGAATGTCAGCTGCAATGTTACCAGCAACGATCGGAGCTGCTTGTTCAGCATTCTCAACCATTTGTGGTACAGGACGAGTTTCACCTTCAGGAATGAAGAAAATGTTGTCCCCTACTACATATACGTTCTTATGATCTACACTTTCAAGGTTCTCATTCGTAACAATCCGTTTGCGTCCTTGTTGTTGTACTTCAAGTCCACCCACGATTTCAGAACCTTCAACACCTGCAGTCCAAACGATGGTTTGTGAAGCAACGACGTTTTTCTCACCAAGGGCAACACTACCTTCGCCTACTTCAGTGATTTTGGCGCCTGTTACAATTTCCACGTTCAGCTTGCGAAGGTGAGCTTCAGCTTTTTGAATCAGCTTATCTGGAAGGATAGGCAGAATCTTGGGAGCCATATCAGCCACAATCAATCTTACTTCGGATGGGTCGATATAGAACTCCTTGCACAATTCCTCGCGTTGCTCAGCCATTTCCCCAACAAGCTCGACACCTGTAAAGCCGGCACCAATGATAACGAAAGTTAACATTGCACGGCGTACAGTTGGATTTTTCTCCATTGCGGCTTTGGTATACATGTCGCGGATTTGACGTTTCAATGCTACCGCATCATCGTAAGACCAGAAGGAGAAGGTATTCTCTTCTGCACCTGGAATGCCGAAGAAGGTTGGTTTGCTACCTGTACCGATTACAAGGTAATCGTACGCATAGGTAGTTTTATTGGATTTGAGTTTCTTACCCTTGAAATCAATATTGCTGATTTCGTCAAGAACAACATTCACTTTAAGTCCAGCAAAGATTTTCTTTAGATCGATCTTGATTGAATCCTCTGGAGCACGGTTCGCGGCAACCTCATGCAGCTCAGTCAATAGAGTGTGATATGGATTCCGGTCGATCAGTGTGATTTCAACATCTTTGTTTTTCTTAAATTTCTTTGCCAGTTTCTTAGCCGTGAGTACGCCGCCGTAGCCGCCGCCCAAAATGACTATTTTTTTCAAAAGAAATTCACCTCATTCGTCTGATTAACTGCAGAAGGTTATGCGAAATTATTTCGCGCCTTCGAGTGCTTTTTCAGCAAGTGTAAAATATTCACCAACATGAATACTCACGCCGGAAATTGCATCAGTTTTACCTTCAGCTGTAAGTTCTGGAGCAGTACCTTTTTCAAGATAGTATTGCTCAACTTTTGCGATCTCTTCATGCCATTCAGCAGAAGCGCCGCCAGCTTTCATACCGTATTTACCATCGACGGAGAATTGTTTCTTGTCGTCGCCAGCAGCATTTACGCCACTGAATTTAACAGCAACAACATTACCGTTAGCAACAGTCAAGTCAACAGTGGATTTCCAACCGGAGTCTTTATCCATTTCGCCTTCAGCATGGTAACCTCCGTCTTTGTATTGACCAGCTTCAACAGGTCCAGCAGCCAGAGCAGCTTGAGCAGCTTTTACAAAGTCAGATACGTGTACAGATACACCGGAGATAGCATCAGTTTTCCCCTCAGCGTCTAAAGTTATAGCTGCTGGATCTTGTTTTTCAATCAGGAAAGCTTCAGCTTTTGCTGCTTGCTCGTGCCATTCAGAAGAAGCACCACCAGCTTTCATGCCATATTTACCATCTTCGGAAACTTTTTTCTTCAGATCGCCAGCAGTGTTTACGTTAAAAGCATCCCAGTCAGCCTTAGTGATCTTTCCACCTTCTACAGTTAGGAGTGCGAAATATTGCCAGCCAGTTTTAGCGTCCACATCAGCAGTAGCGTAATAAGTTCCGTCTTTGTACTTCGCCGCTTCAGTTCCAGTGTTAGTGGAATTAGTTGCTGTACTGTTTTCTGTTGGAGCATTAGTAGCCGCCGGTGTGTTGTCTGTGTTGTTACCGCAACCTGCAAGCAAACTACCTAAGATAAGGGCAGTCGACAAGATTACTGTTGTTTTTTTCATTTGTTATGACCTCCAAAAATATAGTTTAAAATATATATATTAAAATGTAAAACATTTTAATAGTAATGCGAAGTGATAAAAATCACTTTATAAATGATATTTGTCACTTTAATCTTGGGGTGAAGAGCCAAACTCTAACAGTATCATGACATATATCGGCATACGATAGAAAAAAATTTAATGATGTTGTTTCATCTCCGAGGGCATTCTAGCACATAGAGCAAATAACTCATGTGAAAAAAATCACTTAAAAAATTAAATGTTTAATTTATACATTGATTGTATCAAATTTTAAAGGATTTGAATACCTTTTTTTAAACTATTATTTGACAAATTGTGACTTTCTATAGATTAGGTAAGATTCATGGCGAATAGGACAGGGTAATGTAACGATAACACAGGATAGTATTCTACCCTACTTAATTCAGCTAAGGAGATGAGCATATAATGGACAACAATGTGTTTAAAGGAAAATGGAAACAGCTCAAAGGCGAGGCCAAAAAGCAATGGGGCAAGCTTACAGATGACGATCTTGATGTGATTGATGGTGAAAAGGATAAGTTGGTAGGTAAACTACAAGAGCGTTATGGCCATTCGAAAGAAGACGCGGAAAAAGAGTATCAAAGCTGGGGACGTTCCTACCGAGATTAATTCAATATAGCTTTTACTCTAAGTACCCAAATATAAAATGCATAGGAAGAGCGCAAATCGTATACGATTTGCGCTCTTCCTATGCAACAATTAGGTGTGCGAAGGTTAAGCTATGGTATTATTGTGAGATGAAATCTGTAATTTATCTTGTGCAGGTAGGAGCAAAACTATGGGGTATCTTAAAATATTTTTCGGGAATACCGCAATTCTTATAGCCGTGGCCTATTTGGCTAATCTGATCTATAAACATACCATTTCAAATGCAAGTGTAGGAATAAAGAAGGCGAGCTGGGTGATCCTGGCGATCTTTGCTGGTTGGATCAGTACTCTTTTTGGTTATAATCTGGACGACCATGTGATCTTTGATTTGCGGTTTGTACCCTTAATCATCTCGACGCTGGCGTATCCTAGACCCATCACGCTTATTTTGATCGGTATAGGGACGGGGCTTACAAGGTTAACTTTCGGAGTGACAGAGGCAGCAGTTGCAGGAATGCTAAATCTTTTTATTTTGGGAGTTATTTGCGCGTCGCTTAGCTACTGGGTCAGACGCTCAACCCTCAGTATTGTGAATCAAGGTCTGATCGTTATTCTGATCGTTAATCTTATGAATGCCATAAACATTATGGCGTTAGGCGTTATCCCTGTGGAAGAGTACATAAGAGAGATTATGCCAATTACGTTCCCTGCGGGGCTAATTTTAAGTATTTTGTTCTCATTAATTATCCGTGATTTTCAACTCGGTCTTCTAAGGAATGAGCAGATCCAGCATGCTAACGAGCAGTTGTCTGCTCAGACTGAAGAATTACATAAGAACAAGCTTGATCTTGAAGAGCGTGCTAATCAGTTAATGATGGCATCTCAATTCAAATCGGAATTTCTTGCCAATATGTCACATGAGCTTAGAACTCCATTGAATAGCATCATTAATCTATCGCAATTAATTGAAGAAAATGATGATTTGCTTACGGAAGCAGAAATAAGAGAGTATGCAGCCATTATCCATCGTTCGGGTGATGAATTATTGATGATCATCAGCGACATTCTGGATTTATCCAAGGTGGAGGCAGGTCGATTAGATATTATAAATGAAGAATTAAATGTTAGCGAGATCCCAGATTTGCTGGCAATGCAGTTCGCTGTGACGGCCAAACAAAAAGGACTGGCTTTTAATATCTCCATGGATGAGAATGTCCCTCCAATGATTCATTCCGATCCACATCGCGTACAGCAGATTTTGCGTAATTTGCTCTCAAATGCTTTTAAATTTACAAAGACAGGTTTCGTATCGCTGCATATCCACGAGCAGGAAGGTGGGGAAGGGGATGCCGTGCAACATTGGCTTGTATTTGATGTGGAGGATAGTGGCATAGGAATCGCACCGGAGAAGCATGCCATGATCTTTGAAGCCTTTCAACAGGCAGACAGAACGACTAGCCGGAAATATGGTGGAACAGGACTAGGACTTTCTATTAGTAATGACTTGGCCAGATTGCTCGGCGGGTTCATTTCTCTGGAGAGTAAGGAAGAGAAGGGGAGTCGATTTTCGCTTTATTTGCCCCTTGAAGTGGATAGTGAGTAAAGCTCCAATATTATTTGGTGATTTGGCGTATTGACAGTAGATTGATGCGGAGTAGAATGAAGCCAATGCCGCATCAAAGGAGTGTTACCGCCTCTATGGACAACATGGAAAATAAGCATAAGGTTACGGTTTCAAAACGTGTTCGTAAACCTTCAGTGCATCGCAGAAATTTGCGTATAGCTACGCTGGAAGGTGTGCCGTCAACTATTTTTCAGGTACTGCTGCAAGGGCAGTTCCTAACAGGATTTCTACTATATTTAGGAGCTTCCTCTAGTCAAATTGGATTTGTGCTAGCGCTTACTACATTAGTTAATGTGGCACAGATTGGGGTAGCTTTTCTGATTCAGAAGCTGCCAAGTCGCAAATGGGCTATGGTTACTTTTATCGGTCTGCATAGGATACTTTGGGGTTCTACGGGACTAATCCCGTTTATTTTTCCTAAAGAATATTGGGTCATCGCATTTATTGCTTTATATACTACTGCTTTTATTGCCAATACTGCTGGTGGTGTGTTGTGGAGCTCTGTGATTAGTGATCTGGTTCCCGCACGGGTACGTGGACGTTATTTTGGGATTCGTAACACGGTCCTGAATGCACTTGGAAGTTTGGTTATGTATGGCGGAGGTATTATTCTGGACCGTTATCCCGGGGGTCATGGTTTTCTGATTCTATATATTGTTGTGTGGATCTTCTCGATATCGAATGTCGTAGTATTCTTTTTTTATCCGGATGTACCGTTCGAGAAATCAGAAGAGCATAAATTTTTGCCCATGTTTAAGAAACCGCTTAAAGATACATTATTTATGAAGTCAACCTTGTTTCTGGCTGCTTGGCTGTTGTTGCAGAATCTAACGGTTCCGCTATACTCTTATGTCATGTTGCAGTTACTTCATATTAATTATGAAACGTTGTCATTGCTTAATGTGTCCCAGACCGTGTTTATGATGGCCAGCTTCTACGTTTGGGGCAATCTAAATGCGAAATACAGCAATAAGCGACTGTTATTCTTTACTTTGCCGATTATTGCACTGTCCTCATTGATGTGGGGACTCTTGTCTGTGATGCCGATGCTGGTGGTCTTATTTGCGGCCCATATCGTTTTTGGTGTTGGTGTAGGCGGTTTCAACCAGCTGGCCTTTAACTTTATTATTGGAGACACGCCGAAAAAAGAACGGCCGATGTATATGGCCACATATGCGGCGCTTACCGGGTTATCATCCTTTTTTGGTCCGCTTATTGGCGGTCAGCTCTATGAAAAAATTGCGCACTGGCCGCAATGGACTCAGGTATACGGTATGCAGCTAGTGGTAGGGACGCTTATGATTGCACTTGCGTTTCTGCTAGGTCGTCGTATTCTAAAGGACGAATAGAAGTAAAAGGGGGTTATTCCTTGTTAAGAATAGCGATGGTATTAGGTGCCACCGGATTGGTAGGCAAAGCGGTTACGGAGGAATTGTTAAATCGTGATAACTGGGAAGAAGTAAGGGTGCTTGTACGGACACCGTTAGCCATAGAACATCCTAAGCTTAAACAAATCGTTGTAGATTGGGAGAACCTAAGAAACTATACAGAGTCGTTCGAAGGGGTACATTCCATCTTCTGTTGTTTAGGAACTACGATAAAAAAGGCGGGTTCACAAGAAAAGTTTGAACGAGTCGATCTACACTATCCGCTTGATGCTGCAGCCATAGCGAGAGAACAGGGTGTTAAACAGTTTTTGGCCGTCTCTTCAATAGGGGCAAATGCGAAGTCGCGTAATTTCTACAGTCGGACTAAGGGAAGAGCGGAAGAAGGTTTAACCGCTATTGGATTTCAAGGTATGCATATATTTCGCCCCTCCTTGCTACTGGGCCAACGTGAAGAATTCAGATTAGGGGAGAGAGTCGGAGCCAGTTTGATGAAAGCGCTGGATTTTGTAATGGTGGGTAAGGCGGCTAAATATCGTGCAATACCTGGTACGACAGTCGCAAGAGCTATGGTTAACATTGCGTCTGCGGATACCCATGGATTACATATTTATACGAATGAAGTGATACATGTGATTGGGAAACGCTAAGCTTTCTGGGTCTCTAATAAATTTGCATTAAGATGAGAACAGGACTTACAATGGACAATAAATGATCAGCGCATAATGGAGAGGGGTAGTAAGATGAGCAAAAAACAAGTAGCTACAACAAAAGCACCCGGAGCAATCGGTCCTTATAGTCAAGCTATAACCACGGGTAGCTGGGTATACACTTCAGGACAACTTGGTCTGAATCCGGAAACGGGTAATTTGGTTGAGGGTGTACAAGAACAAGCGCGTCAAGCGCTTAACAATGTACAAGCGATTCTTGAGGAAGCTGGTGCAACACTAGACCATGTAGTAAAGACAACTGTATTCTTAAAGGATATGAATGATTTCGCGGCCGTTAATGAGGTTTATAGCACCTTCTTTAAAGAACCTTATCCTGCCCGCAGTGCTATTGAGGTTGCGCGTTTGCCTAAAGACGGACTTGTTGAGATTGAAGCGGTAGCTCGTAAGAAATAAGGAGTTATCCTTTGCACTTTTATTATTTTACCAAAAAGGCAGGCTAAGGTGGATAACCCTAGCCTGCCTTTTTTTATATTAGAATTAGTAACTTCTGTATCTCCGATACCTGCTACGGCGGGGTTTGAACAATAACCAGATGCTGTAAAGAAGCAGGAGGCCTGCTGTAATCATTCCGGTTAAATAGACATCGCTGGTCTCTTTGTGTTCCAAGGCAATCGCAATGAAGGCCCACACGAATACGAGTGGATAAATGCTATCTCGGTAAGGATAGCTGACCACAATTGCAAGTAGAGTTCCTACGCAGAGCATGATAACGCCCCAGGTGCTACCGCTAAGACCCCAACCTCCCCAATGATTCTTTTCTAGAACAACGCTGATGTTCACGATAGTAGCCACAGAGATCCAGCCAAGGTATATACTAAAGGGTAGCTTCATCAGCCATTTCTCGCCTGAGGTAGGATTAGCGATCAAACGTGTTTTTCGGTAAATGACAATCAGTGTGATTAACATCAGCACCATAGCAACCAGAGAGAGCTCAATGTATAAGTATTGCCAAAGGAAGAGCCAACTCATATTAAAAATACAGCTCAGAACAAACCAGAACTGAACCGCCCGCACAGAATCTCTAGAGGCTGTATAGGAGCGGAATTGATAAATAATGAAGCCGGCTAACAGTAGATAAATCAATGACCAGATGGAAAACGCGTAACCGGCAGGTGTGATGTAGGTCTGATATTTATCAGAGATTTCTCCAGTGCTGTGCCCGCCTAATGGTAAGGTGACCGAGAGCACATTCACGATAATCACACCTAAAAAGAACAGAAGATTCCACCATTTATAAGGATTATAACGTCTCAAAGAATTCACTCCCTAGCTTTTTAATAGGGTGATGCTTACTTAGAATATACCCGCTTTCGGTACAATTAAGACTATAAACAAGAAAAGAAGTGACTAGCGAGTCATAATGTTCATGGATAGTATGGTAGTGGTGAAGGGTATTTTACGATAGTGGCTAGAACATTTATTAAAAATATGCTGAAATGAATCAAATTCATGAGTGTTTCTACGTACTTCAACTTTATTTGTATAAAAATCTACAGAAAATATGCAGAAACGTTTTTAAATCAGCGCTTTTTCGTATAAGATGAAGAGATGAAGATTCAAGAGCAGATAAGTTTTATCCTAGTTCTTTATCCTTATATTTCTTACAGGAGTGTATCTCATCTCTAAAAGGATGGAGAAACTACTTCTACTTGTATAGCTTCAAAATTTATTTCTCGCGAAAAAGGTTGCAGTTACCACCTGATGGTGGCGGACTGGTTCTTTTTTTGCTTGCTTAAAAGACAGGAGATCACCGATGACTAAGCATCTTTATGCAATATGGTTGGGGGATGTGTTATTTTGCTTCTCTGGCGAAACTTCGGAGCCGAAGGTTGACGCTTGGACCCGAGTGGTGAAGCGGCTGGAGCTGCAGGGAGGAGTTCGCCCTTTTGCGAGTGCTGCTCTGCGACTCGCAGAAGTGAAATATCCGGCTCCTCCTGTAGAGGGGAAGCCAGCACGCCGTGGATTGCCCGGAAGAACATTCGAAGGGCTCGCCTTAGTCCCTAGCGATGCATTTGAACTGCTTCTGGCATGGGATGAGACGTTATGCCGAGATCAGGGAGTAGAGCCTGGAGGCGAATTGCGCTATTGGGCGGCAGCAGCCCGCTTTGCGCTGGAATTGATGGGTACTGGCGGCGTTACGCCAGGAGCCTTGCCCCCACGTCCGGTAGGTTCACGCCGTCGTGGTGGTGAACAAGCAGCAACGGTCTGCTGGTCTCCAGCTTTTCGAAAGCAGGAGGATAAGGAGATCTTTCTGCAGCTGGCGTCGTCCATGCCGGTATTGGCCTTAGGGACGCATATAGCTGAAGCGGGGGATTTATCTTCGAGGGAAGAGGCAGGCGCCTATGTGCTTTACTCCTTTATGCAGGCGGTAATGACTGCAGAGATAAAGAAAGTGATTGCGGGTATTGAAAGTGAACTTACCCCTTACAAAGCCAATTATCGCCGGGGTTACTCCCCTTTAACTGAGCTGTGGTGGAATAGTCTTCTTACAGGCAGCCGGGATATACCCGTGCAGGGAACGCAAGCAGAGGTGACAGATCTTCTGGCTACTGTGAATGAGACAGCTGGTAGCGATGTGCCGCAATCGGAACCTGAAGAAGCGCGGAGTGGACAGCTGGGTCTTGGGCTACGTCTTGAGCCCCCTGGAGATAATGAAGAAATCTGGCGGTTAACCTTCTGGGCGGAGAACAAGGAAGAAGGGGAATTCTGGATTCCGGCAAAATCGATTTGGAGCAGTAAGGAACGAGAGTTTACGTTATGGGGGAAACGCTATCGAAATATACAGCAGCAGCTTCTTATAGCGCTGGGCCGAGCGGCAAGAATCTCTCCAGACATAGAGCGCGCTCTTTCTATGCCTGCACCTACGGGAGCAGATTTGGAACCAGAGCGTCTTTATTTCTTTTTGAAGGAGACGGTGCAGCAGCTGCGTGAGCGTGGAATAACCGTGCAGATGCCATCGCGCTGGAGCCGTGAGGGACGCCGCCGGATTGGCATGAAGATGAAAATGCAGCCGGTAGTGAGTGGGATTGATAGTCCTGCTCCAGTGGCTCTTGGGATGGAAGAGCTGATTTCATTTCGCATTGAAGCCTCACTTGGGGAGAGTACAATCAGTGAAGAAGAACTAAACGCACTAGTGGAGGCAGGCGTACCCTTTGTACGTTTCCGCGGAGAATGGATTGAGGTAGATCCTAAAGAAATTCGCCAGGTTCTTAGATATATGAAACGCCATGAAAATGGGGAAATGACCGCAGCCGATTGGATGCGCCTAGAGGCTGAGGATGGTGAAGAGCGGCTCTGGAAAGGGATGTCGGTCACGGGGATGGAAACATCCGGACTATTGTCATCGCTGATGCGGGGCGACATATTGCGTAATCTTCCAGTGCGTGCCGTACCTGAAGGTCTGCACGGCACCCTGAGACCTTATCAGGAGCGCGGCTATCAATGGCTCTCCATTCTCAGTGGTCTGGGATTTGGGGTGTGTCTGGCCGATGACATGGGTCTCGGTAAGACGGTGCAGGTCATTACCTGCCTGCTGGACCGCGCTTTAAGTGCTCCATCTGAAGAGAAGCAGGAGCCTGTGCTGATTCTATGCCCAACCTCACTTTTGGGGAACTGGCAGCGGGAATTGCAGCGCTTTGCGCCTTCGCTTAAAGTTCACATTCATCATGGTGGACGCCGAGTGCGGGGAGATAGCTTTTTAGAACTGGCTGCCAGTCATGATATTGTATTGACGACCTATCATTTAGCAGGTCGTGACAGCGAGGATTTAGCGAATGTTCAGTGGTCCACTGTGGTGCTGGATGAAGCTCAGTATATTAAGAATCATCGGACGAAACAGGCGCAAAGTGTGATGAAGCTATCAGCGCCGCATCGCATAGCTATGACGGGGACACCAGTAGAGAACAGACTAGGTGAGTTATGGTCTATTTTTCACTTTTTAAACCCGGGTTATCTAGGAACCTACCATTCCTTCCGGCAGCGTTATGTATCTGGAGAGGGTGGAGAACGACTAAGGGAATTGCATCGCTTGGTATCTCCATTCTTGTTGCGCCGCTTGAAAAGTGATCCGGATATCTCTAAAGATTTACCGGAGAAGCTGGAGCTGAAGTCTTATTGTCCGCTGACGGAAACACAGGCAGTCCTATATCAGGGTGTCGTGGATGAAATGCTTGGCGTGATTGGAGAGAGTAGCGGGATGGCTCGCAGAGGACTCGTGCTGTCTTCTCTAACGAAATTGAAGCAGATTTGTAATCATCCTCAGCTATTCCGCAAAGAAGAAGGCAGGGGTCCGCGAAGTGAGCATTCCGGTAAAATGGAAGTCATGTTCGAGATTCTGGATAGCATTGCGGAGGTCGGAGAATCTGTGTTGATCTTTACTCAATATGTAGCGATGGGTGAGCTCTTGGTTAGCAAGCTGACTAAGCGTTATGGAACAGCGCCGCTGTTCTTGCACGGCGGAATTCCAAAACGCGAGCGCGACGAGATGGTTCATGATTTTCAAGAGGGAAAAGGCCCATCCTTCTTCGTACTTTCTTTAAAAGCGGGTGGTGTAGGGTTGAACCTTACAAGAGCTAATCATGTCATCCATTATGACCGTTGGTGGAATCCGGCAGTTGAGAATCAGGCGACAGACCGGGCATTCCGAATTGGTCAGGATAAAAATGTTCAAGTGCATAAGTTGATTTGCCAAGGAACGTTGGAAGAACGTATTGATGAATTGATTGAGCGTAAGAAAAATCTTTCCGAGCAGGTTGTTGGCTCTGGCGAAACATGGTTGACTGAGATGTCCAATCATGAGCTGAAGGAACTTATTGAACTGCAGGATCAGGACTGGATGTAAGACAGATATGAGTGTTACGGAGGGATCGAACAATGAGTGAACGGTTAGAGATGCGGCTGGAAGTTGTGCCTGGATTAGTAAAAGCAGCATGGACGGTGCTACCTGGGAAAGTGACGGGAGGGTCTCGGTCGAAGGGTGAATTGAACGCCAGCGCGCCTGCTCAGGAACAACAAGCGGATCGACCTCTCTCTCTGAAGGTTCCGGTATGGCATGCTTCCCGAAGAAAAGAAATATTACGAAGTCTGGCACTAAGTCCCGGGGAAGTATTTGCCCTGCTGCAAGGACGTTTGACGGGTGAGCTGGCAGAGCTTGAGCTTCTACCTACGGATAGTGAGCTGGAGCAAGCCCTTTTTGAGGGTGAGGGTTTGGAGCATAAGGCGGAAACTTTGAAGCTTATTAAAGAACGTCTTGCTGAAGAGCCGCTGCTGGCACTTTCGCTGAGAGGATTTACTAAAGGAGAGCTCTTGGACGGAATTTTTGCCCTTTGGGCTGAAGGGGATATTTCTAGCGACGAAGCTGAAACAGAGGAAGAAGAGGCCTCGGTTAGTGAACTTTCTACAGAATTGGCTCGGCTTGAACGCAAGGGTCCGGCCATTTCCTCTGGCGAATGGCTGGCAGAAGCGGCTGCTGAAGGTTCGCTACATCAGCCTGGGCCACAGTTCCATGAGATTGCGGCTAGACCGTTTCCTTCGCCGGTAGTAGTAGCTGAAGTTACAGAAGACTGGGGAACGTTGCTACCGCAGACACCTAAAGCCATTGAGGGATTAACTTTGATTATGCAGCGGGTTGCAGAAGCGTCTGCGCGTCGGGCGAATAAGGGTCTGATTAAGCGGTAAGTGAAAATACGAAAGAGGCTGTCTCAAAAGTAGTGAATGCTACTCTTGAAACAGCCTCTTGTTTTGCCTAATTATCTAACAGAGTATCTGGTTAGTTATTCTAATGCTGACCAGCAGGAGGCAATTCTCCTTCTGAAAGCTCTAGAATTTCGCGGCGAAGACGAAGCATTTTTTGATCTAGTTCATCAGCGGCGCGCGCGGCTTCTTTCAGTTCCTCAGCGACATGCGAAGGCAACTGCTTATCGAATTTATAATACAGAATATGTTCCATGCTTGCCCAAAAGTCCATAGCTAGTGTGCGCAGCTGGATCTCAGCCTTGACCCAGCGTGTTCCTTCCAGCAGGACGAGTGGGATACCGACTATAAGATGAAGGCTTTGATATCCGTTTGGTTTAGGATGAGCTATATAATCTTTAATCTCAAGCACGCGGATGTCTTCGCGTGTACTAAGATGATCTACTAAACGGTATATATCTTTAACGAAGGCACATACAATCCGCATTCCGGCAATATCGTGAATGTATTGCTCCATATTTTCCAAGCTGAAACCGTAGCCTTTGCGCTCCATCTTTTGAAGAATGCTCTTTGGTTCTTTGATCCGGCATTTGACATGTTCGATGGGACTGAAGCCGTCGCGGGATTGCCATTCCGTCTTGATCACATCAATTTTATTCTGAAGATCATTTAACGCGTGGCGATAGAGTGCCGGTAAGGCTTCGAACTCGTTAACCAGTTTAGCGAAATCCTCGTTGCTGTTACCTTGCCACTGTTGCAGATCCTTTACGTGTACCTGTAGCTGACTAAGCGTAAGCTGTGTGCTCTCATGTTCTTCCACTGAAACTCTCCCGATTTCGTTATTTGTGATAATTCTATTTTAACCGATGTAGAACCCCTGACGCAAAATTACATTCAAAATTAGGAAATATAACCCATAAGTGTAAGAGGGAAGTGGCTTAAATCAATTAGTATGGATTTTATAGGAACATTCTCCTCTAAATCGCGTATTAAAGCACATTAATGAATCTACTCGATACATTTGGTATGATAGAAACACGTATCGCTGGAGAGGGAGGAACTGTAATGAGTTTTATCAAAAAAATTAAAGATAGCGCGAGCCGGGTTACCGAAAAAGCCCAAAACTCAGTAGAGATCGGCAAGCTGAACGGACTTATTTCCGACGTTGAACAAGAAATGGAAGTTGAATTTACGAAAATGGGCAGACTTTTTTATGAAGGATATCGTTCAAAGGATATGTCGGTAGCTGAAGGTAAAATGGTGGAGCTGTCCCGTAACTGTTCCAAACTTCAGGAAAAAATCGAAGTCCTGCGGACACGAATTGCTGAGCTGAAAAATGAGCGGTTATGTTCATGTGGTCATATTGTGGCGCTTGATGCAAACTTTTGTCCGAAATGCGGAAGTAAGCTGGAGCCATTGTCCGCTTCGAGAAGGGTGCCTTCTACACCGGTATTTGTTCAATCTGTGAATGAAGATGACGAAGATCAATATTATGGTGCAGATGAGCTTACGGATGAAGAGAAGGAAATTGCAATGAAGCTGCACCCGCAGAGTGTCGTATATGCTGAAGTTCAGCATCCGGATGATGAGCTGCCACTTGAAGAATATAAGGCGAGCGAGCAAGATATTGAGCGGGAACGTAAACAAGCCGAGCAGCTGGAACGGGAAAGAAAAAGACAGCTTGAACTAGACCGTCGCTTCGGCGAATGGCACAAGAATGAGCACCAGGAGGAATCTGCGGTCACTGAGGACCATGGTGTACGAGATATGATCCAGTGCCAAATCTGTCGGAACGAATTACCTAAGGGCTCCTTATGGTGCCCGCGATGTGGGTCAGAGCAAATATAGTACGGATTTCAGTCAGCTTAGGGGGACAACAAGATGGAACAGCTGCTGCTGCATCTGCGCAATCTGGGCTTCACGGAGATGGAGTCCAAAATTATGGTAGAGCTTGCGACAAAAGGTCAGGCTTCTGGCTATGAGGTTGCCAAACAGCTCGGAGTTTCAAGATCGAATGTGTATGCGGCGTTACAACGCCTTACGCAGCAGGGATATGTACGATGTGGCGAAGGAGAACCTGCGCGGTACAGTGTTCTCAATCCAGAGGAGCTTGCGACCATGATCTCGGGACGGGTTCAAGCTTCACTGGCTTATATGGAAAGTGAGATGCCTCGCGGTGGACCTGTTAGCCCTTCGTTTTATAATGTGGAAGGTGACCGCAATGTATTGGGCGCTCTTATTCGCCAACTTAATATGGCTGAGCAAGAGATCGTAGTGGATATGTGGCGTGAGGAAGCGTCACTTCTACGGAGTGAACTTGAACAGGCGGAGTTGCGTGGCGTTAGACTCTTGTGGGCGTTTGATGGTGGCAATGCTGCTCCTGCAGCCTATCCGGTATGGCCGCCTCTCGGAAGAGATTCTCAGCGAACAGATGGACGGAAGTTCTCATTCGTAATCGATCGGAGCTGGTGTATGCTCGGGATGCGCTATGAAGATGGATCGGCGCAAGCGGTTGTAACCGAGCACCCGGTGTTAGTAGATCTGCTATTGAATCATTTTGCACAGGAAATGGTGCTGTTCGAGCTGGAGCAGGATATGGGCGCAGAATTAGAAGAACGTTATGGTGAGCGTTACAGCAAAATTCACAGCAAATATGTGATGCATGATCCAGGCGATGATGGGGAAGAACAGGCGCAGTAGCTATTACAGGGAGGTGAAAAGCATGGAATGTATCGTACATTTTGAAGTGGTGCATGAGGATGGTCCTAAAAAATTGCGTGGACTGCTGTTTCTGGATAAAGGAGCAAGTCCCGGAGAAGCAGAGCTAGTTGAAATGTTCAAGGACATGAAATTTAACGTGAGACTGGAAGATCGCGAGAAATTGATCTTTAAACCGGTAAATCCGGGCGATTTCGTGGAGATCCGAATTACGGGTTATGATAATGGGCAAGAAAAGAGCAAGGATGACCATAATTTAAAATCTATCGTTGGAAATTTATTGCCACAAAAACCGACAGGTCTATAAAGTGGGGAGAAAGGATTCATTGATGGGAGAAGGAGGAGCACTATGGAGCTGTTGAGACAAAAGGTGTTAAAAGAAGGTATTGTACTCGGGCAAGGCGTGCTCAAGGTAGATTCTTTTCTGAATCATCAGATGGACCCCTTTCTAATGCGTGAGGTTGGCCGTGAGTTTACCCGCCGTTTTTCCGGCGAAGAGATTACGAAGGTACTGACGATTGAATCTTCGGGAATTGCTCCGGGGATTATGACGGCATTAGAGCTGGAGGTTCCGCTGATTTTTGCCCGTAAGCAGAAATCGTTGACGCTGACAGAGGATATTTATGTAGAAAAGGTTTACTCCTTCACGAAGAAAGAAACGAATGAAATTACCGTTTCCAAGAAGTTCATTGCTCCGGGTGAGCGAGTTCTGATTGTCGATGATTTTTTGGCGAATGGCGAAGCCGCCTTCGGACTTGCTCGTATTGTTGAGCAGGCAGGAGGAAGTGTGGTTGGGATTGGTATCGTGATCGAAAAAGCGTTCCAGCCAGGAAATCGGTTACTGCAGGAAGCTGGTTACCGGGTAGAATCACTCGTGCGAATCGCTTCACTGGAGGACGGAAGAATCTCTTTCGTGGAAGAAGAGGAAGGGCTACTTAGCTAAGACTCTTTGGTGTAGATTCGGATGAAGTTAACACAAAACAGCAAGAGACAGGTTTATAAGCCTGTCTCTTGCTGTTTTTTTGTGATGCACGGGTATGGATTACCCGTTGCTACCGCATGCCGCTGCAGGATCGGCATGGCGCTGCGCGCTAACCGCCGCCAGCGGCGAGAGCACCCGCAGCGCCCCTGACTCGCAGCGCACGGCAAGCGGCCCTTTGCCGAAGCTCTCGCCATCGCCGATCGCCGGCCGGGCCTCTGCGAAGTTGACGGCTACGCTACGTCCACGCAGCATCGACACGAAGGGCAAAGCTACATGCTTGCCCTTCAGTACCGTTGGGAACAGCCGCAGCAGCTGCCCGCGGCTGCACCCGTGCACGACGCAGACGTCGAGCTGGCCGTCATCGGCCTTCGCCTGCGGGCAGATCAAGAGCCCGCCGCCGTAGCTGGGCAGGTTGCAGACCGAGACCAGCCATGCCTTCTCAAAGACGTGCTCCGTCCCGTCGCACGCAACACTCACCCGGCATGGCTTAAACGTCATCAGCGTATGCAATATGCCGATGATATAAGCCAGTTGGCCTGCGCCAATGGCATTGCACAGCCGTTTGTAACGGCTGGCATTCACATTCTCGGCCACCTGAGCATCAAAGCCGTTGGCAACGGCTGTTAAAGTCAGTCCGTTTGCGCCTGAGATCAGATCGGCTTCGATATACCGTTCGCTAAGTGCAGCTTCCAGCGCGGCTTCAGTCGAAAGCGGAATGCCGAAGCCGCGTGCGGAGTCGTTACCGGAGCCGGCAGGGATGATTGCCATGGGAATATCTTTGCCACGAAGGGCACCCAAAATGCTGTGCAGCGTGCCATCGCCGCCGATTACAATCGCGGCTTTCCAGTCCTCACGGTGTTTAAGTGTATTTAGAACGAGAGCTTCTGTACCCTCTGCGCTATGCGTAAACAAGGTCATATATGGCAGCATCCGCTCTTTCATGAGCGCCTCTACAGTATGCCAGGTCCGCCCGCCTGCGCCCCCGCCGGAAAGCGGGTTTATGATGAATAGATACATTTAAATTCCTCCAGCCTGTAGAATTCCGTTGATGCCCGTCTTTCCATTGTAAGGAGTGGATGGGCAAAAGGGAATACTTTTCAGCGATAAGAGGTGTTAGTTCAGCGGTGTTTATAGATGCCGAATCTGACTTTCTACGATATCCCCAACCCAAGGGAGCTTATACCATCTGCTGCTTAAAGCTTGATAGATCATAAGCAGCCATATAGCAAAGCTGCAAAGAGAGAGGATTGCACTCAACAGGGAACCGAGAAAAGGGATAAATCCGGTTAGGACATGGAGAATCATCAGCACGCCGAACGTAAGCAGTGATTGCAACGCGTGGAACAGCACGAAGCGGTTGCGTTTCTCCAGAGCGAGAAAGACAACACCGCCGATAAAAGGGAAAAAATAGCACAGCGCGCCCGCAATATTATCGGGCAATCCGGTGGATGATTTGAAAGGGGACAAAGGGCTCACTCTCCTTCTACTTGGAGAAGAAGGGGGTTAGTTCGCTACTCCTTCTTCCTTAAAAGCCTATGACTTGTCAGGAAAAAGTATGTTTAGCTCATTGTGGGTATAATATACTTTTCCAACAGCTTGCGGGGGTTCTTCCAATTGTTTGTCTTACTCTCTGCTGTAAAGACCACTACCGTATCTAACTTGGGTAGGAGAAGGATTTGCTGTCCGCCATGACCGTGGGCAAGCTTGTAGGGTTGGCCGCTCATCGTACCTACCCAGAACTGATATCCGTAATCTCCAAAAGCCGGGTATCCCGTAGTCTGTGCAGTTAGTGCTTCTTGCAGCCAATGCTTCGGAATGATCTGCTGTTTTGCAAATACGCCGTTATTAAGCAGACATATACCAAATTTAGCCATATCTCTTGAGTTTAAGTACAGACCAATATGTCCCATACTATGTCCTTCGGGACTCGGTAACCAAGCCGTGTGAGTCATTCGGAGAGGGCTAAATAAATGCTCAGCAGCATAGGTGAATGCATCAAGACCTGTAGATTCACTAAGGATCATCGAAATCAGATGGGTGTCGATACTACGGTATTGAAATTGACCGATATGTTCCGGAATTATGTTCATACTAAGAGCAAAGGAACCCCAGCGGCGACTACGATGGAGATTCCGGACGAAAGGCTCCCCCAGCTTCTTGCCCGTGATCCAGCTAAATCCGGAAGTCATGGTAAGCAGATGACGGAGAGTGATTTTTGATAAATGAGGGGAGTGCAGGTATGGAACATGTTTACGAAGTACCTTGGAAACCGAGACATCGATATCAGGGATATCTCCCCGATCGATAGCGATTCCGGTAATTGCGCTGATAAAGCTTTTAGTCGCAGATCGAAGATCATTTAATGCCCCGGCATGATGGTTGCCGTAATAACGTTCAAAGATGAGCTTGCCATGGCGAGCGATAAGCATACTATGCATCTTTGGATATTCTTTCTGAATAGCATAATCAGCTTGTTCAAGACCCTCACGGCGCGTTGCAGTTTCCTCGGGTAGCGCGGTAGTCATCGCGGGAACTACGTTATAAGATGAAGTCAGTAATGGTGTAGGTTGGCCCATAATGATCTCCTTTTCTTGCTGTGGTATGTGCTAGGTGTGGCCTGCTATAGAGCATATTGTATTTTAACCCGACACGAGCAATATGACTTACGAAGAACATTGTAAAAAAATAAAAATTTTCCAATTAGCACATTTTACAAGGAAAGGTGGAAGTTGGACCGGAATATGATACAATATAACGATAAGGCCCGAAAGGGGTGATTCAGTAAGTGGCTCTTCGGGTAATAAAAGTGTCAAGGAGCTTTCGTTCAACAGGCGTCCTTACTCTCAGCCCAAATCACGACGAACCTGCTTCACCGGCGAACCAGTATCTCAAGGCTTTGAAGCTTTGAATTTTACGTTTTGGCGGATAATGCAAGCCACGTATGTGTAATGGTTGCTTCACTTGCATTCGAGGTTACGGCGTACTTTTCATCATGCATTCTCTACAACGGAGCATTCATTTTCAATGTTTTGGGAGGGAACTGATCATGGCAAGTAAAGGTCATAACGAAGTCAAGGAAAGTTTACGGGAAATGACACGTATTTTCCGGCCCAAAGATCCCAAGAAATTCGTAAAGGAGTACGTCCGAAAATATCGGATTACCGGAGGCTATGAAGAAGAACTGACCATGGTCGTGGAGCATGAGCTGGTAAAGATGAATTCATCCGTCTCCTAGCTAACAGATACGAGTGTCACTTACTTTTGACATCATTTTGAGTAATAACATCCACGAGGATTCTTATAAACCGTGCCCGAGCAGCGTTTGTTGCAGGAATCGGTTTTTTTTGTATGTACATTTATGAATAAGAAATATTGTCTCTCATAAAATAGTCAAATGAATTAATAGACACATTTCACAATGAATGCGCTTTAACGATCATTTTTTATTTGATTGCGTTTTCAAAAAATGCGCATAAATGCAGGTGGGACAAGGAATTATTATGTCGAAAATTACAATGTGAACTAGTTGTGAACGATTGACAAAACTTTCCCTTAAACTTATATTAATAGTGATTGTTATAATTGACAGAAAAAAACAGGAACCTACGAAATCGGGAAAAGCGGGGTAGATCAATGATGAAAACGTGGCAGGCTGTAAAGCGACTCCTTCCCATGACCGCTATGTTTGGTCTCTTTCTTGCCGGGTGCGGCCGTGAGGACTTGTCAGTGCTCAGACCACAGGGGCCTCAGGCGGAAATGTCTTATGGATTAATGGAGCTGTCGATCAGTATTATGATCGTCGTGTTGCTGATTGTCTTTACGATTGCAGCTTATGTACTGATCCGTTTCCGTCGAAAACCGGGTCAGAATGAAATCCCTGAGCAGGTTGAGGGTAGCATCAAGCTTGAGATTCTCTGGACGGTCATTCCGCTTATCCTCGTAGTGGTACTGGCAGTTCCAACGGTGAAAGCAGTGTTCGCCGCAGGAGATGATCATGCCAATGACAAGGATGCGATTAAGGTTAAAGTAACCGGCCACCAATATTGGTGGGAGTTTGAGTATACCGATTACAAGGTGACTACAGCGCAGGATCTGATTATTCCAGTGGGCAAAGATATTGCTTTTGAACTGGAGACTAAAGATGTGCTGCACTCCTTCTGGGTCCCTTCCCTATCCGGTAAAATCGACACCAACCCAGCCGGGACGATTAACCGCTTCAGCTTCAGTGCACCTAATGAAGGCGTTTACCGTGGCAAATGTGCGGAACTATGCGGGCCGTCTCATGGATTCATGGAATTTAAGGTGAAATCGGTTAGTGAGCAAGATTTTCAGAAGTGGATAGATTCGATGAAAGCACCCGTAGCTGTGCTGCCAGAGGATCCTGCTTTAGCTGAGAAATTCAAAGCGGCGTGTCTGACTTGCCACGCTGTAGGTGATCAAGGGATTAATAATGCGCCGAACTTGACCGGAATTGGTTCTCGGGAGTCGATTGCAGGGATCCTGCTCAACGACGATACGAGGGAGGATGGTGCACCAATTGAGGAGAATCTCAAAACATGGCTGCATGATCCACAATCCGTAAAACCGGGCAATCTGATGCCTAACCCCAAAGATCTAGGCCTAAGCGATGCGGAGATTGATGGCATTGCTGAGTATCTGGCCAACTATAAGCTGGACTAATGCCTTAGCCTAAAGGCGGGCGGAACTTTCGAAAAAGGGGGTACGAACTTTGGCTCAAGCAGCGCATACCTTGAATTCATCCAAGCCTCTGGGGCATGGCCACAGTGTGAAGCGCCATACAGGACTTATGGATTGGCTAACAACCGTCGATCATAAAAAAATCGCAATTTTGTACCTATGGGCCGGAGGATTATTTTTTGGTATCGGCGGAATTGAAGCACTTCTGATTCGCTGGCAACTCATCAAGCCGATGAATAATTTTTTGGATGCCCAAACGTTTAATGAACTTATTACCATGCATGGTACGACGATGATATTCCTCGGCGTCATGCCAATCATCTTCGCCTTAATGAATGCCGTCATACCGCTACAGATCGGTGCACGTGACGTAGCCTTTCCTTTTCTAAATGCACTTGGCTTCTGGACCTTCCTGTTCGGCGGAATTCTACTGAATCTCAGCTGGATAATGGGTGGCGCTCCTGATGCCGGATGGACCTCCTACACCCCACTATCTACGAGTACATACAGCACTACACACGGTGTAGACTTTTATACGATTGGTCTTCAAATTGCCGGATTAGGTACCCTCATCGGGGGGATTAACTTTCTAGCCACGATCATTACGATGCGCGCGCCGGGAATGACCTACATGCGGATGCCGATGTTTGCTTGGACTACATTTATTACTTCCGCAATTATATTGTTTGCATTTCCAGCAGTTACAGTAGGTTTAGTACTGCTGACATTCGACCGGATACTTGGAGCCAATTTCTTCGAGGTTGGGGCTGGGGGTAATCCGGTGCTCTGGCAACATATCTTCTGGATATTTGGTCATCCAGAAGTATATATCCTCATTCTGCCTGCCTTCGGAATTATATCGGAGGTTATCCCGACTTTTTCACGGAAGCGATTGTTCGGGTATAGCTCAATGGTGTTCGCTACCATCCTGATTGCCTTCCTGGGCTTCATGGTTTGGGCTCACCATATGTTCACTACCGGACTTGGGCCGGTAGCTAATGCGTTGTTCTCTGTATCGACGATGTTGATTGCGGTTCCGACAGGAATCAAGATTTTTAACTGGTTGTTCACGATGTGGGGCGGGCAAGTACGTTTCACGACACCAAACCTGTTCGCGGCAGGATTCATTCCTACCTTTACGATGGGTGGCGTCACTGGCGTCATGCTGGCTTCTGCGCCTGCTGACTTTCAGTTCCATGATACGTATTTTGTTGTAGCACATTTTCACTACGTTATTGTGGGCGGCTTGGTGCTTGGCCTGTTTGCAGGTCTGCATTACTGGTGGCCGAAGATGTTTGGTCGGATGCTAAGTGAGAAGCTGGGCAAATGGACCTTCTGGACGTTTATCATCGGATTCCATCTGACATTCTTTGTACAGCATTTCCTTGGACTCATGGGGATGCAACGTCGGGTATTCACGTATTTGCCGAATCAGCAATTCGATTTGTTGAATTTAGTCAGTACAATCGGTGCTGGATTGATGAGTGTGGGCATGATTATATTCTTGGTTAACATCTATCTAACTTCAAGAAGACCGACGGATGCAGCTAATGATCCGTGGGAGGATGGACGTACACTAGAATGGACGATTCCTTCACCACCACCAGAATATAACTTCAAGCAAACCCCACTTATCCGTGGTATTGATGCATTCTGGAAAGAAAAGATGGCAGGAAATAAAGGCATGACTCCGGCAGAACCGGTCGGCTCGATCCATATGCCGTCTGCAACTATATTGCCGTTTACTATGTCTGTTGGAATTTTCATCGCTGGACTTGGCTTCATGTTCAGTCGGGATGACTTCGGCAACGCCTTTATGAGCTTTATGTTTAATAATTATATCGTTACAGCCATCGGTCTTATCATCACGTTTGGATCTATGCTGTTGCGTTCGCTGTATGATGATCATGGATGGCATATTGAACCTGAAGAGCTGGAAGGAAGTGAGCGGACATGACAACGGCACATGCAGAAGCTTCTAAGGAAGAATTTCCTCACGAGCCGGAAAAAGCTACGCTCGAAGGACGAAACAAGGTTCTTGCCTTTTGGTTGTTTCTAGGTGGGGAAGCGGTATTGTTCGGTACGTTGTTCGCTACGTTCCTCGCATTGCGTAATCAGACGAATGAGGGGCCATCGGCGAATGAATTGTTTCACTTGCCGCTTGTAGCTGCTGCAACATTCATTCTTTTGGTAAGCAGTCTGACGAGTGTATTCGCTATCCAAGCGATGCATAGGAACCGTCCGGCTGTGCTTCGTAACTGGCTTTTGGTAACTGTAGCCTTAGGGCTTGGCTTCCTGATTCTGGAGATCTATGAGTTTACTCAATATGTGAGACACGAAGACTTCGGAATGACTACAAGTGCATTTAGTTCGGCATTCTATACATTAGTAGGATTCCACGGTGCGCACGTAGCTTTCGGGATTGCATGGATCGCCATCCTGATTGGGCAACTCATGCGTAAAGGATTAACCGTAGTTACTGCACCAAAAGTGTATGTGTCAGCCATGTACTGGCATTTTATTGATGTGGTATGGGTCTTCATCTTTACGGTTGTATACCTACTTGGAAAGGTGGGCTAGACACTATGACGACAGATCAGCATGTGCCAGAGAATGACGGGTATAAGCATCGTCATCGGCATGAAGGGCCACAGAGGCATATTGTTGTCTTTATACTGTCCATTGTCTTGACCTTAATTGCTTTCGCCGCTGTTGCGGCTGGAGGGGTGAATGCCACCTTTGCGGTTATTCTACTCCTGGTGATGGCAGTCATTCAGGTCATTGTGCAGATGGGCTTCTGGATGCACCTGAAAGATAAAGGACATCTAATACCGATTATCTTCATGCTGGGTGGTTTTTTTACCGCCGGTACCTGTATTATTATGTCGCTGTATTGGGTTTGGTGGAATTAACGGACTATAAAGAAAGAGGCGGGCTGAGATGCCCCCTCTTTTTGGTGTTTAACTAGATCCTGCGCTAGGAGGGGTTAGGGTTATGCTCGGATTACAATATTTTAGCTTTGCAGAACTATGGAGCCCGCTTTTTCTGGCGGTCATGCTGCTGCTGACGGCGGGTTATTTCGTTTGGATTGGTCCGATTGCTGGACGTCATGCCGATTCAGTTCCGGTTCCATTCTGGCGAAGAGCACTATTTGTGTGCGGAATGCTTGCGCTTTATCTTGCACAAGGCGGTCCTGTTAGTCTATTAGGACATATGATGTTTTCCTTCCATATGGTTAGTATGGCCTTGTCATACCTAGTGGCGGTGCCGCTGATTATGCTGGGGATTCCAGATTTTATCTGGCGCAGCATATTGAGAGTAAATCCATTTCGCCGGTTGTCTTTTTTAGCTCGACCGGTGGTAGCTGCTCTACTGTTTAATGGACTATTTTCCTTGTACCATATTCCTGTTATCCATGATTATGTGATGCTGCATTTTACCGTTCACCGAATCTACTATATTGTTTTATTCCTAACAGCTGCCTTAATGTGGTGGACATTGATCAATCCGTTACCGGAGCGTCGAATGGCGAGTGGACTGGGCAAGATTGGGTTTATTTTTCTAAACATGGTATTGCTGACACCAGCATGCGGACTGATTATTTTTGCAGATCAACCGCTCTATGCTACTTACAGTGATCCGGAGACTTGGGCACTTGCCATGGGCTATTGTATATCGGGTGATCCTTCTGCCTTACTTCAGAATTTTGGGGGTCCTGCGTTCTTTTCATTGTTGTCACCAAAAGTGGATCAGCAGGTGGGAGGTATCGCGATGAAGTTCATTCAGGAATTTATTTTTGCCTCTATGCTTGCTTATGTGTTCTATCATTGGTATAAAAAAGAGAACGGACAAGAGGGCGATGAATTATCGACGCCTTCCTCAGCACTCGAGGAGAGCACCTTGACCCGTGCATAACTGGTAGACTGCCAAGGAGGAGAATCATGGATATTTTTACGGTGTTTCCAACTATTAGCACATCGTTCATCGTGCTTAGTGCGGTGCTCGTAGCTATTGGCTGGTGGCTCATCATTAAGGGCAAACGCGAGGCGCACAAGAAGACGATGATTGCTGCCGCAATCGCCGCGCTCCTGTTTTTTATTGTTTACGTATCTAGAACGTTGTTTGTGGGAAACACCTCATGGGGTGGTCCTGATGAACTTCAGACGATTTATCAAGTGTTTCTGATCTTCCATATCGTGCTGGCAACGGTAGCTGCGGTATTCGGACTTACTACGTTAACTCTTGGATTTAAGGCGAAGTACTCCAAGCACCGTAAGTGGGGCAGAGTAACATCTATAATCTGGTTCATTACTGCGATTACTGGCGTCATGGTGTATGTGCTGCTTTATGTTCTGTATCCAGGTGGACATACCAAGCCAGTATGGGAAGTTATTTTGGGCGCGTAAAATAGTTGCGTGAATAGAGCTTGTGATTGGCGTGTGAAAAGAGCATGTGAATATGCGTGCGAATCTTACATGAATTTGTGTGAATAGTAATGAAATAAGCCTGTGCATCTGTTCGTTCCTAAATAGGGATGATGGATAACGGGCTTATTTTAGTTTATGGAGTTGGGGGAGTGCTGAAGTTGTAAAATTGAACTGTGAAATCACTCGTGATATGAACAGTGGCGTGATGTGAAGCATTCTATTTACTTATTTTTAGGGAAAACCTCCCTGAAAAAGATGAGTTTTGGGCTCGGAAAACGATAATTAGGGAATTTCCCCCTGTATTTTAACCGTTTAAGCTCTAAAACGCAGAAATGGCTGAATTTATAGGGAGGAATTCCCTAAAAACGATGATTTCAGGATAAATCCAAGTAATTAGAGGGAGATTTCCCCTAATTGTTGCTTCTACTAGCAGTTACACTCACCGAACGGTCACATCCACTCAGCAGTAGCACCCGCCGAGCCCTCTCATCGATCGAGCGTTCACACCACCCAGTAGTATCCGCACACCCCAGGAGTCGCATCCATTAGTGGTCACACCCGCAGAGGAGTCGCTCCCGCCCTTCAATCACCCCACCGAGCCGCAACAACTGGCCCTACACCTACAACCCATTGGCGAAGCAACAATGAGGCTGTCCTCACTCCGCGTCCTTCGCTCATATTCAACCTCTCCATAAGTTATGTTTAATCCTCTGATTAGTTAATCCTGATAATGATCAGTTTCCCATACGTGCAAAGCCTTCTCCAAAGGGGGGAGCGCATACCTCCTAATCAACTTGAATGTTTTCCATTTACAGGATTGACAATGGTAAATTAAGGACATATACTGTGTATATAGATATATACAGTAAGCACAGGGATATGAACACCTGCTTCTGCTAGACGCTGAAGACATTGTAAAGCGAGGTTAGTTTTAATGAGAACATTAAAAGATTCATGGTTTATGTTGCGCTCTGATTTTCGCGGAGACAAATTAAAGATATTAGGGACCCTCGTAATAACAGTTATTTTTATGTGTTATCTTGGTGGAATGACTAGCCTGGTAGCAAATGACGTACTAGGTGAGCAGGATCGGACGATGATAACGGATTTCTTATTTCTTTCCTTTATACCCTTATTGGGATTAACATTCTCTCGCCGTTCCATGAAATATTGGAGTGAAGACTCTTACACAAAAATGTTGGTTTACTTAAGAACCTTACCAATTCCAGCTGCAGTAATATTATCGCGGAGAAAACTTCAGGGAGTTTGCTCCTTTATTCTAAATGGTACGTTATTCTTCGGTATTGTTTACTTGTTAGGGGAAAATTTCCGGACAGAGCTGGCGGTTCCCTCGTATATAGCTTTTGCCATTACATGGCTCGGCTTCGGATTCATGGTCTCAGGTCTATATATTTTTATTGAGTATCTTTTTAGCGGCAAAGCTTATCTATGGCTAACATTGCTTATCGTAGTGTTATCGTGGGGAATATCATTCCTAGTTACACTTGGGGGAGGTAATTTGTTTTTATACAGTATCTCCTATTCCAAGGAGTGGGGGCTGTTATCTCCGATCATGTGGGGATCACTTCTGCTGGGGACAATATCTGTGCAGTTATTCTCTAAATGGACTATACATCGACTGAAGAGTCGCAATCTCGTATAAAAAATCGGAATGGCAAGGACTGCGCTCTAGCACGCTAGAGTGGAAGGCGAGGTGTAAATAATGTGGATACCGGTACAAATCAACGAAAATAGTGCAGAGCCCCTCTATCATCAGATAGAGACTCAGCTTAGATCATTAATCATTAGCGGAGTCATTACAGAAGGTACGCTACTGCCCTCGATTCGTGAGTTTGCAGGAGATCTGAAATGCAGTGTAATTACAGTGCGGCGCGTATATCAGGATCTGGAGAACGAAGGTTTGCTGCGAACGAGACAAGGAACAGGTACCTTTGTATCCCACATAGGCGACGGAGCAATGGAAGAATACAAACGAGACACGGTAGGCAAAGCACTTGAAAGTGCTGTGGATATCGGCCGATCGGTACATTGCAGCAAGGATGAACTTGAGCAGATTTTTATGGAGATTGTAGAACGCAAGTATAGAGCAAAGGAATGAAAGGGGGGCGCATATTCATATGGTACAGATGGCTATAGAATTGCGGAATGTACTTAAACAGCGGCGAAACAAGACGATAGGACCGCTGACCATGAATCTGCCAAGAGGATATATTACAGCCCTGGTAGGTCAGAATGGATCTGGCAAAAGCACGCTACTGAATCTACTGATGCAGCTGACCAATCCAGAGGAAGGCGAGATATATTGGTTTGAGAACAGGTATGATAGCGGGTTGCCTCTGGAGCTGCGGCAGACCATTGCCTATGTTCCTGAGACGTCGATTACTGAGGAGAACCACTGGAATGCAGAAGAGGCCGCTCAATTTCGACAGCATTGGTATCCGAACTGGGATGAGTCGTATTTTCAGGATCTAATGGATCGCTTTGAGGTTCCATATCATATGAGGCTTTCTAAGATGTCTAAGGGTGAGCGTCGGAAATTCGAAATTGCCGCAGCACTTGCGTCACGCCCAAGTCTGCTGCTACTGGATGAACCTTCATCAGGTCTTGATCCCTTTGCCTGGAAGATTATGATCGAGACGCTGCTTAAATATATGGATGAGAACAACGCTACGATCATCATCTCTACACACATTGTGGAAGAGGTGCGGCGGTTGGCAGATTATATCATGCTTATGCATAGAGGTGAACTGCTGGGTATGGCCGAGAAAGACAGTTTATTCGGTACTTGGACCGAGGTATGGGTACAGGTTGCAGGTGAAGAGGAGCTTGCTGAGTTATCAGCGGAATTACCGGGAGGTATAAACTTTACCATGGATACACCGGGTGTAGCTTCTTTTATCATAGAACAATTTTCTAAGAACGAGAAACGCATTCAGGACTTGGGCGTAAAGGTTATCAAGAGTCGCAGTTTAGAATTGGACGAAATATTGGGTTTATGGACACAGGGACACCGTCCTATCCTGATTGATCACAAGAGAGGGGACTAGAGAAATGGAAGCCTTAAAGCTGGAAAGTGTAATGAAGCAATATGGAGAAAAAACCGCTGTAAACGGAATTAACCTAACGGTAGGCAAGGGGGAAATTTACGGATTACTGGGGGCAAATGGTGCAGGGAAAACAACCACAATGCGCATGGTGCTTGGCCTAATTTACCCTGATGGCGGGAATATTTTGTATAATGGAAAGTCGTATAACAGCGAACTTCAGCAAATCATGGGCTATCTGCCCGAAGAAAGAGGATTATATCCAAAGGTAAAGGTAAGCGATCAAATCGTCTACTTGGCACGTCTGCGCGGGATGTCGGCTAGTGATGCAGATAAGAGCCTTCGCTACTGGCTCGATCGGTTTGAGGTTCCGGATTACTACAATAAGAAGATTGAAGAGCTCTCCAAAGGGAATCAGCAGAAAATGGGCTTTATCGCCGCAGTCGTTCATAAGCCGCAAATTCTCATCCTTGATGAAGCCTTCAGTGGCTTGGACCCTGTTAACGTGGAACTACTGAAAGATACGGTAAAAGAATTGCGTGATCAAGGAACGAGTATCTTATTCTCTACTCACCGGATGGAGCATGTTGAAGAGCTTTGCCGTAATATTACGATTTTGGATCGTTCCAATACTGTCGTGCAGGGCGATATTCGTACGATTAAGAGTGGATATCCTCGTGAACAAGTATTGTTGCGTACGGATAACGAAGTGACCGGTCTAGAATCAATTGCAGGTGTAACAGCAGTACAGCGACAGGAGCGAGGTTATCTGTTGTCAATCAGTGAGATCGGCGCAGCACAACGTATCCTACAGCAGGCGATGGCGCAGGGTGAAGTGGAGCATTTTGAAATTAAGGAACCAACGTTAAATCAAATCTTTATCAGAGCGGTGGGTGAATCTCATGAATAAGATGGGGACAATTATTGGCTTTACCTTTAAAAATAAAGTAAGAACGAAATCATTCATGATTACTACGTTAATTCTAGTGTTGCTGCTCAGCATTGGGATGAATCTTCCGTACATCATCGATCAGTTTAAGGGAGATTCTACAACAAACGCAGAGACTCAAATTGCTGTGATCGCGGAAGATGGAAATCAGGCTGCAGAGTTGTTGAAGGCTTATACTTCACCTGAAGGAATGCCGCAGGCAAAAGTTGTGCAATATACTTCTGCCGACGATGCGGAGCTAAAGAAAGCTTTAGATGAAGGGACTGTAGAAGGGTATGTTACTTTTGCAGAACCGACTGGTGAAGGACTTCCACCCGTTACTTATCATAGTGAAAATGGTGAATTGAAGGGCGATGTACAAATCTATCTCCAAAATGCCCTTCAGCAGGTCAACACCCAGTTCGTCGTTGGCGACAAGCTGACGCAGGAGCAGATTGCTGCTATGTCAACACCGGTACAGATAGCTACTCAGCAGCTCAACCCTGATGGGACTGCGGGAGATAAGGATGCGTCGCAGGAATCCGCTCCACCTATTAATTACGTCATTGTATACGCCATGCTTATGCTGTTCTTCATGTCTATCATGATGACCGGTAATATGATCGCAGCTGAGATTACTTCAGAGAAGAGCTCACGGATCATGGAGATTCTGATTACAAGTGCCTCACCTTTAGCGCAAATGTTCGGTAAAGTTATCGGTGTCTTCTTAGTAGGATTATTACAAATTGGCGTCATTATCGCAGCGGTAGTTGTCAATCTTAAGCTTCCGCATAATGCAACGATTTTGAAAGATTTAGACCTGGATTTAGGCCAGCTTAATATTAACTTGTTGCTTTATGGAATTGTTCTTTATGTACTAGGTTATTTCCTCTATGCCTTGATGTATGCAGCTGTAGGTTCAATTGTCAGCCGTACAGAGGATCTTGGCCAAGCGGTTATGCCGATTATGATGTTAGGCTTCGTAGCATTCTATGTTCCACTGTTCAGTATCTCCAATGCGGACACTCTGCTGGTTAAGGTAGCGAGTTATGTGCCGTTCACCTCTCCATTGACCATGCTGCTCCGGATTGGTGTTGGTGAAGTAGCGATCTGGCAAGTTATTGTATCATTAGCCATCCTGCTTGTTACCACGTTCATCTTTGGATGGTTGGCTGCCAAGATCTATCGCACAGGCGTATTGATGTACGGCAAACGTCCAAGTATTAAAGAGATCAGAAAAGCGATGAAGGCTTACAAGATCTAAGTGGCTTCATATAAACTTTTAAGGAGTGGTAAACATGACTAAAAGTGAACAATACAATATGATGCTTTTAATGAGTTCGGTATCTCTGGCTACGGTTAGTAGAATGCTCTCGACCAATGGGTCCACTTTAATGGATTTCACTCAGGGTGTATTGACTGGGATTGCCATGGTGGGGATGATTGCGGGATTGTGGATGTACGGAAAGGAAGCCGCGGCAGATGCCGTGGCTTTTTTATTTTTTGTGTATGTATCGTAAAAGTTATTTGGAAGATAGTTGAGGGAGTTAGACAACGGATAGATTACCACTAGGCAGCAAATCCTCTTGAGCAGTCAGTTGCTCCCGCACACGCCTAAGCTGTGCTTTTAGGACAGGAACACTCTTTTGCAGAATGATGCTTATTTGAGGTAAAGATAGCTTTAGGCCATACCACATCGTTTTTATAAGCTGTTCCTCCCAAGGCAATGTCTTGGCAGACAGAAGAGACCGGCGTGCGTAATAATCGGCGCATTGTCGGATACAAGAGCGGTAAGCCTCGATAGAGAATAGCTGGCTGTCGAAGCTTTTTTGACGGAATATTTTATGAAGCTCTTTAAAAGTACGGATAGTAACCTTCTCGGCTTCTACTGATTGTTGTAACAACATGGAACTGAGCGTATAGATATCATTCGTGCACTTTTGAACACACTCTGCAAATATAGTTCTACGGGGTGATTCGGAAGGTAAGGGGTCAGGCATGATAAACACGATCCTTTCAGAATGGGTTATGGGATGAACTTATAATAAAGAAAAGTAAGAAATGGATTTGTTGATAAGCTCGGCGGTATCAGGTTCTGGATAACTATGTTTTTGAAGCGCTACACTGGATGGTTTATAATATAGCCGCCCTCCTTTGGAATCTCTCCCACCAGCGACAGCTCTGTACAGACGACCTTGCTCAATGTGCCCTGCCAAGGATTTACCCTGCAGCTTGGCTTTTAAATCCTGTAAAGCACCTTGCACTAGCTCAAACTGAGTCTGATCCCACTCTGAACCATGGGTACGTACTTTATCTATCGCTTCCTCTAGCCGGCAATGGTATATCATTCTGAGAAAAGAACTCCATTTAATAAGATCGAAAGTTTTGGTATTGGCAGAGATAAGACATGCCCCCCAGCTGCTACCTCCTTTACAGGTAAGTTTCAGGATGCCATAACGGCTGTCTTGATCAGCCTCCATTCCATAGTGAATAGGCTCTGGTGAATCAAAGACGAATACTTCTATGCGAGATAGTCTTCGCTGGTCCATGACAGGTTTCTCCTCCTTAGGTTTCCAAAAGCTTAAGATTTACATGGTGAATGACGTTAGCCTTCTCTATACAGGCGAGCATTTCAGCTTCATTCTCACAGACTGCGGCATGCTCCAGCCATAGTCGGAATTTCTGTTTGCGTATAACGGATAAATGTAAGGGAAAGGTGTTGCCGGATCTCATTACGTACCAACCGACTGCAACTTCTTTCCACGGTTCCTTAAAAGCGGTGAGCCACGGAAAACGTTGGTGTGCTGACCAATCCTGCAGCTGTTGCTTTTCTCGGATATTTTTATATATTTCGTATATAATTGTTCGGTCCATACAGTATTCACAGGTAGATGGGCTGCTGAAATGGCGAAGTGATTCAATCTGCTTCTGACCAAAAGCATAGCCGACAATAGTTCTGTGATGATCCTCTTCGAACCACAACGCTCCAAAGCAAACATAATTTAGACTTATCGGCTCAAGTAGCCCTTGCTGAGTTCCCCAATAATAGTGTTTCATTCCTTTCACCCCGTCCAGCATGCTATCACCCTATAGATTCAGGTAACGCAAAAACCGCAGCAAGAGGAGGACCTCTGCTGCGGTTTTGGAATACAGGTATACACACACCTGTGCCAAAGCGTGGCGGATCAAGGGTCTCTCTCTTTACGCTTACGAGGTTAGCTGTCGGATTCGGACGGTGAGAGTCGCCCTACCTATGTGAGACTTGAACAGTCTCCTTCGGATTCACCCCAAGTAGGCCATGTGGCCTGATGGTTCCCCCGTTCCCTGCAAATGCAGGAACTCAGCGTTGAATGTATTTCGTGAAATAGATTCAACCCGAATCATACTCTTTTCAAGGTGTTTCTGTAAAAACAGAAAGTGTTCTTTTGAGCGCAATTTAAACCAAATCCTGCCTACTACGACGAAAAAGGGAACCAAATAGGTATTTATTGCGAGTTATCGGGCTTCTTCCTCGCTTAATCTCGCTTTCTTGTTTCCTTTCTTATATAGGCGATTTTTGGTGATTTCACTAATCGTGGTGAATAAAATCACATGGTATGACCGTTTTTCGCTAATGGATTGAAACTCGAGTAAACAAGAGATATAGAGAGATTGGATATCAAGTAAGCGCTATCCAATGCGAAAATAGTTTTTAATTTGCATTATTTTGGCATCAATCAGGTTTTACAATACTTCCTGCATAAGGGTATGATTACTCCTGTTTCAACAACAATCGAATATTTGATCCGCTTAATTTCCGATAAGGAAAGCGGGGGAACCAACAATCGGCAGACGATGTGAGAGTCGGAAGCCGGTTATGGGGTGAATCCTGTAGAAGATGCCAGTGAGCTCGCATCTATACAGGTAGGGCGACTCTCACCGCCCGAATCCGACAGCTAACCTCGTAAGCGTATGGAGAGAGGATGAGTGCAATGTGACCGCTAGCGAGCCACAGAGGAGAATCCTTTGTGGCTTTTTGCTGTGCTTTTTTAAGCAAAGCATTTATGGAAAACCTCACGAAGAGGTCGTTATATTCATCATTAGCGGTAGCTTTTTTTTCAAGATCAGGGTGATCAAGCTCTGATCTTACAAGCAAAGCATTTGAGGAGAATAAGAGATGACAGATCAGAATGAATATGTACTGGTATGTGCGCCAACGAAGGCAGGCGAACATTTTATTAAGCTTCTAAAATTCAGAGGCATTAAGATGGCCGGATTGACCAACAACTTGCCTGAGAAGGCCCTACTCGAAGAGATGGGGATTGAACAAGTCGTTCTAGTTGATACCCGCCATCAGAATACTTGGTTTCGCCCGCCGTTTCCGGTAGGCCGGGTATATCTGTTCGAGAGCAGCTTTACGTTATGCTGCCGTTACATTCAGATGTGCCGTACCTGGACGACACAGCCGATTTTTGTAATTACAAGCTCAATAAATCCTAGATTGGTCTATAAAAGACTTGGCGCGAGTTATGTAATCTATTCCCACAGCGGTGATGCTGATTTTCTGGTAGATAGATCACCTCATTAAGGATAAAAGAAGGAGTGCGGAAGATATGATGGATCTGTATATGGTGGCTTCGTTAGCTGTAATTTACGGGTTATTTTATGGATTTATGCGCTGGTGTGCAGGTGTAGTTGAGGATACGGGGAGGGATAAGCTGTGATTCTAGTAATCGCTGTTACCCTACTGCTGTTTATATATCTGGTTTATGCATTGATTCATCCGGAGAAATTTTAAGGAGGGGCATTCATGGGCATTTTGCAAATTGTTGCTGTAATCGTAATTCTCATCTTGCTGGTTAAGCCGATGGGCACGTATTTATATTATGTGTTTTCTAATGAACCGAACCGTACGGATCGATGGTTTGGAGGTATGGAAAAAGGAATTTTTAAGCTGATCGGCCTGAAAAAACGGGACGGTATGTCCTGGAAGAAGTATGCGCTCAGCTTTGTTTTAACGAATATCGTACTGGTTACTTTCAGCTATATCTTTCTTCGATTGCAGCGGGGTTTACCACTAAATCCGAATGGAATTGCGGATATGGAACAGACGCTTTCGTTCAATACGGTGATTAGTTTTATGACTAATACAAACCTGCAGCATTACAGCGGGGAGACGGGACTTTCGTATTTTTCACAAATGGCTGTCATCACGATGATGATGTTCACGTCTGCAGCGAGCGGATTTTCTGTTGCGGTTGCCTTTGTCAGAGGGATCACAGGACGGAAATCAGTCGGGAACTTCTTCGAGGATTTCGTTAAAGCACATATTCGTGTATTCATTCCTCTAGCTCTGCTGGTTTCATTGGTACTGGTAGGACTACATGTGCCGCAAACACTCAAGCCATCGCTTGAAGTCACTACACTAGAGGGGCAAACGCAACAAATTGCTATCGGTCCAGTAGCTTCTCTGGAATCGATCAAGCATTTGGGCACCAATGGTGGCGGCTTCTTCGGAGCCAATTCATCGCATCCTTTTGAGAACCCTAATCCACTTACGAACGTGCTAGAGATTCTCTCTATGTGGATGCTGCCAGCTTCGCTCCCTTATATGTACGGATTGTTTGCCAAGAACAAACGTCAGGGCTGGGTAATTTTTACCGCAATGATGACCTTGTTTGTTCTGCTATTAAGCCTAAACTTCTATGCTGAATCGAAAGGCAATCCGGCGATCAATGCACTAGGAATAGAATCTTCACAAGGTAGTATGGAAGGTAAAGAGGTGCGCTTCGGCATACCGCAGTCTTCCTTGTTTACTTCAGTAACAACCGCAGCTACGACAGGTAGTGTTAACAATATGCATGATACGCTGACGCCGCTGGGAGGCATTACGCCTCTTGCACTGATGATGCTCAACAATGTCTTCGGTGGTAAAGGTGTCGGACTGATCAATATGCTGATGTATGCGATTCTGGGTGTCTTCCTGTGCGGTCTCATGGTCGGCAGGACACCGGAGTTCCTCGGACGGAAAATAGAGGCCAAGGAGATGAAGCTGATTGCCATAGCGATCCTTGTGCATCCGTTCATTATCCTTGTGCCAACCGCAGCTGCGTTCCTGACCGATTTGGGGCAAGGGGCGATTACGAACACTGGATTCCATGGACTCAGCCAAGTGTTATATGAATATGTCTCTTCTGCCGCGAACAATGGTTCAGGATTTGAAGGGCTTGCAGACAATACAACTTTTTGGAATGTCACAACCGGGATTGTCATGCTGCTAGGTCGTTATGTCTCTATCATTGCAATGCTGGCGGTAGCAGATTCTCTGCTTAAGAAGAAGCCGGTTCCTGAGACGATTGGCACGTTCCGCACAGACAATGGACTGTTTACGGGAATTCTGATTGGTACAGTAGTGATTATCGGTGCGTTGACGTTCCTGCCGGTCATTGTACTCGGCCCCATTGCAGAATATCTAACCTTACGGTAGGAAGAGGGAGAATAAGATGAGTACTGTAAAAAGAAAAAAGCTGCTGACGGGACCCATACTCCTTAGCGCTGTAAAGGATAGTTTTATAAAGCTTAACCCAGTAACGCTAATCAAAAATCCCGTCATGTTCGTGGTAGAGGTCGGTACGATCATTGTCCTCCTCATGGTGCTGGCTCCTGGATATTTTAATGCAGAGCAATCGATAGGCTTCAATATCACAGTGTTGTTCATTCTGCTGTTTACAGTGCTGTTTGCGAACTTCGCTGAAGCACTGGCAGAAGGCCGGGGGAAAGCCCAAGCCGATTCGCTCAAGAAAACAAAACAAGATATCACAGCTAACAAACTGGTTGGAGGAGCGGTGAAGACAGTCTCTTCCTCCGAGCTGCGTAAAGGAGATATCGTCATTGTCAGTCAGGGAGAACTCATCCCTGGTGACGGTGAGGTGATTGAAGGGCTGGCTTCCGTAGATGAATCAGCGATTACAGGTGAATCTGCACCTGTAATCAAGGAGGCTGGTGGGGACTTTGGCTCCGTTACAGGCGGTACACGGGTCGTCAGTGATGAGATTAAAGTCAGAATTACAAGTGATCCTGGTGAGTCGTTTCTAGATCGAATGATCTCTCTTGTTGAAGGGGCGAAACGTCAGAAGACACCTAACGAAATTGCGCTAAATACGCTTTTGATCAGTCTGACGCTGATTTTCTTGATTGTAGTAGTGACCTTGCGGCCGATTGCAACTTATCTAGGTGTTGATCTTGATATTCCGGTTATGATCGCCTTGTTGGTCTGTCTGATCCCGACAACTATCGGGGGACTGCTATCCGCAATCGGAATAGCGGGTATGGACCGGGTGACCCAGTTTAATGTACTCGCGATGTCTGGTAAGGCCGTTGAGGCTGCTGGCGATATTAATACGATGATCCTAGATAAGACCGGTACGATTACCTTTGGGAACCGGATGGCGAGTGAATTTGTACCAGTCGGAAATGAATCCGAAGCGGAGCTTACGGCATGGGCGGCCATCAGTTCCCTAAAGGATGAGACGCCTGAGGGACGTTCTGTAATTGAGCTGGCCAAAAAGCTGGAACGCAGCTATGACAGCAAGCTTGCTGAAGGTGGCGAATTCGTAGAGTTTAAGGCCGAAACTCGGATGAGTGGTATTGACCTGCAAGATGGACGCTGCGTACGCAAAGGTGCGGTAGACTCCGTGAAGAAATGGGTACAGTCGAAAGGCGGTGTCATTCCCGCGAACCTCGACAGTAATTCTGATGCCATCGCCCGGATGGGGGGGACCCCGTTAGCGGTTGCGGTAGACAATCGGATCTATGGACTTATTTACTTGAAGGATACCGTTAAGCCAGGCATGAAAGAGCGGTTTGATGAGCTGCGGAAAATGGGGATCAAGACCATCATGTGTACGGGTGACAATCCGCTGACCGCAGCTACGATTGCCCGTGAAGCGGGGGTAGATGATTTCATCGCTGAAAGTACACCTGAGGATAAAATAGCAGTCATTCGCCGCGAACAGAACGAGGGTAAGCTGGTTGCGATGACCGGGGATGGTACAAATGATGCCCCTGCCCTTGCGCAAGCTGATGTGGGCTTAGCCATGAATAGCGGCACTACAGCTGCTAAGGAAGCAGCAAATATGGTCGATTTGGACTCCGACCCTTCGAAGATTATAGAGGTCGTAGCGATTGGTAAACAGCTGCTGATGACGCGGGGTGCGTTAACAACCTTTAGTATCGCGAATGATATCGCGAAGTATTTCGCTATTATTCCGGCGATGTTCATGCTCGCCATTCCTGAAATGGAAGCCCTGAATGTAATGGGACTAGGCTCGCCAAGCTCGGCTATAATATCCGCCTTAATATTTAATGCGATTATTATTCCGCTGCTCATCCCACTGGCTATGAAGGGTGTGTCGTATAAAGCTATGAGCTCTACGAAGCTGCTTGGACGTAATATATTTATCTATGGGCTAGGCGGAGTGGTTGTTCCATTTGCTGGCATCAAGCTCATTGATATGATCGTAAGTGTATGGATTTAACGACGTGTTGACTAATCATTGAAAGGGTGAGAGCATCGTGAATAACGGAAACGCCATGGAGGACACTGAAGAGCAGTTATCATCATCGAAAGGTGCTTATTTCTTTATTATTGTACGACTAAGTTTAGTATTTATTATTCTCTGCGGAGTGATCTATCCTCTGACAACTACAGCGCTTGCCCAGGTTCTAATGCCGTCGCAAGCGAACGGCAGCTTGCTTAAGAATGATGCTGGAGTAGTTGTAGGCTCGGAACTCATTGGGCAGAACTTTACGAACCCAGGACTATTTCATGGTCGTGTGTCTAGTATTGAGTATAAAGCAGAAGCCTCAGGGTCCAATAACTACGCTCCATCCAATCCGGATATGCTGCAGCGGACAAAGGATTTCATTACGCAGTGGAAGCTCGATAATCCGGATGTGCCCGTGAACAAATTGCCAGTTGATTTGGTCACCAACTCGGGTTCGGGGCTTGATCCGCATATCACACCAGCTTCAGCAATGGTGCAGATTCCTCGGATTAGCAATTTAACCGGTATTCCTGCATCGCAGCTGGAAGAGCTCGTAAATAAGCATACCGAGGGTCGTGACTTAGGGTTGTTTGGTGAAGAACGGGTCAATGTGTTGAAGCTGAACATGGATCTACTGAAACTAGCGAACAAATAAATATAGTAAATATCCCTGCCAGATTACTAGAATCGGGCAGGGATATCTTGCTTTCTAAAATATAAGAAAGTATAAGTTTCACATTATACTTTCTTATATTTCTACGAGAAACGGCTGTCATCTTTGAAGGACGACAATGTCGTTTCTTCTTGGAACAGAAGGGTACATGCATGATCGGGGTTAGTAAGGAGTGGTCTTGATGGGAACATACCGGAGGAAGACGCCGGAGGAGCTGCTGCTCTCTATCTATGAGCTGCATCGGGGACGTCTGAAGATCTATATCGGTCCGGTCAGTGGGTCGGGCAAAACGTATCAGATGCTGCGTGAGGGCCAGGCACTAAAAGCGCAGGGAATCGATGTTGTGATCTGTGCGGTTTCGACGAATCAGAGTCCAGAAACTAAGGATCAGCTGGGCGATTTGGAACGAATACCAAGTATTCATTGGTTTCAGAAAGATATAGAGAAGAAGGATCTTGATGTAGAAGCTATTGTGGCACGTAATCCAGAAGTTGTGCTAACCGATGGCTTGGCCCACCAGAATCGCGAGGGTGCGGAGAGATCTGGAAGACTGGACGATATCAAATACTTATTGAGCAATGGGATTAGTGTCATCACAACTGTAAACGTGTACGAACTAGAAGGTGCTGCGGATCTGGCACGGAAATGGACCGGGATTGAGGTAGAGCATTCTCTTCCCGCCGAGGTGCTTACCCTTGCCGATGATATTGTTCTAATTGATGTGACCCCTGAAAAAATACTTCAGCGCTTGTCCGATGGCCATTTAGGTAAACGCCAGCAGAGATCGCTTTTTAATAAGGGTAATTTAAGCAAGCTGCGGGAGCTGGCACTTCGGATGGTCGCTGAGGATGTTAATGACTCGCTGGAGAAACACCGGGAAGAACAAGGGCTGCAGGGAGCTTCGGGGATCGCAGAAAAAGTGTTGGTATCTGCGCAGTATTATTGGAATGGCTCGATCCACATCCGACGTGGACAGCAGATTGCCAAGCGGTTAAATGGGGATCTTTCAGTAGTGTCATTCTGGAAGCAGGGTCTCACCCTTTCTAAGGAAGCAGCTACATTTAAGCGTTCCCTCTGGAAGCTGACCGAGAAGATTGGTGCCTCTATGGAGGAGATCACCTTTCGCTCGAAGCGGGAGATCCCACATCTGTTGGTAAAATACGCGATAGAACATAATATTACCCGGATCGTTATGGGACATTCCAAGCAGACCGCTTGGCAGGAATTATGGAAAGGCTCAATCGCTAATTCGTTACTGAAGCAAATCCGAGGTGTGGATGTGTTCTTCGTAGCGGATCGCGCAGATCGCGAAGGAGAACGTGTACTTCCAACCCGGCAGAGTCGTAATGAACGGAAAGCGGATGCCTATCACAGGTTAAGCAGTCAGGAAGTAAAGGATAAAATCGATGCGATTCGCGGAGGAACCTTTAAGGTATATATTGGGGCTGCTCCCGGTGTGGGCAAGACTTACAAGATGCTGCGTGAAGGGAACGATCTCTTAAAGAGAGGGATCGATGTCGTGATAGGGCTCCTGGAGACACATGGCCGCAAAGAAACCCTTGAACAAATCGGCGATTTGGAGACCCTTCCGCGTCTACGTATGGAGTACCGCGGGACTATCCTTGAGGAGATGGATACGGCAGCAATTATTAAGCGTAATCCAGAAGTCGTGCTAGTGGACGAACTCGCTCATACCAATATGCCAGGCAGCAAACATAAGAAGCGGTATATGGATGTTATGGAGCTGCTGGATGCGGGAATATCTGTGATTTCTACCGTGAATGTGCAGCATTTAGAAAGTCTGAATGACGCCGTAGAGCAAATTACAGGAGTTAGAGTAAGGGAGACTTTTCCGGACAGCATTCTACAGCGGGCAAATGAGGTAGAGCTTATCGATGTATCACCCAAGACGCTTCAAGAGCGAATGAAGGACGGAAAAATATATGCCATGGCCAAGGTGGATCAGGCGCTGGGGGCTTTTTTCAAAATCGGGAATTTGATCGCCCTACGGGAGCTGGCGTTGCGGGAAATTGCTGATGATGTTGATGAAAGGCTAGAATCTTGGGAACGTGTTGGTTCGTTACGGGGACCTTGGCGGCGTCAGGAAGTAATATATGTGTGTATCACCTTGGGGGATCATGCGGAGCGTTTAATTCGGCGTGGTTTTCGGATTGCATATCGTCTAAAAGCTTGCTGGTATGTTACGTATGTGCAGGAATTTAAACAAAATGGACCCGTATATGATAAACGTATAAATGATTTAAAGGAATTGACGGAACGACTGGGTGGAACGTTCAAGATGATTCCTAACGTACTTCCTGCACGAGTGGCGTCCTTGCTGCTTGAAAGATCTCAAGCTTTGCAGAGTACTCAGATTATTATTGGTCAATCACAACGCTCATGGCTGCGAAAAAGTATTCGCGGCGATGTTACCAAGCAGATTCTGCGTTCTGCCAGAAACGTGGATGTGCTGGTCGTGGCAGATCTCATACGTGAGGAAGCATAGACTATGACTAACAAGTAAAAACGCCTTCGGCGTCCCTAAAGGACGGTAAGCGTTTATGCGAGAAATATAAGGATAATGTATAGCGTGAAAATTATAGATTCTTATATTTTGAAAAAGGGTACCTTCAAGCCGATTGGCTATGAGGATACCCTTTTTTGCAGCTATGAATTACATCATGTACTGAATAGTTTAATGGCTTAATTATTGGGCAGCTTCGATGAGTGCTTTGAGCGCAGGAAGATTAAATCCCTTGATCGCTTGATCCCCTGCTACAGTGACAGGAACACCCATGAATCCAAGCTTCTCAACTTCCTCTTGATAGACTGTGCTGGTCATAACATCTCTTACTTCAAAAGGGACACCCTGCTCCGTAAGATAATTTTTAACCAAATTACAGTCACTGCACCCTGCGGTTGAATAGACAATCACTGGCTCACTCATTGGTTCACAGCCTCTTTGATAGCATCTCTTGTAATTTTCCAGTGGGAAGTGTTCCAGCGAACCTCATTGTCCTCAAGCAGGAAGAGTTGTGGAGATTCATGTTTGATGCCAAAATCCTCAGCAATTTGATTGGAAACGGGACGATCCTCGATGACTAAGACCACTGCAGCGGCAGTATCCGCATCCTTCAGATAAGCCTGAAACTCTTCATTAGCTTTAGCACTAATCGGGCAGGTCGTGCTGTGTTTGAACAGCAGCTTCTTGCCAGGCTTAGCTACATATTGCTCAAGATCCTCCAGCGTATGGAGTTGTTGAATAGACATAGATATCACCCTCCTGGGATCGTTATTTTGCTAACAATTGTGTTGTTAACAACCTGTAATCATGATTGTAACATATATCAAAATTAAAACAAAAAGGATTCTGAAAGGCTTGCACAAGAGGCGATATACCTGAAACCAATCGCGTTGAAAAAAAGAGTACAGCATGCTAAGGTGAAAAGAAGCAACATGCCTAACCATATCGCTACGAGATAGGAGTGTTCAGAAGAATGAAGAGAGTTGCATGTGTAACTGGAGCTGATCGGGGGCTTGGACTGTCGCTTGTACGTTCATTGCTGGCCAAACAGTTCTCAGTATTTGCAGGACAGTTTTTAAAAGAATCGGAAGATTTGAAAGCGCTTAAAGAGAAATATCCTGAACAGTTGGAGCTTATCCCCCTAGATATCAGCAATAAAGATAGTGTGAAGCAGGCTGCAAGAGTAATAGCCAGTAAAACTGGATATGTCGATATGATTATTAATAATGCAGGTATTATTCGTTCTGCTGATAATGCTACTGTGCTGGTGGAGCTGGATGATGAAGGCATGGCAGAAATATATAATGTAAATACACTTGGCGCGTTAAGAGTCAGCAATGCACTGATGGGACTATTACTACAAAGTGAGGATAAATTAATCGTCAATATTTCATCGGAGGCAGGCAGTATTGCCCGAAATAAGCGTATCAACATGTATGGCTATTGTATGTCGAAGGCAGCACTGAATATGCAGTCCTCCTTGATGCATAATCATCTGAAAACGCTTGGCGGTCAAGTAATGGTGTTCCATCCTGGCTGGCTGCAGACTTATATGCATGGTAAGAAGGATGAGCAAGCGGAAATGACTCCTGAACAGTCCGCGGAGCAGATTATCGACCTTGTTCTGGATTATAAAAAATATATGGGCGAGGAACCGGCCTATCTGGATACGGATGGCAGCTCATGGCCGTGGTAGAACGGATATTTCAAAATAGATAAGAAGAAAGGCGCTGATAACATGTCTACACTAAAAGCACTCGCACTCGGAAGCTACTCGGAGGTTAAATATCACCCCTTTGCTGGCGTGGACCGGGAGATCGAACAAATCCTTGCGAATGACTTACAGGTTTTCTCTTCAGAGGATTATGCACTTCTCAATAAAGAAACGTTGTCTGACTATAAGCTGGTAATCTCCTACACTGAATTTTCTGATGACAAAATCCCCGCGGATCAAAGTGGTGCTTTGCTATCTTATGTGGCTGGCGGGGGCGGACTACTAGTGGTACATAACGGAATTTCCTTACAGCGCAATCAGGAGCTTGGCGCTATGCTGGGCGCACATTTCACCCATCATCCAGAGTATACTTCGCTGCAGATGTCCATATCCGCACGAGAGCATCCCATTATGCAGGGAATTGAAGAATTTGTAATTGAGGATGAGCCGTATTATTTTGAGATGCATCCTTATTTCGAAACAACGGTGCTCGCTGAATATTCTCATGAGGGAGCTATGCGCCAAGCGGCTTGGTGTCACGAATTTGGCTTGGGTCGGGTTGTTTATTTAATGCCAGGGCATCATTTACCATCATTCTCAGTAGAACCATTCCGCGAAATGATTCGTAGAGGTGGGCTTTGGGCAGCAGGATTATTGTAGAATATAAGCGGCGGATATACTTGTTGTAAGATTATAAATGAGTCCAACTGTGGGATAAACTGTACCCTATCGAGTAGACACTTTTAAAAAGTCTCTCGGTAGGGTATTTTTGTTTATAACGAAGAAGATAGGGAAGAGGAATGGTATGA
>NZ_JBHXIZ010000006.1:0-256572 GCF_042723305.1 Paenibacillus sp. NPDC058367
GGATTTAAAAAAGATGACCCCTGTTCAATACAGAGATCATCTTCTTCAATCTGCCTAGACTTTTTTTAAATGTCCTTTACATAGGGTACAGTTTAAATAGGCTTCGTCTTTATATTTAGATGGCTTCAGGTAGATTCATCCTTTGTGATAGCCATACGTTTGCCCTCCTAAAAGCGTGAATGACGTTTCCTATGATGTGATGCGGAATCCGACGGATTGCTGCTGCAGCTTCCAGAGACGGTCGTACAATCCGCCTCGTAGTAGTAAAGCTTCATGTCGTCCCTGCTCCACAAGTCGGCCATCTTCCAGCACAATAATGTTGTCTGCACCTCGTATGGTTTTCAGCCGATGCGCGATAACAATAACGGTTCTGCCCGTAATCAGCGCATCAATTCCCTTCTGGATTTCGGCTTCATTCTGCGGGTCAAGCGATGCAGTAGCCTCATCCAGCAATACAATAGGAGCGTTCTTAAGAATCGCACGAGCAATGGAGATCCGCTGCTTCTCCCCTCCGGAAAGCGTACTGCCACCCTCGCCTACCGGCGTGTCATAACCTAGCGGTAATTTCATAATGAAATCATGGCAACGGGCCATTTCTGCTGCTTGTTGAATATCCTGCTGCGACGCGCCCGGCCGCCCAAAGGCAATGTTGTTTCCAATGGTATCTTGGAACAGGTACACATCCTGAAACACAACCGACACAGACCCTAGCAAATGTTCTGGATCAATATCTTTAATATTGCGTCCGCCTAGCAGAACACTTCCCTCGTCAGGATCATAGAAACGCGAGATCAAACGCAGCACTGTACTCTTTCCGCTGCCGGAGGGACCCACGATTGCAGTCAATGAACCTTGCGGCATTTCTATGCTTAATTGTTTGAGAACAGGCTCACCTCCATAGCTGAAGGTAACTTTGTCAAAGCGGATGGTACTGCTCTCGGGAAGCGGAGCTGTAGTCCCCGTCATTACCGGCTGACGAAGCAGGTCTACGATGCGTTCACCCGCTTGTTCGTTGTACCGGAATTCAGCATAGTTGGCGAGCGCCGTCGTCAGTGGATCGTAGATACGTGTGCCGACAATAAGGAATACCGCCAGCTGCAAAATACCGAGCTCCCCGCCTAACAATAGATGCACACCTACGTATACCATTAAGGTCAGACCCGCACGAAGAAGAGCCATAGCCGTTAGAATGACCGGTCCGAATATCCCTTCAAGCTTCACACTTTCCTTCATCAAAGTTCGAAAAGAGCTATCCAGACGGACAAAGCGTTCTCCCGTCAGGTTGTAGGCTTTCATCACCCGAATACCATTCAAATACTCCTGTAGCCGATTCGCGGCGTTCAATTTCGCTTTCATATGATTCGTCCCTAATCTGCGCCGCAGTCTGCCTGACAGGTACATAATTAGGAGGGCAACCGGCAGCGCCACGAACATGGAAAGCGCCATCCGCCAGTCGAGGAATAGTAAACCCGCAAGTGCGAATATCGGCAGTACAAAAGCCCCTGCAAGCTGTGGCAGCAGATGTGAAATCCCTGTCTCAACCAGCGTGAAATCGCCCATCATCATATTGGCCAAATCACCAGGATCCCGGCGCGTCAGGTAGCCTAGCGGAAGCTTACGCAGATGTTCTGCTAATTCCGCCCGTCCCTGTGCCGCAACATTGTAAGCCCCGCGGTATGCAGTGCGGTAAGCGGGGATCTCGCTCAGGAACATCAGTACCATAACAGCAGCTAGCCCCGCGCAAATCCACCAAAGCCGTTCTATCTGAAGCTCTGCACCCACCGTAATATAAGGAGCAAAAATCAACCGCACCGCCTCAATTACAAGCGCGAACGGAAGCACACTAACTATGTTAGCCAGTAAGGAAAAAAGTACAGGCTTCAGCAGCTGCTGCGGTTTGCCAGCAGTAATATTGTGCAATACCTTCATAGCTGTTCCCCTCCTTTTTCCAAATGCCAATCTCCAGCGTCACTGTATGCATGCCACATTTGAGTGTAAAGTCCATCGAGATCAATCAAACGATCGTGATCTCCGCGCTCCACGATTTGCCCATCTCGCAGTACCAGAATTTGTGCGGCTTCACGAATAGAGGAGAGTCTGTGAGCAATAACAATAACCGTCTTCCCGCGCATAAGCTCCGTTAGTGCCAGCTGCATGTGATGCTCATTTTCCGGGTCGGCAAAAGCAGTCGCTTCGTCGAGTACAAGTACCGGTGCATTTTTGAGGATAGCCCGGGCTACCGCAATACGCTGCTCTTCACCACCGGAGAGATAGACGCCACCTTCACCGATTAACGTATCGTATCCCTGCGGAAGCCGAGAGATGAACTCGTCGCATTGCGCAGCTCTTGCTGCAGCCTGGACTTCATCCAGCGTGGCTCCCGGTTTGCCGACGGCAATATTCTCATACAAAGTGTCATAGAACAGGAAGGTCTCCTGAAATACAAAGGCAACTGTATTCATCAGTTCATGAATCGCCATATGACGGATATCCACTCCACCGATACGGATCGCACCCTCTTGCGGGTCCCAGAACCGCGGCACCAAGCTGGCCACCGTCGATTTACCTGAACCTGACGGTCCAACCAGCGCTGTAACCTTCCCTTGTTCTGCCCGGAAAGAGACCTCGCTGAGCGCAGCCGCAGCCCCCTCTTCTTCATTGTAGGAGAAGGTTACGTCCATAAATTCAACGTCGAAAGCTTGCGGTGATAGCGGCTTTGCTATTTCTGGTACAGGCTGCTGTGCCAAAAGACGATCCATCCGCTCTACGCCTTCGCCGATATCCCGAGTGCTCGAAGCCAGCATAAGCAGTTTATAAAGCGGAGATGATACGCCTGGCGCCATAATTAGAAAGAACAGCAGCACAAGCGCAAAGGACATGGAGGCCGGCCGACCGCTTAGCATAAAGACACCCACCGGTAAAATAAAGGTAAACGAGGAGGCCAGTAATGTTTTGAACAGAACATAGCCTGACTGATAACGGTCCGTAAATTCCAGACAATAATCACGGTATCTGGTCATATCACTGTAGAACTTTCGGAAGGAATGCACCGTCTGCCCGAACACCTTCACCGCTGGCATCCCCCGCACATACTGCACCGCCGAAGCATTGATCTGCTCCAAAGAATCATGATACTGCTTCACACTGGTTTTTCCCTTACTGCTCATCATAAGTGCTGACTGCACAACCATTCCTATGAGGATCGGTAGAAGACAGGCAACAGCTAACGGCGGACTCAGCCAGAACATCGCCACAATCATCAGCACCGTAGACGCCAGCGCGCTGACCAAATCTGGGAGCTGATGCGCTACGAAATTTTCCACCTTGTCGACATTCTGTTCCAGCGTCTTCTTCACTGCGCCGGTCGAAGTTCCATTCAGGAAGCCGAGCGGCAGTCTGCCCAGATGCTCGGTCATTCGCACACGCAGATTATACTGAATACGAAAAGCCGCAATATGCGAACACATAATACCGCAATATGAGGTCACCAAACCTCCGATCAATCCGCCGAGTGCAATCCATCCCCAGCGAATCATAGCATCACCATCAACCTGTCCAGGAGATGCGGCATGCCGCAGTAGCTCGGCCAATATGAAATAAACAGACAAAAATGGTACCAGCATTAGCACGGCGCTGACAGATGACAATACACCAGACAGGATCAGCAGGCCCCGCTTCTCTCCGGCAATCTCCAGCAGTCTCGACATGCCAGTTTTGGTTTTACTCACAGCTGTTCCCCCACTCTTTATAATTACGCACAAAAAAAGTGCACTGAGAATGATTCTCTGTGCACTAGTGTATAGGAACGCTCTTCATAGTTGCTACCATTTCCGGGATTATAATCAACCAAATCAGGAGCATCTGTTTTCGACGCGAGCTTACACCCTTGTTCCTAAAGAACGCTGTCTACCGCTGATCAGATATTCTCCAGGGCGCACACCGAATTTTTTGCGAAAGGCTGCTGAGAAATGGCTGACATTCACGTATCCGACCCTGGATGCTGCTTCACTGACAGTCATATTTCCATGTTCTAGCAGCTGTTGCGCCCTTTGCATCCGTTGTTCGATAACATAGGCATGGACGGTATAACCGAACATTTCCTTAAAGCCCTTCTTCAGCTTGAACTCATTGAGGCAAATGATACGTGAGAGGCCAGCCAGCGTCGGTGGGTGTAAATAATCACGTTGCAGAATTTCCTTGGCTAGTCGCAGGCTCTTCATATCATCTCTAGATAGCTTGACTGTGTGGGAAATCCGATCAGCTTCAAATAAAGATTCATTGAGATAGACAGCCATTAGCTCCAGCATTTTCCCCTCCAGATAGAGTTCCCGCATACCCTGACTATAGGAACAATCCGCAATTTGAGACAGAATGAGTCGGATAGATGGTGTGATTGCGTTTTTGCCAAAAAACAACCCAGCTCCTCCTCCGGCTTGGAGCCGTGTATCCTCGGTCAGTCCGCTGGTCATTCGCTCAAATTGTGCCGGACTCATATCTATGCTGAGGAATCTGTAGCCCGCTCCGCTAAGGTATATACAATTTTCACTTCTTACTCCGCCGTGAAGCAGCACACTTTCTCCTGTATCTATGGCAAAATAGTCCTGCTTCAGCGAGGTCCCCCATTCAATTCCATGTCCCATGCAAAATATCAGCTCCGTACGAGGTGTTCTAAACTCGCCCTTCGCTTCAATATCCCGATTAAATTGGAGATCAAAATCCGTCATTTGAAGATAACGCTGAGTAAGCAGGCTCCGGCAGCTACCCTTCCCTAGCTCGACCGGTGGTTTTATCTCAAAGTGGCTTCCGTCCAACTGGTAAGTAATATTAAACCCTTCGCATCTAAGCGTCTTATGGGCATCAATCGTTTCCGCTTCATTCAGACCATCGCTACGCTTCATGCTCATCCCTACTTCCCCTTACTTTGGATTCATTATATATGTATTGAGAATGATTATCAATTGAATGTTCTTTTAGCAAATATGCATAAACAACAAAAAACCTTCCCACACCTAAAAGTGAAGAAGGCTTAAACGCGTCACTTCTGAAGACATGGCCAGCTATATTTTCAGCTCCCCAAGCTATTGTATTAAGCTTAATCCGTAACCTTCACATTTCCAAACACGGCCTTATTCCTCGAATCATCCCCCGGATTGCTGAGCGCTATGCCAATATACACCTTGCGATTCATCGGGATCTGAACAGTTCCGACCGTTTGCCAGTTATTCCCGTTCGTCGAAATAGCGCCTTTGAAGGTATTTCCACTTCTGGTCAGCTTTAGCCATCTTGGAGCCGAGGCAGCCGCAGTATGGTCGACCATATTACCCGCTGTCTCTGCACGATACTGGAAGGTTGCCCCATTCTCGGGGGTAAGCATCATATCCGCGTGCTTCGAATTATGACCCAGCGACTCCCGAATCATAATACCAGCCTTGGCCCAGCCGTCCAATCGGCTAGTGGACTGCACTTTTACAATAATCTCTGCATTGCCACTCACGGATTGGTATATATAATTCAGTCGATCTCCATTTCCCCAAATATCCGTAGAGCTACTGCTGAGTGTAAATTGCTTATTGGATGAATTGTAGGTAACGTTCCCCGGCATGGAACCGATATTTCGAGCCTTCCATCCTGCTGGTAATTGAGCCGGATAGTCTTGTTCTACCGGAGGCGTCCAGCCTGGCGTCGGCCAGGTTTCACGTTCCTTGATATTGGCCAATTCATCTTCTGGCCAGGCCCCGTAGGCAAAGAACGACAGGCGCTTCACGTCCGGATAATTCTCGCGGATTCCCTTGTAAATCTCCTGATATTGATCATCAGTCCAGTCATTATCCAGTGTGGCTACAATCTCCACGTCACTGCCACTGATCCGGTCGCTCGTATCCTTCAGGATGCCGTAGGAAGTGCTGTATACCCAATCACTATTGAACTCCCAGTCATCAAAGTACGCCATCGGTGCGACAAAGTCGATATCATCTTTAAATTTGGCTACATTCTGTCCAACCTCTGTAAATTCCGGCGGCAAAATATACACACCGAGCTGCACATCCGGATTTGAGGATTCGGAAATATCCTCACGGATATCGCCTACATACTGTCCAATTTGTTCAGTTCTCCATTCATTCCACTGCTCACGCTGAGGCGAATCCCTATCGAAGTCAATGCTGAGCGGGGAATACCCGAACTGCGCCTGATACTTCAGGGCCGTGTAATCACTGACGTCCATGTTGTAATTGTCAAAGCGGATCCAGTCTAGCACAACACCGTCAACAGCATAATTCTCGATCACTTCCTGAATGATGGAACGCTCATACTGCTGCACTTCGTGGTGAATCGGATTGACAAAATATTCGTTGCCGTTAGAACCTGTGAACGGAGTCTGAACCCCATTAACCAGCGCTTGCATCTGCCATTCATCGTGAGCAAGGAAGGCTTGCTGATCATGGAACTGGGGAATCCAGGCATGAACCTTAATTCCTGCAGCATGGGCTGCTGTAATGACAGCCTGCAGGGCATCGAAATTCTCGTAGCCTTGCGCGATCGGAGCGATATCACTCTGATAAAATACACTTCCAGACGGAACCTCATCATCTTCATCCTGCTTCACGTTCATGCTGATGACATCGACACCGTAGCTTGTGGACAACTGAATGAAATTATGGACATCCGCCGTGTTCTTAAACTGGTTTACGGTCCGTACAATAACTTCCGTTTCAAAAGGGGGATTACTCTCCTCATCGGCCTTAGCCGGCACGGAACCACCTACTATCGAAGAAACCAATACGAAGCTTAACATTGCTATGCATCTCGATCTCAGAGCAAATGCCATAATATCGCCTCCACAAGTATAAGATTTTATAAAAGTCTTATTTCGTCGCGTTGATTTTCTTGACATTCTCCTGCCATTTTTCGGTTCTGAACTCAAGCAGCTTATCCAGCCCCGCTTTTTGGGTGTTCTTTTTGGCTGTCTCCAGTGCTGACAATACCTCTTCATCCGACTTCGCCTGAACCATTTGTGCGTAAGCAAGGGTATAAATATCCCCGACATTCTGTGCGATGATGCCAATCTCCGTATCCGGAAGCGGATCGGTATTCACAAATTCCGTAATGTCCAGCGCGGTTTTCCAGGTCACCGTGGACTGCGCCACTGTCTCCCATGATTTCTGGTTCGCGGAAAGCAGCGCCTCTAAGCTCATTTTCGCCGTATCAATAAAGGTCGTATTACCCGCCCAGTTAAAGTCCTCGAATTTTCTCATCGTTTCGGTACGTTCGTTAGCAGGAGTCGTCTTGTATTTCTCATTCGGAATTGGTGCTCCGTCTGCGTCCTCCTCATCCCAGTACAATCCTTTAGGACCGAAGAAAAGCACCTTCTGTCCCTCCGGACCCGTAATCCAGTCAAAGTAAGCGAAGATGGCCTCCGGATCCTTGGCCTTTTTCGTAATGACACTGACGTTCCAACCCAGCGTCTCGAAACCGCTTACAAACACTTGTGTTTTGTCTAGTCCGGCTTTATGAATCGGCCAAATAATTTCATAACCGCTGTCCGGATTGTTCGCAGTCAGTGCACGGTGTCCCTCGGCTCCATACGTAGTGATATTGGATTCGACCATGACCGCTACCCGGCTGGTATTGACCTTTTCTTTGACCGCATCCTGGGTTTGCTGCAGTGCATCCTGCGTAATCAGCCGTTCACGATACAGCTTATTGATATACAGCACCATCTCCTCGTAAGCGGGATCGTCCAAGATAGATGACAGCTTGTCGCCTTCCGGATATCCCATGAGTGAAATGAACTTACTGGTGGAGTTCTCCTTAAAACCGCCATACATAATTTCCAGACCTGCCCCCTTCTCGCCAACCTCCAGAGGTACAACATCCGGATACTTTTCTTGCACCAAGCGTAAATATTGATACAAATCATCAAAGGTCTCCAGCGCCGGTCTGCCGAGCTCATTATAAATATCTTTATTCACCATCCATCCGCCGTTGCCGAATTGCCCGGATGTATACCAGTTGGGGATTTGATAGATTTTTCCGTCATCTGAACGGAGCAAATTCAGGGTGGATTCCTTCACATATTTCTTGAAGTTCGGATACTTGTCATAGTAATCATCCAGCGCAACAAGTTGCCCTGCCTGTACCAGCCGTTCCACTGAGGATCCCCGGTCAGTAAAAATGACATCCGGTAAATCACCACCGACGATCATCGTGTTGAGTTTTTCTCCGGCCGCACCTCCCGATTGAATCGGTTCAACATTAACCTTACGGTTCTCCTGAATCCATTTTGTCGCCTCATTATCCCCCCATGGTGATGTCGTAAGCCAGTCGTAATTTCCATAGAAGCTGAAGGTGACGGGCTTAATCCCGCTGCCGTCATCAGTGGCGACCTCGGTATTCAGATTTTTCTCGCTTGTGTTTGGTGAAGTGTTAGAATTCCCCCCTCCGCTACAGGCAGCGAGAAGAAGCACCAGCGAAGTCAGCAGAAGCGATACCCATTTCATACGATTGCCCATTCTTTTCCCTTCTTTCTACATAATATGGAGACTGCTATTCTTTCAATGAACCGATCATTACGCCCTTAACAAAGTACTTTTGGAGAAAAGGGTACGTCAGGATAATCGGAATAGTAGCGATCATCATCGTAGCCATGGTCAGTGACTTCGTAGTAATCGTCCGATTTCGGTTCATATGATCCAGCGCGATGGCATTCGATGAACCAATTTGGGTCATAATGTTGGAGTTCATAACCTGCCGCAGCAGGGTCTGTATAGGAAGCAGTTCGTCTTTCGTAATATAGATCGCTCCCGTAAACCAGTCGTTCCAGTAACCGACCGCAGTAAATAAAGCAATCGTGGCCAGCACCGGGCCGGAGACGGGAATAACGATTCGGAAGAAAATGCCGTAGTTACTGCAACCGTCGATTTTGGCCGATTCCTCCAACCCCTCCGGCAAAGCGTTGAAGAAGGTGCGGATGACAATCATGTTCCAGACGCTGATGATGCCGGGGATAATCAGAACCCAAAAGGTGTCCAGCATACCCAAAGAGCGAACTAGTAAATAACTAGGGATGAGCCCTCCACTGAAGAACATCGTAATCATGAAGAACACCATATATTGTTTTCGAAAAAGCAATGTTTTCTTGGACATTCCGTAAGCTAACAGGGCCGTGAAGAAGACGGACAATGCCGTGCCGCCGAGCGTTCTAAGAATGGTGATCAGAAAAGAATTCAGCAGGCGATGATCCTGAAACACAATATAATAATTTTCCAGGGTAAATGCTCTCGGCAACAAGGTTACACCGCCGAGCGCCGTATCGCTCCCTAGATTAAAGGAAATGACCAGCGCGTTCCAAAATGGGTACAGCATAAGTAGCGCCAGCAGCGTCAAAAGGATATAAATAGTCCGCTGCATGATTTTGTCGCCTAGGCTTAGTCTCATTGTTCACCTCTCCTAAAAGGTTTATGGAGCATTACTTACAGTCGATACATCCCAATAAAACTTGCATCGGAAGCATTCGCTATGAGTAGTAGTACCTACCAGAGACTAACATCTGCCCGACGCGCGATTTTGTTGGCCATCACCAGCAGAATGACACTGATCACCGCTTTGAAAAGTCCTACCGCTGTCGCATAAGAAAATCTGGCATTTAATATCCCCACACGGTACACATAGGTGTCGATAACATCGGAGTAGGGTCGCAGGATTGGATTGGTTGCCAGCAGCAAAATGTCCTCGAAGCCCGCACTAAGCAGACTGCCGATGGCAAGAATCATAAAGATGATGATAATGGGGGTAATGCTGGGGAGTGTAATCAAGTGAATTTGCTTAAATCGGCTTGCTCCGTCTATGGAAGCGGCTTCATATAAAGTCGGATCAATGCCTGCAATCGCGGCCAGATAGACAATGCTCCCAAATCCGACCTCCTTCCACACATTTACACTTACTAGAATAGACCAGAAGTATTTGGGTAATGCCAGGAAGTTAACTGGCTCCCCTACCAGATTGAATCGCTCCAGCACATAGTTTACCGTTCCGTTGTCAACAGATAACAGCGAAAATACAAAACCGGATACAATAACCCAGGACAGGAAATACGGTAAATAGCTGACGGTCTGGATAACGCGTTTAAAGCCCATATTACCGATCTCATTCAGCATTAGTGCAAGAAGAATCGGTGCTGGAAAAGAGATAATCAATTTAAGCAAACTAATCACAATGGTATTTCGCATCACATTCCAGAACTCCGGTGCCTCGAAGAACATTCTGAAATGCATAAATCCAACCCAGGGGCTCTTCATAATGCCGCCAAAAATATCGTATTGCTGGAACGCCATAACCACGCCATACATCGGAATGTAGCTAAAAATGAATACAAAGATAATTCCCGGCCAAACCATGGACTGCAAATCCAATTGACTGGTGAATTTCTTCCATCTATTTGGTTTCTCGGCCGTGTTCATCCGTTTTTCCTCCTCTGGACGATTCTAGTGAAACAACGGCAAAAACGCTTTGTTCTTCTCCAGCATTTCATCCAGCAGCTGTTCAGCTACGGTGACCGAAGGCACGAGCGGATGATGAACCATAGCCTGCAGGGCTATATCCCGGTCTCCATGTACAGCCGCCTCGATGGTGAGGCTCTCGTATTGCTTGACCGCAGCCAGCAGGCCTTTGACGGACTGCGGAATTTTGCGCAGCGGAATCGGCAGCGGACCTTGTTTAGTTACCAAACAGTTCACCTCAATGGAGGCATCGTCCGGTAAGAAGTCAATCATTCCGTTATTCCTTACATTCAATGTCTGGATATCGCGGGAATCATTATAAATGGAGCGCATCAGCAGCACTGCCGCCTCCGAGTAATAGGCTCCACCACGCTGCTCCAGCTGCTTTGGCTTCTCCTTTAGCTCTACGTTCCGGTACAGCTCAAACAGCTCTTCCTCCACCTTCTTCACTACCTCAGCGCGCGATCCGGTCGTTGCTGCTGCTTCCTTCTGTTCCGCAAGCATCGCGTCCGTCATGTAGTAATAGCTCAGGTAATAAGAAGGGATGGCTTTCAAAGCATTCAGAAACCGGTGGTCCCAGGAATCAAACGGCACATTACTCGCCTTGTAGTTCTGGGGGTAATCAATGAGCTCCTGTAGCTTGCTTTTACCGTCAATTACGATATCGGATACCCAGTGCAGATGGTTGATGCCGACAAACTCCGCATAGATCTTCTCCATAGGAAGTCCGAAGAACTCAGAGAGCCACTTTTGAAAACCGATCGGCGAGTTGCATAGGCCTACGCTTTTTACCGATGAATATTTGTGAACAGCTTCAGTTACCATACCGGCCGGATTCGTAAAATTCAGCAACCAGGCATCCGGAGCTAGCTCCTCGATGTCCTTGCAAATATCCAGAATAACTGGAATGGTCCGTAGGCCTTTCATCATCCCTCCGGGACCCGTCGTCTCCTGACCGATGACATCGTATTGAAGCGGAATTAATTCGTCCCATTTCCGCGCTTCCAGCATACCTACCCGGATTTGAGTGCAGATAAAGTCTGCTCCGGCGATGGCCTCCCTGCGCTCAAGCGTCTGGGTCACGGTAATCGGTAGTCCGGACTCAGCAATCATACGCTTGCTTAATTCCGCAATCGTATGCAGCTTCTCCTTTCCCGCCTCAATATCCACCAGCCATATTTCGCGGACGGGAAGCTTTTTATGGTGCATGATGATGCCTTCAATAAGCTCAGGTGTATATGATGAACCCGCTCCGATGACAACGAGCTTCAGAGTCTCCTTCATAATAATAGCCCCTCCTTACCCAGTGATAGACGATCAAGAACCTCCTGATTCACACACACACCGCTGCTTTCCATTGCCAAAACGACCGCGCCTACAACCGGTTCCCGGGTTAGAATCCTTAAAGTGCCATTTGGAGCTGAATGCTTCACTCTCTGTTCAATGGCCCGCCGGATGATGCCTGAGCGATCCCCCTTGGTCAATAGGCTGCCTGCAAGTACGATGTCAAAGGAATCCTCCTCCATAGCCAAATGGCGGATTGTCGATACCGCTGCCAAACCGAGCTCATCCCCTTGCTTGGTTAGCAGTAGGGTGGCAACCTGGTCTCCTTCATCTGCCGCTTGAAACAGCAGCTCAGCAATCTGAGGAGGCAAGTCTCTGGAATGATCCAGGTAATCCTCCCTTAACTCCGAAACACTGGAATAGCCCAGCAAATGAATTAAGCGTTCGCTTAAGACAGTCTCTTTCTCTCTTCCATCATCCGCCCGAAGAACGCTACGGAATACCTCAATACTTAGATCATAGCCGCCGCCGTAATCACCGAACCGATAGCCAAATCCACCACATTGGTATGTAACGCCTCGCGGATTTTTACCGGCGCAGTTCACTCCCGAGCCGCAGATCAGCACGATCCCATAATTACTCTCTGTACCTGATCGCAAGGCAATCCAGGTATCGCAGGAAATCTCAGTTCGGGGAAGGCCAAGTCTGCTGATGATTGGTCGTAAAATTCGAAAATCGGATTCTCTGTCCGCTCCAGCCAGACCGAACCAGGAATACTCCATCTGATCCTTTGTCAGCCCCGACGCTATAATCGCTCCCGATACAGCCTGGTGCAAACTGTTCTCTGCCTGTTCACGATTGTTTTGATGATTCCCGTTCCCTCCCTTGCCTACACCAATGACCGTTCCCTGTTCATTTGCAATCATTGCATAAGTTTTGCTGCCCCCTGCATCGACTCCCAAAAAGTACTTCACAGTTCGTTTCACTCCTAATATTTAGGTTAACCTTACAGATGCGGTGGATTCACGCACGAGAAGCTGAGGAGCGAGCTTCGTTACAACAGCTGGCATCACCTCCCCATTGATTAATTTCATCAGCAAATCAACACCAATGCTGCCCATTTGCGCCTCAGGCTGTCTGACTGTCGTCAATCGGGGATAAAATTCACCTACGAACTGCTGATCATCAAAGCCAACCACTGAGATATCCTGAGGTACCAGAATCCCCTCCTCACGCAGGGCTTGAACAACACCTAAAGCAATAAAATCGTCTCCTGAAAAAATGGCTGTCGGCAGCTTATCTTCACGGATCCATCTCTTGGCCACCTCATAACCGCTACTTACCGTAAATCCGCAATATTCCGTGCCGAAAGGCGATAGTCCCGCTTCATCCAGCGCCTGTACATAACCCCGCTTGCGCTCTGCTACACTCAGGAACACCGAAGGGCCACCGATATAGGCGATCTGGGTGTGTCCAAGACCAATCAAGTGCTTGGTAGCTTCATACCCCCCTTGATAGTTATCGACGACGACACTGGGAACATCCTCATGCTGGAGCTGGTTATCCAGCAAGACAAACGGAATATTTTTTCTTTTCAGCTCCTCCACATATTCTTTTTCCTCAAGCGGAGATAACAGGATAATCCCGTCAACGCGGTCCTTCTGAAACAGGAAGTTAACGCCTTCATCCTCATTCTCGGCTATCGACAGGGCCAAGAAGTAACCTTGTTCTGCCAGCTTCCGGTTCACCACGCGAATCACGCGGTCATAGAAGGAGTCGTTAAAGTTGGTAATCGACATACCGATGACTCCCGTCTTGCCACGCACGAGACTCCGCGCCGCCGAATTGGGCTGATAATTTAATTCCTCCATAGCACTCAGCACTTTCCGCCTATTGCCTTCACGTACAGAAGGTGAATTATTAAGAACTCTGGATACGGTCACTACAGAGAGCCCCGACCTTTTGGCTACATCATGAATGTTCATCTAAGCTTCTATGCCTCCAAGTTCAATAGTTTAAACGTTATAACTTTTAGGGAAATAAAAAAGGACTAACTCTTCTCACCACAACTACGTCCTGACTGAGAATCGAACATTGAATGTCAGTTTCACCTTTATCGAAAGTATCAAAATGATTTCAAAAGTTTAAAGGTTTTAACTTTAAGATGATTTTACAACCATTCCCAATATCCGTCAATCCATAAAATGTAGTCAAATCTAATATTCCGGACACTACAAAAAACCTTCCCTCACCCCTAGAGGTGGAGAAGGCTTAAACGCGTCACTTCCGAAGACATGGCCAGCTATATTTTCAGCTCCCCAAGCTTGATCAGCTCGACAACCGCTTGTGAACGGCCTTTAACGTTTAGTTTTTGCATTACATTGGAGATGTGGTTCCGAACTGTTTTTTCGCTGATAAATAATAAACCAGCGATATCACGAGTCGTTTTGTCCTGCACGAGAAGCTCGAAAACTTCGCGCTCACGATGAGTCAACAGAAATTTGCTGTGGTGTTCGTTCCCCTTCAATGGTGTGAACACCGTGTATTTGAGCGTATTTCATGCTCCCTCACCATCCCCGCAAATTCCCTTGAATTAGCGTCAACTAAGGGGTTGTCCTAATTTTAATCTTTCGTAGTTTTTTGGTATCCCTTTAAATATTCTAAAGTTTAACACCAGATTTAACACCAATTTCAAAGGTGTTAAGTTCAGCTTTCATGAGGCGTATGATCTAAAAATTCTAAAAAGTTTGTATACGATTCGTACTTTCCGTTTGTAGAGAACAAATCTTCAATTATCCTATCTTTAATATCTGGATTCTTCTGAACATCGAGATATCCCCCTAATAACTGAAGAGTATTTATCAAAGCGTGATCTCTTCGTTCTGAATAGCTTAACATTTGATTAGGGAAAGTATCCTCTACTCTTTCATATAAAGGTAGATTGCAGAATGAATTTACAATTAGCATTCCTTTGGGGTTAACCCCAAACTTTTCTATGTATCCACTTACCCACTTTTCTAACTGTGCAGCATGTTTCTCTGCAGCACTTTTCGTTACCCCTTTCACCTCAACTACTGCAACCTTATCCTGATATTTGAGAATTAAATCATCTCTACCCGGCAAACCCTCAGTCACTTCAAAGCCAATTTCAATTAATACTTTCTTCACTATTTGTTCAAGGGGTTTTCCTGTACCAGTAAATAATAATTTGTAGGTTTCAAGTTCTCTAATTAATTCTGCTTGCTCAACACTTTGGGACATCAGCAAGCTTATTTGTTCTTTTATCTCCTGTAACCTTTGTTTTTCTTCTATTTCTTTTGGTAAAAGAAATTCTTGACTCCATTGTGGAAGATCCTCATCTTTCAAATTATGTTTCAATTCTCTATCAAGTTGTAAGATGGATTTAATAAACTCCTCCTCAAAAACCTTGTTTTCATATTCGTGTCCATAATCATAAAATTCTAGGACACTTGGAATGAATACTACATTCCCATTTAAGTATTCTGTATAGGCTCCAACCACTAAATTTGTGTTTTTTATGTATAAGAAAGGTTTGCCTTCAGGTAATTGAATGTTAGCGTAATACTTCATGTGTTCTTGGTTTGTTTCAAAAAAAGTTCTAAACAATTCATCTCCTCTAAATTCTAAATTGTATCCTTCTGCATGTTCAAATTCAACACCTATAGGCATTGCATCTACTATATTCAATTCTTTAAAAGTACTGTTAGAAGCAGGAATAAAACACTTTTCAGGCAAAGGAGCGATTATGAAAATATTCCTCCCGTCCTCAAGAAATGTTAGCATTTCACTTTTCCTTCTCTCAATACTTTGGCATAGCATCGCAGACACGGACGGATCAAGAATAGGTTGTCCATTAAGTTGCGGATCAAAATCCTCTAGGTACTGCGAAAATAAACCATTTGGATTCCAAATGGCTATTTCATGACCTAACAATGTATAACCACTTCCAAAAGAGAATTCCTTAATTCCATCCCAGTAATGTTTAAATTTAATATCTATCATACATATATCTGTCATAGATTCTGCCACCTAACTTATATTGGAATTATCCTTAGAATACCATAATTCATGTATGAGGTAGGACTTCTATATGGCAAAACAAAAAGCAGGGCTTTCTAGCCCTGCTTCTGCGCATTACTTCCCAAGAACCAAATAACGAATGGCTCCTTTGGAATTTTTATTGACCTACCAATTTTGACCACATGAAACTGTCCTGAATTACATAAATCATAAGCTTGGTTTCTGCCTATTGTTAAAAACTTCTGTATATCTTCTACCTTGAGAACTGGAGGCAGATCATCTATATTCAGCGTGCTCATATCATCACCTCAATTTATCATACTGTCATAAATGGTTGTCTTATGACTTCTCTTTCCTTGAAGTACTCTTTAATCCCGATACTTCTTTAATAACTTGTATATTAAGGTTTAGCGCTAACTTGTAGAACGCCTTCCACTTAAGATGGTAATATGTCGCTTCACTTATTGGTCTTTCAAATGCGTTGTTATAAACGACATAATCGAAATCACAATCCGTATTTAGGTAACGCTCAGTAATCAATATACGTTCACGTTTCGGGAGTAACTTCACGGCTTCCTCGATCCTTTTGCAATACGCTCGGCGGGCTGCAGGTTCGTCGACATTGTAGGCAGCTATATTTCCTGTCTGGTCACTTGTTACGCCCGTATCACTCCTGGGAGTAGCGGACCATTCAGCCGTTGTTTTTACTTCTCTCTCTTCGAACAATGTTGACTTATATATTCGGTATTTCTCAAGTGCAGCATCTACTGCCGCCCGCGTTGACTTCCTGTCAAACTCAGGCAGCTCAAATGTCATCTGTGTCACCATATCACCTCAATCTGTGTAAAAGAATCCCCCGACCGAAGCCGGGGCGTATACCATCTTAGAACGGCAGATCGTCATCGCTCTCAGGGATTTTAGGACCATCACCTGCACCATTTTCAGCAGTAGCTTCTGCTTCAGCGAGCTGTTCAATCGTGAGTTGATTCTTGTCCTCAACTTCCACTGTCCCATCTGGGTTATGAGTAACCTTGACGCCGTTGCCTGGTTGTTTTGATTGATCCCCGCCCTGTTGCTTAGCGATAACATCCTCAATTGTGAGCTGGTCCATATTCACTTCTTTAATTGCGAGGCCAAGGCGTTTTACGTCTTCAGTCGTTGGACCGTGACGCTTGATGACCTCAACAAATGCCTCAATATCTGGCGGTACCGTCTTAAGCAATGGACGTCCGTCAGCAGCTTCCAAAGTGTTACCATCCTTATCAGACTTGAGATCGAGCGTAAAGAGTGCATGATCCAATACGTACCTTTGCTGTGGCTCGCTCATCTTGTTCCACATCTCAGCGTTGAGGTACAGGATGGCGTCTTTGTCCCATGTGCTCCGAAGATCGTCACCTAGCACCTTGAACTTGCCAAACACCGTCTTGCCTTTGGACTTCCACCCGCCATGCTTCATGAGGATTAGTACCTCTGTGTCACCAAAATAATGGTGGTGCTTCTGGATCATATCTGCCAACATTTCATATGTTTCTTCGATTGCCTCTGTGTGGAATTTTTCTGCTTTAGCCATGTATAATTACTCCTCTCAAATTTTGGTTTTATGAAAAAATTACGACTGCAGCAAGTCATCAATGAGCATCGGTTCGTCTTTCCAGGTTATAAATTCATATTTTCCGAGTTCTACATTTCTACGTCTTCTATGTTCTTCCATCGACAACGGTGTCTTTGTTTCGATCCAAGTATCATATCCACCTCTATCTCCGTTGTTCTCCTTGTCACGATGCGGTAAATTCATAAACACTTCTACTGATCCAATCTCATGACGGACGAGATAACGAAACCCTTTGTATCTTAGGTAGTCAAGTTCGGCCCTTTCTTGTGCAGCCAATTCCATCTCTTATATCCTCCTTGTGGGAGAGGATGGCTATTAACCCTCTCTGTCCCTGTATCTTCGTACTGTGCAGCGTGTGGACATCAACCTAAGTTGGCATGATATAATATATTAGGTTGATAATTACAATTTTTTTGAAAATGGGGGAATCAAAATATGGAACGTAAAATTCAACTAATGGAAACCTACGTAAATATCGACTTTGGAAACTCACCCTTTTTAAAATTAGATAAAGGGTTGCAAATTCCATACTCTTCAATCACAGGAATAACAACAGGTAGACCGATACCAAATGCTTTTAAACTATATGGTGCTTTATTTAGAGGAATGAGAAATGGGTTATTTAGAGCAAATGGTGATTATCAACTGCACTTTTTTGAAAATGAGCTTAAAACTCTTCATTTAGATTTGAATGGCGTTAAAGTTGGTAAGTTCAAAATATCAAAGTTGATCATTGGTGTTGAAAATCCTGAAGAAATAAGTAAAAACATTTCCGAAAGAGTGAAGTGATAATTTGTTGATGAACTGTTCTTTGAACTAACGGGAAACGTTAGTTCAACAACACAGCGACAGTGTATGACTCTAATTCCTCGTTCTGAGCAGCCGTCGATTAAAATTTTGGACCAACGATTCCCCCTCCCTCACTGCGCAGTTTGCGTAAACTCTGCCTTTGGGAGAGGAGGGATACTCCTACTCCCTTAATGATCTGGTTCGGCCCCCGGCTACGCCTGGGTTTATGCTGTCGGACGATGGCCTTCGGCCCTTAGAACAACGTGAGCTGCATATTCTTCAACCGTTGCGTTCCGTCTGCAGCATGTCGTTCATCACGCTCAATTGCGATATAGTTCCTTCCAGTCCTTGATGCAGCTACAGCCGTTGTACAACTTCCAGCACAATTGTCTAGGACGGTTTCTCCTGGGTTTGTATAGGTCCGTATAAAGTATTCGCACAACTCCACAGGCATCTGATTTGGATGGATTCGCTCAGGGTCATCGTTGTTAACTACCGGATAGTACAAGACGCTGCGCGGCAATCTCTCAGTCTTTCCAGCCTCGTTTGACCACGGAATTCCATCACCATAAACAGATGATTTATGGTTGTTAGTCGCTGCATGCATCGGTTTATGTCCTTGACTCATTTGAGCATTGTAGGTGGGAGGTCTTTTATAAAAGACTAGTATGTTTTCATGAGCCTGCAGCGGCATCAGACCTTTGTTTAAGTGTCCTGTTGCCTTGTTCTTTTCCCATATCCATTCATATTTGAATAATTTTATATTGCTGGCTGCGAGTGCCTTATCAAATGGGGATTTAGCAAATAAGACGATTGCTCCGCTATCCTTAATGATCCGTTCATATGCCTTCCATAGCTGATCAAACGGCAGGATCGAATCCCAAGGGCTCTGAGTTGTGCCGTATGGAAGGTCACAGAGGATCATATCCACGCTACCTGTCTTGATATTCGGGAATACGTCGAAGCAATCCGCGTTAATAATCTGGTTCAGCATGCGTACCTCCTATTCTCGCGCCCCCTGTAGCGTGATATATGCCGCCTCTGCCCTCTCTCGGGGGCTGGCGTTATTAATTTTTGCCGCAGTCATGAAGTCCAGTAGTCGATTGGAAAACTCTCTTTCGTACACCAGCTCGCCAAACATGACGATTAAGAGATTTTGTATATATCCACCAGCATCAACTCTAGTAGCCGTTGCCTGTACCTCTAGGCTGGCAGCAGAGTCGTTACTGTAATCCGGCGCATACGACCACATTAATTCCTCGGACTCACCTGATGTTGCTTTTATTTTCCCGTCTTTCATTAATCGCCAAAGTCTGGTTACTGGTCCAATCTCTACTGTCCACCCCATCAACTCAGCCAGCGCCCGGTTAAGCTGCTGGTCTGTCATATCCTTTACCTGTGTCATGACTGCGTTTCCCCTTCCTCGTCCTTCTCCGGAACTTTTTTTCCGCAATCCTTGCACACGGCAATTCCTGCTTCGTATCCATCAGATAAGACCATGATATATCCTGTGTTTCTTACGTTTTCGTGAGTGCATGCCTTGTCGCTCCCTTCCTTATTTCCTAGGGCTGACCAATCCATTAACTCCAGCAATGTCATCATGTTCCTTGCAATCTCGCGGAATCTAAATCCGTCAACTGGCTTTCCATCCTTTTCGATAAAGAATGTCAGTAGTTGAGCTGCATTCAAGGCAATGCCTGCCTCTTTCATAACCTTGTCTTGCCGGGCTATGGTCTGCTGTGCCTCTGTTAATTGCCTTTTGATATTTACAGCCTCGTCATTCCAGTAGATTGCTTGTTGTTTGGCATACACTTGCTCCTGTTGTGACTCTTCTAGCCTCTCAGCTACTTCAATCGCTTCGGCATAATAGGTCTTGTAGTTGGTCTGAGTAATGTCCCTTTGTTGTTGTGACTCTTCTAGAGCAGCCAGCAACTCAACTATCCACTCTACTTTTCGTTCGTCCATGATATCCGCTGCGTTGTGAAATGCGTCCATGCTATATAGTTCTGGGTTGTGAAGTGTTTTGACACATCCTTTGATCTCTTCTATCCGTTCTGGTGTCATGACTGCACCCCTTCCCAATTCCAGAGACCTTGCTGTCCCTTGGCTGGTATAGGCTCGGGCAGCTGATTAACGTTTGCCAGTTCCCAGGCAAATCTCCCGGGAGTAAAATCACCAAATTCGTATTCAGGGGAGTAAATAAGCTTCCTGCCCTCAAGTTCATATCCGTCTGTCCAGGTATCTACTGACTTCAGACAATCAGATAACTTGCATGTTGCCACCACTGCACCGGTAGGAAGGTTGTCTTCCGTATATCCATGTCGCTCCAGCGCTTTGCGGATTTCAGGCTCTCGACAGGCTTCCTTATCAATCTTCTTCCCTGCATGGATAGCGAGTGGACCTCGGTGCTTTGTGGACCAACTGCGCGTTTCGAATCTCTTTTCTCCTAGGGCTATTAGTGTTGCCCATGGCTGTATAATGGTTATGGCTTTCATGCCTTTGCCACCTCTCCCCGAATAGGTTTGAACTCTCCGATATCCTCACCGTAAGCGCCTTTGTAAACCTCACGGTCATGGTCCCAACAATGACGGCACATCCTTTTTCCAAAGGCCATGTCAAACAAATGAGGGTGACTCAATTCCTGAGCAGGATTCCCACACCAGTTGCAAGATGCCAACTCAGGCAACATTGACACCCAGACGGATATTTCAGCTGCTAACTGTTCATTGTCGGTAGCCTCTGCGTAAGCCATCAGTGCCGCGCGTGCCGCTGGGTCGTTCGTTGGTTTAAGAACAAAGTAATCACCCTCTGCTTCTTTGCCCGTATCGCGATTTGTGATTTGGTATTTGTTATAGAGTCCTTTGGTTTGGTCACTCATACTGGTTATGCCTCCCCCTGATTCCAAGATGCGACCATTTGCAACCCTTTGTATTCGGATTCCTGAACTTCAGTAACCGTTAAATCAAAAAGCAGCTTTTTTTGTGCCTCGATAATATCAGGACTGTTCGATTGGAATAATCCGACGAGCTCTCCATTTTTTTCGACTTTAAAATATTGAATTTGACCAATAGGTAGCATGCTTATCGTCTCCTTTATAGGAAAGAGGGTGGTTAACCCGCCCCTTTATTCACTTCACATTCCTTACGTCCAATCAGTATTGTTTTGAGTATCATAATCTGTCTGTAAGTCAAACAAGAAGGAGGCAACTACTATGTCATGCCCGAGCTGGAAAAAAGTAATTGTCGTAAAACTGCGCCCTGGTCAAAAAGCGATTGTTATCTGTAAGAAGCACCGTAAAAATCATAGATAGTGACTTAAAAGGGCGCTCATTCGAGCGTTCTTTTTTTCCGTATGAACATACATAATACTCAGCGAAGCAGGTTTTCCGCATGCATCGTTTATCTCTCCTTATGGGCTATGCCCTTATGTTTTTTTTGTAGAATCAATGGCATATCTCTTTTTTGTTTGGTAAAAGTTATGAGTTGCGGAAATACTGATACAAAAGGAGGTTGACCTTTTGAAGAAGATGATTTCTGTTGGTATATTGTTAAGCAGCCTTTTGCTGTCTCCTAAAATTAGTGCTAACCCAGATGGCCAGGAACTGCTTTGTAAGGAAGCTCTACTCACCGCATTGAGTCCCACTATCAGCAACGCAGTAAATGGATATTATGGCTTTCCCCAGCAATATGGCCTCTATGACGCAGAGGTAATTAAAATCGAACGTGAACGAAATGGAGCTTTCTTGTTCAATGTAACCGTCAGGGTCAAAACTTTTACTGGCCCTCATAATCCCCCATATGGTATTGAGACTATGACTATAGCGGTTGATTCGGCATTTCCTATGGTGATTGACTACAAACATCAAGATGAGAAATAGAATTATCTTTTTTTGGAGGATCTCCAAATGGTAAGGGTTCTGGCGGCCCTCGTTAAAGACTAAACTCCATCTGCCCCACAGCAGACCTGTAACGTTCCAAAGCCAGATGCTTACCAGATCCTACACACATTTCTGGTAGGTTTGCTTTCACAAGCGCCTTGGCAAATGGTGGTGGAACAGCATTTCCACAACGAGCAACCTGTGCGCTCTTGGAATAACGTTTTCCATCAGCATCTACATTAATGATGTAATTGGACGGGAATCCCTGAGCTGCGAACAGTTCATGTGGCTCAAGCATTCTCATGCCGATATCTACGATCTGATATTCCACACCGTGGATTGTCACAAGCCCAAATCTATCTTTGGTAACTACTGTTTGCAGAGGTTCTGATAAATCCTGCCCTACGCTAGAACCGTAATAAGCAATCAGAAAGGCTCTAACTTCTCCGATATGCAACCCTCCAGCTGTCACTGTGTGAACTGGCTCATCTGTTGCATGTCCTATATTTGATCCCCGTAACTTGACCACGTGGCTTGTAACGATAGCATTATGATCCACCGTTGTAACTGTGGAAAGTGGTTCGTCTACTGCGTTCCCCGGTCCTTTATATCCGCCACCATAGTGCTTAATCAAGCAAGCTGCGGCAAGAGCAAACTTATTACCTCCAGCTGTTACGGTTCCGACTGGCTTATCAAGGTCTAGGACTCGGCGCCCTTCTGGATCGCCGTAGCCCATTTGAATCAGTGTAGGATTAACCAGCATGTGATGACTTCCAGTTGTTATCGTCCTGAGTGGTTCATGTGGTGGACTTCCGGGATGGCCGGTAGTATTGACCCCCAAAATCGGAGTAACAAGCAAGTGCTCTGCTTTGGTAGTGATCGTAGTTAGTGGGTCTTCTACTTCGTATTGCAGGCGGTCACCACCAAATCCAGTCTGACCAATACGAGCAATATAAGGAGTTACTAGACCCCAACCATTCTTTGACGTGATGGTTTTAAAGGGTTCTTCGATAGAATCGCAATAATGATGATTAGAGCCACTATGGTTCACCCGCACTATAAACGGATTAGCATTATTGATTACGAACTTCTGAATACCCCGAGCGATTCGACGTAAAGTGTTATCTGCCAATGGCTTTTTACGTTCAAATATGGATGGGCATGGAAGAGACCAATCAATGATTTCGGCAGCCGTCCTCCATGGATTACGCTTGCCATCTAACACTTCCAAACTCTCCGGCGCTCCGTGTGTGGGCTCCGGCCAGACTATAGGGAGACCATCGCGGCGAGCTATTAGGAACAGCCTTTTCCGAATTGTAGGTGCTCCGTAATCACATGCTCGCAGCTCACGCCATTCCACGTTGTATCCTTGACGGCGTAACGCATTGACGAAGCAGTTAAACGTTCGTCCCTTTTGATCAGGATCCGGATACCCATCTTTCATCAGCGGACCCCAAGTTTTGAACTCCTCAACATTCTCCAACATGATCACCCGAGGTCGGACCGTGGCAGCCCATCTAACTGCGATCCATGCCAGCCCTCTAATGGTCTTTTCTACAGGTTTTCCACCCTTGGCTTTACTGAAGTGCTTGCAATCTGGTGATAACCAAACCAATCCCACTGGACGTCCTGCTGCAATCTCTCGTGGATCTACGTCCCAAACAGATTCGCAGTAATGTTCAGTTTCTGGATGATTCGCACGGTGCATGGCAATGGCTGCTGGATCGTGGTTAATGGCTATGTCCACGCTGCGGCCAGTTGCGAGCTCTATACCGGTACTAGCTCCTCCACCACCTGCAAAGTTATCAACGATGATCTCTCTCAACTTGGATACACCGCCTTGATTTTGTGATTGACCTTGCTCTTAGGTCTTTCCCGCCGCCGCTGGATCTCAGCAAGAGCATTGCGTTTATAAATTGGTGCAGCCCCGTCATCGTTATAGGCGATCTCGTAAAGCTGTCCAAGCGTTGCTTTTTTCCAGTTCACCCCTGCACCTCCCTAAAATAAGAACTGTTGTTCCTTCGAATGGGTGTGACTGCCCACCGCCGCAGGCTTGTCTGGGCGTTTGTTCGTTTGTGATTTGATTTTCTTCTTCTTTGATGGCTTTGCTGATGGGCTGATAATGGCCTGTATGACTTCTTGCTGATATGATTTGTATGAGTTCAATTCCTGACCGTTTTGGACCCTATACACCGCCTCAGCGATCTTCGCCATAATGTAGGCATCAATCACGTTGTCACTTTTATGGGAGTAGCCGAAATGTTCTAGCACAGCGGCAGCGACATGTGCTTTCTTCTCTGGGCCTTCCAGCCGCCTCTTCTTTCCAGATTCAACGATCCATCCAGTAACACCAACATATTTCTTGACTGTATTCGGCATAAGGAAAACGGGTTTTATCTTCCTGCGGTGGATCATATAGCGCAGAACGCCATGTATCATCCCTGTGGTGATCCCCCGTTGAGTGCCCGGTGCCGCATTTTCCATAACTGCAACATCGTCCGGCTGGAGGTGGTTGTACAAGCTGTGTCCTAGATTTGCCAACTGTTCCTCTGATATGCCACCCGGTTCTGTTTTTCCTGCCCCCTTCAGATCGACCTCAACAAGTACATTACCATCCTCGTCCAGTGCCACAAATCCAGTTTTTGTGGCGGGATCGACTCCAATGAATCGCATACCCTCACTCCTTCCGGCTCCACGGTATCAAAGGCATGATTCCCATGTAGTTCGTCCGCATTTGATAGGAGATTTTCCGCAAATAGTATTGTTTGGTTTCAAGCTTTATCGCTTTGCGATGCTCCACACAAACAGGAACTAATGCCCAAGTATGTGTTCCGAGTTCCTTGCACCCCGGATGCTTGCAGTTCCCCATAAACTTCTTACTCCTTTCAATCTTCCAACCATGCGGACAAATTCACTTCAGCACTCTTCTTCGTTTGCTGAGATTCTGTCGCCCGTTCTGGCGCTTTCTTTGTATCGGCCTTGCTATCAGCCTCCCTGTTATCTGAAGGTGCTGATATAACTTCTGGAGTTAATGAAAAATCGCGGTAAGGATACCCTAACTGCTCATATACTTGTTTCAGTCCTGGGTACACCACGACCATTTCGCTCCGGCGATACTCCCGAACCGATTCGGCAGTCCGGTCATAGATAAGATTCTTTTTCTCGCGCTCCTGGTCCGTCATGCTGCTTAACGGATCGTCCAATTCGGCAGCCATGGTTATCAACGCACCGCGCGCCCGTTCATATTGCGCTTCATCTTGAATTAATTTCATATCGTCACCTTCTGTGCTTTGGTTCCTGCTCTTTCTCCTTGACCTTTTTCATCAGCTCATAGAGCGCATCCTTATCAAGATCAGTAAACCGTCCGTTTTTCCTGTTAAATAACATTTGAATGGTTCGTGTCCCTATTTTCCGACCCTTGGCAACTATCAGCTCGATAACATTTTTTAGCACAGTATCAGGGTAATAATAGTCATCGCGATAAAGGAAAATAATGATATCAGCATCAAACTCGATATTTCCAGATTCCCGAAGGTCACTCATCATAGGACGCTTATCCTGCCGTTCCTCACATTTCCGACCAACTGAAGATATTGCGACCACCGGAATATCGAAAACCCGAGCTATTTGCTTTAACTGCTTGGAAACATGATTCACACGTTCAGCATTGCTGGAAAAGTTTTTTTCGCTTTCTATTAGTTGAAGATAGTCAATGTAAACTATCAATCTCGGAAATTTCTTCTTCAGTATTTTCACCTGACGGCGGATGTGTTCAACAGACATGCCAGGAGTATCGTCAATGTAGAGCGGAAGGGTTTCAAGCATATCTAGTGCTTTGTCATAGTTGACCCAATCCGTTTCTGACAATCGACCGCTCCTCACCTTTGCACTGTCCAATCCACCAATAGCGCATATATGACGTTCGGAGACGTCGGCTGAAGACATTTCTGCCGAGAAGATCACAGTGGTCGTTCCCATAGCGGCTGATTGGATAGTATCGTTAACAATATAGGCAGTCTTTCCGATGGACGGTCGAGCTGCAATAATAATCAAATCGCTGTTTTGATGCCCGCCGCTCATCAGATTAAACTCGCTGCTTGCAGTCTTTGCCCCAGTCAATCCTTGCCGATTTGCCCTCTCTCGGAGCACCTTATGATGACCAGCAAGAGTATCTGACATTAGCACAGGCCCAGATTTATCAGGTCCTATTCGCATATCGGCTAGTTTTTGCAAGTTATCCAAAGTATCCGCAAGATTGATGTCGTCCCGAGTCAAAGCATATTGGAGGGCTTTGCGTGCCTGCCGATCAATATTCGCTTTGCGTACAATGGTCTGATACTGTTCAAAATTAGAGGTCATAGGAAAAGACTTCTGTAATTGCATCAGATAACTAATCCCACCAATTTTGGCAAGCTTGCTGCCCCAATGCTCTGCTAACAGCACAAGGTCAAATGGATTAGGTTTGTTAGCGAAAAAATCATACGCCCACCGGAGGGAATCCATTATCAATCCGTGATTCTCTTCGGGGGAAAAATCCTCTCCCTGAAGATAGCAATTATCCATAAGATCGGGTTTAGCCAAGAGTGCCCCGAGGACCGCCTGTTCTGCTTCAATGCTCATTTAAATCGATCCTCCGTCTCTCGTTCAGCTTCTGCCGCTTCTGGAGGATATCGTCAGGCATTGGCACTGCGGTCTGATCGTAAGCTTCTAGCAGCAGTTTATTCTCTTGTTCTTCAAGTCGTAATGCTTCGTAGTATGAGGGTTCCACTTTCTGTAATGATTCTTGGTAAATTTCCCCTGGTGTTGGAGCAAAGTCCGTTTTAATCCGACATAACCTCTTAGTAGCGTTTTGAGCTGCTTCGAACGGTACGTCCTCTAAAATTTCGAGCCATACATTTACAACGCCATTTGCTTCGTCCGGGTCAATCGTAAAACTCCGGTATGCTGCCGACAGGTAATTCAGGAGCCATAGGACTTGGGCTCGGTTCACCGCTCATCAACTCCTCTTGCAACATCCGTTTAAGAATGCTACCAGTCTTTTTTGATCCGTTGCTCCCTTCTTGCGCTAACCCTTCCGGATCTATCACTTCGTAATCTTTAAACCGTTTCTGGTTTAAAAAGGTGGATGGATGTGGAATAAACTTTTTGTCTGTTTGAAGTAACTTACAAGTCTCAGCAAAGTTGCTTGTATATTGGATGGCTATTACTGGATCAAAGTCTTCATTTTTACACAGCTTATCCCATGCCTTTTTTGCAGCTTCTCTTGATACTTTTCTAGGGTAGATTTCATAGAAGTTATCAAACATCGCTATATTTTCTTTAAAGCTTTTCTTTAAGATCTTTATTTCTTTTAATGGGGGTCGGATCTGATACCTCGAAATCTCTACTTGGGGGGGCAGATCTGATACCTCGGAGGTACTAGATCTGATACCTCGGATTTCATTATTAAGCGATTCTTGAGGGGGCAGATCTGAACCCTCGGCTGACGTAAACAAGTCATTTTCACAATCCATTTCATCACCGCTTTTCTGAATGGTCCATTGCTTATAATGTTTATTGAATGATAGCCGCCTAGGCATTACACTCGTTTCTTTTTGGGTAACAATAATTACTTTTGATTTAATGAGCAGCCCTACCTCCCTTTTTACTGTGCTGGCAGAGAGGCAAGTGAGCTGCTGCAAAAATGTTAAAGCAAAGTCATGGTCTTTCCGACGGTAACCGTATGTGTACCGCCAGATAATCATGATGATCCTTAACTGAGTGGCGTTGAACTTCCGTTGAGCCACCTGTTCCAATATCTCATTGGCAACTCGGGTATACGCAACGTCAAGCTCTGTCCCTGCCATTTACCTCACCTGCTTTAAAATGGTAGATCCTTGACCTGAATCTCGATTGCCATTCAAACTACCTCCAAATGATAATGAGTTCCTACTATATATCCACGCTTCCGAAGTGCTGCTTTTACAGTCGCTTCTGCCAATGCTGGCATGTTGTTACTACTTGATAAGTGAGTAAGATAAATGCGTTCACCTTTGCCTTTAATCAGCTTCTGGAGCGCAATTGCTGTCTGCTCGTTGCTCAGGTGTCCCAAATCACTCAGCACACGATCCTGCACACTAAGCGGATAATTAGATTCTCGCACCATGTCACGATCGTGATTGGACTCAATGATATAAATGTTGCCTTCCATCATTTTTAGCATCTCGGAGTCTACCTTTCCGGTGTCAAAGACCACACATGCACGTGGACCATCGTCAGGTTCAATAGCATATCCAACAGGCTCATAGGCATCGTGATGAGTTTTAAATGGGTAGAGGTGCATGCCATCCAACTCAATCATTTCATATCGTCCGAATCGTGTTTCTGCGACCCGCTGTAATCGCTTGTCTACACCGGATAAGCCCTTCCATTCTCCCTCTGTAGCCCATACGGGAATGTCATACTTATTAGCGATTGGTAACCCTTTGGTATGGTCTCCGTGAGCGTGTGTAATAAAGATTGCTGCGATGCTGTCAGGGCGTATACCAACTTCTAGCAGGCGCTTTTCTATCTTAGTTTTGGCTACACCTACATCAATTAGGATGGTCTTACCTGATGATGTTAGCGCGATGCAGTTACCGTTGGATCCAGATGCAAGGATATCAATTTTCATTTGGTTCACCTGCTCTCTTTAGCCACTCGGAAGGCACTAGATAGAATCCGCTCAATTTAGAAGCAACAAGATAAACCACGACTATTTCAGTTTTCGTTATCCCTAATTTCATTTCATAGGAGTCAGGATTGTAGCTACTGTTTCCAAATTCAAATGTTGTTCTCAATGCTCTCCGGCGCTTACCGCAGATGATACCTTCAATAGAAACATCAGAAATGTGTTCCTTCAGTCGGTTCATCACGATGCAATCATTGTCATCTAATTCTTTTTGTTGCTCTTCCGTCAGGTGCTCTTCGTCAACAGATACACCAGATTTTTTATAGTAGCGATAGAAACCGACTCGTTCCCCAAGCTTCATATCACACGCACCTTTCTACTTTTCCGGACACCACCACCGCCTCCTTTTAATCCTCGGAAGCAGTTCCAACAAACACGTTTAGCTCGATAGTAGTATTCCTGTCCTTTAGGTAGTTCGCCGCCACAGACCTCGCAGTCTGGGCAGCTAACGTATATTTCTACTTGTGGAACATCATTCTGGGAGATCATCGTCTTGGGCTTGAGCCGCTTGCTTTTCGGCAATTTGTAGGTCCATCACCTTCAGGTAACCAGTAAGCTCTTGAAGAGTTGGTACATCGCCTTTCATCTTGCAATATTTATTCATGTGCTCTGCCATTTCTGCCTTATCGGTTACACCTAGTTGTGTAAACTTTTTCTTCATATCAGCTCGAGCTTGTTTTAGTCGATCATCATCGTTAGACACATCACCTTGTTGCTTTGGAAACTCTTTCGTACCTCCTGTATCAATCACTTCCGGATCCGCAGAAGTCGGTGTTACATCTGTGCGCTGCTTAGGATCAAAACTATTAGACTGCGGTTGACGTTCTGTGTCTTCGTCACCAAATTCAAGACCATACTGCTTTTTCAAGCCGCGAAGCTCCACATGTTTCCCAAACATGTCAGAGGTCCATTTGTTCCAGTTGTCTTTGTTCTGACCGCTAAACATGTGCTGGATCTCTGAACGGTCCATCAGTACAGTCACAGGTCGATATCCATCACGGTAAGTAATGGAGTAAGCACCAATGATCTCTCCGCGTGGGAATCCAATCTCATGCTCAACAATCTCAATTTCTTTGGTATCAGGATTCTTGCGAGCTTTAAATACATCGTTGTCACAAACCATTTGTGTGTCTGGCGGTTGGAAGCCATCTTTCTCCCGTGCCTTTGCAAGATAGGCTTCAGCTGCGAATTGAATTCGAGCTTGATTACCATATTTGATAAAGAAGATTTCATTTTTAAACGGGTCCAGCCCATATGATGCGGCCTTATGAGCAAAGAGCAGGAATTCAGCATCATTTGCTGTCGGACAGATAGATGTTCGTATTACCTCCAGTACCTCCGGTTGAAATGCTGCGGCGATTTCTGGGGTATAAGTTGCAAGTTGATTTTTAGCCATTTATATATTCCTCCTATTTGATTTCTAATTTTTGATCTTCTACTGCTTTAACAAGAATCAGCTGACCTATTGGCTGTTTGATGCGAAACACACTCTCACTGTCATCCACAGCTAACGGTGCTATGATCTCACCCATATCACTGAGGACTGCCGCTAATTCAATGCCAGCATGAGCACGTTCAGAACGGGAAAGTTTACTGTATGGCTTGTTGTCACGCTCGATCTCAAAGTTAGGCTGAGGATCTCCGCCACCTTTCAGTGTCTTGAAAAGGCTAATTGTGAGTGTACTGAACATGCCTTGAACTTTCTTCGCTTGAAGCTCGGCTTCTTTTGCCTCATAAGCTTTTAGAGCGTCAAGGATAAAGATACTGTCGTTGCGGCTAGCTAGAGATTCTTCTTCTTCAGATCTAGCTTTGTCCAGGTCTTCCTGTAATGGTCCACGTCGATTAAACCAACCTATGGTATCAGCGGTTACGTCTCTCTTTTGCTCCAGTGTATTTCTCTCTTGAATCAGCTCAGATACATCAATCAGTTCTACTGCTGCAAGCTTTGCCTCTATTTCCTTTCTCTCTGCTACAGCCTGATCGTGCTCGTTACGAAGTGGCGCTTTACGCTCCTCTTTATTGGATTTGACAGCTTCGATAGACTCAGGATCAAGAGCTCGTTTGCATGTGGGACATTCCTCCGAGATAACTTCACCATGCACTTTCAGATAACGTTCCTTAGCTGCCACTACCTTTTGTTGAGCTGAAGCAAGCGAACTCTCAAGGACTATGCGTTTACGCTTTGGTTCGTCTGCCAGTTCGATCTTTTGTTGCAAAGATTCGATTTGTGAAAGCAGCTCTGTATCCTCTGCCTTCACTGCTTCAATATCTGCTGGCGCTTCAGGTAGTTTTAATAGTTGTCCTTCTAGTGCTTCAACCTTGCCTTGTGCTCGCTTATATGCTGCGTCCTTGTCGGACTTGTTCTTTGTATGGATTTCTTTCAAAGCAGGTCGCTGGTGCTTCTTGGTCAATTCTTGTAACTTCTCGGCTTGTATATTAAGTGCAATGTCTTTCAGCTTTTGCCCTTGGGTGAGCCGGCTCATTTCCGCAAATACTTCTTTGGCTGCTGGTGGTGTTGTAAATCTCATCATCAATTCGCGTTGTTTGCTCCAATGCAGAGTGAAAAAGTAAGTCGGATTAAAAAGGGATAAGAACAGATCTCTATCAAACAGGGATTTAACAATTTCTTCGAAATCTCCAGCCTTTGCTGGAACGTCGTTAATGTAATAAGTAGCCTTGTTTTTCTCAATGCCGCGACCTAGAAGGAACTGATTACCGTCCACTTCCAGCAGCAACTCTGCCTTAACAATGTCGTATTTATAGTTGGTCGGCGTAGGATCAAGCTTGCTGCCTAGTACATCCGTGCCGTATAATGTCCATGAAATGAGTTCGAGGATTGATGATTTCCCTTGAGCATTGTCTCCCGTGATCTCTGTTCTCTCGCCAAAGGTAACGATGAGGTCACGGTGAACTTTAAAGTTGTGAGCTGTAGCTGAAATGATTTTGATGTGCTGCATGCGTCTTACTCCTTTCTTAGTACAACCGATCTATAATTTCGATGAGATATGCACTACTAATTTTAAAATGCTCATCTGCTTGCTGTTTTTCTTGCAAGATGGTGATGATTTGCTGGAAGTAAGCTGCATCCATCCCAATGAGCTGATCCTCTAACACCTTCAATTCCTTTAAATCCAAATCATGTAATTGCATCGCCATTTTGAGGTACTGCCCCGCGTTGATTGTCCAGCCTTTCTGGATGAATTTCCTTGTACGAATGATTGAGGCCAAAGGATATTTAGATCCATGGTACAGAAGCTCTTTTGTAAGAATGGCTTCTAATGCCTTGGCCGGAAGCTCCAGGTGTCCGTCTGAAGATCTCCACCAGCTCATGGCATGCACGAAATCGTAATTGTCATGAATCTCTTCAGGCGACCCGTAGAAGCGAATGACCATCTGGATTTTGTTTGATAGAGTGATGGCGTTGTCCGTTAAGAAGATCGGTCTAAATGGTGGCTTTCCTTCCTCCGCTTCAGCTTTCAGGACATCCACCGCATCATTTACATAAGATGCTGCCTCAGTGGGATCAACAGTTTCAAAATACTGATAATCCTCTGCGTTCCCCTCAGAAGCGACCCCAGCAGATTGCACTCGAATGCGTACCCGCTGTTCTTCGATAATCACCCGCGGCTTAATTGCCTTATCTGGGTGAATAGCGTTGAATTTGTTCACGTAATAGTTAGCCACTGCCTCGACGGTCTCCCAATTGGTAAAGTAGTAATCGTAGTCGTTGACCGCCTCACCCCGAAGCATGGATACAATTGCCCCGCCAGTTATGATTGAATTTTTCTTTACAAGTTCCTTTACAGCCTCATCGTCGATGGACTCGACGAGCTTGTTATGCAGGTTGTTGAAGACTGTTTTAATGGTCTTTCTTTTCATAAATTCGCCTCACTTTCTACTGTTTTGGGGCTCAAAACCCCGATTTTGGCAAAAAAATAATAAGACTTCGAGATTTCACAAATTTTTAGACCTGTCGATTACGCTTGTTCACCTCCCTTTCCGCCTAGTTGATCTCCTATCCTTCGCATTTGTAGAATCGCTAGGGTAGCCTATGTTAACCTTATGAACTGGAGCATGAGCTTCCAGGTTTTTGTTGACTGCTAGAGGATCGTAACCGATACTTTGCGGCTTACCATATCTCCCAAACAGTTCCTTGCGCTCCATAGCGTGAGCTGTACGGCAATGATTTGCTGTGATTACATCACCTGTATGACCGCAATTGGGATAAGGGCATCTGACTGTACTGCAAATGATTACTGTCATAGGGCTTCAACCTCAACCAGTCCAAAACTTACTTTTAACGCCGCAGCTAACTTTTCCATATCTTGATCATTCAGCTCACCGACCCTTCTATTCAAACGCCTCTTATCCAGCGTCCTAATCTGCTCAAGCATGACAACCGAGTTTTTAGGTAGACCATGTTCTTTGCTTAGTTGGATATGAGTGGGAAGGTATTTCTTCTTTGCATCAGTGATTGCCGCTACAATGATAGTCGGGCTTTGAATATTACCGATATCATTTTGAATTACCAGTACTGGGCGTGCTCCTCGCTGCTCACTACCAACACCCGCTCCCATATCTGCCCACCATACTTCCCCGCGCTTAGGATAATGTCTCATACACACACCGCCAGTTGCTCCGTAGGTGAAGCCCAGATAGCTAGTACAGCATCACGATGTTTGCGGCGTTCCTTGATAGCAAGCTGTTCAGTTTTAACATCCCCACGCCATTGAGCATCTTTCTGAACACTTAGCCAGTACGCCATTTCTTGGCGGTGAAACCTTATTTCATCTTTTGTTTCGTTCATGTCAACCTTCCTCCTACTCTGTTCTTCTTATTGGCTTCCAAGCCGAAATGTAATTTAGTACGTTTTGCAGATCCTGCCGGAGAATATCTTTATAACTTGGTACTTCCCAACGATCCTTAATTTCCTTGTGGAGTTGTCGAAACAAATCACTACGCTCCGATTTATCCGATTCAATGCTGCATACCTTTTTGTTAATCCCTTGCTGTAACCGCCGCTGTTGTCCGCTGTCTAAGGTGATCTGCTTGTCTACCTTTTGTTCAATTTCAACTACACGACCAACAATTAATTCTTGACTAGCTAGCAAATTATGAGTTGCTTGCATAAGTGCTTTAAGTGGATCCATTGGTTTGTTGTTAAGCTGCTTTACTCTGTAGTAATCGTCCACCAATGCCTCGTATGCTTCCCATGCTTGATCTGTATTGAGTGACTTGGCGTGGAGCCATGCTCCTTTTTCAGTCCAGATGTAAATCACAGGAGCAAATTTAAGGTTATCGTCATTTTGACGGGAAGCTTTAAAAATTTTAAGTTCATCCCCTTTGAGAGCGAAAAAGTGTTTTCTTTCAATGTAACGCGATTCATTACGTTCGAAATTTTTACTGATGATTTTTGTTTCAGTATCAAATGATTCCGCCAGTTGAGCTGTCGTTAATACACGTTGACCATTGTGTTCTATTGGTGTCGGATTGTTCATAAGCTTGTACCATCCTTTCGTTTTATGTGATCTGTGTGTTGCTAATTATGGATTCAGCGGAATGTCATTCTTATCTTGTGTCTCTGGGAGACACCCCGCTTCAAAAAAATTTTCGACCGGAATTTTAAACAGTTGACTAAGTGTTACAATCTCATCAACATAGAACCGCGCATGACCATTTTCCTTCTTGCAATAACCGTTTGCTGAAAGTCCTAGTACCTTCGCAGCCTCTTTGGACTTCATCCCTGAATTTACTCTTGCTGCTTTAACACTGATCTTTAACATCCTCTCACCTCCTGTCGTATCATGTTGTGTCCCCGGGAGACACCCATAGATTAGCACCACTTATATGCAACGTCAACCCCGAAAAGACACAAAATAATATTTTTGTTGTATAAAGTGTCTTCTTAAGGTTATACTATATTCAAACATTAGATGAAGGAGAAATTGAAATGACAGGGGTAGACGATAAAAAAACTTTTTATAAAATAGTTGGACAAAATATTAAAAAGTACCGTGACCTTAGAAATTATAGCCTTCAGGTGTTGGCAGAAAAAGTTGGAATTACAAAGAAAACTGTCCAACGTTATGAACATGGTGAACATAAATTTGATATGGATCGTCTTAAAGCTTTAGCGCTAGCTCTTGATGTAACAGTTAATCAACTGACAGAGGGCGCCTATACATATATGGGTGAAGAACAAACTGAAACTGAAAACATAAGTTTGCCAATCGTAGGAAAAATTTCTTGTGGAAATGGAGTTTTAGCGTATGAATCCATTGAGGGATATGAAACAACACCTCGTTCTTGGATCAACGGCGGTGAATACTTTTACTTAAGAGCTAGGGGAAACAGCATGAACGGGGCCCGAATTTTTGAAGGTGATCTACTACTAATCAGAAAACAAGAGGAAGTTGAAGATGGAGAAATAGCAGCCGTCCTTATCGATGACGAAGCAGTATTAAAGAAAGTGTATAGACAAGGAAATACACTTGTGTTGCAATCGGCTAACCCAGACTATCCACCTATTATTTGTGGCGAGTCAGGTTCAAATATTCGTATAATTGGGAAACTTAAAAAAGTTGTTATTAATTTTTAGTTGTAATAATAAAAGAACATCCCGCCTAATAATGGCGGGATGTTCTTTTATTCGTCCAGATGAGTTGTTTTAATAATTATAATAAACATGCAAACATTGTAAAGATTCGTAGTGAATATTTCCTTTTTCTATTAGACTTTCCTTGTAAATTATTATTAAACATAGGGGGATTTTTGATTGAAAAAGCCGACACGTAATAATACGTGCTACGAGGGATACCAGCTAGCTGTGAAAATTCGTTCCTTAGTTCATAGACTACTTGAGCTTTGTCTTGTTTGGTGATTTCCCCTTGTTCCATTCGCAAACGTTCTACCTCTGCTTACAAAGCCTCTACCAGGCCCTTCTACAAACGCTTGAGTCTTTCGTTTATTAGGTTCTTACTTCACAGATGGTCGCCCCTTTTTTTGGTTGTAGAGCGTCCATTCCATGTAATTCTAAGCTCCTTTGCCAGCTTAAAATGGTATTATGATTCGCAATATTAAATATTGCAGCCGTTTCTCTAACAGACGTTCCGAATTCGTTCATATATTTTAGTACGCTAGTTTAATCTGTGCAGGATATGATGTATACCCCTTTTTGAAAGTTTCATCACCATGATGTTGATATTGGCTAATCCAGTTTGAGAAGACAGAATGGTGAACCCCTATGGATTTTGCGATGGTTTTCAAGCTTTTTGATCCCTTTTTATAACGCATAACGGCTTGAGTTTTTTCATTTGCACTGTACCTGGTCATAAAAAACTGTACCTCCAAATGTTAGTTGTGTCTAACATTTTGGAGTGCAGTTCAATTTATATAGTACCGAAATAAAAAAAACCGCACCTCTGGTTCGCCGACCTTCTTACTTCCATCTATTTTATGAACTTATGCTTAAAAAAGATCGCACATTGATCTGCTGTTATATTAGTACCTCCTTCCTGAAAATACATTAAGTTATCTGGATTTTTGTTGTGCCCCTTATCATTTGGAGCTGGATCTGGATCACTAAAATTACTTAGTATATGACCAACTTCATGAGCCAAAGTATACGGGCCTGCTTTTTCTGTAATTAGAACCAATGCACATGGATTTTCTCCATTATCTACAAAAGATCTTCCTATTCGTGTACTGTTCGAATCTTCATTTAATGAAATGTAATCACCTCTAAGATACCAAACCAAAATATCTGTTTCAGGAAAATAAGCCTTTTCTTTATTCCTCTCATCCAAAATTGTTTTGGCCTTAGTTAAGTCTAATGGAACTTCCTCCGCTTTCAAAAATTTCGTACTGGATGTCCCTATCATATTCCAGCTACTCCAAACCATTCTGAGTTTAAGCCTCTTTCCACATTGTGAAGCGAATAACGATTCAAATGCATTTAAATGATCTATAACTCTTTTTTTTATTTCCTCTGGTAAATTGCTCGGATCAGGAAATGGTTTGGGGTCAGGATGGGAAGCTAATAAAAATACATTTATGTACTTACAATCAGGTATTGGAGACCTAGGGTGTCTGCCATTAACAACCTGCGGTTTTACTTGAGGTAAACTAAATCCTATATCACTCATATTTTTCAACTCCCATTTTTTTTGTTATGATTACCTAACTACATAACTTCTATGCAAAAACAAGCCCACCGACCGTTAAGGTTAGTGAGCTTGTTTTGTTACTTGGACATAGAAATATGTGTCCTAAATTCATGCGCTGTCCGAGTATAGTATGTATCAGCAATCTTAACAAAATCAGGCGTATACTTTTGTATTATTCCTCCGTAATCTATGATGCTATCAGGGGCGTCCTCGCCAACTTGCACAACATAAACCCTCACTTGCGCCAATGCTGCAGCAAGTAAATCTGCATCGCTGGATATAACCTTATATTTAGCACTCAAACGATCACTCCTACAAAAAAAGTATCTAAAAATTATCCACCTTATGTTTCTCCATCAATTTATTTATCGTTAGATATTTTTCGTCTAATACTTTTCTTTCCTCTATATTTCTATTGAATAAATCTTTAAAGACAAAATTTTGGACATTAGTATTTACGTCCATTAAGCATGCAAAAAAATCCAGAAGTCGATCATGCGTAATTGCAATAGACTTAACAAGTTCCGCCCGTTGTTCCTCTTTAAATTCTCTCCCATCATTTAGAGAATAAAGGAATGCATTGTATCCCATGTAGCTATTATTAATAATCTTGATCATTTCTTTAAATTCTTCCTGTAGAGCATATCTTTGTTTTACAAGTGGAAGCAATACAATTTCATATTGTTCCCATGCATAAGAAAACTCTAAGTACGAACTACTCGCAATGTTTTTAAGGTTTTCAAACTCTCTCTCATTATATGATTTTAGTAGTAAATAGTTCATATCAGCTTGGTACAATATTGATTCCACTTGTAAGCCTCCTAGATGTCTCCTTGTAGTATCAAGATACGTACAAAAATCGGAATTTTTTCTAATAGCATTATAAAGTGGATCCTTTATGAAATTGAAGGCACTAATATATGTAGTTATTCGCTTATCTCTAATTACATTTTCCTGACCCAATTTATATACATAAATCCAACCAGTTACTGTAACAGTCATTGGTATAATTACTCCTAATAACCATTTAATATTATCTCCAGTTATATACCCTAGCATCTCATATATCCCCAACCTTTCCTAATGCAGAATATTCATTTGTATAATCTGAATATAATAGTTGTGGAACATTCTGTAGACGATAAAAAACAAACATCTGAAGTCACGGGCTTTTTGCTCCCCACTTAATAATACGTGTTATTCATACGTTGACACGTGCAATAAATACGTGTATAATATAAGTATAAGGAGGGTTGAGATGAAGGCTTACAGTTCGAGGGAAATCATAAAAATTATCGAAGAAGATGGTTGGTACATAGTTGGAGTACATGGTAGCCACCATTACTACAAACATCCAACGAAGGCAGGGAAAATAACAGTCCCGCATCCTAGAGCAAGCTTTCCTCCCAAGACACAAAAGAGTATCCTAAAATCAGCAGGGTTGTAGGGGCGCAAGCCCCTCTCCCCCAAGGAGGTTAATATAAATGAGTAAGAAAGATGTTTATCGCTACTGGGCATTGCTAGACACGGCAGACGAAGGAATCTCTGTTCGTTTTCCCGATCTGCCCGGATGTCTGACTTCTGGTGATACAGCTGAAGAAGCACACGCCGCAGCACGTGAAGCTCTTGAGGGGTTTATGTATGTGATGGAGCAAGACAATGACCCTATTCCTTCACCATCTGTGCTCGGTGATATCTTGAAGCAAGCAGATCAGACAGAGGCTGCCTGTGAAGTGCAAGTCTATATGCCTACTGTTAGGGATGCAATGGAAGCCAAGGCTGTTAAAAAGACCCTCACGGTGCCAAAATGGTTAAATGATGAAGCAGAAAAACAGCATCTGAACTTTAGCCAAGTATTACAAGAGGGTTTGAAACGAAGTCTTGGGATCGACAAGCAACGCATTTAATTAGACAACTCTTTGCGAACATCCCTATCCTATAGGGTGCTTTGCTGGACTGCCTGATGAACTCGCTTGAAGTAATGGGTACCAGCCGAAACCATTTTGCGCTACAGCGCAGGATGGTCGCGGGAACCCGCATCGAGCTAACAGCCCGATTATTTGTATATTGGTACTGTCGTTGTATCGTTAGCATCGGGGCATGTCTGATGGGAAGAATTAAAGCATGGTAGCTGTAGGAATCACAATAGCGGATTTGTTGGAAGGTGCGGAAGAGTTGTAGCGATTGGTACTTTTATTGGATTTAACGAACGTATAGGTGCGTTGATTGACATATATGAACCGCTACTAGTAATTATTGAACCAGAAGCCCTCGAAGAATTCGACTTCGGATTACTACCACCAGGATGGGCTGAATTTGATATATGACCCATCAAATTATAATGCCTCGTCAGCATTATCACTGACGAGGCAATTTTTACAATCGTATTGGCTGGTTGTCTTATCGTCTTTGTTGAGCTATCGTTCTCCGTTAGTTTAATAAACTCTTAATTTTTTGTATCCCATAAAATATGGTTTTTCCAATCTTTCCACTTCAAGCCCCTCATAATTTCATGAAAACCACATCTCTTTATTTGAACCGAGAAGGGTAAATTATTCTCATTAGTATATTTTTAATTCTATTTTTTTTCTTCAGGATTTTAAATGGTCGCATCATCTCGTAATCTTCATGTTCGAGCATGTGACAATGCCATACAAAAAGTCCGGCGAAAGGATCGAAACTCCCGATAAAAGAGGTAACATAACCAGCGGGAGCACGAATGGTATCTTTAAATCCTCTTTCGTTAGGTTCAGGAGGAGCCGCAGGCCCTGTAAATTTAAGTTTTCCTGTAGCTTGGAAATGAGCAACGTCAAAAGACTGGCGCTCTAGAATTTGCATGTCAACGACATGTAGATGAATGGGGTGGTCATCCGCAGACAGATTAATTAACCGCCAGATCTCAACAGTTCCTAAGTCCATTTTCTCGGATATAGGATCATTCCACATTTTACTGTCAAGTAAATTTAGCGATCTTCCATATTCATCCTCCACTCTAACGAGTGTGAGATCTCTTGTTCTTGTTGACATCTCTCTAGAAAGGAAATCAATTTTCGTTAATTGATCAGGAAGGGAGCTGGCATCTTTGCCTTTTAACGGAGTGGTTACTTTAAACTGCATGACATCGGTTGTTTCGGGGGAGGCACCCTTGAAGACATTTTTAAGAATAATCGTCTTGCCAAAGGATCGAGAAAAATCGACGATCACATCCGCGCGCTCAGTCGTTAGAAGGAGGATCTCATTCATTTTCACTGGCTTCTCTAGTAATCCTCGATCGATTCCAATTTGATAAAATGACTGTCCAGAGTCCAGTTTGAGTGTAATAGCTCGACTATTACAGTAATTTAATATGCGAAATCGGTATTTTCTCGGTTCTACTTCAAGATAAGGGGATACTTTGCCATTTACCAAAATGTAATCTGCATCAAAAGGTGTGACAATCGAGGGAAAAGGAAGACGAGGATTGTTTTTATCCGGTGTAGCGGGGTAAAAGAGCGAGCCATCCGAGTTAAACGAGCGATCCTGAATCATAAGAGGGATTTCATATGTTCCCGTCGGTAGATTCAGAGATTGTTCATGCTGATCACGAATGATATAAAAGCCTCCAAGTCCCGCATAATTGTTTAATCTCGTAATACCCATTGTGTGGTCATGATAAAATAACGTAGTGGCTTCAAGGTTTGGGTACTCAGATACTTTTCTTTTAAACATAGGTCCTGTTTGTTCAAAATTTTTCGTAAACCAAGCTTCAGGGTAGCCATCACTATGGTCAAGCTGTTTTCCTCCGTGTAAATGAACCACGGTTCTAACCTGTGGAAGTGTTTTTTCTGCACCATGAATGGTGGTATCGATGGGAAGAAAATGCTTTTTGGGCAGATCATTCATCCATTTGACATATGTCGTTTCATCCTTCATCACGTCGAAAGTCGGTCCTGGGTAGATTCCGTTGTAGCCCCATAAGCGGGTAGGCCCTAAATCACGATGTAGTTTTTGGGTAAATTCCCTCATGGTCACTTCATAATACGAACCTTTCTTGTCTCGCTTGATCGGGGAAATGGTTTTGGAAATCGGCAGTTTATCGACGAATTTTTGAAGTTTTACTTTTGGGGGCATATAAGTGGAGACCTCCTCACGGTTAATACCTTATAAAAACATATGAACGAAAGATGTCCCATTATGATTATTTGTGGAACTTATATTCCGTTTGTGAGAGCAATAGGTGGTTAAAATTCAACCAAAACTTTATTAGTCCAACGATCTGTTTTGTAATTCACGTCTCCTAAACAGTTGTTATAATTCCTTGCAAACACATTTAGCAAAACAATAAAAATAATAAGGGAAAACAATGTTAGCTTTCTTTATCCAAATTATTCTCCTCCTACCTACGCCATAATTGCTGCTGACCCATTAACTTATTTGACAAAATAGTGCCCCCTCAGGTTAATTCGAACTATCCTGCCCGTTCGCTCAATAAGGGATCAGTGAAAAAACTGCACTCTTTTTCATCGTCTGCAATACGCAACTTGATCTGATGCAATTGTTGATCTACTCGCATTACAATACCACGAATCTCCTTATCATCTGTCGGATCAAACAACTTTAACGTGATCAGGCTGTGATCCTCCTCCATTGACTATGCAAGTACCTTTGTAGATGTATACAAGAATCAAGTAAGGGGATTAATATTATAAATAAAACCGCAAAATACGAAGGAGAATAACAATCTTAAATACACCTTTTTATATAGTAGTTGCATTTATAATACCTTGGACAATATGTATCTATTTTCTTAAAAGTAAACCTTTACTATTTGTTCTCTACATACCGATTGTGACTAGTATCGCAATGTTGATGAATATAATCGGGTTCCATTTTGAATTCTGGAACGTAGAGCCATCCAATATCACTGCCCTTCCATTCGACTTTGGAATCTATCCCGTTTTGGGCTGTTTTATGATAAATAGTATTAACTCAACTAAATATTCTAGCCTAAGCGCAATAATCATCTATAGCCTAATTACTACGTTATTAGAATTTGGTGCATATTTAACTAAAATAGTAGAATACGGCAACGGATGGAACATCGGATGGACTTTCGTTTCTTATCTTATTGGATATACGGTAGTAGTATTGTATAGAAAACTTCTACAAACATATTTAAACAATTAGAAATTTAGTGCCAACCAATATCGTAGAATCCCCCAGCACCCTTTTTAATTGTTCAAATCATTATAAATTGGTGAAGAGTTGACCTGAGCAATAAAAGATACAATATTGTCTTATTTGAGTACAGTAATAATGATTAGGTTATTTAAAAGAATAAAATCATTTATGCGAGGAGTCCTTACAGTGAATCTGTCGCTGATATTTCATGCAATTGAAACTGAAATACAACTACAAATACATCTAGTCAGCGGAGAGACATATGTTGGTTTCTGTCAGGAAAGTGACTCTTCGGGTTACTTCATAATAAGAACTGAGAGCGGTTTGTTTTCTTTTCCTTCTTGGGCTATCAAACGTATAAAAGAAGTGTGATATGCGATAAAAAAACCAAAAGGGGGTCGTACGGGGTATGTATATACCCTCTAAATTCTTATCTTCCCGAATTCCAGCCGTCTTAATAGAATTCGGTCTATCCCCCCCCTACGATTCTAAAGAATCCATCTAAATTCATTGTTAAAAAAGAGAGCCTGCAAGAAAATGCAGGCTCTTTTTTCTAAGCTTCGACTGTTTCTGGCCGCTTAATTTGTAAAGGTGGGGGAACAAGCCAACCTTTTTCTTTAGTTATTTCAAGTATTTTAACCCCTAATGCTGCCTTCGTTAAATGATACTTAGCAAATAAGGCTCCAATATCCACTCTAATGGATTGACCCATTACTTGGCTACAAGCCACTAAGCCTGCGGCAATATCAGCAGCAATATGTGCTGCTATTTCAGGATCTGAAAATCTTGCACCGACTGGGATATCCTCAAGCTTTGCATCCGGTCGTTTTGGCATTATGGGTGCTGGAATGATGCCATTATCGGTAAGAAGTGTATCACATTCTTTAATCTCTAACTCTGCTTGATCGATGAGACTGTTAAGAACCTTTTTTAAATCCTTATCACCAGCGTGGTTTAAAAATGCTTGGTAACGAGACACCGCACCTCTTGCCATCACCGAAGTTTGCCAAACACTAAAAACCTCACCAAAGTGCATAGGTTCTTCTTTTGAATTACCATTAAGAATACCTGACATCGGATTATCCACTCCTTTATTTATCTTCATAATTTATAGTAACCACAAATTCTTTTTTTCATGTAAAACACTCTCTCGGCAATGCAGTAATAATTCGAAGGGCTTGCTTGAAGATGTTTTTCTACCCACCAGAATTTGCGGGTAAAGTAAAAATACCCGCCAACCACTTAAGGTTGACGGGGTATTTGTTATACACGCTTATGCCAAAACCATTCTAAACTCAAATTCATTTCTCATGTAATAAGCATCCGCAACTTTAACGCTAACTGGACTCCATTTCTGTACTGGGCCCTCACAATCAATTATGCACCCAGCCAGATCACCACGCCGTTCAAGTATATCTACTTGTGACTGTGACAAAGCAGCCGTTAGAAATTCTGCATCCGTCTTCAAGACTTTGTATACATTGCTCAACACGATCACTCCTATGTATTAAAATGCCCCACCATAGCAGCTAGGTAAGATACTTCCGTATAGCATTAATATAATTGATTTGGAACATGAGTGCTATAACCGGAAAGGAAATTTTCCAGAACACAAAAAAACCGCCGACCTATTGAGGTTGGCGGGGTATAAACAAAAATAGCTCGTAGAAAAAACCTTGCGGGGCGAGTGTTTTTGTTTATGTATGGAGAGAGTCAATTACAGCATTACCAAAAAAATAGATTTAAATTCATTGTATTTTCTACTTTTAATGATTTCTTAAAAGTCGGAACTCTCCAATATTTTTATTTCTTAGTGAGGAAAAGCATTATTAACTTTACTTAGAAAGGTATGCCCACCAGCCGAAGCCGGTGGGCATAATCCTAAACATTTGTATTAATCAGAAACCAGAATAGCATCAAAACTTTCTGGACCAACACGAATTGTCCCAAGGAAGTTAGACGAAACAAAAGCAGTATAAGTCAATTGCGGCGTTACTGGGGGATTAAAATCATCAGCAGAGAAAGTAATTACTTGTGGCGCCAATACACTCAAGTTAAAGGTCGAAGTGGCTGAGTAAACTAATGGATCAGTCGGTAACGTTCCTCTTACAATCGTGATGGTAATTCCAACTAAGGCTATGGGTAATTGCACAGAGATCGTTCCTTTTAAAATAACACGCGGGTTAGTTGTTACTCCTTCCGATACAAGGCCTACTTGTCCGAATAATTGTGGAGTGTTTAGTAAGGTTATTGGAATTGCAATAGAATTTGCATAGCTCGCATTCTGCGACGTTCTTCCATCAAGATAAGTTCCCAAATGAAAAACCTCCTTTCAATAAGATACAGTATTGTATGTCCTAAGAGGTTTTACAGCTTGGACAATTCATCTGGGAACAACGTTTGATTTCAACCATCAATTTCCGAAGGAGAATTAAACCCCGCTGACCACTTCAATTTAACAACAGACTTTTCCTTCTATTTTATTTAATCAAGTAATTTTAGAATAAGGTTGTTTGAACAATCTATACCAGATAAAATGCATAAACTACTATAGGAGGATTTATTCAGAACGAGGTGAGAAAAGATGGATATGATTTTAATAGATATTTTCTGCCCAGTTTGCAAACAAATAAAGGCAAAAGTAAAAGACTATTCGAAAAGGGATATGGAGCATCTACTATTGAATAAACAAACGTATCCTATGTTAATTTGTAGCGATTGTGAAAAACGAATTTTAAAAAGCCTTAAGAACCATATTGAAAAAACGAATGATTTGTAGATAAAAAATCCCACCAGCCGAAGCCGGTGGGCGAATCGCTTTAATCTTTTGTAGTCCCATCCCTCCTACTAAACGCCAATTCAAATAGTCCCGTAGCTGATAGTCCAGCTAACCCTCCAGCCCACAACCGAAGCACAAGTTCTAGCTCCGTAAACGGATAAGTAGCAGCGCCAACCAGTAAGCCGATAACCAAACCAATCAGCGGCAAAATATTTTTAGGAACGTTAAATGTACTCTTCACGAACTGCACTCCTGCCAACACAAAAACGGCGATCATCGAGGCGAACGCCAGTACATTAGTTAGGTTTTGATTGTTCATTAATTATTTATCTCCCTTCGCAAATAATCCCATGTTGTACAACAATTGAATCACATTAAGTTCTAGCTTTGACTTTTCTGCCGATGTAGTTATCGCTCCAACCGCTTTAGCAGCCGTAATAGCCTCTGTATAATTGATGGCATAGGTTTCCTTGCCGGAGATATTTAAACGCTTCTCAATAGTTGCTAGGCGCTCATCCTGCTTAACTACTATTGCTTCTAACTCCTCAATTCTACTCATGTCTTCATCTACCTCCCCTTTTAAACGATCTATAATAGCTGATGCTTTTACCATAGCCGTTTCAGATGGCTTGCTACCTGCTCGCAGCTGAGTGAGTGTTAAGCCAAAGACCATTTGGAAATGAGGATAATCCTTAAATGTTGTCCAGTCGCCTCCCCACTCAAATCCGAGCTTCTTGGCCTCTTCCACCACTTCAATCCAGTCTTTGATGTTGTTTCCGTTGTAGTCTTGATTCATATCCCAAGAGACACTAGACCCATTCGGTAGCAGCAAAGCGAAATCAACAGCCAGACCAAAATTGTGGTAACTATATCCGCCCTTTGCGTTAGTCACGATAGATCCTGGCTTAGTACGTCCTTGTGCGTAGAGAGCGTCTTGCTCAGCAATAGTCCTTAGCTCTTGAGTTATTAAAATAGGGACTCCCCGAGCGTAACAGCGTTCAATTAATACTGTAGCAGCAGCCATAACCACCGGGTGCAATCCTATCAATCTTGTAGTTGATTTACTCCTTACTTGATCCAGTGTAAGCATATTTACCTCCCTAAAAATTGGTTAGCCACAATCACGCCAATGGTAATACCAATGATGTACTTAACAAAATCAAGCCACATTTTACGTTCTGACCCACTATCCTTATTGGCTTGTTGCAATAGCATGAATATCTTATTTTCAAGAGAATCAAATTTCCCCATAATCTCACCAAACTTAACTTCCATTTTTATTGTGGATTTCTCCATTTGTAAAATGCTCTCTTCGTGTCTCAGACCAGCTGCTTCAAGTAAGTTCATTTTTGCGTTAGTATTGGCTAGGTCTGCGGATATTCGTGCAAATTCACTGGAAAGACCGAGTAAGCCCTTTTCAACATCTTCCAATCGGTGCATTGGCACTACATCCCCACCCCCTCCTTCTTGGTTTGCTCCCCCAATGGACATATAACAACTCCCCTCTCTATTTATTGATCAATATAAATAGCCCCCGAATCAGATCCGAGGGCAAAATAAAAACGCCTACTATGTGGCGCTAGCAATTTAATCTATTCTTTTAGCTCTGCTGCGACATCCTCACGGATAATCTCCGGTACCTGCTCTAACGTCTTAAGTCCTTTACGGATCAAACTTGCATATACTTTAGGCATTGTCTTCTTCACCTCCCTCAACGGGGTCTGTTGATTCAGCTGGCGTTTCTGGTTGTCCGTCGGTTATTCCGGCAAGTACCTTCTCATAGAGTTCAGTAAGTGCCAATTGTGTATCCGCCGCCTCTTGTTCGGCAGTCTGTAACTCTTCATAATTTTCTGTAAGAGCAAGCTGCGCTTCTTGCAATTGGGTTTCAGTTTGCCCCAGTCTCTCCAACGACTTAGCAAGTTTCGTTTCTGTCTGCTTGAGTTTCATATTGGTTTGCTCTAGCTCCTGTGCAGTCTTAGCGCTTTCTTCCTCTACCATTTCGATACGTTTAATTAGCACCTCTGCTGGAACCTCGCCAGGATAGGTAAACTCTAAAGTTTCGGTTTCGGGATTAACACGGTAGCCATTACACTCCGCGAACTCTCGACGGAACTGACCGTACTTGAGCTTTACTACACCAATGGTATCACGGACCCGTTCAGCCAGTGCCTTGTATGTTGCAAAGTCCTGATCCTCTGTTGTTTCAACTACCAACCTTCCAACTTGTTCTCCTGTATTAACTACCACGTTACCTGTTGCTTTTTCAAAGTATATTTTCATTCCGATTTCCATCTTAAAACCTCCTTTTATCTCCATGCATACCACAATATATTTACTGATATTCCACTGAAATTAAAAAAAGCAGAAAATCCATTGCCCCACGAACTCGGACTTTGCATTTCACCGCTCGAAATTACTGTTCCATATGGATTAGTTCCTGCATACTCTACAAAATTCCATCGTTCAGTATCTGTCCCAAGATATACAAAAGTGCTTTGGCTATTTTCTTTAAAGAAAGTAAAACGTACAATTCGAGGTTTAAATGACAATCCACTGATTTGATACACTCCGTTACTGTAGTGGGCACCTGTATAGCCTTCGGCGTACATTCGCTCTACTAGTGTTCCAGTAACTCCAAATACTTCTACACCGCTGCGAATGTTAGCAGGGGCTAGGTCGCCCTCAACAGATCGTAGTTGTGCTGTTGTTACTTTTATTTCACCCGCCCCAGGGCCACCTTTGCGGTAGCCCTCTCTTGGGTACACCGCTAAGCTACCATCACCCCATTTCCCTACACTAAGAGCCGGATCTTCGCCAGATGTGATAACAGGAATGGAACCCTGAACTCCAAAAATAGATCTTGTAGACAAAATGCTTGATGGTTCAAAATTGGGATCAACGGATAACAGTGTCCCGAATCCACCGGAATTAAGTCCAGAAGCATAGTACCCCGTCTGAGGTTCCATGACAAGGCTCCCAAATCCATCCCCTTTAGCTGACAAGGCTGTGGTATAGGTTAGGCTGTCTCCGGCTCTAGTTCTGTCCGGCATTGTCCCGTTCACCAGTCCGTTTTCTGTGCCTATCGTTTTTCCAGCCAGGACTTCCGCTGCTGTAGCTGTCCCATATTCACCCCCTTCACCCTGTAAGATAAAAGCCGTTCCATCGTATACAACCGTATAGACACCACCAAGAGCCAAAGGCGGGTTATTGCCATTTGGCTTTTTGATAGATTTTGCGCCTAGCCCATTTACATTGAGTGTAACCGGACCTGTTGTAGCTGCATGTGCTTTAATGGTTACTCGTAGACCAGCTGATAGGGCTGCAATAGCTGGATTGAAAGTAGCCATCAGAGTTGGTGCAGTACCAGTAGTAACTGCATAGGCAAGTGTACCTTGCGTAACCTGTGCAGCAGAATAGCCACCTACAGTATCGGCATTACCATAGGACATTGCAGGGCTTAAAACGTTAGTAATACCAGTTTCTGAGGTGATGAGCGATACAGTCCATCCCGACCCAAGTGTGCTAGGTCCTTGGTGTGATGCTAATACTTCTGATACCTCTATATGCGGGAAGCTCCACGGTGATGTAACACCCCCAAGAAGGATGCAGCACTTCGAACCATCATGCGCAAGTCTAACGGAAGTGAATGGGGCGTTACCTTCAACGTAGGCGCTAGTGTACATCCAACCGCCGGGAGAAGTAAAATTGTACCCTCCTACTAGTAGCTCCCATGCTCCTTTTCCAGACGCGTACTCATATCCACTAATCTTAATGCTCATCATGGTATTATTCCATGTTACAGGTAGGGTTATTTTTACTGTCCCTGTAACAGCTCCTGAGACGAAGTACGATGCTAGATTGGAATACTTATAGGATGAAGGCACATAGCGTCTAGTGAGTGGCGCATCCAATGTTCCCCCGGCGCTAGTTATATTAGTTATCCATGGAGTCCACGTACTTCCGTTCCCTGTTCTTGTATAAGTATTTCCGGTTGTGACTTCCATAACCTCCTGTTGAGTGTATAGAATACCACTACCGCTCCTTGTTACAGTCATAATCCCATATGTTGCTGGTGAACCGTTGGTGGTACCTGTAGGCTGGTAGATAGGATATATTCCGTTAGTGATGATCGTATTGTAATCCGTGTTGTTTGCGATTGGCGCTCTAGACGCTAGTAGTCCAGCGTCATTATACCCCGACCACATTGGAACCCAAGAAGCCCATCCCCCGTTATTTATTTTTCTTCGTATGAACGTAGAACCTCCCGTTCCATAGAACATCTGCCATATCCAGTTACTTGTGTTATCGTGAGTTTCGCTGTTGCTCACATGTACCAGGACTTGTCCATATTCTCCCGGGGCAGGGTTTCCTGTTGCTGTATTAGCCACCGGATATGTTCCAGCGGTAAGGAGAGTATCTAGGTTAGAGATAGTTACAGTAGTTCCACTTAGTGAGCTGTAAGTGTTAGCTCTTGGCACCTTGGCGCTACTGTCTAGCCCTGCGTAACCATTAGCGGCGTTCTTTTTGCCGGAGTGCTCTAGCTCGTACCATTCAGAGAATACGCCGTTATAGATGTTCCGTGTAAACACACGCATGGTTACTCCTGCAATGTAAGTAGTAAGCCTTTGATTATAACCTGCATGCTTAGTTACTGATAAAGAAAACGCTTGGCCAGCTACAGCCGCTGGCATATTCGTCATAGTAGCTGCGTTAACATTTCCAAAGCAGTAATACTCTCCTTCTGCAATAGAATTCAAATCAGTACCATCAGCTATCACAACACCCTTACGTGCAATGTTTGTAGGAATACGCGCGTCAGGGACAAAAGCACTAGCATCCAGTCCCGCATAACCGTTAGCTACATTCTTCCTGTTTGCATTCTCGATCTCTACCCAAGAAGACCAGACGTTGCTATTACAATAACGTATAAACGTCCGTAAGTTTAGGAAGTCCGTAATACGTTGGTACGATCCAGTGCTGGACACTCCTCCAGTTATTTTGAAGACCTCGCATAGTCCGCCATTTGGAACTTCTGGTGGTCTTCCGGTTGCAGAAGAAGTTACGTAGTAAAAACCAGTTGTATACAGAGTGTCCATTGAGCCAGAGCTGAATATTGATGTAGAGCCAGTATCAAGGGTGAGCTGGTGCTTCTGGATTTTATAACCGGACTTAGTTTCTGTGTTGTCTTCTATAACAGGGACAGCTTTAGGCAGTGTAGTGGCACCAGTACCTGTGTATACTGGAGACAATGAGAATGTTGAGTCTCTAACAGAAGACCATGACTCTACTGTAATTGAAAACGTATTAATATACGCAGAACGTGCTTCTATAGGTATAGCGAATCGTGAATTAACTGAATCATATCCGATCTCACCTATAGAAATATGGTCAGGAAGATTCTCCGTTGCTTCTACGTATCTAGACACTGCACTGTTTACTATATTAGGTGGACTAAGTATGGAACTGTAAACTTTAACTAGTGATCCCCTAGCGTCAACTCCAGCATAGGCACCTGAGACTGTAACCCTGATTCTACCGTGAACTGCTCCAGAGATTATAATATCTGCCTTCTGGTTGCTAGTTCCTGCCAGACTGAGTAGGAATGCTTGGTTAGTATAGTAAGGTATTGAGCCAAGACGAAGACCACCAGCTAATAAATTCTTCTGCGAGTCTAGCGCGGCTACTCCACTAGCAGTGCCTTTCTGTGTCAAGGGAATCGATAACGCAGCAGCATTACCCTCGGCAGCATTCCACTTAGTACGTTCCGCAGCTGTAATGTGCGCTACGGTGCTATCTACGTGAACCTTGGTTGCGGCTAAGGTAATATCAGGTGTGTCGAATGGATTTGCCTTACCTGTGATTGCTTTAAGATACTTAGTAAGCCAAGAAAACCATTGAGTGATAGAACCCTTTAAGCCATAAGCAATCGCTGTAGCTGGGTCAGCTGTGCGATCACCTATAACGGTGTCAGTAGATGCGCCTGCGGCTAAGCTGGCTTCTGTGAGCTTAGGACCATCACCTGCAGCTCCGGTATGTTTATGACCCGCAGAAGCATCAAACTCCGCATCTATCTTGTCTAAATTTTCGTTGATCATCGTCTCAATGTTGAATGTGTCTTCCCCGTCAGTCTGCGGGTTCTTTTTATATAGGTTTAGATTCTTGGTATTACTTGGCATGATTGTCCTCCCTTCATTCTTCCAAGAACGGCGCGAAGTCGGTCAGTTTGCGCTGCTGCAGTTGGTTTATTGTCATGATGTTTTGGATCTCACGGATTAAGAGGTAACGATATTTATAATCAACTACCATATGAGCTGGTTTGATCTCTTCAATGGCAGCCTTCAAGTCGTCAATGTTTGGCGGAATACCGAGAGTATCAATAAAGCGAACTGTAAAAGCATACTCTGCAGGGCGGAACGAAACATCCACGGTTCCGCCGTCATATACTTCCGCCACATTTTTAACCAACTGCCCCGAGAACTTACCCGCTCCTCTAAGCTTCGATTCGACTACAGAGCGCCTTTGTTCAATAGGCTTTGAGGTGTCAACAGTAAGATCGAGCTCTTTCTCCCATATTTCAATCCCCCAAGTAGCGGTACTAACGAAGAACTGATTTAACACCTCATTTAATGCCTGCGTAAAATAATCCAACTCCACACCCTTAGCGTTCATATCCACTTGTATGACACGTGACTTTTCATAATAGGCTGGCAGATTAGCGAACATCTTTTGACCGTTGGCGCTAGTAATCGGGAAATCACTCACTGACACTCACCGTCCCTAGTACCGCTACTTGTCCCGGGTTGATTTGGACGTTTATATCCGAAAGTCCGTTGACTGTCAGGTCTGAAAAATCAATAATCGGAGGAATATCCAAGAGAACCGCCGCAATCCGTGTATACCGTACAAGCGAATCTACGAATGCGAGCTGCTTTAAGTAGGCAGTTACACCCGATTCAATCAGGGTTTTTACTGCTGGCAATGAAGCACCGGAAGCCAGGGTTAGTTTTACGGAAATATTAATGGGTACCTCTACTGCCGGCATGACTGTTACCACCGGACCGCCTGGAGCCGCCCCTTCTCCTTGTCCATCCTGGGTGGGGTCGATAAATTTTTGAACCGCTGCTACAATGCTAACTTTCGCAGCGCGCTTGTCCGTGTCCAAGAGGTAAATACCTACCGTTCCCGGTCCCTGCCATAATGGCTTAACCTGTACCGCTCCAACACCAGGGATTTCACTTGCCCATAGCATATAATGAGCTTTGTTCCCGCTTGTCCCGGGATTGCGCACCCGGAGGTAATAGCGTTCAAGTAGCGATGTGTCTGTTTCCATATCTGCGCCGCCAGTAATAGCTGCCTGGTTCCTTACAGCCGTCACTCCACTGATTGGCGTACTAATAATTTCAATTACGCTCGCGGGGACGATGCCGGCAGCTCCAGCCACTACTGCACGGATCGGTGCAGTCCCCGCTCCGGTTGATCCTATTGTTACGGCCGCGGTGGTCTCATACTCAATACTTGACTCACCGGATGCTTCATCTGCTGGTGTAGCTACAATCGTCCCGGCGGGAATAACCTTCCCGGGAGTTCCGTTAAACGTCACTTGTCCCACTGCTGCCACAGCATCGCGGCGTGTGACGCCATGCTCGGCCGCCCGCAGCGTCAGCTCATCTGAACGATATGCCGGATCAGTGCTGGCAGCCGTGCTGGCAAAGCCGCGGCGCAGTATCTCACGAGCCCATATAGCCGCTTCCGCCAGTGCAAAGGCTACCGGCTCTTGTGCATCCCAAATAAAAGAACCCTCGGACTTGTCAATGTCCTCGGGCACTCGGTTCAGCATGCGCTGCATGATTTCTTCTTCGGTTTGGTCTTGCAAGTAAAGAGGTAAATCAGACATCAGGCATCAGCCCTCCCGTCTATTGTTTCTGATTCTTCTCGTACATTCGTAATTGTGCATGAGAAACTACAGGTATCATCCACCCAAGTAAACGCGAAATTACTTACTGAAGCTGTTCGCGGGTCCACCATAAGCGTCTCCGTTACAATCCGCTGGATTTCACTCTCCTGGACCGCCTTGCTGTAGCCCCTGCCGATAAGATCATCAATTTCCTGTCCATGATTGCGGGAGTAAATGACATACCGGTATCGCGGAGTAAGTAGTGCTTTTCGACACCACTGTACCCAGGCCTCCTTTTCTCCAGCAGCGGCAACCTTCCGGGTAGGTGTCATAATGAAATCACCCGCTTCATAGTCAAAACGCCAGCTTCGGCCGAATTTCACTTCCGAATCTGTCGTTGTACCGGAGTCCGAACTGCTCCACCCGATGTCGTCTGGAAATAGATTAGCCACCGGTATCCACCACCCTGCATATGACTACAACGTCATTCCCACCGTTTACAGGTATAGTCAGTACTCTGTCACCTGGCTGGAGACCGGCGGCCATATTCACTTGTACATCTTCGATTTCCTTCGCAGGCACGTTGAAGGTGGCCGCCCCGCTCCCACTGCCGGTGTTTATAGTCCCAGATAAGGTATAGGAGGGCATTCCAAGCGTTACCGTCCACCCAGCAACGAGATAATCCTGAATCTCATGCTTGAAACTGTCCAGTTTGAGGCCAGAAGCTGTGATGGTGCCCATTTCCGCCGGAACGCCAGCTAATGACTCCCCAATCTTTTTACCAAACGCTTCGTGAAATGCGTCGTGTAGCGCATCATATGCATCAACCATATTTCAGAAAATACCTCCTTTTGACATAATCGACGCTCGCCAGATCCAAATTCATATGCCCAGGGTCTCCCAGCATGTGAGTGATGGACGTCACGATCTGCTCCACTCCGTTCAGCTTTACTGAGTCCCCGGCCCGCAGCGTGTTGATATCCAGACCGGTGTAAGATATGGTCTCTTGTATCCCGGTCAGCATGGATTCTGCCAGCTTCTTCCCGGCTGCCGCTGTCTTTACATCCTCGTCCTGCACCATGCGCTGCAGCGTGCCGTATTTATCAGTTTCGCCAGTTGCAATAGCGAGGATCGGGGACGGCGATTCCTCTTTGCTTCCTGATCCTTTAGTACGTACTGTCTTCTTGCGGTCCTCCGTGCCGATTACCTTTACTTTGGTTATAGCTCCCTCTAATGTACGGCGGCGGGAAATGCTCTCTGTCGCCTCTAAGACCCAAACTGTTGAATTGCTACCAACTTTAAAGAGTTCCAGACCCGTAGTCGTCATGCGAGGAACATACATGTCCCCGCCCGCTTTAACTGTTTCCTGCAGATCGGATGTGATCATATTGTAAATGGCCTGCGAACGGTAGACAGCCTTTTTCAGCTTGGTCTTGGTATCCGGGATAGTGGAGAGTTTGATACCCCAGTCTGCCGCATACTTCCGGAGCCGCTGGCTGGCCGTTTGCCCTGCTGGGAACAAGTATTCGTCTTCGGATTTAGCTATATATATAGTCCGGTCATAAATCGTTAGATCCAGTGTTTTGATGTCGCCAGTGCTGCTGTTCACCTCCCAGACTACCCCAGGATCAAGGAGAGGTTTCCAAACGCTTTGACCATACGGCACGCCGCTTACCCGGATAAGGTCTGCAGGGTTAATGGCTTGCATGGAAGCGGGAACCGTGATCTTTACGCTAGCCGTATATGATATCTGGTCAAGAGAGTCTTTCAACGAAATGCTCTCGATCAGCTCCCGTAGATAGTACTTATCCAGGTGTACAACCTCATAGCTCATGTGGGCATCACCAGCTTCTGACCGGGCTTGATCTTATTGGCATCCGGTCCGATGGTACTTTTATTCAAGGCATAAATGGCTTCCCACTTCGCGCTGCTGCCCAGCTCCAGCTTTGCAATTTTGGACAAGGAGTCTCCTGACTTCACCGTATACGTCTTTGGCGTCTTCTTGGTGTCTGGACGGCTTACAGCCGTACTTGCCGTTGTGCCGTTTTTAGTGGTTGCTGTTGCTTTTGTCGCTCCTGCCTTCGTATGGACTACCGGCTCCCGCCAGGTCCGCATAGTCAGGTCAAAGTAAACATCCCCCGGTTCGCCACCTCTAAAGGTCGTGTCATGTACAGAGAGAATCACCAGATTGTTTACGAATGTATCTGTGATGATGAAACGTACCGGCTGCTTACTAACCATATAGGTAGTTAAAAGGTTCATGGCCTCCTGGGGCTTGGGTATATTTTGTGTGACACAGTACATATCTGGCTCTATGGGAAAAAAAGAAGAGAAGGTGATTTCCTTCACCTTCTCCCCGCTCGGATAGTCAAACTCTCCAAATCTTACTATGTTAACCGTTTCGATACCTTTCCCACGGTTAATTTTTATTTCTTCCGGATTGACCGGGAAGACGAAGTTTTTGCCCGCTCCGTCTATAAGGTGTAGTTCCATATGGATCACCCCACTTGTTTCGCTTATTTAAAGAAAAACAGAAAAAATATAATTACAAAACCACTTAAAAAAGTTCGAAATAACTCTTTAGAGAACTTTTTTTTGTCATTTTCTTTATAAGCCCATATTGCATCACGAGTTGTAACAGCGAAAGTAAAAGCTATGAGTATTAGAAAAGGATAGTATACCCAGGGATTAAGCATTGTCGTTCCGATCCATACAAGAATATCCATTAATATCACCCCTCACATGATTGTATTCTCCATATGAGGGAAATTTCCTTTTTATCTCTTGAGATTTTGAGCTCTTCTCCGCATTTCTGCAGCAATTGTGCCTCCAACCCTCTGCCCTATGGCATCATAATCAATTTCCTCGTTTTGGACAGTCACTTGAACGGTTCCCGGCGGCAGAGTGATATTAAATTGATTGGTTGTCTCTGCCTTAATATTACGTATGCCGTTTTCCATGCTGCTGACCTGATCCGGCGAAATGATCACCGTTTGAGGTACATTCTGTACCATTGCTGGAGCAGAAGCCTTGGTCATTGCCAAACTCTTACTTACCAGTTCTCCGATTGAAGGGAAGGCAGTGTTTGGTGCATATGTTGACTTACTGACTGTCGCCACGTTAGTTTGAAGTTGTGACGAACTTATTAAGTCAATCTTTGCCGCTATAGTTGCCAAACTTTTGCTTACAATGTCAGATACCAACGGAAAAGTTGTTTTAACTGGTTTGATCGATCCGACATTGTAGGGAGCGGGAGTCCGACCAAGAATGGCATCTAAGCCGACTAGACTATCGCCAAGAACGGCATCAACAACAGGAGGTTTCTGCTTTTCCTTGCCATAAACCGAGTCCATAAACTTGCCACCTACTCCTTCGCCAACCCAGCTACCTCCAAATCCGCCACCAATACCGCCAAGAATCGCGCCGATTGCTGTACCAGCACCTGGAACGACTGAACCAGCAGCGCCCCCGAGCGTTGCTCCAGCCCACGCACCTGACCACCCACCTACAGCAGAACCCACTTTTTCAGCACGGTCTCTTCCATTCTCTGCCGTAGCAATAGAATAGGCATCAACAGCAGCAACTAATGGTAATGCTACCTTCGAAGCTACTTTTAATCCCGGAACAGCGAAATCCTTCGGAGGATTGACTAGCTTTCCACCAGGACGATACCGCGGATCTCTCCTCAACTCATTCCAAGGGATTTTTGACTGAGATGCATCTGCTACACCCGCAGCCGCTCCCCTAGCAGCGGATTCCCCGGCGATTATTGCACCTTCTGAACCCGCAACAACAGCCGGAGCTTTACCCGCTAACGTTTGTACTACATTTTTGCCTGTGCCTATAACGCTCTTTGCGATGTCAATTGTTGGTTTTAAGACTTTTGTATAGATTGGTTTTCCCAACGCAGCAGCAGCTACTGTTATGCCGCCTGCAAGTCCTAAAGTTTCAGTTGAAGGTTCTGTGATAGCATTACCGTAGACATTGCCTATTGCGCTTGCTGCCTTTTTAGCTATAACTCCTGCATCAAACGATTCAATAAACCCTGTGAAAAACGCTGCACCCGCAGATTCTCCAGCTGTCTTATACGGCGAATCATCCCCATCATCTAAAAGTCCCAAAGCACCCATAAAGACGCCCTTCAGCGCTCCTCCTAATCCCGCTCCGATCTTGCCGGCCATATTTGCCACAACACCTTGTCCTGTACTTCCCCACCATGTATCAAATTGAGCCTGGAGGTCATCAAAAACAAATCCAATTTTCCCTTTAAGGCTAAGATTCTGGAATTCCGTATTATTTAAGAAATGAGTTTTGACATAGGATTCAGCTTGTGAGGTCATTTTCTCCATGGCTGCAGTAAGCTCAGGTGTATACCGAGTAACTACTTCAGATAATTTCGTTACAACCTTCTGAATAATCGGCATTGTCGGAAGCAAGGCTGAAATTTGGAGTGTTTCTACCGCTCCTTTGAACATCTCAACCGCCCCGGTCGCTGAATTCATCTTATCTTTCGCCACTTTGAGTGCTGTTACATTGGACATTTCTCGCTGGAAGTCCTTGATACCTTTGGCGCCTTCCTTATACAGAATATTCGCTGCCCGGATAGCATCCGTGCCAAACATCTGTTTAAGGTAGAACTGTCTTTGCTCATTTGTTAGACCCTTCAGACTCTTTTGCAGTGTACCCGCTATGGTGGCCATATCTTTAATGTTACCCTGATCGTCATAAAACGCTGAGTGAATGAGCCCTTGGGACATCAGGAACTGCCGGGTTGCTTTTGCCGCCCGGGCTGTACCTGTTTTAATACCTTCTTGTTTAGCCACAAACTTTTCCATGGCCTTTGAGATCTCATCGAACGATGATGATGCTGGCTTAATACCGTTCTTCTGCATAAACTGTAAAGATTTCGTCGCGTCCATCGTCAACAAGCCGAAATCCTCAAAGAGCCCATAGGCTTTAGCTGTCTCAGGAACTAAGTTGAGGAGCAATGTCTTCAAGGAAGTACCTGCGTCACTACCCTTTAAGCCGTTGTTACCTAATACCCCGAGCGCTAAGTTAGTATCAAGGAAGGACGCTCCAACCCCGTCTGCTACCGCTCCTACCATGGATAAGGAATACCTAAGGTCGTTCAGGTCAACCGCTGAAGCATTCGCTGTACCAGCCAGGATATCAGATGTCCTCGCCGCGGATAGAGCGTCCTTTTTATAGGCATTTAAGGATGTAGACATGAGCTCAGCCGCTTCGACCATCTGCATACCACCAGCAGTCGCTAGATTCAGTGCCGAGCTGAGACCGCCGTCTTGAACCTTGCTTACTGACAAACCGGCTTTAAGTAGTGCCTCTTCTCCTTGAGCCGCTTCCAGTGCGTTATACTTCGTCCGCATACCTTCAGAAAGCGCTAGTGCCTGCATTCTACCCAGTTCTTCATCTGATATTTGGGTCAGGGCTTGGATCGATTTCATTTGGTTCTGGAAGTTCATCGCTTTCTGTGTTGATTTTACGCCTGTATATACGGCTGCTCCAGTAAGCATTGCTGCACCTGTAACTGCTGTATTGACCGTAACCCGGAAAGCCTTTCGAGTGAGATTACCCAACATAGAGGATAACTTACCTATCCCTGCTGAAGCGCGATCAAGCAGCCTTACTTCCGGTTTGGCATTCATACGGTCTAACCGGTTCATAGACGATGTGATCCGGCTAGCTGAGGAGGTTAGACGGTCATTAAGTTGAACCGTCGGATTCATCCGGGTTCGGCCCAATGCTGCAGCTCGTCGCTGAGTTTGTTCCATCAAACGTTCAACAGCGCGAAGCTGCTGTTCTGTTCGCTCCACGCCACTTGTGCCGATCACAAGGTCTAACTGATAAAATTCATTAGCCATTTGTCACCCGCCTTCCCCGGCGCCCACTTGGCATTGCTGGCATCCCCGGTGGTGCCTTTGAAATAATCTCAAGCTCTCGCTCCGTGAATGCCCGCAAGAGCAACTGTTCACCTTTGGGCAAAGACCAAAACGCCCCGGGGCGTAGATCATGCTTTGTCCATAAGTGGAACAGAAGCGTAACCATTCCCCCGGAGCGGGTTAGTTTTTTACTTCTTCGATATCGACACCGAATCCGGACAGCTCGAGCACCTTATCCCCTACAGCATCCATCTCCCCGGCCAGTAGTAGCCGACGGACGGCTTGATCACCACCAGAAAGTTTCAATTGGCTGGTAATCCGCTCGTCTCCCCATCCCTTCAAGCTCACTTTCTGCTCGTTCTTCTCCCCATAATTCTTTACAACTTGAATTTCCTTTGTCGCTTCCTGAATAAGCGTGGAGTTAAACATTTCGTTGTCCAGCTTCTCGGTTTGGATGCCCTTTACGTTTTTACGAGATGTGCATCGTTCCCGGATGCTGTCCACACGACTGGAGGTCAATCCATTCAGTGTGACACGCAGGCCCAGCCGCTTGATAAACACCGATTCTTCTGGTGATGTAGCTGCAGTTTCAAAGAGTTCCGCCAAAATCTGTTGTTCGGTCATTTCGCTCATTGTTTAATACCCTCCATTTTTATAATTTATTAATTAGCGACAATTGGATCGAGAAGTTCATAACCCTCAAATGTGAAGGATGTTTCTTCCGTTACTTCTTCCCCTGCCGTCCAATTAGCAAGTTGGATGCTATCCGGCATACAACGGATCAAACGAACCCTTTCGAATCCATAAGCCTCGGGATCTTCCAACTTTGAAATGATATCGAATTTTGAAAATCCGCGCTGGATCATACCAGAGGTTATCTTATAACCACTGATTGTGCCGGTGCCGCTTTGAGCCCCGATCTTAAATTGCTTCCAGTTATAACCGACTAAGTTCAGTTCCCGCTTGTCCACATCAATCTTAGCTTCCAAGTGGTTAATATTCGTTTGCCACACTCCATCAATAAAAGCCTGTCCAAACGTCCCGAGTATCGCCCGGGTTGGGTCCATTGCCATAACATCTCACTCCTTTATTGCACGTTAAACGTGCCGAATATTTGCTCCATCACGTCGGTATCATCCGCCGTCCAAGTGAGGAATACCTGATCGTCGTCCGGCTTGATCGCTGGTGAGGATCCATAAAACCGTGGATCAAGTGATACGTTGTAGCCTGTTGACTCGATTACGCCTTCAGTAGCCAGTGTCCTGAGGTAATCTTTGCCCGCTCCAATAAGAGCGAGACGACCTTCAGCGGTGTTATTGACCTTGCCGATGTAATTATCCTCTGCTGTCTGCATCAGATCGTAGGTAATCTGATCCATCACGCGAATCTTCCGGATTTTCTTCCATCCTTTGTTCTGACCGGACCGCAGTGAGACTAAGCTGTTGATACCCTTCAGTACCTTCACCTTCCGGCCATCATGTATAAGGAGGAACACCCCGCCTTTGACAGCTGCCTCTTGCTCAGAACGTGTCCAGCGGCGGGTGACGTCTTCAAACGGGGAAGCAGCATAAGTGGTAGAACCACTAAGTGCAGTTCCCGCAACAAGTCCAGCCACCCATGCAGCTGTTTGTGCGGAGCTGTAAGAAACACCATCCAATACGCCACCATCGCCGACATTAATAACGCCCTCAAAGTCCACTGTCGCGCTTCGGGTAAGAGCAACGCTCACTGCTGTAGCTCCTGTGTCCTCCGCTGCGGAACCTCCGAGTGCAACTGTGATTCCTTTACCCTCTGCCCGCAATCGTTTCACCCAAGCTACTACGCTGGTTCTAAGGGCGGCATCGAAAACACCGTCCAAGGCGAGCACATGAAAATCCTGAGTCTCAAACGCACCAAGAGCGGCGATATAATCCGCATTGGTAATGCCAGATATCCCAGAGTTACCGCCAGTCAGTGCGATGTTCGAAACATCAGCCAGTATGCCATTGCCAGGGAGCAGAACGGAAGCGGAAATCCATATGTTTCCGGCGTCCTCATTGATAGCCGCCGCTGCCGCCGCAACGGTGCCGCTGGTAAATGTAAAGATTCGCAGCAGGGTCGTACCGTCATACAGCTTGATATCTTTCTTGTTGTTATCTACCAAGTTTGTAGCAACGGTCAGGCGGAAGTTATTTCCGCGGGCTCCCTTGTACTTGGCATCAATCCTCAGGGCGTTTACCGGAGTTGATGTCGTATCCTGAAGTGTTTTGGTTGCGATGGCTGCTGAAGAATCTCCAAGGCGATATGCCAGCACCTTCTTAGGTTGAGCCAGTAAGGCCAGCCTCAAGGTAGTTCGAGCCGTGGCGCTTCCAGTCTCATCATCCGTAAATAGAGCAGTAATCGCCGCTTCGCTGCCGACTTCTACAAATTCATTCATCGGGCCCCAGTGAGCTTTAACAGGCAAAACGACAGTGCCGCGGGCTCCTGGCTCAATGGCTGCCAGAGCAGCAGCCTGGAAAATCATATACAGACCGGGCAATACCGGCATATCTGTTGCGCTCCATGTTCCTCCTGCCATTTACAGCACCTTCCTTCCTAAAAATTCATCAATAAGAATTCGCGCCTGATCCACGGTCAATTCGGTTTTTCCACTGCCGTAAAAAGCGCCTTCCAGTACCTCCGGACCGCATGAAAAAAGAGCCCCGGCATGCGCCAAAAGCTCTTGAACAGGTACGGAGGGTTTAACTGGCTGTGCTGCAGCTTCTGATTTCTCTGCCACGCTTACCACCTTACCTCTCATATTCGTTTATAGTTTACTTCAGCCATCAGTGGACCTTCATCTGTCAGCTTCTGAACCTTTCGGCTTAAGCTGATGGTAATCTGTCCCTCTTTTATGGCGTCCGCTTCGGTATTCGCCTTCAGATCGGCAACAGTCATGTATCTACGGTCCAGCAGATCGAGGGGTATCTTAGGTACGCTGCCTATCGCCTCAATGAGTTTAAGCACACTGTAATGCTCCTGATTGCCATCCGGACCAAGGACATGCGCTGTGAACCGCTTCGTGATCTGGAATATTCCAACTCCGAGCGGCTTAGCTTCCATGTCGGTGATCCTCCACATGATAGAGGAACGGGTGTATCCAACGGGCCAAACGCCCTTATACACACTCCACTCCCGTCCGAATAGCGTTTCAGTCCAGGAAGCAAGTGCATTAAGCCATGGATCTGATGTCACCGGAACACCGGCACCCATAGGCTGCAAAGCCATTACAGCAAACTGCATGCCGCGCGTAATGGCGTCCCAGTCCTCGTCAACGGTATCCTGAGAGGAACCCATATATGAACAGGTGAATACCTCTCCTGCTTCCGTTACAAGCGGCTCAGCCACCAGAGCGGCAGCTATCTCCTGTTCTATATCGTCAACAGCCTCGAAACTGGTACGCGACACATAGGGCCATACCTCAATGATCCGCCGGAAGCCTGCCCATGGAGATTCGTTATCATCGTCACCTTGGAGGACAACAGCATATGGTTTTACGCTGTCTTTACTCGCAGCATGCGGTTCAAACACATCTGTCAACGATGGGACAGCTTCAATGATACGATTTCGAATTGCATTCCTCATTGCATCGCCCACCATTTCGCAAGAGCCTGCTTAATTTTACCTTTGTACTTCTTCGCAGTCGGTAAGACAACAGGCCGTGCCTTCGTGCCGGGATGGTTTACCTTCTTCACCGGATGAGCCGCACCGCGCCAGTACAGCGCCTTCTTATTCTTCGGCCGGATTACATGTGGCTTCGTACCTAATTCCAAGTACGTGCCATATTTAACGCCATGCGCCAGGTACATTACAATTTTGTTCTTGCCCATCGGCTTCGCTCCGGCATGCAATGACCTGTGAGCGGTTGAGGTGCGGTCAGTCCAGGTGGCTTTCGTCTTCATTTCGCCTTCTGCAGTTTGTGCAAGGTTCTGAATAATCGCAAACGCCCCGGCCTGCTTCCGCCTCATGTGGGCGCGGGCATTATCCCCAAGTTTCGGCACGATTACTTCACCCTCTCCAGATCTGCCTTGTACCCCACAACAGTACCGTTAACGACATGCGGCATAACCTGCAGAACTTTGAACGTGTCTCCCAAATGGTCGAACGAATCAGATACCTCGGTGCCCGCTTGGATATCTGCATATTCGTCTGCCAGCAGGCTGTATGCCCTATCAATCTGAACGGTACCGATGGTGCCCGAATCAACCTGCGGAGATTGGGCATTACCGCCGATAAAAATCCGGACGGTAATGGACGGCAGGTCTTTCTGATATTCTTCATACCCGCCGCCCTTTCTCCGCTTCCCCTTCCGGTGGATAGCAATGGAAGAAGGATTCTGACTGATATTCCAGGCGATATGCTTACGGCGAAGAGCTACAAAGTCCATCACAGCACCTCTGGAGGCTGGACGCTGAACATGTAGCTGCCGTAATTGGCGGTTTCTTTCAAAGCGTCAGCAGCAACTCCGTACTGCTTAGCCATTGCTAAAGCATGGTTCAGTCGGTCCTTCAATGAAGTGAGATCATATTTTTCAGAGCCGATGCTGTAGCTCTCAATGTCCGCCTGCAACAAGCCGGCTTTCTCCGTCCACCCTTTCGCCACTGCCGAATCTAAATTATCTGATTCGGTCAGCAACGTATCAAGGTCAAAGTCGGTGAAATTCGTACTTGCTTCCGTCCCGCCTTCGGGAATCCGCTCATTCAGCAGTTTTCGGAGGCGGGTGCGGAGCTCAGTTGTAGCTTCCATACAATCACCTACTTAAGAGAATGAGATTTCCTGAACATTTTCTTCTACCGCTGCATAGACACCGCGGTAAGACCATCCGACAATCTGTGCTTCAATTAAACGGGACAGATCAGCTGCTGTGGACTCAATGCGCAAGTCTTGCTTTTCCAGCTCTTTGAACCCCCGCTTTGGACGAATAAGGTAAGCCTTACCTTGCTGGACTCCCGGATATGCAAATTCTTTCTTGCCTACAGTTACTTCCCATCCATCATAGTAAATGATTGTATCTATCCCGGACACGGCAGGATATGTGGTTCCGTTTATGGTATACCCGCCTTTGAGAACCATATCGATATTCTCTTTGTCCAAACTGGACGCCAGCAGGATATTCCCAGCCCGTTTAGCTGTGCGGGCATCACCCTGTGCCTTAGTAAGTGTTTTATACATCCGCACCCAAGCTGGATCAGCTGTTTCGCCTTGATATGCAGTCTTGTTGGTTGGTTTGTACGTATAGGTAATGATAGGCCCCAAGTGCATGTGATTCACTTTGGCATTATAGGCTTCGCCCATCGCCTTGTTCATGATTTCAACAGTGAAATATTCATTGAAATCCTTCATTTCTTTGGTGTATTCGAAACCAGCGGCCTGTGTCAGAATACGTGCAATAGGACCCGCTTCTGCGGACAAGGCTCCAAATTTCACCTCTTCCCCTTCCATGTGGTCAGTGAACACGACTACACCGTAAATCGCCCATTTAACATCAACCACTTTTGGCAGGGTGGAATCGGAAATAGTCTGGTAAATGGGCTTATACAGCACCGGCACTTCTTCACGGCCAAGTTCGACATCCAAAACCACTTTTCTCATCAAATCTTTGAATTGATCCAAGCTGCCACTAGTCAACATTTCACCAACAGGCTTAGTGAATTCCAGCGTCTCCATTTCTCCGTTTACAATGTTCTTCGCAACGGCAAGAACTTCCCCATTTACAACAAAGGCCACATCCGTTTTGAATGTGCCCTTACGGCGCTCTTCGCGCAATGTATCAATGCTGATTACTCTTGTCATGTGATGTTATCCCCCTTTATACTTGCGGCCCAAGAATGAGCCAGATTACGTTGTTTGCATCCTTACCGACAGTTACACGACCAACTTGACGATTATCAGTAGCCGTTTCAGTAAATTTACTGGTACTGGCTGACCAGTAAACAGCAGTGCCGGCAGCAAAAGCCTGGCTGGTGCTGATTTGGTCCGTTTCAAATTCTGCTTGTTCAATGTCCAAAATGACCTCTCCAGTTTGCCCAGCTCCAGTTGTAACGGATTGCTTTGCAACTCCGAAGAAACCACCGAGCAGATAGAACTTTTCAGCTTCGATAACAGTATTCTGAGGCACTATCACCCGAACAGATTTACCGTCACTGACTTTGGCCCGAGCTACACTAGTTCTGGTTGTTGGTACTGGTTGTCCTCTAAATGACATATTCTTTTCACTCCTTCTCTTAGATGCTGGTACGGCGTGTTTTCACGCTGGAGCCAGCATTATTGTTATTGTTGAATCCGTTCCATGTAGCCGCTGCCGGGTCAGTATGATAATTGCTGACAATCGCTTTAACAGCTGTGTCCGCCAAAAAGGCATCCATTTCACCAGCAATCTGCTCTTTGGTCGCTGTAGCAGCGATGGAAGAAGAGTGATATGACCAAAGCTTACCGATCGCTGTCGCAGGGTCCTTGATGTCCTTGCGGACCGCCTCAGAAGTAACCTTCTCTGTAAACATTTCGCCAACAATTTGATCGCGGCCCGCTCCAGCATCTTTTTCAGATGCCGCTTTAAGCGATTTAAATAGGTCCTCGACGTTCATTTCGCCAGTTACACCGAGAATATCCTTAGCTTTACCACTGATCTCAAGCGCACGTTGAACTTCTTTAGCGAATTCAGGGGTAAGTTCTTCAACAACCTGCTGATCAGTCAAGCCCATTTCACCAGCCAATGTACCAATAGTGACGCCTTTAAGACCATGTTTCTTTTTTACTTCTGCTATTACCTGAGCCCATTCCACTTGCCCATCATCTCCCTTCGAATGTTCGGGGCCTCCCCCATCTAAATCCCACATTTCACCACTTACTGCAACAATTCGGGTCGGCATCCCCATTCGATCCAATGGAGTCCAGTCAATACTAAGAGGGTCATACCCTACGACCTGCGTTTCACCAGATGCCGTCTTAAGTGCCGGCCTACCGAAGATACTTACTTGCTTAATTCTTCCTGTTCGCAAGTACCTCTTAAGGTCGGGCTCTTTTTGATCAATGATCCCACGGAAGTAAGCAGCCTTCTCAGTCATCTTTGCCCCGATCCAGTGAGTTGCGGGGTCGATAAATTGGTTTGACACATCTTCAGCCTTTTGGTGCCCCTTAAATCCAGCAAGGGTACGTGTATTGACTGCATCAACAATGTCCTGCAAGGACTTGTGAGTGTAGTTCCAGCCACGTTTCGACTTGCCAACCGGTATTTCTACCACAACCTCGTATGGGTCCGTGTCACCTTGCTTGATTGCTTCAACGTCCACTCCTGGAGCCGAGGGGATGTCCTCGACACTCATTTCACCAGCAACTCCACCAAAAAGACGAAACAACCTGTCTTCCTCAGCCATCTCACCGTAATACATGATTTTATGCATTCGCATTCACCCCCTTTCGTGCCAGCCCAACAAGGGCTCCAGCAATCATATTAATGGCCTGCTCTTCGGCCGTTGCCAAATATCCCTCGTAATCCTTGGTCATTGGGAAAAGGTGTATGTGCAATAATTCATGAACCAGTATTTTTTCCATATCTTGTGGGTGGAGTTCATCAGGCGAATAATCCAAAGGGTCCAGAATACGAATATTTGCGGACCTGTGTTCCTCTTGAACCGTGATTACACCGTTGGAATTAGGTAGGTTCATATCCCTTCCACGCTCAATGCTGGTCTTAACATCCCAGTCCTGTAACCGAAGCACCTTTTGCCACTCAGCACATTTCTCTTTCAGTTGTTCCTCTGTAAAGATCACTGATTTCAATACAATTCCTCCTTTTCGCACGACAAATAGGCCGCTTCACTAAGCGACATTCGAGTACACATTTTGATACCAATCTTCCAGGTCTGGCTGACTCGTCGGAGTCTTTGTCCATTGGTTGAGACGGTGCATGAACAAATCAAGGTCTTCATGAACAGAAATCAGAACACACATGCAATTAGGGTGCGCCGGCATATGAGGTTCTTGACCTACCGGCCATACACCGCGGCCCATTCCGTGGTCAGCTCCTGCCAGTTCGTCGCAGATATCAGGTTTGGGATGAGCGCCTGATAACACCCATTTCATTCCGGAGTAGCTTGGGCTTACACGAGCAGCCGCAATAGTCCCTTCTCCGAATGCTGATGCAGTTTCCGTTCTAACTAACCTCAAAGCTTCGTAGGACAAATCACTTGGAATACGGCTTCCCATCCGCTCCATCATTTCAGGGTAATCTCCGGAAAGTGTCTTCTTCCCGCGGCGAACATACTGCTCCAAGAAGCGGGCAGTCTTTACCGGATCTTCCCCGTTTTTGATACCGTCCTGAATGATCTCAGTCATGCTATGACGGGCTTTGATCCCCTTCTGCCATATCCGGTCTGATAGCATCAGTCCGTTCTCGCTCCGTGCCCACATGGCATCGACAGCCTGCTTGTTGGTTCGAAATATCATTCTTTCTAACGGCTCTATTGGAATCTTAGCACTGCTAATATGCAGCTTCGTGATATCAAAAGAGTAACTTGTCCCGGCATCAACACCCTTAATGATGTATTGATTCATTTTCTCGCGAAGTGATTGGGGAATGTTTGTTTCTCGCAACATCTTCATCAACGGATCAAGATAGCGCTCGTTTAATTGGCTGCCGTATCCTCGGCTCCGCAGACTTCGAATTTCTCTGGCAACTTGATCTCCGGTCCGAATGAATATCCTGCGTACTTCAGGTTCCTGATTGAGCAGAACGGAGGTGTACTTTTCCCGAGCTGCAAGTGCGAAGACTGCATATTTATCAGCAGACATCTTCAACTCCTGTAGTAGCTTCCGGGCTGACTCCGTTGCATAATCTTCCATAAGCTACACCGCCTCGTTCTTTTCTGCATCCAAAATCTGCCCGTCCTCCAAGCGTCTAAGGAGCAACTTTGTTTTTAAGATGCGATCCTTCTCTCCTTCTACGTCGTCACTGCCTTCATAGCTATGCATAGTATCAACCCAGTACGCCAGGTATTCTACTGCCGCCGGTTCGCTTATAAGACCGCCAGCGAGCGCCTTATCCAGGGCTTCAACGATCGTTTTAAGCTCCTCCGCTACATCCTTGGAATCTCGCTGATCCACAGTCTCCCAAACAAGAGAAGTTTCAAAGGTATCAAATGTGACTAGCCCCGATTGGGACGTCATAGAAAGGACCATTCTCGCCAGCATCTGCCACGAGTCAGCGAATGACTTCCGTTTCCGCTCTACTTTCTGAATGAAGATAGGCATTTGCTCTTTCACACTAGATAGACTGGACGGCGTATGGACCCCAAAAACAAACTCTGGTGTCTCAGAAGCCGATACAATGCAGTAGAATACAAATTCCAGCAATGCCATTGCATCCCCGGTGGCAGACTTGGCTTCAATGAAACCCGCATCTTCGTCGTCCTGGAACAAAAGTATCTCTTTACCGTGTAAATTGAGCTGCCCACCGCTCGATGCAAATTTCTTCGGATCGGTAACTCCGAAATTATTAAGCAAAAAAGCAGGGACATTCTTAAGCTTCAGCTTCAGCCTTGGTGTACTGTGCATTTTAGATCCTTGCACAGAAGCAAGTAGCACATCATGATAGATTTTGAGAAACGGTTCTACTGATTCCAGGTCACTTTTACCGAATTCTGTAGTCTCATCTCCGTCATTCTTAAAATGAACAATAGGTATGAAGCCCCACGGATTGTCGTGATCTCCTGGTTCGGCATTCGGTGGGTTTTCACCGTCAATCTCAATAACACGACGCTCTGCGCTTATTCTCTGGCGGATTTTGCATGTTCTTTTGCTCCCTGATTCGTCATGCCAAGAATGCTGAGATTCTAGAACATATTGAATAACTTCACCAGTAAGCGGATCGAGGTCTATACGAGTGACCTGCTCAGGAGGAATGATGTTATAAACAATGTGTACTTCGTTTTCTGGAAAGAGCTTGGATTTCTTCTCCTCTCTTGTTAACCAAACAAAGCAATCGCCCTCCTTGATCGCGTTCAGATGTGTTCTTTGTGCTTTTGACTCATTCTTCTTCATAAAGTCGTTCAAGGTCTTTTGGGCGTCCTCATCAGATGACTTAAATTCAGGCAACCCCATGTAACCAACTGGTGCGTTGACTATCTTCTTAGCAAAGCCAGCCCCGATTTTATAGCTTTCTTCAGTGTTGTCATATAGTGCTCGTGCCTTGGCATAGTCCACACGGGTTGAATCAAGCGTATACGTCCCTCCCAAGGTACCCGTAACCACTCCCCATAGACCGCTTAGCCCTTGGCGCAGCTTAGACATTTCCCCGAAGACTTTATCCATCCATATCCATTTAGGCATATACCCTCCCCCTTCCAAACAATGCAGCAACTTCTGGGTCTACCGTCACGCGCCCACTCTTAGCAGCATGTGTTGCCATCTCCAGTGCATCAGGTCCGTCATCCTTCTTTGCCTTCGGGAATGACTCCAATTGTTCAATGAGCACGCGCTGTAACCCCTTCGCAAAGCGAAGATAGTGGTTCTTGATGTCCGGTTGCAAACGTGTAATCCGTAACACTTTATCTGATGTTTGCTTAAGCTCAGAGATAGGAAGGTAGATCCCCTTTTCAGCAGACCGCTTTTTCACTTCACTAGCAAAAAACTCTTGGAACTGAACAGTCTCGACTACAAAATCCTCATACTCAATCCCGTTATCTTTGTAATACAGCGCCCGTCCAAATATATCGTCGATGATCTTGTCCGGATGTCGTACTTCCAGATCGGCATAGACACACCACAGTTGACCTGTGTGCCTGTGACGTGCAACATCAACGATAGCGGAATAGTCTCCGCCTTTCGCTTTTTTCCCAAGCGATGGATCACAGGCTCCAAAGATAATGTAGTCTTCTCGCAACTCTTCCATAGTAGGCCCGCTCTCAAGCTCTACAAGCCCGTTGAAGAGGCATTGTGCTTTATCTATAGGTTCATTCTGCAACTCCGAGTTAAACGCCATCTCGGAGGCTAGGCGAGCTACCATAAGGCTGTAATAGGTATGCTTCTCAGGCCACAGCACTTCTGAACCTCGAAGCATCTCTTGCTCGTTGGATTTAAAGAAGATCTCAGCATCCTGAATGCGGTCATGGTTCTCAAGGTTGAGCGCTATCCTAGTCCACTCATCCCATAAGTCTTCACGCTCTGCGAATGCAATGACCGCCTTGTAAATCTTGCTATCAAACAAGGGATTGTCGATGATACGCTTAAGTACAGAGTCAGACTCAAGGATTGTACCCATGACGACGATGTCCGTCAGGGACTTACCACCAAGGCCGGTACCACCTGCCCGAAGTACGGCCTTCATGAACCATTCGTCATACGTCCAACGCTTGTTCTCCTCAGACTTGACGTTTTTATCGTTCTCGATATCATCCAGCACGATCAAGTCAGGCCTGTGGTTCTTATACTTCAGACCGCGGATTTTCCCGCCGATACCTTTTGCAATGAGACAAACTCCGTTGGAAGTGACCATTTCCGTTACGTTCCAAGTTACGCCCCTCAGTTGACCAAAATCCTCGATGATGGCAACATTCTCGTCCATCTCTTCTTGGATCGCTTCAAGATACCCGCTGGCTTGATCCTCTGTATCCGAAACAAGCACAATGAAGTGCTTAAGACCATAAAGAGTACAGTACAGCGGCAATCCGAGTGTTAGCTGTGTGGACTTGGCATGTTCTCGAGGAGCTGCTCGGCACATCTTCGTACCGCCGCCGCTGTCTATAAGCTTCTTGAGGTCGATAAACATTTCGTGGTGATGCTTGGAAAACGGTAGGTTAAAGTAATGCGGCAGGTAGGCTTTGCAAAAATACTCTTGATCGATCTCGGCGAGCTGCCTTCGTAATCCGTCCTTACCTGTGAGCTGAGTGCCCTCGTCAAGAAGATTGCTTATTTGGTCTGTCGGAAAGTGTCTTTGCAAATACTCCTGCATCAGTTCCAGTTCCCACTGTTCCATGTACATCACCTCCAAGGCAAAATAAAAAGCACCCCTGAATGGAATGCTTTGGCTAAATCTTGTATTGAATTGTCTTATACGCGCAGTGCCTACTCACGACCCTCGTACTCCGCCACACGACGATACCACGTAGCTCTGTTCATTCCGACACTCTTCATAGCAGCGACAGCCGTAGACTGCCCAGCCTTCCAAATGGTATATGCAGCGATGAACGAATCATCGATCTCAATCTTTTGGCGGCCGAACCGGATACCCTTTTCCTTTGCCACTGCTATGCCCTCGGCCTGACGTTGCTTGTTCTTCTTACGTTCCTGCTCTGCCACATATGCGAGCATGGAAAGGAACTGATCTTCAAGCAGCTTGCCGAGATCGCCCATAGTTTTAAATTTACGACTGTCAAATAGCGTTTCATTCTCAAGCACGATAACATCAGCGCCGATTGTACGTGTGAGGTGCTTCCATTCGCTTATGATGCCGTCATAGTTACGACCTAAGCGATCAAGAGAGTCAAGATATAATAAGTCACCTTCACGAATGGTACGCCTCATGAGTTGATAACCATCACGTTCAAAGTTCGCTCCGGTTTGCTTATCCGTAAATGTGAAACGCTCCTCGATCCCCAGCTCAGCAAACTTGATCAATTGGCGGTCAAGATTCTGTTCCTTACGGCTCACCCTTGCATATGCCAGTAGCATGTTCAGCTCTCCCCTTTACCAGTGTCACAATAAGTATATCCTTAATTGTGTCATATCACAATAAGTTAAGTATACTTTAAGTGTCACTAATAGGGGCTATTCCATTCGAGTTTGTAACTGTCACGAAACTACTGGTTTTTGAGACTACTCTTCTGACGGTGGTTCGGACTGTTCCAGCATCTTTTTCAGTTGATTGATAGCAGCCTGCTTGTCGTCGTCCGTCTTCTCGATTTTGATCTCCTGCTTGTCTGTGAACATAGCAAGGTGCCTGCCGATGAGTTCCAAGGCTTTCATCTTGTCGTGCAACTTGACCTTCCTTGTCCGGCCGTTTGTTGTAATCGACTCGCTGATCTCTGAAAGCACGGTACCGTCCAGTTGGTTGCTGGGCTTAACGGTTATCTTTCCATCTTCAGAAACCTCAATGAAAGCGTTCAAGTCGGAGAAGGCGATTTTACCCAGTTCGCTCAGCACCCGTTCAGCCGTGATGTCCGTCCTCTTCTCACGCCTTGCCATAGCCTCCTGTACGGCCTTTTGAACCTTAACATTAGCTAACAGCCTACTAGACTGTTCTGTGGCTGTATTAGCGCTATATCCCGCCCTGATGGCTGCCTGTGTGGCGTTCAGGTCGACAAGGTACTCTTTTACGAATAATTGCTGCATTGCCGTTAAACCACTCTTAGATTTGCTCATACCACGTCCCTCCAAATTCCTTAATTTTTGTCTTAGTTAATCTGCGTTGATGAGAAGTCTTGCCGGGCCCTCAAATTCTCTAGGAGCCTTTCCTACAACCTCAATCCTAAACTTCGTATGAGCCTCGATTACAATCTCTTCGACACCTTCACGCCGACACAATTCTTCTGTTAACTCGTTTGTGTTAGGTAGCTCTACAGTCTTTTGATTCTTATCCAAATCATTCACCCCTTCACTTTGTAAAAGTATGGTCAGATCGTTGTCGTGTTACGGTAATATTACTGTGTTATTACCGTAACGTTTGAGTGACGTTACATGCGTTCATTTATGCAAAAAGGCCACTCTATAAAAGCAGTGACCTTGGCGTTTTATTCAATTGAGGCGTCAAATCTGATCCCCCTATACTTTATAGCACTATAGTTACATCTTCGTGTTTAAAAACGTAACACCCATAAAGAAAAGGGGTTCATAGCCACCCCTCTGCCTTCGGCATTCACCTGTCCTAGTCCCGAAACTGAAAGGATGTTTCGCGACGTGATTTTTTTAACGATCTGGTTTAAAAATCTATGATAAGGGCATACGTACGCTGTGCTCCGTACTAAGATCTCTCTCCCTAGTGACTTCGGTGTAAGAACAAGATCATTATACTGAGATTTGAGGAAATGACCTAATCCCAAAATCGGGCGTTTTAGACCAAATCAGCGATTTTTCTTAATTTAAGTAACTCCTACCTCGCTCATATGCAGTTTCTTGGTTAATAGAAAAAGCACCGATCAGGGCGCTTTGGGTAACGGGTGCTGAGTCTACTATCTGGTCGGTTGTCTGGATTTTCACGAGTGAAAGTATCTACACCGCTGAGTTCAATGATGTTAGCTTGTCACCTCCCACCACCATAATTCGGTGTATAGAAGATAAATCCTGCAATATGCATAAAGAGCCGCATTGGCGACCCTGATTACTAATTGCGTATCATAATATTTCTTCTCATTCAATTCACCGGGTATTAGTTAAGTAATAAACATCACCATTTAGTTTGGAGACTCGAAATTTCCTATTCAAATCAAGTTCCTTGGTAGGAGTAATAATAATTACAGATTTTCTTAATGAAGGATCTAACGCCTCCATTTCTCTAGAATATTCAGATATCGTAGCAATATAGACATATTTCCCTGAAGTGAAAAAAAGCGGACAAACACTAATCGAATCAGTCTTAACGTATATAAGAATAACAATCCCTATCGTTAATACTGTTAATACCAAATTTATGACGGAGGCATGATCAATTGAAATCAATGGTATAAATAAGGTCATTAAAAAAAATGAATAGTCATTCACACTTAAGTTCTCATATTTTCTTACAAAGAATATATCTCCAGTAGTCTCAGCTAATAAGTCTTTTTCTAAATCTTCAAAGTACCATTTTGTAACTACTCTATACAATACTAAGGAAAATAAAATAATCAACATTATCACAATAAAATCAACAAAGTATTGGTTGATTTTTTGACTTATCAAATAAATAATTTTGCTCTTTGATAAAAAATTATTACTATCTATAAATCGATAAATCATAATTAACAAAAGAGGTAAATATGCAGTTAACCACAATATAAATTGCTCTTTTTTTCCCCACATATTTAATCCCCTTCCTTAGAATCTCAACAAAAAATTAATCGTATGCCATGACCACTCTATAATCCTCTGTGAGGAATGATTTAGCAATCTTATCTGCAAAGAAATGAATCAAAGGGGTTGGGCTTACTCCTTCGCTAAATTTTATTTTGTATTGTTCCACATCAATATATTCAAGTAGTTTCCAAACTGATCCAAATTTCTCGATATACTCTTCCCTTTTTTCTGGATTAGTGGGTGCTTTTCTTTTAATTTTAGCAAGTTCATCACATCTGGCTTCAAATTTATTCTGCAAGACAGCTAAGGTTTGAGGTTTTATTTGTGCTAAACCTCTAGAAAATAGATATTTTTTGCATGATGTTTCAAAAAGCTCCTTGTTTGCTGATTCGCCCTCAAAAAAGGGCATAGAAATTATATTAGTTAAGTTCTCATCTCTTAATTTAGTTATATGGTCTGTATAATCAAATGCATATTCAAAGTTAGTAACATTTCTAATGAATATACAATTATCGATAATAATAAAGCTAATGCTTCCACCAAGTTCAATAATTGTCTCATTTATAAATTCAAACTGATTTGAACTTTTAGAGACCCATCGCTTTGTACGAGCACCATTCTTTTTAATTCCTTTATAGAAACAAAAGTACGCAAATTCATTATCATAAGCCACTTTAACCATCTGAAAAAGTGAATCCTTCTCAACATACATGGGATCCGGGTTTCTGATTGAGGCAACTAGTTTGTTTTTTTTATCTTTGAGTGGCGAAAGTGACACATCATATTTCGCAATTGATTCATTTTTTGTTATTTCATGATTATAATCACATACTGCAAATTTCCTTATCCCTTCTTCATTAGCCACCTTCAATTTATCTAATGACTCAACAATAAATTCTTTCAACCACTTCTTCACATCAGGAGCAAGCGCCGTTTCTGAGCTTTGGTAATACGCATCAGATTCTTTTTGCTTTTTAACTAAACTTAAAGACAGGTTAACTTTTTTAAACTTATCATCAGTAAGTTCACTTAATTTCCATAACAGATTATTTTCATTATTAATATCCATCAAAATCCCCCCTATGACCTCATAATTCGACATCTGGAAGGGTTTCCCTGCAAATATAACCCATGTACCTTAGTTCGCTCTCACCTCTGAGCTTTTGGGGTTTAAATTATGGGCTATTTATAATACAAAAAGAAAGAGCCGCTTCTCAGCGACTCCATACTTTATTTTCCAATTCTATACCACTCGGTAATACAGTTTTCCAATCGGAGTGCCTTTTACTTCCCAGTGCCTTACCCCAGTCCATGAATTATGGTTAGTTTGTGTGTACATATTCTCAATTCTCAACAATTCAACATGATCAAATTCATATCTACCTGCACCTGGAGCACCTGCCCAGCCTTCAACAATTTTTTTTCCTACATACTCTAATGCCGCAGTAGCCTCACGATTTATCTCCCAATCTTGAGCTGGGCTTGGTCGACGATAATAAAGATTTCCGATTAGAAGTTGTGGATCATCGGAACCCGGATGTGTCCAAAGAACCGGCTCATTACTCAAAAACCTCATCTTGTCAAACTCTGTAGCGACCCCACCCTCTCTTAAAAATTCTGGAGCCCCACCCCCAGAGCTAATGCCCCCAAAATTATTAGTTGCACTGTTGTTTAGTGGACTGTTCTGACTTTTCTGATAAATGTGAGTAATCATGATTTTCCTCCCTAAAATTAATTTTCACTTCGTTTATTGTTAATTAAAAGTAATATTATTATTCAATCCATTTTTTCGCTTTTACGAATTCTAACTAAAGTTATATGACAATGCTTTTCGCCAATCTTCTAAACATTTGGGAGCAAGAAAACGGTATGCCCTAACGCCTCCCGACGTTGCCAGCATATCGCTCATTTGAGGTGGGCAAGGATTTGCACCCTGGTTGGTAAATTTCGCGGTATCTCCTTTATGCCCGACATTGCTGAAGCCTCAGCGCCCTTTTAACATAAGCCATTAGCTACACCGTTACATTTGCGTCTACCTATTCCGCCACCACATCATTAATTGGTCTTTTCCACCTTTTGTTCGTTAACATCCGAGGTGCTACTGTTACACTAACCCCATAACAAAAAAGCCACCTATTGGCGACTTCTTAGAGTTCATTTATTTGATAAGTTGGTGTAAAGCCTCTTCATTTATCAAAGCTCGCACATTGCTTTCGCTTATAACTAACTCCGGTCCTCTGCGTTGTGCGATGGTTATCAATACATTGAGTACGTCTACCATTCTGTTCTCGGTAGCATTTGCGTACTCCTTTGCTCGATACTCTATAATACTGTAACTCTCACCAAAGAGGTCCTGTGCCTTATGTATTATTTCGAGGTCCATCTCTCCAACCTCCCATATCATTTTTAAATCAATGATACTACATATACTATAGGAAACAAAAAGAACAGCTATCCCGCAAATGATACCCTTGCGACTCTCTGTAGGCTTTACGCTCTTGGCTACCTACCGCCGTCAAACAGGTACTGATTTGTGTCGGGTGCTGCTCTTTCTTGATTTCCTATGCTACTAATATAACACGCCTAAAACCTAATGCTCATTCCTAATCCTTTGTTTTTCCTTCTATTATTCTTTACTCTCTGCTGTTACTTTGTGGTTTTTAATACATCTCTTTGGAGTTGATCTAGACTCTCAGCTGCATCTGACTGCATGTTTGGTAGCAAATGCCCATATGTGTCCAGTGTGAACGACACCGAGGTATGCCCTAATCTTTCAGATATAACCTTGATGTGTACCTTCTGTTGGATCAAGAAAGCCACATGCGTATGTCTCAGATCATAAAAGGTAATATGCGGTGCTTCGTATTTCTTTAATTGTCGATCCCACATTCGTTGAATGCTCCTACTGGTTACAGGACCACCAAAAGAAGTACACACTACTAGATCATTATTTTGATATTCAGAACCCAACAATAATCTTTCTTGAAGAATAAACGCTCTTTGCTCTTTCAATACCTCGATAGTACCAGCGGAAAGAGCGATACTTCTAACACTTGAGTCTGTTTTCGCACCTTTCTTTATACGGCGCTTTTTGGTTACTGTCTGCTCAATAGTCAGTGTTTTATTATTGAAATCAATATCAGACCAACGTAATCCGAAAATCTCGCCTGGTCGCATTCCCGTCATCATAGCCATGTATGTGGCAACCCAATAACGACTTTGCCCTTTAGTTTTCTCTAAAAATTCAAATGCAAACTCAGGCATCCAAACTGAAATGATTTTTTTACTTACCTTTGGCTTGTTAACGGCTTTACATGGATTATCATTAATTAGTTTTTTCTTCACAGCGTCATTTAGACATGTATTTACATTGGAGAATGCCCGTTTAACAGTCTCTTCAGCGAGCTCCTTTTCTTCAACCAAGAATGTTAAAAAGTTATCTATATGTTGTGGATTAAGCTTAGATAATGGAATGTCACCTATAGCTGGTTTAATGTAGAGTCTTATATTGTTTTGATACATCTCCCTTGTCTCAGGTGATATATTTCTTTTTGTCCTGCACCAGTTATCAATGAAGTCTCCAAAAATAGCTTTTTGAGGTTCAACATAATCACCATTCATCAGCTGAGTTTTATGTTTTGCTTCTGCAGCCTCTGCTAGCTTCTTAGTCCTAAACCCCCGTGCTTTCGCGCGGTCCCTCACACCATTAGTAATGGTTCCCGTATAAAATGAGTAGTACCAAGGATTATTTTTAACGTTCTTATCTTTATACGCTCCCATTGAGCAACCTCCGATCATTTACAATCTCATTAACACCAAATTAACACCAAATCGTAAAAAAAGCAATTTAAATTCAATAAAAACCCTTATATATCAAGTACTTTAAATAAAGGTGTTATACCCTTCAATGGTGTCACCCCTCCTTGCCCTGGGTTTGTTTGGTATAACAAGGTAAAGGGATACAGTCAAAACATATTATGTATTGATGAAGTTAATGGTGCTGTCATAACTACAAAATGGGCTTAACCATCCGAAGCTTATTACACCGCTTTAGTGAGGACATTCACCCGCAAAACTTGAAATCTCTTGGATAGAATCATCTCCTTACAGGGCAAACTACAACTTGTTGTTTCTTATTAAAAGGAGGTGTAAGTATGAGCAACTCGAAAAATAATCAACCTACTAAGGCAGAGGTACAAACTACGAAATTAAACAAATTGCCACTAGTTGGTAAATTCGAACCGGAATTTTCTGCTGAGGAAGCCGCAGAAGTATTCAAAAATCATCCCACTACGGAACATGAATCCCATAATGAACAATAAAATAAAGACGACACAGAATGAGGCTGTCGAATAAGTAGCTTTTTCCTATAAATGAGACAGCCCGGTTAATTATAAAAACTGTATGCAGCACATAGCAGCGATTCATCCATTATTGGAGAATCGCTGTTTTGTGTTGTTGGTCGTTGACTGCTCGCTTCAACAGTGTATTCATCATCTCCTTAAGAGGGTTACGGTCCCAGATGACGTTATCAGTAAATTTTTCGCATTTTAAGCAGAGTTTCGGACCCCAAAATTAGATATATTTCTACAAACTCAACTCCCAGTCCCGGGAGTTTTTTTATCTTGCAAAATATAACTATGAAATACATCACAATTTTATATTGACAGTAAATGTATACGGACTTATGATAAGTCCAGCATAAATGATAACGATTATCATTCACATATAAAAAAAGGGGTGCTTCATTCAATGAAATTCACATATGCCGTGCCTGCAGGTCTACTTGCAGCCTCCATACTATTTACCGGGTGTGCCAGTAACAACAATAACAGTAATAGCAATACTAGCAATAATAACTCTGCAAATGCTGCTAACAGTACCAAGGCAACAAATACATCTGATACTACTACAGCAACTACTGCCGACTTCACATCAGCGGTTGAACAATATCGTACATATGTCATCGAGCAATGTGATGAATTTGTAAAGCAAACGGAAAATTTCACGAATGCAGTTAAAGAAGCAAAGATTGAGGATGCAAAGGCACTTTATGCACCAGCCCGCATGTATTACGAGCGAATTGAGCCGATTGCAGAAGCACTTGGTGATTTGGATCCGAATATTGATGCCCGTGAGAATGACGTAGATGCTGCTGAATGGCGCGGCTTCCATAAGCTTGAAAAGGCACTCTGGCAGGATAACACTACCAAAGATATGACCGAAGTTGCTGACCAATTATTGAAAGATGCCCAGCTTCTACGTGCGAAAGTAGAGACCGTAGAGATCGATGCCAATCTGCTCGTTACTGGTGCTGTAGAACTGCTTAATGAGGTTTCTTCTTCTAAAGTAACAGGTGAGGAAGAACGTTACTCCCACACAGATCTGTACGATTTCGTCGCTAATGTTGAAGGTGCCCAAAAGATATACGAGCTGTTAAAGCCAGAACTGGCGAAAAAAGATGCTGAGCTGGAAAAAACGATTGGTGAACGGTTTGCAGCCTTGCAAGCTGAGCTTGCTCCTTTCAAATCTGGAGATGGATATGTTTCCTATGAAGAGCTGAAGGAAGAAGATGTGCGTAAGTTGAGTCAGAATTTGGATGCCTTGGCTGAGCCATTGTCCAACATGGGAACTATTCTAGGAGTGTGATCATCATGAATAAGCAAAATAGATCTACGGGAGTACCAGTGAATGCAGAGGGTGCCCCTCTCAATGGAGAAACCAAGAGCAATCTTATATTAGATAAAAAACTAAGCCGCCGCGATATGCTGCGGCTTACTGGCGCCACTAGCCTTGGTCTATTATTAGGTGGTGGAGGTGTTGGTGGAATTATGGCTGCGCGCAATGCCGTAGCTGAGCCAACAGTAGCCTCCGATGCTGATTCCATTCCTTTTTACGGGAGTCATCAGGCCGGCATTCTAACCCCTGCGCAAAATTTTATTTACTTTGCATCCTTTGATCTGACCACAACGAAGCTATCCGATGTAAAAAAGCTAATGCAAGCATGGACAACTGCCGCAGCTTCTCTTACTACTGGCAGCCTCATTGGCGACGTCAATGACAACCCTAATCTCCCACCCTCCGATACAGGTGAAGTGGATGGTTTAAACCCTTCACGTTGTACGCTTACCTTTGGTGTCGGTCCTTCTTTTTTTGACAACAGATTCGGTTTATCTTCCAAGCGTCCAACCCTATTAGCCGACCTTCCAGCATTTACGGGAGACAACCTGGATCCTAAGTGGTGTGGTGGAGATATTTGTGTCCAAGCATGTGCTGATGATCTGCAGGTGGCCTTCCATGCCATCCGAAATCTGGCACGTATCGCCCGTGGCACAGCCGTACTCCGCTGGACACAGGAAGGCTTCCAGCGCACAGGAACAGCAGATCCTAAGGGAGCGACGCCACGTAATCTTCTAGGTTTTAAAGACGGCACAGGAAATCCAGATACTACGAACGAAGCAGAAATGAACGAAGTGGTCTGGAACAGCAGCAGTGACGGTCCTTCATGGATGAGCGGCGGCACTTATATGGCAGTTCGCCGTGTACGTTTCCGAATTGAGGTCTGGGACCGTTCCTCTCTGAGCGATCAAGAAGCCACCTTCGGCCGTTATCGTCATAGCGGAGCACCTATCGGTGCAAAGGATGAATTCGATGATCTGAATCTTAAAGCGGCTGATGCTTCCGGGAAGCCCGTCATTCCGCCGGATTCACATTCAGCCTTAGCGCATGGTGACGGCACAGTCAAAATGCTGCGCCGCTCCTACTCCATTTCCAGCGGATTAGATATCGCAACAGGTCAACTCGATGCAGGATTATTATTCATCAGCTTTCAACGGGATTTAATGAAGCAATTTGTTGCGATCCAGCAGCGCCTCTCGAAAAGTGATCGGCTAAACGAATATATGACGCATACAGGCAGTGCGGTATTTGCCTGCTTCCCAGGTATTCGCCAAGGCGGCTACATCGGGGAAGCACTTTTAGGCTAAGCCAGGCCTAATTTTCCAATCGAATGTTCCTGTCCATTATTGAAAGGGGATTATCCCGATGTACTCTCTTAATAAACGGCTGCTATCGAAGGCAGCCGTAATGATTCTGTTTAGCATCATATGTATACTGATGCTTTCTAACCCGGCGGGGGCGAAGGGTGATGGCTCGGTCGACGAACTGCTGCCGTCTGTCGGCAGCGCGCTCGTCGAAGCCGGCCAGAGCCGCTGGGACGCGGCCGCCGCCGATGTAGAAGCGTTCGCTGCGCTATGGCGCACCGCGAACGAGAACACGCCGGACCCGGCACTTGCCGGTCCTGCTGCCGCCGTTGACGCCGCGCTTGCAGACGCGGCGGCGGCCCTTGCGGCGGGCGATGGTGCGCCCGCCAAAACGGCACTGTCCACGCTCGCAAGAAGCGTGGACGCGTATGTCACCGCCGCCTCCGGCACGGACGGCGGTGACACTGGATCCGCCGGTCGCGAGACGGCGGCGAAGCTGTTGCCCGCGGCGGAGCGCACGCGGGATGCGGTGCGCAGCGCCGACTGGAGCGCGGCAGCGGCAGCGTACCGCGACATCGTCAGCGGATGGAAGCCGGCAGAGCGCAACATCCGGGCCGACAATTCCGCCGTCTACAGCTTGCTGGAGACGAAGATCAGCCTGTTGCGCATCGCGCTGCAGGCAGAACCGCTCCGCGAGGAGTCGGCGAAATCAGAAGCAGAAGCCTTATATCAGCTGCTTGCTGATTACAGTGAAGGCAAAGCAATAGATGCTGGGGATACTTCCGGTAAACCAGCATCTATTGAAGGACTGATCAGCCATCTCAACAAAGCTTCTTCCACCGCCAAAGCAGGCAACAGCGCAGAAGCAGCTAATATCATGGAGCAATTCATCGTAGATTGGCCCTCTGCTGAAGGACAAGTACAGATCGCATCTCCAGCGGTATATACCAATATTGAGAACGAAAGTGCAGCAGTCACTGGCTATCTGCTCTCTAATCCACCTAAGCTAGATCAAGCCTTAAAGATCATGGATAATATGGTCACTGAGCTGACTCCTTTGGCTGGTGAGACAACCTATAATGCTTGGGATGCTGCGCTAATTCTTCTGCGTGAAGGACTGGAGGCGATTCTCGTATTGTCTGCCCTTCTTGCCTACCTGAAACGTGATGGGAACACAAAAGCACAGAAATGGATTTGGTCTGGCGCAGCTGTAGGACTTGTAGCGAGTATCGGATTAGCCGTTCTACTCACCTATACCATTTCCCGCGCGGCATCTGGTGGAGCACGCGAGATGATAGAAGGCATCACAGGTCTTGTAGCCGTCATTATGATGCTTACCATTGGACGCTGGCTGCATAGTAAATCAAATACCGCAAATTGGAACAACTATGTTGGACGGCAAGTGGATGGAGCATTAGCCAAGGGCAATCTCTGGTCTTTATCCTCCGTAGCAGCGCTTGCGATTTTACGTGAAGGAGCAGAAACCACCATTTTTTATGTAGGGATGGCCCCTTCCATTAAAGTGTCTCAATTGCTGCTAGGGATCGGTAGTGCTCTAGTCATTCTAGCAATTGTAGGTTACGCAATTATTGCCTTAAGTGCGAAATTGCCGATTGCCGCCTTCTTCCGTACAGCTACACTTCTTATTTACTATTTAGTATTTCGCTTTCTTGGAGAGAGCATTCACTCCCTTCAAGTCGCAGGGAAACTACCCGCACATGTACAGGATGGATTACCTTCTATTAGCTGGCTCGGGATGTATCCAACTTGGGAAACTTTAGTGCCTCAGATGCTTGTCCTTGCGTTTATTGTGTGGGAGATGCTACGCAATAGAGCACCAAAAGCGTCACAAACTGTATAGCTACAAAGAAAAAAACGGTTGTCATCTTTTAACGATGACAACCGTTTTTTGTAGATTTTAAATGAAGCCGATCCTAGGACCTTTACATTAAAAATGAAACTAGATGTACCGGTCCGTCACGCCCGTTAGGTTACGCCGGTTTAGTCCGGTAATCCCTTGCAACTACAGTCTAATTTATGAAATGGATTCCATAGCAAGCTTTTTATTTGCAAAGTAATTTACGGACGATATGATAGAATAAAAAGACTAGACACTACACACAAACACCAAAGGGAGGCTGTTGTTCTCGAATGGCTAATATAAAAGAAATCGCCCGTATGGCTGGTGTTTCCGTGACAACGGTCTCGCGAGTACTCAATAATCATCCTTATGTAAGTGAAACCAAACGAACCGCTGTTTTAAATACGATTGAAAAGTTAAACTACACGCGTAATATGAATGCCGTGCATCTAATTACCGGCCGTACCCACGCCATTGCCGTTATTATCCCTAATATCAACATTTTTTATTTTTCTGTAATTATTGAAGGCTTAGCCCAAGAAGCGTTGCTAGCGCAATACCGCTTGATTCTGTGCCAGACCGATTACCGCCATGAAGAAGAACTCAAGGTACTGGAGATGCTGCGCAACAAAGAAATTGACGGCGTGGTAATTGTATCTACGAGAATGAGCTCAGAAGTCATTGATGAATATACAGCATATGGCCCGATAGTCATCTGCCAAGATAGAGGTGAACGCCGCTTCTCTTCTGTGTATATCGAACATTATTCCGCTTTTCGCTCCGGCCTGCAGTACTTGCATGATAAGGGGTATGAACAGATAGGTTACTGTGAAGGCAGACAACATGGCAGCAGTAGTTCTATCCGGCAAATTGCCTTTAGTGACTTTCTAGCCGCTACAGGCCAGCCTTTTCAGGAAGAATGGATGATGTATAACTGTATGAATGAAGAGGACGGTGGACGTGTACTGCACCAACTGCTGAAAATGAAGAACCGGCCTAATGCCCTAATTATTTCAGGCGATCATGTGGCAGCCGGTCTAATCATCGAAGCGTGGAAGAACGGTATCCGTATTCCTGAGGATCTGGCCGTCATCGGATTTGACGACCAGCCGATCGGACGACTTTTAGGTCTAACCACCATAGATAACCAGTTACCCGAAATGGGCGTTACAGCTTTTCGGATCATTTATGATCAGATCCAAAATAATGATAGTCATCCTGTACACCGTAAGCTTGAGTATCGCATTATTGAACGTTCTACGGTATAGCACGTTTCAGGTATTGTTCAAAAACGGTCCACCTCGCTGTCTTCTGTGAGTGGGCCGTTTTTATTTAAATAGAAGAGAGACTAATAATTCTCGCATATTATCCTTATTGTATTCATTTTTACCCCTTGCATCCGGATAGATTTTGTTTTATTCTGAGTATGAAAATAATTTTCTTATTTGAAGAAGTAATTTTAAAAATAATTTTAAAAAGTTACATTAGAAGTCGAGGTGGATTGATGTCCCCAATTTTATATGCACTTGAGCATGAAAAGTCCAAGCTGTCTCAAATGGAGCGCAAGCTGGCGGAACGGATCCTGTCATCACCAGGTGAAATCGTTCATATGGGCATCACAGAACTCGCGGAGCAATGCGGTATTAGTCCTGCTACTATCACACGTTTTTGTAAGGTTCTACATTTTAAAGGCTTCCCAGATTTCAAAGTAAAGCTGGCGGCTGAAATTGCTCATAGCGATGCAGCGCCTCAGGATGGCGGTTCTTCTTATCAGGATATCGTTGCAGGTAACCCGCTTTCCGTAATTGTGGAAGCGATGCAAACGAACCACCTGACATCCATCCGGGATACTACTTCACTCCTAGATCTGGAACGATTACAAGCAGCCGTTAATTTATTGTGCCAAGCACGGCGAGTGGATCTTTACGGGATGGCGACTTCCTCCATTGTCGCACAAGATTTCTATCAGAAGCTGATCCGCATTGGCGTGAATTGCACCGCTTTCGCTGATTCCCATATGCAGATTACATCTGCCTCTTCGCTATCTGAAGGCGATGTCGTATTCGCAGTATCGTATTCCGGAGAAACCCCAGAGACCATTGATGCTTTAACTTGTGCCAAAGCCAGCGGAGCAAGCACCATCGCTCTAACCTCTTACGGCAGCAGCACCTTGGCAACTCTGGCTGATATTCCACTCTTCTCCTCTTCTCTGGAAAAAGGAATGCGCCGAGGAGATATGGCTTCACGTATTGCCCAGCTACACATCATTGATATTTTGTTTACTGGAATGGTCAGCACCCGTTTTGGGGATTTTATTCCTAGACTGGAGCAATCTTATTTGAATGTCCAACATTACCGAAACAAACGAGGAGGTCAATCTTAATGAATATTCTTAAGTTCAATAGTGATGAAGATTTTGTACAAACGGGTGCGAATCTTATCGCCAGCCTGCTTCAAAGCAATCCAAAAGCGGTGCTCGGTCTAGCGACCGGAAGTTCCCCAGTTGGTGTTTATGCCAAATTGGTCGAAATGCACCAAAAAGGACTTGTAAGCTTCGCGAAAGCCACTTCCTTCAATTTGGATGAGTATATCGGATTGCCTGTTGATCACCCGCAGAGCTATCGCAGTTTCATGAACGAGCAATTATTCAATCATATTGATATTGATCCAGGACAGACACATATCCCTAACGGCAATGCAGCAGATATGGAAGCGGAGTGCCTCGCATACGACAAAATGCTGGAAGAGAACGGACCGGTTGACTTGCAGATCCTCGGGATTGGAAGCAACGGTCATATCGGTTTCAATGAACCAGATACCAATCTGAGCAGCAAAACCCATGTCGTTGATTTGCTTGAAGACACACGGGAAGCAAATGCCAGATTCTTCGACTCTTTGGACGATGTACCTCGGCAAGCAATAACCATGGGCATCGGAGGCATTCTCAAAGCTCGCCAGATTCTATTGTTAGTACGCGGTGCTGGCAAAGCTGAAGCCATCCGGAATGCCGTTGAAGGTCCGATTACTACCCAATGCCCTGCATCTTTACTGCAGAGCCATCCGAATGTAATCGTCCTTGTAGATGAAGGAGCAGGAAAATGGCTGAAATAAATAAAGAACCAGGAAAATTACTGTTTGGTAAGGTTCTGACTCCCCAAGGATTAATTGAGCATGGCGTGATTGCCGTATCAGGTGAGCAAATTCATTATGCCGGCGAGGCAGCATGGCTTCCAGAGGCTTACGCGCACTGGCCAGCTGATGGTCAAGCTTCGGAAGACCTGCTCATCCCTGGATTTGTAGATGTGCATGTACATGGTGGAGCTGGCCACGACTTTATGTATAGTGATGCTGAATCATTAAATACCATCACTAAATTTCACAGTTCCCAAGGCACAACTACCATGCTGGCTACGACTATGACTGCCTCTAAGCCAGCCATTGACCAAGTATTTGCTGAAATAAACGCATATCGCGCCACTGAGATGCCATACACACAAATCGCGGGCATGCATTTGGAAGGACCGTTCATCAGCCCGAAATGGTCCGGCGCTCAGAATCCTGAGCATATTGTTCTTGCCAATATTGAGTGGCTGGAACAATGGGAGAATGATTATCCGGGCATGATCCGGCAAGTCACATTGGCTCCGGAACGCGAAGGTGCACTAGAAGCTATCCTCTGGCTACGTAAGCATGGTATTACCGCTGCTCTCGGTCACACCGATGCTTCCTTTGAAGAGGTTATTGCCGCGGCAGATGCCGGATTAAATCAAGCCGTGCATATGTTTAATGCAATGACACCATTACATCACCGCAAGCCTGGAACTGCTGGTGCTGTACTGTTCGATAAACGCATACGTGCGGAGATCATCGCCGATGGCATACATGTTCATCCTGCAGCGATTTCTCTAGTGGCTAATCTAAAAAAAGATAACAATTTGTTATTAATTACAGATGCCATGTCTGCAACTGGTCTTAGTGATGGCGAATATACAATCGGTGATTTACCTGTGCTGGTTCAAGATGGCATCGCCACACTTAAAGATAACCCTGCCGCTTTGGCGGGTAGTACACTTACCATGATTCGTGGCTTCCGTTATCTCGTACAAGAAGTAGGGCTCACCTTAGAAGAAGCCTCACGTGCTGCAAGCCTTACTCCGGCGATATCCATTGGAATGGAGCGTTCCATCGGTACCTTGGAAGCCGGAAAACGTGGTGATATCCTGCGTCTTGACGCTGAATTGAATTTGCAAGGCGTATGGATTGGCGGTCGCCCAATTACCATTTAATAAGGTGGTTATATAATAAAAAAGCAACAATTCTCGCCACAAAGGTGAGGACTGTTGCTTTTTTTTGGTTTATAAAATCGAACTATTGATTAATAATTACGTGTTGGGAAAATTCGTTCAACCATCGTTCGGAATTCATCCACAAAACCCTTGATTGGATGACCCGCACGGGCCTCTTCTGCATAAACGTTAACACGCTCAACAAAGTCTGGGTTTGCTGATACATATACATCCTTAATCGTTGCATCATGTTTTTTAACTTCAGCAGCGATTTTCGCTTTAATTTCTTTAGTTACTGTATCTGTTTCTTTCATATTCATAGTGTTATTTGTATTGTTCATGTGAGTCGAATGAGTACTGTTCATGTGAGTCGAATTACTTCTGTAATTCGTACCATGCGTACTATTGGTGTAGTTTGGAGTGGTACTGCGAATACCCATTCCAGTCCCTAAACCATCTGTCATTCCTGTCCCGGTTCCGGTTGCATTTCTGGTTCCCAGGCCCATTCCGTTACCAATACCCATCCCCATATTGACATCACGTTTCGAACCGTTGCTATTCAGCAGAGGTCCATTATTATAAGTATGGGTTCTTGTCCCAGTCGTTCCAGTACCTGTTCCCAAACTTCCCATTCCGGTTGTTCCATTTCTGTGAGTACCCATGCCAAGTGTTGCAGGTCCAGTGCTTGTTGTACCAGGAACTGTATTCATAGTGCCTCTTAAGGTTCCGTTCGTTCCATTCGTTACGGCCCCTGTATCATTCATTCCATCGCGTCCTATTTTCACTCTTCCTGTACCCGACATTACTCCAGTCGGTCCATAATTGTGAGGAACTGTAGACGATTTGGCTCGATAAGATGTAGTACCTTTGGCTCGAAGACCAGTAGTTGTATCATGTAACGTTACAGCGACATACGCATTTTTACCTGCCAGCATTACGTTCGCAGTGCGAACTTCAGGCATAGCAGCAATACGATCAGCAAGCTCCTGACTGACCTCCATTTTTGTAATATTATGCGTACCCATTGTTCCTCCGCGCACGGAGTTTACACCGATACGTCCGTCATTTACCCCCCGGACACTATTAGTTTGCACATTAGTCTTTCCTGCCGTGTTCGTCCCACACCCTGTAATACTCACCAAGCCTAGAAGTAATGCGGCTGAGACTGACATGCTGATCTTGGATCGCATCATGAATTCATCCTCCATCTCTATTGTTGTATGTGTGCAGCGTAACAGTCGTTAGCATGACCTTCCGAAGAACAAGCTATCCTGAAAGGATTTGGAACTATGTCTGTTTACCGTCACCTGCGAATGCACATCGGCGTATCTTATAAACAGTAAGCTGTATTTCAACGAGTCGGTATTGCTCCGCAAAAGTCAGGAGGCACGTGCATGAAAGTTTTATTCACGTTTTATATACCGAGTGGCGGGGTGGAGACTTTAAATAAACTGCGGTGCGAGAGTCTCCAGCGTAATGGGATCGAATGTCATGTTTTATATCTAATGCCTGGTTCAGGAAGCCAGAATAAGGCTAACTTTCCGGTCTTCATTTCCTCTATAGATGAGGAGATTAAAGAAGTACTTGAGACACATAACTATGATGCCATTATTGTTACATCCGATTATTTATTGCTTAAGCGTCTGCGTGAGCTCGGTTATGGCGGTATTTTGATATACGAATCTCAAGGACTTGGAAAACGGAGTCATGCGGAAGATCTAATTAAAGACGCTATTCCTTATTTCCGCTCCTACTGTAATGCTGTCTTAATCCCACCAACGGATCATTTACTGGAGCTGTTTATTGAAATCTGTCCATGGCTACATCGGTATGTCATTCCCAACATTGTTGATGTTCAGTCCTTCCAGCACATCCCTGCTGAGCCTCCCGCTGATCCGGTCATCGCTTGGGTCGGGCGTCTGGAAAGCAACAAAAATTGGCGCGAATATTTGAGAATTGCCCATCAAATTCGCCTTCACAAACCAAACCTTCATTTATGGATGTTTCATGATCCTGAACTAGCCACAGAGGATCAAAAGCGGCTCTTCCAAGAAGAATTGCAAACCTTAGGTCTAAATGACCGTCTGAGTACCTTTACCAATATTCCAAATCATGTGATGCCGATTTATTATTCCTCGATAGCCAATTCTGGTGGGTTTCTGTTATCCACCTCGGTTACAGAGGGATTTGGATATGCCGTTGCGGAAGCCATTTGCTGCACTTGTCCCGTACTTAGCACGGATTCCGACGGCGTTAGATCTTTTATTGTGCATAATATTTCAGGTAAATTTTATCCTCTTGGCAACATCCAAACGGCCGTCAATGAAGGGCTAGAGCTAATGAACAATATGCCAATGCGAAATGCACTCCGCCAGCAAGGAAGAAATTATATGGTTTCACGTTACGGTACGGAAAAATATGCGCAGTCTTTTCGTGAAATGATGAACTCCTTTGCCATTTTCTAACTGCAAAAGAACCTTCAAACCACTTTTTTTGTGGATTTGAAGGTTCTTTTATAATTTTGGGACATACTAAGATGGATTTCTTGATACAATCTCAAATAACATATTTTGAAATATTCGAGTACTTTTTTCCCAAGTGAAATCCTGTGAAACCTCTTCACCCTTACGAGCCAATCGACGGCGTAAAGACGGGTCTCTGATTAAGGTTATAATGTCATCTGCAAGCCGATTCTCAAACCGGTAGGACATTAAACAGTTATGACCATGTGTACAATATTCCTTATTCCCACCGGCGTAAACCGTAACGAGCGCTGCACCACAACGCATAGCCTCAATCCCTGGTAACGAACCTGTATCATACGTACTCGAACTTACAAAAATGTCGCTCTCACTATAGTGGAAACAAAGTTCTGTATCATTCGCTGGAGTTCTTATTTGGTAACGTTCGTCGTTCACTAGGGCTTGTAGCGTTGCAGATTCCGCTTGTTCTCCGGGAGGAGAAATTAAATATATTTCAACCTCTGGATGGTGGGCTTTAACCTTGTTTAATTGCTGAAGTAAATAATCCTGCTCACGGTGAGCTGAGAATCCGCCCTCTGGTTTGCGCATAATCGCGGAAATTACCAGCCTTTTATTACGATCACGGATTTTCGTATTTTTAAAAACAGGACCTACCCCGATCGGTACGATTCTCCCTTTAATCCCATGGTTCATCTGGACAATTCCTTGTTGCCAGTGTGATAGAACCAGTAGGTTAGGTGCAATATTATACGATGAAAAAGAACGGCTATTGTCAGGTAAAAAGGTAGGCTCATAACAAAGCGCCAATCGAACATGAATGCCTTTCCCCTCTTCACTTGCCCGCTGTGATACTTCGACTGTGGTATAGAAGTTGGAGATAATCACATCTCCTGCAGGAAAATCGCTTGCTGCCAGTTCTCCTTCTTGTGCATAGATCAGTTTACATTTCATCTCGTATTCTACGACACCATCACTGGGTAAGAGGATCGTCACTTCATGACCCATTTCTGTCAGACGATTAGCCAGCTCCGTGAGCATACGCTGCGCCCCGCCCCTAGTTAGAGTTAGAACAGGAAATATTAATTTCATTTCCCTCTCTCCTTTTGCAACAAGCGTGATAGAACCCGGCGATGTCTTGCTTGTACCTGCTCAATCTCCTTTTTCTGCTCCTCTTTGTGAATCACTGAGCCCATTTCGTTATGAACTCGGTAATCAAGCAGCGGTTCCTCTATATAAGACCATGTATAATACGGCAAAATACGCAGCCATAGATCATAATCTTGTGTATACAACAATTTCTCATTAAATTTTCCTACTGTGCGGAAGATATCCATATGGAGAAGAACCGTACTTCCATTCACCGGACAGCCTAACATCATGGTCTCAATAAACTGTGTCCTGCTGTCAAAAATCATACTTATCGTCTCTGAAATCCGCCCACCCTGCTCGTTTACATAATAATAGGCTGTATAATTAAACAAAGTATCTGTGCTCTTGAGCATTTGCATCTGGCGATTAATTTTTTTCGGATGAAATAAATCGTCAGCACTTAGCCAGGCAAAATAAGTTCCGGTAGCCACTCCTATACCTTTGTTTAGCGCGGAGGCGGTTCCTCCATTGCTTTTTCGTATATAAATAATCTTATCCTTGAAGGGCTCAAGCTTCTCCATCCAAAGAGTAGATCCATCATCGATTACAATGATCTCTATGTTCGAATAACTTTGTTCCAAGACGCTTTGGATGGCGAGATCCACATATGGACAGTTATAAAAAGGAATGATCACCGACACTTTAGGTTCTTCACTCATGCGCTCACCTCCTTCACCTGAAGCTCGCTCCTTATACTGTTTTGCAAGCCAATAAGGCATCTACCGGAGCATGGCCTTCACCATACGCCTCACGAAACGATGGATTTTGAGCATGATGAAAGCCTTTAAGTACAGTTACAGCATATCCCAGCTCCATAAAGTCCTCGGGCTCCCATCCGCTCCGATGCTTTTGATAATGTTCTCCTTGCAAGTGATAATGGTCCGTTCCCTCCTGCGGAAAAAAACCCCGAGGTGTAAACACGACTACACGATTATAGGCGATTCTCTCGGCCATCCCGAGTAATCTCTGTCCTTCCTTCCTTTCAAAGTGTTCTATGGAATCGATAAAAGTGACTGCCGAGAACGTCTTAGGAAGAAATAATTTATCCATATGACTAGCATCACCATGCACTGGAATAATGTGAGGTGATTTATATTCACGATGCAGTAGGTAAGGTCTGTGAATTTCTAGTCCTAGGACAACTGCGGCTTCATACCGTTCAAGCAGGGTACCGGTGCCACTGCCGATATCCAGTATACTTTCACAGAATTTCAACTGCTCCAATAAGATTGGTAGAAAGTCATTCACTTCAATTTCCCGGTACATAACCTTCTTACCCCCCCATCGAAGAGATCAAGTGTTGGAGCGGACCCTTGTAGCGAGCGTTGGTTGCAGCTGCCTCTGCCATAATGACATCGTAATACTTAAGCGTCCCCATCCCTTCATGATTACGGTAAGCGGTGAGTGACTGATTCAGCATCACAGGTGCATACCCGTTCAGAATCGCGCGGTACCATAAATCATAGTCATGTGTATAGGGAAGTGATTCATCAAAAAGCCCAATCGCTCCAAATACCTCTCGTTTGAACATCACCGTGCAGCCATTAATAGGGTTCCCCTGTAAAAAACAACGTAAATAATCGAGGTGACTAGGAAACAATAGCGATGCGTTCATCTGAACTAGTTGAGATTGAGCGTTAATAAAATTGAAGTTGGTATAAGAGATGAAAAGGTTGTTCTGCTCCATGAACAGCACCTGATTATTGATTTTGTCTCGGTAGAATAAGTCATCTGAGCTGAGCCAGGCCACATAGTCTCCGCTTGCATGCAAGATACCGTGATTCAGTGCGGAGGCAGTCCCTCCGTTACTTTTCCCTAAATAATGAATTCGCGGAAAATACGGTCTAATCAAATCTGTATGAACAGTCGAGCCGTCATCGACGACGATGATCTCGTATGGCTCCCAAGACTGTGAAAGCACACTTTGCAAGGCATGCTCTATATAAGGGCAGTTATAAAAAGGAATCACTACCGACACTTTCGGTCTCATAACATCCGTCCTTCCCAGTTCACGCGGCAATAGTCCAAAATATCTGTTAAGGACTGACTAAACTCAATTCCCGGCTTCCAGCCCAGTGAAGATACATTGTCTTCAGGTGTTGCAGAGGCATCTGAAGTTATTAGTTTATCCCCCGCCACTCCGTTAACCGGAATAGAGAGAGCAGCTTGTGCTGGTCCCCAGTCCATCGGAATTGAAGCACTGGAGCGGCTTATCAGTTGCTCCGCAATATCCCCAAGTTGCCGTTGTGTCCCTGAGTCGATTTGATAAATGGTTCCATTAGTACCTTCGCGCAATATAAAGTCATAAGCTCTTACAGCATCGCGTACATCCAAAAAATCACGTAATGCATAGCGAGATGATAGTTTAAAGGGAGGGATTTCTTCGCCCGCATGTACTTCACTACGAACAATATGCTGTGCCAATAAAGAGCAGAAACCAGTAGAAGGACCGGGACCGATTAGGTTGCAGGGCTCAGCCAGCAGAACGGGCTGTTTAAACAGCGTCCCCCAAGCCAGAGACACCAGCTCTTCTATTGTTTTGCTGAGGCTATATGGGTGTGGGGGTCCTGCCACCACACCCGGTTTGAATTTAAGTCGCGAGCCTGCTACAAGAATTCGACTGGTAGGTAGACTTCGCATGGCTTCTAACAAATATAACGTTGCCATCACATTCGTCTCCATAAAGAGCAAAGGGTTACGCCAAGACTCGGGCACCGAGTTGTTTCCTGCCAAATGAAGGACAGCCTCCGGTGTAGTTTCCTTAATCATCTCAGCTACGGCCTTCCGATTGCTTAAATCACAGTAATAAACCTTCACTCCTTCTGGAAATAAAGCGGAAGCCAGGGCACCCGCTGTGGATGGCGGACGCACCACAGCAGTAACCTCAGCGCCTCCTGCCAAGAACAAATGAACGGCATGTCGACCGGTGAATCCGGCGGCCCCGGTAATCAGTAGTTTTTGACCTTTCATGGGGACATCTCTGACTGTTTCATCCAGTCAGCCAGTTCTTGCAGCATCAATGGGTACGAAGGCAACGGCAAATTAACATCCGTTCTTGTATTCACTAATGTTCGATCTTGAACATGTTCATCCTCAGGGATGATTTCCACATCCTCTTTATGAAAAGCAGCCTGAATATGCTGAAGCAGCTCATACTTACTTACCGGCTTCGGATGCGCTAAATGGATCAGCCCCGATACCGTGGAATCCAGCAGCGTATCCATTGCCTTAGCTAATTGGAGTGTAGTGACTCCGTTCCACATCACCCGGCGGTATCCTGACACTTGACCACGCTGTGCCAGAAACCAATCCATCAAACCAATGCCGTCTGGGCGGATTTCCGGACCAATAATCGAAGTCCGGATCGTAAGATGCCCAGGTTGCCGCACCTCGCCAAGACTTTTCGAAATCGCATAGGCAGAGGTTCCATCAGGAACATCCTCTTCTGTGTACCCCCCGCGTGTTCCTTCAAACACGCAGTCGGTACTGATATGAATAAGTCTTGCATGAACAGCTTCCGCCATCCGCCACAAGTGGTGAGGAAGAAAGCCATTCACGTGGTAAGCCCCTATTTTGTCACGTTCTGCGAATTGATTGAGTACCCCCATCGCATTAATGATGCAATGAGGGGAGACGATATCGACCAGCTTTTCTACTCCGGCTATATCGTTCGCATCTACATACAGCCCGCCAAGATCGCTCTTATCCCGGGTTGTATGGAAGACGTGATGCTTGCCCTGGCGGCGAAAATAATCCGCCAGCATATGCCCCGCCATACCGTTTCCACCAAGGATAAGCAGCTTCATTGCAGGAAACCTCCTCGAATCAAGATGCTTTTGATCTCTTCCTGATCCATTAGATTCGTCTCGGAGCTGAAACTATTAAAAGAGACATGAGGATAAGCGCTATAATGTGCCTTTAACTCTGGCATGTTCAGCGTAGGGAGAATCACTAGATACTGTTCATCGTAGACAACGGTTGTTAAGCTTTCGAAATCGCTCATTAGAATCTCGTGTATTTTCTCCCCCGGACGAATTCCGGTCTCGATAATACTTACATTCGGCTCTCCAGAGGCCTCGATTAACACCTCAGCCAGGTCGATAATCCGGCAAGTAGGCATCGTCATGACAAAGATTTCTCCACCTAAGCTAACCTCAGAAGCTTTAAACAACAACGTAATTGCATCGCGTAGTGTGAAAAAGAAGCGGGTCATTTTCATATCGGTAATACGTACCTGTCCCTTGTCCTTGATCTGCTTCATGAACAAATGTACTACGCTGCCGTTCGTTCCGAGCACATTACCTCCACGTACGGTTACAAAACGGGTGTTTGAGCCAATTAGATTGGCATAGACGAACAATTTTTCCCCAATCGCTTTGGTCATTCCATAGAAGTTCGACGGGTTTGCAGCCTTATCCGTAGAAATGTAAATGGCTTTCTCAACGCCATTCACAATGGCTGCTTCGATTACATTCTGAGTGCCTACAACATTGGTTTTGAGCGCTTCATACGGCTGATCCTCACAGACCGGAACATGTTTGAGCGCCGCCAAATGGAAGATATAATCAACGCCACGGCACGCGGCGATCAGCGCATCCTTGTCACGGATATCGCCAATGATAAAGCTGAGTCGTTGATCCTCGAACTCCCGGCTCATCGCCACCTGAGCGGACTCACTGCGGGAGAATACGATGATTTCCTTAGGATTTTGCGGCAGAAGTTGCCTAATCAGCTCATGCCCCCAGGAACCGGTGCCGCCTGTGACCACAATCCGTTTATTATTGAACATGCAGGTTCCCTCCAAGCAAAAATTTAACTACCTTTACCGAAACATCCGGAGTCAAGTAACCTTCCGGAGCCTCCCAATCCCGACGGAGCGCCGCCATCAGCTTGACGCTACGTAGAATACTTTTCTGGTCAACACCTGAAACCACGTTACTTCCGCAATCTACCGTTTCGGGACGCTCCGTTGTTCTGCGAATCGTAACGGTTGGTACTTTCATCAAGCAGCATTCCTCCTGTACGGTCCCACTATCGGTGATGGCACACAAGGCGTGCTGTTCCAAATAAACAAAATCAAAAAATCCGAAGGGCTCATGAAATTCAACGAGAGGGTTCATTGGAAGAGAAAATTGCTCAGTTAGTTTGGAGCGAGTGCGAGGATGAATGCTGCATATTAAACGAATTCCAAAATGCTCAGCCACTGCGTTAAGACCTGACATAATTTGTACAAGGGACTCTGGATCATCTACATTCTCTGCACGATGTGCTGTTACAAGGAAATACTGCCCTGAGGTAAGATTCAGCTGCTCCAGAATGCTGCTAGCCTGGATTTTAGATTCATAATGAGTCATGACCTCATGAATCGGATTTCCTGTTAACACAATACGTCTGCTTGGGAAGCCTTCGCTGATTAGATGTCTTTTGCTCTGCTGTGTATATGGCATATTAATGGTCGAAACGGCATCTATGACACGGCGGTTTTTCTCTTCGGGCACTTTTAGGTCATAGCAACGGTTGCCTGCCTCCATATGCACCACCGGAATACCCATTCGTTCGGCCAAAATCGCGCATAACGCGCTATTCGTATCCCCCAGAAGCAAGACACGGTCTGGCTGTTCTTTTTGTAAAATGCTCTCTAGCCCTCCGAACATGGCGGCAAGCTGGCCGCCGAGTCCTGCTTGCTTATCCTGCAGCACATAATCCGGCGCCCGCAGTCCCAGCTCTGCAAAGAAAATGCCGCTGAGACTGGCGGTGAAGTTCTGGCCGGTATGCACCAGGATGTGCCGCTCAGCATGTTCGTCGAGAAGCGGAATGATAACACTGAGGCGGATGATTTCAGGCCTCGTGCCTAAAATCGTAATGATCTTCATGAGTTCACTCCCCTGCCTGTTTGATGATGGTCTGACTTGACTCAGTCGGGTGGACTGAGTCTGCTAGAAGCGCGGGTTGGGCTTTTAGCAGGATTGGTAGAATAGCAGATTGGGACAATCTGCGGGATTTATACCGCTCATTTGGCGGTTTCAGCTGGAATCGCAGCAATTTGCGGGATTTATACCGCTCTTTTGGCGGTTCCGGCTGGATTTGCGACAATTTGCGGGATTTATACCGCTCATTTGGCGGTTCCGGCTCGAATCGCGACAATTTGCGGGATTTATACCGCTCTTTTGACGGTTCCGGCTGGATTTGCGACAATTTGCGGGATTTATACCGCTCTTTTCGCTCTTTTAGCCGAATTCGCGGCAATCTGGGGCATTTATACCCTTCTTTTCGCTCTTTTAGCCGGATTCGCGATAATCTGGGGCATTTATACCCCTCTTTTTGCACGTTTAGCCGGATTCGCGACAATTTGGGGCATTTATACCCTTCTTTTCGCTCTTTTAGCCGAATTCGCGGCAATCTGGGGCATTTATACCCTTCTTTTCGCTCAGCTTGCCACCTTCGCGGCAAGCGAGGCACTTACGCAGCGCGCCGCCGCCCACCCCGGCGGGCTCGGCGGCGCTTGCCCCCGGCGGTGCTCCGCCGCCGGGCAGAACCCTTACGCCGCTTGCGAGCTGCGCGGCGCAAAACCAACGGGCGTCCGCTTCGCCGGCGCGCCCGGGCTTTGCCGCGTCGCTTGCGGGCGACGCGGCTCGGCAAGCCCTTGCTTCGCGGCAAAGCCGGCGACGCAGCGGGCAATTCAGGCAGGACAGCGGGTGGTTCCACCACGCTGTCAGCCTCGCGCACCGGCGGTGCGCTGCAATAGCGGAGGCTCCACATCTCCGCAAGACCCTGCAGGCGGCTCCGATAAGCCGCCGGACCATAAACGGCGTCGACGCGCTCCCGCGCTTGGGCGCCTATGGTTATCGCCAGTCCCGGCTGCGCCAGCATGACGTTGACTCTTTCGGCCAGCGCGGAAATGTCCGACGCGGGCACGAGATTTTCGCCGCAGCCTGCTGAGTGCAGGATTTCCCGCAAGCCCCCGGAGTCGTAAGCGACCACAGGCTTTCCAAAAGCCATTCCTTCCAAAGCGGTCATTCCAAAGCCTTCGCGGATCAGGCTGGGAACAACCAGCACATCCATAGCGCAATAAGCAGATGGAAGGCATTCAGCATAACCAACAAATTTAAATCGGGTATACAGACCCTCGAGCTTTACCTTGCGGACACACCGATCATAGTAGCTTTTGTCACCAGCTGAACCTATGACAACAAATTTCGCACTAGGATGGACCGCGTACACAAGCACAGCCATTTTCACAAAATGTTCCAATCCTTTTTCCTTATTAATAAAGGAAGAAATATAACCGACCAGCTGCTCCTGCGGTTTAATCTTTAGCTCTCGCCGTCGTTCGCCCCGAAGCTTGCTCCAAGCCTCAATCATCATCTCTTTGTCATTCCAAGAAGGGGGAAGCTGAATCACTTTCTCCGCTCTTACTTCCTCTGGAAAGCAAGCTGCTGCCGTTTGTGAAATAGCCAGAATCTCATCACTATTCCGATGAATCAGTTCTACACTAATGGGTGTATATTCATTGTCTGTTATCGTCTCTGATATTTTCCATACCACCGGAATGCCCAGTGACTTGGCAGCCATTGCTGGCAAAGCATGGACACAGGTACTTGTAATAATAAACGCCGGGCGCAGAGAGGTCAGCCAGTCTGTTAACTCGTGGTACTCCCTGCTTTCCTGGAATTTACGAGCATCTGTCTCGAGCCCTGCATAAGGAGTGTACATTCCATATAAAAGAGGAATCGAGAGCAACTGTACACTTATTCCGAAGCTTCGAGCCTGAGCAGTCAGCTTGCCGTCCTGTGGTGCAACGAGAATACAATTAAAGTACGGAGAAAGCTCCTGAGCGAAAAACAACAACAGCTTCTCCGCTCCGGTAATACTGCGTGTATTAGATACATGTGAAAAGAGGACGATTGTAGCTTTATCAGCCATGGCGTTTCGGCGCTCCCTAACGAGGGCCTGGAGCAGCCATTCACCTCCCTTAAAGTTTTACGAAGCGTTGCTCAAGTTTCTTACTCCGTAGTAAAACTCGCTTCGGAAGCATCCGCTTAGTTTTACGAAGCGTTGCTCAAGTTTCTTACTTCGCAGTAAAACTCGCTTCGAAAGCATCCGCTTTGTTTTACGAAGCGTTGCTCAAGTTTCTTACTTCGCAGTAAAACTCGCTTCGAAAGCATCCACTTAGTTTTACGAAGCGTTGCTCAAGTTTCTTACTCCGTAGTAAAACTCGCTTCGGAAGCATTCGCTTAGCCTGAGCCTCGCCCTCTCAGCCCATAACCCACCTTTGCCTCCGTTCAGCTATCTAAGCCGCTCCATCAGCTTCTTTTCATCAGGTTACAGGCATACGCTGAGGTCCGGTTCTACAGTATATCGAGGAAAAACAGATGCCGGCACGACACCTGTCCCCTGCTAAGCGCACATTTCCATATCCAGTTTGGGCCAAAGTCTAGCCGTAGATTACTGTTAGCATCTGGTGAATACGTTTTGCGTAAGTGTGATCCTTGAGCGTCCGTTCAAAAGCACGCAGCGCGATTGCCCGGCGTTCCTCCTCATGGGTTAAGTAATAACGGATCTTATCCATCATTTCCTGAGGACTCGCAAAGGTCACAATTTCTTCATCCGGTTTGTAGAAAGATCCCATATCATCTCTAGCATCTACTAATTGCAACGTGCCCGTTGCTGCAATTTCAAAGGTACGTGGATTAGGAGAAACGGCAGGAATCGAAAGCGTATTGTTATTAACCACTTCATCAATGTGCGAGCGGTGGAGGTTAATGACGATTTTGGAGCCGCTGTAAGCTACTGACGTCTCTTGTGGGGACATCCATTTGCCAATTTCAATACGGTCACCGTAGAGCGGAGCCTCAGGCAGACGATCCCACCAGATTCCGTTAATCACTGTGTTATAGTTCATTAAATCAGGAAGAATCTCACGGAAGAAGTTCACCCGGTTCCAATAGGCGGAGCCAATAAAGCTAACTTCCCGATTCACTGACGAACGTGTTGTAGTAGGACGGTAATGCTCCAGGTGAGCAGCAAAAGGAAGATAATGGACCTCAGGGCAACCAAGTCCCCGATAGAAATCAATACAATTACGTTCAAGTGTGAATACAAAATCGTAGTGAGCCACAATCTTGACCGTAAAGTCAGTGTAATAAGGATCATCAGTAAGCCAAATAGCTGTCCGAATGCCACTAGTGCGTAGAGCATCGATCTGCTCAAGAGGTAAATCCATACCGTCTAGCACCAATACCAGATCCGGTCTTTGCGCTGCAGCCAGCTCTACTAGATTTTGACGCACATCCGTAATTGTGACTTGAGCTGTTAATTTTTGTAGTGCGCAAAGAACCGCATCATCTAAAGGAGAGTAAGGGTAGCCTTTGCCAGAAGCGACATACATGACATGAATATTCCGCACAGGAAATACTTCTTCAGATCGACCATTCAGGATCGCAAGGCGTCCCCGTAAATAGCCCTCATCATACCCCCCCTTGAAACCACTCAGACGACCACGCAGCTTTTCTTCCTCCGGAGGTGTCAGAGGTAATGGGGGGGTAGGCATAATAAATTCATTATTGTTCATAATCCTCGCTCCTTTATCCCGTTATAGATTTCATACACGTGAAGCAATTACATTCAGCAAATGAGGCAAACGCGCAGTGAATGTATGGTTTCGCATGGTAGTCCGTAATCCCCGTAAAGCATAGATTCGCCGCTCTTTTTCATGCTTCAAATAGTACTCAATCTTCTGCTGCAGTTCCTTAGCCGAGCCAAAAGTATCCAGATCATAACCAGGCCGATAATAATTTCCCAAATCCTCACGAACATCCGTAAGCTGCATAGTACCGCAGGCGCTGATCTCATAGGTGCGCGGATTAATGGAGCGTGAAGGAAGGCGGTAGCTATTCCGGTTATCCTGACCCTCTTCCCACGGGCGGTGAATATTAATGACTATTTTTGCGCCACTGTAGTAGTTGGCTGTCTCCTCAGGCGGGATAAAGCCATTGCTGATAAAAGGTGTAAGTTGATCATAGGTTGCGAGGCGTTCCCAGAACCCCCCAGCGATAAGCACTTTTTTTCCCTTAAGATAAGGTGCCAGTTCGTCAAACAGTTCTGTCCGATTACGAAATGCATTACCAATAAATACAATGTCATACTGATATTGCGGGCCGGTACGCCGTGGGTAGAACATCTTTGGATTGACACACAGTGGCAAATAATGAACCGATGACACCCCAAGGGATTGATAAAACTCTACGCAACCCAGCTCATGTGTAAATACGTGATCATAATGCTTGCAAATGACTGAAGTGTCCTCTGTAAAATAAGGATCATCCACAAACCAAATGGCGGTTGGGATGCCTAGCTTTCTTATCTCCGAAATCTGTTCTAAATGATTTTCCGGGAATACATGAAGCCCATTCATCACTAGCACTGCCCCAGGCATTTCCCGTGCTGCGGTTTCCAGCATCGTTTCAGGAGTACTTATTACAAGCTCACTTACAAGCTGCTGCAGCGCCTCCGTTACGCCAGTGTCGATCGCCTGAAATCCTTGAGGAACATACATTAACTTAAATGGTCGGCAAGCTTCGACCCCTGGAGTATTCAGACGCTGCACAGCCTCACACATGCCAAGACGATATCCTTCGTGATAACCGTCGCGATATTCTCGCGGATGCTTGTGTTTTTTTCTCTTTCTCGCTTTCACGGCCTTCACCCTGCCCCGTCGTATTCTCAAGACAGTATAACTATATGCGGAGTCAGCACTCGCCTCATGGACATCTGTCTTTACTAGAACTAAATTGGCAGATGTCCCCTGTCTTTTGCCCGGCTTGCCCGAACCTTAGATGATTTCATCCACTCACAGGATGCTGGTATACTATAAGAGGTTGTTCAAAAAGTCCGCTTTTGATCACGAAGTAGCCCAAGAAGCTTACTCGACATCGAATATTGAATTCAGGCGAAACTTCCGGTGCTCACGTAGCTTCCACTACGCTCCGCTCCTCAGTTTCTACCTTCTTTCAATCTTCTCGGTGCTGAAAACCGTACTTTTAGAACACGCACTATAAAGGTCTAGCTTGAGACTTACATCTCGTCATATCTGAGCGGAAATGATTATTTATGGCATTCACAAGGGGGGCACTATGAATAACACCACGTTGTACTTGCGCCATGCAGAACTGCTTCGTGATCAGGTTCCATCATTCCAAACCTATCCATTTCATCTGCCAGCCGTAAGAACACTGGATCGGCTTATTTTTCAAAAGCCAGTAACCTTTCTTGTCGGGGAGAATGGCACAGGGAAATCTACCTTGCTAGAGGGAATTGCTGCTGCGTGGGGCTTTAACCCTGAAGGTGGAACACTTAACTTCTCTTTTAACACTCGTTCCTCACATTCGAGTCTCTATGAGTATTTTAGAATTGCTAGAGGGGTTAGACGTCCGAAGGACGGCTTTTTTCTACGCGCGGAGAGCTATTATAATGTGGCTTCCTACATTGATGAATTAGATGAACAGCCTAGTTTTGGTCCACCAATCAAGAACTCCTATGGAGGCAAGTCTCTGCACGAGCAGTCTCACGGAGAGTCTTTTTTCGCAGCGTTCGTTCATCGTTTCGGAGGACGTGGTCTTTATATTCTTGATGAACCTGAAGCCGCTCTATCTCCTCTACGGCAAATGTCTCTGCTGGTGCGTATGCATGAGCTAGTGCAACAGGATTCACAGTTTATTATCGCGACCCATTCTCCCATTCTAATGTCCTATCCGGGAGCTGAGATTTTTCTTCTAGAAGGTGAGGGCATAAGGTCTGTCGCCTTGGAGGAAACAGAGCACTACACCGTGACCAAAGCATTTATGAATGACCGCCAGGGTATGCTGCGTGAGCTATTAGAGGATGAACAAGCATAAACACCTTCGACGTCCCTATAAGGACGGTAAGCATTTAAGCGAGAAGTATAAGGATAATTTACAACATGGAACATATAAATTCTTATATTTTAATAAAAACAGCAAGTCTCCATAATCGGAAACTTGCTGTTTGATTTGTTTCATAAATTAACGTTTTACAATTCCCACTACCTTGTGTACAACCCATCCGAACATGACAACAACCATCATATCGAAGCACACATTAAACAAGAATAAATGCTTACCGATGTCAGCCCTTCCGTCCCCAAGAATCGGAACCAGGAAGGAGAAAATCCCTATCAGTCCTAATAACATCAGCAGTTCACCAGCAACTCTTCCCCGAACATCCCGACTATGGAAATATTGGAACACCGCCCCGGCAAAATACACCAGATAGAATATAGTGAGAAATCCGAGCGTATGCGGGATATGCTTGTTCTTGAATTCGCTCCACCCGCTGTAAGTGTACGATAATGCACCTGCTGGCTTATTTTCACTCTTCTCATAATTCCCTAGATAATAAGGACGAATCGCCATACTGTTACTAGCAGCATATTCCATATTATCTATTAACCGTCCTGGATGTTTTAAGTAGAAGAACAATACATCCTTATGGGATACCCGGTCGTAGAAATCCGGTACCAGCGAAGGATCATCCTGTTTGATCACTGTATCGGTCTGAAAATAATTCGTGCCCGCAAGTACCTCCAACCGCTCCGGCAATCCGAGATCCTGCAAATCTCCCTTCACATCTGGTGATTCGTTTAATATCCCAAAAAACACAGTCTGATACAGGTTAATATGCTTCAGCTCTTTTGGCGCCGTCACGTACATAACGATGGATACCAGAAATATCGCAATCGAAAAGCGTAAGGCCAGCTTTCTCCATTTTCGCTCACCATCAAGCGTCATAAACCGCAGGAAGATCAATGCAAAGGCAATCCCAATCGGCGCATTCTGAATTTTGGAGGTGACCAGAAACAGTATCGCAATAAAAAATAAGGTTAACCCCTTAGTCGTAGGCTTTTCTTGGCTAGTGAGTCTTAACCCCAGTGCAAAGGTCAACAGCATAAACACCATCGATACCGGTTCTCCAAACAAGGAGTTAAAGTATGCCAAATACCCAATATCATAGAATACAAACAAAATAGCTGCACCTAGCAGCAGCCCCGTAACATAAGAGCCGCGAGCATTGTACTTCACCAGCAGCCAGGTCGCCACCAGTAAAAGAAGACCGTAAACTGCACCGAGCAATCTAACATCAAAAAAGCTGCCATGGATGAGCCCGCCGATCAACCTCGGTACAAGCACAACCAAAATCTGTGAAGAAGGATAGAAGCCCCTAAACAAATTCTCATACGCAAAACGAGAATGGCTAAAATTAAAAAACTGGTCGGTATACGATGCTGCAGTATCATAGTAGTTCAGACCGATGGTATTCATCATACGCAGGAAATCTCCATTATCAGCAACCCCAATAAAAGGTCCTACGAATAGCAGATAAATAATGAGACCGCAGCCGGCAAGGCTTACGAGATACTCCGGTTTCCAGAACTTTTTCATGATTCCCCCTATCTCTGTGGTAACAGCTTCACATATTCGTCGGACAAATTCATTAGCTTCAATACATACTCATAATCGCTCTGATATTTCGAGAAGTCCGTTACCGGCTTGAGCGTATCCAGCGACACAGCTTCACCATCTGCAAATCCTTTTCCAGGGACATAGAGAATGTCATCATTAAAGAAGGAGCCGGAAGGCAAATAATATCTCATCCCTAACACATTACGATCAATGTTGAGCAAGTCATGACCAAAGGCTGTATAACCTTCTTGTTGTAGTGAAACACCCATTAAATTAGCAATCGTAGGAAGGATATCTAGTTGTCCTCCCGTACGCTCTACTACCTTTCCTTGCTCCATTCCCGGTACACGCACAATGAGTGGAATATTAAAGCGGCTGATCCGGGAATCATATGGAACACCAAGTGCACTTTCCACTTGCTCTGGCGGAACGTCCTGAGGCTGCAGGCCAAAGTGGTCGCCATACATGACCAGAACAGTGTTATCCCACAATCCATTTTCTTTCAAACCTTCTATTAAAGTACCTATGGCATAATCAGTATAGTTTATAGCAGTCAAATAATCACCAAGCATCGTATCCTTCAAATTATCAGGCACAGTGATTTTCTTAAAGGAATCTGGGATTTTGAAAGGATGATGACTGGATGCTGTCACCATCTGTGCGTAGAAGGGAGTCCCCTTCTTCTTCAGCTCTGTCAATTTCTCGACACCCGTAATATACAGCTGTTCATCGGAAGCACCAAACGCATTAAAATGATCATTCGTAAAATAATCTTTGTCATAATAACCATTAAACCCAAGCGCCGGATATAGCTCATTCCGATTCCAAAACCCTACTTTATTCACATGAAAGGTGTATGCCTCATACCCTTTATCCCTTAGCAGTCGTGGTAAGCTTGGCAATTCTCTGTCCCCGAATCCGGTAGACATGGCTAAAGTACCAATCGGATAAATAGACGTATTGCTCATGAATTCAGCGTCAGATGTATTCCCTGGACCAATCTGCTGGTAAACATGAGGAAAATAAAAGCCCTCATCCGCTAACTTATTCATGACTGGCGTCAATTCTTGACCATCCAAGGATTGATGTAGTGGGAAATTCTGAAAAGCTTCTAATTGTAGCACAATTACATTTTTACCCTTTTGTGAGCCAAAATAATCAGGAGTCGTACCCGCTGGCTTGTCACTATAAGGATAGGAAGATTGCAGGGCGTCAACCTTCGCAATCGTATCCTTAATATCACCCGTTCCAATGAGATTGTTATCTTCATTAATCTTAATCGCAGCAACGACTTCATAATTTAGAAATCCGGCAGTTTCCGCCTGTACAAGCTCATTTGTAATCCCCCGTGCAGAGTGGACAGAATATGCCGATAAAGAAAAGCCTCCAATAATGGATACCAGAATCACCACCACATGCACGAATCCTGTCTTCCGGGAACTAAAGCGTTCACGCGGGTAGGTCTTTCCTTGTTTCCATCTGCGAATCAAACCATAGATAGCGAAGATGACAAAATCCACGAAGAATAAGTAATCAATACTCTTTATGGTAGATTCTACACTTGCCTTCACTTGAAATACCTGATTGATTTCAGATAAGGCCAGGTAGGTTGGAACAGAACCAAAGTGATTAAAATATACAGCGGCTGCGAACAGTAACAGCGATAAAAAGCCGTTAAATATCCAATAGACGGTTGTTCTCACCCTAGATGGCGTAATCACCGTTAAAATCCCCATAATAAAAAGGATTGGCGCTACATCCGCTGCAATCCATTCCCAAGCAATTCTATCAAAGAACAACACTCTCAGAAACAACAGCTTTAACCATAACAATATAACAACGATAAAAAAATGGGCGCGATCCGGCCCTTGCTTTTTCACTTTTAATCCCCTCTTACATGTTCATTTGTTCGAAATATCAAATCTATTCTAGTAATTTGTAAAATATCAGGTTGTTCTAGTATAACAATACTTACTTTTTTTATCAAAATGGTAGAATTATCTTCCATCAAAAAAGAGATGCCCCGCTGCCCTTCCGGCTTTGGAACATCCCTGTTAACTATAGATTGGTCAATCTTCAGACGATCGAAGTATGCTTAAGCAATCTTTTAATAGAACGGTTAGCTTCATTCAGAACAATCTCTTTATCTACAGTCTTCAGCAGACCCCTTTCCATCACGATCTCTCCGTCGATAATCGTGGTTTCCACATCCGCCCGGGTAGCTGAATATACAATTCTAGAGATGGGATCTACGTCATAGGAGGGGAAGGTATGGAAATTGAAGAGATTCAGGAGCACTAGGTCTGCTTTTTTACCCACCTCGATACTACCGATCTTATCTTCCATCCCTACCGCTTTTGCCCCACCTATAGTTGCCATACGAAATACACTGCGGGCATCCATCGTCGTAGGTCCATGTTGAGGCTTCTGAATAATTGCTGCGAGCCGCATTTCATTAAACATATCCAGATTGTTATTACACGGTGCACCGTCAGCACCCAGACTTAGTGACACATGATCATGGAGCATCCCCGGTGTATCAGCAATTCCAGACGCTAGTTTCAGATTTGAGCCAGGGCAATGACTTACATGAACTCCACGATCCCGCAATATGCGCCGCTCCTCAACATCCAGCCATACACAATGCGCCAGTATTAAGCGCTCATTAGCTAATCCTAGATGGTCCAGATAGACGATGTTACGCATCCCGGTCATCGCCTGTACAATCTCAATCTCCCCTAAATTCTCAGAAGCATGGGTGTGCACCTTCACATCATACCTTGCGGAGAGATCTCGTACCTCGGTTAACAAGGGTTCGGTGCAGGATATTACAAAACGCGGAGAGAACGCATATTGAATCCTTCCATTGCCATAGCCATTCCATTTTTCAAGCAAATCCACACTTTCCTGTAAAGAAGAAGCGGTATCCTCCTGCAGTGCTTCAGGCACATCTCCTCCTTTTTGATCCATCATCACCTTACCGGACAAAGCACGTATTCCACTTTTAGCAATGGCCTGAAAAGCATAGTCCGTATGGTGAACAGTCTCCATATCAACAATCGTAGTGGTTCCGCTGGAAATCAGTTCTCCAATACCGAGCATCGCCGAATAATAAAGGGATTCCTCATCATGCGCTGCCTCTAACGGCCAAATCCGTTTACGCAGCCAGTCCATAAGCTCCAGATCATCTCCCTTCCCACGGAATAACGTCTGGCATAAATGAATATGCGTCTGAACAAAACCGGGAATTAACGTACGGTTCGTGGCATCGATGACCTTTTCGTCTCCCTGCGGGATCAGACCAATGCCGATTTCTACGATGATATCATCCTTAATTCGAACATCCCCGACAATAATTTCCTCCTGTTTGTTCATTGTAATGATCTCAGCATCTTTGATCAGAATGTTCCCCATTGTCCTTATCCCCCTCATTGTTCATTCGTTTGCCGTTTCACGGTGTAACACAAAAAGACCACAAAAATATGCCGTAGCATATTTTCGTAGCCAGAAATTTACGGTTTCCGGTAGAGACCCTTAAACCAATTATTAAGGATATACGAAAAGAGAAGCTATTCTATTCCAAATTTGAATAAATCAATCATAAGACAAAGACATGTTTAATGTCAACAAAAGTTATTTAAACTAACACAAATTTCTTGATTAGATCTATTCACAATTAAAAACAATGATTATCTCTATTCTTATGTAATAAAACCTAACTTAAATTATGATTTTCCACACTGCTTATCAATATTTCTTAAGTTCCGCTTTTTATACTCGTCCTATCACCCGAACCGATAGCTTCGCTTTTAATAAAGTAATAACGAGGAGGAGATCAAATGCCAACAATTTCTCAAACCCCAAATGAGTTGCAAGCATTCATCGCCGCTGCTGAAAAAGTATGGTTCGAGGTCTACGATTCTGCCGATTCTCGCAGAGTGATCCGCGTTGATGGCGCCGATTATTATCGTCTGCCGGTTAGATTCAGTACCAGAGCTAAGGTCATTTCGTATTTTAGAAAGTACTGGGGCATTACAATGAGCAACACCATGTTCTGTAATTTAAAAACCGTTTCTAGAAACAACAGGCTTTATGTAATATCAGGAGATACAGGAACCATTGCTTTTATCCCAAGAAGACTCACCGTTACAGGTCGCACATCAACAAGAATACGCCTTACAGCAGTTCTGTCCATTGATGATATGAGCGATGAAGATATCGTTAACGTTCGTTACCTGATCGGCGTATCCGGTAGAAGGCTTCTTATCCTTAACCGGGATCAAAAAAATACCGATACTCGATACCAGACATGCCGTTAAGGGAATAAAGAAAAAAGGTCCAGAGGTTAACCCTCTGAACCTTTTTTTATGTTAAAGCTTCCTAACTACGTTCCGGTTTCAACACCTTCTCGAATACTGGAAAGTTCGCCGTGCGGTTCGGAAAACCCACTTCACCTCTATGGTCATAACCAAGGCGAGGATAGATTTCCAATGCTCTAGTATTCTTCGCATAAGTATCCAGCCGAATACTTGTGTAACCATTACGCGCTGCGTAATCCTCCGCGAAAGCAATTAGCCTAGTCGCAATCCCTTTTCCCTGAATATGTGGATGAACTGCTAAACGATGCATAATCAGATGTGGCCCTTGATTTTGCTTCCACTCGATCTTCTTATATTCCTCAGAAGCATTCTCATCCAGTACAAGAATACCCGCGATAGCTTGATCTTCTTCACATACATATAAGGTACCCTGTGCGATATCCAGTTCGATAATCTCTTTATTCGGATAGCTCTCATCCCACTGGTCGCTTCCAGCGGCCTGCATAACTTGTACACATTTTGAGATCAATTCCATGATCTCTTCGATCTCATCCTGTCTAGCTTTTCTGATTCCATTTCCTACTTGCATCCTGCTATCCCCTCTTTCTTATCGACATCTGAAAACCTCTGAATAGATTCTCGTTTTAGAAGTCTATCATATTCGGAGACAAATTCCGATAGTAGGATGATTCCAGAGAGGATGCAATCCCTCTAAGCTGAGGGACACGAAAGATCAGAATAACACGTCATAGATTAGATCTCCGGGTCCCTTCCTCTTAACTTACCTGCCGCTGCTCAATTAAACTCCAGCTTATGCCCGTCCTCGAAGCCCTTGGCGAAACCGGCGTCGAACCCCACGTTGTATGCTTCGGTGTAGCCCTGCTGAAAGGCGTCTGCCGGTGGCGTTTCCGGCGAAACGCCAAGATCCGGGGGGAGCGGAATGACCTGCGGGGCAGGTGGAGCCTCGATAACCGGCACTACATGAACTGGTGCTTGTATAACCCTCACCTTTCGAACAAGCTTGCGGCGGAGTCTTCTTTTCTTTCGTATCAAAAGACCCTTCTTCGTCTTTCCATAACGAACGACTTTCCGAGAAAGTCCTCTGCGGGGTTTGCGGGCTAGACCTCTACGCACTTTCGTTTTCCGCGAGAGCAGTAGTGTGCGTCTGCGGGTTCTGCCTGAACGTAATGTTCTAAGGCTCTTTTTCTTCATGCTTCTATTCCTCCTGTGCTCCATGATCTCTGGAGGTTCCTACGGCGTATGCCTTGCTCAGCCATGGCGCAGCAGGAATTCCCCGTTTCGGTTGATGTAGTGAAATCCCGGACATCATCCGGCACATCGCGCTCTGATACCCACTTAAGATTCTGATATTGTCGCTCAATTTGCGGGCCGTCAGCTCAGATTGCCCCGTCAATTCGGCGATGCTCTCCAAGATGGCCGCCAAAGCAGCCTGACTGCGCGAAATGGAGCGGATCATCTCCAGCTTGACGGCATGTTCAGAGAGACGGTCCCCGCTCATTTGCTGTCTTCTCCAAAACTGAACCCATCACCTGACATGTCTCCAAAACCTTCCCCGCCACCATCATCTTCACCACTGCCCAGCACTGCTTTTAAATTGCTGTAGAGTCCATTCTCCAGTTTAGTCAGCCCTTCGACCATTTCCACGATAACTTCGTGAATGGAAAGGGATTCCTTCAGCTGCTCTTCATGAGATTCGAAAGCTCTAGCGTGGATATGATGTTGTGCCCACTGTTTTACCTTTTCAGCTTCAACCGCCTTAGCTTCCAGAATCATTGCAATGTTCCACTGGATAGTGGCGGTCGACTCCAGCATTTGCAGATAAGCCTTTTCTCTGCTCATCATCCGCCTCCTGCTCCTATAGCGTTACTCTTCTTCTTGGCCGTTCAATTCCTTAATTACTCTGCCTACCCCTTCAGCCATCGCTTCTTCCAGATCTGCAAGTGCATTCAAGTAAGCAATAATATTCTTGTTTACTTGAGTTGAGCTTTCGATCATCCCGCTGATACCGTCAAAACCGGGATCTGCATCTGGCAGATCGTGGACAATTTGCGACATACGGACAGCCACGTGGCGCTCGGCATCTAGTATCCGCGCCATCTGTTCGTGCGTATGGGCCATGTGCTGCAGGACTTTTGTTATTTTATTCTGCACCTTCATGTCTCCTTTGCTCAAACGCCCTGCTACAGCATATGCGGCAGAAGCCGGGACGGTGCCGAGGATATAAAGGCAAGTTACGTCTCTAAACAAGTAGATTGGCGAACTCAGGATACTTTAGAAAATTGCAACAGGTCGTGTAAATGGAAAATAAAAGGCCAACAGCCCGGTCCATTTGGAACGGGCTGTCGGCCTTTTGGATTAATAATATTTATTGATGATTCTGTAAATGAGAACCGCCGTTTCGGCGCGGGTTGCAGCTTCCGTTGGATGGAGCAATTTCCCGTCACCAAGGGCAATGCCCTCCCTGACCAGTACGGCTGCTGCCTTTACGGCATAATCAGCCACTTTGGAGGCATCCGCAAATTTGCCAAGGTCGGAGATGGAACCGGTCTCCGCTAATTTTCCTGACTTCTGCAATGCTCTTACGATGAATACCATCATATCCTGCCGGGAAATCTCTGCTCCCGGATTGAACCTGTTGCCGCCAACTCCGCTGGCAATGCCCAATTGTTTGGCTATTCCCAGCGCTTCATAATAGTATGCGTCCTGATCGGCATCCGCAAAGCTCACTTCAAACCCAGCCTTTAAATCAAACGCTCTGACCAGAAGCAATATAAAGTCCGCTCTTTTCATCTTGGCGCCCGGTTCAAAGAAAGTACTCGACGTCCCCTGAACGATTCCTTTAGCCGCCAGAGCTTCAATAGCTTCTTTGGCCCACAAATGGCTGCCGATATCACTGAAAACAGGTTTCTTTGGCTGCAGTTCCGGTGTTGGTGCCGCTGTTGTCGACGGACCTTCACTTGGCTTCGGAGCTGCCGGCGTTGGCGTTGGAGTCGGGTTACCACCTCCACCGCTGCCCGAGCCACCGTCCCCGCTGGCCTTTAATGTAGATACGATTCTCACATTGCTTATCTTGGACGTATTTCCTGCTGCATCAACAGCTATAATATAGTATTTGTACTGGGTATCCGCAGATAAACCGCTATCTCTGTATTCTGTTGCCTCCAGGGTCTTGATTTCAACGTCATTGCGGTAAATCCTGTATCCCGTTACTCCCAAATTATCCGTGGAAGGTGTCCATTTTAGATCAATGGCAGAGCTGGATACCGCTTCCGCTCTCTCTATTGTTGGTTCCATGGGAGCCTCAGTATCAACGATGGTTGGTGTCCACCAGTTGCCGGATGCCACAATCATGCTGAGCAGACGCAGATTATTGCCAAAATATAAATCGTCTTCGGTGGAAACAGCCGCATTATAATCCCATAATTTATTCAGCCACTCCTGATTGGATGAATCGATCATGGCGCTGACCATCATCGGTGCGGAGAAGGATGTGTCTGCATAATCATTGATTGCTTCCGTGCCGTCCAGCTTATATCCCGCAAGGATCTTGGCCGGATCATTATCCGCCTTGGCCCGAATCCAGCGGTTCAGCGTGCTGAGCTGCTCTTTAGCCCGGTTATCACCTGTCAGGAGATAATCCGTACTGATCCGCCAGGGAATACGGGAAGAGTTGTAGTTGTAATCCCCGTCATTTTCCGATTCCAGGAAGTATCCATCCGGGGTATCCCATATTTTCTGGCTTACCGGTTTGTATTGCCCATCCGTATCATCCTTGAATACAAAATCCGGCAACAAACCGGCTTTGGGACTGTAATTTTCATACAGACTATTAATGATGTTGTAGGTCTTATCGGTAACACGATCCCAATTGGGGTCTCCGGATACATTTTTAAAATCTTTCAGATGCTGCAGCATAAAATCGGAAGGACGTGTAGCATTGCCGAACATGGAATCATTGTCACTGACCCAATCCGCCAATTTCAATGTCCACTCGGAATGGTTGACATCGCTTTTCATAATAGCGTTGATTACCTTTTTGGCCTGGGACAAGTAGTTAATTTCCCCGCTGCTGCCCCATTGGCTGTCGGCAAGCAGAAGAGCGTAAGCAATATCCATATCGCCGTCGGTTGCCGAATCCACTCCATTGATATCAATAATTTCGGTGCCGGTATCCGCTTGCTGCCATGCCATTAAATCGGGATTGATTTCACTTGGATGTGCTCTGAAATAGCGATACATCCCGTCAAAATACTTCTTAGCCTCCGGATCATGACCCGCGAGCAAAGCGGTAATCAGCATTCCGTAGCCATGCGCTTCTGAAACTGTAATCTCGTTATTCTCAAACCAATCTCCGTCGCTATACCACACGTAATACTGGTCTGACTGATATGGATTTTGTTTCAGATATTTTGTTTTCCACTCGTTATATAATCTGCCCACCGTAGCGTCTAGTTGGGCCTGAGTCAAGTGATTCGGCTTAATGGAGCCGGCCACATAAGACGTATGATGCGGAAATGCCTTATGGACACCCTCTCCAGTGGATGAAGGTTTGGTCTTTACTTGAACGGTATTGCTCGCCAGCGATTCCTTCTCTTCTGCATTATAGGCCTTCACAGTATAACTATAGGCCGTATCCGGAGTTAACCCGGTATCGCCGTAGGATATTTCCTTCGTCGTGCCGACCTTGCTGCCGTTGCGGTATACGTTGTAGCCCGCTGCCTGAATATTGCCGGCCGATGCCGTCCATTTCAAGTTGATTTGGTAAGGAGAAACCGCAGTTCCTTTTAAATCTGAAGGTGCTGAAGGCGGCTCCGACTCGCTTGGACCTTCGATTGTACTGACTTCGACCGGATCTGAATTGATTCTTGTGCCGACCGCTTTGACAATAAATTCATATTTTTTCGCAGGATTGATATCATCTACCGTGTAGGTGTATTCCGTTTGACCTTCCGCTGCTGGCACATATATACTCCAGTGTGTCTTCACCTTGTCATTCTTCTCATAAATCCGGAATCCTCTTACAGGTTCTGTACTTGCGGAAGGTGCACTCCAGGTCAGAACCGCCTTGCTGCCGTTCAATTTCACCTTCACCGCTTCCGCCGGGTCCGGCTTGGTGTCCGTTCGCTTGATCCCATACTTGTCATACGCTTTTAGGCCGTCGCCAACGGTGTCCGGCTGATTCTCATCCGCTACGGCTGCGGTATATGCTGTAAAGGAAAGCACCCGGTCTGTGATGGAAACATCCGTAAACATCTTCTTCTCCGGCTGTTCGTAGATGGCTGCAAAGTAATCATCATAAGGAACCGGATTCCCGTTTTCGTCCTGAATCTCGCGGGGTTCTCCATTCTCATCCAGTTCATATTGATTGTTCTTATAATAGAATTTATTTCCGAATGCATTGGACATGAGATAGACCGTGCCTTTGGGGTTGAGTGCATTGCCCTCTCCATCAAATGTCAGTTTTTCCTTGGGAATAACTTCATCATTGTACATTTGGAAGGATCTCATATACATATGATCATGGGCCTCGAACACCATATCGATGCCCATCTCGTCAAAGGCGGGAATCAGGTATTTCTTGTAAAACTGGACGCGATCGTCTTCCCATTGTGCAGAGTTGTCGCCTGCTGCATAAGGGCTTTTGTGAAAAGTAACAAACTTCCACTTCTTGTCGCTGCGGGCGACCGTACTCTTCATCCAGGCCACTTGGTCCCAGAATTGGTCATCTGCCCATTCCACATCTTTCCCATTCTCTGCAAGTGCCCCCGAGTACTGCGAATTGAAGACAAGATAGAGTGCATCACCGTATTCAAAAGAATACACAGAGCCTTCATGGGTATCCGCAACAACCTGTTTCGGCAAGTTGAAATGGTTGTAGAAGTTGTTATTCGGTGTCGTCTCGTCTCCGTCATAATCCATGACCTCATGACCGCCAAGTACAGGCACATATGGTACTTGCAGCAATTGATTCTGGGCTGCTCCGAGCATCCATTGCCACTGCTCCTCCAAATCACCGTTATCCACCAGATCTCCGGCGCTGATCAGGAATTTAGGGTCGCCTATATAATCAACTGCTTTCCGGAAGGTATCACCCCAAGGCTCAAAGTCAGACTTGCTGGAAGCCTGTGAATCGGAACCGGCGATAAAACGGAAAGGCTGGTTGCCGGCAGCATCGGTAGTGAACGAGCCGATAGAGCTCCAATCACCTGATTTGCCGTTACCTGCCCGAAACTTGTAAGCTGTTCCCGGTTGAAGCTGGTCTACAATGACTTTATGACTAATAAATTTCGTTTTATGGTTCGTACTTCTGTCGCTTTTACTCATAAAGGTCTCAATTTCTTCGGCCTCTCCCTGATAAGTCAAAGCCCCGTTCTCCGGGAAAATGTTCCCCATAACCTTTGAGGCTTCTATAACCTGTACCACGGTATCCGTCATTGCATCCGTGTACCAGGCCAAAGCAATGCTCGTCTTTGGATCTCCGTTAAACGTCATATTGATGGATTTTGGAGCAAGAGGCGAATCCTGAACGCCAAAACTCCAGGAAACTTCCCGAACTAGCGGCACAAGATCTGCCCCTTTGATAAGCCCCTTGGGTATAGTTAATGTGTAAGACTTCCCATAAGTCAACGGAGGATGGTTTATCCGCAAAGTATCTCTGTTTAAGACTTCAAGTGTAACCCCATCAACCGGTTGATCGTTCTCATCGGAAAATCGGACAGCATAACCCGGATCAAGGGCAATGGCCTTGTTGAATTTGATTTCAACGGGAGCTTCGGGAGATACATTTCCAGAACCGTCTGAAGGCTGCTGGACAAGATCTACGGTAGGAATGACAGGTTCTTTCCCCGGGATCGTCTCGCCGGACACCTTGATATTTCGGATTCTACTGGAACCTGAACCCCCTATGCCCTCATCATTCCCCCTGGTGTTGGTATCGGAGCTGACGATCCAGCGAATATATAATATTTCCCGATCATTGCTGTTCGGAAGGGGAGTATTCACCAATCTGCAGGTATCTCCCGGGCAATCAAAACTGGAGACGGCCATTTTAAGATTCGTATTCGGCACATCCTCCCACGTTTGTCGGTCTACACTCGTCTGCACTTTAAAATCACGCGGACCTGACCCGGATGAATTTTGCTCAGAGGATAAGGTGATCTTCTCAAACCCGGTTGTAGACACGGTAGCAAGCCAATACTTTTTCCCGTTTCCATTGTCCCAGCCCTGATAGCTGATCGCTTTCTTGCTTACATCCACATCCTCGAACACACCGCCTACATTGCGAAAAGTAGAAGCTGTCTCATAGATGCCGTATGTAGCCGAGATTACCCCCACATTTTCAGCGGCCTCATCAAACACCCATTCGGCAATCGTCTTTACACCGGTTATTGAATCTGAACCGACAGCATCTGGTGCTGGTGCAGCATTTGCAATCTGGAATGGCAGCAGTATAAGCACGAGCAACAAAGAAATGGATTGGTGCAGCCTTCTTTTCAAATGACCCTTCTTTTGCACTCTCGTTCCCTCTTTTCGCAGATAATAGTTTAAGCGCTTTAACTTTCACTTGCAGCGGACCCTGATTTTTTTTCCCCTCCTTAAATACGATTTATATGTAAATATAGCGCATTCATTTCTATTCAATCTCTGCATATTTTGTTATTGTTAATGATTTTCTACTTTTACCGCTATTTAATTTCTATCCTGTTCAACAGGTCAATGAACGTGATACGATTGATTCAGGTATGGATCATGTTTCTGCGAGGATCATTCCCGCCGGATTGGAGATGACACCCCTGGAAATCAACTTCTATAAGTCTGATCCCTTTCACATTAGCCGAGAGAAAAAAAATGTCTCAAGTATACCTTCAAATCATTATCACGATGCTTATGAAATTCTCTACTTAGTGTCTGGAGAGCTGTACTATTTTATAGAAGACCGAACCTTTCAAATCGTCAGCGGGGTTTTATTGTTCATTAACGCTAATGACCTGCACAGACTGATTAATGTAAATGATACGATGTACGAAAGAGTTACTTTATTGTTTAAAAGGGAGTTCCTTCGCGACTTTTTTGCGGACAGCCCTCTTCCATGCGACCTCTTCTCCTGCTTTCACTCCAGATCAAATGCGATCAAGTTAAGCGGCAACGACCAGATCTTTGTCGAGAATCTTTTTAGCAAATTGATTCATGAAGACACCAAGAGACCTCCAAATTTCGACTACTATCGGAAAATCCTGTTGATGGAGCTGCTGATCTTCATCCAACGAAAAAAGCTTCTGGATCAAAACGAGCATTTTGTAGAAACGAACCGGACCCATAAGAAAATTTCCCAAATCATCCATTTCATCAACGGTAACTTCGCTGAGCCTCTGTCTCTGGAATACATATCGGACAGGTTCTCCATAAGCACCTCCCATTTAAGCCGAACGTTCAAGGACACAACCGGTTTTACTTTCAGCGAATATGTAAATAACACCCGCCTGAAAGAAGCCCGCTCTCTGCTGCAGGACTCCAAATTAACCGTTTCGGAAATCGCTGAGCGTGCAGGATTTGGTAACCTGACCCATTTTGGAAGAGTATTTAAAACCATGACCGGAACCTCACCGCTCAAATACCGCAAACAGAACCGGGTTGATGAAGATAATATCTCTACGCAAGCTTGAGATCAGGTCCTTCGTCCGGACTGCTGCGCCAATCAAGAAAAAACGGGAGCCGTCCATAAGGACGACCCCCGTATCTCGTAGAAATATAAGCAAAGTATGTTGAAAGATATACTTTCTTATAGTTTATAAAAAAGGAGTGCCCGACCAAGGCCGGCCACTCCACGTTACCGGCTGCCACTTATGGCAGTGCATCCTTCAGCTTCTCTCCCGCCTCCCGGAGAGACTGAAACGTCCCCGCATCGCTCCACCAATCCTTGAGAACATCATAGCTGAGCCTGCGGTTAGCAGCATATATATTATTTACATCGGTAATCTCCAGCTCCCCCCTCTTGGAAGGGGATACTTGGCGGATGATGTCAAACACAGCTTCATCGTACATATAAATACCTGTTACGCAAAATTTGGTCTTGGGATGCTCGGGTTTCTCTTCGATATAAGCAATCCATGCGGAATCTTGACTATCGAACACGGGAACACCGTATCTACGTGCGTCGTCCACCGGCTTCAGCAATACCTTCGCTGTACCTTCAGGCTGCCGGAGATAGCTCTCCACGTAAGGTGTCAGATCATCCATAAACAGATTATCACCAAGCAATACGACAAACCGTTCCCCAGGGAAAATGAATCCTTCTGCTAAATCGAGAGCCTCTGCAATACCTCCAGCAGCTTCCTGAATCTTATAAGTCAGAGATACACCAAATGCTGCACCGCTGCCTAAAAAATCCGTATACAGACCAGCAGATTGCTTGCTGATGACCAGAAGAATGTCGGTAATCCCTCCCCGGCGAAGCCGATCTATGCCGTAACAGACCATAGGATATTTGCCGACCGGAAGCAAATGTTTGTTCATAAGCCGGGTCAGCGGTTGAAGTCTGGATCCTGTTCCGCCCGCCAGTATGACTCCTTTCACTTACTTTCCTCCTCTTTATCTAAGTCCTTTGCCTTCGGATCTGCACTTTATATGAAACTCGTTGGATCCACATTCCATTTGTTCATAAAGAGCTTACGATTTCGTTCCACCAGCTCCTGCAGCCCGGTGTGATATACCTGCTTGAAGCTCGCACTTCCTTCATGGTGTACAAGGCAATCCCCTGCGATGAGCAACCGGTATCCCTTTAGCCTGGCACGATAACAATAGTCATCATCCTCGTAATGTCCAGGTGAGTATCTCTCATCCAACAGACCTACGGAAGTAAGTAGCTCTCTTTTGAATAAAAAACATAATCCTACCAAACGGTTAGTCTCCAACCATTTTTGAGGATTGGAACGGTTAGTTATCTCTGCAGCCTTATGAAAATCTAACAGACTTTCATAATCAGTCTTCACCTGTTGACGTCCACTCGCATAGTTTGTCACTGGCCCAACAATACCAACTTCAGGAGCACTATATAGCGATCTCTTCAGATTAGTTAACCATCTATGGGAAACCACCACATCATTATTCAGCAGTAACAATTCATCCCCTGATGCTAGCAGTAGACCCAAATTGCAGGCGGATGGAAAGCCTCGATTCTCAGGCAACGAAATAAACGTTATACGATTCGCGCGGCAATAGGCATCCGTTCCATCTGATGAAGCATTATCTACAACGATGATCTCGTAAGGCAGTGGAGTATAAGCACGTATCGATTCCACGCAGGACCGCAGCAGTGGCAACGCGTTGTAGGTCGGAATAATAATACTAGTCATCGTCATATCCGGTTCCTCCAAGCAGCTACTTGTCTGCGGTATTCACGCTGCGTTTCGCTATTAAGTAGGCCCCCATCATCTCGACGGGAAAGCACCTCAAGGAGAGCCTCTGCGTGATCCCCTATGATCAGTTTCTCCACAGCATTTCCAGCGCCTATGTTCGCTTGACGCAGCCGATTATGCTTAATCACATTCACCGTTCCAACTTTCTCCACCCTTAGCTTCTCTAATACAGAACGAGCTTGGGCTTTAGGAGGAACTATTAATTCACGGTAGCCTATAGTCTCAAGTGCTCTCCGGGAAAGCGCGTGAGGGACAGCCGTCATAGAGCTAACTCCGAGATCGTACCGTCCAAGAGCATAATTCAGAAACAGCTTGCTGCGAGTAACATCATCGCATAATCCAAAAGAAGGCATCAGTGGATCCAAATCATTAAGAGCCACGTCAATTCCACCATCTACAGCAGCTGTGAATAATCCGAGCTGAGATGCAGGGATAACCATATCTCCGTCCAGGAAGAGCAGAATATCTCCTCGACTCAGCTTCGCACCAATAGCCCGCCCTACATCATGTCCAACTGACTCCGGACAATGCACAACTATAGCTTGACGATGTTGTCTGGAAATGGGAAAGCTGCTATCGCTGCAACCGTTAAGCACGACGATAATTTCAGTAGGTCCCAACCGCGATACCTGTTGCAGCAGACGTCCCAAGGTCTGCTCCTCGTTACGCGCGGAGATAATAACTGACAAGGTCCCACGTAAGCTCGGTAAATTCAGCACCTCGCGACCTACCTTGGATTGCCGAGACAGAATCGGTGGCCGAGCGGTAGGGATGCCTCTTTTTACCGAACGATTCGCTACCCTTTGGCGGGGTGCCAGTGTTGTTTTGGCCTGACTAGATGCTGAACGTTTCTTTACCGTACGAGTTGCTGTTCCTCGTCGAACGGCAGAGCTACCAGACACTTGTAACAGAGCAACCATCATCTCACCATCTCTCTGCGCCGGGTTCCATCGGTGAACCCCGCCCTGTTTCCCCGGTGTTCAAGCAAGAGGGATACAGCCTCCATATGATCTGCTGTAATCAACTGCTGCAAAGGATCTGTGCCATCTTCCTTACGTCTGACCGCATTCAGTTTCCCTACATGTACTTTGTGAGCAGCTACCACACGTAAACCATTCAGAACTGCCTGAGCATGTGCCAGAGGGGGACGAGATAATGATTGACTCCCTAAGATTTCAAGTGCTCTTCGGCTAATTGCGTGCGGAACCGCCGTCATCGAACATCCTTTTAGATCTGGACGGCCAAGTAAAATATTAAGTGCATGTTTGGACAGCACCACCGGATGGGGCGAAAGTCTCCTTACCGGTCCGGAATAATCATTAAGCGCTATGTCTGCGCCACCACTAATGGCGGTGACGAAAGGACGTAGCCCCGAGGCAGGAATCACTAAATCTCCATCGGTAAACAAGAGAACCTCTCCCTTAGCTACCTCTGCTCCGACACTGCGACCAGCGTCGTGTCCCAGCGGCAACTCATAGGAAATAACATGCGCACCAAGCGAAAGGGCAATTTCTGCCGTTTGATCGGCTGATCCGTTGACGATTACAATAACCTCGCAGCGCGGATGGACCCTTCTAGCTCCGGATATCACTCCCGCAATGGTCTTCGCTTCGTTCATGGCCGGAATAATAACCGAAACATAGGGATTTGGATGGTTAACGATAGGGATTGCGGCGACTTGCCGCACTGGGCGTGAAGTCCGCCGTTTGATCCGAGAGACCCGCCGTCCCGTGCGGCGGGCAGAAGTACGTTTGGGCTTCATGCTCATCCACCTTCCTTACAGAGCCTACTCGTCAGGCTGAGGGTTACATCACAGTTTATGTACTACGCCGAACAGGGTAACGGCCTTTGTCTCCTGTCATGTGGAAAACAGGACAAATGTACTCACCCTCTTAATTGCTAGGAGGACAACACAACAAAAAGCGCAGCCATCGGCTGCGCTTAGCATTTTGTACATCATCATTGCGAATTAATCAAACACACGATCATCCACTGCCGGTCTGGCTAATGGAGCGCCGATAGCAATCCAAGAGATGACCCCATAGAAATGCGGAGTTTCGCGCAAGCGCACCACTTGTATCACTGCATCTCCATTGGCTCTGCTCTTTAAGGAAGCATAGAAGTAAGGTTGATTCGTCATGGCGACGAGCACATAACCGGTATGACCAAAGTTCTCATCGAACGATACGGTCACTTCCACACTCTCAGCATCCCCATTGAACATGAATGCTGTCATTCCAAACTGCTGAAGCGCTTCTCGCTTACCTGCAGTCTGAATCGGACTGAAGGATAGATGTTCAGCATTTACAGAATTCACTGCCAAATGAGCACCGTTTACTGCACCAGGAGCAATATGATAATCCTGAACGCTTTCTTCCTCTAGATGACGGGCTTGAATAGCGAAGGAAGAGATTTTGGAAGCCACCACCGATTCATCTTGAAGCTCTGTCGTCCCTACCGAACCATCAGCCAGATGAGAGGACTCAATACTTCCTGCCTTCAGCTTTACTCCATCGATGCTAGCATCAGGAAGCAATGCAGAGCTGCGTGTTTCATCCGCAAGATGCTCCAGTTTGATGATACCGGGCTGCAAATGCCGATCTGCCACGATCTGGTCAGCAAGATGCTCTCCGTACACACTCCATGGCTGTAAATGTGAAGCATTCACTGAACCTTCGGCCAGTTTTTCTTCGGTAATGCTACCTTCCGGCAACAGTTCGGAGCTACGAACCTCCTCTGCCAGATGCTTTAGGGTAATGCTGTTAGATCTAATGTGGCGACTATCTACCGTATCCCCTGCCAAATGACCGCCATAGACGCTACCAGGAGCCAGGTGGAATGATTGGATAGATCCACCCTCCAATTTCTCACCTGTGATACTGCCATCCGGCAAAAGATCTGCGCTAAAGACCTCTTCCGCCAGATGATTCAGGTTAATACTTCCTTGCCGGATATGGCGGCTATCTATCGTACCACCCGCTAAATGCCCCCCATACACGCTACCTGGAGCCAAGTGGAAAGCAGAGATGGATCCACCCTCAAGCTTTTTACCGGGAATGCTGCCGTCTGCCAGGAAATCCGAGCTACGTGTCTCTGATGCTAGATGAGCTAGTGTGATCTCACCGTAACGGATATGGCGGCCTTCTACTGCACCGAGGCTCAAATGACTGCCATCTACGCTTCCTGGTGCCAGATGGTTTGAATCTACAGATTCTTCTGCCAGCTTCTCACCGGTAATGCTACCATCTGGCAGAAATTCGGAGCTACGTGTCTCTGATGCTAGATGAGCTAGGGTAATCTCACCGTAACGGATATGGCGTCCTTCTACTGCACCGAGGCTCAAATGACTGCCATCTACACTTCCTGGTGCCAGATGGTTTGAATCTACGGATTCTTCTGCCAGCTTCTCACCGGTAATGCTACCATCTGGCAGCAATTCGGAGCTACGTGTCTCTGATGCTAGATGAGCCAGGGTAATCTCACCGTACCCGATATGACGTCGTTCTACTGCACCTGAGCTCAAATGACTGCCCTCTACACTTCCTGGTGCCAGATGGTTTGAATCTACGGATTCTTCTGCTAGCTTCTCACCGGTAATGCTACCATCCGGCAGGAAATCGGAGCTGCGTGTTTCTGGTGCTAGATGAGCCAGGGTAATCTCACCATACCCGATATGACGTCGTTCTACTGCACCTGAGCTCAAATGACTGCCATCTACACTTCCTGGTGCCAGATGGTTTGAATCTACGGATTCTTCTGCCAGCTTCTCACCGGTAATGCTGCCGTCCGGCAGTAATTCTGAGCTGCGTGTCTCTGGTGCTAGATGAGCCATTGTAATCTCACCATACCCGATATGATGGCCTTCTACTGCACCCCAACTCAGATGACTACTCCCTACACTTCCAGGTTCAAGATGAATAGAACTAACGGATTCTTCTGCCAGCTTCTCACCGGTAATGCTACCGTCCGGCAGCAATTCAGAGCTACGTGTTTCTTTTGCCAAATGAGCTAACGTAATCTCACCATTTCGGATATGACGGCCTTCCACTGCGTCTGGACTCAAATGACTGCCATCTACACTTCCTGGTACTAGATGATTTGAATCTACGGATTCTTCTGCCAGCTTCTCACCGGTAATGCTACCGTCCGGCAGCAATTCTGAGCTGCGCGTTTCTTCTGCCAAATGAGCCAGCGTAATCTCACCATTTCGGATATGACGTCCTTCAACTGCACCTGGGCTCAAATGACTGCCATCTACACTTCTTGGTACTAGATGATTTGAATCTACGGATTCTACGGCCAGCTTCTCACTGGTGATACTACCGTCTGGTAATAATTCAGAGCTGCGTGTTTCTTTTGCCAAATGAGCTAAGGTGATTTCACCATTTCGGATATGACGGCCTTCCACTGCGTCCGGACTCAGATGACTGCCATCCACACTTCCAGGTATTAGGTGATTTGAATTCACAGATTCGTCCGCCAGCTTTTCTCGGGTAATGCTACCGTCTGGAAGCAAGTCTGCGCTACGTGCATCTTTGGCTAGATGAGCCAGCGTAATCTCACTGTACCCGATATGACGTCCTTCTATTGTATCTGGAGCCAGATGACTGCCATTCACACTTCCAGGTATTAAATGACTTGAATTCACAGATTCGTCCGCCAGCTTTTCTCTAGTAATACTGCCATCTGGGAGCAAGTCTGCACTACGTGCATCTTTGGCTAGATGAGCTAAGGTGATTTCACCGTGCCCAATATGACGTCCCTTCACTATATCCGAGCTCAGATGACTGCCATCTACGCTTCCGGCCATGAGATGAATAGAACCTACGGATTCCTCAGCGAGCTTCTCGCCGGTAATACTACCGTTAGGCAGTAGCTCAGAGCTAAACGTTTCTTCTGCCAAATGAGCTAGTGTGATCTCACCATGCTGAATGTGACGACCTTCTACTGCACCCAGTCTCAGATGAGTTCCGTCTACACTTGCAGGTACAAGATGAATAGAATCTACGGATTCTTCCGCCAGCTTCTCCCCGGTAATACTGCCCTCTGGCAGCAAGTCGGAGCTACGTGCATCTTCAGCTAGATGAGCCAGCTTGATCTCACCATGCCCGATATGACGTCCTTCAATCGTATCCATGCATAGATGGCTTCCGTCTACACTGCCCGGTGAAAGATGCTGGGAATCCACAGCCCCTTTGGCCAGCTTAGACCCGCTAATGCTGCCCTCCTGTATTTGAATCGAAGAGATGGAATTAGGAATGATATGACCATTTCCGATGGACAACGGCCGGATATGCGCCCCGCCGATACTTCCCGGATTCATATGTCTGCTCTGAACCGCACTATCGCTAATGGATTTTGAATGAACTGCATTCACAGATAAATGCTCTGCCTGAACTGCCGACACTGCTAATTTACTGGAATCCACACTTCCATCAGCAAGCTTAGCCGATGTGACCGATAAATCACTAATCTTATCCGTCGATACACTTTCCGGGGACAGCTTTAACGATGTCACCACATGATCTGCCAGATGATGTGGCTGCACTGCCCCAGCGGCCAAATGAATCTCTCTCACCGCAGCAGAAGCCAGCTTATCTCCCGAAACCGAGCCGGACTGAATCGCAGCAGTAGTCACACTATTTTCACCGAGATGTCTCCGTTCCACAGCTCCAGTGGCAAGATGATCTTTATCCACTACAGCATCCTGCAAGGCACGACCGCTCACGCTGGCATCTGCTAGATGTTTCTCCTCCACTGCACAAAAAGCGATATGCTCACCACTTACCACTTCACGAGCAATCGTACTTCCAATGACCGATCCTGCTGCTAGTTTAGCCGAGCTCACCACTCCGTCCGCTAACTTGGCGGAAGTAACGCTCTGTGGACGCAGGTGCTCCGCACCCACAGACTCTGAGGCCAGCTTTTCTCCAGTAACAGCACCAGAGGATAGATGTTCCGTATGAACAGCTTCATCCATAAGCTGCTCCGAGCCTACCGCTTCCGAAGCTAAATGGGAGTGGTTCACAGCCTCACGTTCCAGATGATTAGAGGAAACAGCTTGCATAGCAATTTGCGGTCCGCGTATGGCGGATTTGGCAATATGTCTGGTGGTTACAGCTTCATCTGCTAGCTTATGTGCGAGTATGCTTTGATCAGCGATTTTCGATGAGGTGACCGCTTGCTCAACCAGCTGTGCAGTACCTACCGCACCCTCTGTTAGCTTTAAAAAGGAGATACTTCGGTCAGCTAGATGGCGACTCGTTATTTCCCCGTCGCTGATATGGGAACCGTGTACGCTTTCTGCACTTAGATGGATGCTTCTCACTACTTCTGCACCTAGCTGCTTGGAACCAATAGCACCATCCGCTACATGTGCGCCTTCGATTACACCCGACTGGAGCTGCTCCTTGCCGATCAGCTTGCTGGCAAGCTGCCCTGGTCCGATCGCTCCCGGAGCCAAATGTCTAGCGGTTATCAAAGCATCGCTAAGATGGCGACCCTCAATCACAGCATCAGCCAGTTTGGAGCTGCTGATTTCACCATCGGCTATTATATCGCCAGATACCGCTGCATCAGCTAGCTTGGAACGGTCTATACTCCCGTTTGCGATGTGGCGGCCTGTGATGCTGCTGCTTCCTATTTTCTCACCAGTAACCGCTCCATCTTCCAGTAGATCAGCCGTAATAATCAGATCGCTCAAATGACGGCTCTCAATTGATTTATCCGCAATTTGACCGCCGCCGATAATCCGATCAGCCAGCTTCTCTGGACTAATACTACCGTTCTTCAGCTTCTCTCCACTGATGGAATGATCCAGCAGTTTACCGCCACTTACGCTTCCTTCAGCTAAATGTTCACCCACAATGGATTCAGGCGCGATTTTCGAAGAAGTAACTGCCTTGTCCGCGATATTGATGCTCTGTACAGCGTAATCTTGCAACCATGGTGTACCAATAATGCCGAACTTCAGCTTAGAACCGTCAATGGTACGTGGAGCGATTTTAGCTCCTGTAACTGCTGCATCCGATAGATCATCTGTATAAACGGGCTGGAACCGCTCTTTTTCAGGAGCGAACCAAATCGTCTCAGGAAGATTATCCGCCTGTTTCTGAAGCTGCTCTTCCACTATAGGCTCTGGCTCTGGTTGCAGAACTGGTACGAAAATTGATTCCTCTTGAACGACTTCAGCGATTGCTCCTCCACTTACCTGAACATCAGCGAGCTCTGCTTTACTGACTCCGTCATTGCTGCTCCCCGAATCCTTAGAACTGCCTTTGCTTTCCAGCATGCTCAGTTCCTTTATATTGGGATTATCTACATAGTAGAGTCGTTTTTGTGGACTGCGCGGCTGCTTTTTTTTGGAACCCCTCACAAGCAGTCTCCTCCTTCCATCTATTGTTTCTCCTAGGCATCATATGCAGCGGTATAGGCTGATGACACCCTTTTGCGATAAGCCCTTAATAAGATTCTGATGAAATTTATACTTTCTTATATTTAAAAAAAGGCTTCTGCCGCCGCGCATTCGTCCACCCTGACATGCGGGTACAAACATACAATGACAAGAGTAGTAAAAGCGGGAATCACGTGACCGAAGAAACAGGAGGAACAAACATGGGGCATAAGCTCGTTGGAATACTACTAAATGCCGATATGCACCGGGGCGTTCCCCGGCTAAAAACAGGACAGGAGTCTCTATCCAACTATGAAGAGGCGGCCGCTGCATACGGCCTAGTTCCCTGCTTTCTGAAGCTCGCGGACATCGATACAGACTCAGGCTTCAGCGCCGCCTATATAAAGGGATCTCATGGATATAAAAGCGTAGTAGTTCCTACGCCAACTGTCATCCATAACCGAGCCATATACAGCCAGAATAGCCCAGGAATGCAACGTCTGCTGCGGCACCATCCTTTGGTGTACAATACTTGCAATCGATACGGCAAGGATGAGATCCATGAACTGCTTGAGCAGCATGAAGAGCTGCGTGAGGTTTTGCCAGCAACAACTGGCGTATCTGGACTCAAACAAATGATGAATCGTTACCCCGATCTTATTCTTAAACCTTGCCGTGGAAGCATTGGGAATGGGGTCATGCGACTGGTTCGTAAAGGGCCTCAGCACTGGAGCTTAAATTATCTCTCCCCCTCCATGCGGCGCTGGATAAGCACTCCCGTATATCAGGGAGCGCTGCCAAAAATGCTCCGGGCACGCCTTGCCTCTGTCCCTTATCTCGTGCAGGAGCGTATTCCCCTTGCTGAGATTGGAGGACGTCCCTTTGATTTACGCGTCACCGTTCAACGCGGCTGGGGAGGCGATTGGCAGGTTACCGGTCTCTTTGCTAAACTAGCACCCCCTGGGGGGTTTGTCTCTAATATAGCCCGTGGAGGAGAAGCGTTAAGCTCTTCCTTTGCGCTGGAAAAAGCCTTCTCTAGAGGAATAGCGGCCCATATCCGTATAGCTGTCGAAACACTTAGCCTTGTTATAGCTCGTTGTCTCGAGCAAGACCTTCCAGGGCTGGCCGATATCGGACTGGATATAGGCATTACAAAGGATGGTCGCATCTTCTTCATAGAATGCAATGGCCGCGACCAACGCTATGGATTTCACAAAGCCGGCCTTACGGAGATTTGGAAGGAGAGTTACCGAAGACCTATGGGATACGCACGTTTTTTACTAGAAAAGAACAGCCTCATATATAACAGTTATTGATTTGTCTCCTATTCTATGTCAATATAATGCAGAGCAGATGGCGGCCACATACGACCGTACTGCTGTATTATGGAAGGGAGATGGGCATGGTAAAACAATTGCTGCGGCTAATGACCGAGCTATCCTCGCACCGATGGCTTTCACGGTTAATGGGGTCTTTTTCTCATAGTAGACTCAGCCGTTTTCTAATCCCGGTATTTATTAAGACTTATCAAATCCCCTCCGCCCAAGCGGAGAAGAATCCTGGAGAATATCTCACTCTTAATGAGTTTTTCAGCCGCCGGCTGAAGCCTGGCATGCGGCCTATTGCAACCGATGCTGACGCTTTAGTTAGTCCCGTAGATGCAATGATTACTGCTATGGGTGACATTTCCTCTGGTACGATTATGAATGTAAAAGGGCAGGATTATAAGATCGAGGATCTACTAAATCATTCTCCGCATCTGGAGCTATACAAGAGAGGTTTTTTCTTCGTCCTTTATCTAAGTCCTACGGATTATCACCGGATTCACTCTCCCCTTACTGGACATAAGGTTGAGAGTGATCATATTCGTGGACGAGCCTATCCTGTCAACGATTTCGGCATGCGACATATGAAGGGCGTACTGAATCGCAATGAACGTCTTATCACGTATATCGCCGGAGACTACGGAGAAACCGCAGTAGTAAAGGTAGGCGCGATGAACGTCAGCAGCATCGGGTATACGGATGCTAACGCTACCGAGTGGCAAATCGGCGATGATCTAGCCTATTTCGAGTTCGGCTCCACTGTAGTACTGCTTATGGAGAGCGGTACTTTTACCCCGAGACCCAAGCTTGAGGTCAACACGAAGGTAAAGATGGGGGAATTGCTGGGGACGCTACATCGGCCGCTTTAGTAAAGCTACGAAATAACAAAATAAGGGTATCCCTAACCGATTGAAAATCGGCGCCGGGATACCCTTGTTTTGTTTATTTCACTTTAGAGCTTGTTACGCTAGCATAGTAATCCAGTACATTGTTGATGATCACAGCTGCTTCAGCTCTTGAGGCCGAAGCTGTCGGATCCATTTTTCCACCGCTGCCTCCATTTACTATACCAAGATCTTTGAAGGCATAGACCGCTTCTTTAGCATAACCCGCAATAGAAGCATCATCTGGGAAGTCATGGTTAGTCGCTTGCGGCAATTCAACATTCAGTTTCTTCAATGCATTAAATAGAATTACACACAGGTCCTGACGGCTAATGCTGCTATTAGGAGCAAACATACCATTACCGATACCATTGATCAGTTGATTAGAAGTCCCAATCTCAACATAGTTTTGATACCAAGCATCTTTCAGAACGTCAGTAAACTGCTTTTGATTCTCGCCCATGCTAAAGTTGAAGCTTTTTACTACCATGGCAACAAACTCGGCACGGTTTACCTTCCCACTTGGATCAAAGCTTCCGTCTGTGCGTCCGCCGATAATATTTCTCTCCACCAGCGCTGCAATCGCAGATTCTGCCCAGCTAGGAATTAGAGTAGCATCTTTAAACTTATTCTTAAGCTCTTGTCTGATTAGCTCCGGTGTCTTCGTTTTTCCATCTGTTTTTGGAGGCTGAGGCTGCTGTTCTCCAGGTTTTACGACTTCTCCAGGAATCGATGGTACTGAAGGTACCGCTGGGGTAGTCGGTGTTGGTGTACTTGGTTGACCACCAGCTCCACCGCTGTAAGGTTTAACGATCACAGAGATCTGTACCTTCAGGCCAAGTGGATTAGCTATACCCTCAGGGAAGATCAGATCCCCCTTGATGGTGTACGTTCCTTCCGTATTACCGTTATAGCCTTCCTTGTTCCACTGAACAGATACGACCTTATTCATCCCGGTATTCAAGGTTACTGATACTGAAGCAGGTAGCTCCAGTGCGTCAAAGCTGGTACCATAAGCAACGCTTTTACTTGCTAGTGCTTGCACTGCCGTGATTTCCGGTATCGTAATGACCTCCGCCAGTACTTCGATCGTAATGGATGCCTTCAGGTCTTTGGGATTGCTGACGCCTTCCAGAGGTACTAGCGTTCCTTTCAGCATATAAGCTCCTTGCTTATCGCTATTGTATCCTTCACTATTCCAATCGATGGATATCGCCTTTGTCTCACCGTTGTTCAAAGTAGCTATGACCGATGATGGTAGCTTCAATCCATTAAATGGAGTGCCGAATGGAACGCTCTTACTTTCCAAATCCTGCACTGTGACAATCTCAGCGACACGAATCACTTCGGGCATTACCTGAATGGTGATGGAAGCTTTCAGATCATTAGGGTTGATCATTCCTTCTTCTAATACCATAGTACCGATCAGCACGTATGATCCTTCCACATTGCCGTTATAACCAGCAGGGCTCCATTTAACAACAAGTTCCTTCTGCTCATACGTATCAAGCGTTACTGTAGCTGAAGACGGCAATTCCAACTTATCAAAAGCGGTGCCAAATTCAACATTTTTGCCCTCCAGCTTCTCAACTTTAGTAATCTGGATAGGTTTAGTGCCTTCTGGCAGTACAACCACTGTAATAGAAACAGTTTGATGGGTACTATTCAATACCCCCTCAGGAAGCTCAAAGCTACCTGCCAGCGTATAACTCCCCGCTTTTCCACCGTTGAAATCTTTACTATCCCATTGTACAGGCAAGTGAATTACCCTTTTGTTGCCCAATGTAGCTTCCACTGTAGCTGGTAAATTCAATTCTCCTGCAGCAGTTCCGAACGGCACACTCAGCAGTTGCGGCTGAACAATCGATATAATTTCTTTAGCATGGGGATCTTCTGTCCATTTGGCATAATACACCGTGCTTATGTTCATTACCGTTTCTACGGTTAATGCATTACCAGTCCCTTCTTTATTATCAAACCAGCCAGCAAAAATGTAGCCTTCACGTTCCGGTACCCGAGGTAAGGTGCTTAATGCTTCACCTTTAAATGCGGTTACTTTGATAGGAGCCGGTGAGTCCAGATAATTCTGATCGAAGGTGACTTCAATCGGATCAGCATAAATGAGTTCAACATATTGTAAATTTGCATTTAATCCGTTAAAAATCATATACACATTTTGTTTTCCAGTCACTTTGGTTCTGTCTAGGAAGGTTTCCGCTGTCAAATAATGATCAATGTAAGAATTTCCAGGCGTTTGTTTAGTGCTTGCCATTCCATAATTCCCCCAAGCAGCGCCTGCTTTCTGAGCAAAACTAATGCTTGCAAATTCATTACCAAGTTCAAAAGAACCTCCGCCGCTGTAAGCATCAGCGTATGCTCTTCCTTGTGTAGTAGCTCTTTTAACTGGTTTACCCGTATTGTCAGCCTCTGTATAGAATTTAAAAGATGGAGACGATCCGCCTTCACGGGCATACTGCACTCTTACTTCCACAAGATTAGTTAAGTCAACCTGACCGAAATAAACAAGGTCATTAGAATTGACATAACTCATGGCGTCCGTACCACTTTCGAATCTGAACTGGGTATTCGTTGCATAAATCCATGGTGCATTATAAGGATAGATTCTAATACCGTTCTCTACTTTCAGCGTTTCTCTCGGAGCAATATTGATTGGCATAGACGATATGCTCAAATCTGTTATAGCCGCTTTCAAGGAAGCTATGGCTTCTGCAACAACCTCGTCGTTAATCGGCTCAGCAAGAACAGCCTTAACCTCATCCAGCACAGCGTTGAATTTGAGCTTTTTGTAAGCTGTGTATGCATTCATATCGATATTTTGAGCAGCCTTGATATCCGCATCTAACACCGATGTGTCTACATTGTCCTGCTTCAGCTGGAAGGTTAGCCAGTTCAGGTCAATACCAGCACTCTCAAATACAATTCTAAGGGTATGCTCGCCCGCCGACAGCTGAATATCAGGAATTCTAAAGGTTTTCCATACCCCTTTAGTCGTGGTGAGGTCGAAGGTACCCAGTAGCTTATCGCCATCATAGATGCCAAAGGACATTTGGGCGACATCCGATTGGCTAGAGCGAATTCGTGATGTGACTTTGTACATGCCTTCTTTCTCTACATTTACCTTATAGGAGATGGCTTCTCCCTTACTTGTGTTGGTGTAGCATAATCCACCGTCTACGTCATTACTGCTTACTGGCGTGATTATCGGAGTAATGGAGGCAAATTCCGTCTCAGCTACCTTCAATTTAGTATTTTTCCCAATCTTCTTTACTGCCAAAGCTACATCACTGTTGATTCTGACATAATCAAAATCAACAACAAATGGATCTGTAAGATTCTGACTTCCATTAGATGCAAGTAATCCAAACTTCGGATTGGCATAATTCGCAGTTGTACTGCCAAGTGAAATATATTCCTTGCCGTCAGCGCTGACATAACCGGAATAGCTGTTGCCTATTTTTTTCAAACGTAAATACAGCTCTTTCTTTTCTCCAAAAATACTGGTGAGCTGACTGGCAGACAGTTGTCCGATGGTAACAGGCTCCGTACCTCCGGTTTCTTTGGTCATACCGATGATCTTGCCGCTACTGTATTCATACTTCACCCAGATATAGTTATTGTTATCCTGTGAAGCCGTGATGCCGACGCCGTTATAATTTTGATTTGGCGCTTTGCTCATATTAATTTTCACTGTTGCTTCCCAGTTGCCGAAGGCCTCCTGCTGGAAATAGTTCTTCAAATCTGCATGATCACTCCAGAAGTCGCCTCTTTCAGCGATGATTCTCAAATTGCCGAGAGCAGTGCTCAAAGACCAATTTTTGTTGTTTTCTGTATTGGTAGCAGTCTCTTTATTAATCGTCCAGAAGTTGCTTAGATTTGTACTATCGAACTCATCGCTCTGTGGTGTCGTACCAAACTGTATCACATAGGAATTCGCCTGATCGGAGCTGATACATTTGATCGTCACTCTTTTATTGATGAGATCTACGTTGGCCGTTGCTTTTACACCATCATTCGTTTCAAACGTAACTTCAGGTAAAGTAGCCCCGTTACTGAGACCTACATCATAACTGAACCTAGTCTGTGCAAACCCCTCAAGCGGCTTACCATCAATCGAGATATTCTTTAAATAAGCATAGGTCGGATTCTCAAAAATCGGTTCCAAGCCTTCCTCCGAAGAGAAAATAACCTTGTAGATCCGTTTCTCTCCTCCGGCCGAAGCAGTAATTACAGCAGCCGGTCTATCTTTATCGGCTTGTCGTATACTTACGTCTACACCAGCTATCGCCGTAGCTTTGACTTCAGGATAGCTGCTAGTTTCAGTCGTTTCACCAAAGGCTTTATAGTCGAGTTTCAATGGATTAAATATTTTGATCTTTTTGCCGCCAACCGTAATATCAGAGAGCTGTGGATCTCCTGATTTGTCCGTATTCACCCGGAACCAATCTCTTCCCGGCGTATAATTGACCACATAATCAATCTTTGCCGTTCTTGCAAAGGCTGGAGATTTCATCAAAAAGCTCGTGATATTCTTGGCAGAACGCTGCAATTCTCCCAGGGTCAGACTGCCGTTAGCAAGCGATGTCATCGTATTAAAGGTACTGTTATTCCGATTTTTATGCGTTTCTGCATAATCGTTCGGAATTACCATGTAAAGGTCATTTTGGGCACGGACCATGGCTTTGCCGTTGGTTTCATCATAACGATTGGTAGTGGCATAGAAGCCCTGATCCTCACTCATCTTCGCCCACCAGTCTGTCATGACAATCCCGTCAAATCCCCACTCTCCGCGGAGAATGGTCGTATTCAGATCATAGTTACTGGAAGCCCAAGTTCCGTTTACCGGACCATAGGACGTCATCACTGAACGCGTCTTTCCACTCTTTACTGCCATTTCATAACCTTTCAAATAAATCTCGCGAAGCGCTCTTTCAGAGACAAGTGCATTCACAAGATGTCTATCCGTTTCCTGATTGTTCGCTGCGAAATGCTTAATAGTAGGCGATGTACCGTTCTTCTGAAGACCTCTTGTCTGCGCAGCAGCCATGATGCCTGTCAGTAACGGATCCTCTGAAAAATACTCAAAGTTTCTTCCGTTCAGGGGACTTCTGTGGATATTGATTCCCGGTCCAAGCAGCGTATCGATATTGTTAATCAGCATTTCTTTACCGAGAAGATCGAACAATCTTTCATTCAGCTCGGTGTTCCACGTACAGGCAAGCATCGTCCCGTTCGGGATACTGGTTGCCTTCTCTGCATTGGTCTCCATCCGGATTCCTGAAGGACCGTCGGCAGCACTGTCGATAGGGAGTCCGAATTTCAGCAGATTTTTAGTGACACCACCAAAAGCCGCAGCGGTTCCGGCAGTAACTTTAGGGCTAGACATCCCTTCCCCTAAAATAATGGCCCCCAGATCGTTGTTGGACAATTGTGCAATGAACTGATCCATAGTCACTTTCTGATTGTATACATCCAATAAGGTATAACCCTTGTCCCCAGTTTGTGGAATGGATGCAGGAAGATTTTGCTTGATTCTTTCATCCAAGTCGGTAGTCCGTGTCGGTACCTTTTCAGTGACAGTGGTAAAAGTACCATTTTCATTCGGTTGTCCTGGTTTGATACGATCAAATTCCTTAGTTGGCGCGAGCGCTTCCTGCAAGGTTTCTACAACCTTCAAAGCATTAAGGCTGTATACTCCTTGCTTTTCGCTGTCACTTACACTGTTGCCTACGTAAATATTATAGTCACCAGCTTCTAGAACATAAGATGAATCATGACCTGTAATTCCACTATCATCATATGAGGCCATATCTTTGGTGTCATATGTGATGGTGATCGACTGTGATTCCCCAGGCTGTAACAGCCGGGTCTTAGCAAAAGCAGCAAGCTCCTTGGCCGGCTTGCCAAGTTTACCTTGTGGTGCACCGTAATAAATCTGTACAACTTCTTTGCCTTCCACCTTACCTGTATTCTGAACAGTTACAGTCACTGCAACCTCATTCTCACCAGCGTTGACATTATCAGTCGTGATCTTGAAATTGGTATAGGACAGTCCGTACCCAAATGGATAGAGCACCTTATCCGGAGCAAAGGTCTCAAAATAGCGGTAGCCTACATAAATATCCTCACTATAAGAATTCTCAGTTTTGCTGCCAAAATGTGCAGTAGAAGGATAGTCAGCAAGTGTAGCTGCAATCGTATCGCTCAATTTTCCGCTTGGCGTAACATCTCCGGTCAGTACATCGGCTACTGCGCTACCGCCTTCCATCCCCCCTTGCCATGTGTACAAAATAGCAGCTTTGGGATAGTTTTTAGCCCATGACATATCGATAACGTTGGCTACGTTCAATACGATGGCCACTCGGTCGAATTTGGCATAGACCCGGTTGAGCATGTCTACTTCAAGGTCTGTCAGCTTATAGGCACCCTTGACGTCCGTATTATCTTTATCTTCACCGGCTGTTCTGCCGATGATGACCACAGCTGTATCCGTTTTTGCTTTTGCTGCATCCACAATTTCATCGGTTAAAGGCATTTCTGCCTGTGACCATGGCTCTGCTGCCCAGCCACCACCGCCATTGTTGAAAGGATTCTTTTTGATCCAGTCGGCATAAACCTTCGCCAGATCTTCATTTAACTTGAGACTGGGATTGTTCCGAAGACCTTCCAGAATCCCATTCACATAATCTACTCTTACCGCACCGCCAGATCCTGTGCCTGACTTGTAATAATGCGCTTGTATGCGGCCAAATACCGATACATTTTCACTCATCTTGATAGGGAGCACTTGTTCATTCTCATTTACTTGTGATCCTGCTGGTTTATACTCCGGATTTTGCAGCAGCACAATACCTTCAGCGGCCACTTCTCTGGACACATCCGCTAATCCCGGGAGAACCTTAGCCAAAACGGGAGAACTGGTACTAGGCGTTATGATTGAGGTTATCAGAATGCAGCAGAATAATATTTTAAGTAAGCGATTACAATTTTTCCTCATACTTATCACCATTCCTTTCGATTAAGGTACAGCTTAGGATAATGGGTCATCGTAAAGAGCGAGTTTTCAATTAAAAATTTCTAATGCATAAACGTTTGCTTCATAAACCGATAGGATGATTTTACTTTCAGGAAGGAGTTATTCTCTAAGAGCGCTAGCCGCTGTGGAGTAAGGCTTATTCAAGCATCAAGTGTGTTACTGATTAAATCTAAACCGGTTTAGATTTTTCGCATAATTCTCCTAACTCATACTTACAAATTAAAACGTGCGAAAATGTTCATTAATTCCTCCTTTACTTTTTAAACTTACATTGAATACTATCATCAGAAATATCATCCTAACATAGAAAATCCTCATAGATTTATTGAATATACTCATGTATCACAGAATTTAAGTTTTTCAAAATAACTAAAAAGACTCACTCGGCCGATAGCTAAACTTATAAACCGAAGTTAAGATGGAGCCAAAACAACTACATTAAAAATAGCAGGGAGAATCAGCATCGCTCAATGCCGATTCTCCCTGCTATAAAAACCAAATGCAAGCTCGTGGACTTTCGTTGAAGTAGAATTATTTTGCAGATAAAAGACTCTCAGTAATGTAATTTAACTGCGCTTCAAGCGTAACGGGATCACTATATGTATCAGCGGTTGGGTCCAGTTGGAATACGTTGCCTGTTTTTACGGCAGGAAGATGCTTCCATAAGGGGTTGTCATAGACGATTTTCGGATCACTCGTATCGCCAGCCCATGGGCATGTGAATACAATATCTCCAGCAAATTGAGGCAGCTTCTCAAGGGAGATTGTTGCCCAACCAGTGCCGCTGTCTATAGCTTCTTTCTGCGCTTCAGGAGGTGCTTTCAGACCAAATTCATTATAAATAATTTCTCCACCGCGCCCGTAGCTGTGACCGAATACGAATAGACCACCGGAAAACGGATTTAGGATAGAAACGGTTTTGTCACCTACAGTTGCTAACACCTGAGGCTTCAATTCTTTGATTTTTTTGTTCCATTGTTCCACCCAAGCTTTAGCTTCGGCTTCTTTCCCCGTTAATGTACCGAAATCAAGCATTTGTTCTCTGATAGTTTTTGCACCGTATTGAATGGCTACTACTGGCGCTATTTCGGCCAGCTTGTCGAGTCCTTCCATTCCGGAGAATACAACAATAAGATCAGGGTTCAGCTCTAAAATGTGTTCAAGAGATGGTTCATCTCCAAGGCCTTGAACGCCTTCCAGCATTCCTTCAAAGTAGGGACTGTTTAAGACACCATTCATAACACCAACCGGTTTGATACCTAACGCCAAGAAGTATCCTGTGTCGAAGGAGGTTAAATCGACAATCCGCTTCGGATGTCTGGGTACTTGAATATCTCCGTTACTTGCTTGATATGTAACCATGTCCACTTCGCTGGATGAGTCATTGCTGTTTGATGAAGATACGGCACTCTCTGTCCCGTCTACTGAGGAGGTAGTATGCTCAACTGCTTGTCCGCAAGCTGCTAGCAGTAACGTTATAACCAAAGTAAACACAAGCAATAGGTAAGTTTTTGGAGATCTAAACAAAATAAATTCACTCCAATCGACATAATATATAATGATACTGATAATCATTATCAATGCAACTATATAATATTATTCTATTCTTGGCAATGGAGAATGCGTTAACATCTACTGCATGTACCTTTTGGACACCTACTACACACTAAAAATAAAAGGACAGCCCCATGGCTGTCCCTTAATCTTTTCAAGTCATTATATGCTCTCTTTACATCTGTTACGCCTATTACACATGTCCTTGCTTAGCAACATCACGCGCCTTGGCCGCAACCTGTTCCGGATCTCCTAAATAAAAGCGGCTGATTGGATTAATGTCCTCATCCAGTTTGTACACGAGTGGTACTCCTGTAGGAATATTGAGCTCCAGCAGTGCTGCCTCATCAATATCCTCCATAAATTTGATCAACGCTCGCAGTGTATTGCCATGGGCTGAAATGAGCACCCGTTCCTTTTTACGTACAAGGGGAACGATGCGGTTTCTCCAGAAATCACCTACACGATGAACAGTATCTTCCAGACTCTCGCCTCGCGGAATATCCTCCGGACGAATACTGCTATAACGAATATCGTTTCTGGCATACCGAGGATCATTAAGCTCAAGCAGTGGAGGCCGAACCGATAAACTCCGTCGCCAGAGATGCAATTGTTCTTCACCGTATTTTATCGCCGTTTCACTTTTACTAAGTCCCTGAAGTGCACCATAATGCCGTTCATTCAGCTTCCAGGACTTTTGCACAGGAATCCACAGCAGATCCATTTCATCGAGAACATAGTTGAGTGTTTTGATCGATCGTTTGAGTACTGATGCAAAAGCAAGATCAAATGTATACCCTTCATCCTTCAAAAGCTTGCCAGCAGCCTTAGCCTCTTGAATACCCTTCTCGGTTAAATCCGGATCACTCCAACCCGTAAACAAATTCTGCACATTGTACTGGCTTTCACCATGACGTATCAGTACGATTTCGTACATTTTATCTCTCCTCCCACCTATATGCTCTGGAACTCTGTTACATCATGCAATAGATCACCGTGATAATCTCTAGTATGAGCGTTTTTTGGGCAATTGAATGTAAGATATGCAACAGAATGCAAAATTACCCTCACAGGAGATTTATTCTATTGTATCAAATACAACGAGAGGAACGATAAATCCTTCAGTTTGCCAAGCATAAATGCCTAGCGGCATCCTTATAAGGACGGTAAGCGTTTATGTCTTATATTTCAAAAAAACCGGAAGCCTGTTGGCCCCGGTTATTTAAAGTCTTTGGTCATATCCAGCGATTGTATACCTGCTCAGTTTAGAACCAGCTATCTATGGCAAAAGCACTCGATTGTTTTAATCTTCTCAAACGGTTTCTAAAAAGCCCTGCGCCTCCACTTTTACAATCGGTGTTGCAGATTCGGCGTCTGATCATCATCCCTTGCGTCTCCCCTTCCAAGAAGTTATGTAAATTCTCTGTAAACTAAACTGCAAAGTATTTACCCTTGGATGAAATAACTGAAACAACGAATGCAAATCAGCGGATCTCAGATGGACTTTTTCCGGTATACTGCTTGAACTGGCGGCTGAAAAAGAAAATGTCACGGTATCCAAGTGCATCCGCTACCTCAGTAACATTCATTCCAGCGTAGAGCAGCAAATGCTGAGCACGCTCAATCCGAGCTCGAATGACATAAGATTGAACGGAAGAGCCAGTAAGCTCCTTAAACTTAATTGAAAAATACCGCGGCGACAGCCCTGCACGTGCAGCAAGATCCTCTACGCGATGCGAAATCCCGGGATGTTGGCTCACATAATTCGCTATTTCGTGAATAATCTCTGTTAAATGGTTGCTAGCATAACGTTCTACAGGCTTCACTCGGTCCTCCCTAAGCAGATGAATCATTAGTTGCTTTAGAACAAGCTGCCCTTCTTCCTCAGCCGCGTACGTATCCACTAGGAACAGCCGGACGTAACGAGCAAGCAGATGCTCAAATTCAACGGTTTCTGCAAGTACCCGATAGGGCAGCGGAACATCCATCACCTCTCCGGTGACATCAAAATGAATATATGTAAGGACAAGTGGTCTTTGCGGATTATGAGTAGCGCTTGTATGGTCACCCGGACGGAACAAGAAGCAGCTCCCCTTGCCCACTTGGAAGGGTTCACCGTTACGAATAACCGTCCCTTCCCCGCTCCATACATAGAATAAATCATAATTTTGCAGCGACTTCTCTCTTTTTTGCCATTTCCAGCTTGGTTCGCACACAATCTTCGCCAAGGCAGGTAATATAACAAAAGAGGATGGCGATGCGTGCAGCATAACGTTCCCTCCCAAAAGTTTTGTTAGCATAATCTGCTTGAGTTACTCCGCAAAACTCACTTCGTAAGCATTCACCTTGTTTTGTTAGCATAATCTGCTTGAGTTACTCCGCAAAACTTGCATCGTTAGCATTCACTTCGTTTTGCTTCCCATCCCCACCATCATACCTTGTCATGTTGCAGTTTGTACATCTTCCCATGCCAAAAGCAGGCGCTTTATTCCTTCCTCCAGTTCCACAGTATTCAGATGGGCAAAAGCAAAACATGCGGCTGGCTCCCCCGGCGAAACTTGATATAACGCCACATCTCTGAAATCCGTGCCGCGCCTGTGCGCTGCCGCCCGGAATGCCACGAACTCTTCTCTACTGCGTAGCCACCGCGCATATACTTGCAGCCCCGCATCTCCAGGCAGCAGCTCAAACAGCTCATTAAGCTGTTCTGACAGCATTGCCCTAAGGATGCGACCGCGTTCACCATAAATGCGGGTCATCCGACGCAGATGACGGCCATAGCCGCCGGTATTCATAAACCGTGCCAATGCCCGCTGTTCCAGCAGTCCGACTGGTAAAGGCTCATATAGCGCCTTGGCGGCGATCGTCGGTTTTACCAGAGAGGGTGGAAGCACTGCAAAGCCAAGCCGAAGGCCAGAGAACATCGTGTTTGAGAAGGAGCCAATATACACGACCCGTTCTCCGCGATCTAGCGCTTTTAATGGCTCGATTGGACGTCCCGACCACCGAAACTCACTGTCATAATCATCCTCAATGATTACCGCTTCATGTCGCTGCGCCCATTCCAGCAAGATACGCCTCCGTTCCAAAGGCAGCACCACACCTGTAGGAAATTGGCGACTTGGTGTAACAAACAACAGACGCGCATCCCAATCCTCCGGAATTAGACCGCTATCATCCAGCTTTCCTACCAGCAATCGTCCCCCATTGATCTCTACCGCTCGGCGAATCCCATGAAAACCCGGATCCTCGACAACCGCTTCGCCCCCTGCATCCAGCAGCAGCTGGGTCAAAATAACGATGCCTTGCATCGAACCGCTAAACAATACGATATGCTCTACATCCGCACGAATCCCGCGGGTAATCCGCAGATGCGCAGCGATAGCTTTGCGAAGCCCTTCATCTCCTTCGGGGGGACAAGTACTTTGCAGCAAGCCGCCCTCCTTCCCTCCAGCATACGTTAGCGCACTGCGCCATTCGGCGTAAGGAAAGTGCTCCATCCGCATACCGCCGCTAAGGAAGCTTACAACATTCTTGCTACGCTGCTCATACAAGGGTGTCGGGCGCGTGAGCAGTCGTTCTCCCCATGCCGAAAGTGGGATCGTTCTCTCAGATGCAGAGCCTCCCCCAGCAGCATCTGCCACCTCACCCGAAGTCACATTTTCACGCTTATTATCTCCAGAAGCTGAAACAAAGCTATCTTTTGATACGAATGTCCCCCGTCCAGTCACCGTCCTTACATAACCATCAGCGAGCAACATTTCATACACCTGCGAGACCGATCCGCGCGACAAGTCATAGTGCATAGCCAGACTTCGTGTAGACGGCAGCTGAGTGCCACCCGGGAGAGTTCCCTCCAATATTCCAGCGCGAAGTGCATGATATAACGCTAAATATTTGTAGCGGTGTATCGCCAGATATTGATCGAATGCCAGCGTAATATTCATTGTTTCCCTCCTTGGCCAGCAAGTGGTCCATTAAAAACTATCTTAATTGGTCCTTTTTAATTGTCAACTACTCTACTATTCTTGAAAGAACATCTACATCGGAGCAAATGCTCTACACTATTAAGAATAAGGACGTGAACCCTATGCGCAGAAAAGAATTTCAAGTAGATCAGGAGGAAGAATTGATCTCTTTTCTAGACGGAATGAGCTTCGGTTTTCTCGGTACAAGCGATGAACAGGGGCTACCGCGGGTGACACCGCTGAATTTTGTATATACAGATGGTTGTTTCTATTTCCACGGTAGTCATGCTGGCGGCAAAATGAAGGCGATCCGCAATCAGCAGAAGGTCTGCTTTACCGTAGCGGATGAGTATGCACTGATTCCGTCTTATTTTAGCGATCCAGAGATGGCCTGCCCAGCAACCGCATATTTTAAAAGTGTTACCGTCTACGGCATAGCCGAGCCCGTCGAAGACATTAGCGAAAAAGCCATCGTACTCTCCTTATTTATGAAAAAACTCCAGCCCGAGGGCGGCTATAATCAGATAGATGCAGAGGACCCTAAATACCGTCCCCGTCTAAAGGGCGTCGCGGTAGTGCGCATTACCCCAGATGAGATCACGGCGAAGTTTAAGTTTGGGCAAAATCTAAAAGAAGAAGGACGTTCTGGGGTCATTTCCGGCCTATCTGAAAGAAATCATCCACGTGATGAAGAAACCATTGAAATGATGAAAAAATACTGCCCCTATCACTCCGAATAATAGATACGGATAAACCAGTTTCTCGTTCAAAATAAGCGCTACGTATAGTGTAAAACTTAAACTTCCTTAAATTTTAAAAAAACGTATCTTTCCAAGTGACGGTTGCAAGTGGCGGTGATATAATGTTAGGCAATGTTAACAGTATGTATCCCCAAAGAACCCTGGAAGGATGAAACTGATGAATCCAATAGCTGGACAATTAAACGAAAGTATCAAAGCAGGAAATGAACATGTATATGATATGCTCTCTACGCTTGGCAAAGAAATTTACTTCCCTAAGGAGGGTATCCTGAGTCAATCTGCTGAAGCAGGAGCTCACGCCAAGAAATACAACGCAACCATCGGCATTGCTACCGAAGGCGGTGTACCTATGCACCTCGGTGTCATTCAGGATAAGCTTTCCGCTTACAGCCCTAAGGATCTGTATAGCTACGCTCCTCCAGCAGGTAAACCAGAGCTGCGTACTGTATGGCGTGAAAAGATGCTGCGCGAAAATCCATCGCTAGAAGGTAAAACCATCAGCAATCCTGTTGTAACCAACGCCCTGACTCATGGGCTTAGCATTGTCGCTGACCTCTTCGCTGAGCCAGGTGACGCTATCATCTACCCAGATAAGAATTGGGAGAACTATGAACTAACCTTCGGAATTCGCCGCCATGGGGAGACCGTTAACTATCCGCTTTTTACAGAAGAAATGACCTTTAACAGTACGGGTCTTGAAGAAGCGCTACTGGCTCAAAAAGAACGCGGAAAAGCGATCGTTCTGCTGAACTTCCCTAACAATCCTACAGGATATACTCCAGGGATTAAGGAAGGCGATGAAATCGTCGCAGCTATCCTTCGTGCGGCTGAGGAAGGTATTAACGTGGTTGTCGTAAGTGATGATGCTTACTTCGGACTGTTCTTTGAAGACTCACTAAAGGAATCATTATTCGGTAAGCTTGCTCATCTGCACCCACGTGTGCTTCCAATCAAAATTGACGGTGCAACTAAAGAAGAATTCGTCTGGGGCTTCCGTGTTGGCTTCATCACTTATGCCTCGGAAGACAAGGATTTGCTGGCTGCATTGGAGCAAAAAACATTAGGCATCATTCGCGCCACTATTTCCAGCGGTGCACACCCATCACAGACCTTCGTATTGGATGCATTGAAATCTCCACAATTCGAAGAACAGAAGGAAGAGAAGTTCCAAATCATGAAGGGCCGTGCGAATAAAGTAAAAGCGCTGCTCGATAGCGGCAAATACGGCGATGATGTATGGACGTATTATCCTTTTAACTCCGGCTATTTCATGTGTCTGAAGCTGCATACTGTTTCGGCTGAAGCTCTTCGGCTTCACCTGATTCATAATTACGGACTGGGCACTATCGCTCTGGGTGAAACAGATCTGCGGATTGCTTTCTCTTGTATCGAAGAAGAACAGCTCGAAGATCTGTTTGATCTTGTATACGCAGGCGTTCGTGATCTGGAAAAAGCTTAACAAATCTTTCATATTCCTTCCAATCAGCTCCGTTTCTACGGGGCTGATTTTTTTCTGGACTCCTCCGGCATTGGCCTATACATGCTTCTCTCTCCGCACATACAATACGATGTACTCAAGTACAACACACACCGAAAGGGGAATGAACATGAGCGAAGAAGTAAGAGGCGGATTTAACGGTTGTTGTGGCGGTGGATTCACAAGCACTGGCGCCATTCTGGTTCTCTTTATCCTGCTGGTAATCATCAGCCGTTCACTCTTTGTCTAACTAGAGATGACAGTCTCGGGAGAGAGCCTTGAGCTCTTTCCCTTTTCCAGTGGTACACCTCATTCCCCACGCAAAAAAGGCTCCCTCATCCGTAGAATCCTCTACTTTTGAGAAAGCCTTTTTTTATTTTGAAGTAACTCCCTACAAATCCTCGTCAGCCATCTTTGCCGCTTTGCGGGACAAGTATCCCTTAAACAGAAAGGATACCAGAACCCCTGCTACAAATGTACCAATCACTGGTAGTAGACGGTCGCCTATAGAGGCTAAGAAAGGTAAACCAAGAATCAGTGCCACTACCAGATGCGCGCGGAATACGAATTGCGTTGTGTTATCCGCCTTACTGCCTTCAGGAAAAGGATATACTGTCAGCCAAAAAGACTCACTATGCAATTTGCGGAGTGCCGACAATTGTACACCAATAATGAACAGGAAGAACAAATAGATGGCGGTACCGAAGTAACTGTCATGGTTCAACCAATTCAGCAGCAAAGCCAGCACCGAAATCCGCATAATGATTCCGAAGATATCTCCTCGGGCGAAGCTTTTGGTCAGCAGATAGCGGTAAGCCGTATCCTTACGCCAAGGCAGCCGAGCCCCCCATTTGGAAAGATAACGACGAGGATATACCCGTTGCTCACGGCCCGGTACATCCACGAACCAACCCAGAACCATCAGGGCGCGTCCACCTTGATTTTTTTCCATGGCGATTAGTCTTTCCCAAGGTACGGCGTGGCGTCCAGGTACGGATAGTGCAACAAGATAGGCTGCTGCTAATAGCGCCATAAATATCAGGCTTCTACCGGCAGGCTGCCACAACCAAGCGGCAATAATTAATCCTCCTACTGCCCAGCGTAAGAAAGTGAATATGCCTGCCATCGGACGCGACAGCATAGCTATCTCTTTCCATAAGCCGTAACTCGCGATTAGCTTCACAGCAATCAGAATCAATATTGTAAATAACAGCCGCTTAGGCGAGTCATCTGTACGTATGTACAACGGCCAAAGGGTAATGAGTACAAATAACAATCGAACAATCTTCCATACGTTCCCACTCACCCACGAAGGTGCGAAATATTCCTTCATTCGATGTCCTTGAGGCAATAGAAAGATCGTATCCGGAGTCTGCAAATAGGTGCGGAAGCTGCTATTTACTGCTGCAGGCAGCAGTATTGCAAGCATAATCCAGCGGATGGGAATGCCTTCAGGCACATTCTGTAACAACGATGTATACCAAGCAGAGAAGACAATCAATACAAAGAGGAAGACCATAGCTACGCCGCTTTGAATGATATATCCCACATAAGGAAGCATACTTCCCATGAATCGACCTCGCCGCGTGCGCCGCAGCTCTTTCAAATCCATATTATTTCCCTCCCTGAACCAGCTCGTAGAACAGCTGCTCCAAAGTCAGCCCCTGTAGTCCAGTGGTTGCCGCAATTTCTGCCAGCGTTCCCTGAGCAATCACCTTACCTCTATGCAGCACAATAAAGCGGTCGCAATAATTCTCAATGGTAGAAAGAATATGAGAGCTAAGCAGAATAGAGGAGCCTGATTTTTTCAGATCCATCATGAAATCAAGCAGAGAGCGAATCCCGAGCGGATCCAGTCCTAAAAAGGGCTCATCGATCACATATAACGCAGGGCGTGCCACGAAAGCGCACATGATCATAACCTTCTGCTTCATCCCTTTGGATAGATGAGTCGACAACGTGTCCATCTTATCTTCCATATGGAACAGCTTGGCTAGATGTAAGGTGCGAGTTTCGTAGTCACTTTGTTCTACCCCATACGCTCTTGCTGTAAATTCAACATGCTCACGTACTGTCATTTCATCATACAGAAGAGGCGATTCAGGCACAAAACTCAAAGCATTGTGATATCCGATGGGATCTTCAGCACGGGTCTTGCCCTTTACTGTGATATCGCCCTTATGGGGCGACATCAATCCTAGAATATGCTTCATGGTCGTACTTTTTCCTGCTCCATTTAAACCAATTAAACCAACCATTTCGCCAGGCTGCACCTGAAGTGCAATATCATGCAGCACCGGCTTATTCAGGCTGTATCCACCACTGAGGCCCGTAATTTGCAATACGGGAGAATTATTCATTGACCGTCACCTCTCGGAGTTTTGTCTTTCAACCACTTTGGTGCTCCTTTATTCTTACGGTTCTTCTCACGCTCCGCATTGCTGCTGCGTTTGCTTCGTGCAGGAGTAGCACCTCCACGCGCGCCTGCAGAAGGGTTCACACTGCGCTGAGAATCGCGCTGTGATTCTACGCTAGCCTCACTTGTCTGGATCGTAGCCAGTCTTTTAACAGGTTGCTGCTCTGTGCTGGTTGTAGACGGCTGAGTTCCTGCATTCCCAGATGTTCGCGCCTGTGGCTTACTGCTGCGCGGAGAAGAAGCATCGCGGCGTTGTCCGCTGCTCTCATTTCGTCCCCGTCCACTATTCAAAGCGTTGCGCGCTTCATCTGCTGCTAGCACCTTGCCACCGACCATTTCCCGCTCTTCAAGGGCAATATCCAGTTCACGCGCAAATTTACGCATAATAAAGGTCTGCTGCTCTGTCACAATCGTTACGGATAATCCGCGTTTTCCCATCCGACCCGTACGACCCGCACGATGTACATAATGCTCGGAATCAAAGGCAGGATCGAAGCTTACTACCAGTGACAAATTCTCAATATCCAGTCCTCTGGCAGCTACATCACTGGCAACAAGCACACGGAATTTCCCTTCGCGGAAACGTGACAGTACATTACTGCGCGTTACTTTATCAGCATCACCGTAAAGTGCGGCTGCGGTCAGTCCAAGATGGTTTAGCTTAGCCTCTACCTCTGCAATATCATCAGTCGCATTCACGAACACAATCGCCTTTTCTGGATTGTAATGACGGATGACCCGACGCAGCATGTCTATTTTGTTGCGTTCTTCCGTTACAACGTAATGATGCTCTAAACTCTCTGCTGTCATGACACCAGGAGCAATTCCAACCTCTGCCGGGTTCTTCATTTCACGATTTGCCAAGGCTTTCGTCTCCGGACCAATGGTTGCAGACAGCATAACGAGCTGGCGTGAACGCAGAGCGCTGCTAACAATTTTCGTTACCTCTCCGGCCCCGCTTAGCTGAAACATTTGGTCCGCTTCATCTAGAACAATCGTGCTGACTTCATGCATCTTTAACTTGCGAAGACCAATTAATTCGCGAATCCGGCCAGGGGTTCCCACAACAAGCTGTGGATGCTCACGCAGTTTATCAATCTGGCGTTTGATGGCTGCCCCGCCAATAAGACCCATTACTCGAATCCCACGGTGTTCGCCATAACGTTCCGCCTCACGTAAGATTTGCATCGCCAGCTCCTGTGTAGGGGCGAGCACCAGCTTTTGGACCACCTTCTGCTCCGGATTGATCGTTTGAAGCAGAGGCAACAGATAGGCCAAGGTCTTACCCGTTCCAGTCTGGGAAGCAGCAATAACATCTCTTCCCTCCAGCAGAAGTGGAATCGTCTGCTCTTGTACCGGGGATGGAGCGTTAATACCGAATTCCGACAATCGGGCAACTAGGTCTTCCTGAATGCCGATAGCCGCAAAAGAAGCTTTATTCATAAGTGTAATTCATCCTTTTCGCTTGAGATAATATCTTCATTATATGCCAAAAAGGCCTCTCCACCAAATGGAAGGCCAATAATGCTGACGGCAGGCTCTATTTTCTGTTCATCGCATTATAAGTAAGCTTGTCCGCCAGGCGAGGAAACAGACCATAAAGCCGAATACCAAACCCTGCCAGACCCGGAAGATCAATCTCTTCTTTGCCAGTTTCCATGACTTTTACGATCTTGGAAGAGACATGTTCTGGTGTCATCATCATCCGAGCTACACTCTTTTCATAATTGCCGGAAGGGTCAGCCGTTTTGAAAAAATCAGTGGCAATGGGACCAGGGTTCACAGCCGAGACGATGATTCCGCTCTTCCGCAGCTCCTGACGAAGTGCATTCGTGAATCCGAGAACAGCATGCTTGGTGGCTGTATAGGCTACCGATTTGGCTGTACCGATCTTCCCTGCCATAGAAGCCACATTTACGATCTGGCCACTTCCCCGCTCTAACATATGTGGAACAACAGCCTTCGTACAGCGAACAATCCCCATATAGTTAACATCCATCATATCATCAAACTCATGAGGCTCCATCTCTGTAAAAGCGGCGAATTTACCGTACCCAGCATTATTTAGCAAAATATCAATTCTGCCGTAAGTCGCCAAAATTTGAGCAAAGGTCTCTTGTACACCGTCGGCATCTGTTACATCGCATGTATACAGTCCAAAAACGCCCGGAATACCGGCCGCCGTTTCTTTCAACTTCGCTTCGGTACGTGCCAAAAGGATCGGAATCGCACCTTGCTTACTAAGCATTTGTGCGGTTAATGCACCAATACCGCTAGATGCTCCTGTAATCACAACAACCTTATCTTTAAGTACCATAAAAAGTATTTCAGCTCCTAACTCTTGCCTAAGAGATCATCACCTGAATATCCATCTCTCCAACCCCATCCATCAACAATGGAATACTAAGTGCTCTGCGAGGCAAAAAGGACATGCTCTCAAGCTTCATAATTTGGGGAGGACTTATATCCACTGAAACCCCCTGATTATATAGAATCGTACTAGCATTTCCACTGATCATATTGCCCAGCTCTGAAATTGCACTCTGACCCATCTCATCCATCTCCGTAATCACATAGCCGCCCATCATAATCGATACCATTCGCAAGGCTACCTGCTCTGCGATACCAAATATAATATTTCCGCTCAGCTGGCCTGTCATTCCCACTTGAATCCATATATGATTATCGATCAGTTCAATTTCTTTGATGCCTAAATTCCCAGTGGAAGGCGAGACCTGAATCACTTGTTCTATAACTGTCCGTGCAGATTCTAAAAACGGATTAATTACTTCTGCTTTCATGAAAGTCCTGTCTCCCCCTTTATCGTGCTTTAGTCATATACCAAAAGTCCCAAGTAATATGGATTTATTATACTTTATATATCGGCACAATTCAGCAAAAATTAATGTACATGTCGAATTCGTACCCAAGTTTGTTTATGTTGCAACATTGCTCTGTCGGGTATTATCTCCTATAATTTAAATCAAATGCCAACATGGAACGTAATATTTCACCCCATCACTTTCATATTTGCTTGTCCAAAGGAGGTATTCCATGAACATCAGCCAGCTGGAGACACTAATAACGATCTCCAAAACGATGAGCTTTCGCAAGGCCGGAGAACTGCTTAACTTGACCCAACCAGCGGTTTCAGCACAAATCAAGAGCCTTGAAGAAGAGTTCAAAACACAGCTGGTTGACCGGAACCAGCCTGTTACGTTAACCGATCGAGGAACTGTATTTCTGGAGCATGCGGAACAAATTGTGACGATTGTGGAGGAGCTTAAACAGAGACTTGCGGACCTTGAAGATAATCCCCAAGGACATATTATTCTCGGCACTACTACCTCTATCGCCATTCAAATTTTACCGCGTATTTTGTCCTATTTTAAAGACCAGTTCCCTCATATCAAAACATCTATTTCCTCTATGTCCTCGTCTCAAATTTATCAACATGTCGAGAATGGCATTGTCGATGTCGGCATTGGCTATTTGATCGGACGAAGTCCGAGTATGACTACTTCCATTCTTTATTATGATACATTCGAGTTGGTGGTCTCACCTAGACACCCCCTGGCTCAAGTTAAGACTGCAGGTATAGAAGCCCTAAACAAAACCCCGCTAATTCTGCTCTCACCGGATACAGTGGGCCGTAAATTTGCCGACGAGGTATTCTCCAAGCATGGCATAGAGCCACAGGTAATTATGGAACTGACCAGTAGCGAGGAAGTGAAACGGATGGTAGAACTCGATTTAGGTGCAGCCATTATTTCCAAGCAGTCAGTGACCGCTGAGGTGCGAGCCGGTTCCCTCAAAATTGTGCCTATTATTGAATTGGAAGTCACACATCCTGTTGGCGTCATAACGAAGTCTGGAAAATACGTGAACTCAGCCATGAGACAGTTTCTCAGCGATCTCAAAGGTATGCCGGAGACACAATTTATTGGATCTGAATAAAAAACACCCAATAGTGGAATCGATACTTCTGAGCTAATTGCATAACCTTGTTTAAAGGAGTTGATCTTGATGAAATTTGACCTGCATACACATCATTTTCGCTGTGGCCATGCTGATGGAACGATTAGAGATTATATCGAAGCCGGAATTTCAGCAGGTTTAGGGGTAATAGGCATTTCTGATCACACCCCATATTTCGGAAGCCCTTCCGAGCAAGCTTTTCCTCTAATTGCTATGGGTAAGTCCGAATTCTCAAACTATGTTGAGGAAGTCCTCTCCCTCAAAAAAGAATACGAAGGTGTAATCGACGTTCTGCTAGGTATTGAATCAGACTACTTCCCTGAGCATGCCGAGCTTTACCGCAAAACATTATCCGCCTACCCTTTTGATTATGTGATTGGATCGGTACATAGTGTTGGTGGCGTCAGTATCTTTAACAAGGGTCGCTGGAAAGGGCTTAGCAAAAATGAACAGATTCGTGTGAAGTCTGATTATTATCGATTGATTGCTGATTCCGCCCGCAGTGGCATGTTTCAAATTCTCGGTCACATTGATGCGATGAAGGGAAATTATCCTGCTTTTTCAGAAATCCCTGCTCCAAAGCCAATTGATGACTGTCTGCAAGTAATTAGTGAATGCGGCGTGGCGATCGAAATTAATACCTCAGGCGGAACCAAGCTGGTTGGCGGTTGGTATCCATCAGAAGATATACTGGAGCGCGCACATCATTTTGGCGTTGAGGTTACTTTCGGTTCGGATGCGCATAAGCCGTCCCGAGTCGCAGAAGACCGAGATGCGGTAGCTGCACAGCTAAAAGCAATAGGTTTTACACATTGGGTTTATTACAAGCAGCGCGAGAAAATTAAAGTTTCACTGTAAAGATTTCTTATATTTCGAACAAATGCACCAAGCGTTATTGGTTTAGGGGTGGGGTTACCCTCCGTTAAACCAATCTCCGCTTGGTGCATTGTCGTTTATTTATAGGTTGTCGCAGGTAAACCCTTGCTGCTTCAGGGTGCGCTTCGCATCCCCATATTCCGGGTTGATATCGTAAAAATGAGCAATCGTGCTCGTCCAATCTCTCTCCGTTAATCCCTGCTGCTGCATATATTCACGGTGGGTTTGATTATAAGCCTCCAGGAGACCTTCCACATCCGGATTGTATTGTTCCTCATGAAACACCGCTTCCAGCGGCAGCCGCGGCTTCTGTGCGGTCTCTTCGGCTGGATATCCAACACAAAGCCCGACGATAGGGAATACGTACTCCGGCAGCTTCAACAAATCAATAACGCCTGCTGTATTGCGCCGGACACCCCCAATAGGGATGATCCCGAGTCCCATGGATTCTGCTGCTGCAATCGCGTTAGCCACTGAGATACCAACATCTGTAGCTCCAACGAGCAGAGCATCTACATCTTTTACCGCTTCAAAAGACTTGCCTTCCACTTTACTTGCTAATTTCGCTCTATAGAAGTCCATGCAGAACACCAGAAAGACGGGGGCTGCTGCTACATGCTTCTGATTGCCGCACAAGACCGAAAGCTGCTGCTTACGTGCAGGATCCTTGATAGCTATAATGGAGACCTGCTGTCCATGAACCCATGAGGGCGCTGCTTGGGCGGATTCGATCATTATCTTTAGCTTATCCGGCTCCACTTGTAGATCAGAATACTGCCGGAAAGAACGGTGATTCATTAACGTCTGTATTACATCATTCAAGATGTTACGCCTCCTTCTCAATTCATTCGACTGTTTGTTAATCATAAACGATCGGATTATGTCCTGACAAAAAAAATGGACCCGAATCATCGGGTCCCAAAGCAGTATATTTTTAAAAGGGGGTCATGTACTTAGTTTAACCGGACACTGTTAGAGTTTCATAACGGCATTATTTCATTTGTGTAACAATGTGAATACCTTTGTTACATTTATGAAAACGGAGATGAGACAACTTGACAGAACTTCTGGAGATTGAAAAACAGCCACGTTCGGAGCTGATTTCTTTAGTGGATTGGGTTGGCGTTACACTTAAAACCATTCCCATTGATAGCGTGGTTGATGATGGTCGCGAGGTACATTCTAGACGTGATATCGTGCTTGACGATATTTATAAATTGTTGGCAATTCCTGAATCTGAATTTCGTGAAATGCCCCGGGGGCTACTCGGATATAGCAAACAAATGGCATGTGGTGATATTCGAATCCTTTATGCAGGCAAAGCAGATATGGGTTATCACGTTCAAATGTCCGGTCAAGGCTGTCGTCAATATGAATCATATTGGAGTTTAGGTTGGGAAGCCTTTTTTGAACGTTTGTATGCTGCTGATGCTGATTTCGCTAGGCTTGATCTAGCTATAGATGATATCCGTTACAATGGTGACGAACCTTATTTTTGGGTGTCAGACCTTGATCGTCGAAACCGTGGTGGCGTTTGCCGATCTAAATGGCGTAATTCAAGACCGATGTCCACCGTCAAATTATCTACAGGTGAAAGCCGTGGTCACACTATTTATTATGGCAGTAACCAATCTGATATTATGCTCCGCATTTATGAAAAGAACTTTGAACGTGAAGCTGCTGAAATGGAGTTAGAAGAAGATTTAACTGCATGGAATCGTATTGAATTGCAGCTACGAAATGATCGTGCAATGGCTACGGTAAGTCATATATTATCCGGTATTCCATCCGGTGAAATTATTTTCGGGCTTTTGAAAAACTATATTAACTATGTAGATCGTACAGATGATAGTAATAAAGCGCGTTGGCCGATATCTGAGTTTTGGAGTGAATTCTTAGGTGATGTTGAAAAATTGCGGCTTTCCTCTCGTGCACCTGATAAGACTATCCCGGCTAAGAAAAATTGGTTGGATAACTCAGTAAGTGCAACTCAAGCAGAAGTTTGGTGGGCGCTTGGATCTCCGGGTGAAGATTACTTTGTTGAAATGATGAATCGTGGTCTCGAAAAGATGTCAGAAGAACAATGGGCACGCGCTGAAGCTTTCCGAACTATGTATTTAGCAGAAAAAGAAACGGCTGCCGACCTGAAAGAAGTTCGTTACGCTGATTACATCGCTCGACAAAATGAACACTCAGAAGAACTAATAAATAGCCTTGCGAAAGAATATTTGGACAAAATAAAAGGAGATGCGTCAACATCTCCTAAAGACCTAGATGCTTTCTAGGCACAAAACCCCATATTGTGATAAATATTGCTTGGCAAATCTAGGGAAATAGATTACTATAATTGTATTAATTAAATATTCGGAAGGTACTACTTTTAGTCTTGGCGGACAAGTAGACCTTCCTAGAGGCATCCCTATTCGACTAGGGGTGTCTCGTTACTTGAATTATAACCGCATTGTGTCGTTTCTGAAACGAAACATATGTTCGCATTTTACGTCCGCCAAATTGGTGGGCGTTTTTTTATGCAATTTTTATTCAATTGAGTGCATAAATATGCTAGTCAACATTCAAAGTTTTATGCACTATATGCAACGAACATTTTTTAGAATAAATTGTGACAACTTTGTGAACGTGAGTTTTGGGAGGTTCCGGTGCCGAGGAACTTTTAAAAAGCGTGGCGTGATTGAGGCGTAGCAGGTGTAAAAGGTCACTTAACATAATGTGGCTTGATAGCTGATTACAGCATCTACCGATTAGGTTCGGTTTCCTCGCGATAAAAATCTGATAATGCGTGTACCCATTAAATTTGTGAACAACGGGGTTATCCCAGTTCAAATATAAAATTTTAGTCAAAGTGAGGTTAGAAAATTATGGCAAGTAAGTTTTGGTGGTATGGCGTTACTGTAAAAGAAGTCAATGTCGTTAATCGTCCTAATAAAACCCCGTTGATATTTATCGACTTGATTGACCCATCTAATTTTGAATCAACAGGTCAGTATATGTTCCTTCCTGAGGATCGTGCTGAACAGGCTCCACGTAAGGGAGAAGTTGTAGATGTTTATACGAAGCCCGGAACATACAACGGCAAACCAAGTTTTACTTTCGCATCAATTGTCCCTTCTAAAACAGTTGCGGCTTCTAAAGTCGGTTAGACAGCAAAGGTTTTTAGATTCCATGAGAGGAGGTGAATAATAATGTCCAGCGGTATCCCTACAGTTTCTCTTGCGTACACGCTTAGCGATGTAAGCACTGGTGTAAGTAACTGGTTTTCGTCCACATGGTTGATCCTTGCATTTGCGGTGGCAATTCCATTGTCTTTCTTCATCGCACATCAAGTCAAAGGATTGTTCAACTAATGATTAATTGAGAGAGGGCTTGATTATGTCGAATGTGGTTTTCAATGTTGATCCCGGCAACATGGTCGAAACGCCTTCCCCTATCGTTTACGACATCAAGGCTGAGGTAGTATCGGCGTTGAATGATTTCTATCATTCGCACGTGGAAGGCTCTCTCCAGATTTTTCATAGTTTGACGCTTGGTGAAATTATGATAGCCGTGTTGTTAGCAGGGATATTCTTACTGTTATCGGCTCGGTGGATATGGGAGGTCGTCCGGTATGGATGAATTGATTCATAACTATTCTTACCTTGGACTATCCTTGGTCATAATGATCCTTGGTGTTCTGGCTGCCCGGTTTTCGGAGGTGCTCAAACGATGAATGAATTAATCGCTGAATCCTTCGCCTTTGTTTTTAATCAACATTTTGTCAATGTGGGATTGGTTAGTGTCATTACTTTTATGTGTTGCATTGTGTCCGTCCTTCATATCTTAGCCCACTGGGGGCGTTAGTCATGAGTTTTAAACTTGATATGAGCAGCATACTGCAATTTGCCTATAATCTGTTCGGATCGTTCTCGCCGTTGGTGTACTTGTATGCAGGCTCGGCGGTGGCACTTTTCATACTTTTTACAGTTATTGACCGTGTGCGCGGCTCAAAAAATGGTTAACCTGACAGCCGGGAACATTGTTTCCGGCTATTTTTATAGGTGGTGTTTAATTTGTTAGGTGGAATGGGTGGTGATCGAATGCCGAATCAAAGTCCTCAATTGAATGTAGGCAGTTTTAATATTACAGATTTATTCGGAAACACAAGTCATAACTGGGATACAATCGGTCCTGCCTTATGGGTACTCTTCGGAACGATGTTTGGAGCTTGGCTTATAAGGAAAATCATTAAAGGAACAAAGGGTGATGATTAGTGCGTTGGATCAAGGCGCTAACCTACGGCGTGTTAGCACTTATGTTATTCGCTTTACCATCAGCAGCGTTTGCAGATATTACTTGGAATAATGTGTATCAGGGTTTTGATGTAACGCCTGATGAATATTCCGTTACAGTCCCTGACGGATCGACCGGAACTTTTAATCTTAAAACTAAATCAGGATCAACCAAGTTTGTGAATCCACAAGGGGCGTACTTTGACAACGTTACTATTTATACAAAGCGTTCTTTGGCATCAGATGTTTTTATAGAAGTCACTTTTAGTGACGGTAATGTAGAGAAAATTTACTTCACTAGTAATTCTATTAGTATCCCTGCTGGCTTTTTCAATCCTCACCCTAGTAAGGGGATTACTGTTAAATTCACTTCGGATGGGCGACGCGAATATGAAGTCTATCTGTTAGCTTATGGTCTTAAGGATTACACCGGACCGGGACCGAGTTCATCGCCAACAACGGCACCAACGACAGCCCCGACCGCAGCGCCAACGGTTAAACCATCAGCAACACCAGTAACAACCCCAAAGCCTACCGCCAGTGCTTCTGCAAAACCTACAAGTCCTGTTGTAAGTCCAAGCCCTGATCCCGGAGGGTCAGACGGTGGCGACACTGGCGAAGGCTGTTTGTGCAAAGAATTGTGTGAAATCATGCCCGGTATTCTTTCGGGTTTCGGTGATCAATTAGATGGGATTAAAAATGCACTCTCTCCTTTACACAATGACTTGGGCGTTGTTCAAAATCAATTGTTTGGAGTTCGGGACGATTTATTCGTAATAAACGATCAGCTAGAACAAATCAATAGTAATACCGCCCCATTGCATTCGGATCTTATTGATATCAAAGCATTGACCAGTGAATTGATTCGGCAGCTTACACCAACTCAGGATTATAACGTCCCTTCACCTATTGTTGTGCCGAATTACTATAAACCACCTGATGTGGCATCACAGCCGTTCGTTGACAACACGCAATATTTCAATGATCCGGGAGACGCTTCAACTCCGGGGGCTATGCCTGCCGCGCCTGAACCTAAAAATTGGACGTTTGAAGGTAAAGAAATCAAAGAAGACGCTGAAATGGTCCCGGCACCCAAACAGACGCAAGATCCTGTCATGACGAGTTCTCCTGATATGCAGCAAGATCCTGTTATGACGGCTTCGCCCGACATGCGGCAAGATCCTGTTATGACGGCTTCGCCCGACATGCAGCAAGATCCTGTTATGACGACTTCACCTAATATTAAGCAAGACGAAATTTTAGAAATGGAAACGAAAGAATATCCTTTACGTTGGAAATCTTCCGAGTTCCCTTGATAGGAGGTATAACGTGAAAACAAAATCTTTAATGTTCGTTTTATTTTTTACGATTTTAATGATAGGCATCAAAGATCATACAGCATTTGCGTCGGTTAGTGATTCCGATAAAATTTATTATTTGGATTTGGGCAAGAGCACGACTGGAAATACAGCATCAACTGTGGGTACGGGCTATTTTGAATGGATTTCATATTTTAGGTCTGATAAGACTAGTTATGGTGGTGTTGCTTATTCTCATCCAATTAATGGAAATAGTACCGGATACTATGAGTATCAGTATATAAAATTCAAACTTCAAAAAGGAGCAAGGTTGGATTCAATGAAAATAGGAGGAGTAAATTTTACTGAATTTAGTGAATTTATTCAACAGAAGCCTCCGATTAATGTACAAGGTCAAATAGGGGATAAAAAAGTAACGCTAACATGGGATTACGAAAAACCTGTCTCTGGTTCGAGATTTTGGATTTGGGTTGATGGAATACCAAAAACCTATGCAACTTATAATCTGAGGACGTTAACATATCCAGGACTCACGAATGACAGGACATATACCATCGGATTATCTTACTGGATGAATGACTTTGAAGGACACACGGACGTTGTGAATATGCAGCTAACACCGACAACGCCAAGACCACCGACTAAAGTGGTACTGACAGCAGACATACAAAGTATAAAGGTTGATTTTGATGCTGTACCTAATGCCGTTGGCTATTACCTTTATTACGGTACCAATAAAATCCGCATTACTGATAATAGTTATACGATTAAAGATTTACCAGAAAACGTTCCGGTAGCTGTTCAAGTTTCCACTATTTATGCCGGAGATTCAGAGAGCACAAAATCAGTTGCAGTGACTGCTATTCCTTTAAAAGTTCCGGTAAATGAGGATGTTGATAAATTCGTTATTAGTAATTTGAATAAAAGTGTAGACTCTGCTTCCTCTATTCTTCTTCATTGGTTGCCTATTGATTCCATTTATTTAAAGCAATATAAGGTTTATCAAGATAATGTTTTGATCTCAACTGTATTTCAAAATTCTCTATCTATATCTGGACTTATCGAAGGACAAACTTATGTATTCAAAGTAACTCCTGTAGATAGTTTTGATAAGGAATTTCCGGGAGCCACATTATCTTATACGGTACCTATTCCTGATACTATACCGCCCGGTATACCTAAAGACATAAGGGTTGTGCCTGATCGGTATACTGCGCATGTTACTTGGGGTGCTCCTTCCGATCCAGATTTATTGGGTTATTACATTTATCTAGATGATGATCGTGTTAATGCTTCGCCGCAGTTAAATAATAGTTTCACTTTAAATACGCTTAAAATTGATTCGGAATATACGGTTAGTGTAGTTTCCGTTGATACATCCGGTAATATGTCCAGACCTTCTAATCCTGTTCGATTCAGGACATTAACTCTTCAAACCGTTCCGGCAGCACCGGGAAATCTTATAGTTAATTCTTTTTATAAAGGAGCCAATCTATCTTGGCTACCATCATCGAGCGCAGAAGAGTACATCGTTTATATGGATGGCGAACAGTTATTTAAGACAGTACAAACCAACGCAAAGGTAAACAACCTTTCCAATGGTCAGAGTTATAGTTTCGAAGTGGCTGCAATTAATCAAATCGGTGAATCGGATAAAGTCGGTCCGATTGTTGTTACACCTTCTGAATCTAGCCCTGTTGATGTCACTTTAGGTTATAGCCTTAAAGATATTAGTGACGGTACAGCTAATTTATTCTCGGCTCAATGGCTGCTGCTCGCTTTTGCTATTTCGATTCCACTTTCGTTCTATATTTCAAATCGGGTTAAAGGTCTGATTAATGGTTAGGAGGTTGAAGCATGACTATGAATGATTTGATGCAAGGTGTCCAGACGTTGATTTCAGCCTTTTCTGATCCTATCTTTTTATCCTTTGTGCTGTTACTTACATTCACCTTGATGATCGGTATTAAAAGGATTTTTATAGAATGACGTTCGTTAATTCTTTACTTAGTTTCCTGTCGCGTAGCATGTCTTTTCTAGGAGACTTTTTCAGTAAGTTATTATCGTTCTTGGCTTATCCATTGGGTTGGCTAATCTCGTTCTTGGACGGTATTTGGTACTTCTTAACGGTACTTTTCAAAATAGTGGTTGCTGTAATAATGATCTTTGTCGCTTTGTTTCAATTTCTCGGAGCAATGGCATTAGGGTTTTTAAGGACTATTCAATCCTTTCTATGGATTGATTTTAGCAGTACACCGCTTAACTACCCTAGTACTAGTTATACCGGGCTTAAATTGGTTTCTGAATTCCTCGGACCTACGGGGATCATGACAGTAGTACCTATGATTATGCTTGCTGTAGTGTGGCTGTTGTTTGTTTTAAGAGTCTTCGCTTTGCTTGGGGATGGTGATGTAGATGCGTAATTTGATAGACACTATATTCGGTCCTGTGCTTGGTTGGTTGACTAGTATATCATCTCGCCTTTCATCTTTGAGTGTGCCAATGGCAAGACCTTTGAACCTTTCCAATTACTTCGGTTACTTTGAATGGCTTGGGCCCTACTGGAGAACTTTCATCACAACATGCTGCACACTGGCTTTCATTTACTTGATTATCTATCTCATTCGAACACAATCAGGATTGTTTCTGAAATTCAAAGAATTTATACAGTGGTGGTGATTTTAGGAAATGACCGTATTCAAAACATTTTTCGAACTCTCGTCTAGTGTTGGTATTGCATTGTTTCTGTTTTTGGTAGTCCCTACTCTCTTGCTTTGGCGCAAAGTGAAGTAAATGTTAACGAGGTTGCAGCAGCTGCGGCGCGATCCAGGAGAGATCCAATCCGTAGTTGTTAACAAAAAGTTGACCAGGCGTGAACCGGCAGCTGCAAATCCGTTAACGGGAATCCATTCCTGAAGAGCTGCTGAAGCAGTAATTTGTTAACAAAGGTGAGTGTTGAAATGGCTGTTAAAAAAGATAAGTTGATCATTTTCCATAAGGGTACACAAGAATGTGAAATTGTTGCGGTCGAGGATTTGTCTGAAGAGTGCATTCAAAGTAAACGTGGTATGTATCCCCTGAGCGATGTTACAAAGCATTTAGATATCCGTAACGGCAATTTGGTTTACATGGTACAAGCTGATATTCCGGCAGCTGTAGAAGCCGTTAAACTTCGTGAATTACGGCGGAGTGTAGCCCTTAAACGTATGTTTGAGTTCAATGTAAAAGATGGTGTCGATTTCAAATTCTATATTCCGTGGATCATTATTGTGTTGCTTATTTTGTTCAAATAATAGGAGGTTGTTTCAGTGGAAGAAATTAAACCGGATTTAGAATTGGTTGAAGCACAGGACTTTTTGCAGAACTTGAAGGATATGGAACATACGCCTGTACAAGAAATCATGATTAAAGAATTGCTTGAAGTCAGCGATGATAACGAAATGATTCAAGCATTAGATTTTGTAAGACAAAACGGTGTGCCTTTGACCACAATGCAAGTTGCTGGAACCTTTCAATTGATCGACGCAGGAATAACAGATGTGTTTACTTTTATCAACTCAGCCCGGAAGCTTATGACTCCAACAAACAAGTTCTACAAGTTGATAGATAAGCTTACCCTTGCCGATCGGATCAAGGGGAACGCCAAACTGTCTAATCTGCTTAAAGCTAACGCCAACCCTGCGAACTCTGTAGGTGTACCAATGTCTATTGAGAAAGGAAGTAAGGGCTAATGTACCTATTAGGATTAGATGCTGCAATGGGTACAGGTAAAACGCTTGGCATGTCGTTATTGGCTCAACATTTCCGGCAACAGTCAGGTTGTACGCTTTGGAGCAATTATGGTCTATCTAATGCAAGGTTATTTACTAACTTTGAACAATTCCTTGAAGTCGCGCAGCAGCCTAGTAGCATCATTTGTTTGGACGAGGTTCATACCGACTTAGATAGTCGTTCTGGTAATACAAACACCTCTAAATATTTAACTCACATGCTTTATTATTTACGCAAAATAAGAGCCACCATTTTTTATGCGACTCCTGATATCTCATCTGTAGATGTTCGGGTACGGAGTGTGACTAACGTTTATTGTCGGGTTTCTAAGAATAAACGGAAATTCAAATATGAGATGTGGGATCTGCAATCTGTCCGTTATTTAAGAACCTTAATGATTGATAAAGAGAAAGTTTTTGCGATTGCCGATCAGATTTATGACACTCATAAAATGGTTGTGCCGATGGAATTCCCAGAGAAAAAAGAGGAATACATCCAATTAATTAACATGCTAAAAAATATATCGGATCAATATTATGTGCGACAGGTTCAGGACGCGCCGAGACTGCAAGTCTCGGAAGCCTGAGCCGGATAGGAGGTAAAACGTCCGTGGATATAATGACTAAATTAAAATTGAAAAAGAACATCAAGGGGATGAAAGATACCTCAGTACAATGTATTGAGTTATTGAATCACATTGAAAAAGAGGTTCCTTTAACCGAGGATATGAAACGAGCTTTCTATAACGTGGTTAAACATAACCGCAACATCCTTACTTTCTTCGGTGTTTTAGAACAACAGTTAGAAAAGAAATAGCCTACCGGATCGGCAGGCTACAGGCTAGATTGATTAATCAAATCTTCGATTTCTTTCTTAATTTGTTTATGTTCATCTAGTGTTAATGATTTTTGGCGAATACGGTAGAACTGACTAAGGTAGGCGATTACTTCGCTTTCGTTTTTCAGTTCTAGTTCTTTTTTTAGATCTTCAACTATCTTTTTTACGTTGCTATATACTTGCATACTTTTTCTCATAGTAACCCTCCTTTTCAGTATATATCTTACCGTAAAAAGTATACAAAAACAAGAAATAAGTATAGACGTTTCTATACATATCGTGGTACAATGTATACATAAGGAAGTAAAATCTATACAAAATACATTTTAAAAGACTTTTTTGTTAACAAACATTCACTCCGCAGTTGTTACTTCACTAAGTATTTGTTAACAGAAATCTCTTTCCGGATCTCCTGCAGGAAGTTGCTGCAGAAAAATATGTTAACAGGAGTGAAGAAAATGGAATCTAATAAACATCTTTTGACTGATGAAGAATTGACACTTATTGAAGTTTTGAGAATGTTCAAGATTCAACCCACAGAAGTTTTACTTCAGGCAAAGTATAGAGCGTTTGAAAATAATTCATCTGATAAAGAACGTTATACAGCAGCAGCAAATGAAATGTACAAATACATATAATTCGGGGGTCTTAATATGTCGTCTGTTTCAGGTAGTACGCAAATCAGAATTGATTCAGAAGTTAAGTTAACTCTGGAAAGATATCGCGACTCTATTCGAGGTCTTAAAACACATAGCGATGCAATCGAAAGTTTGTTGACCTATCACACAGGCTCAGAACGGGATAAAGAACTTGAAGCAAGAAATTCTGATTCTGAAAAGAAACGTCGTGGACTGGAAGATATAACTTTAGGTCGTGACCGTAAAGAAGTTCTGATTCTGTTTAAGGAAAAATACGGAATGCCTGATCTTAATTCTATGTTTGACGTGATGCTTCATCATTTTGAAACTGCTGAAAAGTTATCTATGGACACCGTTCATTTGTTGTTATCACTTAGAAAATGATTTCTGTTAACAATTTTCGTGAGCTGCGTGCCGATCTACTTTTGGCCACAGCTCTACTTGTTAACGGAATTAGGTGCCGGCTTTTGACCAGGCTTCGATATTTGTTAACAAAATATGTTGACGTTGCAGTCTGACCCCTGCTATTCCCTTTTTCCATCTGACGATCCAGTCAGGACGAGGAAGGTCAAACCTTTAAGGAGAGTGTTTTTTATGAAGACATGTCGTTTTTGTAAAGGTACTGGGAATGTCCCTTTTAGTTCTGCCTATTTTAATCGTGTGATTTTTGTTCTTTGTAAGAAGTGTTTTGGAAAGGGGGTTAAGTGATGATTTGTTCTCGTTGTAAAGTTGAAACGGTTCATATTGACTTTCCTTTGAAGAAATATGAGGTTTTAGGTCAAAATGGACAAGCCTTGGTGCTTGCTGTAGACCGTTGCCCTTGTTGCGGTGCTGATTTCCCTTCTAAACGCTCTGTGCCTGTCTCTGACGCTTTATCAAGGGCTAAGGATACAAATCAACCTGAACAGTTGATGCTCTTTACTTCTACGGTTGGAGGTTTGCAGTAATGCGTGGTTTTCGATCTGGAGCGCCGATAGGTGCTCTGGAACCCCCGTATTCTAACAGGGGGGTTCCCAATACATACTCTGTTCCTAAACCCCGTCAAATCAAGGTTTTAACAAAATAGGCTTTTAAATCATTCTACTAATCTATCTTTGCACTTTTAGTAGTTTCAGGAGTGAAATACATATGGCAACGTTAGCGGCATACAAACCTGATAGCAAAAAGGCACCTTTTGACCGATCTGCCAAGCGCGTTATGCAGCCTATCCGTGATCTTGAGGTTCTGGAAGAGTTCAAGCGTCAACTTAAAGCATGGGATTGGCGTAACTGGATGATGTTCGTATTCGGTATTAATACAGGCTTGAGAGTTAGTGACATCCTTCCCCTCAAGGTTCGGGATGTTGAAAAAGACTATGTTAACCTTCGCGAAAAGAAAACAAGAAAGACCAGACGGATCTTGATTAACGATGAACTTCGCGCTGATCTTAACTCATATTTGGAGTATTTCGACTGGCTTACACCTGATAGTTATTTGTTCGAATCTCAAAAAGGCGGACGACCAATCAGCACCGTACAGGCTTACCGCATACTGCGTCTTGTAGCTGACGTAATGGGCTTAGAATCCATCGGAACCCATACCATGCGTAAAACGTTTGGCTATCATTTTTATAAGCGTACAAAGGATATAGCGACCTTACAGACGATTCTTAATCATAGTTCGGCTCGTGTGACGATGCGCTATATAGGCATAGTTCAAGATACTATTGACGGTTACATGAAAGATTTTAAATTATAAGGAGTGATTAAAATGCAATTTGATTTTAGTGAATTAGCTGCAATTAGTTCTTCCTTAACATTGAGAATTATTGAATTGGAAGGTGAAATTTCAAAATGTAAATTGCGTTCTGAGGACTCTTTCAATCGTATGAAAAAAGAACAATATCTAAAAATGCTATCCAAACAATTGTCGGCGGCTCAGAGTGCATTTTCAAAACTGGAACTTCTAATTAAGGCAGGTTCACATGAAATTAAATTACCTGAAAGGAGGTGATCCAATGGATTTTCCAGAGTACATTACTTACGTATTTATGGCTTTGGCTTTTCTGTTTACTCTTGGAGTGGTCTATTCAATTACAAGTCATTAGAAAGTTGGTGAATCATGACTCTTCCTGATTCTACAGTTAAAGCTTTTGAAATTTTTAAACCTGTGTTTAGTTTGATGGTTCCTTTAATGGTTTTACCGATGATTTTATTTGTTGGTAAGTGGATTATGGAAATGTTCAAGCATGCTGTTGGTGATGATTATTGTTCGACTTCTTATGATTCAGAACCGGAACCAAAAGAAGACATATATTTCGATGATCGTAAAAATGGCTATTGGGTAAAAATGTCGGACGGATCGCGGTCCTTTGTAGGCATGAATGATCTATATCCGAATGATGTAGATAATCAATTCCAGACCGCAAAAGCGCAACCCGGTAAATATATTTGGGATTCCGTAAATATGAAATTCAAAGAGCGTTAACAAAATATCACCTGCAGCTTTTAGCCTGGTCAACATTTTGTTAACAAGTGTAGCCTCAATTAGATCTGGATCGGCACGCAGCTGCTTAAAGTTTGTTAACACGAAAGGAATGTTTATATGAAAAAGTTTATTAGAGTAATGATTGGAATAATCGTTTTGTTATGTATCGTAGTTCCGGGTTTAGCTTTTTACGCTTTTTTTATGGATAAGATCACCTTTGATCAATTAGCGCTTATTGTTGTTTCAATTACTGCTGCTTCTGCTTCAACTACCGTTGTAGCAAAGAAAATTATTTAGGAGTGAGTTTATTGAGTGAATATGAGTTTGAAAAATTTCTAGAATCCGTTGTTGGAAATGCTGATATTGAACCTCTATTACTCTGTTGTTTTGAAACTTTACTAACGGAAAATAGGATTCCAGCAGAAGAACGCATCAGTCAATTATCCCTTATGATTAAAGTCCTCAAAAGGAACAATCCTCGCATTAAACAGGCTAAATTACGGCTCGTGTATTAATTTGAATACTTTCATTACATCGTCCAAGGAGCCTACTCTGGGCATCACTCGCTCCAGCATCATGCCGTTCTTAAGCATCACACGTTCGGATCTAATATTATCTCCTCGGCAGCGCCCTTCGATCCGCGTGATTCCAAGCGTATGAACACTGTAATTTAAAAATAAGCCAACCGCCTCTGTCGCCAATCCGCCTCCCCAGTACACCGGGTCTAGCATATATCCTAAAGTGGCCTTGCCCTCACGGCGGTTCCAATGCTGTAAAGCAACAATACCGATCAACTTCTGCTGCTCCTTCAAATAGATACCCGCATGTAACGCGCAAGGATCGAATGCGAATAACATCCGGTTCACCAGCTTCTCCACCTGAGCAAGGTCTGATCCAGCTCCGGTGCGTATTTGAATATGAGCCTGCACTTCTGGGTGGGAGAGCAGTTGCTGCAAATGACAAGCATCCTCGGGCGGAATCATCCTAAGGTCAACCGCCATACCTTGTTGCGTCTGGAACGATACTGCCTCATAAGTGCTCATACTCTCTCCTCCATGCAGCTAAAATATCAGCCTATTCATCCGATGAATGGTGCAATGTCAGCACCGTTAATTCAGGCCTACATAGAAAACGAAAAGGCATGACTGTTTCGCCAAAACCTCTATTCACATACACTGGCATGCGCTTGGTATCTGTATAATACAATCCATTTATGTACTTTTGAGACCCATAAGGGGTGAATGGCGCACCTACAAACGGCAGGCGAATCTGTCCTCCATGGCTGTGCCCGGATAGCTGTAGGTGAAAGGAATGAGCCTCTGCTATATCAGCATAATCCGGTTCATGCATCATCAGAACGGTAAAGGTTCCTGCAGGCACACCCTTGAGTGCCTTCACAGGGTCAGGCTCGCCATGCAGCAGATCATCCAGTCCGGTCACAGCCATAACTGCCCCGCCTCTTTTTAGAAGATAAGATTCATTCCTTAGCACCCGGAACCCAGCAGATGTAAACAACTCGATAATCCGCTTCGTATTCTTGAAATCATGGTTGCCTAGCACCGCATATTTTCCTAGTGGAGCATTCAGCTCTGCCAATACAGGTATGGCATCTACAAGATCCTCAGGGTTGCTGTCCACGATGTCGCCTGTAAAGCATATAAGATCCGGTTCCTCCTTAGCGATACGCTCTGCAAGTCGAGCCAGATCACGGGCATCCTTATTAAACCCAAGGTGAGTATCACTGAAATGGACAACCTTCATGCCTGAAAAAGCAGAGGGAATATCTTTAAAGGACAACTTCAGCTTAGTAACCTGAATCCAGTTGGGCTCCCCTTGCCAAGCGTAACCACTTGTGAGCAAGCCTGCGCCGATTACAGTAGCCGCACCTCGAACCAGGAATTGCCGGCGGGTCATTGTTGTCTTGCCCTTAGATTGACGTCCAGAGGCGCTAGAGTGGATGTCTTTACCTGAATGATTATTTTTCTTATTGGGAGAAGCCCCAGACGATTGTATCTTCATACGGAGTTTCTCCTTCCCTTCAGCTTTCGTTTAGAGCCGTCAGTACAATTCGACATTCTTCCTCTGGCGTATCACGGTATGCGGGTGCGATGCCTCTCTTAGCAATTTCTGATTGTTGGACTCGTTTCAGCATAAAGGCTACTTCCACCGTCTTCTGAAAGGGAAAAGGATCCAGCACTAACGTTGACTTATCTTTCCACTCCACGGTTATCGTACGACCTGAAGTAAAACTGAAATCTTCACTGCCAGAGAATCCTTCACGCCACCATGGATGCTCCTCAGATTTCGGGCTACCCGGTTCATTTAAAGCCAAATATAGAGATAAGTCATCGCAGAATTCCAAAAGACGGGCATCATAATACAGCTCATCTTCACCAATCGGTTTGGATACTTCCAGTTCTCGGTGAATACGGGATCTACGTTCCTCTTCATGCTCTTGATATAAAGTCAGTTCTGGATAATCCAGTCCCGAAATCTTAATGAGTCGTTCAAAATGCAAGCTGCACAAAAGCGCTCCGTAAGGTGTCCGCGCTTCGATCTCATCAAGTCCTCGCTTATAAAAGGTCAGCTTCGGCACTACAGGAAAATCAATAAAGCTGTAAGGCGCGTGTTCCGCATCGTTCCAAAAGGGCGTCTCATCCAGATCAATCCAGCCCCGGTCATGTTCAGCTACCGCCCAAAGCACCTCATCCCGGCGTCCTTCTTCTGGCACATGCTCTTCCTTAAACCAAATGGCAAGCTCTCCAGCTAACTTCCCGTGATCATGCTGTTTAACCATTACAATTGCTCCATCATGCTCCCGACAAATCACGATTATTCCTCCCTGTTGTTCCACACCTAACGTACGTTAACAATGGATATTATAGCATATGCTATTCATTCTTCTGAGCTAGACGAATTTCCTATTCCCTACCAATTATAAACAAAAAAGCTATCCTCAGCGAATATAAATCCACCATTGAGGATAGCTCAATATTAAAGATCCGGCGGTACTACTTATTACACACCTAACCAGCGTTTGAACATATGTTTTGTCGTCTGCTTATTAATTTCTGCAATGGAGGTGGTAAGAGGAATACCTTTTGGACAGGCGCGCACACAGTTCTGTGAGTTACCACAACCGTCAATACCGCCATCTTCCATCAATGCGTCCAATCTTTCATCCGCATTCATTTCACCCGTAGGATGAGCATTGAACAGGCGTACTTGAGAGATGGCTGCGGGTCCGATGAAATCCGTCTTCTCGTTGACATTCGGACAAGCTTCCAAGCATACGCCGCAAGTCATACACTTAGATAATTCATAAGCCCACTGCCGTTTCTTCTCCGGCATACGTGGTCCCGGCCCAAGGTCATACGTACCATCGATTGGAATCCAGGCCTTTACTCGTTTAAGTGCGTTGAACATCCGGGTACGGTCAATCACTAAGTCACGCACCACCGGAAATGTCTTCATTGGCTCAATGCGTACAGGTTGTTCCAGATTGTCTATAAGCGCTGCGCAGGCTTGGCGAGGTTTGCCGTTGATCACCATCGAGCAAGCTCCGCATACTTCTTCTAGACAGTTGGAATCCCAGCATACCGGAACGGTGCTGTCACCTTTGGCATTCACAGGGTTACGCTGAATTTCCATCAAAGCACTGATTACATTCATACCCGGACGATAAGGGAGCTCAAATTCCTCAACATAAGATGAGCTTTGTGGATCGTCCTGGCGGGTGATGATAAACTTTACGTTTTTGGGAGCTGTAGCAGTTTCCGCCATAATGGTTCCCTCCTCAAATTGCCTAATTTTATTTCATTAAGCTTGCCTCGCAAGCTGTTTCACTGCTGGGAAAGATTAATCCTTCGAATAATCACGGACCCGTGGAGGGATCAGTGAGACATCGACTTCGTCGTAAGAGATTTGCGGACCGTCCGCAGTCCAAGCTGCTTTCGTGGTCTTCAAGAATTCCTCATCATTACGATCCGGGAATTCCGGCTTGTAATGAGCGCCGCGGCTCTCATTGCGCATAAGCGCTCCCAGTGTCATCGCTTCGGACAGCTCCAGCATGTTCCACAGCTGACGGGTGAATGCCACACCTTGGTTATTCCAGCGTGACGTATCGTTCATATTGATATTGCGATAGCGTTCTTTAAGCTCTTTGATTTTGCCAATGGTCGCTTCCAGCTTCGGATTGTGCCGTACAACCGTCATATTGGCGGTCATCCATTCGCCCAGTTCCTTGTGAATCACATAAGCATTCTCTGTACCTGACATCGCTAGCAGAGACTCATATTTGTCCGTCTGCTTTTTGTGGAAGCTATCATAGACAGAAGAAGAGATATCTTGTGACGATTTCTTCAGACCTTTGATGTATTCAACAGCCTTTGGTCCAGCAACCATACCACCGTAAATGGCAGATACCAGAGAGTTAGCGCCTAGACGATTCGCTCCATGATATTGATATTCACATTCGCCTGCCGCAAACAGACCAGGAATGTTTGTCATTTGGTTGTAATCAACCCACATACCGCCCATGGAATAGTGCACAGCCGGGAAGATTTTCATCGGTATTTTACGAGGGTCATCCCCCATGAACTTTTCGTAAATTTCAATAATCCCGCCAAGCTTCACGTCCAGCTCTTTCGGGTCCTTGTGAGAGAGGTCCAAATACACCATGTTCTCACCGTTAATACCCAGCCCTTGATCCACACACACATTAAAAATCTCACGTGTAGCAATATCGCGCGGCACCAAGTTACCGTAGGCTGGATATTTCTCTTCAAGGAAATACCACGGCTTTCCATCTTTATAAGTCCAGATGCGGCCGCCTTCACCACGTGCTGATTCCGACATTAAGCGGAGCTTGTCATCTCCCGGAATAGCCGTTGGGTGAATCTGGATAAATTCTCCGTTGGCATAATGTACGCCCTGTTGGTACACTGCACTTGCTGCTGTACCCGTATTAATTACGGAGTTCGTTGTTTTACCAAAAATAATACCCGGCCCGCCGCTAGCCAAAATAACAGCGTCTGCAGGAAAAGTCTCAATCTCCATCGTCTTGAGATTCTGGGCACTTATGCCGCGGCATACCCCTTCGTCGTCAACGATGGCCGAGAGGAACTCCCAGTTCTCACGTTTCGTTACAAGACCTTCGGACTCCCAGCGGCGCACCTGCTCATCCAACGCATACAAAAGCTGTTGACCTGTCGTTGCGCCAGCAAATGCAGTGCGGTGACGCTTCGTTCCGCCGAAACGACGGAAGTCGAGTAATCCCTCAGGAGTGCGGTTGAACATTACGCCCATCCGGTCCATAAGGTGGATGATACCCGGTGCTGCTTCACACATCGCCTTGACCGGTGGCTGATTCGCCAGGAAGTCACCGCCGTAAACGGTATCGTCGAAGTGCTCCCAAGGGGAGTCGCCCTCCCCTTTCGTATTTACCGCGCCGTTGATGCCGCCTTGCGCACAAACGGAGTGTGATCTTTTTACAGGCACTAATGAGAATAATTGAACATGTGCACCGGACTCCGCTGCCTTGATGGTAGCCATCAGGCCGGCCAGACCGCCACCCACGATAATGATATTTGCTGTTGCCATGATAGTTCACTCCCTTTATTGAAAATATCAGAAAGGATTCTGGAATCTAGTCCTGAGAGGATAATTACTTAGATGAAAGTCTTTATGGACTGAGCTATGGAAGCTGCGGTTTGAAATTCAGCATCACGGAAAGTGACTAGCGAAATGAGGAACATAAACGTTACAAGAACAAATATACCGAGACAAAGGTAAGAGGATACCCGCTGTGAACGAGGTCCTACCGTGATTCCCCAGCTGATCAAGAAAGACCATAGGCCGTTTGAGAAGTGAAAGCATGCTGCAACGATACCAATAATATACAGTGTCAACATCAGTGGTTGAGTCACGATATCATGCATCAGACCACCCAGCTCTTCATGCTCTACACTACCAACTGCCACCTGAACCCGGGTTTGGAACAAATGCCAGACTATAAAGATAAAGGTAATAATTCCTGTAATGCGTTGCAGCGTATAACGCCAGTTTCTTTCAATGTTGAAGCGGTTCAAGTTCGGCTTGGATTGATAGGCAATATACAGTCCGTATACGCCATGGTACAGCAGAGGAAGCCATATACCGAACAATTCCAGGAAGAAGACAAGCGGCAGGCTATTCAGCCATATCACGCTGTCAGTGAAACCGGAAGCGCCACCCTCTACAGCCGCAAAATTCGTCATCATGTGCTCAATGAAGAAAGCTCCAAGCGGGATAACGCCTAGCAAGGAATGAATCTTTCTGGAATAAAATCCTTTCATACAAAGTAACCCCTTTCCGATTAAAACAGCGTTTTCATTATTGTGTATTCACCGCCGGAACTACATTTGACACAGGATAACGTAGACTATGTCATGACAAAACGTCTATATTTACCGCTATCCTTGGTTTCCCGGACTTTGTTTTCTTTTTCACAAAATGTGAATATCTTGTGTCACTTTTCATGTTACTCCTTTTTCCCTTATAAGGGAATTGCAATCTAATTATTAAACGTTATACAATAAACGCATAAGAATAGATTTTATATGATAATAATTCTCATTTAGAGAAACAACATTTTCCGACAAATCTTTTATTTCCTTATGGAGCAAGAAGTATTGTCTTCATGGCTATGAATTTCGTCACTACTGTTTATAGATTGCACTACGAGAGGAACATAAATATGTTTGACGATTTAGATGTTTTTGCAGCGGTTGTGGAGCACTCCAGCTTGAATCGGGCCTCCCGCCAGCTCAATCTGTCCCAACCTGCCCTATCTCGTAAAATCTCCAAGCTGGAAGAACGGCTGGGTGTCGCGCTATTTAATCGTTATGGCAAGCGACTGGAGTTAACCGAGGTTGGACGTCTTACTTATTCCTACGCACTTGAACAACGGCAACAGCGCTCTAAATTTCTGGAGGCTTTGTCTAAATACAAAGAAGGCGAGCCTAAGCTCGTCACCTTAGGGGCGTCACTTACCTCACTACAGACCACTCTGCCTCCACTAGTTAACGCATATATGGAGAAATACCCAACTGCGGAGCTTAAGCTAATCACAGGCCGAACACATGAAATTGTCTCCTCTGTCAGTGAAGGAAAGTCAGATATAGGTCTGATCGCTTCCTCTATTCAAGAACCTGGACTGCGCTGTATTTCTCTGTTTGAGGATCAACTTCGACTGGTTGTTTCTGAGCATCATCCTCTGAATCAATCTGCCAAGCTAACCATGGATGATCTGTCCCGACTGCCTATGATCCTTTTCTCCAAAGGCACCTGGTACCGCCGTCTAACAGATGATCTGTTCCAGCGCTGTGGAATTGATCCAGACGTTCGGATGGAGATTGACTCCTTCGAAGCCATCGTGCGGCTGCTGCCGACAGTCAATGTGGCAGCGTTACTGCCCAAGTCTTATCTGCGTCCGCAGCTGTTAAACGGCGGTGGGCTGGTCTCTCTGCATATTAAGGAGCTGGAGCAGACTCAGCGAACTACCTGTCTGATTTACCGTGACGATGGAAGCCTGAGCACAGCGGCCCGCAGCCTCGTGCAGGTCACAGAAGAGATGTTTCTGACGGAACGAGAGAAATAGTACATACCTCTGAGTGCAACCTTAATTTAAAAAAGCCCTCCGTCCCATGTAAAGGACGGAGGGCTTATCTATTTAATCTTGGTTTACAACTTCATCCTCAAATCGATCAATACTTTCATTAGAACCAATGAGTACCATAACGTCGCCCTCACTCAAATGATCATGTGCCGTTGGAGCCACTATAATTCCACTTTCCCGGTTCAGGGCAACAATACTGCAACCATATTTCGCTCTTGTATTTAAATCTGACAAGCTTTTCCCGTTCATGCAAGACGGAACGGTCAGCTCGACGATTTTATAATCCTTGGACAGTTCAATATAATCCAGCAAATTGGGTGTCACGAGCTGATGTGCTACACGAATGCCCATATCCCGCTCCGGAAAAATAACCCGGTCCACGCCCAGCCTGGACAACGCACGACCATGAAGGATCGAGATCGCCTTGGCTACTACTTGCTTGACTCCAATCTCTTTTAACAAAATCGCCGCCAGAATACTTCGTTCCATATTGTCGCCAATCGCTACAATCCCACAGTCAAAGTTCCGTACGCCGAGCGAGCGCATAATTCCTTCATCTGTAGCATCAGCCACTACCGCATGCGTCAGGTGATCGCTCATTTCCTCCACACGCTCCTCATGGTGATCAATGCCGAGCACCTCGTAGCCCATTTCCATCAGCTCAAGTGCAAGGCTTGAGCCAAAGCGGCCTAAACCGATTACTACAAATTGCTGTGCTTTCATTTCGGATTAACTCCTATCCAATAATTATTTTACCTTCTGGGTGCTTATACAATGGTTTACCCTGTTTAGGTCCAAGCGCATACACTAATGTTAATGGACCTAGCCGACCTGCAAACATGGTCAGACAGATCAGAATCTTGCCGAAGATAGACAGTTCAGGTGTCAGCCCCATGGTTAGTCCCACCGTGGCAAAAGCTGAGGTCGTCTCAAATAATATCGCTAAGAAATTACTATCCTCTGTTGTGGACAGTAACATCGACACCGTGAGGACCAATAGCAAAGCGAGTAATGTTAACGTCAACGCTTTATAGATACGCTCCTGCGCCAATCGGTAACGGAACAGTACAACATCTTCACGTCCGCGCAGCATCGCGATTACTGCACCAATCATAATCGTAAAGGTTGTAGTCTTGACCCCGCCACCTGTTGATCCTGGAGATGCACCAATAAACATAAGAATAACCATAAAGAACTGTGAGGCTTGCCGCAGTCCGGCAATATCCACCGTATTGGCGCCAGCGGTTCGGGGCGATACCGACTGAAAGAATGCCGATAATATTTTGCCGCCGAAATTTAAATTCCCCAGTGTGCGCTGATTCGTAAATTCAAATATAAAAATAACTAAAGCGCCGATAAGAATAAGCCCTGCAGTGGTGGAGAGTACAACTTTGCTATGCAAAGATAATTTACGTTTGACACGAAACTCCACCAGATCCGACATGACAATAAAACCAATACCGCCAGAGACAATCAGAAACATCACCACGATGTTCACTAGCGGGTCATATACATAATCGGTTAAACTCCGGAAATCCCCGAAAATATCAAATCCAGCATTATTAAACATAGACACAGCATGAAATATTCCAAAATAAATGGCCTTGCCCAGTGGCATATCAAACGCCCAGCGTAAGGACAGAAGCACCGCTGCACAGCCTTCGATGACCAAAGAATAAATAAGTACTCTCCGGATCAGTCGAACAATCCCCTCCATAGAGCCTTGGTTCATTGCTTCCTGAAGGATCAGTCTATCCCGCAAGGAAATTTTGCGTTTCATCATCATGGCAAATAAGGTCGCCATTGTCATAAACCCTAAGCCGCCCACCTGGATAAGCACCATAATTACGGTTTTCCCAAAAATGGTGAATGTCGTCCCGGTGTCCAGCACCACAAGTCCTGTCACACAGGTGGCCGATGTTGCAGTAAACAACGCATCAATAAAACTAACAGCATTCCCGCTGGTACTCGAAATGGGAAGCATTAGCAGCAAGGCTCCAATCAGAATGATCGATGCAAAACCAAGCACCATAATCTGAGGCGGAGAGAGCTTCAGGAACTTTGATTCAGAAACCCTGCGAAACTGTGAAGCCACTACGCTCACCCTCTTATCAAAATTTAAAGAATTCCAACAAAAAAAGCACTGGAAAACCAATGCTACCCTTGGTTCCTGCAGTAAATTAGCCTACGAGGTTAGCTGACGGATTCGGACTGTGCAGGCTGCCCTATTCGTTCCTAGAACGAAATTCACCCCTGATGAATAAAGATAACGCCTATGGCGTATACTCATCTTTTCATTACTTCTTATGGTTCCCCCGTTTTCACCTGAAATTCGGCTATTTACAATTGCATACAAATTATATATGTTATTTCGATAAATCACAAAGACACTATTAATGGTGATTCATATGAAAAATGCGGTTTGGAGAGGATGTACCACTAAGAGTGCCTTTTCTCATCACTTTTCCGTGTTTTCCCTGCAATTGCATCGATTTTCATGAAAAATGAAGAAAGAATCACCTTAAATTCATGGTATATATTCAGTTACCTATTCTATAATATCTCTATTACCCATAAAAAGAATATACGATGATTTTTGTAACTATCATGGCACTAATACTATAATGGAACATAACATTGTCAGTTTACAAGGAGGCGTTACATGAATCCCGTTGGCCAGCCCTTACAGCAACGTGCCCTCTCCAAGAGGCTCATCATCTCGGGCATTATCGGTCTTATTCTATTTATTATGTTTCAAATTGCTCCCTCGGTGCTAAATAGCCCTGCCGGGGAAGATACTACTGTCATCAGTAAGGCGGAAGCCCGCGACAAAGCCATATCATTCGCAGAACAAAAGCTGAACTACACCAAAGCACCAACCGATCAGTGGAATGTACTGTACGATACGGACTCTTCCTTTTATGGTTATATGTCCCGCGAGAAGCTTTTGGAGGACTATACAAAAAAGAAATTGGATCAACGATATCCTTTTGACATTTTCCGTGTAACACTTAGTCCTTCAGCGGAACAAGAGCCACTGATCTCCGTTGACCTCAATATGTATACTGGTGCAGTTGTCGCTTTCACACAAGGAGCAGAAGGATCAGGTACCGGATTACCAAACAATGTATCAACCAGTGCAAAAGAAGAGGACAAGGGTACTACCTTATCACTTGCACAAAAAGAAAATCTTGCCCGTCCCTGGCTTCAGGAATGGGATGTAAATCCCGCCAAGCTGCAAATTGAATCGAATACGGGAAACTACGGGCTCGTGTATACAGATCGTTCCGTTCAGATCGGTGAATCCTTATTACACTATTATTTCGATTTCACTGGCGAACAGGTATCCAGCTTTAAAGCAGGATTCACCGCTCCAGCCTGGCATACTTCCTATGTAAAGGACCAGACCTCTCTCGCGGAAAAGTTTACTTTATTCGGCTATGGTTTGCCTACTTTAGCTTTAGGAATTCTGGCACTCATCTACAGCATACTTAGAAGAGAACATACCTCCTTTAAGCGTGGAATATTCCTAAGCTCAGCTTATTTTGTAATCATGATGATCAGCACCTATAATATGCTCCCTGAATCCTCAGGCGAAGGACTCGAGGCTCAGATAACTTCCGTCATAATGTTCATCATTTATGCCTTATATAGCCTCCTAATGTCCTCGCTGCTCTATTTTTCTTTAGTTGGAGGGGACGGCCTATGGAAAAAAGAAGAGGGGATGAACCCATGGCCTCGCGCTAAAGAGCCTGGCTATGGAAAATATGTTCTGGATAGTATCCGGGCTGGATACGTCTGGGCATTCGTGCTGCTAGGGGTGCAGACCCTTATGTTCATCGTATTATCACTTACCTTGCAGAACTGGTCCACTACTGACGCTACTCAATCTCCTTACAACATGAGATATGCTTGGCTGCTGCCCATCGTTGCATGGCTCGCTGGTTTATCCGAGGAAGCTATTTATCGTTTTTTCGGAATTCCTATGTTGAAAAAAGTATTCCGTAGCACGTTCATTGCTTGCCTGATCACCACGCTGGTTTGGGCGTTTGGCCATACGCTGTATCCGATCTATCCCATCAGTTCCCGTCCTATTGAGCTGACCGTGATTGGTTTGCTCTTTAGCTATATATTCCTTCGTTACGGCTTTATTGCCGTCATGTTCAGTCACGTCGTGTTTGACAGCATTCTGATGGGCGCTACGCTGATCTTTATGAAGGAAAGCGTGAATGTAGGGGCTGGTATCTTCGCGATTATCATGCCGTTCATAGTCGCCTACATCGTCTATCGGTTTAATCCACCGCAAAAATCAGAACCTAAGCCGGTTGAACCTACATCTGTAATTTAAAGAAGTAACGGGTGGATAACCTATAATAAAAAAAGGTGTCACAGCAGAAAACTGCTGTGACACCTTTTTTATATTTACGTATACATCATTCCAATATTTCGAATGCCTATGTCGCTGGCTCTTCATCCTTGAGCGCCTCAAGAATTTGACTAGCCAGCTTTTCGCCAATAGAAAGTGATTTAAAATCTTCTATGGAGGCTTCTTTAATTTTCTTTAGCGATCCGAAATGCTTAAGCAGCGCCTTGCGCCGCTTCTCGCCTATACCTGGTATGGAGTCCAGTTTAGAAGTAACCATGGACTTCCCACGTTGTTCACGGTGGAAGGTGATGGCGAATCTATGCACCTCATCCTGAATCCGTTGCAACAGATAAAATTCCTGACTATCCCGAGCCAAAGCGACAGGTTCTGGCGGATCTCCAACCAAAAGCTGAGCCGTCTTATGCTTATCATCCTTGACGAGACCACAGACCGGAATGAATAACCCCAGCTCGTTCTCCAGAATATCAATAGCTGAGGATATCTGCCCTTTACCACCATCGACTACGATAAGATCTGGTATCGGCAGGTTCTCTTTCAGCACCCGTTCATACCGCCGCCGGATGACCTCGCGCATCGTTCCATAATCATCCGCACCCACCACCGTACGAACCTTATATTTACGATACTCTTTTCGTGCGGGCTTGCCATCAATGAAGACAACCATCGCAGAAACCGGATTAGTCCCTTGAATATTCGAGTTATCGAACGCCTCGATCCGGCTTAAGCGTTCGAGCCCCAAGCTCTCGCCTAAGCTCATTGCAGCACCAGAGGTACGTACTTCATCTCGTTCAATAAGCCGGAACTTCTCATCGATTGCGACTGTAGCATTTTGGCAGGCCATACCGACCATCTGCTTCTTGAGGCCACGCTGTGGCACTAGCACTTTGGTGCCGAGCCACTCCTGTAGAATAGAGGCGCCACCTGCAGCATCAACGACACCTGCTGCTGATGCTTCCGCAGCGGCCATTTCACGGGCCTCAACTTCTTCAGGCGATTCGGGGGTATCTTCCCCCTTTTGTAGATCTTCTTCGGCTGGAGCAGCAATGACAATCGCCGGTTTAGCCTCTTTATCAACCACTGCTTCCTCGTCAAGCACATCCGGCAGAAGAATCTCCTGCGGCAGAGCAGGATTATCACTGTAATACTGCGTCACATAAGACATAAAGTCACTGTAGGCTTCCCCATAGAACGGAAAGACAGAGGAGTGGCGCTGAATCATCTTCCCTTGTCTCATGTACAGAATCTGTACACACATCCATCCCTTGTCTACCGCATAACCAAATACGTCACGATCCTTAGTATCTGTGGTGTTAATCTTTTGTTTCTCCATCAATGCATCAATATGGATAATCTGATCCCGCAGTTCCTTCGCCCGTTCAAAATATAATTCCTCAGCAGCTTCCTGCATCTTCTGCTGTAGATCCTTCTTAACCGCATCATGACCTCCGCTCAGAAAAGCAGCGATATCTTGCGTAATCTGCTCATACTCGGATTTCTGCACTTCCTTCTCACACGGCGCCAAGCATTGGCCCATGTGATAGTAAAGACAGACTTCCTTTGGCATTACGCCACATTTACGGAGCGGATACATACGATCGAGGAGCTTTTTCGTTTGCTGTGCAGCATAACCATTAGGATAAGGGCCGAAATATTTTGCTTTATCTTTAATCACCCGGCGTGTGACTTCAAGCCGAGGGTGAGTTTCATTCGTTATTTTGATATAAGGAAATGTCTTATCGTCCTTCAGAAGTACGTTATAACGTGGCATATGCTTCTTAATCAGATTGCACTCAAGAATGAGCGCTTCCATGTTACTGGACGTAACAATATATTCGAAATCAGCAATGTTAGCGACAAGTCGCTGAGTTTTACCATTATGACTGCCTGTAAAATAAGAGCGAACCCGGTTCTTAAGCACCTTCGCCTTACCCACATAAATAATGGTGCCTTCTTCATTCTTCATCAGATAGCACCCGGGCAGGTCGGGTAATAGAGCCAGTTTGTTGCGGATATTGTCCAAAATGATCCCCTCCAGCTAAATTGGACCCATAATTAATTGGCATTCAGCACACAAAACGCCTCCGGAATGAACCGAAGGCGCTGAGCGGCAGGGCCGAGGCCCGAACAGTAGCATTTAACAATTATTGATGTTTAGCTACGATATTTTTCAGGGATTCTTTGGAGTTCAATCCCACAACTTTATCTACCGGTTGACCGTCTTTGAAGAAGATCAGGGTTGGGATACTCATCACGCCAAAACGGGAAGCCGTTTCCGGATTCTCATCCACATTCAATTTTGCAATCTTCACGCTGTCTCCAAGTTCTGCGGACAATTCGTCCAAGATTGGAGCAATCATCTTACAAGGACCACACCAAGGAGCCCAGAAGTCTACTACTACAGTACCTTGACCTTCCACTTCGTTACTGAAGGTTTGGTCAGACACGTTCACGATAGCCATGATATTGTTCCTCCTCTAAAGTTTTACGAAACATTACTCCACTCTAAACCAAAGCTTAGTTTATGGAAGCTGCTCCGAAAATATAAGTTAATAAATTGTTTCATGTAATATGATAACCAAATTACCACTTACCGACACAATTCCAGTATAACATATCTTTAAGGGATATGTTATATATCACATACAATTATATTGCTCTCAAACTAATTTTATTTACGTTACTCTTTTCTTTACAATCTCCCCAGCCTTTCGGTATACTCTAAGAAAGCGCATTAAATGTCAATGACTTATTTCATAATGGTCAACTCAATTTGCATCTTAACAATACAGGCATTGTCCCTGTAAGGAGGCAGAAGCTATGGATGTCAACGCGCAAGCACGGGACCCACGAGAACATATCAACGAAGAACCCCGCAATGATCTAGGCGATTTAATGAATGGATTTTTCGGAATGACTGCATTTATGACCGTTGTCTTTTTCGGCATGGTTATCATTAAGTTCATTTCGGAGTAAGGGAATCATCGCAATATAAACAGAGGCCGTCTCAAAAGTAGTGAATGCTACTTAGGGGGCGGCTTCTGTTTTTGAGAGTAAATAAGAAAAAACAGAGAGCAACGATCCTCCAATAAAAGGAGAATCGCTGCTCTTTTGAATGTTACGGTTATGAATATTTCGAGTTTATCTAATCGTCCCCCGTTGATTCTCCCCATGCAGTGGAATAACATCCACAAAAGGAGCAATACGATCCATCAAACGTTGACCTTTATAAATCTCCTCGCCATCCTTACTCGTAAAGCTAAGATGTTTCTCCAAACCATCGAGCGGATAATTTGAGGTATAGAAGGTTGGCTTACGGTTCATCCGATAATTCAGAATCGCACCAAGCACATGATCACGCGCCCAGGGATTCAAGTTCTCCGCACCAATATCATCAAAAATAAGTAAATCGCAATTTTTCAACGTATCTACGGTTTCCTTCATCTTCTGGCCGTCCATCATGATCGACTTCAAATCCTCGATAAAATCTGGCATATATACGATAACTCCAGTATAGCCGGCAACAGCAAGCTCATGAAGCAAGTAACACATCAGAAATGTTTTGCCTGTTCCGAAAGTCCCATGTAAATAAATCCCGCGCGAGGTCAGACCCTCTTCTTTAACACTCGTGATATAATCAAATATTTTATTAACCGCTGAGACCCGGCGTGGATCCTTGCCCATAATATCTATTTCATCATAACCGCCATTGAGCACACGCTCGTCCACATAAAAGCTACGGATACGTTTGCGGATGCTATCCTGATTATCCTGTGCCACTTTAAGCCGGCATGCCGTCTTGCGCTCATATAAGTCCGCCGAACCATTCACGCTCTCGACCGTAAGTTTGCTAAAGTGACCAGGGAAATCATTCGGACATTTCTCTAGACCCGGACAGTTCGCACAGTGGCGGCTTTCCTCTACATATTGATACAGGCGGCTCATATGAAGCCGCAGTCGCGAATCATCTAACTCAGGATGTTCAGACTGTAATGCCTTCACAAGCGGATGATTGAATAACTCCTGTTCAAGATCGCGTTGACGCTGCCGTAGAGTTGGATTGTTAATCGAACGAAGCACATCGCCCATAGACTCCATAGTTCCACCTCTCTTTCATTACGGCGCTTGGGAAACGCCTTTTTTCTTGTTGGCTTTAATTTCTGCCGCTTTCTTCATCATCGCCGCGAATTCCTCTTCCGATACCGTTCCGGCACTTCCATCGTCCAGCACAATCGGAATTTCCGGTTTAGCGGATCGACCTGTATTTTTAGCATATGAACGTGATCGAGATCCTGCCGCCGTGTTAGTTGTAGCTCCCTTGCCTTTCACTTTGGACTGATCCCTGATATATTTTACAGCCTTTTCGTAGGTGTTCACCTGTTTAACCAGCATATTGGAAGCGATAGCCTCCACAAAATTGCGGTTCATTCGCTGTTCTCCACCTGAGGCTACCATAGTCATTAAGTAATGAATAAGTACATTGATTACTTCACCGCTTAGCTTATAGTTCAAATCTATTTTCTCGAACATATCCATCAAATGACTGGGTACTGCACCTGGGAAAAAAGTTTGAAGCAGCCGCGTATAAGGTTCGTTCCGCAGCATCATATTATATTGGTGGATGTCACATTTGGACAAAAATTGTGGTGGTACTTCTACATAATACTCCATCTCTACAGATTGCTCCGGTGGTGCTATAGAATCATCATTCTCTTCAGAGGCACTGGAACGGATGGAAACAACCTTAGCAGCAGCAACTTCACGCTTTTCTTGTCGTTTCATATCCTGCCTGAAATGCTGGCTCGCTTTATATTGCAGTGCATCCAGAATAACCTCGCCATCCGGTGAGAACACGCCATCTTCATCCAGCAGACGACATAAATCCTGCGGACTGAGTTCGTACTTATGAGCTACATAGTTAATAACACCCATTTGAGTATGGTCAAAACGCAGTTTTTCTACATGAGCCCGGTTCACGGATTCCCTTGGAAAACGCAAAATAATATCACTATATCCAATCGCTTGTTCTCCAGATTCACGCATACCAGGCTGACGCACAGTGGCTACTTCTGCAAGTGCCTGCTCCAGCTCATAATCAATGACATGTGTATTAAGTTGAAAAATATCATAAAAAGGCACGGAGATATTCTCTTTGCCTATGGATCTGCGACTCCACTCTTCTGGCTCTCGATTCCAGAATTGTTCCCGTAAGGACAGCACAGCAAATTTGCCGATTCTATCGCGTAACAGCAACGTCAAATGCTGAGTGGCAAAAAAGTCAGCTGGCGATAGCGGCGGCATAAGCTCATATTCATATAAGTAATCATCGGTTTCCGGCACATAGATTCGACAGGTCTGTAGCAGACCTACCGCTTCTAACCGGGAAGCCTGATCTATTAAATATTTGCGGCCTTTCTCATTTGGTTCAACGCCTAGCGTCATAAATAATCTGCGCTGTTGCTCCACTCCAGAATAGCCAATGCTATCTGCTGGCACATGTTCAACCAGCAAGCGATAGAAACTGATTGCAAAAGCTCCTACCATAGGCTGATACACAGAGCTAAGCATACGTCCATCTATAACACTAAGACCAAATTCGCGGGAAACGCAGTACCGATGATGTTCGGTGAAATGATGTAAGTTACTCATGCGCATCTACGGATACCCCCTTGTTTTCACGAATTCATACAGGATTCTATTCTATCATAAAAAACGTCGCCGGAAATGTAAATAAACTACCAATTCCGACTCTTTTCGCTATATAATCAGCTTTTTCATACGATTATCTACCTCTATTAAACAAGAAGAAACGGCTTCACTGTCCTCTGGAAGAGGAAGGTTCCGTTTCTCGCTGAATTTCAAAATTGATTCTTAGCGTAGAACTAAAAGCTTATATGTTCAAAAAAACGACTCTCACATCAGAGCCGCAGGTCTTCCGATTAAATCTTTAAAACATCTTGTAACCGCCAAAGCGCAGTTTTTGAATGGTCCATCCACTCAATATAGCACCTGCAAGACCAGCGACACCAGTTAAGTAATCAACAAAGTGGAAACTGGAGAGATGCTCCCAGAGCGACATCGCGCTTCTATCCCAAATGGAATAGACTACGACGGGTAGAATAATAAGTACGAATAGATAAGCGGGAAACCAGGTTGTCTTCATTAACATGTTAAGAATAAATCCAATACCAAACATCATCACAAAGAATAAAACGGTTAGGATAAACACTGGAATAAACCCCATCTTACCGTCACTACCCCTTTCTATAAAGAAGCGCACATCTTATACGAGCTAGTAGTAAGTTTACTAGAAAAAATGTCACGAAGCAATGAACTTTATTCAAAATCAGGTCTAATTCTCTTACATCGGAATGTCATCATTTGCTCTAAGCAACTTGATTGCGATACAATGCATATAGATTAATAAATCATACATAGTCTATGATGCAGGAGCTTCGTAGCAAGTTTTACGCGACGTTATTCAAGCGGAGCCTATGCTTCGTAAAACTTTTAAGGAGTGAGATCATGAACGAAGCCGCTATGACACTGGAAGGCTGGTATGCATTGCATGACTTCCGCTCACTGAACTGGACCGCATGGACGGCAGCAGATGATGAAGAACGTGCCGTTGCTCTGGAAGAATTACATGCTTTTATGCAAGAATGGAGTCCTGTCGAAGAAGCCAAACAAGGCAGCTCCGCGGTATATTCCATCGTTGGCCAGAAGGCCGATTTCGTAATGATGTTCTTGCGCGAAAGCTTGGAAGATCTGAACCAGCTTGAGACGGCCTTTAACAAAATCGCTTTTGCTCAATATACAACTAAAGCCTATTCCTACGTAAGTATTGTTGAATTAAGCAATTACCTTGCGGGGGGCAGCGATGGTAGTGATCCTATGCAGAATCCGCATGTTATCGCACGTCTAAAACCTGTTTTGCCGCAAGCGAAGCATATTTGCTTCTACCCAATGAACAAGAAACGCGAGCTCGCCGATAACTGGTATATGCTTGATATGGATAAACGTCGGGAGCTGATGGCTTCTCACGGATTAATCGGACGTGGTTATGCGGGTAAGGTGAAACAAATTATTACCGGCTCCGTAGGTTTTGATGATTGGGAATGGGGCGTAACCCTGTTCGCTGAAGATCCGCTGCAATTCAAGAAGCTGGTTTACGAAATGCGCTTTGATGAAGTCAGTGCTCGCTACGGCGAATTCGGACCTTTCTATGTCGGCAACCTGCTGACTGAGGATTCTTTTGAAGAAATGCTTAAATTGTAATTGTTAACAAAAAGGGTGAGTCTCCAGATCTTTATGGAGACTCACCCTTTTTAAATGCTATAACGAAGTTCCTGCTTCCTCATCCTCTTCGCTGTCATCTTCATCATCACGCAGACTTTCCAAATATTCAGCCGTAGCCCTGTCACGCGCTCGCCCTTTATCCTTTAAGCGTTCAATGCCAGGGAGAATGAGCAGATCAATTTCCTTTTGAACAACATACGCTAGATCGTACTGATTCTGATCCTCAAGATAAGATCCAACCTCAATCAGTCCGTTATATCGGTCCAATTCTTCTCGGGTCAGCAATCCACGCACCTGCACGCTGCAGTGACGCATCTTATAAGAATCTTCCTTTTTTCAGAACCAGCGGAATCCCACCGATAATGAACAAATAGCGCATATCCACAACTTTTTTCAATTGAGCTGCAGTCCAGCCCTTGTAAGTTTTGCTGCCAACTACAGCAATCCCTTGACCTTTACCTAGAGAAGCTACTGTTCCTTTATTGCTGAATGCAAATTTCTTGGGTTGTTGATTACGGATCGCAGCCACCAAATTATGTGCACAGCACTCTCCCTGTTGCATAGCAATTTGTGCCGTTGGCGGATAAGGACGCCCTTCTGGGTTAATCATCAAGGAGCCGTCTCCAATAATGAAGATATTGTCTTGGCCTGGTGCACGTAAATATTCATCTACTTTCACACGTCCACGCATAGCTTCAAATCCTGCAGCTTCAATCAGACGATTCCCTCGAATTCCGCCTGTCCAGACAATCGTAGAAGCCTTAATCTCTTCGCCTGATGCCAGAATTACACCGTTTGGTAGACATTCCTTGATCGCAACGCCCATCTTGAATGTAACACCCTTCTTAGTGAGCAAGTTCATCGCATACTCAACAAGTTCAGGAGCAAATCCAGGCAGAGCTGTTGGAGCAGCTTCTATGTTATATATATTTACCATGCTTGGATCAACGTCAAATTCTTTGCACAACCCAGGGATGCGGTCAGCTAATTCGGCCACAAATTCAATTCCGCTAAAGCCGGCACCACCGACTACGAAATTGATATGCTCCTGTGCATTGTTCTCGTTCTTATATTTGGCAAATTGATACTCAATATGTTCACGAATCAAACGAACGGAGTTGATGCTCCGGATCGTCAGTGCGTATTTATCAAGTCCTGGAATACCGAATGTTTCAGGCTCTCCGCCCAAAGCAATGACGAGATAGTCATACGAAAGAGTACCATCCTCCAAAATAATCTTTTTCTGCTGGGTACGAATTTCCTGAACAGATGACTTAACGAGATCGATCTTGAATTCATCGATTAGTTTAGAAATAGACACCCGAGTGTGTTCAATACTATCTGTACCCGCGGCAGGCATATGTAGATGGGTAGTAAAATAGTGGTACTCGTGACGGTTTACGAGCGTGACATCCGCTTCATTATAGTTCAAAGCCTTCTGTAAGCGCTGTGCGGTCAAAATACCCCCATAGCCCGCGCCTAAGATTACGATTTTGGGAATACTACTCATGTTCCGGCTCCTTCCAAGAGGTAAATCTGTCTTTGTATTTTTTATTGAAACAATGTACGGTCCTTTTTGTGAATTTATACACTTATATTTAGAAGAAATTCCAATCAAACTTAAAGGATTTCTAAATTGACCATATCCATTGTAAACCTTAGTGTACTATTAATCAAACATTAAAATACTAAAAAACGTCACATTCTTATTGTGTTCTAAAGTCTTTCTTTGCAGGTATGTGTCACAATGTTTATAATAAGAAAGAATACAAGTATGGCAAAATGAATATATCAACTCGGAGGTGTAATATCCCGTGACACAAGAGCAATCCGGCATTCCTATGAGCGACCTTTTAATCATAGGTGGCGGTCCAGCTGGCATGTTTGCCGCATTTTACGGTGGGATGCGTCAGGCATCCGTAACACTTATTGAAAGTATGCCCCAATTGGGAGGACAACTTGCTGCACTTTATCCTGAAAAATACATTTATGATGTAGCAGGTTTTCCAAAAGTAACTGCACAAGAATTGGTTGACAACCTGACACGGCAAATGGATATGTTCCAATCGAATATCCGGCTGGAGGAGAAAGTAATTTCTGTTCAGAAACGGGACGAACGCCATTTTGTAGTTACAACTGATGTAGCAGAATATCACAGTAAAGCTATTATCATTACAGCTGGCGTAGGCGCTTTTGAACCTCGTCGTTTAGAACTGCCAGACGCAGGACGGTTTGAAAAAGCCAACCTTCATTATTTTGTAAATGATTTAAATGCCTTTAAAGATAAAAAAGTTCTGATTAGCGGTGGTGGAGATTCCGCAGTAGACTGGGCACTAATGCTGGAACCGATCGCGGAGCAAGTAACCCTGATTCACCGCCGGGATAAATTCCGTGCGCATGAGCACAGCGTAGAGAATCTGATGGCTTCCAAAGTTAACGTAATTACACCTACTGAAATTACAGAACTGCATGGTGACGAGTTTATTACTAAGGTTACCTTATCTCATATCAAGACCAAGGAAACACAAGAAATCGAAGTCGACAGTGTAATCGTCAATTTCGGATTTGTTTCCTCTCTGGGACCCATTGCAGAGTGGGGCATCGATATTGAAGGGAACTCCATTGTTGTTGACTCACGTATGGAAACGAGTATTCCGGGAATCTTTGCAGCTGGCGATATTACCACATATCCAGGTAAGCTGAAGCTAATTGCTGTAGGATTCGGCGAAGCCCCAACGGCTGTGAATAATGCAAAAGTCTACATCGATCCGGAAGCCAAGCTTTCACCAGGACACAGTAGTAATATGAAACTCTAATTCTATCTACCACAATAAAAAAGGGTATTCTGACAGGCCTATCAATACTAGCCTATCAGGATACCCTTTTATGTTTGTGACTCGCGGTTTATTTATATGTAGCCAGCTACAAAGGTATACTTTGCGCTCTTTTAATGAAGAACCGCATGAACTGGAGAGTGTAAGTTTCGTTTGCGAATCTCAACGAGTAGAAGAGCGATGAAATCATGCTCTAGTTGCAGTTCTATCGCTCTATGGTAAGAGTCTAGAAGCATCTCATCGGACAATTCAACCATAACGTTCATCTACCTTTCCTGTATTTGGATCTGAATCTATCATATCAAACTATCATTTTTCGAACAAGCGTTCGTGTTATCCACAAGTACATGTGGAAATCCTGTGTATAATATGTGCGTAAGCGTTACAAAGGTGATACCTGCACAGTGGAATATGGGGATAATAGTTATACACAGGACTGAACCACTTGTATACAGCTAAAAATATATTTTTATTATAAATAAATTACAATATAATTTACCCCAAAAGAACGCAACTAAACGCAATTTTATCTTACTACTCTATTATCGTCAATTCTAAAATTTTTGTTAATTTACTGAGGTCTTGTATTAACCTCCAGAATCCATATTTCACCTGAATAATCCACGGCGTAATCAAAACCCAGTTCCCCTATTCCAGGGAAATGCCGCTCCATCAGTTCGATACATACGAGCGTTAGCCTGCGCATTTCTGCTTTCTTCGCTGAGGCTTTAATTCGAGGCAAGGATCTGCGAAGTCCTTCTCGACAAGAAAGCATCGTGCCACCTTTACATAAATTAGTTACGAACAGGCCAGGCCGGGCCAATCTTCCCACCATAGAGCGAAACTCCCAAACACCGCCATTTCTCACTACTTTGACCCGATAATCAATAGGACGCCCACCAATTCTGGCGAGAGAAATCCCCTGTTGAATCAAATATTTACGTCTAACCTTGACGAAATGAAGCGCTCGTCTCATGGATCTAAAGTCCTTGTAAATTCGAGTTCTGTCCATATAAGTAAATCCATAACCTCGACTATCCCGAAACACTTTAATTACACCGTAGCCTCCACCGCCAACTATTGGTTTAATAACAACATTTCCGTATCTCCGGAGCATAGCTAACAGTGAGTCAGCCGAATACACCCTCGTCATTGGTATATAATGAGAAACCCTCGCGTCACTGAGCAATGCTTCTGTCTTCAACCATTTGCTAGCCAATTGTCTTCCCGACATCGTCCTTTCCCTCCTTTCACATTCCAGCCTACCCTATACATTACTCAGAAAAGGCCCCACCCTCTTGTATGATTGTCCGTGTAGGAGGAAGCTCTTAGCAAAAAGGGCTTAGAGCTTGTATCGACAACATTCTCAACCTCGCAGGTTAGATTGCAGATTTTGTAGAACCTCATTTCTGAACATTCGACATCTAAATCGCAATGGATGAGTTCACTATAACTAGAATAATCTTCAAAATCGTTGTATTATTAATAGCGGTTACATTTTTAATTCCTACTATATAATAATGAATTAGAGGCTCGCTAAAAAACAGCGCGGGGAGGGCTCGGAATGGCTCAGTTTTTCGAGGTATTATATTGGGTGGCCATGCTTGGGATGTCCATCGTATTGGCTGGAACGACTATACTGATCTGCGCTATTGGCTTTAAATTCATTAAAGACAGGCGCAGAGCACTGGGTGCTGGCTGTATTGCCTTTTCCCTTGGAGCCGCAGGGCTCATCGTGTTTATGATTAATTACAAGTTTATTATTCCAGCCTAATTGTACGCAGGAACAAACAAAAGCCCTCTCGAGGAATTCCATCGGAGGGCTTTTGTTTGTATGTCACTCATATATCTAGCGTAAGACGGATCATATCCACTACCTTGATCCCATTTTCAACAATCTCTTCACTGTAATGTCTGATAAAAAAATCTCTATCGATTCCGGTAATTCTAAATCCACATTTCTGATAAAGAGCCAGTTGTCCTACACTAGAATTCCCCGTACCCACTTCAATCGTCTTCGCACCAAGTAATCTCGCATTCTGAATCGCATGATAGACCAACTGCTTTCCTATCCCTTTACTTTGCTGATTCTCATCAACGGCTATATTTACTAGCTCCACTGTCTCAGGTCTCGTTTGTAGCAAAACATAGACACCTATAATGCAATTCTCCACTTCAGCTACAAAACATTGCCCTCTTTTTAAATACGCTTCAACAAGACTTAGGGAAGGATCGGCTAATAACAACAAATGTAAGGGTGGTTGTTCTTCTGCGTTTAATTTCCTAATTAGCATGCTTAGAGCTCCTTGTGATGACTTTTGTCATTGAGAATAAAAAAAGCCTCCAAGCCCGTGTTGTAGAACTCAACATGGGGCTTGAAGGCGTAACGTCGCGATTAGCAAGGCTCTTCGTTCGGTTTTCCTGCATCCGTAGCTGTACGGAAGCTTGAGCCACAGCCACAGGTTGCAGTAGCGTTCGGGTTATTAATGGTGAAGCCACCTGTCATGCCGGATTCTTCAAAATCAATTTCGAGACCATCAAGGTAACGAAGATTTTCTTTCTCCACGACAACCTTCATTTCTTGGATGTCCATATATACGTCCTGATCGGTTTCATTATCATCAAAGCCCATAGCGTAAGAGAATCCACTGCAACCGCCGGGCGTTACTCCAATACGGAGGAACATGTTCGGCACTTCTTGTTCAGCAAGCATCGCCTTTAATTGTTCTGCTGCCTTTTCGCTAATATTAATCATGATCAAATCCTCCTATAAATTAACTTACTTCAACAGAAAAACTTATGTTTAAGGGACCTTCCGGTCAAAAATTACTTTCTTAAAAATATATACTTAATAAACTCAGTATAACCGACTATTCCATTACCCTCAAGTCACAACTGCCTTATGCCTGACCTGCCGCACCAAAATAAACCATCCATATCCAGCTGTTGATCCCCTTATAAGAGAGGTTTATAATAAGGAAGGCAAACATAAGTAAAAATTCGGAAATTTGTCACGGAGGCTAAACCTCCGGTTTATTTTCATGAATGAACAGCTACCGTCTGGGTAAGTCTGGGAATTATCTGCGGGCAATGGACCCCGTAAAACTTTCAGGAGGAATTTATTATATGTCTACTCTTTTCACCCCCCAAACAGACGCCCGAATGATGAACATTATTGAAAAAGTTCGTGGCGGCGAAAGATTGAATTTAGAAGATGGCGTTTATTTATATCAAAGTAACGACCTACTTACGATTGGCCAATTAGCAAATGAAGTCAATCTTGCAAAGAACAACAACAGGGTATATTTTATCGAAAACATGAGTCTATATTTCACCAATGTTTGCGAATCTCACTGTGCATTCTGCAATTTCCGCAAAGATGATGGAGAAGAGGGTGCTTATACCCTTTCCGGTCAGGAAATGGTGCAATATGTCGAACAGCATATTCATCCAGGTGTGCGCGAATTCCATATCGTAGGCGGTCATAATGACAAGGTTCCTTTCCAGTATTACGTGGATTCTTTAAAAGCCTTGAATGAACGTTTCCCTGAGGTAACCTTAAAAGCATACACTGCAGCCGAAATCGATTTTTTCACCCGAATTAGCGGATTGAGTATTCGTGAGGTACTCGAGCAGCTGCGTGCTGCAGGACTTAAGACACTTACTGGTGGCGGCGCAGAAATATTATCCGATCAATACCGTAAAAAAATGCGTGTAGATAAAGCTAATGTGGAAGAATATCTAGAAGTTCACCGAACAGCACATCAGCTTGGCATGAAGACACATACAACTATGCTTTACGGCTCGATTGAATCTCATGAAGATCGTATCCGGCACATGATGCAGATCCGCGATCTACAAGATGAAACCAATGGCTTTATGGTATTCATTCCATTATCTATGCAGCCTAAGAACAAGAATGCAGGAATTATGCGCCGCAACTCCGCTTATGAGGATCTGAAGACGATTGCGATCAGCAGATTGATGCTGGATAATTTCGATCACATCAAAGCGTACTTTATTAATATCGGTCCTCAGCTTACTCAAGTTGCACTGAACTTCGGTGCTTCTGACGTCCATGGTACTATTCTTAAAGAACGCATTAGCCATGCGGCTGGTGCCTTAACACCTGAAGGCCTCACTCGCGATGAATTGATCTGGTTAGTAAAAGGTGCTGGACGAATTCCAGTAGAACGCGACACGTTCTACAATGCGATAAAGGTATACGAATAAAAGACTACCTAGATCCGTTATCCTATATTGGAAAGGAAGTTCGGTCAGCATGAGAACACTACTCGTTCTGGGCGGCGGCTATGGCGGCTTGGCCCTAATTCAAGAATTGCTCAATAATCACCTTCCACAGGATATTGAAATTATCTTAATTGACCGAATGCCTTATCAAGGAATCAAAACGGAATATTATGCGCTTGCCGCAGGTACAGTAACTGACTATCACTTGCGGATCCAGTTTCCGGTTCATCCCCGTCTCACTATCCGTTACGGTGAGGTGAGTTCCATTGATTTGGAGAGTAGAATCGTTACAATGGAGCCTGACGAGACTGTGTCTTATGACATACTTGCCATTGCACTAGGTTGTACCGACAATTACCATAACATCCCTGGAGCTGATCAATATACTTGCAGTATCCAGACCTTTGCAGGAACACGCGAAACTTACCAACGTTTAAACGATGTGAAGCCTTATGGAACAATAAACATTGTAGGCGGAGGACTAAGTGGAGTGGAATTGGCGGCAGAGCTTCGGGAGAGCCGACCAGATCTTAATATTGCTATTCTGGATCGCGGTGAACGTGTCTTATCTGCCTTCCCTGCGAAGCTGTCACAGTACGTGGAGGAATGGTTTCACCACCATCAAGTACAGACACTTGGACGTGTCTCCGTATCCCATGTAGAGAAAGATGCGCTTTTTAACGGTACAGAGGAAATTCTTTCAGATGTTACGGTATGGACCGCAGGGATCCAACCGGTGAAGGTTGTTCAGGAATTAACAGTCCCGAAGGATCGCGGAGGACGAATCATTCTGGATGAATATTATCGTGTACCTGATTATCCAGAAGTGTATGTAATTGGCGACTGTGCCAGCCTGCCATTCGCTCCAAGCGCACAAGCCGCAGGAGCGCAGGGTGAGCAGGTTGCTCAGGTTATTCAAGCCATGTGGCGCGGCGAGACCCCTAAGCTTCATCCTATTCGTCTAAAGGGTACCTTAGGCTCACTAGGCAAGAAAGCTGGATTTGGTCTGATGGGCCAACGCTCCGTCAAAGGACGGGTTCCCCGTATCCTTAAGAGCGGGGTGCTCTGGATGTCAAAACGCACTTTAGGATAAACCTAAGGGCTGCTCTTTCCGTTATAAATACGAAAAAGAGCAGCCCTTTATTTTCCACAAAAAGCATTTAATCAAGATCCATATTAAACCAAGCCTCTAGCTCTTTGATTTTAGCATCAATTTTCTCTTCTAGCTCGGCAACCGTATCTGCAGCAACAATGTCACCTTCAACCATGGCAAAGGGAGTTAAATAACATTCCCCACAATTGTTCAGGCATCCATATTCGATCACATCGTAATCTGGATTTTCCTCCAGCTTATGCATTAGCTTGTCTGTTCCGTGACCCATGTTACTGGCACAAAATTCAATAATTGGTCTCATGATGATCTCCCTATTCCGCCTAACCATTTTATTTTTTAACTTTTTGTACTATAATGAACTTATGAAAGGAGTGATTGAGAAATGAGTGAGAATGCACAAAGCACCGAAATGTATGATGAAGTATTGGAAGTGCTGGATAAGCTTCGTCCGTTCCTGCAACGCGATGGCGGCGACGTTGAACTGGTCGATGTAGAAGACGGCATCGTTAAGTTGAAACTTATGGGTGCCTGCGGCAGCTGCCCAAGCTCCACGATCACCTTGAAAGCCGGGATTGAACGCGCCCTTCTTGAAGAAGTAGAAGGCGTACAAGAAGTTATGCAAGTATTCTAATCCCATTCAATATCATTCCCGATCCTCCTCTTCAGGAGATCGGGATTTTCTTATTATAGAGGATTTAGCCTTCCCCTACAACATACAGCATAAAACCCGCATGCCATTAGGCAGCGGGTTTTATGCTGTAATTAGAGACTAAGTTAGCTTTCTGTCTTAAAATGCTGGAATGATCGAGCCTTTGTACTGCTCTTCAATAAAAGCTTTAGCTTCTGGAGAATTCAGTGCAGCGGCAAGCTTTTTGATTGCATCGGAATCTTTATTGTCAGGACGAGCTACCAGGATGTTAGCATAAGGGGAATCCGTTCCCTCGATGAACAATGCATCTTTAGTAGGAACTAGGTTAGCTTCCAAAGCATAGTTAGTGTTAATCAAGGCAAGATCTACTTCATCCAATTGACGACCTAACATTGCTGCATCTAGCTCAATGATTTTAAGATTTTTCTTATTCTCAGTGATATCTGCTTGGGTAGATGTGATGTTGGTATCATCTTTCAAAGAAATCAGTCCATTTTTGGCAAGCAGGATCAGTGCACGACCACCGTTTGTAGCATCATTCGGGATGGCAACTTTCGCACCATCAGCCAGCTCGTCGATGGATTTGATTTTTTTGGAATAAGCACCAAAAGGTTCAACGTGAACGGCTGTAACAGAAACTAGATCCGAACCGTTCTTTTGATTCTGGTCATCCAGGTAAGGTTGATGTTGGAAGAAGTTAGCATCCAGATTCTTCTCTGAAAGCTGAACGTTTGGTTGAACATAGTCAGTGAATTCTTTGATTTCTAATGTAATTCCTTGCGCTTCAAGCAATGGAGCAATAGCTTTTAGGATCTCAGCGTGTGGAACAGGTGAAGCACCAACCACCAATTTTACAGGTTCTGCAGATGACTCAGTTGCAGCACCATCTTTTGGTGCATTAGTAGCAGCCGAGTTAGAAGTATTATTGTTATTGCCGCAAGCAGCCAGCACCACAACCAGTGTCAGACTAAAAAAAGTAAGTAGTAATTTTTTCATTTTAAATCCCCCTCTTATCCTTGGTATTTGTATGAATAAGGCTATATATGGACGTACCTTATTTCCGTGTGAAATGTCGTACTAGTCGATCACCGGCCATTTGTAGCAGTTGCACCAGTATGACCATCAAGACTACAGAGATAATCATAACTTCCTTCTCATATCGGTAATATCCGTAACGAATCGCTAGATCCCCTAGCCCGCCGCCGCCTACCATCCCGGACATTGCCGTATAGGAGACCAGTGTAACCAGTGTGATCGTAACCCCAGCGAGCAGACCTGGACGAGCCTCTGGCAAAAGAACACGCATAACGATCTGATTCGTGGATGCTCCCATCCCTTGCGCCGCTTCGATTACTCCACGATCCACTTCTCTTAATGCCGTTTCCACCAAGCGAGCAAAGAATGGAGCTGCACCAATCACGAGCGGTGGAATCGTACCAAGTACTCCAATGGAGGTTCCAACGATGGTTTTGCTAAAAGGAATTAAAGCCACCATCAAAATGATAAACGGTACGGAACGCAAGATGTTTACAAAGAATGATAAGACCGAGTAAATTACTCTGATTACTATACTATTCGATCTTCCCCATAAATACAATAGAATTCCGAGTGGTAAACCAAGAATAATTGTGAACAATCCAGAGAATATTAACATTTGCAAGGTAGCAACTGTAGCATCCATCATTTCTTGCCAGTTTAAGTCTGCGAAATTCATTACGAAATTACCTCCACTTCAAGGCCTTGAGCGGTTAGTTCGGCTATCGTCACAGCGATCGCTTCAGCTGGCCCTTCGAACCGAACAATCATTTGTCCATAAGGTACGTCTTTTATCGTTGAGATGGTACCATGCAGAATGGCAAAGCTAACACCTGTCTCACGTACTACATTGGAAAGTGCAGAGCCGTAGGTCTTCTCTCCGAAAAAAGTAATTTTGACGGCCTGAGAGTTGTCTCCAGCAGCAGCGTCAAGCGCCGTACGAAGGGGTCCCTCATTCTGTGATTCACTGCGAATGAAATCGCGAGTGACCTCATGCTGCGGCTTCAGGAATACCTCCGTAACTTTATCTTGCTCAACGATACCACCACCATGAATGACCGCAACACGGTCGCAGATACTCTGAATCACGTGCATTTCGTGAGTGATCAGCACAATGGTCAGATGGAATCGTTTATTAATATCGAGCAATAGCTTAAGAATAGAGTCTGTCGTTTGTGGATCAAGCGCAGAGGTTGCTTCGTCACACAGCAGCACATCAGGGTCGCTGGCAAGTGCCCGTGCGATGCCCACCCGTTGCTTTTGTCCGCCTGATAATTGGGAGGGGTATTTATCCCGGTGTTCTTCAAGCCCCACTAAGGCAAGCAAATCTTTCACTTTAGTATCAATATCTGCTCTCGAAGTGCCTGTGAGTCGCAGAGGAAAAGCAATGTTATCGTACACCGTCGCAGAAGATAGCAGATTGAAATGTTGAAAAATCATCCCAATTTTGCGCCGTTGTTCCTGCAGCTGACCTTGAGTAAGCTTGGTTAGTTCAATGCCATCTACCCAAACTTCCCCTTCTGTCGGACGCTCCAACAGATTAATGCAACGGATCAATGTACTTTTCCCCGCTCCAGAATGGCCAATAACTCCGAATATTTCACCTTTTTCGATAGACAAATTCAATCCGGAAAGTGCTGTAGCCGCATGGCTGCCTTTTCCATATACCTTTGTTATTCCTTTTAGATTAATCAACGCTCGTCGCCCCCTTTATAATTCACTTATTCCATACAAAAAAACCTCCGACGATCGATGCAGATCGCAAGAGGCTCTGTGTGTTTATTTAGACAATGCCTTCTCATCTGCCAACGACCACAAACCTTGCGTCATTGTAGGAATTAGCACCATGACATTTGTACAAAACGCTAATCGCGCTGTATACAAATCGGTTGCCGGGCTTCATCGGGCCTATCCCTCCGCCACTCTCGATAAGATATAGAGTATGAAATTTTATGTTTGAATTCGTACAGACTTTAATGCAAGCATAAGTATAGTAAGTTTCTTGTTTTTTGTCAAAAGGAAATATCTTGAACGCTTAGGATTGTACACGCTTTGCCTTGCTTATTTCCTTACGCAGCTGTTCATTGCTGTAGCTGAATGCCGCGATTAATGTTTTACAGTTCATTTCAAGGGACTGCTTTAAATCCTCAAGATGGCTATCTAAATCCTCAAGCTGAATTTTGTCATGCAAGCCTTGATGTCGCTGCCATAAATCATCCTGCATTTCGGAATTCATATAATGAATTTCAGCATTTCTGCGCTTGCGTAGATTCTCCAGTGGATCACGATAAGAGTTCTTGATCTGTTCCAGTTGATCCGCTAATGCAGGATGCACATTCAATAACTGAAGTTGACGCAGTACTGTAAAATAAGAAAAGTGCGTTTTTAATTTGGAGGTTTTGAGGTCATAAAAATGATTCAGTACCGTTCCAAGCTTGTCCAGAAGAGAGAACACACGAATAAATCCATCTTTATAAAAATAAACATACCGCGCATAATCGCCTTGTTCCACTGGTGACATATCGTCCATATAACCAGCGATTACCGATTTCCGGTAAAAAGCAGCTGCGAACCAGCTTTGCTCCAATTCATCCAATGAGGAGATCAGTCCACGTGTCCAAATCTCCAGCTTGCGGTATTCATGGTCATTATCCTCATGAGCGTTCATTTCCTTGCGCAGTAAGGCTGCAAATGTGGCCATGTTCTCCATCGCGTCAGCCAATACACCGCTGTTCTTTCGAGGCGGCTCTCCAAGTATAACCCGCAGCATATCCCAGTCCTCCTAAAGTTTTGTCCAGCACCACGATATACCGATTTCCACTTTATTATTCCGCAGGTAAAGCGACTCTATCCACGGTGGGAACTTTCTACCAAGGGTGTTACAACGGTGTCATTGGATTCGTTGGATTTTTTTCAACAACTACATTTCTCGCGCGATTCAGCTGCCAGACTCTTACACTCATATAACATAAGACACCAAACAAACTAGCGATCAACAAAATATGAGCCAAAGCGGCAAATATGTACAATCTTTCATTATCTAGTGTGTAAACAACAGCAGCTCCACTAAATACCTGCATCAAGCACAGCAGAACAGCCGCTACGCCAAGAGCTCTTAGCTCTGGGTAATCCTTATGTTTCCAAAAAGCTAAATGTCCAAGCACCGCAGTAAGAATGAATAAGATCAAAGCCGCAATCCGGTGCGTAAAAACAATACCTACTCCCCCGGAAAGCTCGGGAACCCATTCACCGTTACAGAGCGGCCAGCCAGAACATCCACCGCGCGAATCCGTATGACTAACAAAGGCTCCAATATAAACAACAACATAGGAATAAAAGGCCGTAAAGCAGGTTAAATTGCGGAAAGCCTTACTGACGGGTTGCTTCTGAAGCTCCATCTTAGGATCGTACTCACCTGCTTCATGTCGCCTTTTAGTTCCTAGAGCCAGCATTAGAGAACTTGAAAAAGCGATCAAAGAAAAGCCCATATGTAGTGCCATTACAGCAGCAGATTGGGATTTAATCACTGCAAGCGCTCCCATACCACCTTGAACAATTACAAACAGCAACGTCATGAATGCATATACTAACAAGTCCCGCCGATTTCGAGCATAATGCCAAAAGGCAATCATCGAGGCAAGTGACAATAACCCTGCCAATCCGCTAAACAAGCGATGGGTGTATTCAATCATCGAACCTACAGTATAGGCCGGAATCAATTTCCCATGACAGAGCGGCCATTCATTTCCACATTCCAATCCCGATCCAGTCTTCGTTACAACCGCTCCCCCTAGTACAGCGAGGAACATGATAAGGCAAGTAAGATAACTAAGCCATTTCAACTGATTTGTCGACAAAAATATCACCCGCAGTTTTTAGTAATGAAGAAGCATCTTAAAAAACCACCGCTTTTGCTCGAACAGGCGAAAGCGGTGGTTTTCCGGAATTACTGTTGAAGGCTTTGATGCACTTGAACCGCTTTATCCAGGAAATTCTCAATTTCCTCGCGGGATTTACGTAATTTATTAACGAATCTAACCAATTCACGTCCATCGGAATACGCGACAAAGCTTGGAATACCCATAATATTTTGTTCCTGACTAACGTCACCCACAGCATCAACGTCAACCTCAACCAGCGTTAGACGATCTGCATAGGCTTGCTCTACCTCAGGAATAAAAGGATCGATAAATTTACAATCCGAGCACCAGTCCGCCTTGAAGATGGCTACAGTTAATCGAGGAGATTGAATGGCTACCTGAAATTCAGCAGGAGAACTAATTTTGTCCATAGCTTGTTCAGTCCTTTCTTCCATATCTGTCAAATTTCTATTCTTTAAGTGAAGCAAAATGTCATGCAGAAGTCAAACTTATTCTCTCATACGAACACGCGCAGGCTGCAATTTCATCAGCGGATGGAGCAATTTTTGCAATGCACGCGGATAACTGGAGATTTCCTGTTTAGTAAGCACACCCAGTACAATTAGCATGACCAGATAAATAACAACAACTGCGGCCCCTACAACAAGACAAGTGATCAGAAATGCCAGACGTGCAGGCATTAGATCTGTTAACAGAATTCCAGCTTGGTTAAGTCCAAAACCAATACCACCGGACACCAGAACCGCAATTGCGAAGCCGCCCCACCGTTTACCCATAATTTCGAAAGGTACAATGGATTTCAGCATCCGTAAGTTAAGAATAGTAATAACTACGAAACAAAGTGCTGTTGCGCCGATAATCCCGTAGATCCCAAATATCTTACTTAGTAAGAAGCTTGCGACTAATTTAACAATAATACCCACTAGCACATAATACATTGAAATGCGTGATTTGCCCATACCGAGCAAGATGGAGTTCGTTGTCATCATGGTGATCTGAAAGATCGTTCCAATCGTAAGCATCGCCACAATTCCGCTTCCGTCCAAGCTGCTGAACAATAACCCGTTTACAGAATAAGCTGCTGCCACAAGTGCCAACACAATTGGCATCCCTGTCAGGATAGAAATCCGCAAAGCAAGTGTAATTTGCTTCTTCAAGTGTCCCTCATCACGACGGGCATAGGCAGCTGAAATGATCGGAATCAGCGAGGTACCTAGCGCAATGGCTAGTACCGGCGGAATTCCGGCCACACTTTGAGCACGCGTGGTTAGTATACCCAAAGCTGCTGTTGCACTCTCTCTGCCCATCTGATCAATAAGCAGTGGAACAGCCAAAGAAGTATCAATCACATTCACTACGGGAATCGTAAGTGAAGAGAGCACGATCGGAATTGATAGTGTGAAAATATCTTTGTAAATTCCCCAAATCGGCAATTTTTGAGTGGTATTGTAATTTAATCCTTGCTGTTTATCCTCTCGGCGCAGCTTGATTGCAAAATAAATCATGACACCAAATGCTGCAATACTACCAATTACGCTACCGAAGGATGCTCCCGCAGCTATAGTTGTATTGTTATACCCCTGCTGTAATAGAATATAAGCTAGTAAAATAGCGACTAGTACGCGAGCGAACTGCTCTACAATCTGTGAAATACCACCAGCCATCATATTGTTGCGCCCTTGAAAATATCCACGCATCATGGCAATTGCCGGAAAAAGTAAAAGCGCAGGTGCAATAGCCCTAACTGCCATCGCTGATTCAGGTACATCAGCAATATGTGTCGCATAGAACGGAGCGCCTATGTACAGCAAGGCCGTCATGATTACCCCTGCTGCTACTGAAAATAGCAATGCTGCATGATACACTTGTCTCGCCTCTTCAGGACGATTCAGAGCGTACCGCTCGGAGACCATTTTACTGAGCGTACTTGGAATACCTGCTGTAGCCACGGTGAGCAGCATTAAATAGATATTGTTCGATACCCCAAATGATGCTCTCCCCACATCATCAAAAATATGATCCAGCGGCACCCGCTGAACAAGCCCGAGTACCCTTGCCACCAAAGCTGCAGCAGCAAGGATAAGCGTGCCTTTTACGAAAGACTCTTTCTTGGACAAACCATTTCCCCTTCTTCACTGTTAAAATTAAAACCGGACGACCCATATAAAAAAGAGGACGACCATAATAATTTGTAGCACAATTTTGACAACAGTACTACTAAACAACCCAAGTATTGATCCTACACTTACTTTGGCAGCTTTAGCCGGTGAAGAACCTACGATCAATTCTCCTATAAAGGCACCCAGAAACGGACCAATAATAAGTCCAAAGGCTGGGATTACAAAAGGACCAATGATTAGCCCAATCGTACTCCCGATAATCGATGAACGTGAGCCGCCAAATTTCTTAACGCCCCAAGCCCCTACAACGTAATCAGCAATAAATAAAACTACAACGATCAGCGTTTGAATGATCCAGAACCAGGCACCAAAAGGCTCGAAAGAAAAGAACCAGCCATATACGAAAAAGGCAAGATAAATCGCAAGCGCACCCGGCAGTATAGGGTACACAGCCCCCGCTAGCCCTACGGCAAATAAAGCAATAATAAGAATCCAACCCAGGATCGTCAACACTTAACCTCCTAATAGCAAATATGCTCTATGGATTCACTTCGCAATAGCTTCATTAAAAATATATTTTTGAATGACTTCTGCAATTCCATCATTATTATTAGAAGCCACCACAACGTCAGCCTCTTCTTTAACCGTCTCCTGAGCGTTGCCCATGGCAACCCCAAGCCCTGACTGCTGAATCGCTGCAAGGTCATTGAGGCTGTCACCAACCGCTATAACTTGGGACATGTCTAGTCCTAGCAGCTTACAGACTTCCATGATTCCGGCTGCTTTATTCACTCCTAGAGGGTTAATCTCCAGGTTATGTGGAGAGGAGTTCGTAATCTCCAATCCACCCATATCTTGAAGACGAAGCAGCAGCTTATGACGAAGCTCATCATCTTCGGTGTGATAACCGAATTTAAGCCATTCTCTGCCCGTTACATCCCCATCCCAGTTATCCTGTTTGTGGACTTTTTCCGTAGAATAGGCCCAGAACCAGATGTCATCTTCTTTAGCAAGTTCATACATTTGCTGTACCAGCATAGGGTCCATCAATGATCGCCGATAAATTTCATGTGGAGCTCGCCATACCTCACTACCGTTCACAGTAATCATAGGTGTTTCTAGTCCAAGCTGCTCAGCATATGGAAATGCACTTGTAAAAGCCCGGCCTGTCGACAGACAGACATGAACGCCTGCGTCGACCGCCTTTTGAAGCCATTTCACCGTTGTAGGTGTAATAATCTGTTCATCATTCAGTAGGGTTCCATCCATATCCAAAGCAAGCAGGCGGTATTTGGCAGTCATTGCCACCCCTCCATTCTTTTATGCTCTCAATAGAGCAGCTGTTTATTTTTAATCATTATTCCCTTAGAGTCAAAGTTACTGAGTACCTGTAGTCGTTCCTTCATTCGCAGGATCATTCGTATTATTACCTGACTGTAGACTCTTCTTCGGAACGCCATCAAGTCCATATTCCCAATCATAAGCATCAAAAATTTTACGTGCGACCGGCGCAGCACTCTGGGAACCAAAGCCCCCTTCTGGAATGACTACGGCTACTGCCAGCTTAGGATTATTTCGTGGGGCATAGGCAATAAATACACCATTATCGCGAATTTGACCCTTCGCCACTTGTTGGGATGTTCCCGTCTTACGAGCAAAATCATAAGGGAAATCAGAAAAAGCACTAACTTCACTTCGCATACCCTGTTGAATTTCTTTCCAATAGGATTTATCAAAGGCTGTTACTTCATCTATTACCTCACGACCGAACTCCTTGACTACTTTTCCGTCAGCATCTGTAATCTTACTAACTAGCTGAGGTTTGATCCGCTGTCCTTCATTAGCAAGTGTAGCTACGTATTGGGCAAGCTGCAACACCGTATAACTACCTTGTTGGCCGAAAGAAGCATATACAAGTGCCGCTTGGGCACTACCCGCAGCCTCTATATTGGTATAGTTAATCTGTCCTAAGAATTCATTTGGCAGACCACTTCCCGTGGATACACCAAGTCCAAACTCTTTCATATACCTATCCCAGATATCTACGCCTTTGCTTTTGTATTTGTCATACAATCGTTTACCGATCATATCCACCATGAACGCATTCGAGGATTTCTCAATCGCTCTTGCAGGGTCCATAGAACCGTACACATGTCCTCCAGAGTTTCTTACCTTAGTTTCATGACCTGTTTTACCAAAAGTCGCGAAACCTCTATCCGAATAGTAAGTTGAGGTTGTAAAGAGACCTTCATTCAAACCCACGAGTACGCTCAAAGGTTTAATCGTTGAACCTAACAGCAGCACAGACCTAAGTCCATTACCTGACGTCCCTGAAGAAATCGGATTAATGGTACCGTTCTGATAGTTGTCCATAATACTGTTCCAAACATCAGTGGATAAGGATCCCGATGTCCAAATATTCGTATCGTAGTCCGGCATACTTGCCATACTGACGATATTCCCCGTATCAACTTCCATCGCTACAGCGTAACCAGTTAAAGCATTAGGATGCGTTTTACCCTGTACAGTATTGGAATGCAGCCACTTAATCTGATCCATAATCGCCTGCTCTGTCTTCATCTGAATGTTCTTATTAATGGTTGTCCAGACGTCATTGCCTTTCACAGGAGGGACTACACGTTCGACTTTTTCTGCCATGTTCTGTGGATTGACGGAGATTTCCTGATAGCCGTTTTGTCCCCGAAGCTCTCTCTGATACTGCAGCTCCAGGCCGTCAAATCCGACAAATTCATCGTCCTTGTAAGTTAGTCCTGGCTCCGGATTGTTCTTCATAGCATTTAAGATATTCTTATAAATATTAAGGCTGTTTGCTGATTTAAAAGGCTTGATATAACCTATCGTCTGTACGGCAACCGTATCTTTATCGTAATGACGAATGCTTTCCTCGACAATTTCAAGGCCTGGGTATTCTCCCTTATGTTCCATGAAATAGGCTACTTCCTGAGTAGTCAGGTCCGCCTTAATTCGCCGTGCCATAAAGCCAAGTGATTTCCGGAAATATAAATCCAGTGCGTCAATAACATCTTCTTCTGTCATCTTCTCAGCTTTTGGATCACCATATTTATTGAAATCAGTTACCAGCTTGGCTGCCAATGCATCTGACTTGGCTTTAGCTTCTGGAGTTAGGGTAGTTTTACCGGTATTTTTATCTGTTTGCTTAGCGGTATACTCCTTATTGAGCGTAATATACAGCGATTGAACCGGTGTAGAGTACGCTAACTTCTCACCTTCAGCAGCATAAATTACACCTCTCATGGATGCAAGGGGTACATTTTTGGTATCTCTGCTTGTCTCCACTTCAGTTAAAGTTGGTCCTTCCACGAATTGCAACACAGCCAGGCGTATAATAATTACGCAAAATATAACAAACGTGCTAAAGAAAAACACGTTGAGTCGCAGGCCTATGGAACTTTTACTGTTGGTCTCATCTGGAGGTGAGGCCTGCTTACGAAAAAAACTCACAGTTTATTTCTCTCCTTTTTCTCTAATTATTTTTGAACGGGGTCTGACGCAGGAGCAACATTCTTTTTTGGCACACCATCGAGCCCATACTCCCAATCATAGGCGTCAAAAATTTTACGAGCCACCGGAGCAGCGCTTTTGGAGCCAAAGCCCCCTTCTGGTATAACAACCGCTACGGCTAGCTTCGGATTTTCTCGCGGAGCAAATGCAATAAATACCCCATTATCACGGTTTATATTTTTTCTGTCTGTTTTTTCAGAGGTACCTGTCTTACGTGCAAAATCATAAGGAAAATCATCAAAGGCACTAACTTCACTGCTCATCCCCTGTTTGATCTCTTTCCAGTAGGATTTGTCAAACGTTACTGTATTAAGCACTTCTCTTTTAAATTCCTTAACCAGCTTACCTTGTGCATCCGTGATCTTACTAACAAGTTGAGGCTTAATACGCCCCCCTTCATTAGCAAGAGTAGAAGCATACTGGGCAAGCTGCAATGTAGTATAACTGCCCTGTTGGCCAAAAGAAGCATAGATAAGTGCAGCCTGCGAGCTGCCTGCGGCCTTAAGATCAGTATAGTTAATCTGGCCCGGTGATTCACCTGGGAGACCACTTTTCGTTGATACACCCAGCCCGAATTTTTTCATATAATTGTCCCAGACCTCTATGCCTTTATCCCCCGGATATTTCTTGTAAAGCTGCTTACCCACCATATCAATCATAAATACGTTAGAAGATTCTCTAATGGCTTTAGCTGGATCTAGTGGACCATATACGTGACCCGATGAATTTCTTACGGATGATTTATTATCCTTACCGAAATAAGTAATGCCCACATCTGAATAGGTAGTTGAGGTATTAAAGAAACCTTCCTTTAAACCAATTAACACACTTAATGGTTTGATCGTAGATCCCATAAACACAAGTGAACTAAAATCATGACCTGATCTACCAGATGAATTCGAAGTAATCGTACCGTTTAGATGATTATTCATTATTTTATTCCAAACAGGTGTTGGTAAGGAGTCTTTAGTCCATACATTTGAATCGTAATCCGGCATGCTTGCCATGGCGACAATATTTCCAGTTTCCACTTCCATTGCTACGGCGTATCCGGTTAAAGCATCTGGATGCGTCTCACCTTGAACAGCATTGGTATGCAGCCATTTAATCTGATCCAAAATGGCCTGTTCTGTCTTCATCTGAATCTTCTTATTAATGGTCATCCAAATATTATTACCTTTTACAGGAGCAACGTTCTGTTCAACCTTCTCAGCCATATTCTGAGGAGTCACCGAAATGACCTGATAACCATTTTCTCCTCGTAGCTCTCGTTGATACTGCATTTCCAGACCATCAAACCCCACATATTCTTCTGCTTTATACATAAGTCCAGGGGGAGAATCTTTTTTCATTTCACTACGGACATTCTTATACATCGCTATATCTTCAGTCGATTTAAACGGCTTTCCAAAGCCGACTGTCTGTACCGCTACCGTATCTTTATCGTAGTGACGAACACTCTCCTCCACGATCGTTAGCCCCGGATAATTGTCTTTATGCTCCATGAAATAGGCTATTTCCTCTGGAATTAATCCAGTCTTGATCCGTCGCGGCACATAACCTAAATACTTTTTGAAATCTAAATCTAATAAATCCAAGATATCTTGCTGCGTCAGCTTCGGTGCATTCGGATCTCCATATTTAGCAAAATCAGCCGCAAGCCTTGCCGCAAGCATATCGGAGTTATTCTTCGCCTTTTCCGTAAGTAAGGTCTCACCCGTTACTTTATCTGTCGTTCTAGCTGTGTAATCTTTAGTTAATGTAAGGTAAAGCGACTCCGTAGGTGTTGAATAGGCAATCTGCTCTCCTTCGGCAGCAAAAATAATCCCACGCATCGCTGCGAGCGGAACAATTTTCGTTTCCCGGCTCGTTTCTTCTTCACTCAACAGAGCTCCCTCAGTAAACTGTAAACCTGCAAGACGTACGATAATAATACAAAAAATAAAAAAAGTGCCGAAGAAAAAAATATTCAGTCTCAGACCTACAGAATTTCTTGAAGATATCCCGTCCTTAGGCGGGGGCTGCTTACCAAACAAACTCACCAGCTTTCTCCCCTTCTACAAGCATAAACGCCTTGACCTTCCTTATAAGGGAGGTAAGTGTTTATGCGAGAAATATAAGACATAAAGTATAGTGCTTATACTTTCTTATATTTTAAAAAAATGTCTGACAACCCTTTGCCTGCGACATTACTCTTATGATGAAGGTGAGTTCTTAGCTGCTTATTGTGAGCATGCCCTCGCATTTAAGTTAGAACTGACGTTACTTGAGTTTATTGTACCACACCCCAGGAGTTCAACGCCCTCACTCAGAGGGCGTTCACCCTAATATGCGTTTCATCAAAATCCTTCGGATTGAACCAATCTCCACTGCTAGCCCAAGTCGGATCCAGCGGAATCCAAGCTTGCCGATCACTTATATATACTTCATTCCAAGCATGTGCACCATATCCGCCACGCCCATCATAACCCTGACCTGTTACAACCCGTACCTGCAAGCCCTGTGAACGAGCCATCACAGCGTACAGTCGGGCATAGTCTATACACACCCCTTGCCGAGTGTCGAATGTATCCTGTGGTGTCTGTTCATGCCAGACCCTGTTTTGCAAATAATTGTCAGCCTTAGCATAATCGTAAGTCACGCGTGTACCTACCCAATCATAGAGAAGTCTCGCTTTTTTCTCTTCTTCTTGCGCTTGTCCAACAATGTCTTCTGCTGCTCCTATAATATCCTGAGGAATTTCATGATCGATAACCTCATATTTTCTGCGAAGGATATCATTCATCTCTGCTGCAACGGTCTTCGTCAGAATTGGAAGTTTCTTCTGCACAGTCTCACCAACAATAGGTTCAAATACAGCAGCAGCGCTCTGACTATAGATTGGAGAGGACTCCACATAACGACTAAATCCACTCTCCGGATTTAATCCAACACAGATGAAAAGAGCAAGAACAATTACCAGACTACGCATTAAGCCGATAATTAATCCAACCATTGCTCCTCCCATACGGCTTACCTGCGTAATCTTTCTGTCTTTAAACTTCTTAGTACGCCGCAATTGTGGAAAAGGTAGCAACATGGATAACAGTCCTAAGAGCATACGAATTAACAGATAAGAAATCAGGAGTAACAATAGAAATCGAACCAGCGGTGATTCTGATAACACAGACACCGCCGTATAATAAATTTGCTGCCACTGTGTAAGCTTCGTATCAGGAAGACTAATCCCCGATGCCCAAGTCTCTACATAGGGATTGAGGTAGGCCGCAGCTGGGATAGCTAATACCAAAGATGCTATAGTAAATAATCCTGTTCCCAGCAGCCCAAATAATCTTCCGGTAGCGCTTGAGAAACCTCTGCTCCAGCCTTGCAATAGAGAGAAGACTACAACCAGCAGGAGGGCGATGGAGATGATATTAGCATCACTCACACTAGTCATCCATCCGTTTATCATATCCGCTCTCTCCTTTCAGTCGCGTGCTTGCTCGCTTGTTATATTTTTGAGTCCAAGCCTGTTATTGATGTTTTCGGGCTTCCTCGATAAATGTTTTTGTCGTATCTGTAACACTCCACTTCCCAAGACTCACACCACGGAAAGTAACCTCTACTTTATCTTCACCCGCTGCGCCCTTCACTTCAATATTCGGCGTTGTAATCGTAAAGGTCCCGTCTCCATTTGAAGTGTACTTCGCATCCTGCGCTTCTTTAAGCATAACCTCTTGCGCTTCCTTCTTTAGGGTGCTTACCGTTCCATCTGCCACCTTATTCACAGCGTTACCAATTTGGTCCATTGTAACACCACTATAGATGAACAAACCTACAACGATCACAATGACAATCGCCCATTTCAGAACGGTTTTAACCAAATTAACAACCGCAAACAGCAGGACAAGCGCAATTACAATAACTAGCCAATTTTCCCTTATAAACTGTGACCATACCTCTGGATCCATCAATCTCACAACACCCCTATCGCCTAGTTTCGTCCCAAGGATTCTCTCTTCCCATAGACATAACGCCAATATTAATTATTATACATGAATACCCATCATAATTCATGGTTCCACCCTCCGTAAAAGGAATACCTACCAGCGGAATTAAAAAAGCGGTATAAGCCCTCTCTGTCCCACGTAAAGTACAAGTAGTGCTTAAGAATTCGTTCTTCATTATTACGCCGTCCTGCATTCACTTGTGCTGTAGGTGGCTCTCGGAGGTGTTTCCCTGTGAAAACTGCGCTGTGGCTATACTTATTTCTCTTTTTGGCGTTCTTCGATTTACATGCTCAGTATCCCGTCCTTACGCCCTTTGCCATCTCTCTTGGTGCGGGACCCACCTTTATTGGCTGGATGATGGGCATGTACTCGTTGACCCACCTTCCCGGCAATCTGCTTGCAGGCGTACTCGTCGATCGTAATGGCTCCCGCCGCTACATCGTCTTCAGCCTTGTCGCAGCGGGAGCTATCCTACTGCTGCAAGCTCATGTACAGCTTCCATGGCATCTGCTGATGCTAAGAGCAGCAAGTGGATTCGTGCTCGCTTTCCTCTCTCCAGCCTGTATGACGTTACTCGCTTCTTTGTCATCGGATGCCACAGAGCAGGGTAAATATATGTCCGGACATGGTATCGTTCATACGTTAGCTTCAGTTGTATCGCCTGCTGCGGGAGCTTTTATCGTAGCAAAAGCCGGCTACTCTGGCACCTTCACCACACTTGGATGGCTCCTTATCGCAACAGGAATCATGGCTTTTTTTAGTGTACCTGCGCCTTCGAGACATATATTAAAGCCGCTAAGCTCAGCGCCATCAGCATTAAAAGTTCCAGATAAACCTTCTATACCAACGAAAGATGATGATCTGGTATCCAAACGGTATTACCTTTTACCTTTTTTCGTTTCCTGTTCACAAGGCGTTCTCTTTTTCGAGCTCCCGCTATCTCAAACAGGGAGCAACAGTATTCTTTCCACTGGTATCCTACTGTCACTCCTCAGTTTAGGTGCTTTGGTAACGCTCAGCATGCTCTTCCTTAACCGTCTTTCTCCGGGGGGAAGAATAGCAGCGGCATTACTGGGAATGGCCATCAGCTTCTTTGCACTCGCCTCATTTCACAGGATTCCGACTGCTGCGATTCTTTTTATGCTCGGCGCAGCCAAAGGAGTGTTGTTTCCTGCAATGGCATCACTCTTTATTAGTCTCGGTGGCCCTGGGCGAATGGGTCGGACTTTCTCCATGCAGTCGATAGCCATGTCACTCGGTGCATTCGCTGGGCCCGTGGCTGCTGGACAGCTAAGGTCCTTCGTTTCTCCTTACTTCATAGCCTTTCTAATACTAATGGTAGCATTGCTTCTTCTTCCACCTAAAAACACTGGTAAACTATCGAACCTCACTTCCAAATGGAACGGGCGAGCCGCATGATTCTTTGCTTTTACGACATTTCCCGGGGAATGAAGACTTTCCTGCAGAAACAGTTGTTAAAAATGACGATCCTTCGGTAAACTATAATGAGCCTGAAGCTTGGACCCATTCCCGGAGGTGATTGTCAGCTAATGTCCATAACGATTATTGTCGAAGGTAAGAACGATCGCAGCAGATTACAGCGCGTGCTGGTACCGGAAGTAGAAATCCTATGTACCTTTGGTACATTAAATACACTAAAATTAGAATCCCTCCGGCAACAAGTAGGAGATGGAGAAGTATACCTTTATTTGGATAACGATAGCTCTGGCAAAAAAATACGCAGTGTGCTCCGGGATGCCTTCCCTGATGCCGATCATATTTATACTCGTCGCGGATATGCTGGTGTGGAAGGTACGCCTGATGAATACAACATCACTCAGCTCGAAAAAGCCGGATTGGAAGATTTCATCGTCTACCCTGAACCACTTCCATTTTAGCTGAAACAAGTATAAGGATAATGTATAGCATGAAACTTATACTATCGTATATTTAAAAAAACGCCTTTTTCGTTATCCGCTCAATAAAGAGGGATTCGAAAAAGGCGTTTTTAATGTTTATGTTCTATTCCCGAGCCAATTCCGTCAGCTGATCGGCAAGAAATTCAGGAGTTACGTTCTCCGTATCTCCTGCGTCATACAATGCACGAAGTTGATTGTTCCGGTCAACTAACGCTATACGGTTGGCATGTACGAAATTTTCTTTGGAATTCCCTGCGATTAGTACTTTAAAAGAATCCGTCGCTAACTTACGAACTTCTTCCTGATCCCCCCGCAAGAAATACCATCCATCATAATTCGCCTGAAACCGGTCTGCAAAAGCCTTAATAGCTTCCCGAGTATCATTCTTCGGATCAAAAGAGATAGAAACAAAACCCGTATCTTTACCAAAACTGCCATCCTCGACCAGAATCTTCTGTGTCTGAGATAACAAAAACGTAGTTATAGGACATACATCCGGACACTGTGTAAAAAAGAAGTATACCAGCCGTGCTTTACCTTGTGTATCAGCCAGAGTAACCTGGTCTCCATTCACATTTTCAAGAGAAAAGTCCTGCACTTCTCCGATTACTGGCAATTTCTCTTTTCCTAAATTCAAAGAGTTAATTGCCAGATAACCAGCCATAATCAAAGCAAGTATTAGCAGAAGCCAAGTCCATTTATAACGCTTAAAGGTTTGCACGGACACGTATACCCTCCCTCTTCTTAACCGTGAATCGTATTCAATACAAGTACGATCAAACTAACTGTCAGGTAGTTAATGGAGAAGAGGAAATTCTTCTTCGCCCAGACTTCATCATCTTTAGCCTTAAAGCCCATCAAGGTCAATACTAACCAAGCCAAGGACAACGCTGATGAAATGATTAGAAAAAATATGCCTGCGTAATCGTAGGCGTACATTAACACTGGAATAGGCAGCAAAAGGGCTACATAAGGAATCATCTGAAATTTCGTACGTCGCGTCCCTTTAACTACAGGTAACAATGGAAATCCTGCCGCTCTATATTCTTCTTTACGTCTAATGCCCAACGCCCAGAAGTGAGGGGGTTGCCATAGAAACAACATGGCAAAGATCAGCCAAGCGCCTAGATCAACCGTTCCTGAAACCGCAACATAACCAATTACCGGGGGCATTGCTCCAGAAATCGCACCTACGGAGGTGCTCCATGTTGATGTCCGCTTCAACCAAAGCGTGTATACTACTACGTAAACGAACATACCAACAATTCCAAACAGACCGGCAAGCATACCTGAAAAAGCAAACAGCACGATCAAACCTGCAATACCAAGCCCAATGGCGTATAATAACACAGTGTTTGGTTTTAGTCGTCCTGTAGGAAGCCCCCGTTCACGGGTTCTTTCCATCTTCATGTCCAGATCCCGGTCGAAATAGTTATTAAAAACGCAGGCCGAAGCCATAACCAGCATAGTACCGAGCAGAGTCAGAACTAATCTGCCGTAATGAACATCCCAACCCGAGGCCAGCCAATATCCCGCAAAGGCCGCAATAAGGTTAGATCGGATAATACCGGGTTTTGTTACAGCAATGAAATCACGCCAGCTAGCACCTTCCGGTGGAGATTTTGCAGACATGGCTGCAGAGTCGGAAGAAGCTTGAAATGTTATATGATTGTCCACACCTAATGATCCTCCTTCTAAACGAACATGTAACGTTCTAACCGAAGTTTTTTTAACTTCGCTGTTAACTTTATCATAACAAACCCGTGAAGACTTTGACAGTCATGGAACAGTAAGTTCATGAATTCGACAATTACGTGACAATATTTATTTTGTATTTATTTCAATCCCCTTAATAACCAGGGCTGTATTTGGGTAATTATTAAATAGAGAACTTCCGAACAACAAAGGAGAACTGACCAATGGATACTGCTACACATTTAGTTATGGGCCTAGGCTTAGCCGGGCTTTCCTTCGTTGATCCCATCGTTGCTTCTGATCCGAAACTGGCCGGGGCTGTTATGCTGGCAACAGTGCTCGCCTCTCAGGCTCCTGATGCCGATACTGCGCTACGACTGAAGGACAATGCAATGTATATTCGAAATCACCGAGGAATCACACATTCCCTACCCTTTCTAATTCTGTGGCCTGCGCTGATTTCCTTCGTGTTAGGCCCCTTATTTGGTTTTACTGATTTACAAGCTCTAAGCCATATTGCGCTCTGGAGCTTCATTGGTGTAGGTGTTCACGTATTTTCTGATCTATTTAATACCTATGGCACTCAGGCTGCACGTCCATTCACGGAGAAATGGATTGCATGGAACATCATCCACATTTTTGATCCGTTTATATTTGGTAGCCATATCGCAGCCATCCTTCTCTGGATCACCGGGATCATTCCACCGCAACCTTTATTTATTACACTGTATGCCTGTACTATTCTTTATTATATTTGGAGAACCGTCGTTCACGCACGTCTCACGCGTAATATTAAGCTTAAGGATTTACATCATAGTGCCGGCGAACGTTATATTGTAATCCCTACAATTTCACTAAAGCGCTGGAACGTAGTCAAGGTGAAAAAAGATGGCAGCTATGATGTTGGGCAGTTAGTCAATAACCGACTGGAATGGTTCAAACATGCTGTATGCTCGACTCATCCTGCTGTGGAGATTTCCAAGTCGCACCCTGATATTCAGTCCTTTCTATACTTCACCTCTTATGCAGTAGCCGAAGTCGAGGAACTCCCTTCAGGATATATGGTGCGCTGGGGGGACGTACGTTATTTACATCGCAAACAATACCCGTTTGTGGCTGTATTAGTGATGGACAATCAATATCGACCTTTAAATACTTATGTAGGTTGGCTTAGCAGCGAGAAGCTCGACAAACGATTTTCCATTGACCCTGGTTCTTTACGATGAAACTGTAGACTTACGCAGAGATCTATTCTATAATCACAAAAAATCCCGGAGTATTATTATCATACTCCGGGATTCATTTTAGCAGACATAGAAAGGAAGGCTCTCTTAATGGGTAAAGGACTTTCACTTTGGTTCGCTTGTTCTTCTATTCTTATTCTTACTGCCGCTTCAATCGCGATCAGTTATAGCTTTTGGTTGGCACTTCTGCTCGGGTTTCTCTGTGTCATGAATATTGGCTGGGGATTTATCCTCAAGGCCAAGATCAGACGCAAACAGGAAAGCCTAAGCGCTGATTAGATTAACGAGCTGGCAGAAATCCCATCCGCTCTTTAACTCCATTCAACGTCTCAGTTGCAACAATACGTGCACGACCAGCACCTTCAGCAAGAATATCTGTAATCGCACCCGAGCTACGAATTTCATTATATCTTTGTTGTAAAGGCTCAAGCGTAGATACAACCACTTCAGCAAGATCTTTCTTAAAGCCGCCATACATTTGCCCTTCATAACGATCGGCAATTTGCTGGAGTGTCATTCCAGAACATTCGGAATAAATACTCATCAAATTACTGATCTCTGGCTTATTAGCTGGATCAAAAATTACTTCACGTCCTGAATCAGTCGTTGCACGGCTGATTTTTTTACGGATTACGTCCGGTGAATCTAACAGAGCAATGTAGCTGCCTGCGTTAGGATTGCTCTTGCTCATTTTTTTGGTGCCATCATCCAGAGACATAATACGTGCACCCACCTCTGGAATGTACGGCTCCGGAATGGTAAAGAATTCGCCAAAACGATTATTGAAGCGACCAGCTAAATCACGAGTCAGCTCCAAATGTTGTTTTTGATCTTCTCCAACTGGCACAAGATCCGCATTATAAACAAGAATATCTGCTGCCATCAAGGAAGGATAGACGAATAAACCAGCGCCAACAGAATCTTTACCTGATGATTTATCTTTAAACTGGGTCATACGCTCCAGCTCGCCCATTGCTGTAAGTGTCGTCATGATCCAGCCCAGTTCAGCGTGTTGTGGCACATGCGACTGCATATAGACATTAGAACGTGCAGGATCAATTCCTGCTGCAATAAAGAGGGCCGCTACGGATTCTGACTGTTCACGCAGTGCCGCAGGATCTTGTGCTACAGTGATTGCATGCATATCGACAACCATAAAGAAACATTGATGATCATCTTGCAGCTTCACAAAATTTTTCAGTGCTCCAATGTAGTTCCCCAATGTAAGTGAACCGCTTGGCTGAATGCCTGACATTACTTTTTTCATAATATAGACCTCCGTTTGATGTCATTTCTAAGTTTCCGAGAACGCAAAAAAAGCCTCATCCGCAAGGGACGTGAGACCGTGGTGCCACCCTTATTCGCTGCTTAATCTAGTTTGGACAAGAAAAAAACAGCCTTAGTCTTCCGTTAACGGGGAAGATCCGGCCGGTCTACTAGGGTATCTAGCTCCCGTTCAAGCTCGGCGCTCAGGGGTCCATTCATCAGGTTTGTCCTACCGGTTCGCATCAACCACCGGCTTTCTGAAGGTGCAATGCCTGCCTACTTGTCCCCGTCATCACATTATCATCATGAATTAATGCCTTCATCATAGAACCATAAAGAGAAGTTGTCAAATCACTTAACCACTACCGTATAAATCTGTTATGATAAGGTTATCCATGTTCTATTCGATTACAGTTACGATAAAGGAGCATATCTCATGAAACAGGTGACCAAAGGGCAGTGGGGCGGTTATGATACTTATATTTTGCACAGCCGTGAACTGGAAGTCACGCTTTTGCCGCGACTAGGAAATAACGTGATTTCATTGTTTGATGTCAAGAAACAACGGGAAATTCTACGGCGGCCTGATGAAAGCGATCAAGCTTTCTTTATGCAAAAACCTTACCATTTTGGCATGCCGCTATTAATTCCACCCGGAAGAATTCGTAAGGGCCAATTTCAATTCGAGGGTACAAGTTATCAATTTGACCAGAATACCGCTAATGACAATCATATTCATGGTCTACACCGAACTCAGGCCTGGTGTGTCAGCGATATTGAAGAAGATGAGGATGGTTGCGCGGTCACTACTGAATTCCGAACGGAAGATGATCCACACTGGATGGAGCAATTCCCTATCCCACTTAAATTCGAAATGACGTTTAGGCTTCAGGAAGCCCGATTTACCCAAACTTTAAAGGTTACAAATCTTGGAGATCATCGAATTCCTTTTGGGATCGGTTATCACACCTGGTTTATGATTGATGGAGAACCTGAGCGCTGGAATCTTAAGCTCCCAGTAAATAGTATTTATGAACTGAACGATGAATTGCTCCCTAGCGGCAATCTGATTCCACTTGGTGATCTGGAAGCCTTGAACACCGGAATGAACATGCAGGGAACTAATTTTGATACTGCTCTACGTATTGGAGAAAAACAGCCTGTAGAAGCCTTATTATTACGTGATGATGGTTATGGCCTTCGTTATACTGCTGACGAGAATCTATTCCGTCACTGGGTGCTATATACCAAAGGACCGGCTGATCAATTTCTGTGTATTGAGCCCTATACCTGGCTCGCGAATGCACCGAATGTATCCGAGGATGCTTCCTTCACAGGTCTTTTAACGGTAGAACCCGGTCAAAGTCAGAATCTATCCACCGTGCTGGAAATGATCTATCCTGAGATTTAAAGCAGATATACATTATATCGGTCTTGCCTTGCGATTACGTAAGGGAAGACCGATTTTTTTGTGTAATCCCTAGTAATAAAGGATTTCTATCCTCACTTTTATTTCACTAATAATTACCATCCTTAAAACCTTTCGAAGTGATGCATGAATTAACCTCCTAGCGCTCATACTATCTTCACAACGGGCGAAGGAGGTGACACACATGGGTCAAGCAGGTCAAGGTCGTAGCAGCCGTTCCAATAACCTGGTCGTTCCTCAAGCAACTGCGGCATTGCAACAGTTGAAATATGAAGCAGCACAGGAGCTTGGAGTAACGATCCCAGCTGACGGTTATTACGGGAACTACACTTCTCGCGAAACTGGTTCTCTGGGCGGTTACATCACTAAACGTCTAGTACAACTGGCAGAACAACAACTGTCTGGTCGTCAGTAACAACGTTATCTTAAGTGTTTTATCCGGCTAGGGCGATATCAAGCATAAAGCCTAAAGCCGAGTAGCTTTTGAGCCCTCTCACACTTCTTTCTGAAGCTGTGGGAGGGTTTTTGATTTTCACAATTATTGAAATTTTATGTAAACAACGCTTAACCAAAAAACTGTTCGGAACTTTCAGCATAGGCATTACGAGGCGATCGAATCATTAGATTCGCCATATTATAATTGGACTCCAACGTAGCATCTACAATCACCATTCCCTGTCTAATGGCGAATTCATAAGAAATCTCACCATGCGTCCAACGCCGCTTGTATTTCAGGCTTTCCAGCGCCATTAGTCGAAAAGAAGACTGTTGTCCATCTGTCATCCCTTCTTTTGCATCAGTGAATACCCCGCTTCGCCCAGAAAGAGGATTATGTCGTATCCCGAATTTTCCGATCATGTTATTTCGTATTTGCACAAAAACCGTACCAGAAGTTAATCCCGATAATTCTTCCTGCAGCTCCTTAAACACCATATCCATCTGTCTCGCTAATGATAGTTGTTCCGTCTTAAGCATTACTTCTCCTCCTAAAAGTTTTGTGAGCATAGCTTGATTTGAGTGCACTTCGCAGAACCGACCTCGTAAGCGCTTGCTTATTTTTGTGAGTTCAGCCAAGTGGTACTCTAGCGTGCCTTATATAAGGCTTAAGACTCATTATAGGTTACTAACAAATGGCAAACAACATTATTCGGCAAAATTGGGTTATTATCCCTATAGATGCGCGAAATCCATAGATTAATCGCATATTTCTTTTTATAAATCGTGATTTTTCGACATTTTATCATTAAAAAAAGCCCCTGTATCAGGGGCTTTTGCGTGTTCATGCTGAAAAATTATTGTTTTTTCTACCGCTAAATTTGTCTTAGTTTAGACTTTTTCAAACTAATTGCTCCGTCATCTCCAAGAACTCATTAATGTCAGCTACAATCAGATCTGTAGCGCCTTGCCAGAAGTCCGGCTTCGTAAGATCCACACCCAGATGCTTAAGTACCAAATCCTCTAAAGTCATCACACCAGTATCTTGCAACAAGCTATCATATTTGTCTGCAAAGGACGCTCCTTCTTGCAGAGCCAGTCGATACAAGCCTGTGCTGAACATGTAGCCAACGGTGTAAGGGAAGTTATAGAACGGCACATCTGTGATATAAAAATGCAGTTTAGAAGCCCAGAAATGAGGATGGTATTCCGAAAGCACCCCACAGAAGGCTTCCTTCTGTGCTTCCACCATCAATTCAGACAGCTCCTCAGCATTTACAAGGCCTTCCTTACGTTTCTCATAAAAACGAGTCTCAAATAAGAACCGAGCGTGAATGTTCATAAAGAAGGCTACGCTGTTTTGAATTTTCGTTTCAAGCAACGCCAGTTTCTCTTCAGCGTTGCTAGCGGCTTTAACCTGAGCGTCAGATACAATGACCTCTGCGAAGGTTGAAGCAGTCTCTGCAACGTTCATAGCGTAGTTCTGATTAAATACAGGTTGATCATCCAGCAAGTAAGAATGATAAGCATGTCCCAGCTCATGTGCCAAGGTTGAAACATTGGAAGTTGTACCGCTATAAGTCATGAAAATCCGCGATTCCTTACTCTCAGGGAAGGATGTACAGAAACCTCCAGGACGTTTTCCCGGACGATCCTCAACCTCAATCCAGTTATTATCAAAAGCACGCTCTGCAAACTCTGCCATCTTCGGACTAAATTTGCGGAACTGGGTAACGATATCTTTAGCGGCCTGATCATATGGGATTTTACCTGAAGATTTACCCACTGGCGCTTCGACATCTACCCAAGAAAGAGCATCCAGTCCAAGCAGCTTAGCTTTACGCTGAAGATAGGTCAAGAGTGCAGGCTTGCTATTCGTAATCACGTCCCACATCGCATTCAAAGTATCTTGTGACATGCGATTGATGCTCAGCGGATCTTTCAGAATATCTTCCCAACCTCTTCCTTTATAGAGCTTCAGACGGAAGCCTGCTAAGTGATTCAAGGTATCCGCACAGTTATCTGCTGCTTCGGTCCATGCTTCTTCCCATTTATGGAACATGGATTGACGTACTTTCGGATCTGGATCATCCAGCTTGTTAAAAGCTTGACCTGCGGAGAGGAGCTTTGTTCCTTCTTCATCCTCAAATGGGATCTTAATCGAGCTTACAATCGTATCATAGTGCCCGCTCCATCCATGATATCCGTCAACGGCTAGTTCTAGCGCTAAGCTTTCCAACTCTGGACTCATCTTCTCACGGGCCAAGTCACGGCTCTCGCTCAGCACGAACGTTAATGGAGCAATCTCCGGACGTGCCATCCACTCTGCCCATACCTTGTCTGTAGTCTGACGAAGCACATTACTGAATTGTGAGCTAATGCCTTCGAATCCGGCACGCATACTTGTCACTCGAGCCGCCAGTCTTACCGCACCCTTGTCCATTTGATTCTGAGCGCCCAGACAGTCTGCGAAGGAAGAGACCTCCACAAGTCTTCCTGAACAGCTCTGAAGCAGTTCTATAACCTCGTCCAGCGCCTTTGTAGACTCAACATCCGTTGGAGCTACAGCATTCTTCACCAGACCCTGTAAGGCTGCAATATCTTGTTCAAGATTCTTTAAAAAGCTTTCTAACTCAGTAGAGGACGATCCTCCAGGAAATATGGAATCAAGTTCCCAAGTCAGTGATAATGGTTGTTTCATGTCTTCTCACCATTCCTTTGCTCTCATTTGGTTTTCTTTGTAATTGACTTAACACCATGGTAAAGTGAATAACGATACCGGAACATTCATAGCCGATAAACTTTAGGAGGGCATCCATATGAAGCCACTACAAATTTCACCGGAAACAGCCATAACGTTATCCAAGCAACTAGGCGTTCCACTGGAACACTTAATGCATATGCCCCAACATATTTTGCTACAAAAAATAGCTGAGCTATCCAAAAAGCAGAATTCACCGCAAGCTGAGGATGGAAATGAAGAGTCTCCTTCTGGGAAGGATTCACAATGATTCCTTTTAGTCATACCTGGCCTTATGACATTATTTTAGGCGATATGTATGTGCAGTATTGCCCTTTCTGCAACTCGGAGAATGTTCTTCTCCCTATGAAGCCAAAAGAATTGCAAATCGTTCGTGACGGCAAGAAAAAACTACTTGTCTTCCCATGTTGCAGCGCCAGTCCCACAGTTGTAGATAACGACGGAGATTACCTCCTATTCGATCGGGCAGTCCGATAAATAGAAGGTCATCTAAATCCCAATCTTACCATTTTTATAAAGCGCAGACGAGAGCATTACTCTCTTCTGCGCTTTTTGTTGTTCGTGAAGCTTTAAGAACCTGAAGGCAATCCATCGGCATCAATATCTACAGCTTCGCCGCGCATTTGCTCTCTTAGCACAACCCACTGCTCCCTGGCAGCTCGAATCATCGCAGCATCCATAATCTTCTGATCATTAATCAGGCGGGAAAACCACATTACAGCCACAGAGAACTCTCCGATGCGCCGGTTAAGTTCGCCGATAAGATACATGAGCCGGGCATCATTGCCAGCTATTCCGTCTTTTTCGTATACCTTCACATATTCAGCTAATGAATAGCGCAAAAAGCGTTGTTCCTGTTCCGTATTCCCTTGATACCGATACAACCAGGCAATGTGATGAAGCAGACTTGCAATAATTCGATCCTTATCGTTAATACTTTGAGCGCATAAAAGCGCCAGTTTATAGGTCTCAAGTGCAGTTTCCCAGCTTCGTTTATCCCCAAAGTCACGGCTCTTCCATCGTTTTCCTACCTGTTCATTAAATGCTTTTCGCTGCAGATCCGTCAGCTTGTCCGCTGAATTTTCTGTAGAGGCAAACCCACAACTCGGGCAGACACGTACAACATAATAATCCGGATTCTCGTTTTTGTAATATGCGCAAAAATCAGCATCGCGGCGGATAGCCTTTTTTAGGCTAGGGCGTACGCGAGAGGTTGAAAATTCATGTTCACAATTGCAACATTTGACCTTAATAGAATATAGGGGTATTAACTCTGGCAAGTACTCTCATTCCTTTCAGGATCAACCTGTCCCTTATTATTCCTGGGGCATGTTAACAAAATGATGTGCGGGACCTGCAAGGCGGCTAAGGACGAACGAACGTAGCGGCTCTTCTACGCCGGTCTCCTCAAGCGCCTCTTTCATACACTGCAACCATTCTTCAGCACGTTCTGGAGTAATGGGAATATGCATGTGCCTTGCTCTCATCATGGGATGTCCATGCAGTTCTGAATACAATGGGCCACCGCCAAAAAACTGTGTCAGGAATTGATACTGCTTCTCCAGAACAGGAGAAATGTCTTCAGGAAATAACGGACCCAGCTGCGGATGAAGCTGCACTTTGGCATAGAACACTTCCACCAATCGATGTAGCGCCTCAGCTCCTCCTAGGTTCTCATATATACTCTCATTTGGATTCATTGAGGTTACCAGCTCTCTTCCATATTAATGAAACGTTTCTTACTTTATTATACCAAAAAAAAGCACGGCTCGGATATCCGTCGAAAGTGCCCCTAAACGGCAGAAAAAAGACGCTAAACTATAGTTTAGCGCCTGGAGGTTATTGTCAGTAGGTCCGAAATTCTTCATCACCTGAAGGGACGAGAGAGACCCGGATCACATATACAAAAGCACAAACGAGAACTCCGGCTACAACGCTCATCGCCATCACTCCATCCCATTTATTCTTGTAACAGAGGGTGCATTTCTTATTTACATAATATCATATTTCGAACGAAAAAGCACCGATTTATGTAACCGCTTCCTTTATTTTTTTTGTGCTGTTTGTCCTTCTTTTCGCATACATCTAACCATAGATCAGGAGGCGTTAATTATGACTTTTAAAAAGATTGGCGGCCCACTGCTGGGATTAACATTGGCAGGCTGTATGCTGCTGATGTTGCTTCATCCGGAGGCATCCCTTGGCGCAGCCTTACGAGGCCTGGCCATCTGGTGGGATGTGTTATTCCCCTCCCTATTTCCATTCTTCGTCATATCCGAAATCATGCTAGGCCTAGGGATCGTTCATCTCTTCGGTGCACTGCTCGATCCATTGATGCGCCCTCTTTTTGGTATACCAGGTAGCGGCGGGTTTGTCGCTGCGATGGGATATGTATCAGGATATCCTGTTGGCGCTAAATTAACCGCTAAGCTGCGGGAACAGAATCTGATTAGCAGAGTAGAGGGCGAACGATTAGTCGCTTTCACAACCTCCTCTGACCCAATCTTTCTGTTAGGTGCAGTATCCGTTGGTTTCTTTCGAGACGCATCGTTGGGGCTTATCCTAGCCCTCGCCCACTATGGGAGCGGTTTGATTGTTGGCTTGCTAATGTCGTTCCATGGACGCAAAGAACAGAGCTCCCCCTCCCAAGACCCATCCATAACTAGTTCTACTGCCCCCTCTGTTCCAGCCAAAAAAGGTTTTGGAAGAATCCATGCAGCACTTCTTGCCATGGAGGAGGCTCGGCGCAAAGATGGACGGAGCTTTGGGGAGCTATTAAAGGGAGCAATCCAGTCCTCGCTAAAGCTTATTATTGTCGTAGGCGGTTTGGTTGTATTCTTCAATGTGCTAATGGAACTGCTAGCCCGTGCCGGTATCCTATCCTCCCTTTTTAACATGACCGGACATCTTGTGTCCCTTGTAGGTGGTCCTCCAGAACTAGCTCAGGCTCTCATTAGCGGATTCTTTGAGGTGACAATCGGTGCCCGTTCAGCAGGTGAAGCCGCAGCTTCCATCCCGCTTCAGTTCAAGGTAGCGGCAGCTGCCTTCATTCTCTCTTGGGGCGGATTATCTGTACATGCCCAGGTGGCAAGTATTCTGAACGGTACCGGGCTGCGGTATCTGCCATTTTTGACTGCACGGCTAATTCACGCCATACTCGCATCAGGATTGGTCTTGCTGCTCTGGAACCCTGTGATGAACACAGGGCTGTCTACCACATGGGTATCATTACCAGCCTCTGCTGCCTTTACTCCTTCTGCCTCAGGGATCACGGCAAGCCTCGCCCTGCTGAGCCTATTATTAACTGCTGCAATTCTAGTCTCACTGCTTATCCCTGTATTCATGACAATGATTCGATGGGTACGGCGAAGTTGATTAACATATTGTGTTCCGGGTCAAGATTGATTATGATCGGTGTATGACTGAATTATACAAAAGGAGCCTGTACATCTTGAGATATTATGTTCTGGACCGCGGTGATGAACTATCAATCAAACTTGCCGAGCAGTTTCACAAGCTGGCGGCGGAGCGGGACCTGCAACTGGATGCCGAGTCTCCCGAAATCGTCATCTCTATTGGCGGAGACGGCACAATGCTGCACGCTTTTCATACCTTTATCGATCAAATCCCCAATCTAGCCTTCGTAGGTGTGCACACAGGACACTTAGGCTTCTATGCGGACTGGCAAGCGGAAGAGCTACCCACCTTAATCGACTACATGTGCGGAACCGAGGATTCTGAGCCTCAGAAACCTCGTATCGTGAAATATCCGTTGCTTGAGCTGGAAATTCACAAGAAATCCGGTTCTTCGTCCCACATTGCCCTAAATGAATTTACCCTTAAAGGGGTAGATGGAACTATAATGATTCAAGTTGACATCAATGATGTTACCTTCGAAATGTTCCGGGGTGATGGGCTTTGTATTTCTACTCCTTCTGGTAGCACGGCCTATAACAAAAGCCTTGGGGGAGCCATGGTTCACCCATCTATAGAAGCGCTGCAGATTGCCGAAATCGCCTCAATTAACAACCGCGTATTTCGAACAATGGGGTCGCCATTACTACTGCCGAAGCATCACCATTGCGATATTCTTTCATGTAAGGATCAGCGCTTACTACTCACGATAGATCATAACAATATCCCAGTAGATGATCTGATTTCAGTACGCTGCCAAGTATCGGACAAGAAGGTCAGTTTCGCCAGGTACCGTCCTTTTCCGTTCTGGAACCGTGTACGTGAAGCTTTTTTAGTTTAAGATTAACCTTCGATCCAACGATTTTCAGTGGCTGGAGATATCCATTTCTCCGGCTTTTTTGTGTGACAAAACTAACACCAACTGATAGACTGAGAGAGAAGCCAAATGGTATAATGAGGCTATTTTACAAAGAGTTACATAAAAGGAGAGAGTACTGTTGAAAAGATTTTTATCCCTCTTAAGCATAAGTCTACTGGCCCTCATACTTGCGGTCCCGGCTTTTGCAGCATCGAAACCAATTGATGTTTATATTAACGGAAGTAAGGTTTCCTTCACCGCTGGATCCCCATACTTAGCGAACAATTCTGTACTTGTACCTTTCCGGGTTGTCTTTGAGAAGCTTGGACTTCAAGTTCTCTGGGATGCCAAAACTGGAACGGTAACAGGAAAAAGTTCAAATCTTGCGATTACCCTCAAAATTGGCAGTAACCGCGCTACTGTTAACGGAACCGTTAAAAAACTAACCACTGCACCAGTTTCCTCAGCCGGCACTACATACATCCCTTTGCGTTTTATCGCAGAGGCAACCGGGGGCACAGCTGTCTGGAATTCTACCAGTAGAAGTGTACAAATTACTACTCCTGTCTCCAAAGGTAAGGACGAAGCAGCCATTACAGCATTAATCCGTTTGTCTAATCAATATTTCAATGAAGAAAAAGCGACTAGCTTCTACTCCCTTATGGATCCGGAGTACTCTTACACGGAATCAGTGGCCGAACTCAATGAATCTTTTAAAGCTTTTGACATAAAGAATACTATTGATAGCTTGGAAATCCTCGACATTACAGCTGACGAAGCCACTGTGTATACGCTTGAAAGTTCACGCAGAATAGGTGGAACTTATACTCCAGATACAGAGAATGAATACGTATATACCCTGGTCCGCAAGAACGGAAGCTGGAAGATTTCATCCGTGGAATCCCAAAGCTCGACCGTTCTCCTTACTCATGAACAAGGTATAAAACCAGCAGCCAACATCCCTCAAAACGATGCGGATGCCATCAAAGGTACTATTAGCAAGTATTATCAAGCAATGAACGAACAGAATCCTACAGCAGTTCTTTCCACGATGACTTCATATGGAGAAGAATATGATTCCTCTCTCAAGGCAGATTTGGATGATTTCTTTGCTTCGTATGATATTACCTATACTCCAGGCATTTCAAATATTTATTATTACAGTGCCAAGGAAGCTGCTATATATGTAGAAAGCAAAGACAAGGAAGCTAGTGAAGAGGAGACTTATGAGCAGGGCCTTATCTATATTCTATCCAAGTCGGATACTGGTGTTTGGACAATCGATGACACATATAGCATCTACAATAAACTTGTGAAATCCTAATAAAAAGGGTGTTTGATTCCATGAAATCAAAAAAAATAATAAGTGCACTGTTAACCAGCTGTCTAGCTTTATCTATTACATTTGCTCCACTGGCTTCCGCTGCAGATGCCGCTAAAGCTTCCACAGACAACAGTGATCTTATTAATGAAGTAATGAAGCTGTTGGAGAACTATAATCTTTCAGATGTAGATAAAGATATTTTGATTCGCGGAGCAATTGACGGCATGGTGAACACACTGGATGATCCATACAGCCAATACTTCAATTCCGAGGAAGCGGCGCAATTTGAACATGCGGTTGATCTCGAATACGTTGGCATCGGTGTTAAACTTCAATATACGCCAACAGAGCTCTACATCGAAGAAATCTCTCCAGGTTCTCCTGCTGAAAAGGCAGGCTTGAAACGCGGCGATACGATTCTCAAAATCAACGGAATACCTGTTGACGAAACGGATGATTCGGAACTAAGTGGAGCCGCGGGCACTAAGGTCACCCTGCTGATCCTCAGAAATGGTGTCACAAAATCTTATGTTGTCACCCGAAATGAATTGAACTCGACTTCCGTTTTTGGAACCCTCATTGGTCCGAAGATTGCCTATATTTCGCTAAGTGGTTTCACACAGAATTCTGATGAAGAATTCGCCGCTATGCTGAAGAAGATGCGTACAGCGGGAATGAAATCCATGGTGCTTGATTTACGCGATAACTTGGGTGGCTACATGGATTCGGCATACAACATTGCCTCTAGTTTTATGGATAAAGGCATCATGATGTATACCTCTGATCAAAGTGGCGCGTTAACTCCTGTAACGATTACTAGTGGCAGCAAAATCGGTGTGCCCGTCGTAATTCTAACCAACGAATACACTGCAAGTGCGTCAGAAGCTCTTACGGGCGCCCTGCGCGATAACAAGCTGGCTACTGTTGTAGGCACTCGTTCTTACGGCAAAGCGCGTATTCAAAGCCTACTTCCAGTGTCTAATGGCGACATGCTGAAATTGACCACGCAGAAATATCTAACACCTAAAAAAGAAGACTTTAATCATATTGGTCTCGCACCGGATATTGAGGTAAAAGGGAAAACTGCACAGTTGATTACCGCCCTGCAGATTGCTGGAATGAAGACTTTAGAAGTCACCGGAGATCATCATATCTTAAATATCAACGGGGTTCCTTTTGCTGGTAATGTTGGTCTTGTTAAGCAGGGCGATAAAACTTATGCTTCATCGCTGGTGCTGGCTGCGCTTGTCGAGGGCGAGATCACCTGGGATGCCAAGAACAAGAAGGTCATCGTAAAGAGCGGAACAGGCACATCTACAGGCTTTACGCTTTCCTCCAAAGAGGCGCTATCTCAGAATGGTGAGACCTACATTGAATTAAATGCCTTTAAGAAGAAGTTTCCGGCACTCGTATGGAGTTACAATGCTACACAGAAGCAATTGAAATTATCTATAAAATAATCCATAAGAAAAGGCAGCAATTCTCCAGAGACAGGGTTTGCTGCCTTTATTATTTGTACATATCTATTCAAAAGAAAAAAGCTGTCTCATTCGTAGAAGGACTCTACTTATGGTCAGCTTTCATCGTTAAGATTGTGGATTTTCTATGTTTTGTGTGTTTTGATTATTTTGAGGCTTTTGTGTGTTTTGGGGTTTTTGGGATTGACCTTGTGGTGGTCTGCTTTGAAATTCCTTTTTGGATTTCTTCCCTTGCGAATCTTTACCCCGGTGATTTCGACTTTGATGTTCTCTCAAAGGTCTATCCTTAGCAGAAGTCATCTCTTTAAATGCAGCAGATGAATTCGAACCTTGCTTAGATGATGTTTCTTTAGAGGAGAGCTCCTTATCTATAGCCGCTCCATCATTATCTTCAGCTTCTAGCTCCGAATCTTCTTCCTCACTCGGCTCTGGTATTTCTTTGATCAGAATATCCTTGAACAAACCTTCTTGTGGTACCTCTTTTAACTTATGCAACACAAAATATGCGCAGCCAAAATTGCAATATTCATTAATATAATCGACCATGCCAGAAATCGCTGTATCTCGATTCACCTTTGGGTGGTTGTCCCGATAAAAACCTTTCAAACGCAGCTGACTGTAACCCCAGTCACCAATAATGTAGTCGTATCTTTCCAGCACTTCGCTATATCTTCCGCGAAACGCCTCCGGATTCCAACCATCCTTATGATCTAACATTAGTTCGTAGCCTTTTCCGCCTATAACGATCAAACCTTTTGTCGCCTGCCTTTCGAAGGAAAGTATTTTCGTTGATTATGCCGTCATTTCCGAGAAATATTGGGCTTTCGGTCGCTGTTGTTGATTAATTTCTTCTATTTGAACCGCATCAGCGGTGAAATTAATCAACAAAGGCGAACGCTACGCTCCTACAGCTCCAACATTTCTCTCCAATGACTCAAATCAACGTTTTTTTATGTGTAACCTATGGGCTGAGTGTTTCAGAACGCTATCGCTCCTTCAACCCTCTCCTTAATAAAACCTTTTTGTGACTTTGTCACTATTTCAAAAAAATTAACTAGAAGAAACCGTGCGCTCCTCACGAGCTTGAGCAGCAGATTTCACCTGCTCATGCGCACGATAAGAGCTGCGAACAAGCGGAGCTGATTCCACATGGCTAAAGCCACGCTTCAATCCCTCTTCCTTAAGCAGCGCAAATTCCTCTGGTGGATAATATTTCTCCACATTCAAATGCTTTGGAGAAGGCTGTAAGTATTGTCCTAAAGTCAATATATCACAATTTACGGCTCGTAAATCATCCATTGCTTGTAAAATCTCATCCCACTCTTCACCGACTCCAAGCATAATGCTTGATTTGGTAGGAATATCCGGCTTCATTTCCTTAGCTCTGCGCAGCAGTTCCATCGAACGGCGATACTTCGCTTTAGCCCGAACACGGTCTGACATCCGTTCCACCGTCTCAATATTATGGTTAAGAATGTCTGGATTACTGTTCATAACAATCTCTAGACTATTCCGTTCTCCCAGGAAATCTGGAATCAATACTTCAACACTACATAACGGAAGGCGTTTACGAATTGCCGCTACCGTCTCAGCAAAAATCTGGGCGCCACCATCCGCAAGATCATCACGTGCCACACTGGTCACCACGCAATGGCGAAGGTTCATTCCCTCTGCAGCTTCTGCTACACGTTCAGGCTCCTGCAGGTCCAGCTCTGTCGGCAACCCTGTATTCACAGCGCAGAAACGGCATGCGCGAGTACATATATCACCAAGAATCATAAAGGTAGCCGTTCGATTTGCCCAGCATTCATAAATATTCGGACACCTAGCTTCTTCACATACGGTATGTAAAGTTTTAGAACGCATCATGCTCTTGATTTCCTGATAGTTATCACCGGTAGTTAGCTTGATTCTAATCCAATCCGGCTTAGGCTGCTTTGCTGTTTTATTCGTCAAAATATTAAACCCCGCTTCCTCCTGAATGTGATGCTGCAGATGAAAGATGCTGCCTCATATTATACCATGTGCGCTTTACAATTGCCTGTTTTTGTGAAATATGCAGGGCATCTCAATTTCGATTCCGGCGAAGAATTTACTGGTACCTTTAGACAAGAACGGATAAAAAGTAGCCTTTTGCTTCAATCTATAATAAAAGCTTTATCCGAAGTGCCTACATTCAATTCTACGCCCGGACAAAAGGAGGCTGTTATCTTGCTGGCCCTATTTAAGAATACTAATAACCGGAGATCTATGTTATGTCTGTCCGCGGCCGCTATCCTTTGGGGTGGTTTAGGCCTTCCCGTTCCAGCAGCTGCAGTACAGGCTACAGTCCAACCGGTGGAAAGCAGCGGCAATTCTGTTAATGCTAGCAAAGAATCCATATGGTCTGCCCGTAGGGGGATTTATGATCAACTGAGTGCAGCCACTGGAATCCCTTGGTTTAGATTCGCAGCCATTGATCAATATGAACGCACCATCGCCAAAAAAGGTTCCTCAGACAAACCCGTCACCAACCGTCTTACTGGAATCATGATTCCAGCACCCGTATGGTCCGGTCCACTCAACCCGGATCAGGAGGATACTTCTCCTGAATCCATCACTTTCTTTAACGGCTTCGGCCGTGATGGCTCAGGTGATGGAATCGCCGATCCAGAGAATGATGCTGATGTTCTATATAGTATGGCTAGACACTTGCAGAAATATGGTGATTCACCTAATGATTTCAGCATTGGCATTTGGGAGTATTATCACAATGGTCGTGCCTCTCAGCGCATAGCTCAGTTCGCCAAGCTATATGAACATTTTGGTCGGCTTGACCTATCAGGTAATGCTTTTCCACTTCCCTTAAGTAATTCTTATTCTTATCGTAGCACTTGGGGAACCGGCAGAAGCTGGGGTGGGGCACGTATTCACGAAGGGACTGACCTCTTTGCACCGCAAGGTATGCCAGTACGCAGCACCTGCTTTGGTTTAGTGGAAACTAAAGGCTGGAACCGCTACGGTGGCTGGAGAATTGGAATTCGTGATATCGAGAACCGTTACCATTATTACGCCCATTTATCCGGGTATAACAAATCCATTTCTCGTGGAGATATCGTCTCACCAGGTGAAATCATTGGCTGGGTTGGCAGCTCAGGTTACGGAAATCCAGGAACACAAGGGAAATTCCCGCCACATCTACATTTTGGCATCTACCGTGACCGAGGGATTACTGAATGGGCTTTTGACCCTTTTCCGTTGCTAAAACAATGGGAGAATCAGGAGTATAGAGACTTAAAGAACAAAAATAAAAAAAGTGCTACAAACAAGGAAAAACGCCTTTAGCGTCCCTAAAGGACGGTCAGCGTTTATGCGAGAAATATAAGGATAATCTTATACTTTCTTAAATTTTAAAAAAGAAACGGCTTCGCCATCCTTTGGAGATGACACCCGTTTCTTGATGAATAAGGCCCCTTCTTTTGAAGAGAGGCCTTATACTATTTTAGTACAACATTAAACATCCAAACGGTTCAATGCTCACTATAAGCTTGTTATTATTTTTAAAAGTAGCTCCTGACTGTAAATCAGTAAGCAAATTCTTATCCGAACGATATACATTAAGCTCAAGCTCGTACGCGTTCGGAGAATTATTGATAATTAAACCTATCTTCTCTTGATCTATTCCCCGTGTATAACCGAAGACATTACGGACTTCATCCGTGAACCAAGGACGAAACTTACCTTTTCGTAGAATATCACAGCTTTTTCTTAGGAAAATCAGCTCTTGATACCACTTCAGCAGCGCTGTATTTTGAGCTTGCTCTTGCCATACCATAGCTTTTCTACAGTGAGGGTCCGTAGCTCCTTCCATCCCAACCTCATCCCCATAATAGATCATCGGAATACCGATATAAGTCATCTGAAAAAAAACTGCCAACCTCATGCGCTGTATTGCCGTACTCTCGCGGTCCCAGCCACGCCCCCCCTCCTTACACGCTGTAAGAAAACGCAACGTATCATGACTGCCAATCAATTGAAACATAGCCGAATTCGCCTGGTCATTATACAACGCCTCCTGATGGAGTACTTGCTCCATAAAGCGATCTGGCCCTGTTGACTGCTCTGCAAAGAATTCCAGCACGGCATCCCGAAGCACATAATTCATGCCACCATCGAATTGATCCCCTCTAAGCCAAGGCCCAGAAGCATGCATTATCTCTCCAATGAGTAGAATTTCAGGAAATTCAGACTTGAGCTCTTGCTGAAACCGGGACCAAAAAGCCGGGTTGACCTCATTCGCTACATCAAGACGCCAGCCGTCTATTTCTGCTTCACGAATCCAATACTTGGCAACTCCAATCATATAATCTGCCGTCTCGGGATGATCCATATTCAGCTTAGGCATATGCGCTTCAGCTTTAGCGAATGTCTCATAATTCGGGGCAGGCGTCTGTGTTACGGGAAAAGAACGAATAAAGAACCAATCTTTATATGGAGACTGCTCGCCTTTTTCCATCACATCTTTAAAAGCAAAGAATTGATCTCCCGAATGATTAAACACGGCATCCAAAATGACCCTAATTCCATGACGATGTGCCTCACTGACTAGCGTCTTCAATCCATCTACATCGCCAAATGCAGGGTCGATCTTATAATAATCGGAGGTGTTATATTTATGCTCGGAAGGAGACTCAAATACAGGCGTCATGTAAATAGTGTTCACACCAAGCTGCTGTAGATAAGGTATTTTGTCCGTAATGCCTTTTAGAGTTCCACCATTGTAGCTGCTAGGATAAATTTGATAGGTCACCGCATCCTGGCTCCATAACGGTAACTTCAAAGCCTCAGAATGGTGAAGATATGCATATTGAAAAGAACCTGCACGCTCCCGATTCTCCGACGCGCCCCTCTCTCCATACCAGATATACTGCCCCGCAGCATTCGCTATATGGAATAGATATCTGCTTCTTCTAGTGCTGGTCTGAATAATTGCTTCATGAATCTCATAAATACCGGCCGACCCAATCCGCTCCATCTGCAAAGGAACTTCTTGCCCCGGAGAATCATAACGATCCGAGTGGATTACGGTACAGGATAATTGCTGTCCAGCTTGTGTAAATAATCTGAGCTTCAGGGTCCCTGTACCTACAGGATAGGCAAATGGATCTTCACTTGTATGATATACAAACCATGATTGAGGCATAACTTATGGACTCCTTCTATACTTTTATCGTTCTATCTATCTGTTCATACATCATTAGAGAGACTGCTAAATTTGTGTTATTATGGTTACAAATACCGTTTTCAAGTTATGAGGGACGACGATGAAAGTAACGATTTCTGATATTGCTAAAGCAGCCAATGTGGCTAAATCTACTGTATCTAAAGTACTAAATGATTCCCCAAAAATATCACAGGAAACGAAACAAAAGGTTCGAGAGATTATGAAGCAAATGAACTACACGCCAAGCAGTATTGCTACTGGGTTAGCTAGACAAAGCAGCTGCAATATTGGCTTACTGGTCGATATGTCTAAAGAAAGTGAGTTTCTGAACCAATTCTTCTACAACATTATTGGTGGAATCGAGAGCGTAATTGCACCTTTAAAATACGAGCTGACCATTTCCAATGTGCAACATAGCAGTCCAGAAGGCCATTTTCTAAATAGGCTTGTGTTTAGCAAACGTGTCGACGGTATTATTGCCAACAACTCCGTGCTGACTGAAGAGCTATCTGAAGAACTGAATCAACTGGAGTTTCCTTACATCTCCATTGGAGAGATTATGACCCCCGGAAGTTGGGTTGATTTCGATAATGAAGCAGGCGGCAACATGCTGACCGAGCATCTCATCGAACAAGGTTATTCAAAGATAGCCTTCATAGGCGGGCAGCAGCAGGAAAAAATTTATACACATCGCCTAGGTGGATACTTAAGCGCATTACAGCAGGCTGACCTTACCGTTCCTCAGCAATGGATCATTAACTGCAAGGCTGATGAACATGAAAGCTATCATGCTGCACTTGAGCTTTTGCAGCGTGAAGAACGGCCAGACTCTGTGGTGTGTATGAACAGTTATGTAGCCTTTGGGGTGCTTCAAGCCGCAAAAGCACTCGGAATTGATGTTCCATCTGAACTCGGCATCGCCGCTTTCGATGAATATCCGCTGTCCCGATATACAACACCTCCTTTAACTTCGCTTAATATCGATACGTTTAAGCTGGGTGTATCTTCAGGGCAGCTGCTGATGGAGCGCATTCGTGGCAATGATGCGCCCCACAAGCATTTGCTACTAGAGCCAGAACTAATTCCTCGTCAATCCACGATGAGAGCTAAATTCTCTGGAGCAACTTCATAATTGGACTACTTTTCTATTGTATCTTCTACAATGAAAAAGCTTCGTACTACTTACCAAGGAGCGGCCCCACACGGGGGCCGCTCCTTGGCATGTGAAAGGTATTTTGATCCACTCTTATAGTAACTTATAGATCTTTCCAACGCTGCACGGTCAGGTTCACTGTTTGTGCGCCGCCTGCTGGAGTAAGCGTTCGATTGGAAATGTCCGATCCGTTCGAGTTTACCTCTACATTAGTCCAAGCGCCCCGCGTAACTTTATATTGCACCGCTGTTCCTGCTGGTAAGCTCAGTGTGATGGAGTACACCCCATCACTACCTTTAGTCAGTTGATAGGCTGGATCCGCTGCATTCCAGCTGTTGAAGGTACCGGTAAGATACACAGGTCCGCTCGCCGGAGTAGACGCTGGAACATTTACACGAAACGTCACACTGTCTGCTTGAGGTTCCCCTGCACTGATACTTCCGTTCACCAGGCTCCAGGTTCCAGCATCAAAATGGTAATTACTGCTGCCGTTGTTATCCCATGTACCACTGCCATTATTAAAGGCTGCGGTCAGTCCGGCTGCAGTGCCCAGCTGAATTGTGATCGACTTATATCCTGGGAAAGAAGAAGCTTGAAGCTGTTCACCAGGAGCCGTCGTCCAGACTGTCGCCCCATCCAGCTTGTAATGAATGTAAGAGCTGCTGTAAGCCGTATTCTTATAATAGATCGTTGCAGTGTTGCCAGTCGGTGTAGTCGTTGGTGTTGGGGTTACCGTTGGCGTAGGCGTTGGGGTTACTGTCGGCGTTGGTGTCGGTGTTACTGTTGGTGTTGGTGTCGGTGTCGGTGTCGGTGTTACTGTTGATGTTGGCGTCGGTGTTACTGTTGGTGTTGGCGTTGGTGTCACTGGTCCACCCGATGTAATACTTCCTGTTGGCGTATAAGTCCAGGTTCCAGTACCGAATAGATAGTTGCTCCCCCCGTTACTGTCCCATGTGCCACTGCCGTTGTTAAAGCATGCTTCAAGCTGGCTGGCGGAACCGATATTAATCGTTATTTTGTTGTATCCGGCTACTTCAGATACAGGTATAGCCACACCCGGAGATGTCGTCCATGTACCTCCTACTGGGCGATAATGAATATAAGGCGAGGTATAACCTTGCTTATAGTAAATCGTGACACTGTTCCCTGCTGGTGTTGTAATAGAAGCAATCGCACTAAGAAGAGATAGATTGCCTGCGGCATCAAATGCTTTTACCGTGTAGTTATAGGTAGTGCTAGCGGATAAACCATTGTCCGTATAGGATGTAGTCGCCGTTGTGCCTACCTTGACACCATTACGATAAACTTCATATCCAGTTACGCCTACGTTGTCGGTAGAAGCCGTCCAGCTGATCAAAGCGCTAGATGCATTCTGAACAGTTGCCGTTACATTAGTCGGAGTAGTTGGAGGAACTGTTTCTGATGGTTGTTGTTGTTTCGCATAGATTTTGGCTGAATTCGCACCTACAGTTACAGTAATTTGCTTTCCAGTTACTCCACCTGATTGTACAGTCACTGTATCTGCAGTATTCAGCTGATTATACAAAACTGTTCCTGCGGTCAAACTACTCTCGGCACGTAGCGGGATAGTTACCGTTTGCGAACCATTAGATTGATTACTAAATACAGAGATAGCTTCTTGACCTTGATTAGTTCCAGTGTCGATACGACGTGAGAAGGCATATAAGTTCTGTGCAGCCCACATTTCACGTTGAGTACCTGTACGTAGTGCTGGGTTATTTTTACGAATTTCATTAAGTTTGGCTACGTGCTTGTAGGTGCTGGCATTTTCATTAAAATAGTTCTCAATCACGTTTCCGCTTGCATCCCGTTTCACCATAGACCAACGGTTCCAAGTATCCGCAATACCGCCTGTCATGATCTGACTGTTGCCATTGCCTTTGTTCTGCTCTGTTCCTTGGAAGACAACCGGTGTTCCACGAACTGTAAAAATAAAGGTTAAAGCATTCTGCAGCTTATCAACGCTTCCCCCGGCTTCCGTTAGAAAACGGTTGCGGTCGTGATTGTCGATAAAGGTAACCATGTGATTGGCATTCCCGTTGTAGTAGGAATCCTGTGCCAAGGTGCTTTTGATATTGGACTCAAAAGACTGCCCATAAGCAAAGCTGTTAAGTACGGAGAAGAACATTGGGAAATCGAGCATGCCCCATTCCTTATTGTTTCCGACCCAACGTGAGACAAATTCAGCATTTCCGTCGAAATTCTCGCCAAATGTATTAACGCCCAGATAATTTTGTAGTTCACCAATATCTGTTGGCTTCATCAGCTTGGCAGCATCCACACGCGCACCGTCAGCGCCTGTATAATCAAACCAGCCTTTGATGGAATCGAATATCGCCTGCTTAGCCGCAGGAACATCGAAATCAATGTCATCTAGCCCGCCCAAATCATGATTCTCTAAGTAATCCTGCGCCCACTGATCATATCTTCCATCCGCTAGAGACCAGTTAATATCTCCATTATGGTGGTACCATGCTGGATTATTGAACGGAGCCACTGGCTGTAATGATGGGATATCATAATAGGCTTGGGAACCTAGCATATAATCACCGACGTGGTTTGGCACAACGTCAATCACTACTTTGATGCCAAGCGCATGTGCGGAATCCACAAGCTCTTTCAGCTTCTCCTTCGTTCCGAAGTATGGATTGGCAGCGTTAGGGTTCTTAACGTTGTATCCGTGATAGGCTGTATTTTTACCGGTACCGTTGTTTTCCCGGTTAGTCATTTGTGGCTCAGCCACTGGGGAAATCCAAATCGCGGTATAGCCCATATTTTTAATATATGATAGCTTATCGATAATCCCCTGCCAGTCTCCGCCTTTCATATAACGGAAATCTTCCTCAGAGTTTTCTCCATAGCGAATTGCCGCACCAGTAGCATTGTTGGAAGTATCTCCATCATTAAATCGGTCAACCATAATCTGATAAATAGTGTCGTTCTCATTAATCGTGCCGATGCTTGCCGCTTCAGCTTTTTGCGGTGTTAAGACAAACAAATTAATCACGGTAGAAAGAAGAATAGATGTAATTAGAACGGGTACATACCATAACCTACGTTTCATTGCGTGCATCTCCCTCTCTTATTAAAGCGTATTCATAACACTCTAAAGCCTACTTCCTTGATTAAAAACCAAGCCCGCCCAGTGATGTCTCTAATGTTTTTAACGTCTTTAACACAAAAAACAAATAATTTTAGGGAAACCGGTTTCCCAACTAAAAATTACCATGATTGTGAATGCGTTGTCAAGATATAAAATTTAAAATTTCAAAGAAAAAGAGCCTCCTTATTGGGGGCTCTTTGGGGTTCATTATTCACCTTATATGCTTAGCTTCCTACACTCTGAATAAAATGCAGTACTTCATTCATAATCCGGTCCTTATCTTCACAATGACAAACCATATGACCACTGTTATCCACCATTATCACCTGTTTTTGGGCTGTAGGAATCGTATGCTGCAGGAAGTCAGCGCTTCGAGTCTTAACCAAATGATCTCGCTTACCCTGCACGATCAAGGTTGGAGTCTCAATATGCGGATAGATTGAAAAACTCTCCCGGACCAATCGTTGAAACTCTCTCGTCGCCCTTGGGGGCGTTGAAGTGAATTTATTAATATACGTTTTTAGCATGGAAAAGCTCCCAAGAGTCTTAAGAATCTCCACAGGATTCAGCGGAAATACGGGAGTGGACAATAAAGTAAGGGATTTGATCCAGGGTTTATACCGTACAGAAAGATGTGAAGCAATAAGGGCACCGGTAGAAAAGCCGATCAGATGAACACCTTCATCCGTCTTTAACAGCTCTGTCAATTCATCTTCAGCACTCTGTTGCCAATCATGTCGATCCGAATGCAATAGATCATTCCTGCTCCCCCCATGCCCTTTCAGTGTAAACGTTCTGGAACGGTAATTATGCTGCTCCATAAACTGGGACAAGGGAGAGATCTCATGCTCACCTCCGGTAAAGCCATGAATAAATAAACAACTTTCCATAATTGTCCCTCTTTTCACATTCCAATCTGACATGCAACTTTATTGTATAATGCCAATCCCCTTTATTTTCTATACATTCCACCCTTTTATGTAAAACCTCAACCCAAGTGATGTCAAGGTTCAGCTCTGTGAATGGTTCGCAGCAAGAACGCTATTGTTCCCACCAAAGAAGACCCAACGCTGAGGTAATCGTTAAACCTACGGCGGAGCTGGATGAGGTTACGTTAGCACAAATAGCAGTCCCAGGCGGGACAATGATGCTGCCCGTAAAGTTCTGTGTGAAAGCCCCCGGTGCCAATTGATAATTGAAAAGCGTCGTTCCCCCGCTAATGGCTGCTGTGGAAGACTGAACGGTCATCGCACTCGTCGCCGAGCTGCCCAAATTATTATTCGTTGGCGTTAAGATTGCTGGTGAAGTTACCGTCCCTCCTTTTACAATTGTAAAGCTACCCGACATTGCGGATAGTAGAGAAGAACCGCCAATACTGCCGCTTATACGTGAGATATAAACAGTTTTCCCACTGCCTGAAGCATTGCTAATCCGAATAGAAGCGATTGCGGAGATTAGACTAAGTACGACCAAACTAGACGCGGATGTGTTAGTTGAATACAAGACTGCAGCCTGCGAAGCGCTTATTTCAGGCGGCGCGCTAATATCTGGCGCTTGGAAGGTGTTCACCATATCCACATAAAGCGGTTGATCGTTGTCGTTAAATACAAATTGATTAGGCATATTTATCCCCTCCTGTTTCTAATATTCCCACCAGCTGATAGACGTTGTCGCCGCTGATGACCCCGATGCAATCGTTACGGAGGTAGTGATGGAATTTCCGGGAGGAACAACAATTTGTCCAGTAAAATCAACAATGACCGGACCGACCGCCAGCAATAGAGATACTAGAGTAGCCGGACCTCCAGTAGGCGCAGCTGTAGAGGTTCTTGCCGTCATAACACTGGTTAACGCACTGCCAAAATTATAATTAATCGGTGTAACGGTGGTTCCGGTGACCGTAGCGTTCCGAAGTAGTGATAAAGTAACCGCCGCCGTCGCTGAGCTGGCAGTAACACGGGATACATATAAGGTACGTCCGCTTCCTCCCGGATTACTAATCTGAATAACTAACGGGGCAGCCGTCGTTACCGTAGAAGTAAATGGGATTCCAAACAATAACCCCGCCTTAGCTGCTCCCCCCTCAGGAGCTGAATCTATACCAGGTGCAACATACGTATTGACTTGTTCTGTAAAAAGTGGCTGGCTACTCTGATTGAATACTGAGTCGTTCGGCATGAGTTATCCTCCCCGTACTTAAGCTTATTCTATTTTATGCCACACTCATTAACAGGTTGTGGGAATGTGCGTATATTGCTTTTTCTGCCCAATCACCCCCTATTTCCCACCATATATTAATATCAAACCATTCGAATGGCTAAGGATTGTCCCTATCGGTTTGCAGCTTATTGGACTGCGGTTTATTTTTAGGCTCAGGGCTCAAACGACGGTTTGGGCCTTTTCATGGATTGAGTTCCAGAAAGCCCGTAGGAAGTGAATGAAATCCATAACGGCCGGAGCTTAAAAAGCGCAGCAAAATAAAACAAAAAAAAGCGGAGCTAAAACGATGATCTCTTACACAATTAAGAATCAGGGAGATCACCCTGTTAGTCTCCGCCTCCACGCTACATTCAAAAGGTATTGGCAAGCAAGATTGTGTATACGTCCAAGCCCAGTCTTTTGGTATAACTCAATCATTTATAAGGAAAGGACGAGGAACTTTGCCTAACTATAGCTCTTTTCAAGCGAATCCTGATAATCTAAGAACGCTTATATTCGGCCGGGATGCCTCGCTGATTGATCATCCACTCACTACAGATCCAAGCGGAAATCTAACAACGATTATCCTTGACGGCACCATTTCCAGCGTGCTCGGCGCTACGATCACCGCGGGTACTTTGTCCTCCGCAGGTACAGTTACCAACATCCTTAACGGCACCATTACTAGCGTGCTCGGCGCTACAATTACTGCCGGTACTTTGTCCTCCGCAGGTACAGTTACCAACATCCTTAACGGCACCATTACTAGTGTGCTTGGTGCTACGATTACTGCCGGTACCTTGTCCTCCGTAGGAACAGTTACCAATATCCTTAACGGGACTATTACTAGCGTACTCGGCGCTACGATTACTGCCGGTACCTTGTCCTCCGCAGGTACAGTTACCAATATCCTTAACGGGACTATTACTAGCGTACTCGGCGCTACAATTACTGCGGGTACTTTGTCCTCCGCAGGAACAGTTACCAACATCCTTAACGGGACTATTACTAGCGTGCTCGGCGCTACGATTACTGCCGGTACTTTGTCCTCCGCAGGTACTATTACCAACATCCTTGAGGGCACCATTACCAGCGTGCTCGGTGCTACCATTACTGCCGGTACAATCACTAGTGTGCTTGGGGCAACCATAACAGCAGGTACGTTATCCTCCGCCGGAACAGTTACAAACATCCTTAACGGCACCATTACTAGCGTGCTCGGCGCTACGATCACCGCGGGTACTTTGTCCTCCGCAGGTACTATTACTAACATCCTTGAGGGCACCATCACTAACGTGCTCGGCGCTACCATCACAGCTGGTACTCTATCTTCCGCAGGTACAGTCACCAACATCCTTAACGGGACTATCACCAGCGTACTCGGAGCTACCATCACAGCTGGTACTTTGTCCTCAGCAGGTACAGTCACCAACATCTTAAACGGCACCATCACCAGCGTACTCGGAGCCACCATCACAGCTGGTACTTTGTCCTCAGCAGGAACAATCACCAACATCTTAAACGGCACCATTACCAGCGTGCTCGGAGCTACCATCACGGCTGGTACTCTGTCTTCCGCAGGTACAGTCACCAACATCCTTAACGGGACTATCACCAGCGTACTCGGAGCTACGATTACTGCCGGTACTTTGTCATCTGCAGGTACAGTCACCAACATCTTAAACGGCACCATTACCAGCGTACTCGGTGCCACCATCACAGCTGGTACTCTATCTTCCGCAGGTACAGTCACCAACATCCTTAACGGCACCATCACTAGTGTGCTCGGAGCTACAATCACAGCTGGTACTCTAAGTAGTGTCACTTCTATTTCACAACGCAGCTTTATAGAACAGACCACTACAGGTATTGCGACTGCTAATACCTATACACCTCTACCAGCCGTTACTACGAGCGTACTGGGAACGTATTCCTTCTTCATTAACAATACTGGGGCAAATCCGGTCAACACACGTGTGGAAATCAGTGCTGATGGAACGAACTATTTCGTCGATACCACGGGGGATAATCCTTTAGCAGCAGGCTCTATCGATGTCATCGTGCCAGCCAGATTCCTGAAATACACCCGCCTATCCTATCAATCAGCCAATTCTGGCTCTGCATCCACGATCAATGTAAGTTTCAATGCTCAGGGCACGTAATCCAAATGACCATCATATGTTGTAACAAGAAAGAGTACATGGATATCCATGTGCTTTTTCTTTAACTATAAGGACGCCGAAGGCGTTTATGCTTGTGTCAGCAGCTATACATATGTGCAACAAACACATAATGCTTTTCAAGGAGGAACAACCGTGAATAATATTACGCTTGGCGTCCACCTCATCGTAAAAGATGAAGCTGATCTCCTACCTCACTGTCTCGCAAGCATAGCTGGTGCTGACGAAATTGTGATGATCGATACGGGCTCTACCGACGAATCCATAGCTATTGCCGAAGCGTACGGGGCTAGAGTCTTCCAACGGGAATGGACAGACGATTTCGCGGCAGTTCGTAATGAAGGGCTCGTTCATGCCTCAACAAATTGGATTCTTATCCTTGATGCCGATGAGTGCTTGCAGACCCCACTTACAGAAATCCGCAGCCTTCTGCAGAACACACAAGCTCAGGCTTTTACAGTAAACATTGATAATTGGGTTGGCGTACGACCTGAAGATAAGGTAAAACACAGTGCAGTCCGCTTATTCCGAAATGGACAGGGTTATCAATATAGTGGAAGAATTCATGAGGGAATTGACACTTCAATCCTTAGCAAACATAACCTCTCGGCGATTGAGCACAGTCAACTTGAGATTATACACTTTGGATATTTACCTGAAATCATGACACGAAAAGATAAAATCAATCGAAATAGACACCTGCTGCACCTCGCTTTAACCGAATATCCGGATGATCCTTTCCACTCCTATAATTTAGCAGTAAACTTCTGTCAGGACGGTCGTCTTCTGGAAGCTGAGACGTTGCTTCGTCAAGGCCTTCACCATGTAGTACTCGAAGCCTCCTATCGTCCTACGATGATTAGGGATCTCTGTAAAATTTATCATGCTCAAGGAAAAATGAATGCGATCGACCCCTTGCTGATGATTGAACTGGAACGTTATGGCGACTATCCTGATTTGCATTTTTTGTTAGGGCAATCTTTGGAGAGCCAAGGCCTTTTGGAACGTGCGCTATTAGCTTATCAACATGCAGAGTCCATTCCTGAGCATGAGGTGCTTAGCGGAAAATATGTATGTGAACAAGGAATGAGTACCTTTCGCCCCCTATACCGGATGGGTTTAATCTCACAGCGGCTTGGTCTTCTTGAGGATGCTGCGAGATTTTTTCATCGTGCACTTCAACACCATTCTTTATATACGCCCGCCTTGCAGGGGATTGCTGCTGCTTTTCAACGCTTAGCTGTCCCCGATGAGGAAATCGCAACTTTACTAATCCAACTCGTTCCCCCAACTACCTCAATCAGTAGATCCGCGATCATTGACAGTTTATATGAGATAAACGCTTATGAGACCATAACTACCTTATCCCGAGATATTTTTCCATTGGAATTGGATACTGCATGTAGAATCATCTCATCACTCATCATCACCGGCAAGCTAGAAGACGCGAGTACAGCTATAGGGCAGATGACCTCACTGGCTTCCCAAGATCACCTTGGTTTAGAGCATCAAAAGCACTGGTATACTCTTTGGGCCATTTGCCAATGGGAACGATATGGAGAATTTAAAAAGGACTTGCTCAACCATGTATCAGGTGAACTTCGTTCTGGACTGGAATACATTGAGCGATCCCAACGCCAACGAGTGGCATGTCCGGTAGAAATAGAGGTAGATCACATATATTCCTCATTCCTTTCCGACCTCATCGGGCAATCCGTAAAGCTGCATCAGCTCACACTTAGTCATACTTTAGTGGACTTGTTCCCTGCTTATCGATCTGAATTTGCCACAGCATTATATAAAGAAGGGAATTGGCAGGCCGCAGGAGAGGAATTTATTGTACTTGTTCGTGATAAGATCGCCGATGCAAGCGTGCTTTTTTATATTGGTGAGATGATCTTTGACAAAGGGCATTATTCCGAAGCCAGTGAATGGTTTCAGCAAGCGCTGGAACAAGAGCCTGAGCATGAATCCGCAAGGATCGGCTTATCGCTCTGTTATCTTCAGCAAGCGAAACTGAGTATGGAAGACGCTCTACAAAGTTTAAAGGATGCCCATGCTCATGGCCCATTGCAGGAGGATATCGGAGCTATCCGTAAATCCATTACCTTGCTGAATCGTACACCTTGGCACACTCAGGGAGCTTCCGTCAGAGCGAAGGGAGGTCATCCCTATGAACCGCTCAAGAAGAAAGCCACTAATTTCCTTATGCATGATCGTTAAGAACGAAGGAGATAGCTTGAGCCAATGTTTAAAAAGCGTACGCGGAGTCGTCGATGAGATCATTGTAGTCGATACTGGATCCACCGACGCTTCAGTTCAAATTGCCCTAAGCTTCGGAGCCAAAATCATACAACACCCTTGGAGCGGCGACTTTGCTGCTGCCCGCAACGCAGGTCTCCAGCAGGCCCATGGACAATGGATTCTTGTTCTAGATGGAGATGAGGAATTAAGTGAGGAGAGCAAGGGAGAATTACTGCTATGTGCCGAGCATATGGAGTACGAGGCATTTTTCCTACGCATTCATAATCATAAAGGGCTAACCCCCGCTTCACAGACGATCACCGTCAATCCGATTATTCGGATGTTTCGTAATCGCCCTAAGTACCGGTTTAGCGGTATCATTCATGAACAGATCGCTGAGGCTATCATAACAGCTACACCCCAGGCACCGATGCATTTGACCACTGTAGTCATCCATCATTATGGTTACGCAGAAGGGGTAGTCGTCAAGAAAGATAAAATCAAACGAAATGTCGAGCTGCTGAAAGAGCAGCTAAGGTTAAATCCTAAAGATCCTTTCCACCATTTTAATATGGCTGTTGAGTATATGCGTCTGGGGGAGTATCAACCTGCTCTAAAACATATCCAACAATCACTAGAAGAGGCACCGCCTGATACAAGTTACATCCACCTGCTGCACAAATATGAAATTCGCTCGCTTGCAGAATTAAAAGATTATCCTGGGGCGCTTGCAGCTTGTGACCGTGGGATTAGCTCACATCCGGATTACCCAGACTTAGCTCATATCAAAGGGGCTCTACTCTTACAATTAGGTGCCTTTGCAGAAGCCAAAGTATCGTTGCTACAAGCGCTGGTCATCGGAGCTGCTCCTCCCGGCTACCATACTGAGGCTGGATTCGGTTCATATTTAACCTATTATATGCTGGGTCAATTATGTGAAGAGATGGGTGATGAGACCGAAGCCATTGCTTGTTACACCAAAACCGCACAGCTTCATCCCGAACCTACTCCCGTCATTGCCCGGCTACTACGAGCCCTGAAATGTGCAGGTCGTGAGAGTGAGATTTACGGTTGGTTCCACGCTCATCTGCCAGACTACACAGTGACTAAGAACAGGATTCTCCTAGAATTATTACAGAGTGAGGGATGTAATGAAGCAGCCGCACAGCTGATAAATGCCACAGAGCAGCCCATTTCTATAGAAGTGGCATTTAATCAAGCATCTGAGCAGGGGCGTTCACAGATTATGTTAGCGGATCGTCTGCTTGCTTCATTATCCTCTTCTGCTACCTATTCACCAGCGGTCAAAAGAGTACGCCTAGCTCTTCCGCTTCCCAAAGTTTCAGAATAGGAGGGACGTTTCCTATGACCACACCCGATATCACACTTTGTATGATCATTAAGAATGAGGCGAACCACCTGGAGAAATGCCTGTCTTCTGTGCAAGGAATCGTATCAGAAATCATCATTGTGGATACCGGGTCTGAGGATAATAGCATAGACATAGCAACTAAGTTCGGTGCAAAGATCATCGATATGACTTGGGAGAATGATTTCTCGAAAGCACGAAACCTAAGTCTGAAGCATGCAACTTCCTCTTGGATTCTAGTACTTGATGCCGATGAGGCTGTAGATCATTGGAGGAGGGAGCAGCTCCAGCACCTGCTGGACGCAGCGCATATTCACGGATATTGGCTACCCATTATCCACTATATCGGTGACGCCCCTGAAGCGGATTTTGTTACCGATCATGTCTGCCGCCTGTTCAGAAACGATAAAAGAATCATCTTTCGTGGAATCATTCATGAGGAGACGGCCAGCAGCATTTGGGAGCTTCCTGCGGGGGAGATCGCTTACGCTGAATTGCGTATTTATCACTACGGTTATTTAGAGGATGAACTACAGCACAAAAATAAATACCAGCGCAATTTAGCTCTCATCAATAGTGGTCTGCAGCTTCAACCGAACCATCTAATCCTTCGTTATGCACTAGGGGTAGAGCATTATCAACAGGAACAATATCATGCAGCGGCAGATGTACTTCTTCCATTACTCGCTGATGTTCCAACCCAATCCGGGTATGCCTCCGATATTTATCTAAAGACTGCCTATGCCTTACAACGATGTAACAGGCAGCAGGAATCTGAGGAAGTCTTTCATGCGGGGAGCTTATTGTTTCCTGATTTCACTGATTTATTAGAGGGCTATGCTGCTTTGTTGCTCGAACAAGGACAGCTTAGACAAGCTAGACACTTCTTGCAGCAAGCACTGAAGAGCGGAGATACAGCACATCCATATCCATCTTCTTCGGGAAGTGGAACGTATCGAACAGAACTACTAGCGGGCAGAGTATGCGAGAAGTTATTTCTATATCCAAACGCGCGGGAACACTACGAGGATGCTATACAATTCAAACCAGATTATACGGATGCGTGGAAACAGCTTGTCCCACTAAGCCTGCTATCCGGAGAGAGGTTAAGTATGATCGCATTGACCCGCTGCCATATCCACGCTCTCTCACCAATTACCTTAGGCTATCTTGTGCCCGCGGCGCTCAATGCTCGTGACTTTGAATGGCTGGTCACTCTCTCTTTTGCTTCGCAGCTACCGTTAGCCGTTCAAACCATTGTGCAGGCTTTCCTTGATTGTACTCAGCAGCAAGAGGGGGAACACACCCTAGCACCGCTTGAGCAGCTGCTTCATAATCCATCTATTCTCTCCGAACGTTCATCTATACTCGGCTATCTCTGGGCTTTGTCTTGCCGTGCTGGAGATACTGAATCAGCCATGAAGTGGCTTATCTCCATATCGCCATACAGACCGGGGATGCTAACAATTCATCATATCTTAACAGGTCGTTCTGACATTAAGCCTGCTCTTCCTGATCTGAGCTACGCTATGCAATTGCTGCTTCAGGTCGGTGCTTGGGATAGTGTATTATCGCTTTATCGACAATCAGAGGGCTCTTTATTCCAGTGGTGCAAGCTGCCGCAGCCCTTATACTATGGATTGCTTGAGGCTCCTATCCCCGTAAAGAAACAGTGGTGTTCCATCTATCTCAGTCAAACCCCTCATTATAATGCCTCGACGGACTGTGCCGAATGGCTATTATATGTGGCAATAGCTTGCTCCTGTGGGGAAACTCCAAAGATCGCTCAATCAGATGAAATGGCTTTGCGCAGAATCGGGGGAACTACCGCTGCAGTCGGTCTCTCATACTACAAGCTCATACTCGCGGCAAAAGCTTATCCCCATGGGATTTCCTCAGTTCAAATCCCATGGGGGCTGCTCGTCAGATCTGCCAGTCAGACCTAACCGACTGGCAGATTCGGATTTCAGAGCTATTCTTTCCATTCGATCAAATGGGGCTGCGCATCTAGAATGGACTGGTACTGCTCCAGACTCCCCCAGCGCCCCTCTGGATCAAGCTCCATATAACGCGAATATTTAAGTCGAAGCTCTTCCGGCGGAACCGCCCATCCATAATGCTTCACCCGCAGTTCGGCAAGAAAACCCGGTAATACAGAGTAAGAAAGCGGCAGCCTAGGAACATGATGATCCATTTTCGGGAAGAAATAATGAAAATTCGGCAAATATCGGACAAGTGTACGAGTATGCTTCGTATGGATATTCCAATGTTCATCTTCACGATAATGGGTGGTGCCACCCCAGAAATCAAATAGCCTGAAAGATACCCAGTCATACACATCCTGATCAATCAGCCGTCTCATCTCCCGTTTAGCTGCCTCTTCATAGAACTCATCAGCGTCTACAGACAGGAGCCAATCCGGATTCGTAGATACCGCCAAATCCCATAACGTCTGCCTTAGCTCCCACTCACGATTAAACAAGGAGGTCTCCAGTGTCACAAGCTTCGTAACCTTGGCAAAAGAACGACATAACTGTGCCGTATGATCTGTACTTCCATCATCAACAACTACAATATCATCCACGAACTCACTCAGTTCTTCAAGTACCTGCTCCAGATACCTTCCAGCTTCGTTTCGAACCTGCATCATAGCGGTCAAGCGGTTACCTGCTGTTTTGCGGAGAGGCCATCTATGACTACTCATCCCTCCACTCTCCTTTTCAATCGTTTTACCGCCTCTTCTAGATCTGCCATCTCTGATAAAAGCGGCCACGCCTGATTGTCTTGCCCTGCCGCATTCAAGAAGCTGCGTATAGCCTCATGTCGCCTGCCATGGAGCAAGTGTATTGTGCCTTCTATAGTCCCATCAACACTCCCCTCCAAATCTTGCTGAAGCTCTAGCGCTTTCTCCCATTGGAAGATCCGAATATAATTCTGAATCAATAACAGCTTCGCCTCTGAGGTAGTGAGCGAACTCAGAATTCGTACTGCCGCAGCTTCATCCTCATTCAAGCGAAACAGCTCTGCCCGGACAAGTTCGTACTGCCCGGAGTGAAGCCAGCCCCGCAGTCTTTCCGCATCCCGCTTCTCCTCAGCTGTAAATGCCGTAATCGTATATTGTTGAACAGCAGTTTCCAAATCCCCAGTCTTACCCTCTATAGCCGAAAAAAAGCGAAAATGTGAATGAAGGCAATCTAAATATTCATACAGCACCATGAGCTCAAAGGATTGCGCCAGATAGCGGTTTGCTACGGAATCCCCCAACAAGTACAGATAGGAAGCTGCCAAGTAATGTACAACAGGTTGACTGGGCAGCTTAGCACACATGGAAATGTAATAGTCCGCCCGCAACTCAAGCTGTATAGTAACCCAATCAGCAGGTGATATCGTTGAATCCTGCCACAAGTTCACTATGGCCTTCCTCCACAGCACCTCATAATCCGTAAGAAAATATAGCCGATCTCCCTGAAAGGTAACTCCATAGGATTCCTGCTGATCCCCGGCGAGATAGAGCACACCTTCCCTGCGTAGGCTCTGCTCTAGATATATCCGTTCAGATCGGGTGGCTACAAGATCAGCCTTTGCGCCAAGCAAACCGCTGTATTTATCCCATAACCACTTCTTTTCATCTTCCGGGCAACGTTCTAGCAGAGCCACTACATAAGCTGCCTGCAAGGAGAGAACCTCTGTGAGCCAATAAGGAGAAGAGACAAGAATCGTGTATTGCTTCATGTTCAAAGAATAAATATCTGCAGCCGCAACTGCCCTAATCTGATTGTTAGTCTGCTGCTCACTGGTCATTCGTCCAGCAAAGCAGACCCCTTCCCGGTCGGGAAGAAGCTCTAGCAATCTTTTATATTCGTAGTCCTCCCAAGAACCTCCGCTTAGAATTAAATATTTCATGGGTGTGCCTCCTTGGAATCGGACAAATCCCCAATATAGCCTATTACCAGAGAGGCATTAGGGTGAAGCAGCAATTGACGGGAAGTAAACTTCCTATTGCTAATCATCCCAGGCACGATCCCTCCTTTGTAAGCAACACGTTCAAGAGGTAGCGTGAGCACTGAATCTCCCCCTGCAAGCAAATGAACCCCCGCTTCCTCCATTTCAGTCGATAAACTTACGATCAGATCAGCGGAGCCTTGGGTTATGGCCTTCACCACCCGCTCAATATACTGTTTCTCATATTGAATAGAAGTGGACAAATACAGAATGATCTCACTCTCATATAATGCAGATGCGTTCTTTAACGTCCGTAGCCATACATCCTCACCATGAACCGTTATCACTACATCATGTTCGCTAACCGGAAACTCAGGAGCAGCGTCCACCAAAGTATCTCTGATCCAAATCCAGCGAATATACTTGTAGCTCTGCTGCTCCCGTGCAGCTATCCATTGCTCCTTCAGCTCATCACAATCCCAAGCTTCATCACAATACACTATGGCCGTTACCAACGGAGAAGCTAAGGATATCCTGCCCAATGGTATAACCGGCTGTGGAAATTTTAGGGATTCAGTAGGCGGTACTAAAAGTCCTTCGTTCTCTATCCCGCTTTCAAGTGCCCATTTCTTGTAGTATGTCTGCCAGCCATTCGTCTGTTTGGATTCGTCCTTCGTTCTCAGGTATCTATCCAGTGACTGGATAGCATGAACATACACAGCTTCACTCAGTGCCAGTTTCGCTCCAATCTGCCGCGCTCGGAGACACCAGTCAGCTATCATGAGATGCCGCGCTTGAAGCGAGGTGTCAAAGCCGCCAATTCGCTGAATCAATTCCTTAGTGAATAGAAGACAAGATCCGGTTAGCACTTCCACCTCGCGCCATTCGCCTTGATACCGCCCAAGACTGTAGCTTACATGCTCAGCTAATTCATGATGAGTACCAAAGTGAAGCCGTTTCTTCCCTTCTCCCCTCTCGGTAGAAGAACGCGGAGCAATGACTCTAACGGAAGCATCATCAAAGGAAGCCCACATTAACTCGCTTAACCAGCCAGGCGATACCATAATCGAATCTTCAAGCAGAACAGCAAAGGTGGTCTCGATATGTGCCAGAGCTAGGTTGGGCATATACTCCTCCTTCTCATAGGGTAGGAAGAGCACTGGTTCCTCTGGCGAGAACTGTCTTGCTAATACCTCCATGGGGAAATCGGGCGTCATTGAAACAGCAATAATGCGCACAGCCACTCCTGAGTGGCGCAGCAGCAGGGGTAAACAGACCCTGGCACATTCCATACGGCTAAGCTCAACTACAATAGAAATCCCATCTTCACTAGGCAAGGGTAGAAGTCCGGCACGTTCAAGGAAACCATATCTCCCTGCCAAGCGTTCCATATTCAGCGATTCATGTGACATTAGGACTCACGCTCCATTTATTTAAAGCAACTCTACCTATAGTCTATGAGCGGTTAAGCACGATATCCCTTAATTCCCTCCATTTACACCTTTGCCGCCTTCTTCTGTATGAGCTGCGCCTGTATTCGAAGAATTGGGTGCAGCTGGTGATGAATTGCTATCCTCTTGGCTATTCCCAGGGGTATCCTTGCTCTGATCTGATACTCCATTTTTATCTCCACTTACAGATGGTGCAGGAATAGCAATTCCCGGGGCACTGCTGCCATTAGCTCCGACAGGCTGACCCTGATTATCGTAGTAATACATAGGCACGTCTCCGACGACCATCAAATATGACACAGGAATTTCCGTATCCACTACTTGGGGCTCCATGTCAAAAGGAATAACCACCGCTACCTCCGTAACAATATGGATATAGACCTCAACTAAAATCATATTAATTCCGGCATTTTGCTGGCGAGTGCTGAGTTCAACCTTAACAGCACCTTGCGGTTCAATCTTGATCGGGATATCAGGTCCATAAGAGGCAATGAGAGGACTACCTAGTGCCTGACCGAGCGGAATATATTCTGTCTGATTATGCAAATCCTGCAACGTGGTCTGGATTACCTCTGCTGCTTGCGAAGTAATACGCATATGCTCCGCATAGTTCAACATAAAGCCTGATATTTTCCCGTTCTTATCGGTCTTCCAATCAATTAGTTCCTCCGCATTTCCTCCGTTCGCAACTTGTGAAGTAATCGCTTTATTTATCGACTCTGTTGCGATTTGCTTCACACGAATTTGCGCTAAATGCAAGATAGGTGGCTTCATGTGCAGCTCCACGTATCGCAGTGCTTGTAGCACAAGCACAATCAATACCAAGGATGCAATCAACCAAAATTTGCGCCGGCTTCTTGGCTTACGCGTGTTTCCGCCGGAAACGGTCATCTTTCTCTCTGCCCTACTGGATGATCTCATATGACTTCTACTTCGCTTAGCTTCAAAGCGTGCACTCTGTGGTCTTGCCGCTGCCCTACTAGGTTTTGACTTGAACGCGGAGCTTCTTCCAGAGAACCTCGGCGTCCCGCCCCCATTTATTTTTGGCAGCCGAAGCTGACCTAGATCAGGTAATCTTAGCCCTCGGTTCCCCCATTTTCTTAATCTCCCCATTGCGATAGTCCCTCCCACCTTACGTAGAGGTCAAGCCACCTCCACTTAGTTTAAGGTATTCGGAAAGAAGACAAAAAAGAAGAACGTTCCCTCCGGCGGATAATGCCAAAGAAACGTTCTTCATTTATTTGATGATCAATTAATATTAGTGCATTCTACTCCGTTTATCTTCCTGTAGATGGTCCCAGTGCCGCCGTATAAAGATACCGATTAGAATAGCGATAAACACGGCATACCAAGTAATATATCCATTCCATTCTTCCCTAGGGACAATTAGACTTGAGCCGATCGTACCGAATAGCCAAATGTAAGACAGATTCCCAAGCACGGTTCCCCAAATAAAAGATGATGCTTTTATCGGTGAAACAGCGGACATAAAATTGATTACATTGTTCGGAATAATGGGAATCGTACGTAGAAGGACCAGCGTCCAAATTCCATATCGGTCCAAGTAACGCTGCCATTTGTCATACCTTTTCAGCTTGGACCTCCATTTTCGATCAAACCAATTGTAAAGGTATCGTCGAATGAGGAAGTACATCAGTATTCCACCCAGATTACAAGCCAGCCAACTAATTATCATACCTCCAATAACGTTAAATACTGACACATGGAGGACAATCAAAATTACGAACGGAAAAAATCCTAATATACTCTGCAACAGCGCCAATGGAATCGTCACAAATAAAATAGAGGGTCCACTAAGGCCAAGCGTTTGCAGCAGCCAATCTATCCAGGTATTTATGGTCTCTGTCATGAAGCAGTCTCCTCTCTTGACTCCTTGCAGCAGCTGCCTCCTGATTTACTTCGCTAAAGCATAAGTGTGAGCATTAAAATATATGCAAAGTATAGATATTCCTTTGAATACTTTGCTTATATTCCCAAGAAAAACACCCCTTCCGGGGTGTTTTATTGAATGATTTTGCTTATGAAGTGCATTTGTAAAGAACAGTGGTTAGCGTACAAGTTACACTTTTGTAATCCATTGATTCTTCACATCATACCACAGAATTCTATCTACTTACAATTCCACACCTTGAATCCACGCATTCACTTTATCCGGGTTGTTTTCTACCCAAGTTTTAGCAGCTTCTTCTGGTGACTTCCCACCTTGAACCTCAACCATTACTTTCGCCATGTCTTCTGATGTCCACTCGAATTGATCCAAGAACTTATAGACATTCGGCATGTCTTCTTTCAGACCTTGACGAACCATCGTATGGATTTGCTCATCCGCACCATATACACCTTTTGGATCTTCCAGATATTTCAGGTCCATATTGGCGAACATCCAGTGTGGTGTCCAACCCGTTACAACGATAGGCTCGTTGTTGTCATAGGCTTTTTGCAGCTCCTGAGCCATCGCTGCCGATGAACTTTCTAGAAGCGTATATTCACTAAGACCATATTCCGCAATAGCCTTTTCAGTCGTCGTCATAATACCAGCACCAGGCTCAATTCCGATAATTCGATTGCTCAATTTACCTGCCAGGTCACTGTTCTTCAAGTCTTCAATAGAATTAATATCCATGTACGCTGGAACCGCTAAACCAACTTTAGTTCCGTTCAAATTAGCACCTAAATCTTCGATTTTCGAACCATACTTCTCTAAATAAGCTGCATGCGTGCTTGGTAGCCAAGCTGCGACCATAGCATCCGCACTACCATCAGCAACCCCTGCCCACATTGGGCCTGCATCTACCTGTAGCATTTCAACGGTAGCTCCAAGCTTAGTTTCAAGTACTTCTTTAACAACATAAGTACTCGCAATTTCGGAATCCCATGCCACATATGCCAATTTCACTTTTTCTTTACTAGTGGATGAACATCCGGCAATAACAGTAATCATCATAATCACTAACAGGAATATACCTATATTTTTTTTCTTCATATCTATTTAAAACCCCTATCTCTGTTTTGGTTTTAGTGCGTTCTGCGTTAAACGGTCGAGTAGAATAGCTATAATAACGATAGCAATCCCCGCCTCGAACCCATCTCCTGTCTTAGCCTGCGATACCGCGCGGTATACATAGGCACCTACACCTTGCGCACCGATCATAGATGAGATGACAACCATCGAGAGTGATAACATAATCGTCTGATTGACGCCTGCCATAATCGTTGGCAGTGCGATCGGCAGCTGCAATTTAACCAGCTTCTGAGTTGGTGTTGAACCGAAAGCATCAGCTGCTTCAACTAACTCCTCTGAAACTTGACGAATACCGAGATTGGTCAAACGAATTGTCGGTGGAATCGCAAAGATGATCGATGCAATTACACCTGGAACTACCCCAAGTGAGAAAAAAGATACCGCTGGCAATAAATACACAAATGCCGGCATCGTCTGCATAAAGTCCAAAATAGGCGTAACTGTATTTCTAACCGCATTTCTCTGCGCACACAAAATACCAATCGGTACGCCGATTACTACAGCCAATATCGAGGCGGTTAGAACAAGGGCTAAAGATTGCATCGAAGGTCCCCATAATCCGAGATTATCGATTAAGAGCAGTCCGATTACCGCAAATAAAGCCATGCGCCATTTCCCAATCCAATAAGACAAAGCTGCAATAAGTACGATAAGCACTAATGCAGGCAGGAAGGTCAGCGCACCTTCAATTGCAGAAACCATTCCACCGATTATTGTAGCGATAAAGTCAAACAAGGGGCCACAATACGTAGTTAGCCAGTTTTCCAACCACTCGAGGGCCTTTCCTAAAGGCAGTTTTGGAATGTCCATTAAGATCCTTCTCCTTCCGGTACCGCGTTACCCGCGAGTGCGGAAAGAACGGCTCCCTTAATCACAATGCCTTTTAATTTATCCGCTTCATCTACGACGGCTACAGGCAAATGTGTCTCAGATATTAGTTCAAAGAAATCATTGAGCAGTGTTTCTGGATATACACGAGGGATCTCCCGCCGTGTAACCTCTAGGATGGATTTATTATCCTTTAGTGCCTGTGCTGCGTCCTCAGCTGTAATAACACCCAAGAGCTTGTTTTCTTTGTCTACCACATACAAGCTGAATATGCCGCTATCACGCATTAATTGAAGTGCTACCCGAGGTCCACGCTCAGGTCTAACCGTTTCCGGTTGCCGCATCACATGAGCTGCTGTTAGCACCTTGGACAAGTCCACATCCTCCACGAACCGCTCTACATATTTATTGGCAGGTTGAATGAGAATCTCTTCCGGCGTACCAATCTGCACGATAACACCGTCTTTCATCAATGCAATCCGATCACCAATCCGCAGGGCTTCGTCTAGATCATGAGTGATGAACACAATCGTCTTCTTCACTCTGGACTGCAATTCCAGCAGCTCCTGCTGCATGTCTTTACGGATCAGCGGATCTAGTGCACTAAAGGCTTCGTCCATGAGCAGGATATCTGGGTCATTAGCAAGTCCTCTTGCTAGTCCCACACGCTGCTGCATCCCTCCGCTGAGTTGATCCGGGCGATGATTCTCCCATCCCTTTAGACCCACTAGATGCAATGCCTCCATGGCCCGTTCAGTTCTCTTCTTTTTATCTACGCCCTGAACCTCAAGTCCGTATTCCGCATTCTCCAATACCGTCCGGTGTGGAAACAATGCGAACTTCTGAAACACCATGCCGATGTTCTTGCGCCGAAATTGCCGAAGCTCCTCCGGGTTCATTTTCACGACGTCTTTTCCTTTAAAAAGGACTTGTCCCCCTGTAGGCTCAATCAAACGGTTCAACAAACGAACCAACGTTGACTTACCGCTGCCGGACAATCCCATAATTACGAATATTTCTCCTTCTTCAATGCTGAATTCGGCTTTGTTGACTCCGACCGTCAACTTTAATTCCTGAGCGATCTTTTCCTTTGACCACCCTTGCTCTAATAATGGAATCGCCTTTCCCGCATCATGACCGAATACTTTGGTTAGCTTTTTCACCTCTATAATAGCCATGCCGTCCTCCTTCTCCCGAAAATATATCCGGGTTTAGTTCACTTATAGTAGTGTACCGGACTATTGAAAATTCATGCAAACACCATATACGGATAAAATTTAGTGTACAGTTTTAACTTTACGTACTTTATGTATAGAATACTCTGTTTTACACCAAATTCCTTTCTTCATGATTTCTTTACTTATGGAGGGGGATTTGATTACAATACATTGTATAAGGTTGCAGCAGTCTATCGACCTATTCCTCAGGAGGGACATCATGAACGATTTAGAAGGGTTAACACCCGAACAAATAGAGAAGATTAGTAAGGCCCGTGAACGCGTGATAGACTCTATCGGTAAAAATATGGACCTATACGGCATCACTTTATCCATTGGGCATTTATACGGTTATATGTATTTCAATCAAGGTCCAGTGACACTGGACGAGCTTAGCAAAACAATGGGAATGAGCAAAACGTCCATGAGTACGGGAGTCCGTACCCTCCTAGATCTGAAAATGATCGATAAAGTTTGGGGGAGAGGGACTCGCAAAGACCTGTTTACCACTGTGCCTGACTGGCATCAGAACTTCAGTGATTACTTCTCTATTAAATGGAGAAAAGCCGTCGAAGGAAATATGATCTCACTAGCGAAATCACTTGCAGAAATTAACGATATGAAAAAAGAATATAGTGACGATAGTAAACTTATGCAGCTCTTAAATACAGATGAAGAGAAGATTACCGAATCCATTAATTACTACCGCTGGTTGCTAAAATTAATAGAATCCTTTGAGAATGGTAAGATCTTCGAATTTATCCCTAAAGAAGAATCTTAATCCCAAAACAAAAAACGACAGTGCTCCTGTAAAAAGGAAAACACTGCCGTTTTTTTCGTTTAACCTTCGATTAAGCTTACATCATCCAAATAGATCGTGCTGCCCGCACTAATTTCATTATTCGTCTCCGTACTGTTTCCATCAATAAGCCCTAGTAAAAATACCAAATGAGCCCCTGCGTCTGTCGCACCGTTCATGGTAAATGTGTAGCTGAATTCTTTCATACTTTGGGTCAAAGCTATAAGCTCAGCTTCCATATATTTGTTGTAATCCCCGCCTTTATGCTCCACAGCTACCTGAATATTACGGTTTACCGTAGAACGGGCCTTAAACTTCAAGGTATACGTCTTTCCCTGAATAAGCTTCAGGTTTTCATAATCCACTTGTGCGCTGTAAGCAGCTTGCCCTGTGCCCGTCAGATCTATCGCAAATTCCCCATCTTTTACAGCAGCAGATCCAGTTCCATCAAAATACTGGCTCCACCCTTTAGAATCCACATCAAAGGTTCCATTATCCAGCGTACCGCTTGGTGGGTTCACTGGCGGACCACCTTGTACCTCCCGGACCACAATATCGTCAAAAGAAATCGTATGTGGCGTACTGTTAGCCGTAGAATCAGTGCCCAGCGATTTGCCGATCAGATAATTCAGCTTCAGCGGATTGCTGTTGGACACCTTAAATTGTGCGCCATACGTTGCCCAATCGGCAGTAATATCAAACTTAGCTTGAGCGGAAGCTGCAGAAGTATTGGAGTATTCTAGGATGATCTGCCGCGGAACCGTTGATTTCGCCTTAAAGCTCACCTCATACGTTTTTCCGCCTTCCAGTGGGATACCCTCTTGGTAAAATTGTGTATGCCACGCCTCCCATCCTGCTGACGTAATCAAGATTTCTGCCACGCCATCCTTTACCTCAAACGCAGAAACACCACCTTCTCCAGACCATGTAGACCAACCCGTCTTACCACTGCCGAACGAGCCATTTATGACTAGATTGTTATCGTTAGCAAGTATCGTCTGAAGCACAGATCCATTTGCGTAATGGTCAGCTTCTACAGTGATTGTATAGCTGCCCTCGGATGGAAATACTGCTGCATCGATTGTGATTTTTCCAGGCTCAATGGTGTACTGTTCGGTTTCAAGTGTTATACCATTAACCTTCACTGCAATGATTTTCTTTCTCCAATCCTCATGGTCTATGAAGGTTAGCTCAATCGGCTGCGAAACTCTGTTATTGCTGCTATCGCTTAGTAATTCCTGCGGTTTGGCCGGTGCATTTTTGATTTCAAATTTCACATTATCGATGATAATATCATGGCTTTGAGGAATACTAATTCCCTCAACCTTTCCAAGCAGGAATTTAAGTGACAATGTATCCTTACTGCCTTGACGGAATTCGAATGTGTAATGATTCGTTGCTGGTGTGAGCTCTACAATTTTTGTAAACGAAGCCTGATAAGACGCATTTTCAACATTCACACCGATTTTTCGGGCAATGGTTGAACTGGCATCAAACTCTAGCACATAATCTATTCCGCTTGCAGCTTTCAAGTTATTTTGAAACAACATCACGGAATATGGCTGGCTACCCGTATTCGTAATGTTAAACTTCGCTGTTCCATCTGTAGCAGTAGCAGTGCTCTGTCCGCCCTGCTCCGTCAACAGCCGATCCCAGGCATGAAATTCAGTGTTGAATTCACCATTCACAAGCGGGTAGTAGACAAGTGATGGATCATAATAAAAGCTCGTGCGCAGCAACTTGAAGTTATCCAAGATGACTGTATCGGTAGCACCGTTCAGAAGTAACACAAATTGTCCCTCATGATCCGTTGTACCTGCAAGGTTGGTGAAGACTGCTTTTATTTGTTGTTCACCTTGGGCTAAATTAACTGACTGCTGCGCATGTACGCTGCCGTCTTTTCCAAGAAGCTGAACTGTGGCAGTACGTGCAGAGGATACTGCAGCATTAAAGGTAAGCTCATAATCTTGGCCCTGTATGAGCTGAATTCCCTTCTGAAGCAACCGAACTTCGCCACTTCCGCTGCCGCCAATCTGCAGATTCAGCTTTCCTGTATCATCTACATTGGCAGTGGACGTTGTACCATTGGCTGTTTCTACGTGCCAATAGCTCATCCGATTGGGCTCACCAAGATCGAAAGTGCCATTGTACAGATGATTACCGCTACCGAGCGGTGTTTTTATTCCATCATGATCAAAAGGAATACTATCTACCTCTTCCAGACGGACATTACCTAACCAAACTGGTGAAGCGTTAGTTCCCATATTGAACTCTATCCGTGCTGCAATGTCAGAGTTGTCCTTCATTTGAAACATCGTTTCGTAATGGGACATCTCGGAGGTCAGCTCTGCCTTAAGCGCTGGAGAATAAGCCGCAAAGCCACGTGATTCTCCCCCCGTTAATTTAACACTAATATTACGTGACACATCTGTTTTGGCATCGAAGCTGAGCTTATAGAATCTACCTTTAGCAACGGATACAATCGCTTGAGGTTGAACGGAATAGGCATTGCCCCCAGCATTACTGATATTTACCTTTAGGAAGTTGTGTCCTCCAATCGGTACAGTGGAAACTGTAGCATCAGCTCCTGGTTCTTTAAACAAAACCCAGTGTGAAGTATTCGGTATGCCCATTCCATCATCTCCCGGAACCTGCTCCGTGAAGTTGTTGTTATAGACAAGGTTTCCGTCAGGAAGTGCTAGCTTTGAGCCTTCCAAGTAAGGCTCCTTATCCAGCGTAACTGGTACCGGCTCACGATACTCTCGGCCTGTCAGTTCATAGACTCTGACATAATCAACCTGCATCGATTTTGGAAACACGGTTTCTGGTGTTGGATCACCATCGAAGTTGCCGCCGACAGCCAGATTTAACAGCAGGTGGAACTCCTGATTGAACGGTGCTGGATAAGCATTATTCGCAGGCTGGCCATTGCTGATGCTGTACCAGTCATTTTTGGTCAAGAACAGCTCACCATCTACATACCAGCGAATTTCTCCCGGTTCCCACTCAATGGAGTACGTATGGAATTGTTCTATCGTGGAGCCTTCCGGGAACACGTACTCTTTGCCAGAGTATACATTGTTAGGCCATTCGCCGCCGTAATGAATGGTACCCGCTACCGTATTAGGACGGCTGCCCCAGCCCTCCATAATATCAAGCTCACCAGAGGAAGCCCAATTTCCGTACTCGTAGTTCTCCGGCAGCATCCAGATCGCTGGCCAGTACCCTTTTCCGGTAGGCGCTTTAGCCCGAATCTCGAATTTCCCATATTTCTTGCTAAACAGACCTTTCGTTTTAAGTCGCGAAGAAGTGTACTCCTTGCCACTTACTGCTTCTTTACGCGCGGTAATCACTAGATTACCATCCTGTACCTTTGCGTTCTTCTCATCACTTGAATACCATTGCTTCTCGTTGTTGCCCCAACCTGGATTGTTAAATTGCGAACCATCTCCAAGGTCATAGGTCCATTTCGTAGGATCAATGCTTCCTTCATTGAATTCATCTCCCCAAACCAGCGTCCACGGATCATTGGTTGG